>NZ_SUGA01000017.1:0-32669 GCF_004963255.1 Mesorhizobium sp. | reverse complement strand
CGCCGGTCTGCGCCATGAAGCCGTCGATGACGCGGTGGAAGGCGACGTTGTCATAGGCTCCGGCGCGCACCAGCTTCTTGATCTGCGCGACATGCTTGGGCGCCAGATCGGGGCGCAGCGCAATCGTCACGTCGCCATCCTTGAGCGTGATGATCATGGTGTTTTCCTTGTCGGCGGCAACGGCCGGCCCAGATACCGAGAAAAGGGATGCCGCGAAAAGGCCGGCAAGCACGACAAGGAACGAAGCGAGCTTCTTCAGCTGCATAGGGATCTCCGGGATAATCTATTTGGTGAACTTGGCGGTAAGCGCCCCGGCGACAGCCGCCGGCACGAATGGGCGGATGTCGCCGCCCATCGAGGCAATCTGGCGCACGAGTGTGGCGGTAATGGTGCGCACCGAGGGACTCGCCGGCAGAAAAACCGTCTGCAGTTCCGGCGCCATCGTCTCGTTCATGCCGGCCATCTGCATTTCATAGTCGAGATCGGTGCCGTCGCGCAGGCCGCGGATCATGATCGAAGCGCCCTGCTTGCGGGCCGCGTCGATGACTAGCCCGTCGAAGGCAACGACCTTGATGCGGCCGCTGTCCTTGCCGAATTCGGCCTTGGTCGCCGCCTCGATCAGCTCCACGCGTTCCTCGAAGGAAAACAACGGCTTCTTGCCTGGATGGATACCGATTGCCGCATAGACAGTGTCGGCCACCGCAAGCGAGGCTTTCAGCACATCGAGATGGCCGTTGGTCAGCGGGTCGAAGGAGCCGGCGTAAAGGGCGGTGCGTTCTGTCATGGCAGGCTTCTAGAGCAATTCCAGGAAAAGTGTGAGCGGTTTTCCATCCGGAATTGCGCAAAACAAAAAGATAAAGCGGTCCGCCGTTTCCGACGAAACGCTTTAGCGAACCTCCCGAACCATGGCAAATCCCATCGATTGGCCGGCCGTGAACCTTTTCGCGCCGATGAACGACAGATGAACGCGGCAATCACGAACGTTTCACGCAGCGTTACTAGGTTGCCGCTTCAACGGACGAAACAAAATCCCCATTTCGTCGTTGTAAGCGCAGGAGAACACGCAAATGCTGATCTACATGCTTGCCGCAGCAATGACCATCGTGATGCTCATCGCGACCGCATTCGGGTTGCATCAGGAAGCGGCGCGGGTGCGCGTCAAGGCCAACACCAAGCGCCTCGATGGTTTCGCCCACCGCAACGTCTACCCTCGCCACTGATCCCCACCATGACCGAACCGGCCCAACGGGCCGGTTGAGCCGGACGAGATCCTATTCGCTCCCGCCCGTATCGTCCGCACCGGCCTCGTTCGAAGCCACGTCTTCCGCCTCTTCGTCCGACTGCGGCTCCGAAATCCGCTCCACCGAGACAACCTTTTCGCCTTCGGCCGTGTTGAAGATCGTCACGCCCTTGGTGGCGCGGCTGGCGAAGCGTATGCCGTTGACCGGCACCCGGATCACCGTGCCGCCGTCCGAAACCAGCATGATCTGATCATCATTGCCGACCGGGAAGGTCGCGACCAGGCGGCCGATCTCGGCCGTTTTCGACACGTCGGTGGCGCGGATGCCCTTACCGCCGCGACCCGTCAGGCGGAAATCATAGGACGACGAGCGCTTGCCGTAGCCGTATTCCGTTACCGTCAGCACGAGCTGCTCATGCGCCTTAAGGAACTCGTAACGCTCGTCGGAAAGCTCGGCTTCCTCGCCGACCTCCTCATTGGTGAGCGCGATCTCCTCTTCCTCGCCCGCTCCGCCGGCGGCAAGCCGGCGCTCGGCCGCCGCACGCTTCAGATAGGCGGCGCGCTCTGCGGGTGACGCATCGACATTCTCGATGATCGACATCGAGATGATGCGGTCGGTCTCGGCCATGCTTATGCCGCGCACGCCGACGGAATTGCGGCTCTGGAAGACGCGCACGTCGGAGACCGGGAAACGGATGCACTGGCCGGAACTCGCCGTCAAAAGCACGTCGTCATTGTCGGTGCAGGTCTCGACGCCGAGGATCTCGTCGCCCTCTTCCTCCAGCTTCATGGCGATCTTGCCGTTGCGGTTGACCTGGACGAAGTCGCTGAGCTTGTTGCGGCGCACAGTGCCGCGCGTGGTTGCGAACATCACGTCGAGATCGCCCCAACTGGTTTCGTCCTCCGGCAGCGGCATGATCGTGGTGATACGTTCGCCCTGCTCCAACGGCAGCATGTTGATCAGCGCCTTGCCGCGCGATTGCGGGTTGCCGATCGGCAGCCGCCAGACTTTTTCCTTGTAGACGATGCCGCGCGAGGAGAAGAACAGCACCGGCGTGTGCGTGTTGGCCACGAACAGCCTCGTGACGAAATCCTCTTCCTTGGTCGACATGCCGGAGCGGCCCTTGCCGCCGCGGCGCTGCGCCCGGTAGAGCGACAGCGGCACGCGTTTGATGTAGCCGGAATGGCTGACGGTGACGACCATGTCCTCGCGCTGGATCAGGTCCTCGTCTTCCATGTCCGCCCCGCCGTCGGAGAGCTCGGTGCGGCGCGGGGTGCCGAACTCGTCGCGGACCGCGATCAGCTCGTCCTTGACGATCTGCTGGATACGCGCGCGCGACGACAAAATATCAAGGAAATCAATGATCTCGGCGCCGATCTCGTTCAACTCGTCGGCGATCTCATCGCGACCGAGCGCGGTCAGGCGCTGCAGGCGCAGATCGAGGATGGCGCGCGCCTGTTCCTCGGAGAGATTGTAGGTGCCGTCCTCGTTGATGCGGTGGCGCGGATCGTCGATCAGCTTGATCAGCGGAGCGACGTCATGCGACGGCCAGCGCCGCTCCATCAACTGCTCGCGCGCCGTCTGCGGATCGGGCGCGGTGCGGATGAGCTTGATCACTTCGTCAATGTTGGCGACGGCAATCGCCAGGCCGACCAGCACATGCGCCCGCTCGCGCGCCTTGCGCAGCAAATATTTGGTGCGACGGCTGATGACCTCCTCGCGGAAGCCGACAAAGGCTTTCAGCATGTCGATCAGCGTCATCACTTCCGGCTTGCCGCCGTTCAGCGCCACCATGTTGGCGCCGAACGACGTCTGCAGCGGCGTGAAGCGGTAAAGCTGGTTGAGGATGACGTCGGCGACGGCCTCGCGCTTCAGTTCGATGACGACCCGATAGCCCTGGCGGTCGCTTTCGTCGCGGATGTCGGAGATACCGTCGATGCGCTTCTCGCGCACCAGTTCGGCCATCTTCTCGATCATCGCCGCCTTGTTCACCTGATAGGGGATCTCGGTGACGACGATGGATTCGCGGTCGTTGCCGCGGGATTCGATATTGACGCGGCCGCGCATGACGATCGAACCGCGCCCGGTGGAATAGGCGCTGTAGATGCCGGAACGGCCAAGCACGATGCCGCCGGTCGGGAAATCCGGGCCGGGCACGATTTCCATCAATGCCGGCAGGTCGATGGCCGGATTGTCGATGAGGGCTATGGCGCCGTTGCAGACTTCGCTCAGATTGTGCGGCGGAATGTTGGTGGCCATGCCGACGGCGATGCCGCCCGAGCCGTTGACCAGAAGGTTGGGGAAGCGCGCCGGCAGCACCTTCGGCTCTTGCTCGGCGCCGTCGTAATTGTCCTGGAAATCGACCGTTTCCTTGTCGATATCCTCCAGGAGCTCATGCGCGACCTTGGTGAGCCGTGACTCGGTGTAGCGCATGGCCGCGGGCGGATCGGCGTCGATGGAGCCGAAATTGCCCTGCCCGTCGATCAGCGGCACGCGCAGCGACCAGTCCTGCGCCATGCGAACCAAGGCGTCATAGATCGAGGCGTCGCCATGCGGATGGTATTTACCCATTACGTCGCCGACGATGCGCGACGATTTCACATGCTTGCGGTTCCAGTGGTAACCGCCTTCCTGCATGGCGTAGAGGATGCGGCGGTGCACGGGCTTCAGGCCGTCGCGCACGTCGGGCAGCGCGCGGCTGACGATCACGCTCATGGCGTAATCGAGGTAGGAGCGCTGCATCTCCTCGATAATCGAAATCGGCTCGATGCCGGTGGGGCCGCCGTCCGGCCCGCGCGGTGTCTTCTGGTCGGTCAAATCAGGTCACAATCCAGTCGGGAATCACTGCATGCTTATATAGGAAGCCTTGCCGAAACTCCAATGTCAGCCGGACTTTTCCAGAGACAATTTTGATGGTAATTTCAAATGGATACCGCTGATTGCGACGATATGGCCACCGTCGTTTTCGCCGTCATGCGGCAAGGTCGGCGATGGATCGGGCAAAAACCGCAAGTGCTGTTAAGCTGGCCTCATGGCTGCCCATGCGGGCCCTCAGCGGCTGGAGCGTGAAGGACCTCAACGGCGATCTGGCGGCCGGCATCACGCTGGCCGCGATCGCCATTCCCGAGCAGATGGCGACGGCGCGGCTCGGCGGTTTCGCGCCGCAGATCGGCTTTTTCACCTTCGTCGCCGGCTCGGTCGCCTTCGCGCTGCTCGGCGCCAACCGCCAGCTGTCGGCGGGCGCGGATTCGACGATCACGCCCTTGTTTGCCGGCGGTCTGGCACTGATCGCCACGTCCGGCTCGCCGCATTACCTGGCGCTGGCGACCATGCTGGCCCTGATGGTGGGGCTGCTGGTGGCGCTAAGCGGCGTCTTCCGTCTCGGCTGGATCGCCGATCTGCTGTCCGTGCCGGTCACGACGGGTTTCCTCGCCGGCATTTCGGTCCATATCATCGTCTCGCAAATGCCTTCCTTGCTCGGCCTGCCGGCCGAAAGCGGCGAAACCGTGCGGCGAGTCGGCGAGATAGCCGCCAATATCCACCTCACCAATCCCTGGAGCCTGGCAATCGGCCTCAGTGTCTTCGCCATCGTCTTCGCCGCCGGACAGGTCAGCGCGCGGATCCCGGCGGCGTTGATCGGCATGGTCCTGGCGACGCTTGGCGTCGTCGCCTTCGATTTGAGGAACCGTGGCGTCGAGGTGCTCGGCGCCTTGCCGAACGGGTCGCCGATCCCAGGCGTGCCGACCGCCGACTTCCAGGATGCCCGGGCCCTGGTCCCGCTGGCGCTGCTGATCGCCATCGTCGTCATGGTGCAGACAGCGGCCACGAGCCGCTCGTTTGCTTCCCAAGACGGTGAAGCGCCAGCCGTCAATCGCGACTTTGTCGGCGTCGGCGCGGGCAGCATCGTGGCCGCCCTGTTCGGCGCCTTTGCCGTCAACGCCAGCCCGCCGCGCACGGCCATCGTCGCCCAGACCGGCGGCCGCTCGCAGCTGTCGGGCCTGATCGCGGCCGCCATCGTGCTGGCGCTCGGCGCTTTCGGCGGCAGCCTGCTGGCCAATGTGCCGCAAGCGGCCCTTGCCGGCGTGCTGATGTTCGTGGCCCAACACATCCTGCGCTGGCAGGTATTCGCCAAGGTCTGGCGCCAGGCGCCGGGCGAGTTCGCGCTGATCCTGATCACCATGATCGCCATCGTCGTCCTTCCCATTGAGACCGGGGTCGCGATCGGCATCGGTCTTTCGCTGCTGCACGGCATCTGGGGCTCGACGCGTACACAGCCGATCGAGCTGGCGCAGGTGCCGGGCACGTCGGTCTGGTGGCCGCCCAGTAGTGCCAGCACGGGCGAGCAGCACGCCGGGGTGCTGGTGGCGGCGTTCCAGGCGCCGCTTTCCTTCGTCAATGCCGACCGTTTCAAGCGCGGTCTGAGCGACCTGATCGACGCCAGGAGCGAGGACGTGAAGCTGGTGGTGCTGGAGGCCAGCAACATCGTCGAGATCGACTATACGGCCGCCCAGGCGCTGATCGACACCATCCGCCATTGTCGCGAAAAAGGCGCGGTCTTTGCTATCGCGCGCATGGAATCGCTGCGCGCCCAGGCGGCGCTCAAGCGGTTCGGCATCGCCGACATCGTCGGCGCTGAGCGCATATTCCACAGCGTCGACGCGGCGATCAAATCACTTGATCCGGGGAAACCGCAGCTCAAGGAACAGGATAGCATGCCATGATCGACCCCGATCGGCAGCAGCAGGCTTTTTCAGCCAACGCGCCGGGCGCGATAGGCGCCCGGCGCCTCTCCCATCTCGCGCCGAAACCGACGGTTGAAGCTCGACAGATCGTTGAAGCCTGTGTCTAAGGCGATTGTCGAGATCGTCGCGTCCGAGCTGCGCAGCCGCACGGCGGCCCGATGCAGCCTTGTCCTGAGCAGAAACTGGTAGGGCGTCATACCGGCAACCTGCCGGAACGTACGCAGGAAATGATAGGGGCTCGTCGCCGTGGCGCCGGCAAGCTCGGCCAGCGAGAGCGGCCGCTCGGCATTGAGCTCGATCAGCCGCACCGCTTCGGCAACGCGTTTCTGGTCGCGGCGGCTGGGTGTCCGCGCCGTTGTGGAAGGACCGGCGGCAGCCGCGACCACCGCGCCGGCAATGCGCAGGCCGAGTTCTTCGAACGCCTCGCCATCGCCCCTTTCCCGCGCGGCCTCCGCCTCGGCCAGCACCGGCGTCAGCGACGGCAAGGGCGGCAGGCGCGGATCGGTGAAGCCGAGCCGCTTCGCGCCGGGCAGTTCGGTCACGACGCGCTCCAGATAGGCCGGTGAAAAATGGAAGGAGAGGCAGCGGTCGCCAGCACCGTGCTCATGCCCGC
Organism: Mesorhizobium sp.; assembly: GCF_004963255.1. Lineage (GTDB taxonomy): Bacteria > Pseudomonadota > Alphaproteobacteria > Rhizobiales > Rhizobiaceae > Mesorhizobium. The sequence continues at coordinate 26,073 of NZ_SUGA01000017.1, read as the reverse complement.
ATTCATAGCAGGCGCCAGGATTTCCAAGCAGAATGGCGCCTGGCGCCAGCATCGCCGTGCCCTGGCGCGTGCGATAGCGGAACGTGCCTCTGGTCACCGCGGCGACGCAGAAGGCGCGATGCTCCTCCTCGAACGGCCTGTCGCCGGCGGCGGCGGTGCAGATCACGTCAGACACCTGCCAACCAGGTCCCGAAGCAACGGTTTTATCAGTCGTCGCCATCACCGAAAGATAGCAATTTTTCCCAAGCGCAGAACCCCGCAATGCCGTTACTGCTCGCCCTCTCCTGACAAACGAGGCAGCAGCCATGATCGATTCTTTTGCCGAAGCCCTGCACAGCGGTAGCCCCAATCCGGATCTCGCCGAAAAGCTGAAGCTCTACGGCCGCTTCATCGGCGCCTGGACGTTCGATGCCACACGCATCCTAGATGATGGGACCAGACTGACGGGCCGTGGCGAGGTGCATTTCGGCTGGGTTCTGGAAGGCAGGGCCGTGCAGGACGTCTGGATACTCCCCGCGCGCGACGCGGGTTCCTCCCCGTCGCTCGGGCCATGGACCTTCTACGGCACGACATTGCGCGTCTACGATCCCGGCGCCGACGCCTGGCATATCTTCTGGAGCGACCCGCGCAACCAGTACTACAGCCGGCAGCTCGGCCGCGCCGAGGGCGACACGATCGTCCAGGTCGGCGCCGACGGAACCGGCGCGTCGGTACGTTGGAGCTTTTCGCGCATCACCGAAAACTCGTTCCGCTGGCTCGGCGAGCGCTCGCATGATGGCGGCGCGACCTGGCGCATGGAGGTCGAGTTTTTGGCCCGGCGGGTGGGTGAGAGCTGATGGCTATCGAAGATCGCAGCGGCACAAAACAAGAGTCTTAGCGATCCTTCGCGCCGCCGGGCTTCACCAGGTTCGCGAAACCATCTTCCCGGCTGTTTCCAGCGCCCGGGCTTTGCTCTACCAATTGCAGAGGCTGGGCTTCGCCTGGCGGGAGGGGACCAGCGATGCCGAGTTTCGACAGCCTGTTCAACGCCTTCGTCACCATCCTGGTGACCATCGACCCGCCGGGACTGGCGCCGCTCTTCCTCGCCGTCACGCGCGGTATGAACCGGGAGGAGCGCCAACAGGTCTCGGTGCGCGCCTCGGTGATCGGCTTTCTGGTCATGGCGCTGTTCGCGGTTGCCGGCGCCTCGATCCTGTCGGTGTTCGGCATCACGCTGCCGGCCTTCCGCGTCGCTGGCGGCTTTCTCTTGTTCTTCATCGCCTTCGAAATGGTGTTCGAGCGCCGCCAGGACCGCAAGGAGAAGATCGGCGACGTCGCCATCACCAAGGACATGATCCACAACATCGCCGCCTTCCCGCTGGCGATCCCGCTGATCGCCGGCCCCGGCGCGATCTCGGCGACCGTGCTGTTGTCGGGGCATTTCGAAGGCTTTGCCGCTCAAGCCGCGCTGGTCGGCATCATCTTCCTCTGCCTCGTCATCACCTATCTGGTGTTCGTGCTGTCGGAACGCATCGACCGCATCCTCGGCCAGACCGGCCGCTCGATCCTGACCAGGTTGCTCGGCGTGATCCTGGCGGCGCTGGCCGTGCAATTCGTGGCGGATGGTATCAGGGCGCTGATGGCGGTCTAAGCGGCTGCGAAGCAGCCCACCTACTGCCCTACTGCCCTACTGCCCTACTGCCCTACTGCCCTACTGCCCTAATGCCCCCGCCGTTTCGACCACCTCGAAATCATGCGTGATCGTCGCCGTCTTCGCCATCATCGCGCTGGCCGAGCAGTATTTCTCGATCGAGAGGTCGATCGCGCGCTTGACCTTGTCATGCGAGAGCGCCCGGCCCTTGACGATGAAATGCATGTGGATGCGGGTGAACACTTTGGGATCGGTCTCGGCCCGGTCGGCGTCGAGCTCGACCACGCAATCCTCGACCGCCTCGCGGCCTTTCTCCAGGATGTGGACGACGTCAAAGGCCGAGCAGCCGCCGGTGCCGATCAGCACCAGTTCCATCGGGCTCGGTCCAGGCGTCTTGCCATCCGGCCCATGCGCCGTGCCTAGCACGACCTTATGCCCGCTGCCGGATTCGCCGACAAAGGTGCGTTCCTCGACCCATTTGACGCGTGCTTTCACGGTGGTGTTCCTTGAGAAATTCCGGTCCGCGCTAAGGCCTGTTGAGATTCAGGTCAGGCCGCGCCGAAAATGGCAGGTTCCGAGAACCGGCCTACGCCGGCCGAAGCCCTCACAACTGTCTCGCTCTATGGAGGCTGCTGCCGGCGAAGGATGGATGGCCAAAGCGGCAAAGGCCGCGAAGGCTTGCCATGGAATGGGAGGCGGCGCCGACGGAAGCGCTCCGAGCGACATCGCCTTCCCCTAAACGACCATGTCGAGACGCTTAGAACGGGATTTCGTCGTCCAGCTCGCGCGACGAGCCGCCGCCACCGCCGCCCCTCGAACCGCCGCCGCCACCGCGGCTGAAACCTTCGTTCGGGCCGGACTGGCCAAAGTCGGAGCCACGGCTGCCGCCGCCGGAATAATTGCCGACCTGGCCGCCGCCTCCCTCGCCGCGCGCATCGAGCATTTGCAGTTCGCCGCGGAATTTCTGCAGCACCACCTCGGTCGTGTAGCGGTCATTGCCGGTCTGGTCCTGCCATTTGCGGGTCTGGAGCTGGCCCTCGACATAGACCTTCATGCCTTTCTTCAAATACTGCTCGGCCACCTTGGCGAGCTGGTCGTTGAAGATGACGACATTGTGCCACTCAGTCTTTTCCTTGCGTTCGCCCGAGTTCTTGTCGCGCCAGCTTTCCGAGGTGGCGACGCGGATGTTGACGACCGGATCGCCGGAATTCAGGCGGCGGATTTCAGGGTCCGCCCCGAGATTGCCGACCAGAATGACCTTGTTGACGCTACCCGCCATCGTACTTCTCCGCGCTCATCCGAAACAAATTTTAAGTCGCTCACCTTATAGCCTTGAGGCGGCCCATGCCCGTAAAGGCTGGCTTTTCCCACAAGGTTTTTGTTCCTCTTTCGTTCTAGCATAACCGCCCTTTCTGTCAAGGAATGTCAGCAAAGGCGGCGCCTGAGCCTCCTCCCAATATGGCGATCAAATAGCCCCTTGCCAAATCAATAAGTATCGACTTATGCTTTTGCCATGATCGAAGCAGAGATTTTCCGAGCCTTGGCCGACCCCACCCGTCGCGCCGTCTATGAGCGGCTGACCGCCAGCGAGATGAGCGTGAGCGAGCTGCGCTCCGGCATGAGCGTGTCGCAGCCGGCGGTCTCGCAGCACCTGGCCGTGCTGCGCGGCGCCGGCCTGGTGATCGAGCGGCGCGCCGGCCGCAACGCCTATTACCGCGCCGATCCTCAAGGGCTCGACCCGCTGCTCGGCTGGATCGAACGCTACCGCGCCTTCTGGCCGGAACGCATCGAGAAGTTGAAGACGGTTCTGAAGGGAATGGACCAATGACCAAGGCAGAAAACCCGACAGCGGCCGAGGCGCCGCTCAGCTTCGAATGCGAGCTTGCCGATCCGCCGGAAAAGGTCTGGCGGGCGCTGACCGAGCCGGAACTGCTGGCCGCCTGGATGATGCCGAACGACATGAAGGCGGAAGCCGGCAGCAGCTTCGCCTTTGCCGGATCGGATGCGCCGATCGAATGCGAAGTGCTCGAAGCCGAGCCCGGCAGGCTGCTGCGCTATTCCTGGCGCGAGCGGCCGGCCGACAAGGATGCCGACCAGCTTCCCGCTTTCGACAGCATCGTCACCTTCACGCTCGCCCGCACCGCCTCCGGCGGCACGCATCTCCGCATCGTCCATGACGGCTTCGTCCCGGTGGCGGAGCCTGTTCTGGCCATTGCCGGCGTCGGCTGCGGACTCTCGCTTTATGCCCGCAAGAACCCGGTCGCGGCCAATGCACCTTGCATGATGCTGCGCGCCGCCTAACCAAAAAGGACTGAGGAAACCCGTCATGAGCATTGCCAATCTGGTGCCGATGGTCATCGAACAGTCGAGCCGCGGCGAACGTTCCTTCGATATCTTTTCGCGGCTGCTGCGCGAGCGCATTGTCTTCATCAATGGCGAGATCAACGACACCGTTTCGGCGCTGGTCTGCGCGCAGCTGCTGTCGCTGGAGTCCGACCATCCCGACAAGGAGATATCGCTCTACATCAACTCGCCCGGCGGCATGGTGACCAGCGGCTTCGCCATCTACGACACGATGCAATACATCTCCTGTCCGGTGTCGACGGTCTGCATGGGCTTCGCCGCCTCGATGGGCTCGTTTCTCCTGATGGCGGGCTCCCCGGGACGCCGCATCGCGCTGCCCAACACCAGGATCGTCCTGCATCAGCCGCTTGGCGGTTTCCAGGGGCAGGCTTCCGACATCCAGCGCCACGCCGAGGACATCGTGCGCACCAAACAGCATATGACGGAGCTCTACGCCAGGCATTGCGGCCGCACCTACGAGGAAGTGGAGCGCACGCTCGACCGCGACTACTTCATGAGCGCCGCGGAAGCGAGGGACTGGGGCCTCGTCGACCAGGTCTACGACACGCGCAAGAAGGCCGCCTGACGTCGCAGGCCAGACGCGCGGCAATTTGATCGCCGCGCGTCTGGCATCACTCCAGCCGCGTCCCTATAGTCCGCGCATGATCAGGTCCGTTCAGTGCAGACATTTATGCGCCCTCGCCGCTCTTGCCGGCGCTCTGATGGCCGGCGCCGCGCTGGCCGATGACAGCCCGTCGCAGAAACTGCCCGGCGTCAGCGGCGACTATCGCATCGCCAAACCGGCGCCGCAGCCGGAACCCGATGACGCGCAGCCCGCTGGCAGCGACGGCTCGTTCAAGATCGGCAACACCGATGTCAGGATTGGCGGCAGCATAACGATCGACATGGCAACGGGCGGCATGAAGCTGCCGAACCACTGATCGGGGCCACGGGTTGAGCGCCCCACAAAATGTAAGCCCCATCCCTGCTGCGCAGACGGATGGGGCTTCATGGATCTGAAATCCAACTTTGGCCGGGAGTGGACTGCCGGCGTTCTGTTTCGGATGCAACGCGGCATTCAGCCGACGATCCGACTATGGTCTCTGATTGTTGGGAATCGGCAAGTCACGGTTTGTCGGGCTGGCGTTTCAAGTCTGCCCTGGCACTTATGCCCGCCGCGGCTCCATCTCCGTGTGGAGCCTCAAGGGACTGTCCGGTGGCGTCATGCTCCGCTCCTGGGTCCGTTGCGACAATGTCGTTCGAAGCGCTAATCGCTATCGCCTGCGGCGTCTCGCAGGCCGCCTGTTGGGCGGCGAGGCCATCGAAAGACGGCCGGCTTCGTTGACGCCTTTGAGACTGCCCCCGTGAGTCGCCGGCGTCAACCGTTGAATAGCCGGTTACCGAAAAATGTGATCGCCGGGAGGTTACGTGCGGGTAAGTCGAGTGCTCCGTCGATCAACGGGCATCGGCGACACTTGTCTTCACGAGGCTTCGAGCAACTGATTGCACAGCGCTTGACGCGAATGTTTCCACAACGCTTTGTCAGGAGCGTGTTCGGCCTTTGTTCTTTCCGCTTGCCCGCTCGCGCGAAAGACGGTTAAACCCATCATTGGCCACCTCCGTCGAGATTTGTGGCGTCTCTCGACGCGGCGGCAAAACAACCTACATAAGGGATGGCCGGGACGAACCCGCCCAATCCAGCAAATTCCAGATCTGAGGCGGCGACCGGCGATGGCCGACCATAAATATCTTTCCATTCGCGGGGCGCGCGAACACAATCTGAAGAACATCGATCTCGACCTGCCGCGCGACAGCCTGATCGTCATGACTGGACTGTCGGGCTCCGGCAAGTCGTCGCTCGCTTTCGACACCATCTATGCCGAGGGCCAGCGCCGCTATGTCGAAAGCCTGTCGGCCTATGCCCGGCAGTTCCTGGAGATGATGCAGAAGCCGGATGTCGACCAGATTGACGGCCTGTCGCCCGCCATCTCGATTGAGCAGAAGACCACCTCGCGCAACCCGCGCTCGACGGTTGGCACCGTCACCGAGATCTACGACTATATGCGCCTGCTTTTCGCGCGCGTCGGCATTCCTTATTCGCCGGCAACCGGCCTGCCGATCGAGAGCCAGACCGTCAGCCAGATGGTAGATCGCGTGCTGGCGCTGGACGAAGGCACGCGCCTGTTCCTGCTGGCGCCGATCGTGCGCGGCCGCAAGGGCGAATACCGCAAGGAACTGCTGGAGCTGCAGAAGAAGGGTTTCCAGCGCGTCAAGGTCGACGGCGTCTTCTATGAGATCGCCGACGTGCCGGCGCTGGACAAAAAGTACAAGCATGACATCGACGTCGTCGTCGACCGCATCGTCGTGCGCGGCGATCTTGCGACCAGGCTCGCGGATTCGATGGAAACCGCGCTGAAGCTGGCCGACGGCCTTGCCGTGGCCGAGTTCGCCGACCGGCCGCTCGACGCCAGCCTGACCGGCGAGGACTCGGTCAACAAGTCGAAGAACGAAACGCATGAGCGCATCCTGTTCTCGGAAAAATTCGCCTGCCCGGTGTCCGGCTTCACCATTCCGGAGATCGAGCCAAGGCTGTTCTCCTTCAACAACCCGTTCGGCGCCTGCCCGACCTGCGATGGCCTCGGCAGCCAGCGCGCCATCGATCCCAACCTCGTCGTGCCGGACGAGAACATCTCGCTGCGCGACGGCGCCATCAGCCCATGGGCGAAGTCGACCTCGCCCTATTACGCGCAGACGCTTGAAGCGCTGGGCAAGGCCTATGGCTTCAAGCTTGGCGACAAGTTCAAGGATCTGAGCGCCCAGGCGAAAGAAGCCGTGCTGCATGGCACCGGCGAGCGCGAGATCACCTTCCAGTATGATGACGGCCTGCGCTCCTACAAGACGACCAAGACCTTCGAGGGCGTGATCCCCAATCTCGACCGGCGCTGGAAGGAAACGGAATCGGCCTGGATGCGCGAGGAGATCGAGCGCTTCATGTCGGCCACGCCCTGCCCCGCCTGCAACGGCTACAGGCTGAAGCCGGAAGCGCTTGCGGTGAAGATCGGCGGTAAGCACATCGGCGAAGTCACCGAGCTCTCGATCCGCAAGGCCGACCAGTGGTTCACCGACCTGCCGGCGCAGTTGAACGACAAGCAGAACGAGATCGCGGTGCGCGTGCTCAAGGAGATCCGCGAGCGGCTGCGCTTCTTGAACGATGTAGGCCTCGACTATCTGACGCTGTCGCGCAACTCCGGCACGCTGTCGGGCGGCGAGAGCCAGCGCATCCGTCTCGCCTCGCAGATTGGCTCAGGCCTCACCGGCGTGCTCTATGTGCTGGACGAGCCGTCGATCGGCCTGCACCAGCGCGACAATGCTCGCCTGCTCGATACGCTGAAGCACCTGCGCGACATCGGCAACACAGTGATCGTCGTCGAGCATGACGAGGACGCCATCCTGCATGCCGATTACGTCGTCGACATCGGTCCGGCCGCCGGCATCCATGGCGGTCAGATCATCGCGCAGGGCACGCCGCAGCAGATCATGGCGACGCCCGCCTCGATCACCGGCAAGTACCTGTCGGGCGAGCTCGAAGTGGCGACGCCGGCTGTGCGCCGCGAAGCCAAGAAGAACCGGCGCATCAAGGTCGTCAGCGCACGCGGCAACAATCTGAAGAACGTGACGGCGGAGATCCCGCTCGGCACCTTCACCGCGGTCACCGGCGTATCCGGCGGCGGCAAGTCGACCTTCCTGATCGAAACGCTGTTCAAGGCGGCCTCGCGCCGCATCATGGGCTCGCGCGAGCATCCGGCCGAGCATGACCGCATCGAGGGGCTGGAGTTCCTCGACAAGGTCATCGACATCGACCAGTCGCCGATCGGCCGCACGCCGCGCTCCAACCCGGCGACCTATACCGGCGCCTTCACGCCGATCCGCGACTGGTTCGCCGGACTCCCCGAAGCGAAGGCGCGCGGCTACCAGCCGGGGCGCTTCTCCTTCAACGTCAAGGGCGGCCGCTGCGAGGCCTGCCAGGGCGACGGCGTCATCAAGATCGAGATGCACTTCCTGCCCGACGTCTACGTCACCTGCGACGTCTGCCACGGCAAGCGCTACAACCGCGAGACGCTCGACGTGCTGTTCAAGGGCAAGTCGATCGCCGACGTGCTCGACATGACCGTCGAGGAAGGCGTCGAGTTCTTCTCGGCGGTGCCGGGCGTCCGCGACAAGCTGGTGACGCTGAACCAGGTCGGCCTCGGCTACATCCATATCGGCCAGCAGGCGACGACACTGTCGGGCGGCGAGGCGCAGCGCATCAAGCTCGCCAAGGAATTGTCGCGCAAGGCGACCGGCAAGACACTCTACATCCTCGACGAGCCGACCACCGGCCTGCACTTCCACGACGTGGCCAAGCTGCTCGAAGTGCTGCACGAGCTGGTCGACCAGGGCAACACGGTGGTGGTCATCGAGCACAATCTCGAAGTCATCAAGACCGCCGACTGGGTGCTCGACCTCGGCCCCGAAGGTGGCGACGGCGGCGGCGAGCTTGTGGCATCAGGCACGCCCGAAGCGATCGTGCGCGAGAAGCGCAGCTATACCGGTCAGTTCCTGAAGGAGCTTCTGGAGCGGCGCCCCGGAGGCAAACGCGAAGCGGCCGAGTGATGACGGAAAACGGTCTCGTCTCCGTCGAAAGCCGCTTCGGCGTCGCCGAAACCGTCGATCGTCTCGTTGAGGCGGTCACCAGCGCCGGACTGCGCGTTTTCGCACGCATCGACCACGCCGCCGGCGCGCACGAGGTCGGTGCCGCACTGCGTCCAACGGAACTGCTGATCTTCGGCCACCCGAAGGGCGGCACGCCACTGATGCAGGATCGCCAGCTGGCCGGGATCGACCTGCCGATCAAGGCGCTGGCCTGGGAAGACGAACAAGGCAAGGTCTGGCTGTCCTACAACGACACGCACTGGCTGGCGGGGCGCCATGGCCTGAGCGATGCCAGCCGCGACGCCGTCGCGGCCATAGCTGCCGGGATGCAGAAGGTTGTCGCAGCCGCTGCCGGAGCAGGCCAACCATGAGACTGGGCCGCCCCGAGGACCTCGCCGCCGTCGTTGCGCTGACCACCGATGCCTATGCGCCTTACACGCGCATCTTCGGTGGACCGCCGATCCCGGTCACCGAGGACTATGCGCCGCGCATCGAGCGCGGCGAGGTCTGGCTGCTGGAAGAAGGCTCGGAGCTCGCCGGATTGATCGTCCTCGAGCGTCATGCGGACCACGCCATGATCTTCAGCGTCGCCGTTGCGCCGGCCTTCCAGGGCAGGAAGCTCGGCATCATATTGCTCGACTTCGCCGACAAGCAGGCGCAGTCATGGAGCGTGCCTGAGGTGCGGCTCTACACCAATTCGCGCATGGAGCGGAATATCGCGCTCTATTCAGCTTACGGTTATCGCGAAACGGGTCGCCGCGCCAATCCGTACCGGCCAGGATGGACGCTGGTCGACATGGCGAAGCCGGTCGACGAAGCGGCCTGACCACATCTTGAAACGCGGAGGAGGAAGACGATGACTGCCCAGGGAAAAATCCGCGCCGGCATGGGTGGCTGGACTTTCGAGCCGTGGGATACCTCCTTCTATCCGGAGAAGCTCGCCAAGGCCAAGCAACTGCACTACGCCAGCCGCCAAGTGCCAACCATCGAGATCAACGGCACCTATTATTCCAGCTTCAAGGAACCGACCTTCGTCAAATGGGCCAAAGACACGCCGGATGGCTTCGTCTTCTCGCTCAAGGGCAACCGCTTCGTCACCAACCGCCGCGTGCTCGGCGAGGCCGGCGAATCGATGATGCGCTTCCTCGGCTCCGGCGTTGCCGCGCTCGGCGACAAGCTCGGGCCGATCCTGTGGCAATTCGCGCCGACCAAGAAATTCGACGCGGACGATTTCGAAGCGTTCCTGAAGCTTCTGCCCGAGAAACAGGACGGCGTGCCTTTGCGCCACGCGCTGGAAGTGCGCCATGACAGCTTCATCGTACCGGAATTCCCGGCCCTTGCGCGCAAATACAAAGCCGCGATCGTCTATGCCGACCACGCGAAGTATCCGGCGATCGCCGATGTCACCGGCGACTTCGTCTACGCCCGGTTGCAGACCGGCAGCGACGACAACCCCGACTGCTACACCCCGAAAGGTCTCGACGAATGGGCGAGCCGGGTGACGACCTGGGCGCAGGGCAAGCAGCCCGCCGACCTGCCACGTGCCGATCCCAAGACCGATGCGCCGGTCAAGCCGCGCGACGTGTTCGTCTACTTCATCACCGAAGGCAAGGTGCGCGCGCCCTTCGGCGCCATGGCGCTGATGAAGCGGGTGGCGAACTGATAAGGGCAAATCCAGCAATCTTCGCGGCGATCGTAACGTAATCGATACTTCCTTGCTCCATTAATGGACCTACGTCAGGTTGCAGAAGCCTGGCGCCGGCAAGGACGCGCATGCTGCTCGACTACAACTCACTGCTTCTGGCCGTCGGCTTCTCCGCCGCTTGCCTCAGCCTCACCCTGTTCGGAACCTGGATGGCCGCTCGTTCCGACCGGTTCCTGCTGACCTGGGCGATCAGCGTGCTGGTCGTGGTGTGCGAAGTCTTTGCCTACGACGCCTATATCAAGGCGCCAGGAACGGCCCTTGGCGTGCTGACGCTGGCGGTGCTGCTGCTGGGTTTCTCGGTCATGCTCGGTGCTGCCCATCAGTTCAGGACCAGGCGCTCGCCCTTGCCGCTTATCGCGCTCGGCGTCGGCATTTCCTGTGCCCTGGCGCTGCCGCCCATGGCGCTGGGCTATGACGGCCTGGGCTTCATGCTGGAGAATGCCTTGGCCGCGCTGCTCCTGTTCGGCACGGCGTATGAATATTGGCGGGGTCGCGCGGAGGCGCCCGTCCATCTCATCGGCGTGTCGCTGCTCTATTCACTCACCGCGGCATCCTTCGTGCTGTGCGCGGCAGTGCTGGCGTGGGATGGCAAACTTGTTCTCGGTCACGCGCCGAGCAACTGGGCGGAGGACCTGAGCCTCGTCATCGTGATCGCCTCCATGACCGGTATCGGCGCGTTGTCGCTGGCGCTCAACCAGGGACGGCTCGCCCGCCACCATCAGCGCGAGGCGCAAACCGATGCCTTGACCGGCCTGCTCAACCGTCGCGCTCTGTTCGACCTGCACGGCAGGATGCCCGTCAACGCCTTCACCGCTGTGGTGGTGTTCGACCTCGACGGCTTCAAGGCGATCAATGACGAGTTCGGTCATGCCGCCGGGGACGAGCTGCTCAAGGTCTTTGCCGAGGTGCTTTCCGCCGATCTGCGCTCCACCGACTCCGTCGCCCGCATGGGCGGCGAGGAATTCGCCATGGTTCTGAAACGCACCCTGCCCGAGACAGCCGAAGCGGCGGCCGAACGTGTCAGGGCCGCGCTCGCGGCGCGCATTGTTCAGACCGAGGCCGGACCGTTGCGCTGCACGGTCAGCGCCGGCTTCGCCTTCGGCAGCAGCGAGGGCATGAGCTTCGACAAGGTGCTCAGCGCCGCCGACAAGGCGCTCTACGCCGCCAAGCGCGCCGGCCGCAATCGCGTCCTGGACTTCCGCCTCGCCGGATGACCTTTTCGGGGCCTCACTCTCAGTGGTGAGCAATCACGTCGTTGAAGGCGTCAAGGTCGACATAAAAAACCTTGGTCATTTCGCCCAGCAGATCATCCTCGTCATAGCCTTGCGACATCAGGATGTTGATCGCGGTCATGATATCGACGCGCTCCGTGAGGCGCCGCTTCTGATAGTCCTCGACAAAACGTTCCATCGCCATCCCCTGGCAAAAGTCTTTTTGGACGCATTGACCGACAATCACTGCGGGGAAAGCTAAGCGGGCTTGCTTGCGTGGACCTTGCGGGCAGTGTCCGCGCCTTCCCCCTCATTCGCGACTGGCACGGAAAGCGGCCGACTCACCAAGGCCAAGAAAAGACTAGCATGGAGTATTGAGCGCGCCAGAGCCGTCGAACACTTCGTCATCCTTGGGCGCAGCGACACGAAGCGGAGCGAAGACCCGAGGATCCACGCCGTTACTTGGAAGCGTTACTGATGGTGTGGAATTTGGAATGGCGCTGCGCAAAGAACCTGTTCCGAGCGCAGCACTCTTCGGCCAACGTCACGGAACGGATCTTTGGGTCTGCGCCACGTCGCTTCGCTCCTTGCTTCGCCCAAGGATGACGACGACGCGAATTACACCGTGAGGAACTTCCGCACATCCGCCCTGTCGAGGTCTTCCGCCGGACCCGTATGCACGATCTGGCCGCGATCCATGATGTTAACCTCGTCGGCTAGCTCGCGGCAGAAGTCGAGATATTGCTCGACCAGAAGCACCGCTATCCCCGCCTGGTCGCGCAGATAGCGGATGGCGCGGCCGATATCCTTGATGATCGACGGCTGGATGCCTTCGGTCGGCTCGTCGAGCACCAGGAGCTTCGGCCGCATCACCAGCGCCCGGCCGATGGCGAGCTGCTGCTGCTGGCCGCCGGAGAGATCGCCGCCGCGGCGGCCGAGCATCTGCTTCAGCACCGGAAACAGCTCGAAGACATGCGCCGGGATGTTGCGGTCCGCGCGCCGCAGTGGCGCGAAACCGGATTCCAGGTTCTCGCGCACCGTCAGCAGGGGAAAGACCTCCCTGCCCTGCGGCACGAATGCGATGCCCGACCGGGCGCGGTCATACGCCGCGCTCCGGTCGAGCGCCTTCCCCTCGAAGGCAACGCTTCCGCTCGTCAGCCGGTGGTGGCCGACGATCGATCTCATCAAACTGGTCTTGCCGACGCCATTGCGGCCGAGCACGCAAGTGATCTTGCCGGCGCCCGCCTTCAGCGAAACGCCGCGCAGCGCCTGGGCGGCGCCATAGTGAAGCGTGGCATTGGAGACTTCGAGCATGGTCAGCCCCTTCTCCAGCGCTTCAGGAAAGCGAAATCGAAACGATAGAATGGAACCCGCCAGACCATGCTCAGCGCCCCAGATAGACTTCGACGACGCGCTCGTCCGCCGAGACGAAGTCGAGCGTGCCTTCCGAGAGCACCGAGCCCTCATGCAGGCAGGTGACCTTGACGCCGAGCTCGCGCACGAAATGCATGTCGTGCTCGACGACCACCACCGAGTGATCGCGCGCGATGTCCTTGAGCAGGCGCGCGGTCTCCTCGGTCTCGGCATCGGTCATGCCGGCGACCGGCTCGTCTACCAGCAGCAGCTTCGGGTCCTGCGCCAACAGCATGCCGATCTCCAGCCACTGCTTCTGGCCGTGGCTGAGATTGGCTGCGAGCTCGTCGCGCTTGTCGCCGAGACGGATGATGCCGAGTATGTCGTCGATGCGCCGCGCCTCGGCGGCGGAACGGCGATGGAACAGCGCCGGAAATATCGAACGCGGTCCCTTCAGCGCCAGCATAAGATTGTCCTCGACGCTGTGGCTCTCGAAGACGGTCGGCTTCTGGAATTTGCGGCCGATGCCCATCATGGCGATCTCGGCCTCGTCGTGGCGGGTGAGATCGACCTGGCCGTCGAAGAAGACTTCGCCCTCATCGGGCCGCGTCTTGCCGGTGACGATGTCCATCATCGTCGTCTTGCCGGCGCCGTTGGGCCCGATGATCGCCCGCATCTCGCCCCTGTCGAGCACCAGCGACAAATTGTTGATGGCGCGAAAGCCATCGAAGGAAACCGAGACGCCGTCGAGATAAAGGATGGTGTTCGACTTGTTCATGTTCGCTCACTCCGCCGGCTGCGGCTCGGAACCGGTGGCCGACCAGGCGCCGGGCGTCCTTGCCGCCGAGCGAACGATCTTCGGCTCCGGCATCTCTGGATCGGCGCCGGCTTCCGCGGCAAGCGACGCCGCGCGCAGCGCCTTGGCCTTGCCGCGCCAGCCGTCCCACATACCCACGATGCCCTTGGGCAGCAGCAGCGTGACGGCGACGAACAGCCCGCCCAGCGCGAACAGCCAGAATTCCGGCAGCACGCCGGTGAACCAGGATTTGCCGGCATTGACGAGCAGCGCGCCGATGATCGGGCCGACGATGGTGCCGCGCCCGCCGACGGCGGTCCAGATCACCACCTCGATCGAGTTCGCCGGATCGAATTCGCCGGGATTGATGATGCCGACCTGCGGCACGTAGAGCGCGCCGGCGATGCCGGCCATGATTGCCGAGACGGTGAAGGCGAACAGCTTCACGTTCTCCGCCCGCCAGCCAAGGAAGCGGGTGCGGCTCTCGGCGTCGCGCACGGCCATCAGCAGCTTGCCGTATTTGGAACGCACGATGGCCGCGGTCACGAAGACGGCAAGCGCGAGCGTGACGGCGCTCGCCGCAAACAGCGCCGAGCGCGTCGCGTCCGCCTGCACGCTGAAGCCGAGAATGTCCTTGAAATCGGTCAGGCCGTTGTTGCCGCCGAAGCCCATGTCGTTGCGGAAGAAGGCGAGCAGCAGCGCATAGGTCATCGCCTGGGTGATGATCGAGAGATAAACGCCGGTGACGCGGCTGCGGAAGGCGAACCAGCCGAAGACGAAGGCAAGCAGGCCGGGCACGGCCAACACCATCAGCGCCGCGAACCAGAAATGGTCGAAGCCGTACCAGAACCAGGGCAGCTCCTTGTAGTTCAGGAACACCATGAAGTCGGGCAGGATCGGATTGCCGTAGACGCCGCGCGAACCGATCTGGCGCATCAGATACATGCCCATCGCATAGCCGCCGAGCGCGAAAAAGGCGCCGTGGCCGAGCGAAAGGATGCCGCAATAGCCCCAGACCAGGTCGAGCGCGAGGGCCAGCAGAGCGTAGCAGAGATATTTGCCGACCAGCGCCACGATGTAAGGCGGGATGTAGAAAGCGCTTTGCGGCGACACCGCGAGGTTGAGCAGCGGCACGATGATGGCTGCCGCGAGCAGCGCGACGATCGTAATGGCAATGCGATGGTCGGCGGAAAAGAAGCGCTGCGCGATCATGCTTCCACCGCCCTGCCCTTCAGCGCGAACAGGCCGCGCGGGCGCTTCTGGATGAACAGGATGATCAGCACCAGGACGACGATCTTGCCGAGCACCGCGCCGGCATAGGGTTCGAGGAACTTGTTGACGATGCCGAGCGAGAAGGCGCCGACCAGCGTGCCCCACAGATTGCCGACGCCGCCGAACACCACGACCATGAAGCTGTCGATGATGTAGCCGCGGCCGAGATTGGGCGACACGTTGTCGATCTGGCTGAGCGCCACGCCGGCGATGCCCGCAATGCCGGAGCCCAGCGCGAAGGTCAGCGCGTCGACCCAAGGCGTCTTGATGCCCATGGAGGCCGCCATGCGCCGGTTGGCGGTCACGGCGCGCATCTGCAGCCCCCAGGGCGTGCGCTTCATGACGTAGAGCAGGACGCCGAACACCGCTAGCGCGAACACCAGGATCCACAGCCGGTTCCAGGTGATCGCGAGCTGGCCGATATCGAACGAGCCGGACATCCAGGACGGATTGCCCACCTCCTGGTTGGTCGGCCCGAAAATGGTCCGCACCGCCTGCTGCAGGATCAACGAAACGCCCCAGGTGGCCAGCAGCGTCTCCAGCGGACGGCCATAGAGGAAGCGGATGATGCCGCGCTCGATCGCCAGCCCGACAAGCGCCGCGACCAGGAAGGCGAGCGGCAGCGCGATCACCAGCGACCAGTCGAACAGGCCGGGAAACGAGGTGCGGATCACCTGCTGGACGACGAATGTGGTATAGGCGCCGAGCATGACCATCTCGCCATGCGCCATGTTGATGACGCCCATGACGCCGAAGGTGATGGCGAGGCCGATTGCCGCGAGCAGCAGCACCGATCCGAGCGAGATGCCGTACCAGATGTTCTGCCCGGCATCCCAAAATGCCAGCGTCGAATTGATACTCGCGATTGCGGCCGTCGCCGCTTCCTTGACCGCTCCGGAGGCGTTGGCCTCGACGGAGGTGAGGAGCGAGAGCGCGTCGCGGTCGCCGCGGGCGCCGATCAAGGCAATTGCGGCGAGCTTGTCCGTATCGGGCTTGTCCGAAACCAGTATGGAAGCGCCACGCGCCTGCTCCAGCAAAGCCTTGACGCTCGCCACGGTTTCACTGGCGATCGCTGCGTCGAGCGGCTCGATGTTGGCGGCATCAGGTGTCTTGAACATAGTGTCGGCGGCGGCGATGCGGACAGTCGGATCCTTGGAACCAAGCGTCAGCGTGCCCAATGCATCGCGGATGGTGCGGCGCAAGGTGTTGTTGACGCCGATCTGGGTTAAGTCATCTGCGGAAGCCTCGCCCGCTGCCTCGCCGCTCAGCGGGTCGAAAAGCTGGATGCTGTCGCTGCCTTCCTTGCCGACAAACACCATCGAGTCGGCGGCCCGAATGTAAAGATTGCCTTCCGCCAATGCGGCAAGCGGCCGTTCGACAGCCGGATCGCCCGTGGCTGTCAACTCGCGAACGATAGCTCCAGTCTCGGAAAAGTCCGCAGCTGTCGCGAATTTGGCGATGATGGCACGCAGATCGGCTTCCGCAGCGCCCGAGGACGACAGCGTCGTCAGCAGGAACAAAAGCGTGAGGCCAATCGCACGGAAGATCTTCATCGGTATTTGGCGACCCTTGAGGGTTTAATGGGCGTCCGGACGGTGGAGGAAACCGTCCGGACGCACGCAGTCTTGGGCTCGGACCTGATGGTCCAGCCCGGGAGGATCAGTTGGTGCCCTTACCGCCGCACTTGCCGGTTTTGACATTGAAGTTGCCGCAGCTAAGCGGCGCGCGCCAATCGGAAATCAGGTCCTTGGAATCGGGCAGGTAGTCGGACCATTCGTCGCCCATCACCAGGCCGGGCGTCTTAGAGACCGTCTGGAACTGGCCATTGGCCTGGATTTCACCGATCAGCACCGGCTTCGTGATGTGGTGGTTCGGCATCATCGCCGAATAGCCGCCGGTCAGGTTCGGCACCGAAACGCCGACCATGGCGTCGATGACTTTGTCCGGATCGGTGGTGCCGGCCTTCTGGACCGCCTTCACCCACATGTTGAAGCCGATATAGTGAGCTTCCATCGGGTCGTTGGTGGTGCGCTTGTTGTTCTTGATGAACTTGTGCCAGTCGGCGATGAACTTCTTGTTCTCGGGCGTGTTGACGCTCTCGAAATAGTTCCAGGCGGCGAGATGGCCGACCAGCGGCTTGGTGTCGAGACCGGCGAGCTCTTCCTCGCCAACGGAGAAGGCCATGACCGGGATGTCCTCGGCCTTGATGCCCTGGTTGCCGAGTTCCTTGTAGAACGGCACGTTGGCATCGCCGTTGACGGTCGAGACCACCGCGGTCTTCTTGCCGGCCGAGCCGAACTTCTTGATTGCCGAGACCTCGGTCTGCCAGTCGGAGAAGCCGAACGGCGTGTAGTTGACCATGATGTCCTCGGCCGGCACGCCCTTCGACTTGAGGTAGGCTTCGAGGATCTTGTTGGTGGTGCGCGGATAGACATAGTCGGTGCCTTCGAGCACCCAGCGCTTCACCGAGCCGCCATCGGCGCTCATCAGGTAATCGACGGCCGGAATGGCCTGCTGGTTCGGCGCAGCGCCGGTGTAGAAGACGTTGCGCTCGCTTTCCTCGCCCTCATACTGGACGGGATAGAACAGGATGTTGTCGAGCTCCGAGAACACCGGCAGCACCGACTTGCGCGACACCGAGGTCCAGCAGCCGAACACGGCGGCGACCTTGTCCTTGGAAATCAGCTCGCGCGCCTTCTCCGCGAACAGCGGCCAATTGGACGCCGGGTCGACGACCACGGCTTCCAGTTTCTTGCCGAGCAGGCCGCCCTTGGCGTTCTGCTCGTCGATCAGCATCAGCATGACGTCTTTCAGCGTCGTCTCCGAAATCGCCATGGTCCCCGACAGCGAATGGAGAATACCGACCTTGATCGTGTCTTCCGCCGCCTTGGCGGAAGCCGACGCCAGCAGGCCAGCCGCGACGACGCCCGCCGACAGGATCTTTGTTATTTTCGCGAAGTTACCCCTCATATGACACGCTCCCAAGCTTGTGTTTGCACCGCACCATACTCTGTGCAAGCGACGTGCCAGACGGGAACGCGCGCAACGGAATTGCTGGATAACGATGAGATTACAGCCGGTTACCGATTAGCCGGGAAATTTTTCGATCTGCTGTTCTGCGACCAAGTGAGAAAAGTTTACGCAGCGCTGCCTAGATTCTGCCCAAATGGTAAAACTGCCTCAAAATTCAGCATGTAGGCAAAGACTGGCTGATCGACCCGGTTGCAGGGCCATGGTGAAATGAGGCAAGGTCGCCGCGCAAACGAGCGACGTCATGACCCTGCGAACGATCCTGAGCTTCCTGCTTCTGCTGTCCGCCGCCGGCAGCGCGCAAGCCGATTTCACCGACGGCAAACTGCCCGACGGCGCCTATCACTGCGAGGTCTACCTGCTCGGCCTGTTCCTCGATCTCGGCGTGATCACTATCAAGGGCAATCTCTATAGCGGCCCGGTGACCTTCGGCGCCACGCTGCAAGCCTACGACTACCAGATGAACCCCAATGGCGAGATCACCTGGCTTGGCCCGCTCGGCGGCTACACCAGCGGCGGCAACTCGATCTCGATGACCCAGGCGACGCTCGACGACCCGAGCGGCCCCTCCTTCGACATCATCATGAAGCAGCAGGACGGCGCCTTCACCGCCTCGACCTGCACCAGAAGATAGCCGCCGGCTTCACACAAAAAAGGCGCGGAACCGATTAGGATTCCGCGCCAGCAGGCAGTCGGGAGGATGAACGCAATTCCAGGAAAAGTGCTTAGCGGTTTTCCGTCCGGAATTGCGTCAAACAAAAAATAGCTGGAGCGGGTCGGCGGTAACGCCGAACCGCTTCAGATAGTCTTGGCCGACATCTGCGCCGCGATGTAGTCGGCCTGGCGGATCGCCAGTGTCACGATGGTCAGCGTCGGGTTCTCCGCCGCGCCGCTGGTGAACTGGCTGCCGTCGGAGACGAACAGGTTCTTGATGTCGTGCGACTGGCCGTGCTTGTTGACGACGCCGTCCTCCGGCTTCTCGCTCATCCGGTTGGTGCCGAGATTGTGGGTCGAAGGATAAGGCGGCGTCGGGAAGGTCCTGGTGGCGCCGACAGCGGCGTAAAGCGCCTGGCCTTGCTTGTAGGCATGGTCGCGCATCGCCGTGTCGTTGGGGTGATCGTCGAAATGGACGTCGGCGATCGGCATGCCGTGCTCGTCCTTTTCGTCCTTGTGCAGCGTGATGCGGTTCTCCTCGCGCGGCATGTCCTCGCCGACGATCCACAGGCCCGCCATATGGTCGTAATGGTCGAGCGCCGTGGTGAAGGAACGGCCCCAGCCGCCAGGGTTCAGGAAGGCCGCCATGAACGGCAGGCCGAGCGACAGCGTCTCCATCTCGTAGCCGCCGACGAAGCCGCGCGACGGATCGTGGCGCGCCTCGTCGCGGATGATGCCGGCCATGGTGGTGCCGCGATACATATGCACTGGCTTGTCGAAGATCGCGTAGACCGAGCCGGTGGTGTGGCGCATGTAGTTCTTGCCCACCTGTCCCGACGAGTTGGCGAGCCCGTGCGGGAACTTGCTCGATTCCGAATTGAGCAGCAGGCGCGGGCTCTCGATCGAATTGCCGGCGACCGCGACGATGCGGGCCTTCTGTTCCTGCAGCTTGCCGTCCTTGTCGGCATAGACGACGCCGGTCACCTTGCCGGAAGCGTCATGGTTGATCTTGATCACCATCGAGTTCGGCCGCACCTCCAGATGTCCGGTCGCTTCGCCCTTCGGGATTTCGGTGTAAAGCGTCGACCATTTGGCGCCCCATTTGCA
This sequence comes from Mesorhizobium sp., assembly GCF_004963255.1. Taxonomy (GTDB): domain Bacteria; phylum Pseudomonadota; class Alphaproteobacteria; order Rhizobiales; family Rhizobiaceae; genus Mesorhizobium. The sequence goes on along the minus strand of NZ_SUGA01000017.1, from coordinate 6,280 downwards.
ACCCTGGAAGCAGAATCCGGTCTGCTGGCAGGAGTTGCGGTCGTCGCGCTGCACCGAATTGATCGCCATGTTGCCGGTGTGGCATTCCTTGTAGCCGAGCTTGTCGGCGCCGGCCTTGAGCACCTTGAAATTGTTGTTGCCCGGCAGCCGCGGCCAATTGTTGGTGCCGGTGACGCCCATCTTGGCTTCGGCCTTGGCGTAATAGGGCTCCATCTCGGCCAGCGTCACCGGCCAGTCGAGGAGGTTCGCGCCCTTGACCTTTCCGTAGGTCGTGGCCGCCTTGAATTCATGCTCCTGGAAGCGCAGCGAGGCGCCCGCCCAGTGCGTGGTCGAACCACCGACCGATTTCACGATCCAGGCCGGCAGGTTCGGGAAATCCTTGGCCACGCGCCAGTCGCCCGAGGTGGTGCGCTTGTCCTTCCAGGCAAGCTGGGCAAAGGAATCCCACTCGTCGTTGATGAAATCCTCATATTCGTGGCGTGCGCCGGCCTCGAGGATGACGACGTCGATGCCTTTCTGCGCCAGCTCGTTGCCGAGCGTGCCGCCGCCGGCGCCGGAGCCGATGATGACGACCACGCCATCGTTCTTGAGATCAAATGATGCTGCCATGGTTTCCTCCCATGAAATCCGTCGAAATGCGGTTCAGGACAGAGCGGCCTACAGCCACTCGATGTCGTTGAAGCCGCGCGCGATGTAGCCGCCCTTGGAATAGGACTCGCCTTCGTAGCCAAAGATCGGCCACAGCTCCTTCTGGTTGTAGAGGCTGACGACGAGACCGCCGCGCACCGCCTGGAAGAACGGCGTCCTCTCGATGCCGGTGAGCAGCGCGACCCGCTGCTCTTCCCAGCCGATCCCGCGATAACCGCCCTTGCCGGCCTTCTTGTCGAGCTCGGCGATTCCCTTCTCGATCAGTTCCTTATGGGCCGGGTCCTTGGCCGCCGTCTCGTCATGGCCCTTGACGGCAATGGCGTAATATTTGTCCGGCACCTGGTCGTGCGGATAGATGTCGCGCGCCATCTGGATCAGCGTCGCCATCGTCTCGGGCTTCAGCGCCGAGGTTTCGAGACCCCAGGCGTGTTCGGGGCTGATGACGGCGCTGCCGGAGATGATGAGTAGCGCGCCGGCGCCGCCGCGCTTGAGAAGCTCTCGCCGCGAAAGCCCGGCTTTCTTCTCATAAACTGTAACCATGATTTCCTCCCTGCTTGCTGTTCGCGCCCCTGAGGGCGCCGTTGCTGGCGCCGCGCCGGTCCGCGCGGCGGAATGTCCCTATTGGAAGCGCCCTCCTCGCTGCAGGACCTCGATCTTGTAGCCGTCGGGATCCTCGATGAAGAAGAAGCGGGCAATCCGCACCCCGTCGTGATTGAACTCGACGATCTTCCTCGGATTGAACCCGAGCGCGCCGATGCGGTCATGCTCGCTGTCGAGATCGGCGACCGAGACGGCGAGATGGCCGTAGCCGTCGCCCAGCGCATAGGGCTCGGTGCGCCCCTTGTTCACGGTCAGCTCCACCTCGAAGGGCGAGTCCGCATTGCTGAGATAAATCAATGTGAAAGTCTCGAAATCGAGCCGCTGCGCCACCTCGAGGCCGAAGGCCTTGTTGTAGAAATCGACGGACCGTGCCTCGTCGAGAACCCTGATCATGGAATGGATCGCCTTCGCCAAATCGGACTCCGCAGCTTTCTTGATTTCGAAGCCGATTATGCGTGCTGGCGAAAAAAGGTGGTGGCAGCCGATTACCACGCATGCGGCTTGGAAATGGGTAGTCTCCCGGCGCGGGCGAGGATGGGCGCGGCTAAGGACGAAAGTCTGATTGCCGTTGCCGGCCGTTGGATCGAAGATGACAAACGCAGGCAGTGTTCAAAAAGGCGCCGGCTCGCTCAATCGGCGCCCAAAACAAACAAAAACGGGAGGTACCATGTGCAGAGTCTTCGCCGGGCAAGACCCGGAAGGCTACCGGCAGATCAACCGGTCGATCCGCATCGACGGTCATTCGACCAGCATCCAGCTCGAGGCGACGTTCTGGCGTCTGCTTGACGAGATCGCCGACAGCCAGGGACTGACGACACCGAAATTCATATCGAAGCTCTATGACGAGGCGATCGAGATCAACGGCCAGATCCCGAACTTCGCCTCCATGCTGCGCACGACCTGCGCGCTCTATCTGCGCGGCCACCGGCCCAATGCCGAGGAACAGGCCGCGTTGAAGCGGCAAGCCGCCTAACTCTCGGCGGCGACTTCGAGCGCCAGCCGGCTCATGTCGGTGAAGAGGGCCTGACGCTCCGCATAGTCCGTCAGCTCGCCGGTGGCGATGTGATCGACCACGGTGAGCAGCGACAGTGCCCGGGCGCCGAACTGCGCGGCAATCCGATAGAGCGCGCTGGTCTCCATATCGACCGCCAGCGCCCCAAGCGCCCTCGGCTCGTCGAACCGCGCGCGGCCGTCGGGATGGTGGAACACGTCGCTGCAGATTGTCAGCCCGGCGCTGCAGGCGATGCCGAGATCGGCCGCGCGTCGCAGCGCCAGCGCATGCAGCGCCGGATCCGGTCCCGCCGGCTGGTAAAGACCAAACACCTGTCCGCTAACTGCGCTCTCCGCCCGCACTTCGCTGGAGATGACGAGCCCGCGCAAGGGCACATCGTCCGACAAGCCGCCACTGGTGCCGGTGCGTATCAGCGTCTTCACGCCATGATAGTCGAGCAATTCATGCGCGTAGATCAGGAAGGATGAAACGCCGATGCCGGTCGCCTGGATGCTGACCGGCTTGCCGCGGAACTGGCCGGTGAAGCCCAGCGCGCCCCTTCGGCGATTGACGCAGCGAGGCGCCTCGAGAAAGGTCTCCGACATCCATTGGGCGCGCTCGGGATCGCCCGGCAACAGGACCGTTTCGGCATAATCGCCCCTGCCCGCCTCGATATGCGGCGTCACGCGCTGCTACCCTCTGATAGACCCATCCGGCGACCATCATGGCAGGGCCGTCGCAATGTGCAAGCGATAGCTCATTTGGAAGCAATTCCAGCGAGCTGTAAGGCGGTCAGGCGCCAGCGCCTTGCGTCGTCCGTCCCAATTGCGTCAGCGCTCTAGGATTCCAGCACGTCCTTGACGATCGTCGCCAATTGCTTGAGCGAGAACGGCTTCGGCAGGAAGCCGAAATGGGCGTCGGCCGGCAGGTTCTTGGCAAAGGCGTCCTCGGCATAACCCGAAACGAAGACGAACTTGATGTCCGGCTGACGCTTGCGCAGCTCGCCGAGCAATGTCGGCCCGTCCATCTCCGGCATAACCACGTCGGACACCACGATATCGACCTTGCCGCCGAGCGCCTCGAACACTTCCAGCGCCTCGACGCCGGACGACGCCTCATGCACGGTGTAGCCGCGCGACGTCAGCGCCCGCACACCGCCCATACGCACGGCGTCCTCGTCCTCGACCAGAAGCACGGTGGCCGAACCGGACAGATCCTTGGCCGTGTCGGCCGGCTTGGCCGGGGCCGCCGCCACGGCTGCCGGCGCCGCGCCGGGCTCGGCCTGCTTCTTCACCTCGGCGATGTGGCGCGGCAGGAAGATGCGGAACACCGTGCCTTTGCCGACCTCGGAATCGCAGAAGATGAAGCCGCCGGTCTGCTTGATGATGCCGTAGACCATCGACAGGCCGAGGCCGGTGCCCTTGCCCACTTCCTTGGTCGTGAAGAACGGCTCGAAGATCTTCTTGAGAACGTCGGGCGCAATGCCGCTGCCGGTGTCCTCGACATCGACGAGCACATAGTCGGCCGGCGTCAATTCGCGATAGGCGAAGGATTTGCATTCTTCCGCCGTGACGTTGCGGGTGCGCACCGTGAGGTCGCCGCCGCTCGGCATGGCGTCGCGCGCGTTGACGGCGAGGTTGACCACAACCTGCTCGAATTGGCCGATGTCGACCTTGACCGGCCACAGGTCGCGCCCGTGGTCGATCTTCAGCTTGATGTCGTTGCCGACAAGGCGGGCGAGCAGCATCCGGAGATCGGCCAGGACATCGGTCAGGTTGAGCACTTCCGGCCGCAGCGTCTGCTTGCGCGAGAAGGCCAGCAATTGCCGCACGAGCGAGGCCGCCCGATTGGCGTTCTGCTTGATGTTCATGATGTCTGGGAAGGACGGATCCGACGGCCGGTGGTTGGTCAACAGAAGGTCGGACGCCATGATGATGGCGGTGAGCACGTTGTTGAAGTCGTGCGCGATACCGCCGGCAAGCTGACCGACCGCCTGCATCTTCTGACTCTGCGCCATCTGGCCCTCGAGCGCCTTCTGCTCGGTGGTCTCGACCGCATAGACGATGGCCGATTCCTCGGCGCCCTCGCCGCCCGCGCTGTCGGCGACGGCGTTGACGTAGAAGCGGATATGGCGCTCCTCATTGCCAGGCAACACGGAGTCGATCGGCTCGATATTGGCCTGCCGCTGCCTGGCCTTCTCGAAGGCGGCGGCGAAGGCCGGACGGTCGCGTTCGTGGACGATGGTCTCGAACCGCACCCGCCGGTCGACGGCGTCGCGGTCGACCACCGATGAAAACAGCTGCAGGAACGGCGCGTTGGTGCGCAGGATGCGCCCGCTCGCATCGACGCCCGCGATAGCCATGGGTGTCGAGTTGAAGAAACGGGTGAAGCGGACCTCGGAAGCCCGCAGTTCCGCCGAAGCGTCCTCGCCCTGGGTACGGTTGAGCACGATCGTGCGGGTCGGGCCGTTCACGCCCTCGCGGCTTGCCGAAACCCGGTGCATGAAGCGCACTGGCAGCGCCTGGCCGCTCATGGTGGTGAGGTCGAGGTCGATGACGGCATTGCGGGTCGTGCCGGGATCGGCCTTGACCGAGCGGACCAGCGCCATGCCGTCGCCGGCGATGATTTCCGGCAGCGTGATGGCGCCCGGCGTGAAGGAGGCAAGGTCGATGCCCAGCCACTCGGCGAGCGTGGCGTTGATATAGGTGACGCGGCCTTCCTGGTCGGCCGAGAAGAACCCGGCCGGCGCATGGTCGAGATGGTCGATGGCCTTTTGCAGGTCGAGGAAGAAACGCTCCTGCTCCGCCCGTTCCTGCGAGATGTCGGCAAGCTGCCAGGCCAGCATCGGCAGCCTTTGCCCAGGCATGCTGAAGGCGCGGGCGCGGGCCCGGTACCAGCGCGCGCCGGGCTCGGCGCCGGGCTTGATCGACTGCGCCAGCCGGAACTCGCCGTCGCCCGCCTGGCCGTCGCGCAGGCCCGACGCCAGCCTGTAGATCGTCATCGAGGCCTCGGGAACATCAGACAAGAGACCTTCGACGGTCTTGAGATCGGCGGCCGAGGCGGCGCCCGTCATGTCGGCATAGGCGCGATTGGCATAGACGACGCGGCCCTTGGTGTCGGTCACCAGCAGGCCCTGCGACATCGAGTCGACAAAGGCTTTCGACAGTTCGTCGCCGGTCGACCGCGGCGCGATCTGCACGAAGCCGATCGCGGTCGCGAACAGGAAGCCGACGCCGATCATGGCGAGCACGCCGAGCATGCCGAGCAGGAAAGGATCGCCGAGCCGCTCGCGGAAAAGTCCGAAGACGATCGCGGCGCCGGTCAAGACGACGATGAAGACGATGAGCCTGGTGACGGCGCCCGGACGCGTGTTCTGGTCGACGATCGGTACCGGATAGAAATCGCCGCGCGCTTCCTTGGCCATGTTCCCCCTGCTCGTGATTCCGGTGTCCGACGGGCGCGGACGGCCGGTTGAATCACATTCTCCTGTAACGGAAAAGGCCCCGGCGGCAAATGTCCGATAAAATCAATGATTCATGTTTCAAACTGTTCACGATGGGTGATGTGAACTTGCGGCGGGCCGCCACCGCGGTCTAGTGTCGCCTGACCTCAAGAGGCGATTGGGTGCACCGATGCTGCAGTGGCTGGATAGCGTGGCGGGTCCGGGTTATGTCGCCGCAATCCTGTGGACGTTTGCGGCACTCATTTTGCTCGTCGTCATCCTGCTCGTCATCAAGGTTGTGCGCAATCTTACCTTCGGCACTTTCGTGGCCGGCGGCAGGAACCGCAAGACGCGCCTCGCGGTCATGGACGCGACCGCCGTCGACAGCCATCGCAGGCTGGTGCTGGTGCGCCGTGACGACATCGAGCATCTGATCCTGATCGGCGGGCCGACCGATGTCGTGGTCGAGCGTGATATCAGGCTGGCGGCGCCGCGCCGGCCGGCGCTGACCGGCGACAGCGGCCAGCAGCAGGCAACCGCCGCCGCGCGCACGCGCGCGCCGCAGCCGGCACCTCCGCCCGCCCCCGGCCCCGTCAGGC
>NZ_SUGA01000016.1:123907-130681 GCF_004963255.1 Mesorhizobium sp. | reverse complement strand
CCTTCGCGCCCCCCTCTGGCCTGCCGGCCATCTCCCCCACAAGGGGGGAGATTGGATGTCACGTTGGCTTTCGCCAATCTCCGACTTCTGAAGGGGAGAGCCGGCGGCCGAACCGCCAATCTCCCCCCTTGTGGGGGAGATGGCCGGCAGGCCAGAGGGGGGCGCGACAGAATGCCTTCATTGGCGTTTTGCTGAGCTTCTGCCTCTTCGTCCTCCCCCTCGCCGCCTTCGCTGCCGACCTCCCCGCGCTGACCGGCCGCGTCGTCGACAATGCCGGCATCGTCGATGCCGGCACCCGCGCGGCGCTGACCCAGAAGCTTGCCGACTTCGAGACAAAAGGTTCCGACCAGATCGTCGTCGCCACGATACCCAGCCTCGGCGGCGAGGAGATCGAACCCTACGCCAACCGGCTGTTCCGCTTCTGGAAGCTCGGCCAGGCCAAGGAAAACAACGGTGTGCTGCTCCTGGTCGCGCCGAACGACCGCAAGATGCGCATCGAGGTCGGCTATGGGCTGGAAGGCACGCTGACCGACCTGCACACCAAGCTGATCATCGAGAACGACATGGTGCCGGCCTTCCGCGCCGGTGACTTCTCCGGCGGCATCACCAAGGCCGTCGACGACATGATCATGGTGCTGGAGGGCAATCCCGAAGAGTTGGAGGCGCGCGGCAAGCGCAACGAGCAGGCGCCGTTCAACTCCGACGACCTGTTCTTCGCCATCTTCATCACCATCTGGGCGTTGATCTTCTTCGGCGGCATCGCGATGACGGTGTTGCCGCCGATCTTCGGCCAGAAGATCGGACCGGGCCGCTACCGCTGGCTCGGCATGACTTTCGATCAGAACCGGCGCTCTTCCTCGGGCGGCTGGTCGTCGGGTGGCGGCGGCTGGTCGTCAGGCGGCGGTGGCTGGTCCTCGGGCGGCGGCGGATTTTCCGGTGGCGGCGGCTCGTCCGGCGGCGGCGGCTCTTCGGGAAGCTGGTGAGGCACCATGGCAACGCGACCGATCAGCGCCGAAGACCATGACCGCATCGCCGAGGCGATCCGCACGGCCGAATTGAAGACCGACGGCGAGATCTACTGCGTCGTCGCTCGCGCCAGCGACGGCTACTTCTTTCCGGCCGCTTTCACCACGACGATCGGCCTGTTCATCGCCAGCCTCGCCGTCGCCTATGGGCTGGAGGGCTTGTGGCTGACCATCCGGCTGCCGCATTTCGTGCTGGCGCAGCTGCTGGCGCTGGCTTCGGTGTTCGCCCTGCTCTGGTTCCTGCCCGCCTTGCGCATTCATTTCGTGCCGCGAAGGCTGCGCTATCAGGCCGCGCATGCCAATGCGATGAAGCAGTTCCTGGCGCGCAATGTCCACCGCACGCAGGCGCGCACCGGCGTGCTCATCTTCGTCTCCATCCCCGAGCGCTATGCCGAGGTTGTTGCCGATTCCGGCATCGACGCCAAGGTCGGCCAGCATGTCTGGGACGGCGTTGTGCGCGACCTGACGAAGCATGCCGGCGACGACCGGCTAGCGGACGGCTTCGTCAAGGCTGTCGAATCGGTCGGCGCGGTGCTCGCCGAGCATTTTCCGGTCACCCAGGGCGACACCAACGAGCTCGACGATCATCTCGTCGAGATCTGATACGGCGTCTGCTCCGCGGACGCGCCTTTGGCCTGTGCGAAAGCGTCGAGGCTTGTCGGGGGACTCTTTGCAATCCGCTGATGCGGGTTTATGGTTAACCAATCATGAACACGCTGACTATCGACATCCGGAAGGCAGAGCCGCGCGACGCGAGCGCCATCGCCGAGGTGCACCAGCAGGCTTGGCGCGGCGCCTATTCCGGCATCATCCCGCACCGCACGCTGACCTCGATGATCAACCGCCGCGGCGTCGACTGGTGGGCCAACGCAATTCGCCGCGCCGCCACCGTGCTGGTTGTCGAGATCGGCGGGACCGTCGCCGGCTATGCCACGATCGGCAAGAACCGCGCCCGCGAGCTCCGGCAGCAGGGCGAGATCTACGAGCTCTATCTGCGGCCCGAATATCAGGGCATAGGGCTCGGCAGCCGCCTGTTCAAGGCGGCCAAGGCCAGGCTTGCCGACCACGGCCTGCGCGGCCTTGTGGTGTGGGCGCTGGAAGACAACCACAACGCCCTCGCCTTCTATGCCGGGAATGGCGGTCGCGATATCGCCGAAGGCGTCGAGGTCTTCGAGCAGAAGGCGCTGAAGAAGGTCGCCTTCGTCTGGAACGACTAGCGTCGCCGTCCCAAAACTGCCGGGCGGTTTGGGACACGCATCAGATTACAATCGATTACAAACTGTGTGCGCTTCCATTAGCGCTGCGCACTATTCGACGCATTGCGCCATGACGCGTCCCCCGCTATCGGTCCTTTCAATCTAGAGAGGGATTTGACCATGCGTATCGAAGCGATTGCCACCGGGAAGAACCCGCCTGACGACGTCAACGTCATCATCGAGGTGCCGATCGGCGGCGAGCCGATCAAATACGAGATGGACAAGGAGGCCGGCACTTTGTTCGTCGACCGCTTCCTGCACACCTCCATGCGCTATCCCGGCAACTACGGCTTCGTGCCGCACACCCTGTCGGGCGACGGCGACCCGATCGACGTCCTGGTCTGCAACACCCGCGCGCTGGTGCCGGGCTGCGTCATCAATGTGCGGCCGATCGGCGTGTTGATCATGGAAGACAATGCCGGCCAGGACGAGAAGGTGATCGCCGTCCCCTCGCCCAAGCTGACGCTGCGCTACGAGAACGTCACCGAATACACGCATCTGCCGGAAATCACGCGACAGCAGGTGCAGCACTTCTTCGAGCACTACAAGGACCTCGAGCCCGGCAAATGGGTCAAGATCGAGGGCTGGCACGATTCCAAATATGCCAAGAAGATGATCGTCGACGCCATCGCCCGAGCGAAGGCCGCCAAATAGGGCGAGGCGGTCGCCTTACTGGCAAACGCCAGGCGGGGCCCTTACCGCACCGCCTTTTCGCCGCCGGCCGCGGTGATCACCCCGACGATGATCAGCCCGGTCAGCACCAGCCGCACGCCGGCGCTGACGCCGAATGTGTTGAGCATGGTGAGCAGGAGCACGAGGAACAGGCCGGCGCCCCAGACACCGGGGACATTGGCTTTGCCGCCGGCGACCGAGGTGCCGCCGATGACGACGACCGCGATCGAGGCGAGCAGGTACTCATTGCCGATATCGACATTGGCGCCGCGGAAATAGCCGGCGAGCAGCGCCCCGTCGATGCCGCCCAGCGCCCCGCACAGCGTGTAGGTGAGGAAGCGGATGCGGCCGACATGGACACCGGCCAGCCAGGCGGCGCGGATGTTCTGGCCGATCGCCAGTACCGAGCGGCCAAAGATCATGCGCTGCAGCGCCAAGGCCGCGCCAATGGTGAAGACCACCGTCAGCATCGCCAGCACCGGAATGCCCAGCACCTGCCAGTTGGTGAAGTCGGCGAAGCCCGGCGGCGGCTTGATCTGCAGGCCGCGGCCATAGCTGATGTCGACCGACTGGATGATGAAGCTCGCCGACAGCGTCGCGATGATCGGCGGGATGCGCAGCGCCCAGATCAAGAGATAGTTGATGGCGCCGATCGCAGCACCCGTGGCGAGCGCCGCGAGCAGCCCGACGACGATCATTGAATCGCTGCCGCCCATCACCTTCATGGCGACCGCGCTGGCCAGCCCGATATTGGCCGGCAGCGACAGGTCGACATTGCCCGGCCCGAGCGTGATGACGAACATCTGGCCGACGCCGACGATGACGGTAAAGACGGCGAGCGAAAGTGCTGCCGTGACCATGCCGCCGGCGCCATAGCCGCCGGTGAAGGCAACGGTTGCCAGCCAGACGACGAGGGCGCCGACAAAGGACCAGAGCCAGGGTTTTTCAAGCAGCGTCCGCACCGAGGTCATCGCCTACCGCTCCCTGCGGCTGATCAGCACGCGCGCCGCCAGCACGATGATCAGGATCGCGCCATTGGCGGCGACCTGCCAGTCGGGCGGGATGTGCATGAAGGTCAAAAGCGGCGAGGCCGCGAGCGCCAGCGTCAGCGCGCCGAGCACGGCGCCGATCGGCGACACGCGGCCGCCGACGAACTCGCCGCCGCCGAGGATGACGCCGGCGATCGAGAGCAGCGTGTAGCCATTGCCGATATTGGCGTCGGCCGACGTGGTGATGCCGATCAGCGCCATGCCCGACAGAACGCCGAACAGGCCGGTCAGCGCGAAGAGCACGATTTTGGTCTTGAGCAACGACCAACCGGCGCGCCTCAGCGCCGCCGCGTTGCCGCCGGAGCCGCGCAGGATGACGCCATAGGAGGTGCGCATCAGGCCGAAATGCACGATCGCCGCGATGATCAGCGCGGCCAGGATCGGGAATGGAATGTAAGGCGGCTTGAAGGACATGATCGAAAGCAGCCAGTCCGGCGCCTTGCCGCCGGGCTTGGGCAAGACGAGGATGGCAAGCCCCTGCCAGACGAAACTCATGCCGAGCGTCACCACGATGGACGGCAAATTGCGCAGATGGATCAGCGCGCCGAGCAATGCGTAGACACCGATCGAGCCGAGCAGCACGAGTATGCCGATGAGCGGCGCATCCCTCAGCCATGTCGCGGTGACGCAGCCGACGAAGCCGACGAAGGTGCCGATCGACAGGTCGAGCTCGTTGCCGGCGATGACGAACATCTGCGCGACCGTCGCCAACGCGATCGGGATCGCCAGGTTGAGCATCAGGTTGAAGCCGAAATAGCTGATGGCGCGCGGGTTGAGCCAGGCGATCGCCATCAGCACCAGCGCCAGCGACAAGGCCGGCAAAAGGCCGCGCAGCAGGCGCGCCCTGGCGGCAGTGCCGCGTGGTGAGGATTTCGGGAGTGTGCCGGGAGTGATCGCGGTCATGTCAGGCAGCATCGCCGAACGAGGACTGGATGATCTTTTCCTCCGTCAGCTCGTCGCGGCCGAGATTGGCGACGATGCGGCCGTTCTTGAAGACATAGACATGATCGCAATTGTCGAGCTCTTCGGTTTCGGTCGTGTACCAGAGGAAGGTCCGGCCCTTGGCGGCCTCCTCGCGCACGAGGTCATAGACTTCGAGCTTGGTGCCGATATCGACGCCGCGCATCGGATCGTCCATCAGGACGATTTCGGCGTCGGAGCCGAGCGCGCGGGCAAACAGCGCCTTCTGCTGGTTGCCGCCCGAGAGCGAATAGATGTTGTTGTTCATGTCCGGCGTGCGGATGCCGATCTTCTGCTTCCAGAATTCCGCCAGCTCGGCCTCGCGCTGCGGCGAGATCAAAAGGCCGTTGCGCAGCTTGGCCAGCGAGCGGATGCCGATATTCTGCGCGATCGACCATTGCGAAAAGATGCCGTCCGACTGGCGGTCGCCCGCGACCAGCGCCACGGGCGCCGTGACCTCTATGCCGGCCTTGGCGCGGGAAGCCGCCGAGAAGATCGCCAGCAAAAGATCGGTCTGGCCATGGCCGGCAAGCCCGGCGAGGCCGATGATCTCGCCGGCCCGGGCGACAAGCTCCTTGCCGTCCTGCTGCCTCGCCGGGCGCGCTCGCACCTTGAGCGCGCCAGGCTCGGTCTTGCGGGCCTCGGCGGCGGTCTTCTGATGGCCTTCGGCGCCGCCCATGGCGGCGACGAGCTTGTCGCGGTCGAAAGCCCTTGCGGCGTCGGCCGCGACCACCTTGCCGTCGCGCATCACCACGATGCGGTCGGCGTTTTGGAGCACCTCGCCCAGCACATGCGAGATCAGGATGCAGCTGCCACCTGCCTCGACGAAGCGGCGGACGAAGGAAAGCAACTGCCCTGCGGTGTGCGCGTCGAGCGACGAGGTCGGCTCGTCGAGGATGACCAGATGCAGCGGCTCGCGCGTCAGCGTGAAGGCGCGCGCCACCTCGACCATCTGCCGCCTTCCGATCGAGAGATCACCGGCAATGTCGTCCGCCGAAATGCCGTGGTCAGGAAAGATCTCGTCGAGCTTGGCGCGGATGAGATCGGCCGCCCTGCGCCGCCAGCCGAAACCGGCGAGCTTGGGATGATTGATGCGGGTGTTTTCGGCGATGCTGAGGTTGGGGCAGAGCGACAGTTCCTGGAACACGCAGCGTATGCCGAGTTCCAGCGCGCGGGCCACGGAATAGCTCGCCTCTTGATTGCCGCGCACCGCGATCTGCCCGCCATCCGGCCGCAGCGTGCCAGCGACCATATGCATGAGCGTCGACTTGCCGGCGCCATTGTGCCCGACAAGCCCAACGCATTCGCCGGCGCCGACATGGAAGTCGACGCCGTTAAGCGCCCGAACGGCGCCGAAATGCTTTTCGGCGCCGTTCAGCCTGACGATGTCGGTGTTTGCCTTGAGCATGCTCAACGATACCCGGCTGGCGATGCGGCTGGCAAATTCACGCCGCCATTACTTGATGTTGGCCTTGATCGCCGCGACAGCCTCTTCCTGCGTGTATTCGTGCGTGGCGACGCCGCCCTCCTTGATCTTCGGTAGCGCGGCCTCGAAATCGTCCTGGGTGAAGGCGAGATAGGGCACCAGGAGATCGTGCGGAATGTCCTTGTGGCCGTCGAGCACCTGCTGCGCCACCCAGAAGGCGAGCGTCGACACGCCGGGCGCGATCGAGGCCGACCAGGTCTTGTAGCCGTCCTTCTCCTTCTGCTCCTTCCACCACTTCAGCTCGTCCTGCCGGTTGCCCATGATGATGGTTGGGCGCGGCTTGCCGGCGGCGGCGAAGGCTTGCGCCGCGCCATAACCGTCGCCGC
>NZ_SUGA01000016.1:0-123897 GCF_004963255.1 Mesorhizobium sp. | reverse complement strand
GAGCGAAGGCAGGATGGTCGCCACCGCCTTTTGCGCCGTCGTCTGGTCCCAGTCGCCGGTCACCGAGCCGACGATCTTGAACTCGGGATGGGCGGCGACGCCTTCGAGGATGCCGGCATGGATGGCATCGTCGATCGAGGTGCCGGCGAGGCCGCGGATTTCCAGCAGATTGCCGCCCTTGGGCTGGAATTTGGCCATCTGCTCGACTTCCTGCTTGCCCATGTCCTTGAAGTCGACGACGACGCGGTAGGCGCAGGGCTCGGTCACAATGCCGTCGAAGGAGACGACGACGATACCGGCATCGCAGGCCTGCTTAATGGCGCCGTTGAGCGCATCGGGTGAAGCCGCGTTGATGACGATGGCATCATAGCCCTGCAGGATGAGATTCTGCACCTGCGCGGCCTGCGTCGGCACCTCCTTGTCGGCGGTGGTGAAGACATCCGCCGCGGCGACGACCTTGTCCTCGACCGCCTTCTTGGTGACGATGCCGTAGCTGTCGAGCATCGCTTGGCGCCACGAATTGCCGGCATAATTGTTGGAAAAGGCGATCTTCTTGCCGCTGGTGTCGGCAAGCGCGGTGCCCGAGGCGAGCATCGCCGTTAATGCACTCAATACGAGCAGTTTCTTCATGTCGGTTCCTCCCGAGGTTGCTGATCTTGACGAATGGCCGTGACGCGTAGCGCCTGTTTTTTATCTATTGTCAGACAAATTTGGAGGAACTGCAAGCTGTCAACTGCAAAGCTTGATGGGACACCGATCAACTTGCGGTGCGATGATTGAAAAGCCTCCCGCTGATGGTCTAGGAACGCGACGGAAGAGAGGTTTGGATGGCAGTAACGCCGACCGTTGCCAAAGGCGCGCCCGGAATTCCGGCGCGCTGGACATCAAGCGCCAAGAGCGGCGTCGGAACCGCCCTTTCGGCAAGAAGCCCGCTCTGGTTCACCATCAGCCACGGCATTGTGAACGAGATCTATTATCCGCGCCTCGACAGCGCCTGCACGCGAGACCTCGGGCTGATCGTCACCGGCCTCGGCGGCTATTTTTCCGAAGAGAAGCGCGATGCCGCCCATACCGTCGAACCTTTCGAGGACGGGGTACCTGGCTACAGGCTGATCAACATTGCCGCCGATGGCACCTACCGAATTGAAAAACGAATCGTTACGGACTCGAAACGACCGGTTCTGCTGCAGGAAACCAGTTTCACTGCGCTCAAGGGCTCTGCGGCGGATCATCACGTCTACGCGCTGCTCGCGCCGCATCTCGTCAATGCCGGCATGGGCAACACCGCCTGGGTCGGCGAACACAAGGGACAGCGCCTTCTGTTTGCCACCGGGCGCGGCGTTTCGCTGGCGCTTGCCTCCTCTTTGCCCTGGGGCGCTTGTTCGGCCGGCTATGTCGGCTTTTCCGACGGCTGGCGGCAACTGCAGGACAGCGGCGCGCTCGATCCTTCCTGCCAGGCGGCGGAGAACGGCAATGTCGCGCTGACCGGCGAGATCGGCTTTTCGGCCGGCAGGACCACCGCCTTGCTGGCCCTCGGCTTCGGCGCTTCGCCGCAAGAAGCCGCCGACCTCGCTTTGGCAAGCCTGAAACAGGGTTTCGAGCCGGCGGCGAAAACCTATGTCGACAATTGGCGAACATTCCAGGCAAGGTTGGAAAAGCTCGACCGCCGCGGCGCCTCCGGTCTGAACACTTACCGCGCCAGCACGGCGGTGCTGGCGACACATCTGTCGGTCGCCAGGCCCGGCGCCGCGGTAGCCAGCCTGTCGATCCCCTGGGGCTTCAACAAGGGCGACGACGACCTCGGTGGCTATCACCTCGTCTGGCCGCGCGACCTGGTCGAGACGGCGGGCGGCTTCCTCGCCGCCGGCGACGGCAGGCAGGCGCTGCAGATCCTCGCCTATCTGCGTTCGATCCAGCAACCGGGCGGCCACTGGCCGCAGAATGTCTGGTCCGACGGCACCGCCTATTGGCCGGGCATCCAGATGGACGAATGCGCCTTTCCGCTGCTGCTCGCCGACGCTCTGCGCCGCGCCGGCCATCTGCCGAAGCCGAAACTCGCCGATTTCCTGGCCATGATCGAGAACGCGGCCGCCTATGTCGTGCGCAACGGCCCGGTCACCGGCGAGGACCGCTGGGAGGAGGACGCCGGCTACAGCCCGTTCACGCTGGCCGTCGAGATAGCGGGGCTACTTGCCGCCGCCGACATGCTCGATGCCTGCGGCAAAAATGAGCCGGCAAACTATCTGCGCGAGACTGCCGATTGCTGGAACGATCAGATCGAGCGCTGGACCTATGTGACCGGCACGGACGTAAGCGCCAAGGTGGGAATTGAAGGCTATTACGTTCGCATCGTCCCGCCCGACGAAGGCGGCGCCGCCTCGCCGAAGGACGGTTTTGTCCCGATCAAAAACCGGCCGCCGGCCGACACGGACAGGCCTGCGGAAGCCATCATCAGCCCGGACGCTTTGGCGCTGGTGCGTTTCGGCCTCAGGGCCGCGGACGACCCGCGCATCCTGAACACCGTCAAGGCGATCGACGCCGAGCTGCGCTGCGCCCTGCCGCAAGGGCCGCTCTGGTACCGCTATAGCGGCGACGGCTATGGCGAGCATGAGGACGGCGCGCCCTTCGACGGCACCGGCCAGGGACGGCCATGGCCGTTGCTTGCCGGCGAGCGCGCCCATTACGAGCTGGCCGCCGGCCGCAAGGACAAGGCGGCGCAGTTGCTGGAGACATTCGAACGCTCGGCGGGCGTGGGCGGCCTTCTGCCCGAACAGGTCTGGGATCGCCCCGACATGCCTGACCGCGAGCTGTGGCTGGGCAAGCCGTCCGGCAGCGCCATGCCGCTGGTCTGGGCGCATGCCGAGCATATCAAGCTGTTGCGGTCGCTGCGCGACGGCGCCGTCTTCGACCTGCCGCCGCAAGGCGTCGAGCGCTACATCAAAGGCAAGACGGTCTCGCCGCTGCGGACATGGCGCTTCAACAACAAGATCCGCTCCATCCCTGCCGGCAAGCTGTTGCGCGTCGAACTGTCGGCGCCTGGCGTCGTCCATTGGAGCAGCGACAAATGGCTGACGGTGCAGGACAGCAGGACGGTCGAAAATGCGTTCGGCATCCATTTGGTGGATTTGCTCGTTAACCGCCTGCAACCGGGAACCACCATCGTCTTCACTTTTTTCTGGCCGGAAGCGATGCGTTGGGAGAATGTCGACTTCACCGTCGCGATCGACCAACCAAACGGCCAGTGAATTCTTCTTTCCTCAAGCAATCGGGATGAAACCATGCAGATCGGAATGATGGGGCTGGGCAGGATGGGCGCCAATATGGTGCGGCGCCTGATGCGCGACGGCCATGAATGCGTCGTCTACGATATCAATTCGGCAAGCGTCGCCGGCATGGTCAAGGACGGCGCTGTGGGCGCCGCCTCGCTGGAAGAGTTCGTCGGCAAGCTCGCCAAGCCGCGCTGCGCCTGGCTGATGCTTCCGGCCGCGATTACCGGCAGGATCGTCGACCAGGTGGCGGCGCTGATGGAGCCGGGCGACATCATCATCGACGGCGGCAATTCCTACTACCACGATGCCGTCGACCAGGCGGCGAAGCTGGCGGTGAAGGGCATCAACTTCGTCGATGTCGGCACCAGCGGCGGCGTCTGGGGCCTGGAGCGCGGCTACTGCCTGATGATCGGCGGCCCGGACGAAGCGGTGAAGCATCTCGATTCGGTCTTCGCCACGCTGGCGCCGGGACCGGACGCCGGAGCCAATCCCTCGAAGGCCGACGGAACGGCGGCTTTCGGCTATCTGCATTGCGGCCCAAGCGGCGCCGGCCACTTCGTCAAGATGGTGCATAACGGCATCGAATATGGCGTCATGGCCGCCTATGCCGAGGGCATGAACATCCTGAAATCAGCCAATGCCGGCAAAAGGCAGCGCACCGCCGACGCCGAGACCAGCCCGCTCGAAAACCCGCAATATTACCAGTTCGATATCGACCTGCCCCAGGTCGCCGAAGTCTGGCGGCACGGCAGCGTCATCGGTTCGTGGCTGCTTGATCTCACCGCCGGCGCGCTAAAGAGCGATCCGGCGCTCGCCCAGTTCGGCGGCCGCGTCTCCGACTCCGGCGAGGGACGCTGGACGCTGAAGGCGGCGATCGACACCGGCGTCCCGGCCCCGGTCCTGTCCTCGGCGCTGTTCGACCGCTTCTCCTCGCAGGGCGAATCGCAATTCGCCGACAAGCTCCTGTCCGCCATGCGCTATGCCTTCGGCGGCCATGTCGAAAAGCCCAAGACCGGCGCGTGAGGGGAGAGACGGCATGAGCCAGGAGAGGTCCGACACGCTGGTGCTTTTCGGAGCGACCGGCGACCTTGCGCACAAGAAGATTTTCCCAGCGCTCTACCAGATGGTCGCCAAGGGAACGTTGGCCGAGCCGGTGATCGGCGTTGCCTTCGACCCTTGGGAGCTGCCCAAGCTGGTGGACCGCGCCCGCGACGGCATCGTCACCGCGCTGGGCGGCATCGACGACATGGTCTTTGCCAAGCTCGCCTCGCTGCTGCGCTATGTCAGCGGCGACTACCGCGACAGCGGCACCTTCGAGAAGCTGAGGACGGCGCTCGGCCCGGCGCAACACCCGCTGCACTATATGGCTGTGCCGCCGACGATGTTCGAGACCGTCGTGCAGGGCTTGGAGCAGTCCGGCACCGCGCGCGGCGCGCGGCTGATGATCGAAAAACCCTTCGGCCACGATTTGCAGTCGGCGCGCTGGCTGAACCGGGTGCTGCATCTGGTGTTCGACGAGCAGTCGATCTTCCGCATCGACCACTATCTCGGCA
Organism: Mesorhizobium sp.; assembly: GCF_004963255.1. GTDB lineage: Bacteria > Pseudomonadota > Alphaproteobacteria > Rhizobiales > Rhizobiaceae > Mesorhizobium. The sequence goes on along the minus strand of NZ_SUGA01000016.1, from coordinate 119,075 downwards.
AGGAAGCGATCCAGAACCTGCTCTATTTCCGTTTCGCCAACTCTTTCCTCGAGCCGATCTGGAACCGCAACTTCGTCGAGAGCGTGCAGATCACCATGGCCGAGGATTTCGGCATCGAGGGCCGCGGCAAGTTCTATGACGATGTCGGCTGCATCCGCGATGTAATCGAGAACCATTTGCTCAACATCCTGCTTCTGCTCGCCATGGAGCCGCCGGTCGGCCGCTCGGCCGACGACCTGATCGACGAGAAGGTGCAGGTGCTGCGCGCCATCCGCACGCTGACCAGGGACGACGTCGTGCGCGGCCAGTTCGACGGCTATCTGGCCGAGCCGGGCGTCAGGCCCAACTCGCCGGTGGAGACCTTCGCCGCGGTGCGCTTCTTCGTCGACACCTGGCGCTGGCGCGACGTGCCCTTCTTCATCCGCGCCGGCAAGAACATGCCGGTGCACGCCACCGAGGTGATCGTGCGGTTGAAGCGGCCGCCGCTCGACGTCTTCGATCCGATCAAGCCGGACGACGCCAATTACGTGCGCTTCCGCATCGACCCGCAGGTGGCGATCTCGATCGGCGCCCAGCGCAAGAGGGCCGGCGACGACATGATCGGCGAGCAGGTGGAGCTTACCGCGCTCGACGACTCCAAGGGCGACATGCCGCCCTACGAAAGGCTGATCGGCGACGCCATGAACGGCAATGGCCAGCTGTTCACGCGCCAGGACGCCGCCGAGCTTGCCTGGCGCATCGTCGGCCCGGTGCTCGGCGACACAACGCCGCCGGCGATCTATGCGCCCAAGACCTGGGGGCCGGCTGATGCCATGAAAGGTTTCGGCCCGCCGGATGGCTGGATCAATCCGACCAGATAATTTCCGGGGAGGAGGGAAATGGCGAAGGCAGCAAAGACCGCCGCGACGGGCAGCGATCCGATCGTGCTCAGCATCGATGTCGGCGGCTCGCATGTGAAGATCCTCACCAGCGCCGGCGGCGAGATGCGCCGCGTTCCGTCCGGCCCGAGCCTGACGCCAGACAAGGTCGTCGCTTCGGTCAGGGATCTTGCCGAGGGCTTGACCTACGACTTGATCTCGATGGGCTATCCCGGCCCTGTAAGGGACAACAAGCCCTCGCTCGATCCCTTCAATCTCGGCAAGGGCTGGAACGGCTATGATTTCACCGCCTCCTTCGGCAAGCCGGTGAAACTCGTCAACGACGCCTTGATGCAGGCGATCGGCAGCTATGACGGGGGCCGCATGCTGTTCCTCGGCCTCGGCACGGGCCTGGGCGCCGCCATGATCATCAGGAATGTCGGCCAGCCGATGGAGCTTGCCCATCTGCCTTACAAGAAGGGCGCGACTTTCGAGGATTATGTCGGCGAACGCGGCCTTGTGAAGCACGGGAAGAAGAAGTGGCGCAAATACGTTTTCGACGTCGTCGGCAGGCTTCGCGCCGCCTTGCAGCCGGACTATGTCGTGATCGGCGGCGGCAATGTCGACAAGCTCGATGAATTGCCTGAAAAATCCCGGCGCGGCGACAACACTCGCGCTTTCGAGGGTGGATTTCGTCTGTGGCGCGACAAGGCGCTGATCGTCTGATATTGTTACATTTCAGTATAATTGTTCAAAACAGCGTGTATTGATGCGACAAACGTTGCGTCGCGCAGATTTGCCGACTAGGAATTCGCCAGCCTGCGGCCCCTGCGGCTTTCGAATTCGCCAACAACGCTGACAGCGCTTTGACATTACACACCGCGAAAGCCGGATCGGTTTCGCGACCTTGCGGCAGAAATGGAGGGACTACGTGGACGAAGACACCAGCACAGCCAAGGAAGTCGATCTGCTCGAGCTCACCGCTCACATCGTATCGGCCTATGTCGCGAAAAACCGCCTGCCCGCTTCGGACCTGGGCGGACTGATCGCCAGCGTCGCCTCGTCGATCGGCGGGATCAGCCAGCCGGCGGAACCCGCCGCGCCCCCGCCGGTTCCCGCGGTCAACCCCAAGCGCTCGGTGACGCCGGACCACATCATCTGCCTTGAGGACGGGAAGAAGTTCAAATCGCTGAAGCGCCATATCGGCGTGCATTTCGGCCTGACGCCCGAAGCCTACCGCACCAAATGGGGCTTGCCGGTCGACTATCCGATGGTCGCTCCCAATTATGCAGCCTCGCGCTCGCAACTGGCCAAGTCGATCGGCCTTGGCCGCAAGGCGGAGCCGGAACCGGTGAAGCCAGCCAAGGGCAGGAAGGCCAAGGCGACCGCCTGAAAGAACGCGCCTGCACCAATGATTTGAGGAAGCCTGCCGAGGAATCTGCCTTGGCAGGCTTTCCGCTTTTGTGGCTTTGATACCACCGGAGATTGGGGAGGCAAGCCATGAACTACGCCAGGATGCTGATCGAGAAGGAAGCGCCGGAGGAATACGGCTACGACCGCATCCGCTACAACCTCTCCGAAAGCTCCATCGCCGACCAGAAGCTTTCCGACATCGGCCTGACGCTGCCCGACCTCACCTTGTTCTATGGCGAGCATCGCGGCGACAAGGAGTTGCGCGCGCTGATCGCCGCGCAGGACAAGGGCGTTTCTCCTGGCGATGTGCTGGTAACGGCGGGCGCCGCCGGCGCGCTGTTCATCATCGCCACCGCGCTGCTGTCGGCCAGCGACCATCTCGTCGTCGTGCGGCCGAACTACGCCACCAACATCGAGACGCCGAAGGCGATCGGCTGCGCCATCTCCTATGTCGATCTCGATTTCGACCAGGGCTTTGCCGTCGACATCGAACGCATGAAGGCGGAGCTGCGGCCGAACACGAAACTGATCAGCGTCACCTGCCCGCACAACCCGACCGGCACGATGATGACACGCGCCGATCTCGACGCGCTGGTCGCGCTTGCCGAGAGCCGCAAATGCCGCCTGCTGGTCGACGAGACCTATCGCGACCTTTCCTTCGGCACCCGCCTGCCCGCGGCGGCGTCGCTCAGCCCGAGCGCCATCAGCGTCTGCTCGCTGTCCAAGGCCTTCGGCATTCCGGGCATCCGCATCGGCTGGCTGCTGACCCGGGATCCGGCGCTGCAGGAAACCTTCCTCGCCGCCAAGGAGCAGATCGGCATCTGCGGCAGCGTCATCGACGAGGTGATCGCCCGCGCCACGCTCGAACGGCGTGACGCCTTCCTCGCCTCGCTGCTGCCGGACATGGCCAGGCGCCGCGACATCGTGCAGGCCTGGATCGACGGCGAACCTCTTGTCGACTGGGTGCGGCCGCAAGGCGGGGTCGTCGGCTTCCCGCGGCTCAATGGCGGTGCCGGCTTCGACCTCGACCGCTTCTACACCCGGCTGCTGGAGGAGCACGGCACCTATGTCGGCCCCGGCCACTGGTTCGAGATGCCGAAGCGCTTCTTCCGCCTCGGCTTCGGCTGGCCGACGGAAGCGGATCTGCGCGGCGGCCTCGACGCCATCTCCGCCGCGTTGCGGGACTGAGCCGCCACTCAAAAGTTTGCATTTTCTTTGATCCAGCGCGGATTTTTGCGCGCGCTGGAGAGCGAACTGGGCTAAACGGTTCTGGCCGGACCAGCGCCCACCGTGCCCCGCCGGCCATCGTCGCAACGGGGCCCTCGAACCATGACAGCCGAAGCAACCTCACCCGACCAGCGCTACGCCGCGTTCCGGCACCGCCCGTTCCTCAGCTACTGGACGGCGCGCTTCCTCACGACTTTCGCCACCATGATCGTCTCGGTCGCCGTCGGCTGGCAGGTCTATGACCTGACCCGCGACCCGTTCGATCTCGGCATTGTCGGCATCGTCCAGTTTCTGCCCTCGCTGCTTCTGGTTCTGGTCACCGGCGTCGTCGCCGACCGCTTCGGCCGCCGGCTGATCATGACGCTGGCGACGTTGGTCGAGGCCGGCTGCGCGCTGGCCCTTTTGCTTCTGACGCTGCGCGGCCTGACCAGCCCGCTGCCGATCTTCATCGTGCTGGTGATGTTCGGCATTGCGCGGGCCTTCTACGGACCGGCTTCGTCCTCGCTCTTCGCCAATCTTGTGCCGCAGGAAGACTTCGCCAACGCCATCGCCTGGAACTCGTCGGCCTGGCAGACGGCGACCATCGTCGGCCCGGTCGCCGGCGGCCTGCTCTACGGCGTTTCGGCGGAAGTCGCCTACGCCACCGCCGCCATATTGATGCTCGCCGCCGCGGTGCTGATCTTCACCATCCCGAAGCCCGCTCAGCAGACGGCCACCGACAAGCCGACGATGCAGACGCTGTTTGCCGGCTTCGGCTATATCTGGAGCGAGAAGATCGTGCTCGGCGCGATCTCACTCGACCTCTTCGCCGTCCTTCTGTCGGGCGCTTCGGCGCTGCTGCCGGTCTATGCGCGTGATATCCTTGAGCTCGGCCCATGGGGCCTCGGCCTGCTGCGCTCGGCGCCGGGCATCGGCGCCATCTGCGTCGCCGTCTGGCTCGCCGGCCATCCGATCCGCGACCATGCGGGCAAGATCATGCTGGGCTTCGTCGCCCTGTTCGGCGCCTTCACCGTGCTGTTCGGCGTCTCGACCATAACCTGGCTGTCAATCGCAGCACTTGCCTTGCTCGGCGCCACCGACATGTTCAGCGTCTATATCCGCGAGACGCTGATCCAGCTCTGGACGCCCGACGACGTGCGCGGCCGCGTCAACGCCGTCAACCAGGTCTTCGTCGGCGCCTCCAACGAGGTCGGCGAGTTCCGTGCCGGCACCATGGCGGCGCTGATCGGCACGGTTCCCGCCGTGGTGATCGGCGGCATCGGCGCTGTCGCGGTTGCGGGGCTGTGGGCCTGGCTGTTCCCGGCGCTGCGGCAGGTAAGGCATCTGAACAGCCGGAATTGATCAATAGCCGGGCCTAACCCGCCGATCCGACGCCGGGCCAATCAGCCTGCGCCGTCGATCAAGGAAATACGGTCGGAAACCGTTCTACTCCGAAAAGCTCACGCTAACGCCGCGCTGCCGAAAATAGGCCTGCATCAACTTGCGGCCGGCGCGGTTGTTCTGCACCAGCCTGGTCGGATCGAAAACCGCCTGTTTCTTTCCCTCTCGTGCCAGTGCCGCCTTGAGGGTTGCGATATGCGCATCCAGGTCGGCATTGTCCGCTCGAAGTGAGGCATAGATGTTTTCGATCGCCTCGGCCAAGGTCAGTTCGCTCACAGTATCTTCCTTTTGATTGATTGGGCGGCGCATAACACAGATTCGGGGCCGCACCGATACCATCCGTTTTTGTTCCTCGCGTTTCGAGGGGATGGCTTCTATCTTGGAAAGAGCCCGATGCTGATGTGGAGAGGCGGGCTCTCACCTGACAGGAGGTTTACGTTGTGAAAATACGCACGACAACGCACAATCATCCCGGAGAACCAGGCGTTATTCTGCTGGATCAGCCATTGGCGAACATGATCGTGGCCACCGACATTCGCGATGGCGCGACGACGCTGTTCGGAACCGTTGATCTCCAGGCGAACTATTCCGGCAAGTACGACATCAGGGTTGAACTGTCCCCGGACGAACTCACACGCGTCTATCGGCTGCTCGTCAAAAATCTCCTCGAGAAAATACAGGAGCTTACCAGCGAGCAAAATCCTTGAAGGCGGCGCAATTTTTTGAGTCGAGCACAGCCGTTCGAAGCAAATTCGGTAACTCTACCCCGCCGCCGGCCGGCCAAAAATCAGCCCCAGAAACTCGCCCAGCCAGCGCTTGAGGTGCATGTCCCAGATCAGCCGGCCGCCGAGATGGTCGCGGCCGGGCTGGGCGCCGGGCAGCTCGAAGCGATGCGCGCCGCGCACCACCCAGCGATGCATCATGATCCGGGTCAGCTCGCCATGGAATTGGATGCCCCAGGCGTTGTCGCCATAGCGGAAGGCCTGGTTGGGATAGGTTTCCGCGGTTGCCAGCAGCGTCGCTTCCTTCGGCAGTGAAAAGCCCTCGCGGTGGAACTGGTAGACCATCTCCGGCCAGTGCAGCAGCTGCTTGCCGGCCTCGGTCGCCTTCAGCGGATACCAGCCGATCTCGACCAACCCATCGCCATGGCCCTCGACCTTGCCGCCCAAATGGTTGGCGAGCATCTGCGCGCCGAGGCAGATGCCGAGGAACGGCCGGTTCTCCTTGAGCGGGATTTCCAGCCAGTCGGTCTCGCGGCGGACGAACTCGTCCTCGTCATTGGCGCTCATCGGCCCGCCGAACACCACCGCGCCGGCATGATCGTCCAGCGTGCAGGGCAATTCGTCGCCCAATGGCGGCCGGCGGATGTCGAGGTCGAAACCTTCTTCCAGCAGCATATGGCCGACGCGGCCGGGGCTTGACGTTTCCTGATGCAGCACGATCAGGATTTTTGGTCTCGGCCTCGCTCTGGGTGGCATGGAAGGCGATGGGTCCCGTTATTCGTCGCTCGACTTGCCCCGCACGCCGGGCACCTGCGCCGCCGCCTTGCGGCGCGCCTCGATGCGGTCACGGCGCTCGACGCCGATCAGCTCGGCGACCCGCCAGACCGTGTTGTCCTCGAGCTCGTCGAGCTCGCCGTCGGCATAGACGATTTCCCACATCAGTCCGATAAAGGCCTTGCGCGCCTCGGCGTCGAGATCGCGCTTCAAGACGCTGGTGAAGGCGTAGAGGTCGATCGCCTCATTGTCGGCGCGCTCGCCTGCGGCCGCCAGCGCGTCGAGCTCGTCGCCGCTCACCGAATAGGTCTCGGCCAGGATCTGCTTGAAGCGCTCCCATTCGACGTCCTGGCGCACGCCGTCGGCGTTCATCACATGATAGAGCAGCGCCGAAGCCGCGACGCGCGGATCGTCGGCGCTCGGCTTGGCCTCGCCGCCTCCAGGCAGATCCCTCAGGAAGGCCAATACGCGCTCGAACATCGATACCTTTTCCTTGCCCGCCAAAACCCTGCCTCAGAACAAACGAAACCGGCGCGGCGATTTTTCCGCTTCCTCTTCCGGCGCGACACCCGGATCGTCGGGCAGAGGAGGTAATTCCGAACTCCGCCCGGCGGTTTCAGCTTCGCTGATATCTTCCGTAACAGCCGCGTCCTTCTCGCCGCCATTCGCCGGCAAGGGCTTCTCGACAGGCGCGTCCGCAACATTCTCGATCGCCTTTTCAGCGGGTGCTGCAGCGGGCGGCGCGGCGGTGATTGCCGGCACCGCGGCATCCGTCTCGCTGTCGATCAGCTGGCCGAGCCGCTCCATCGGCGCACGCCAGGTGAAGGCGTCGAGCTTGCCGGTGACCGGCGACACCGGCGCCCAGCGCTCGGAGATGACGCCGTCCGCCACCCAGGCCGGATCGCGCGGCGCACGTACGGCTTTGGACAGCAGCTGCCTGACCTTGCCCTGGTCGCCGGTCTCGGCTTCCTCGATATCGGCGAGCAGAAGATAGGCGCCCTCGCGGCGATCCATGCGGATCGCGGCCTCCGCCTCGCGCCGCGCGGTGGCGAAGTCCTGCGCGTCGAGCGCCGCGCGCGCCACGGCCATGGACGACTCGGCGTGGTTCTTCTTCAATTCCTGCAGCTTCTTCGCCCGGTTGAGACGGTCGAGCACGGCGTCGCCCGGCCTCGCATGCGTGTAAAGCTCGGCAATGTCGGGATGCGGCTCGGCCTTCCAGGCGGCTTCCAGGATCTTGGAGCCCTTGCGCAGGTCGTTTTGCCGGATAACCAGATCGGCGGCGATCACCGCGGCCGGCGCGAAATCGGGCGCCAGCTTGTTGGCTTCGAGCGCCGCGGTGCGGGCCGCATTCGGGTCGCTGTCGACGAGCGCCTGCGCCTTGGCCGTCAGCAGCACGGCGCGGCGGCGGTTGGCGGCATCGCGCTCGATCTGCCTGGTCGATTTCTGCGCCTCGACCAGCTTCAGCGCGCCGTCCCAGTCGCCACGTTCGGTGAGTTCCTCCAGCGTCGATTCCGCTGCCCAGGCGAGCTGCGGCGCCACCGCCGCCGCGCGGCCGGCATAATGGCGCGCGGCGTTACGGTCGCCGAGCCGCTCGGCCTCCAGATAAAGCCCGCGCAGGCCGAGCAGCCGCATCTCGGGATCGTCGAGCATCCGCTCGAACTTTTCCCGCGCGCCTTCATGGTCGCCTTCTAGTAGCGAGGCTTGCGCGTCGAGCAGGTTGATCAACGGCTCCTGGTCGGAGCTGATCAGCTTCGCCGCTTCCTTGGTCTTCTTGCGCGCCAGCGCCCCGTCGCCGGCGCCGGCCGCGATCATGCCCGTCGACAGCGCCTGGTAGCCGCGGTCGCGGCGGCGCACGCGGAAATAGCGCGAGATCGTGTAGGGGCTGTTCCACAGCGACTTGATCAGCCACCAGACGATCATCACCGCGGCGACCACGGCGACGATCGCCACCGCCGCCACCATCAGCGTGACTTGGTACTGGTAGCCGTTGAAGGTGACGAGCATCTCGCCCGGGCGGTCGGCCAGCCAGGCAAAGCCGAGCCCCAGCGCGAAGACGACGGCGAGGAAGACGAGAAGGCGGATCATCTTGTCGTCCTCACGCCTTCGTCGCGCCGGCAATCAGCGCTTCGAGCTGCTTTTCGACCTCGAGCCGCGCCTTCAGTTTGCCGGCAAAGTCGGCGCCGGCGGCCTTCGCGGCGTCAGGCAGCGTGTCATACTCGCTGAGCGCCTTGGCGTAGTCGCCCTGGTTGACCGCCACTTCCATGCGGGCGACCGTTTCGGGCGCGCCCTTGCCCTCCACAGTGCCAACCGGCCGCACCTTGACTAGCGATTCCGCGCTCGACACCAGGCTCTGGAAGAAACCGGCATTCTGGTCGACCGGCGTCGCCGCCTCGACCATGGCGTTGGCGGCGGCATCAACCTCCGAAGCGATGGTGGCGCGGGTCGGCACGCCCTTCTCGGCATAGGAGCGCAGCGCCGCGAGCTCGGGCGCGTCCGGCGCGATGGCCGCGAAAGTGTCGAGCTCGGTCGCGAAGGGCGCGCCGCGGTCGAGCGCCGACTTCAGCGCCGAAGCCACGATGGCCAGCGCGATCTTGGGCTGCGAGGCCTGCGCCTCAACCTTGCCGGAAAGCTGCGACACGGACTGCTCCAGCGCCGCCACCCGGCCATCCTCGGCCTTGGCCGCGTCGCCGGTCGATTTGACCAGAGCGTCGAGCCCGGCGATCTTCTCGTTGAGCGGACCGAGGTCAACGGGTGCCGCGTTGCCGTTCTTCTGCAGATCGGCAACGGCGGTCTCGATCTGGCCGACCTTGTCGCCGAGCGCCTTGAGCGCCGCGCCGTCGCCGCCTTGTCCCGCCGAGGATTTCAACGCCGCCACTTCCGCCTTGACCTGCTCGATCGCCGTGGACAGGGCGTCCGCCTTGGCGGAGCCTCCCTTGTCGCCGCTTTCCTTCAGCGCCACGATCTCGCTTTTCAGCGAGGCGATCTCGCCATTGACGCCTTCGAGCGATCCGCCGTTCGATCCCGGCGCGCCAAGCAGGCCGACCGCCTGCAGCAGGCCGGCGCCGGCGAGCGCGATCACGCCGCCGATGACGCCGGCGGCGATAGCGTTGACGCCGGTTCTCCGCGACGGCTGCGGCCCGCGATCCTCGCTCCTCGTGTCGCTTCGCGTCTCGCCTGCCTTCGATGCCGAGGGGCCGCCGGCGGCAGCGGATGCGTCCTCGAAATTGTAGTCGAAGCCCTGGGGCTGGCTCTTCGGTGCATCGGCGCCGCTTGGATACGGAGCCTCGGGCTCACCTTTGCCGGCTTCGGGCTTTTCGGCCGCCGCCTGGGCGGCGTCGCTATGCTCCCACGGCTCGATATCGGCCTGCTCGGCATGGATCGGCTCTTCCGGCGCCTCCGGCTGCGACGCGGCCGCGGCCTCTTCCGCCTTCGCCTCGTCGGTCTGCACGGCCTTGGCCTTCGCGGCATCCTCGTCGGTGATTCGCGAGACGGCGCCGGGCTCGAGTTCGATGGTCACCGGCTCGCGCCGGGTCTTCGAATGTCGCATCTTCGGCGTCTTGACCATGCTTGGGCTCCGCAAAATGGCTTGGGGATGGATCGAAGGGTCCAGAGCGTCAGGATGCTCTAGCACATCACCAAGCGGTGAAAAGGGGCGGTGTGATGACGCGGCCTAGAGCAATTCCAGGAAAAGTGTGAGCGGTTTTCCGTCCGGAATTGCGTAAAAACAAAGAGCTAAGGCGTTTCACCGTTTCCGTGAAACGGTGAAACGCCTTAGCGCGGTTGCGACAAAAGCGCGAGCAGCGCCTCTTCCTCAGGCTGAGATGCGACGCGGACCCTGCTGCCGGCAATGCCTTCCATCGGCTGGCCGACGCGCGTCGAGAGCGCCAGGAACTGCGTTTTTTCAAAGAGATACCGTAGCGTCGGCCGCGCCATCAGGCCGACCAGCGCTAAGCTGGCCTTGGCTGAATAGAGCAGCGCGGCCTCGACCGGCTGGCCCGACAGGCCGGCGACCACATCGGCATCGCCATGGTCGACGCCTGTCGTGTCGTAGGTCTCGATCGGCTGGACATGGACGCCCGCCGCCGTCATTCGCTGCTCGAACACCGGAAAGCGGACGCGGCCGCACAGATAGACGATTGCCTTGCCGGCAAGGCCGCCGGCGATGGCGCCGGCCAGCGCCTCGGCATCGCCCGGACCTTCCGCGACCGATAAAAATCCCGCCGCGCGGCAGGTTTCGGCCGTCCGTTTGCCGACCGCGTGGCATGGCAGGCCCGCAAGCGACGCGACCAGCGCCCTTGGCGCGTGGCGCACCGCATTGGCGCTGGTGACCGCAACCGCGACGGCATCGGCGCCGATGCTCGCCTCGACCGGCAATGCCCTCGTCTCGGTCAGCGGCAGCAGGACAGGCTGGAATCCCAGGGTTTCGAGGCGTCGTGCCGTGCGCGACGCGCCGGGCTCCGGCCTCGTCACCAGGACGCGGACCATGTCAGGCCCAGCCGTCGAAGAATTCAGCGCCCGCCCTGGCGCGGACCGTCCGCGCGGCGTCGAGCCCGATCTCCGCCGCGTCCGCGGCCTCGCCTTCCAGCCGTACCTCATGCGATTGCGTGCCGTCGGGCGAGATGATCAGCCCGGCGAAGGACAGTTTTTCGCCTGCGACCGTCGCATGGCCGGCGATCGGCGTGCGGCAGGAGCCGTCGAGCGCGGCGAGAAAGGCGCGCTCGCAGGCGAGTGCCTGGCCGGTCGGCACGTGATGAATCGCCGCCAGCATTTTTTCGACGTCGCGGTCGCCGATGCGGGTTTCGATGCCGATCGCGCCTTGCCCCGGCGCCGGCGGAAAATGCTCGAGCGACATCAGGTCGGCGATGACATGTTCGAGCCCGAGCCGCTTCAGCCCGGCATAGGCCAGGATCGTGCCCTCGGCGACGCCTTCTTCCAGCTTGCGCAGCCTTGTCTGCACATTGCCGCGGAAGATCACCACCTCGAAATCCGGCCGCATGCGGCGAAGCAGCGCCTGGCGCCTGAGCGACGACGACCCAACCACCGCGCCATGTGGCAGGTCGGCGATCCGCTTCACCCGTTTGCCGATGAAAGCGTCGCGCGCGTCCTCGCGCGGCAGGAAGGTGACAAGTTCCAGCCCGTCGGGCAGCACCGTCGGCATGTCTTTCGACGAATGCACTGCGATGTCTATGCGGCCGTCGAGCAGCGCTTCCTCGATTTCCTTGGTGAACAAGCCCTTGCCGCCGGCCTCCGAGAGCGGCCGGTCCTGGATACGGTCGCCGCTGGTCGAGATGGGCACCACCTCGAGCGCCTGCTCGGGCAGCCCATGCGCCTGCATCAGCCGCGCCCGTGTCTCATGCGCCTGGGCCAGCGCCAGCGGGCTGCCGCGTGTTCCGATTTTCAAAGTTTGCATGGCGCGCGGTCCGTGATAACCCCCGTCCTTGGCCGAGGTCTGTCGAGATTCAGGTCAGGCCGCGCCGAAAATGGTTGGTTCCGAGAACCGGAGCGGAGCGTACTTGAAGTACGTGAGCACCGGAAGCGCAGGAACCCGTCATTTGCAGGCCGGCATCACCTGAATATCGATAGACCTCTGGTGATACAATCTTTGAGGTCAGCGACCAATTGATCCGCGTTCTGGGCATTGAGACGAGCTGCGACGAGACGGCGGCCAGCGTAGTGGCGCTGGACGGCGGCTCCGCGCCCGAAATCCTGTCCCCAAAGATCCTATCAAATGTGGTGTTGAGCCAGATCGAGGAGCATGCCGCCTTTGGCGGCGTCGTGCCGGAGATCGCCGCGCGTGCCCATGTCGAGGCACTGGACGGCATCGTCGAGGCGGCGCTCGCTGACTCGTCCGTCTCGCTGGACGAGGTCGACGCCATCGCCGCCACCGCCGGTCCCGGCCTTGTCGGCGGGCTGATCGTCGGCCTTATGACGGCCAAGGCGATCGCCGCGGCCGCCAACAAGCCGCTGATCGCCATTAACCACCTCGAGGGCCACGCGCTGACCGCGCGGCTGACCGACGGTCTCGACTTCCCCTACCTGCTGCTGCTCGTCTCCGGCGGCCACACCCAGATCGTCGCGGTGCGCGGCGTCGGCGACTACCAGCGCTGGGCGACGACCATCGACGATGCGCTGGGCGAAGCCTTCGACAAGACCGCCAAGATGCTCGGCCTGCCCTATCCCGGCGGCCCGAATGTCGAGAAGGCGGCGGCTAAAGGCGATGCGAGTCGCTTCGCCTTCCCGCGCCCGATGAAAGGCTCGGCGCAGCCGGATTTCTCCTTCTCCGGCCTGAAGACGGCGGTGCGCCAGGCGGCGACCGCGATTGCGCCGTTGAGCGACCAGGACGTCGCCGACATCTGCGCCTCGTTCCAGGCGGCGGTGGCCGACGCGCTGGGCGACCGTGTTGGCCGCGCGCTTGCCCGCTTTCGCCAGGAATTTCCCGACCAGGCAAAACCGGCGCTGGTCGTCGCCGGCGGCGTTGCCGCCAACCGCACCATCAAGGCGACGCTCGAAGCGCTTTGCGCGCAAACCGGCTTCGCCTTTGTCGCGCCGCCGCAGAAATTGTGCACCGACAATGCGGCGATGATCGCCTGGGCCGGCATCGAACGCCTGCGCGCCGGCATCGCCGACGAAAATAGCGCCGACTTCGTGCCGCGTTCGCGCTGGCCGCTCGACAGCGTTTCCGCGCCCATGGTCGGCTCGGGCCGGCGTGGGGCCAAGGCATGAGCGCCAAGGGAACGAGCGGCACGAAATCCGGCAGCGGCTGGCGCGTCGCGGTGCTGGGCGGCGGCGCCTGGGGCACGGCGCTGGCCCTTGCCATGCTGCGCGCCGGCCATGACCTGCGGCTCTATGCGCGCGACACTGAGACCGTCGCCGCCATCGCCCGCGGCGAGAACCCGCGCTATTTGCCCGGCATCAAGATCGCGCCCGGCATCCCGGCGACCAGCGATATGGCGGCTGCGCTCGACGGTGCCGACTGCGTGCTCGCCGTGACGCCCGCGCAGTCTCTGCGCGCCGTCCTGGCCGCCGCTCGCAACCATGTGCCCCGGGGAGCGCCGCTGGTGCTCTGCGCCAAGGGCATCGAGCGCGACACCGGCGCGCTGCTCTCGACGATCGTCGAGGAAAGCCTGCCCAAAAATCCGGTCGCGGCGCTTTCCGGCCCGAGCTTTGCCAGCGATGTCGCACGCGGCCTGCCGACGGCCGTCGTAGTCGCGGCCCGCGAGGCGGAGTTGGCGGCCGAGCTTGCCGCCCGCTTCTCGGCGGAGAACCTGCGCTGCTATTCCAGCGACGACCTGATCGGCGTCGAGATCGGCGGCGCGCTGAAGAACGTCTTTGCCATCGCCGCAGGCGCCGTCACTGGCGCGGGCCTCGGCGCCAGCGCCCAGGCCGCCATGGTGACGCGCGGCTTCGTCGAGCTGCGCCGCATCGGCGCCGCTTTCGGCGCGAAGCCGGAGACGCTGATGGGGCTTTCCGGCCTCGGCGACCTCTTGCTCACCTGCTCCTCGGCACAGTCGCGCAACTTCGCCTATGGCCTGGCGCTCGGCCAGGGCAAGCCGCTTGCCGGCCTGCCGCTGGCCGAAGGCGTGCCGACGGCCGGCATTGCCGCCCGTATCGCCGCCGAGCGCGGCATTGAGGCGCCGATCATTTCGGCCGTCGCCGCCATCCTCGACGGCAAGATCACCATCGGCCAGGCGGTCACCGCGCTGATGACACGCCCGCTCAAGACCGAAACCGACATATGAACCATCGGAGTTGAAAAATGCTGTTTGCGTTGATTTGCAAGGACAAGCCCGGCAGCCTGCAGCTGCGCATCGACACCAGGCCCACCCACGTCGCGTTCCTGGAGGGATTGAATGGCGAGGGTAAGCTCGCCTTCGCCGGACCGTTCCTGAACGCCGAGGGCAAGCCGGACGGCAGCCTCGTGGTGGTCGAGGCGCCGGACCTGGCGGCAGCGCAGGCGCTGTCGGCGGCCGACCCCTACGCCAAGGCGGGCCTGTTCGAAAGCGTCGAGATCCGTCAGTGGAACTGGACCTTCAACAAGCCTGCGGCTAGTTAATCCCAACCGCCTGCGCTGGAGGAACAAATGAACTATTGGCTGTTCAAGTCCGAACCCTCGGTCTTTTCCTTCGAGGCGCTGAAGGCCAAGGGCAAGGCCGGCACGCAATGGGACGGCGTGCGCAACTACGCCGCGCGCAACAACATGAAGGCGATGCGGATCGGCGATCTCGGCTTCTTCTATCATTCCAATGAGGGGCTGAACATCGTCGGCATCGCCGAGGTCTGCGCGCTGGCGCATCCCGATACGACGACCGACGATCCGCGCTGGGAATGCGTCGACATCCGCGCCTTCAAGGACGTGCCGAAGCCGGTGACGCTGGAGCAGGTCAAGGCCAACCCGAAATTGGCCGAGATGGCGCTGGTCCGGCTCGGCCGGCTTTCCGTGCAGCCGGTGACGCCGGCCGAATGGAAAGAGGTCTGCCGCATGGCCGAGCTCAACCCGGCGCCGTGACGAAGCTTACGCCCAGGAGCGCCAAAAAGTTCATCCTCGACAACACGGCGCTGATGGCGCCGCCGCATGTGCCGGAAGTGCTTTTGCACCTCGCCGACGAGGCGCATGATCTTTGGCTGCGCACCGAGGAGGAGCTGGCCGAGATCGGCCTGCCGCCCCCCTTCTGGGCCTTCGCCTGGGCCGGCGGCCAGGGCCTCGCCCGCTATGTGCTCGACAATCCCGGGACGGTGCGCGGCAGACGCGTGCTCGACTTCGCCTCCGGCTCAGGCCTCGTTGCTATTGCCGCGATGAAGGCAGGTGCTGCGCAAGTGATCGCCGCCGACATCGATCCTTTCTGCGAGACGGCGATCGCGCTTAACCTCGAAGCCAACGGCGTCGAAGCGCAATTCCTCGGCGCGGATTGCATCGGCGCCGACGATGGCTGGGACGTCCTGCTTGCCGGCGACGTCTTTTACGACAAGGCTTTCGCTGACAGGCTGCTGCCCTGGTTCACGAGCCTGCGGGCGCGCGGCGCCGAGATCCTCGTCGGCGACCCCGGCCGCGCCTACCTCCCCAGAACCGGGCTGCAATCACTTGCCGTCTACCAGGTTCCGGTGACGCGCGTGCTGGAGGATGCCGAAGTCAAGCGCACGACCGTCTGGCGCCTCGCTTGACGCGATCGCCGAACAAGCGTTCCATCGCGTCTCGATCTGGAGGGGAAAGCATGGATTTTTCGGTCGTGAACTGGCTGGCGGTGGTTGTCGCCGCCGTCGTCGCATGGTTGTTCGGCGCGGCCTGGTATATGAGCCTGAGCAAGCCTTGGCTGAAGGCGGCCAAGCTCGACCCTGCCACCATGCAGCGCTCGGCCGTTCCGTTCATCATCAGCTTCATCGCCGAGCTGGTCATGGCGCTTGTCCTGACATTGGTGGTGGGCGCCATAACTGGCGGGGAACCGAACCCGGTCGCAGGCTTGCTGTTCGGCTTCGTGCTTTGGCTGGGGTTCATCGTCACCACGCTTGCCGTCAACCACCGCTATCAAGGTTTCGGCTGGGCGCTGACCCTGATCGATGCCGGCCACTGGCTGGGCGTGATGCTGATCATCGGCGCCGTCATCGGCTGGTTCGGCGCGCCCGCGGCACCAGCGGGCTGACAACAGGTCTTATGTCGGCGTTTTCGCCACCTCGTCCAGCAGCCATTCGCGAAAGGCGATGACCCGTGCGTCGTCTTTCGCGGTCTCGGGGTAGACCAGGAAATAGGCGAATTCCGGCGCGATCTTGATGCCGAGCTCGAAAGGCCGCACCAGGCGCCCTTGCGAAAGATCGTTGGCGACCATGGCGAAGTCGGCCAGCGCCACCGCATTGCCGTCCAGCGCCGCCTGGGTGGCATCGGTTGACGAACCGAACACCAGCACGCGGCTGTCGTCGAAATCGTCGACGCCGGCCGCCTGCATCCACATGCTCCAGTTCGGCCAGGTCACGCCCTGCCGCGACCATTCGATATGCGCGAGCGTGTGGTTGAAAAGGTCGCGCGGCTCCTTCAGCGGCGGACCCGACGCCAGCAGCGCCGGGCTGCACACCGGGATGATGATGTTCTCAAACAGCCGGTGCGCGCGGAGCCCCGGATATTTACCGGTGCCGAAGCGGATGCCGATATCGACATCGTCGCGCTCGAAATCCCTGACGTCGTAGGTGATGTCGAAGCGCAGCTCGATGCCGGGCTTCTGCCGGCGAAAGTCGTCGACCCGGCGCATCAGCCATTTCGTCGCGAACTGCGCGTCGAGCGTCACCTTCAGCAATGCCGTGCCGCGCGTCATCTTGCGGGCGCGGCTGACCGCCCGGTTGAGCAGGTCGAGCGCGTCGATCGACGCGTCGTGCAGCAGGCTGCCTGCCTCGGTCAGGCGAATGCTGCGGCTGGTGCGCGTGAACAGCACCAGATCGAGTTGATCTTCGATTTCCTTGATCTGGTGGCTGACCGCCGCCGGCGTCAGCCCGAGCTCGTCGGCGGCGCGGGTGAAATTGAGGTGCCTGGCGGCCGCCTCGAACGTCCGCAGCGCTCGCGTTCCGGGCAGCAGTTTGGACATCCGATCTCCAAACAAAACTTGATGATCAGAAAAGAACTACTCGTTTCCCGTTTGTTTTTCAATCCGGCATCATGGCTTCATCGAAACACCGTCAAACCGGATTTGATATCCGGAGAACACTGGATAAAGCCATGACCGAGATCGCCCTGAAGCCCTGCACCCCCCTGGAATCGCCCTCGAGCCTAACTCTTTGGCTGCGTTCGGCACGCGATTGGCTGCGCCAGGCCCGTGTCGCCGTCCGGCTTCCCCTAGAGTCGGTAGAAGACCTCTCCGACAGCCAGTTGCGCGACGTCGGCGCCGAACGCCGGGATATCTCGAAGACGATGGATCGAGAGCTTCGCGAGATCGGGCTGCTCGGCACGGGTTGGCAGCAGCCGAAGCGGTCGAGGGGCTATTGAGATTCAGGTCAGGCCGAGTCGGAGTCGAAGACGGGCGCGAAGCGACCAAACTGGGTGGGTTCCGAGAACCGGAGCGGAGCGTACTTTTCGTACGTGAGCACCGGAAGCGCAGGAAACCGCCATTTGCAGGCCGGCCTCACCTGAATATCAATGGCCCCTACCTCACCACCTTCACCACCGTCCTATCCGACAACAACGGAAGCAGCCTCGCCATGGTCCGCGCCGTGACCGCCACGCAGCCCTGGGTCGGCGTGAAGCCCGGCCGCGCCAGATGGAAGAAGATCGCGCTGCCGCGCCCGCGCAAGCGCGGCGCGATGTTCCAGTCGAACACCAGGCAGACATCGTAGAGCCGGTCGTCGCGCTTCATCCGCTCATGGCTCGCGCCATAGGGGATCTTCACCGGCCGGTTATAGTTGCGGTCGTCCGGCACCTCGCACCAGCCTAGATCCGGACCGATCGGCGCCATCGGCAGTCTTGTCCTGCGCCCGCCCGCAAAATGATCCCCCCGGAAATAGCCTGACAGGATGCGCATCGACGCCAGCGGCGTCGCGCCATCCCCCTCATGCTTGTTGGCGGTAATGCCGCTGCGCCCCAGGGCGCAGGGAAACACCGTTTTGCCGGCTTGCAGGAAGCCTTGCGCGGGGTTGCCTGGGCGCGCGCGTACCACCAAAACGCGCAAGCCCTTCGGCAAAAATGCGCCCGCCTCATTGCGCGTGCGTTTTTTCTTGTATGATCGTGTCACGGAACAAATCACTGTGATCGGCTGTTGCGCCGGTGAGCTTCCGCATAAATGGGGGGAGGTCAACTGAATATTCTTTTTAAAACAACGGATTGATATCCATGACATCACGCACCATCCTGATCGTCGATGACGACGACGACCTGCGCGCCACCCTGGTCGAGCAGCTGGCGCTCTACGAGGAATTCGACGTCCAGCAGGAATCGACCGCCGCAAAAGGCGTTGCCGCCGCGCGCAGCGGCGTTGTCGACCTGCTCATCATGGATGTCGGCCTGCCCGACATGGATGGCCGCGAGGCTGTGAAGATCCTGCGCAAGGGCGGCTACAAGGCGCCGATAATCATGCTGACCGGCCACGACACCGATTCAGACACGATTCTGGGTCTTGAGGCCGGCGCCAACGATTATGTGACCAAGCCCTTCCGCTTCGCCGTGCTGTTGGCCCGCATCCGCGCCCAGCTTCGCCAGCACGAGCAGAGCGAGGACGCCACCTTCTCGGTCGGACCCTACACGTTCAAGCCCAGCCAGAAGCTTTTGATCGATCCGCGCGGCGCCAAGGTGCGGCTGACCGAGAAGGAAGCCTCGATCATCAAATATCTCTACCGCGCCGACCAGAAGGTGGTGACGCGCGACGTGCTGCTGGAAGAGGTCTGGGGTTACAATTCCGGCGTCACCACGCACACGCTGGAGACCCATGTCTACCGGTTGCGCCAGAAGATCGAGCGCGATCCTTCCAATGCCGAAATTCTTGTGACAGAAAGCGGCGGCTACAAGCTGGTTCCTTAAACATTTCATGATCTAGGCAATTCCAGGAAAAGTACGAAACGGTTGAGCTTGGCGGCTTCGCCGTAGCCTTCCGTCCGGAATTGAGCCAAAAGAGATAGAGCGGTCGGGCGGGACCGCTTCGGGTGCGATCCTGGTGCTGGAGGGTGATGGATCAGCTCGTTGCAAGCATCGCACGATGCATGGTGGAGCGTTTCTCGCGCGCCCAGGAGGGCGCGCCGCTCCAAAGGAGGGACTGGACTGACCGCTCGGGGACACAGCTAGGATGGCGCTGGATGACGACATCCGCATCCTGTCCGGTGTGAAGCTTTTCCAGGGCTTCACCCAGGAACAGTTGCGCCTGCTCGCCTTCGGCGCCGAGACCACCATGCTGCAGGCCGACCATAAGCTCTACCGCGAGGATGATGTTGCCGATTCTGCCTACATCGTGGTCAGCGGCCTGATCACGCTCTATCGGGAACTAGGCGGTGAACGCGTCCCGATCGGCACCGCGGGTCCGGGCACCATGCTGAGCGAACTGGCGCTGATCGCCGACACCAACCGGCTGACCAGCGCCTCCGCAGCGGTCGACTCTGAAGTGATCCGATTGAGCCGCAAGATGTTCCACCGCATCCTGGAAGAATATCCGGAGATCGCGGTTCTGTTGCATGAGCGCATCCTGGAGGAGTTCCAGCAGATGATCGCCCGCATCGAGGAACTGGCGCCGCGGTTTACGGGGTAGGCACCGCCGAAGGACGGGCTGAGATTCAGGTCAGGCCGAGTCGAAAATGGCGGCTTCCGAGAACCGGAGCGGAGCGTACTTGAAGTACGTGAGCACCGGAAGCGAAGGAAGCCGCCATTTGCAGGCCGGCCTCACCTGAATATCGGCCCGCCCTAATCCAGGTTGAACCGTGCGATGACCGGCACATGGTCGGACGGCTTCTCCCAGCCGCGCGCCGCCTGCAGGATCTCGTAGCCTTTGAAAGCCGGCACCAGATTGGCGGAAGACCAGACATGGTCGAGGCGGCGGCCGCGGTTCGACGCTTCCCAGTCCTTCGCGCGGTAGCTCCACCATGTGTAGAGCTTCTGCTCGGCGGGCACGTTGAGCCGCATCAGGTCGACCCAGCCGCCGGCCTTGCGCATCGCCTCGAAATTTGTCGTCTCGACCGGCGTATGGCTGACCACGTTGAGCAACTGCTTGTGCGACCAGACGTCGTGCTCCTGCGGCGCGATGTTCAGGTCCCCGACCAGGATCGACGCGGATAGCGCGTCGCCGCTCGCCGGCACGGAGTTCATCTCATAGACGAAATCGAGCTTGTGGCGGAATTTGCGGTTGATCTCCGGATCGGGCTCGTCGCCGCCGGCCGGCACATAGAAATTATGCACCAGCACCGATTTGCCGCCTGCCTGGACCCTGACCGACAGATGTCGGCTGTCGTCGATCTCGCAAAAACGCCGCTTTTCCACCAGCTCGATCGGCCGGCGCGCCACGGTGGCGACGCCGTGATAGCCCTTCTGGCCGTGAAACAGGATGTGCTCGTAGCCCGCCTTGCGGAAAGCCTTCTCCGGGAACAGCTCGTCCGGCACCTTTGTTTCCTGCAGGCACAGCACGTCCGGCGCGTGCTCCTTCAGCAGCCGCTCGACGATTGGCATGCGCAGGCGCACGGAGTTGATGTTCCAGGTGGCGATGGTGAAAGGCATGCGGCGGGTCCGGGACGGCTAAAGTCGCCGAACTACTGCCAGCGAGCGCGGACGAAGACAAGCCGAACCATGTCGCAAGCCTTCGAGATTGGCCAAAGCCTTCTGAACTTCGTCATTCCAGGGCGGAGCAAGGAGCGAAGCGACGCGCGCAGACCCTCGAATCCATGCCGTGACGTGCGAGCGCTGCAACGGTGCAGACCTCGACACCGAACGCCGGCACAGGACGATGTTCTTCTGCACCGCATCGTTCTTCGGCAAACGCAACGGCATGGACCCTAGGGTTCCGCTCCGCGTCGCTTCGCCCTAGGATGACGAAGCTACTGACTGGCCCGCCAAGCCGGCAGTTTTACCGCGTCTTCGTGTTCAGCTCGCGGTTCGCCGTATAGTCGATCGCAAACGTATCGGCCGGGAAGCTGACGCCTTCCTTGGTGTTGAAGATCATCACCGTCGTGTCCTTGCCTTGCGCGTCGGTGATCGTCCACTGGCGCAGATCATAGGTCTTCGGGTCGAACATCATGGTGATCATCGCATTGCCGAAGACAGACTTGTCGGAAAGCTTGATGGTCGTGAGGTCGTCTTCTTCCTTGACGGCCTTGACGCGCCCGCCGGAGAGATCGATCCGGTCGTCGAGCAGCAATTTCAACGGCGTCTTCGACAGCGGGTAGAGATCGGACGTGTTGAGCTTCTTGTTGAGGATCACCACCGACTTGCCGTCGGAAATGACGCGGAAGTTGGAGGAGCCGTCATAGTTGAAGCGGATCTTGCCCGGACGTTCCAGAAAGAACTTGCCGCCGGTCTGCTCGCCCTTCGGGCCGAACTGGACGAACTCGCCGCTCATCGACTTCACCGAGGAGAAATGGTCGGCGATCTTCTGCGCCGCCGGCGGCACCGCCGCCTGCGCTGCCGCTACGAGCTGGTAGCCGGGCACAAGGTTGAGAGCGGCAGCTCCGCCAAGCATCAAGCCGAGGCCGAGGAGCTGGCGGCGGGTGATGGCGAATTCGGTCTGGGTGTTCATGCCGGTCACTTCCTGTGATTCGTGTCGTGGCAGTATGTGGACTCCCACTAGGGCCTAAGTTTGGCGGGTGCGCGACAACTTCGCACAAACGCGCCAGACGATTTCCGGTTGCCTGCTAACCTACGTCTGGTCAGGCCAGGCTTATCGAGATTCAGGTCAGGCCGGCCTGACCTGAATCTCGGCAAACCCTAGAACTTGTCGTCTTCGGTCGGCACCAAAATCTCGCGTTTGCCGGCGTGGTTGGCCGGGCCGACGATGCCTTCCTTCTCCATCTTTTCGATGATCGAGGCGGCGCGATTGTAGCCGATGCCGAGCCGCCGCTGGATGTAGCTGGTCGAAGCCTTGCCGTCGCGCAGCACCACCGCCACCGCCTGGTCGTAAGGATCGTCGGAATCCTCGAAATTGCCGCCGCCACCGCCGCCGGAACCACCCTTGCCGGACGGGCCGTCCTCGTCCTCTTCCTCGTCGTCCTCGGTGATGGCGTCGAGATACTCCGGCACGCCCTGCAGTTTCAGATGCGCGACGATCCGCTCGACCTCGTCGTCCGAGACGAACGGACCGTGGACGCGCTGGATGCGCCCGCCGCCGGCCATGTAGAGCATGTCGCCCATGCCGAGCAGCTGCTCGGCGCCCTGCTCGCCAAGGATGGTGCGGCTGTCGATCTTCGACGTCACCTGGAAGGATATGCGGGTCGGGAAATTCGCCTTGATCGTGCCGGTGATGACGTCGACCGAGGGACGTTGCGTTGCCATGATGACATGGATGCCGGCGGCGCGCGCCATCTGCGCCAGGCGCTGCACCGCGCCTTCGATATCCTTGCCGGCCACCATCATCAGGTCGGCCATCTCGTCGATGATGACCACGATATAGGGCATCGGCTCGAGATCGAGGTTCTCGGTCTCGTAGATCGCCTCGCCGGTCTGGCGGTCGAAGCCGGTCTGCACCGTGCGCGAGATCTTCTCGCCCTTCTTCTCCGCTTGCTGAACGCGTGCGTTGAAACCATCGATGTTGCGCACGCCGACCTTGGACATCTTGCGGTAACGGTCCTCCATCTCGCGCACGGTCCATTTCAGCGCCACGACCGCCTTCTTCGGATCGGTGACGACCGGCGTCAAAAGATGCGGAATGCCGTCATAGACGGAGAGCTCGAGCATCTTCGGATCGATCATGATCAGCCGGCATTCCTGCGGCGTCAGCCGGTAGAGCAGCGACAGGATCATCGTGTTGATGGCGACCGACTTGCCGGAGCCGGTGGTGCCGGCGACCAGCACATGCGGCATCTTGGCGATGTCGACGATGACCGCCTCGCCATTGATGGTCTTGCCGAGCGCCAGCGCCAGCTTCGCCTTGGTCGTCTCGAAGTCACGGCTGGCCATGATCTCCCTGAGATAGACCGTCTCGCGCTTGGCGTTGGGCAGCTCGATGCCGATGGCGTTGCGGCCGGGCACCACCGCGACGCGGCATGCGATCGCGCTCATCGAGCGGGCGATGTCGTCGGACAGGCCAATGACGCGCGAGGACTTGATGCCGGGCGCCGGCTCCAGCTCGTAGAGCGTGACGACCGGGCCGGGGCGGACATGGATGATCTCGCCTTTGACGCCGAAATCCTCCAGCACGCCTTCGAGAAGCCGCGCGTTCTGCTCCAGCGCGTCCTTCGACAGGCTTGGGTCCTTGGCGACGTTCTTCGGCTCCGAGAGGAAATGCAGCGACGGCATCTCGAACGTGTCGGAGCCGATCAGCGAGGTCTGCGCCTCGCGCTGGACACGCGCGCCCGGCACCGGCCGCGCCGCCGGCGCCTCGACGCGGGTCGCGGCATCGGAGCGGAAGTTCCGCACCTTGGCCGCAGGCGCGCCGCGTCGCTGGACAGGCGCCTCGTCGTCGAAGTCGTCGAGATCGACGTCTTCGTCCTCGTCCTCGTCGAAGATGTCCTGGTCGGCAGGGTCGACCGAAACGCTGCGGTCGTTGACCATGGCGGCGAAGAATTCCGGCTCGACACGAGCGCGGCCGCCCGGGCTCACCCGGCTTTCGGCGAATTCGGCCGATTCGACCCGCTCGGCGGCGCGCCGCCAGGCGCTGGCTTTGGGTTGCATCGGCGGCTCGAACTCGTCGCGCTCCCGCCTGCGCCGTTCAGCGCGGCGGTGCAGGAAGGCGCGGAGCGACAGCCACCAATGGGTGAGGGCGCCGAGCGCCAAGATGCCTTCGTCGCCCTCGTCCTCATCCTCGTCGAACAGCATCTCGTCCTGCTCGCGCGGATCGGGCGCAGCAGCGCGCTCCATGACGGCGAAGCCGTTCCTGCGCGCGATCAGCGCCGAGCCATAGGCAAACAGCCACAACATCGGCGCGGCGAGGACGACCGCGATGATCGTCGCGAAAAGCCCTTTCGGATAGCCGCCGACCGCGATGCCCGGAATCTTCAGCACCATGTCGCCGAAAACGCCGCCGAGTCCGGTCGGCAGCGGCCAGGTGTTGGGCGGCGTCACGCAGCCGGCGATGGCCGCGGCCAGAAGCGCGAAGCCGAACCAGGCGAAGCCGCGCTTCGGCAATTTGTCGACGCCGCGCGCGGTGAAAAGCAGGAAGCCCCAGACAACCGCCGGAACCAGCCCGGCGACGGCGGCAAGGCCGAAGAACTGCATGGCGAGGTCGGAGAACACAGCCCCCGCATAGCCCATTGCGTTGGTGACGACGTTGCTGGTGGCGTGCGAGAAGCTCGGATCGGCAACGTTCCACGTGGCCAAAGCCGCAATGCCGAAGGCGGTGAACAGGAACAGCCCGGCGCCAACCAGCCGCCCGACCTGGCGTCGCGCGAATGCCTGGATGCCGTGCCCCGTATCGGTCAGCGCGAGCGGTGCTGAGGCGCCTGAACGCATGCTCTTCCCCGTGATCGTTGCCTGGCCGGGCGCATGGCGCATTCCGGCAGATTCGAACGCAAGACTATCGGGGGGAAGGTTAAGGCCGCATTAACCATGGACCTTTACCGGAGATGGCGCGGAAACGACGGTGGCGAGCCGCGAAGCCCGCCACCTTTTTGCTTGAAACGCCGAAACGATCAGGCCTTTTCGGCCCTGACCTCGAGTGTCACTTGTTGGCGCCGCCATACGCCATCAGATTGGCGCAGAATTCGGCGTGAGGCTTGCTCATCGCCACGTCCTGGCACTCCTTCATCATCTTGTCTTGTTGTCCATGGGCGTCGCCGCCCAGGCCGTCTTGAAGTCGGCTTCGGGCTCTGGACAAAAAAGGAGGCCCGGAAGGGTGTTCCGGGCCTCAAGGCGTGAGCCCCTTTCGAGACATCACGACGGGATCTTGGGAGGAATTCCGGGCCGGCGGGAGGAGGATCCGCCGGCCCTCGGGGGCAATTCCAGGAAAAGTGTGAAACCCTCCGGAATTGCGCCCATGCAAAGGGCAAAGGCAGCCTTACGGCACCACTTCGCCGTGCTGGGTGACGTCGAGACCCTCGACCTCTTCCTGGGTGGACGGACGCAGGCCGACCAGCGCCTTGACGATGTAGAGGATCACGAAGGTGGCGATCGCCGTCCACAGGATGGTGAAGACGATGCCGTAGATCTGCTTGCCGACCGAAGCATCCTTGCCGAGCGCGTTGATGGTCGGATCGGCGAGCGCGCCGGTGAGCAGCGCGCCGACGATGCCGCCAACGCCGTGCACGCCGAAGGCATCGAGCGAGTCGTCATAGCCGAACGCATGCTTGAGCTTGACCGCCGAGATGTAGCAGATGACGCCGGCGAGGATGCCGACGATGAAGGCGCCGGTCGGGTTGACGAAGCCGGAAGCCGGCGTCACCGCCACGAGGCCAGCGACGGCGCCCGAGATGATGCCGAGCACCGACGGCTTCTTGGCGACGATCCATTCGGCGAACATCCAGGCGAGCGCCGCCGCGGCGGTGGCGACCTGCGTGTTCATCATCGCAGCGCCGGCAAGGCCGTCAGCCGCCAGTTCCGAACCGGCGTTGAAACCGAACCAGCCGACCCACAGCAGCGAGGCGCCGATCACCGAGTAGACCAGGTTATGCGGCGCCATGTTGGTGGTGCCGTAGCCTTCGCGCTTGCCCAGCACCAGCGCGCAGACCAGGCCCGCGACACCGGCGTTGATGTGGACGACCGTGCCGCCGGCGAAGTCGAGCACGCCGGCCGAGCCGAGGAAGCCGCCGCCCCATACCCAGTGCGCTATCGGCGCGTAGACGAAGACCAGCCACAGGCCCATGAAAATCAGCAGCGCCGAGAATTTCATGCGCTCGGCGAAGGCGCCGGCGATCAGCGCCGGCGTGATGATGGCGAAGGTCAACTGGAACATCGAGAAGACGAATTCGGGAATATTCGCCACGCCCGGCAGCCAGAGCGTCGAGACGGTGATGCCGTGGTGGAAGAACCGCGAGAAGCCGCCGATATAGGCATTCATCGATGCCGATTCATTGGTGGTGAAGGCCAGCGAATAGCCGA
Organism: Mesorhizobium sp.; assembly: GCF_004963255.1. Taxonomy (GTDB): domain Bacteria; phylum Pseudomonadota; class Alphaproteobacteria; order Rhizobiales; family Rhizobiaceae; genus Mesorhizobium. Next base: position 93,072 of record NZ_SUGA01000016.1, on the reverse strand, counting down.
ACATGAACCACAGCACCGTCACCAGGCACGTGATGGCGAAGCTCTGCATGATGGTCGCGAGCACGTTCTTCTTGCGCACCATGCCGCCGTAGAACAGCGCCAGGCCCGGGATGGTCATCATCAGCACCAGCGCGGTGGAGGTCAGCATCCAGGCGGTGTTGCCGGTGTCGAGAACCGGTGTCGGCGCGGCAGGTGCCGCAGGCGCCGCCGCCGGAGCGGCCTCCTGCGCGAAGGCGGCGGCAGTGCACAGCGCCACGAGAGCGAGCGAAGCGGCCGCGCGTCCCGTCGTCTTCAAGGTGGAAGGAATATTCATTGAACTCTCCGTTGGAATGGATGGTCGCCGCTCAGAGCGCGTCGGTGTCTGTTTCGCCGGTACGGATGCGCACCGCCTGGTCGATGCCGAAGACGAAGATCTTGCCGTCGCCGATCTGGCCGGTCTTGGCGGCCGAAGTGATGGCTTCGACGGCCTTGTCGACCATGTCGGCGCCGACCGCGACCTCGATCTTGATCTTGGGCAGGAAGCTGACCGCGTACTCCGCGCCGCGATAGATTTCCGTGTGCCCCTTCTGACGCCCGTAGCCTTTAACTTCGGTGACGGTCAGGCCCTGGATGCCGACGGCGGTGAGCGCTTCGCGCACCTCGTCGAGCTTGAACGGCTTGATGATTGCCATCACGATTTTCATAAGGTTTCACCCTTTGCTGTTGCGGTCCCCCGCGTTTGCACACCTACACCGATCCCGAGGAGAGCCGGAGAGTGCCCGACAGGATTCAAGCTCCGTGCCAATTGCCGAAGCAGGGCGTTAACCTGTTGTAAACAAAGGGGCAGAGCGGCCTGCGCACATCATTTGTGCGTCGCCGCATCGGGTGTCGTGATCAAAAAATAGGCAAAATTTCGAAAATGCCTGCTTGGCAGGCATCAGCCCGAAGCCGGCTCAGCGCTTGAGTCGGATCAGGCCCTCCTGGGCGACCGAAGCGATGAGCGTTCCGTCCCGCGCGAACAGCGAACCGCGGGTGAAGCCGCGCGACCCTTGCGTCGACGGGCTGTCCTGGTTGTAGAGGATCCAGTCGTCCAGCGAGTGGCTGCGGTGGAACCACATGGCATGGTCGAGGCTGGCCGCCTGGATGTCGCGGTCGAAGATGGCGCGGCCATGCGCGAAGGTCGAGGTGTCGAGCAGCGTCATGTCGGAGAGGTAGGCGAGCACGGCCGCCTGTATCGCACGGTTTTCGGGCACCGGGCCGGTGGTGCGGATCCAGATGTTCTGCTGCGGCTCCAGCTTCTCGCGGCTCGTATAGTGCTTGAGCATCACCGGCTTCATCTCGATCGGCCGGTCGCGATCCCAGTAGCGCCTGATGCCTTCCGGCACCGCTTCGCCGAACTTGCCGAGCAGCTCGCGCTGGGACAGCAGCGTGTCGGGCGCCGGCACGTCGCGCGGCATCGGCATCTGGTGCTCGAGGCCGATCTCGTCCTGCTGGAACGATGCCTCCAGCGAGAAGATCGCCTGGCCATGCTGGATCGCCACGACCCGGCGCGTGGTGAAGGAGCCGCCGTCGCGGATGCGGTCGACTTCGTAGACGATAGGCAGCTTGGTGTCGCCGGGCCGCATGAAATAGCCGTGCAGCGAATGCACATGGCGCTCCGGTTCCACGGTGCGCTGCGCGGCGACCAGCGCCTGGGCGATGGTCTGGCCGCCGAAAACGCGCTGCCAGTCGACCTTTGGGCTGCGACCACGATACAGATTGTGTTCGAGCTGCTCGAGGTCGAGAATGTCGAGAAGCTCGTCCATGGCCGCCGTCATGTCTGAAATCCTTCAAGGGATGCGCCATGGCCGGTTTCGGACAGGATGTGCGGCCAGTCAAGGCCGCAAGCAGCGGCGCGACGAAGCCGCGAAAGGATGATGCCATGGTCGACCGCAAGCCGGACGGAACAAAGGCCGATGCGAATCGCGAAGCGCCGCTCGACGTGCTCATCGCCGGCGCGGCCTATGTCGGCCTCACCGCGGCCGTGTCGCTGAAGCAGGCGCGGCCGGGCCTCGCCATCGCCGTCGTCGACGCCGCGCCTGCAGGCGTCTGGCAACGGGACGGCCGCGCCTCGGCCATCGCCGCCGCCGCCAGCCGCATGCTGGAGCAGCTCGGTGTCTGGGACGAGATCGCGCCGGAAGCGCAGGCGATCACCGAGATGATCATCACCGATTCGCGCGCCGCCGACCCGGTACGCCCGGTGTTCCTGACCTTTGACGGCGAGGTGGCGCCGGGCGAGCCTTTCGCCCACATGGTCGCCAACCGTGACTTGAACGGCGCGCTGCGCCGCCGCGCCACAAAGCTCGGCATCGATATCATCGAAGGCGTCGCGGTCAGCGCCTTCGACGTCAACGGCGCCGGCATCACGGTGCATCTGGCCGACGGCGCGGCGATGAAGGCGCGGCTGCTGATTGCCGCCGACGGCGTCAACTCCAGGCTGCGCGACCTAGCCGGCATCAAGACCGTCAAATGGGAATACGGCCAGTCCGGCATCGTCTGCACGGTGGCGCATGAGCGCCCGCACAACGGCCGCGCCGAAGAGCATTTCCTGCCAGCCGGCCCCTTCGCGACACTGCCGCTGAAGCCGGACAAGGACGGAACCAACCGCTCGTCGATCGTCTGGGTGGAGCGCACGCAAGACGCCAAGGCTCTGGTCGAGGGCGACGAGTTCGTCTTCGAGCACGATCTGGAGCAGCGCTTCGGCCTGAAGCTCGGCGAAATAAGGGTCGTCGACAAGCCGCGCGCCTGGCCGCTCGGCCTGACGCTGGCCCGCGCCTTCGTCGCGCCGCGCATCGCGCTCGCCGGCGACGCCGCGCATGGCATCCACCCGATCGCCGGCCAGGGCCTCAATCTCGGCTTCAAGGATGTCGCGGCGCTCGCCGAAGTCATCGTCGAGGCTGACCGGCTCGGCCAGGACATCGGCGCCCTCGACGTGCTCGAGCGCTACCAGCAGTGGCGCCGCTTCGACACGCTGCAGATGGGCGTCACCACCGACGTGCTGAACCGGCTGTTCTCCAACGACATCGGCCCGCTGCGCGCCGTCCGCGACCTCGGCCTTGGGCTGGTCGAGCGCATGCCGAAGCTCAAGGATTTCTTCATCCGCCAGGCCTCGGGCCTCTCCGGCGACACGCCGAGGCTGCTCAAGGGCGAGGCGATCTGATCTGTCTTGCAGTGACGCCGAAAATTCAGGTCAGGCCGAGTCGAAAATGGCGGATACCAAGAACCGGAGCGGAGCGTACTTAAAGTACGTGAGCACCGGAAGCGCAGGGAGCCGGCATTTGCAGGCCGGCCTCACCTGAATTCTAGTTCACTTCGAACCCCAGCTTCTGCCGCAACCTCAGCATCCGTTGGTCCGGTATCTTCAAGCTCTGCTCGCCGCCTTGGGCGACACGGTTCAGCATGCTGAGCAGGTCGTCGCGCTCATGCGGGTCGAGGCGGCCGCGCAGGAACGGGGCCAGCTTGTCGATGACGACCGTCGTGTCGTCGACCTGCGCCGCCGCCCATTTTGCGTAGACGACCGCCTCGTCGGTCTTCTTCGAGCTTTCCGCGATCTGCGCGATGACCTCCCGGATAACAGCCTCGCGCTTCGGCAGCACCGGCCCGTGCTCGGCAACGATCGCGGTGATCAGTGTCGCGGCCGCCACCACCGGATCGTCGATCGCCGTCAGCGGAGAGAGCGCGGCTTGATTGCGCAGCTTCTTGCGGCGCAGGTTACCCTGGACGCGCCCGACGACGTCGGCGACCTCACGCGCGGCGTCGCTCATATATTTCAGCCGGTACCACCAGATGGCGGCCGCTCCGAGCAGGCCAAGGATCGCGATAAGAATAGGCATGCCGAATTCCCCCGAAATCGCGGCGACGATAAGAGAAGCGCGGCGTTGCTTCAACACGCAACGGTTGCGTCCGTGAAGAAACCCTGAAGATGTTTCCTGCGGAGATGGCCGCAACGCGCCGTGCCCGGCCTGACCGGCGCCTATGACCCCGGTATGGTGTAGATCGCCCTGACCTCGACCGTGCCGAGCTCGGCCAGCGGAATGCGCTCCGCGATCTTCAGCGCCTCGGCAAGGTCGGCCGCCTCGACCATGACGAAGCCGAGGAGCTGCTCCTTGGTCTCGGCGAACGGCCCGTTGGTCACCAGTACCTTGCCCTTGCGCCGCCTCAGCGATTTAGACGTCTTCACCGATTGCAGGACCTGCGCGATGACCAGCTTGCCTTGCCGGTCCAGTTCCCTGTCATAGGCAAGCGAGTCGGCATCGAGCCTGGCCGCCCGTTCCGGGGTGAGCGCGTAAAGGTCCTTCTCCTCGCCATAGACCAGCAGGACATATTTCATTTCGAGCTCCCTTCGATGGCCACGTTGTAAGAGGCAAAGGCGGCGGTGTCAGTTTTGTTTGCCGCGGCCACGTGGTCGAGCAGGCACGCCGCCACGCCGACAATAGCGATGGCCGCAAGCAGTCGACCGAAACCGGGCGCCGGCGGATCCAGCCAGAACTCCTCCGCTCGCCGGGCATTTCGCTCCGGCTTTCCCCAGATCGCAACAAACAGATTGTCCATCTCAAATCTCCATCGGCCGCGAGTGGCCGCCCGCAGGACGGTCGGGCCGATGGCAAGTCGACATTTTTGCGCGCAAATTTTTTGAGGTTTTTCGGTCTGCCCACCACACGGGCGGAAAGCGCGTCGAGATTCCGGTGAGGCGGCCTCACCTGAATCTCAACGCGCCGGAGGATGGCCTTCCGCCGCGCCCGCGCTATAGTTCAGAAGAACGCCGGCGGCCGCCGGCGCAACCCCGACAGACCAGGAGGACTCCATGGACCGCACCGCGAACGCCGTCTGGAAAGGCAATCTGACGGAAGGCCAAGGCACGCTCGACACGCAGAGCGGGACCTTGAATGGGACGCCCTATTCGTTCAAGGCGCGCTTCCAGGACGAGAGCGGCAAATCCGGCACCAATCCGGAAGAGCTGATCGCCGCGGCGCATGCGGGCTGCTACGCCATGCAGCTGTCGCATTTCCTGGCCGAGAACGGCACGCCGGCCGCCGAGCTCGACGCCAAGGCGGTGGTGACGCTGGTTCCCGGCACCGGCATAACCGGCAGCGCCATAACCCTGGTCGGCAAGGTGCCCGGCATCGACGCGGCGAAGTTCAAGGAACTGGCCGAGAAGGCCAAGGCGGAGTGTCCCGTGTCGAAGGCGCTGGGGGCGATCAAGGTATCGCTGGATGCTAGGTTGGGGTGAGCGGCGGTTCTATCTGCAGGGTTTGCGATCCTTCGCGCCCCCCTCTGCCCTGCCGGGCATCTCCCCCACGAGGGGGGAGATCGGATTTCGCGCCGGCTTTCGCCAATCGCCGACGTCGAGAAGGGTGCCAGCGCCGGAACTGTCAATCTCCCCCCTTGAGGGGGAGATGTCCGGCAGGACAGAGGGGGGCGCTGTCCCGCCGACGTTTCCCGCCATCAGATTTACCCGCCCAGCGCCTCGATCCTCGCGCGCAGCGCCGCGACCTCTTCCTCCAGCGCCTTGATCCGCGTCTCTAGATCGCCATCCGCAGCTGTCGCCGCCGGCTGCCACGGCGCCGCCACCGCCGCCGCTTCCACCGGCCCGCTGAGCAAATGAACGTAGCGCTCCTCGCGCTGGCCGGGCGCGCGTTCGAGCAGCTGGATCAGCGGCGGCCTCCGACCGATCATCAGGTCGAGATTGTCGCGCAACTCTTCGATCGAAGCGAAACGCGCCATCCGCTCGGAACGGGCCAGCAGTTCATGCGCCGTCTGCGCCCCGCGCAGCAGCAAGAGGCCGATGACGGCGATCTGCGGCGTGGTCAGTGAAAAGCGCTGCGCCATCAGATGCTCGTAGCGCTCGACCCGCGAGGCGAAGGCCTGGCGCACCAGGCCTTTCTGCTCCAGCGTGCTCAGCGCCCGCCGGATCTCGGTCAGCTCCAGCGCCATGACTGGCTCGCGCGCCGTCTTCTGGTTGGCGGCGGCGTGCGCGCCGTTGAGCGTCAGCGGATAGACGTCCGGCGTCAGCTCCTTCTTCTCGATCAGCGAGCCGAGCACACGCGCTTCGACGGCGGAAAGGACGGGGAGATCGGTCATTGGCTGCAATCCTTTCTGGCGCTGGCGGGACAGCGCCCCCCTCTGTCCTGCCGGACATCTCCCCATAAGGGGGAGATCAGCAGCTTCGTCAACAGCGCTTACTCTTTGACGACGGCGATTGGCGAAAGCCACGATGACAGCAATCTCCCCACCTGTGGGGGAGATGTCCGGCAGGACAGAAGGGGGCGCGAAGGATCGCTGCCTTCAAAGCACCGCGAGCGACTTCGCCCGACTAAACCCGTCTCTCCACCATCATCTTCTTGATTTCCGCGATCGCCTTGGCCGGATTCAATCCCTTCGGGCAGGTCTGCGCGCAATTCATGATGGTGTGGCAGCGATAGAGTCGGAACGGGTCTTCGAGATTGTCGAGCCGCTCGCCCTTGGCCTCGTCGCGGCTGTCGATCAGCCAGCGATAGGCCTGCAGCAGCGTCGCCGGGCCGAGATAGCGGTCGCCGTTCCACCAGTAGCTTGGGCAGGACGTCGAGCAGCAGGCGCACAGGATGCATTCGTAGAGCCCGTCGAGCTTCTCGCGATCCTCATGGCTCTGCAGCCATTCCTTGGCCGGTGTCGGCGAGACCGTCTTCAGCCACGGCTCGATCGAAGCGTGCTGGGCGTAGAAATTGGTGAGGTCGGGCACCAGGTCCTTGATCACCGGCATATGCGGCAGCGGGTAGATCTTCACCGCGCCGGAGATGTCGTCGGCGCCCTTGGTGCAGGCGAGCGTGTTGGAGCCGTCGATGTTCATGGCGCAGGAGCCGCAGATGCCCTCGCGGCAGGAGCGGCGCAGCGTCAGCGTCGGGTCGATCTTGTTCTTGATCCACAAAAGCGCGTCCAGCACCATCGGGCCGCAATCGTCCATGTCGACGAAATACGTGTCCATGCGCGGGTTTCCGCCATCGTCCGGCGACCAGCGGTAGATGCGGTATTCGCGCAGATTGGTGGCGCCCTCCGGCTTCGGCCAGGTCTTGCCTTGCTGGACCTTGGAATTCTTCGGAAGCGTGAGTTCGACCATTACCTGCGGTCCTTTCGGATGACGAGCTTCAGCCCGGACCAGATTTCGTTGACGGCGGCGACCTTGACGTCGACCAGGTCGCGCTTCAGCGCCTCCGACCGGATCACGTCCTCGGTGACGTCGGTCGGCACTTTCGAGGCCGTCTTCGGCCAGGAGACCCAGACCATGCCGTCGCGCTTGATCGCCGTCTCGATGCCGGCCAAGCCGTCCTCGATCTCGGCGCGCTGCCCGGTGAAGGCATGCACGGCATCATATTTGCGGTGGCCCGAGATCGCCGACCATTTCGGCAGCCGATCGACAGTGGCGAAGGACACCGCTTCAGCCAGATCATCGAGCTCCGGCGGCAGCGCGATGAAGGCGGCAACCATGCCGTCCTTCAGGCCGAGCTTGGCCGGAAGGGGCCTGCCGGAATATCTCGCGGCCGCCAATGCCATGGTCAATACACCCTGGCTTTCGGCGCGATCTTGGCCGGGTTGATGCCGCCATCCTTTTCCGCCAGCAGCGTCTCGGTGTGCACCGGCCGGTAGGTGAGCGTCACTGTGCCGCCCTCGCTGACATGGGCCAGCGTGTGCTTGCGCCAGTTGGCGTCGTCGCGGGCCGAGAAATCCTCCCGCGCATGCGCGCCGCGGCTCTCTTTGCGCGCCGCGGCGCCATAGACCGTGGTGATGGCATTGGCCATCAGGTTTTCCAGCTCCAGCGTCTCGACGAGGTCGGAATTCCAGATCATCGAGCGGTCGGTGACCTTGATGTCCTTGAGCTCGTTCCAAATTTCCGAAATGCGCTTGCAGCCATTGTCGAGCGATTCCTGCGTGCGGAAAACCGCCGCGTCTTCCTGCATCGCCCGCTGCATCTTCTCCCGCAAGCTTGCCGTCGGCGTCGAGCCGTTGGCATGACGCAGCCTGTCGAAGCGGTCCATGATCTTCTCGACCGAGGCCGCGTTGGGCGAAGGGACAGGCGAATTGCGGTCGATCACCTCGCCGGCGCGGATGGCCGCGGCACGGCCGAAGACGACAAGGTCGATCAGCGAGTTGGAGCCCAGCCGGTTGGCGCCGTGCACCGAGGCGCAAGCAGCCTCGCCCACCGCCATCAGGCCGGGCAGCACGCGATCTGGGCTCTCGGCCGTTGGGTTGAGCACTTCGCCCCAATAATTGGTCGGCACGCCGCCCATATTGTAGTGCACCGTCGGCAGCACCGGGATCGGCTCCTTGGTCAGGTCGACGCCGGCGAAGATCTTTGCCGATTCCGAAATACCGGGCAGCCGCTCATGCAGCACCGCCGGGTCGAGATGGTCGAGATGCAGGAAGATGTGATCCTTCTTCGGCCCGACGCCGCGGCCTTCGCGGATCTCCATCGTCATGCAGCGCGAGACGACATCGCGCGACGCAAGGTCCTTGGCCGACGGCGCATAGCGCTCCATGAAGCGCTCGCCCTCCGAATTGACGAGATAGCCGCCCTCGCCGCGCGCGCCTTCGGTGATCAGGCAGCCGGCGCCATAGATGCCGGTGGGGTGGAACTGTACGAACTCCATGTCCTGCAGCGCGAGCCCGGCTCGAGCCGCCATGCCGCCGCCATCGCCGGTGCAGGTATGCGCCGAGGTGGCGGAGAAATAGGCGCGGCCGTAGCCGCCGGTCGCCAGCACCACCATCTTGGCCGAGAAGCGGTGGATTGTGCCGTCATCGAGATTCCAGGCCATCACGCCGGTGCAGGTGCCGTCCGGCTCGGTGATCAGGTCGAGCGCGAAATATTCGATGAAGAACTGCGCGTTGTTCTTCAGCGACTGGCCGTAGAGCGTGTGCAGCATGGCATGGCCGGTGCGGTCGGCTGCCGCACAGGTGCGCTGTACCGGCGGGCCATCGCCGAAATTCATCATCATGCCGCCGAACGGCCGCTGGTAGATCTTGCCCTCTTCGGTGCGCGAGAACGGCACGCCGTAATGCTCGAGCTCGTAGACCGCCGCTGGCGCCTCGCGCACCATGTATTCCTGCGCGTCGATATCGCCCAGCCAGTCCGAGCCCTTGACGGTGTCGAAGAGGTGCCACTGCCAGTTGTCGGGGCCCATATTGGCGAGCGAGGCGGCGATGCCGCCTTGCGCGGCGACCGTGTGCGAGCGGGTCGGGAACACCTTGGTGATGCAGGCGGTGCGTAGCCCCTGCTCGGCCATGCCGAGCGTGGCGCGCAGGCCGGCGCCGCCGGCGCCGACGATCACCACGTCGAATTTGTGATCGACAAAAGTGTAGGCGGAAGCCGTGCCGGCTGTATTTGCGTTGGCCAAGACGTCAGCCTCCGAATGCGAGTTTGAGCAGGGCAAACAGCGAAGCGACGCCGACTGCCACGCAGAAGAAGGTGTTGAGCGCGATCAGCGCCAGCTTCATGCCCTCGCCATGCACATAATCCTCGATGATCACCTGCATGCCGATACGCATATGGTAGAGCGGCGAGATCAACACCAACCCGAACATGACAACCACAAACGGGTTCGCGAGCGCAGACCGCACTTCCGCGTAGCCGTGGCCGTTGATCGCGATCAGGAAGCCGACGAAGAACAGGACCAAAGGAATGTTGGCGATGGCGGTCAGCCGCTGCCGCCAGAAATGCCCGGTGCCTTCGCGGGCCGAACCGAGACCGCGGACCCTCGCCAGCGGAGTGCGCATGTCCGAATTGTGTGCGTTCATCAAAAGGCCCCCCTTGCCGCATAGCCCGCTATCCAGATCAGGAGCGTCAGCACGATCGAGCCGGCGAGCGTCGCCCAGGCGATCTTCGAGGCGGTGTGTTTTTCGAGCCCCGCGCCGGTGTCCCAGATGAGGTGCCGCAGCCCGCCCAGCATGTGGTGCATCAGCGCCCAGGTATAACCGAACAGAACCAGCCGGCCGAGCCAGGAGCCGAAAGCCCAGTCGACCCAGTCGAAGGCGGCCTGCGAGCTCGCGGCGGCGATCAGCCACGCCGCCACCAGCAGCGTGCCGAAATAAAGCGCGGCGCCGGTGATGCGATGGATGATCGACATCGTCATCGTGATCGGCGGCCGGTAGATCGTCAGATGCGGCGAGAGCGGCCGTTCACGTCTGGCAACTGCGCGGGTGGCTGGTGATTTGCTCATGGCTGCCCCAGTTCGGCGTCCTGGATGCCGCTACCGAGGAGCAGCGTTTTCCGCCCTCATATATGGCTCCGGACAGGCGGTTTCTAATGCGCTTTTTGCACCGCGTCAAAGCCGGAAAATCGTTTTGGAAACATCATTTAGTCTGACAAATTTGCGGCCGCGCGCTTCAATCGATTAGCGGTTGTTTCGAAGCCGGCGCAAGGTCTCGTTGCAGTGCGGTATACACAGCTGCGTGGACAAGCGCGGGTGTGCTGAGATTCAGGTCAGGCCGAGTCGGAGTCGAAGACGGGCGCGAAGCGACCAAACAAGGTGGCTTGCGAGAACCGGAGCGGAGCGTACTTGAAGTACGTGAGCACCGGAAGCGCAGGAGCCGCCATATGCAGGCCGGCCTCACCTGAAGATCAGCCCACCCGCTATCTGCGACAGGTCTGCGGGGTGGATCCCCTCTTCATCACCAGCGCCTCGCGGCCGTCGATCACGATTGCGTCATGTGTCACCGCTTCTTGGTAGCGGCTGCTCTGGTTGGCGGGCGAGGCCGCGAATTCCTCGGTCGAGCCATCCGGGCGAGCCACGCGCAGCGACGAGCCGAGATTCTGGATGGTGATCATGCCGCCATTGCCGCATCTGTAGGTGGCTGTGCCGATGCCGGATCGCGGCACGGTGAGGTCGGTGATGATCTTGGTTGCCTGGGGTGCGGGCGTTTTGGGCGCAGTGGCTCCCTGCGGCATTTGAGATGCCGGCGGCGCTGGAGGCGTCGCGGATGCGGCGGACTGCTGTGCCAGCGCAGGCGCGGCCACCGGCGCCGCCGCATTGGCCGCCTTCGGCGCGCCGTCCTGCGGCACGCAGGCCGCGGCGGCGAGAAGCAGCGGGATGGTGATCGACACCCGAACCGTGTGGCCAAAACTCATTCGCTGCCCTTTCGTTCGCGGCACGCTACAGCAATTCCAGGAAAAGTGTGAAACGGTTTTCCGCCCGGAATTGCGTCAAAACAAAGAGGTAGAGTGGTTTGTCGTTTCCGTTAAACGGCGAACCGCTCTAGCCACGCGACGCATCAAGATCAAGTTCGACCAGAGTGAGTCGGCTGCAGGACCGCCCGACGGCGGGCAAGAACCGGGCCTTCGAAAATTAACCATGTTCCTTAAGAACCGGCGCCGAAAGCCCCCTGCCTCTTAACAAAGGTTAAGAAAGGGTTAATTTCCGATTCGGACCGGGAATCCAGGCGCGATCCGTGGCGCCGATCAAGGGAGAGCGACATGCGTTCGAATTCAGTGCGGGCAAGCCTTGCCGCAGCAGTGCTGGCGGGGCTGGTCTTGGCGATCGCCGTACCGGCCGAAGCCGGATTGCGTCATCATGACCGCGTCTACGCCGATTCCTTCGGCAATCTCGTCATCGACAGCGCCGCCGGCTACAAGCGCATCATCGTCGGCGAGGGCAGGCACGCTAAGGAGCTCTCGAACTTTACCAGTGCCGGCCAGCCCGACGTCGTCTATGACGACGCGGACGAGCCGGGCGCGCCCGGCTGCTACCAGGCGCCGGTGCTGGTGAAGGGACGCTCCTATATGTACGGGCTTTCCGATGGCGAGATGCCCAACCTCAGCCCTTGCCGTTGAAGATCGTCGGCGTTTGGCGCCGCCTAAGCGTGCCTGACACGCGCACGCAGTCGCGGCCGGCATTCTTGGCTTCGTAGAGCGCGGCGTCGGCGCGCCGCAGAAGATCGGCAAACCCTTCGTCGGCGGCCAGCTCCGCCACGCCGAAGCTTGCGCTGCAGCGATAATCGGCCGGCAGGCCCTCGATCGGCAAGGCTCCAAAAGCGTTGCGTGTGCCTTCGGCAAACAGCCGCGCCGCGGCAAGGTTGGTGCCGGGCAGGATGATGGCGAACTCCTCCCCGCCGATACGGCCGGCGACATGGTGCTCGGCCGCGGCCTCGCGCAGGAAGCCGGCGAATGTCTCGATGACGCGGTCGCCGCAGGCATGGCCATAGCTGTCGTTGATGCTCTTGAAATAGTCGAGATCGGCGATCACCAGCGCCACCGGCACGCCGCGGCGGACGGCGTCGCGCATCGCAAAGTTCGCGTGGCGCTCGAAGCCGCCGCGATTGAGCAGCCGCGACAAAGCGTCGGTTTCCGATTTCGAGGTCGCCTCGCTGAGCGCGTCGCGCACCAGCACGGCGAGCGCAAGCAGCGCCAGCGCCAGCCCGAACACGGTGCCGACCGATTGCGACACCAGCGCGTAAGCCGTCTGCACATAGGCCTGCGGATTGGCGCCCCAGCCACCCAGCGCGCCGGCGATGAATGGCTTGGAGGCGAATTGCACGGCGCTGGCGCCAAGCACCAGCGCGAGCACATGGTCCAGCCATGCAAGCCTCTGCCGGGAGGACAGCACGATGCCGAGCGCCGCGAACTGCATGGCGGCATAAGGAAGCTGGTAGGCCATCATCCGCGCCAACGACTGGCGCGGCAGGTCCTGCACCAGATAGACGGCGGCCGACGCGACGAACAGGAAGCACAGCATCGGCGCCCATGGCGGCCGCACGCCGTATTTATGGGCCAACCCGCCGTTGAAAGCGATGGTCGCGCCGAGGAACACGGCAAAGGCTGCAACGACCGGCAACCGGGCGTCCGAGAAGGAGGGGATGCTGAATTCGATGCCGAAATAAGCCATGCCGAGCAGGTAGCTGAAGGCAAGCCAACGCGCCGACGCGCGCCCGGTGCCATACACGGCAATCGCCATGAACGCCGCCGCCAGCAGCCCGGCGACGGCGAGGTTGATCATCAATATGAAGTCGGCGCTGCCCATGTCTGCTCCTTGACCGAGAGCTATCATCGACCGGCGAAAATCACGTTAACGCGTGGTATGGCGGAAGGAGCGCGGGCCTTCGCGATTGGCTGAAAAGCCCGTCCGGTCGTCAGAGCATTTGGAACGCGACGTAGAGGTCAATGGCAATCCCTGGTCCGCGATTGGCCGAGCCATCCCTGCGATCGTCATCCACGGGCGAAGCAAGGAGCGAAGCGACGCGCGCAGACCCGAGGATGACGAAGGCGCGGGTGTCCACCTGCCTCAGCCGACAGCGAGCCGCTCGGCGACGAACGTCGTTTCGGGCCTCTCATAGGAAAGCCGCACGCTGTCGCGGCCGTTCTTCTTGGCCTTGTAGAGCGCCTCATCGGCGCGCCGCATCAAGGGCATCAGCCCTTCCCTGCCGGAGCGGGCGGCGACGCCGAAGCTGGCGGTCACCCTGGCGCCGGGCGGCAGGCCGTCGATCGTGCCGGCCGAATAGAAGCTACGGATCGCCTCGGCGAACAGCCTTGCCGCCCCCAGGTCGCTGAGTGGCAGAAGCACGGCGAATTCTTCGCCGCCGATGCGGCCGGCGGCTCCGCGCGCGCCGGTGGCGGAACGCAACTTCGCGGCGAAGTCGGCGATCACCCGGTCGCCGGCCTCATGCCCGTATTGATCGTTCAGGGCCTTGAAGTGATCGAGGTCGGCCAGCACCAGGGCGACGGGAAAGCCTGCCCTGGCGCACTGATCGAGCAGCACGGTCGACCGCTCCTCGAAGCCGCGACGGTTGAGGATGCCCGAGAGCGGATCGGTGTGGGTCTCGGCCTTCAGCGCCCGCACCACGTCTAGCGCCGCCGCGGTGAACAGGCAAAGCGCGATCAGCAGCGACAGCAGCGCGTGCAGCAGCAGCGCCGTCGTCCAGTAGGACGAGGCATAGAGCTCGTCGTAGCTCTTGAACGGTCCATTCGCGATGATGATGGCCAGCGTCCGCACGAAGAAGTTCAGCCCGGAAAGCAACGCCAGCACGAACAGCATTTTTTCCGTCGGACCATTGCCGCGCACCACGCGCAGTTCGGCGGCGGCCAGAAGGCTGATGCCGCCAAGCGCGAAATTGACGACGAGGATGCGCCATGTCAGGTCCGGCTGAACGAGCAGGAACCAGCTGAACGCAGCCATGCCGCTTCCCGCCAGCACGCCGATCCCGACATAAGGGACGGGCCGGCCGTGGCGCGCGACGATGGCGCCCACCAGACAGGACCCGGCAAGGCAGAAGCACAGATTGGAGAGGAACTTGGACGGCGCCAGGCCGGCCGGGAGGGTGAAGTGCTGGAACAGGAACCCGCCCGCGGCGAAAGCATAGCTTGCCGCCAGGACCGCAAGATAGGGACGATGGCGCTGATAGCACCACAGCACGACAAACGCAGCGCCGAGCGCCAGCGCTATCGTCGGATTGAGCAGCGCTATGAGCAGACCGGTGTCCAAAGGACTGCGACTTTCCCCAACTTTACCCGACGGGAGATACTAGGACTTAAGCCCAAACAAGCGGTTAAGCGCTCTCGATAAATACGCCGCGAAACCATGCGGAACCGGGCTTGCCGGAGCGGCGTTGTCCGGCCAGACTAGAGTCGCCAGACAGGAGACGATTGCGATGGCCGACACGATCACTTTGACCGATCACGATGAAATCCGCTCCTGGGCGGCGGCGCGCGCCGGCTTCCCGGCCATCGTAGACGTCTCGCCCGAGGCTGGAACGCAGGCCATGCTGCGTCTTGTATTTGGGCAGAACGCCTATGAGGACACCGACCGCCCGGAGCGTCCGATTAACGCCGGCGGCTACGAGCTCGTCGAATGGGACGAATGGTTCAGGATCTTCGACGAGCGCCAGCTGGCCCTGGTCGTCGCCGCCGACGAGCCCGGCCGGCGCGAAGAGTTTCACGAGATCATCCGCAGGTAGGATTGTTGAAAAGCAAAAGGTCCGGACAAAGCCGTCCGGGCCTTTTGTTTAGGTTCTGAGACCGGTGGTTACTTCCAGTCGCGGATGTCGACGAAATGGCCGGCGATCGCGGCGGCGGCCGCCATGGCTGGCGACACCAGGTGGGTGCGGCCCTTGAAGCCCTGGCGGCCCTCGAAATTGCGGTTCGAGGTCGAGGCGCAGCGTTCATGCGGCTTCAGCCGGTCGTCGTTCATGGCCAGGCACATCGAGCAGCCCGGCTCGCGCCAGTCGAAACCGGCGGCAAGGAAGATCTTGTCCAGGCCTTCGGCCTCGGCCTGTTCCTTCACCAGGCCGGAGCCCGGCACGATCATGGCGTTGACGCGCGGATTGACCTTCTTGCCCTCGACCACCTTGGCGGCGGCGCGCAGGTCCTCGATGCGGCCATTGGTGCAGGAACCGATGAAGACGCGGTCGAGCGCGATGTCGGTGATCTTGGTTCCAGGCGTCAGGCCCATATATTCCAGTGCCCGATGCTTGGAGGAACGCTTGGTCTCGTCCGTGATGTCTTCGGGGTTCGGCACGATGCCCTGCACCGAGACGACGTCCTCCGGCGAGGAGCCCCAGGAGACGATCGGCGGCAGCTTCGCCGCGTCGAGCACGATCACCTTGTCGAAATGCGCGCCTTCATCCGACTTGAGCGTCTTCCAGTAGGCAAGCGCCGCATCCCACGCCGCGCCCTTGGGCGCGCGCGGCTTGTCCTTGACATACGCGAAGGTCGTCTCGTCCGGCGCGATCAGGCCGGCGCGCGCGCCCGCCTCGATCGACATGTTGCAGATCGTCATGCGCCCTTCCATCGACAGCGAGCGGATCGCTTCGCCCGCATATTCGATGACGTAACCGGTGCCGCCGGCCGTGCCGATCTCGCCGATGATGGCGAGGATGATGTCCTTGGCGGTGACGCCCTCGGGCAGCTGGCCGTCGACGCGCACAAGCATGTTCTTGGCCTTGCGTTGGATCAGCGTCTGGGTGGCGAGCACATGCTCGACCTCCGAGGTACCGATGCCATGCGCCAGCGCGCCGAAGGCGCCGTGCGTGGAAGTATGGCTGTCGCCGCACACGATGGTCATGCCGGGGAGCGTAAAGCCCTGCTCGGGCCCGATGATGTGGACGATGCCCTGGCGGACGTCGTTCTCGGAATAATATTCGATGCCGAAATCCTTGGCGTTCTTGGCCAGCGCCTCGACCTGGATGCGGCTTTCCTCGTTCTTGATGCCGAACTTGCGCTCGGGCGAGGTCGACACGTTGTGGTCGACCACGGCCAGCGTCTTTTCCGGATGCCGGACCTTGCGGTTCGACATGCGCAGGCCTTCGAAGGCCTGCGGGCTGGTGACCTCATGCACGAGGTGGCGGTCGATATAGAGCAGGCAGGTGCCGTCGTCCTGGCGGTCGACGACGTGGTCGTCGAAGATCTTGTCGTAGAGGGTGCGCGGTGCGCTCATGTGCGTAAATCCGTCGATATGAGAATGGGAAAAGCACGCCGGCCATCCGGCGCGACGACTGCGATCGGTCGGGTCAGTTAAGTCGGCTGGTCAGCGCGCCGCAAACGCGCGCGGAGAAACGCGACGGCAGGCGCTTTCTGTCCTGCAGCACGAAACCCTTGTAGGCCGGATCGCTGAAAAGCTTTTCCATGGCGGGGTAGATAGCAATGTTTTGCCTTTTCGGCAATTGTCGGCGACTTTCCCTTCTCCCCTTGCGGGAGAAGGTGGATCGGCGCGGTAGCGCCGAGACGGATGAGGGGTGTTCCAGCGGAGTGAGACGCTGCATTCCCTGGAGCACCCCTCATCCGGCCGCTACGCGGCCACCTTCCCCCACAAGGGGGGAAGGAGAGGCTGGCGCTCACACCACCTCGAACACAAACGTCTTCACCAGCGCCTCCGGATCGCCGATGGCATAGCAGCGGAACCACGGGCTCTGCTCGACCGGGCGCCATTTCCCCGTCTGCGTCAGCTCATCGAACACCGCTTGGAAGCCGCCGCTCTCGAACACCTGGTCGCGCACGGTGAAGATTGCATGACCGCCGGGCTTCGTGATGCGCACCAGCTCGTGCAGACCGGAGGCCGGTGCATGGCCGATGGTGAAGACCCCGGTCGAGAAGAAGGCGCGGAAATGCCGGTCGGGCCAAGGCAGCGGGCCGCCGAGCATCGCCTTCTTCAGCTCGCTATAGGCCGGCTTGCCACCGGCCTGGCGGCTGCCGGCGAGCTTCAACATATCGCCGGAAAGGTCGAGCCCGGCGATGTCGCCATAGCCCAGCGCCTTCAGCGACGGACCCGACAGGCCGGTGCCGCAGCCGGCGTCGAGCAGTGGGCCTTCGCCCGCCGGCACATGCCGCGCTACCCAGGCGGTGATCAGGAACGGCAGGAGGTAGCCCAGTGAGGCGGTCTCGCTGTCATAGGTCGCGGCCCAGTCGGCATAGGCCTTGGTGAGCCCTTCCGGCGAGTCGGCCGAATAGACGGAGTCCAGCGCCGCGTTGGCCTTGTCGAAATTCATGGGCACCTCCTCCGCGATGATCAGCGGAGGGATCGTAGCGCGGACTTTTGTCGCCGGCTATTCCCCGTGTTGCCGGCGCAGGCGCTGCTCCAGCGCCCGCAGCGCCAGCGACAGGCCGACGGTCAGGATGAGGTAAATATAGGCGACGATCGAATAGGTTTCGAAGAAGCGAAACGAGCCCGCGGCATAGACCTTGCCCATCTGGGTGATGTCGGCGACGCCGAGCACGGAGACCAAGGAAGAATCCTTGACCATGGCGACGAAGTCGTTGCCGAGCGGCGGCAGGATCATGCGGATCGCCTGCGGGAACACGATCAGCCGGAAGCGCTGCGCCCGGCCGAGCCCGAGCGCCTTGGCGGCTTCGATCTGGCCTTTCTCGACCGACTGGATGCCGGCGCGGAACACTTCCGAGATGAAGGCCGAATAGCCGATGGTCAGCGCCATGATGGCGCGCCAAAGCAGCGATACGTCGCGCACCAGCAATTCGCCGATCAGCCCGGCGCTCTGCAACGGCGCGGTCAGCACATTCCAGGCGGCGACGAAGGCCGGCGCGCCGGCGAAGGCGATCCAGAACAACAGCACCAGGATCGGCACGCCGCGGATGATCTCGACATAGAAACGCGCGATCTGGCGCAGCCACTGCGATCCCGACAGCGCCATGAGCGCGATGCCGAGCCCGAGCGCCGAGGCCAGCGCGAAAGCCACCGCGGTGACGAAGACGGTGATGCCGATGCCCTTGGCGACGGTGGCGAAGACCTCCGCATAGAGATCGCTGGACGCGATGGCGAGGGCGGCAGCCAGTGCGAGGACGGCCGCGGCGGCCAGCCACCAGGGGAATTCGGGTTTGGCGGATGTCGTGGCAGACATTTAAGGGGCGGCGCGGGCAAGACAGTTACGGAGGCAGCGTTTCTTCGCGCCCCCCTCTGCCTTGCCAGGCATCTCCCCCACAAGGGGGGAGATCGAATATCGCACCGGCCTTCGCCAATCACCATCGATGCAAGGATGGGCGAAGCGCCAAAGCTGCCAATCTCCCCCCTTGTGGGGGAGATGTCCGGCAGGACAGAGGGGGGCGCGGAGGAATGAGGCTTTCGCGGCTCTCCGCCCGTAACCGTTGCGCATCGCACGCACCAAAATAGAACCCTACTGTCCCATCTTGTAGTCGAGGAACCACTTCTTGTTGAGCTTGTCGAACGTGCCGTCGGCCTTGAGCGACGCGATCGCGGCGTTGACTGGCTTCACCAGGTCCGAGCCCTTGGGGAAGATGAAGCCGAAATCCTCGGTGCCGAGCGGGCCGCCGATCAGCTTCAGCTTGCCTTCGGAAGCATCGACATAGCCCTTGCCGGCGGTGCCGTCGGTCAAGACGACATCGACGTCGCCCGCCTTCAGCGCCTGCACGGTCGCGCCGAAGGTCTCGAACAGCTTGATGCGCGGGTTCTGCTCGTTGCCGTCGAGCACGCTGTAGACGGCGGTGTAGAAGGGCGTGGTGCCGGGCTGGGCGCCGATCAGCCCATCCTTGAAGGCGCCGAAGCTCTTGGCGTCGGTGAAGCGGCTTTCGTCGCCGCGCACCAGCATGAACTGCTCCGAGCGCATATAGGGATCGGAGAAGTCGACCTTCTCCTTGCGGTCGTCCTTGATGGTGATGCCGGTCATGCCGATGTTGTACTGGTTGTCCGAAACCGCCTGGATCATCGCGTCCCAGGAGGTGTTCTGGTACTCGACCTTGAAGTTCAGCCGCTTGGCGATCTCGTCCATCGCGTCATATTCCCAGCCGATCTGCTTGCCGGTCTTCTTGTCGATGAACTGCAGCGGCGGATAAGCGTTTTCCGTCACCACCACGACCTTCTTGCCGCCGAGGTCGGGCAGATTGTCGGCGAGCGCGGCGACAGGCGCGAGAAGGCAGGCCACCATGGCGGCCAGCAGCAATTTCGACTTGGTCATGACAAATCTCCGAAGGTGCGACCGCGCTGCAATTTCGCGGCCTGAGAAAATCCGGCGCCGACTTTAGAGCAATTCCAGGAAAAGTGTGAAGCGGTTTTCCGTCCGGAATTGCGTAAAAACAAAGAGATAGAGCTTGCCGCAAGCGCCTTGCAAGCCGATCCGCTGCGACGTTGCGCACCAGAGGCAAATGCAATGCTCTATGGGAACGGTTTTGAGGATGGCCGTTGCTGTGATCAGGCCTGATCGGCCGTTGCCTCGCGCAACCCGGCGACCAGGCGCGTCAGCGTGCCGTGCAGGGCTTTGAGCTCGGCCCGCTCCAGCGGCATGCCGCAGCTTAAGCCTTCCTGCACGTCCTTCATCTTCGCCCGCAGCGCCTCGCCCTTCGCGGTCGGCTCGACCAGCACCCGGCGTTCGTCGGCGGCGTCGCGCCGGCGCGTGACGAGGCCGCCCGCTTCCATGCGCTTGATGAGCGGCGTCAGCGTCGCCGAATCGAGGCCGAGTGCCGCGCCGAGCTCGCCGATCGTGCTCGGCGAATGCTGCCACAGCGCCAGCATCGCCAGATATTGCGGATAGGTGAGGCCGAGCGGATCGAGCAGAGGCCGGTAGAGCTTGGTCATCAACCCGCTTGCCGAATAAAGTGCAAAGCAGAGCTGCTGGTCGAGGCGCGGCACCTCGATTACCCCGGCGTCCTGCGCCGGGGCTGGCTTGGTGATGGTTTCGGTTTTCGTCGTCATGCGGCCTTTGCCGGAAGCGTCGTAGTGGACAGCGCCACGTCGATATTGCCCCGGATGGCGTTGGAATAGGGGCAGACCTTGTGCGCTTCCGATACAAGCGCCTCTGCGCTCGCCTGATCAAGCCCCTTGATCTCGGCCGCCAGCGCGACGCCGAGGCGGAAGCCGCCCTGGTCGTTCGGATAAAGGCTGACCGTGGATGTAATCGAAGCGTCTTCGAGCGGCAGCTTCTGCTGGCGGGCGATGAAGCGCACCGCGCTCTCGAAGCAAGCCGCATAGCCGACCGCGAAAAGCTGCTCCGGATTGGTGGCGCCGCCCTTGCCGCCGAGTTCCTTCGGCATCGCAAGGTCGACCTTGAGCAGGCCGTCGCTGGTTTCGCCGTGACCGTTGCGGCCGCCGCTGACGCGGGCCTGGGCGGTGTAGAATGCTGACATTTTCGATCTCCATTTATTTGTACACGATTATTTAGTGTACAAGATAATTGGATGTCAACAATGTCGGCGCGGTTTTCCTGCGGCAATCGATCACAGCTCGGTGAAAAACGAAAAAGGCGGCCGAAGCCGCCTTTCCGGAAACTGTTTCGCAGAAGCCTTATTCGGCCGAAGCAGCCTCGGCGGCGGCCTTCTTCTCGGCGGCTTCCTTGGCGGCCGTCTCGGCGGCCAGCGCCTGGGCGGCGGCGACCTTCTCGGCCTCGATGCGGGCGCGCTCGGCGTTCAGCGCATCACGCTCTTCGTCGTTCAGCTTGCGGGCGCGCACGCCGGTGTTTTCCGAAATGCGGGCCGACTTGCCGCGACGGTCGCGCAGGTAATAGAGCTTGGCGCGGCGCACCTTGCCGCGGCGCACGATCTCGACGCCCTCGACCATCGGCGAGTAGACCGGGAAAACGCGCTCGACGCCTTCGCCGTAGGAAATCTTGCGGACGGTGAAATTCTCCTGGAAGCCGGAGCCGGAGCGGGCGATGACGACGCCCTCATAGGCCTGGACGCGGGTGCGGCTGCCTTCGGTGACGCGCACCTGGACGCGCACGGTGTCGCCCGGCTGGAATTCGGGCAGCTTGCGCTTGGCTTCGATCTTGGCGGCCTGTTCGGCCTCGAGCTGACGGATGAGATCCATCTCAAATATCCACTTCTTGTTCTTCCGACAGCCAGAGCGTCCTCGGCTCGCCTTGCAGTGCCAACGACCGCTCGGCTATGCCCTTTGTCGAAACATCGGGCAGGGACGGCTACACCGCCATTTGTTGACGGGTCCAGAAGATCGTTCTTCCGGTTCGGGCGGCGACATACAGCTATTTCGGCGCTTTGTCACGTCCAAATGCATGTCGCCCAGAAGTGTGCGCGGTTCTGGGACGACGATATGCATCGAAAAAGAACTTTAAGGCATATTTTTTGGGCTCCTGGTACCATCTTATTGCCTTGTGCCGGGTTGCGCGAGCGCGCCAAGCTTTCTAAGCCGGGAACGTGTATTCCCGGGCCTTCCCTCCATGACGTTCTCCGATGCCGTCCTGCTTTTCCTCGCGGGCTTTGCCTCCGGCGCCGCCAATGCGGTCGCCGGCGGCGGCACTTTCCTCACCTTCGGCGCCATGACGCTGGTCGGCCTGCCGCCGATCGTCGCCAACGCCACCTCCTCGGTGACGCAGCTGCCGGGCTACATCACCTCGACTCTCGCCTATTGGACCGATATCCGCCACTTCTGGCGCGGCGCCCTGATGCTTTGCCTGATTTCCGCACTGGGCGCGCTGGCCGGCTCACTCATCCTCCTCGCGCTCTCCAATCCGTCCTTCCGCGCCCTCGTGCCCTGGCTGCTCATCGCCGCGACCGCGCTATTCGCCGCCGGACCGTGGCTGAAGCCGGCGGCGGGGCCGGAGCACCAGGCCTCGGTCGGGTCGCTCGCCGGTTCGATCGCGCAATTCGCGACGGCGGTCTATGGCGGCTTCTTCGGCGCCGGAATGGGGGTAATGATGCTGGCCACCCTCGGCCTGACGCAAGCCGGCGATTACCACCGGCTCAATGCGTTGAAGAACATGTTGTCCATCGTGATCGCGGTCGTCGCCATCCTGGTCTTCGTTTCCGGGGGCGTCGTCGCCTGGCCGCAGGCGATCGTCATGATCCCGGGCGTGGCGCTCGGCGGCTATGCCGGCGTGTGGATCGCCAAGCGCGTGCCGCAAGGCGTGGTGCGCGGCTTCGTTGTCGCCGTCGGCCTGCTTCTGGCCTTCTACTATTTCACCAAGGGCTGAGGCGAACCGCCAAGCAAGTCAGGCCGCCGTTCCCGCGTCAGCTTCACCGCCTCCGCCCGCCGCCATTCGGCAATCTTCTTATGGTTGCCGGAGATCAGCACGTCTGGGATTTGCCTGCCCTCGAACTCCTGCGGCCGCGTGTAGTGCGGATGCTCGAGCAGGCCGTTCTCGAAACTTTCTTCCTCGCCCGACGCCGCATTGCCCATGACGCCAGGCAGGAGCCGCACGACGGCGTCGAGCAGCACAAGCGCCGCCGGCTCGCCGCCCGACAGGATGAAGTCGCCGACGGAAACTTCCTCTAATCCCCGCGCGTCGATCACCCGCTGGTCGACGCCTTCGAAACGTCCGCACAGGATGACCGCGCCAGGCCCCGCGGCAAGCTCGCGCACGCGGGCCTGCGTTAGCGTTTTTCCGCGCGGGCTCATCAGCAGCCTTGGGCGCTCATCGCCCGGCGGCGAAGCGTGGTCGATGGCGCGCGCCAGCACGTCGGCGCGCATCACCATGCCGGCGCCGCCGCCGGCCGGCGTGTCGTCGACGGTACGGTGCCTGTCGGTGGCGAAGTCGCGGATCTGGATCGCCTCCAGTGACCATGTGCCCGCCTCCAGCGCCCGTCCCGCCAGCGACAGGCCGAGCGCGCCCGGAAACATCTCCGGATAGAGCGTCAGCACGGAGGCGGCAAAGCTCACCGGTTGCCCCCGGCATCCTTCGGTCCGCGCGGCCTGCCCTTCGGGTCGAAGCCGGACCGGCCAGGTGCTTCACCATCGTCCTCATCTTCGACAAGGCCGGCCGCCAGCGGATCGACCTCGACGAAACCGTCGGCAATCGCGACATGCGGCACCGCTGCCTGCGTGAACGGGATCAGCACGCCCTTGCGGCCGGCAAGCGTGACATCGAGTATGTCGCCGCCGCCGAAATTATGCACGGCGACGACCTTGCCGATGACGCCGGTGTCGTCCCGAACGTCGAGGCCGATGAGGTCGGCATGATAGAACTCGTCCTCCTCGCCGTCGTCGGGCAGCACCGAGCGGTCGACGAAAAGCTCGGTACCGGCCAAAGCCTCGGCGGCATTGCGGTCGTTGACGCCCTTGAAACGCACGACAACAACAGTCCCGGCAGGCCTGATATCGGTAATATGGAAGGCGCGGCCATCCTTGGCGAAGAGCGTGCCGTAATCGGCCAGCGCCAGCGGGTCGCCGGTGAAAGTCTTCACCCTGAGTTCGCCCTTGATGCCGTGCGCGGCACCGATGACGGCCATCTGTACGGGGTTTTCGAGCTTCGACATGGCGGCACTTCCTTTGCCTTGCTCTAGCCCTCTGACGCCATCATTTCAATGAGCCCTCTTCACCGCTTCCTAACCTCGACACCCGACAATGCCGCCATGCAGGAATTCCTCATCCCGGCAAGACCCGATCTCCAGGCGGCGCGCGAGACCTGGCTGAAGACACTGGCGCATGAGCGCCGGCTGTCGCCGGAGACGGTCGAGGCCTATGAGCGTGACACGCGTCAGTTCCTGCATTTCCTGACCGGACATTGCGGCGGCCCGCCCGGCATTTCCGACATAGCCGACCTGCGCCCGGCCGATCTGCGCGGCTTCCTCGCCAAGCGCCGCAGTGACGGCGCAGGCGCCCGCACGCTGGGGCGCGGTCTTGCCGGCATCCGCTCGCTGCTGCGCTTTCTCGAAAAACGCGGCCTCGTCAATGCTGCGGGCGCCATCGCTCTGCGCGCGCCGCGCCAGCCGAAATCGCTGCCCAAGCCGCTGACGGCAAGCGACGCCAGAAAGGTCGTGGCGATGGAGGGCCAACTCGCCGAGGAACCCTGGATCGCCGCCCGCAATGCCGCCGTGCTGACGCTGCTCTATGGCTCCGGCCTGCGCATCTCCGAAGCGCTCAGCCTGACGGGCGCCGATCTGGCGACGGAAGCCGACACCGTGCTGCGCGTCACTGGCAAGGGCGGCAAGACGCGGCTGGTGCCGGTGCTGCCGGTGGCCCGCAAGGCGGTGGTGGAATACCGTCGGCTCTGTCCCTTCCACATCGGTCCCGACGGCCTTTTGTTCCGCGGCGCCCGCGGCGGCCCGCTCAACCCCGCCATCATCCAGCGCGAGATGGCGAAGCTGCGCTCGGCGCTGAACCTGCCCGACACGGCAACGCCGCATGCCCTGCGCCACTCCTTCGCCACCCATCTGCTCGGCCGCGGCGGCGACCTGCGCACCATCCAGGAACTGCTCGGCCACGCTAGCCTGTCGACGACCCAGATCTACACCGGCGTCGACACCGCGAGACTGCTCGACATCTACGAGAAGGCGCATCCCCGCGCCTGAGCCGGGCGGCAACGAAAACTTCACCCCGTCGATTAACCGTTTTGCCGCTTTTCAGCGCTAAGACGCTTCCCATGAAACGCGTCATCGCCATTGCCGACCGCGCGGCCCTTGTCTCGTTGAAGCTGCTTGCGGCGCTCAACCTGCTGTTTTTCCTGTCCTTCCTGGTCGTTCTGCTGCTCGCAAGCCGGGCGCATGCCGAAGCGCCGAATTGCGCCGGCACCGATCTGTTGACCGCGCTGGAAAAGAACGATCCGGCCGCCTTCCAGAAGGTCGAGGCCGAAGCGGCGGCCGTACCCAACGGCAAGGGCCTGCTGTGGAAGCTGGAGAAGCCGGGCGAGAAACCGTCCTATCTGTTCGGCACCATGCACATGACCGACACGCGCGTCACCACGCTGCCGGCCGCCGCGCAGAAAGCCTATGACGGCGCCGGCACCGTCGTCATCGAAACCACCGATGCGATGGACAAGGCCAAGATGATGGCCGCGATGGCCAACGAACCCGGCCTGATGATGTTCACCGACAACACCACCCTGTCGTCGCTGCTGTCGCCGGACGATGCGGCGGCGCTGAACAAGGGACTCGACGCCCGCGGCATCCCGCCGGCGACGGTCGCCAAGATGAAGCCGTGGATCTTGTCGGCCATGATGGCACTGCCGGCCTGCGAGGTGGCGCGCCAGTCCGCCGGCGAACCCGTGCTGGACGTCAAGCTCGCTTCGGATGCCAAGGCCTCGGGCAAGGACGTCGAAGGGCTCGAGACCGCCGTTGGCCAGCTGCGCGCGATGGCCTCGCTGCCGCTCGAATTCCATATGAAGAGCCTGGTCGAGACCATGAAGCTCGGCGACAAGGTCAATGACGTCAACGAAACGATGATCGTGCTCTACCAGCGCGGCGAGGTCGGCATGTTCTGGCCGCTGTTCAAGGCGGTGCTGCCCGAGACCGCCGATGACCAGGCCGGCTATGCCGCCTTCGAGCAGACCATGATCACCAGCCGCAACAAGGTGATGGCCGCGAACGCGATGCCGATTCTGGCCAAGGGCAACGTCTTCATGGCCGTCGGCGCCATGCATCTGCCCGGTCCGGAAGGACTGGTCGAGGATTTTCGCAAGGCAGGGTATAGTGTTACCGCCGTCAACTGAGTCGTCTGGCGGCTGGCGGACCTGAAAACGCCGGTTTTTCAGCGCTTTCCGTCCGTTTGCGTGAAACCCGATGCGGGATCAGCGCGTTGATGGCTGTTATTTTGATGACTTTCATCCAAGGAGGACACGTTTCATGGCGAACCCTAACGACCCCTTCACCCCTTCGAGCCCGCCTCCCAGGTCGGGTGGCGGCGGCAGCGGGTGGCTGATCGCCCTTGTTGTCATTATCCTGGCCATTGTTGCGTATTATGTCTTTGGCAGAAGCGGCGGCGAGCATGCCCCGGCCCCGGCTGAGCCGCCGGCCGCCAGCACGCCAGCTCCGGCGCCTGCAACGCCTGCTCCGGCTCCAGAGCCGGCACCCGCTCCGGCTCCGGCGCCAGCTCCTGCACCCGCCCCTGCGCCAGCCCCGGCACCGGCTCAGTAAATTGGGCTTGCAGCTTGAAACCGAACGGCCCGCCGAAAGGCGGGCCGTTTTGTTTTGTGCCGCTGTCTCCACTTTCGGAAAACGCCGTCGCACTATCCGGAATTGCTCTGGAGCATGATGCCGAAAAGCGTGAACCGGTGAATTCGGCTCGATACGACCTGAATTCAGCCGCTTCTATTCATCCGGCATGGGACTGGCCGGCCAGGGCAGCCGATGGCGCAGCTCTTCGACCAGGACCCGTTCATTCTCCGAATAGTCGATCGGAACGACGACGAGATTGACGCCGCCCGCGGCAAAGGCCTGCTCCAGGGCCGGTCTCAGCTCGGCGATGGCACCTACCCTGGCGCCCTTGGCGCCATAGGCTTCGGCATAGCGGACGAAATCGGGATTCCCGAAGGTCATGCCGAAATCGGGAAAGTCGTCGACCGCCTGCTTCCAGCGGATCATGCCGTAGGCATGGTCCTCGATGATCAGGACCACGAGGTTGAGCTTCAGCCTGACGGCGGTTTCCAGCTCCTGGCTGTTCATCATGAAGCCGCCATCGCCGCAAACCGCCATGACGCGGCGTTCTGGAAAAAGCATCGCCGCCGTCATCGCCGACGGCAGGCCGGCGCCCATCGTGGCCAGCGCATTGTCGAGCAGCAGCGTGTTGGCGACGCGCGTGCGGTAGTTGCGCGCGAACCAGATCTTGTACATGCCGTTGTCGAGCGCCAGGATGCCGTCGGCCGGCATGACCGCGCGCACGTCATGCACCAGGCGCTGCGGCGTGAAGCGGTCCTCGGTGTCGCGCGCCGCGATGCGGCTCAATATCCCCTCGCGTAGCGGCAGCAGTGCCTGTGCGTTGGGAATGCTGCCTTCTAGGCGGTCGGCCAACAGCCTGAGCGACGCGCCGATATCGCCGATCACCTCGGTTTGCGGGAAATAGACCTGTTCGACAGTGGCCGGCTGGTAGCCGACATGGATGACCTTCGGACCGTCGGCGCCCATGATGAAGGGCGGCTTCTCGACCGTGTCGTGGCCGATCGTGATGATGAGATCCGCCCGCTCGATCGCCTCGTGCACATAGTCGCGCTCGGACAGCGCGGCCGTGCCCATATAGAGCTCGGTCCCGCCCGGCACCGTCCCCTTGCCCATCTGGGTGGTGAAATAAGGAATGCCGGTCCGCAGAACGAACTGGGCGAGGTCCGAGGTCGAGCGCGGCCGCGAGGCAGCGGCGCCCATCATCGCCAGCGGCCGCTCGGCCTCGATGATCATCTTGGCGGCGCGGTCGAGCGCAAGCGGGCTCGCCAGCGGCAGCTCGACCGGGTGCGGCGGAATCGGCGCCACCGCGTCGCATTCCTCCGCCGCGATGTCTTCGGGCAGCTCCAGATGCACCGGTCCCGGACGCTCCTCGCCGGCCACACGGAAAGCCTCGCGCACCACGCCCGGGATCATCCTGGGCGAAACGATCTGACGCGACAGCTTGGTCAGGGGTTTCATCGCCGCGACGACGTCGACGATCTGGAACCGGGCCTGCCTGGAGGACCTGACGCCCTTTTGTCCGGTGATCATGACCATGGGCATGGCCCCGAGCAGCGCGTAAGCCGCGCCTGTGGTCAGGTTCAAGGCGCCCGGGCCAAGTGTGGTGATGCAGACGCCGGGCCTGCCGGTGAGCCGGCCGTGAGTGGCGGCCATGAACGCGGCCGCTTGCTCATGACGGGTCAGGATCAGCTCGATCGAGGATTTGCGAATGGATTCGACGACGTCGAGATTCTCCTCGCCCGGTATGCCGAAGATGCGGTCCACGCCTTCATTCTCGAGGGCGGCAACAAGCAGATCGGAGCCTTTGGACACGCGGTATCTCCCTAGAGCATGTCTCCCGAAAGTGGGAACCGGTTTCGGGATAAAGACATGCGTCGAACCAGGAACCTAAAGCGCATGGAGCGAATCTGAAAGATCGCAACGCGTTTTAGGCGAACCTTGCGAGATGAGCCTCACCGAACGCTGACGCGCGTATTCGGGATGACGCCCTAGATATGAATGGGCTTGAAGAAGGTTGCCAGCGCCGCTTCCTTCACCGCCTCCGACATAGTCGGATGCGCGTGGCAGGTGCGGGCGAGGTCTTCCGAGGAACCGCCGAATTCCATCAGCACCGCGGCCTCGTGGATCATCTCGCCGGCCCCGAAGCCGACGATGTGGACGCCGAGCACGCGGTCGCTGGCCTTGTCGGCCAGGATCTTCACGAAGCCGTCGGTGTGGAGCATGGCGCGCGCGCGGCCATTGGCGCTGAACGGGAATTTGCCGACCTTGTAGTCGATGCCGGCCTTCTTCAACTCCTCCTCGGTCTTGCCGACCGAGGCGATCTCCGGGCTGGTGTAGACGACGCTCGGGATGACGTCGTAGTTCACATGGCCGGCCTGGCCGGCGATCGTCTCGGCCACCGCGACGCCCTCGTCCTCGGCCTTGTGCGCCAGCATCGGCCCGGCGATCACGTCGCCGATGGCATAGATGCCGGGGACATTGGTCCTGAGATGCCCGTCGGTCTTGACCCGGCCGCGCTCGTCCATCTCCACGCCGGCTTCCTTCAGCCCCAGGCTGTCGGCATAGGGGCGGCGTCCGGTGGCGACCAGCACCACGTCCGCCTCGATCGTCTCAGCGGCACCGCCCTTGACCGGCTCGAAGGTCACGGTCGCGCCCTTCTTGGCCTTGGCCACACCCGTGACCTTGGCCCCTAGCCTGAACTCGAAACCCTGCTTGGTGAGCAGCCGCTGGAACTGCTTCGATACCTCACCGTCCATGCCGCCCAGGATGTTGTCGAGGAACTCGACGACCGTGACCTTGGCGCCCAGCCTTGCCCACACCGAGCCGAGCTCCAGCCCGATGACACCGCCCCCGACCACCACGAGACGCTCCGGCACCTTGGCCAGCGACAGCGCGCCGGTGGAGGACACGATCACCTTCTCGTCGAAATCGACCTTGACGCCCGGAATGCCGGCGACATCCGAGCCCGTGGCGATGACGATATTCCGAGTCTCGATCTCCTCGACCTTGCCGTCCTCGCCGGTCACCGAAAGCTTGCCGGCGCCGCCGATCTTGCCGGTGCCGCGGAAGGAATCGATCTTGTTCTTCTTGAACAGGAAGGCGACGCCGTTGACGTTGGACGCCACCGTCATGTCCTTATGCGCCATCATCTTCTTGAGATTGAGCTTCGGCGCCGGTATCTCGACGCCCAGCGTATCGAAGGCATGGCCAGCCTCGGCGAACATCTCGGAGGCGTGGAGCAGCGCCTTCGACGGGATGCAGCCGATGTTGAGGCAGGTGCCGCCGAAGGTGGCGTTCTTCTCGACCACCGCCGTCTTCAGCCCGAGCTGCGCCGCCTTGATGGCGCAGACATAGCCGCCCGGTCCCGATCCGATGATTACGACGTCATAAGCCATGATAGAATCCTTCTTATCCGGCCTTTAGCGGCCGCCGCTCACATTCAGGATCGCGCCCGTTATATAGGAGGCCGCGTCCGACAGAAGATAGAGAACCGCGCTGGCGACTTCGTCCGCCGTGCCGGCGCGTTTCATCGGCAGCATATCCTGCATCCGCGCCACGCGGTCCGGCTGCCCGCCCGAGGCATGGATTTCGGTCTCGGTGATGCCGGGGCTGACGGCATTGACGCGAATTCCTTCGAGCGCGACTTCACGCGCGAGCCCGATCGTCAGCGTATCGATCGCGCCCTTGGAGGCGGCGTAGTCGACATATTCGCCCGGCGAGCCGAGCCTGGCCGCAGCGGACGAGATGTTGACGATGGCCCCACCCTTGCCGCCATGCCGCGTCGACATGCGCTTCACTGCTTCACGCGCGCACAGGAACGAGCCGACGACGTTGATGCGCATCATGCGCTCCAGTCGCTCGACACTCATCTCGTCGACCCGCGCCTTGAGATCGACGATGCCGGCATTGTTGACGAAGGCGTCGAGCCGGCCGAAGGCCCGGTCCACCGCTTCGAACATCGCTAGGACATCGGTCTCGTTGCCGACATCGCCCTTGACCGCTAAGGCATCGCCGCCAGTCGATTTTAGCTCGGCAACCAGCGCGTCTGCCGCGACCTGGTTGGAGACAAAATTCACCGCCACCCGGTAGCCGGCACGGTTCGCCTGCCGGCATATGGCGGCACCAATGCCGCGGCTGCCGCCGGTGACCAGCAGTGTTTTCTTGTCCGCACTCATTCCTGGCAGCCTTTCAGCACGAAGATGTCCCACGGCACCTTGGAGAAGCCGGCGGGACCGTAAGCCGCCGACATCTCCAGCGACGGCCCGAGATCGGGAAAGATCAGGCTCTTCGGCGCGTCGACGCCCTCGGCCGGGAGCAGGCCGACGCCACCCTTCTCGTCCGCGCTGTAGATGACCCCCTCCCAGACCGTGCAGGCGGCAAGCTCCTCGCCGGTGACATCGCCTGTCGGGCATTTGTACATCAGCGAGCCATGCGGTCGTGCTGCGCTGCCCTCCGTCCACATGGCGATGCCGTCGAGCACGACATTGTTGTCGAGGATCATGCGGAAGGCGTTGGTGACCGTCGCCGAGCTGCCGGCCGGGGTGAAGTCGATCTCGGCGCCACTCCGGGCCTCGCCATAGACGGCGAGCTGAATCGGGCATGCGGCCTGGGCTGCGGAAGCCACGAGAGTCACGCCGGCTGCGAGGGCGACCGGTTTCGCGGCACCGAGCAGACGGGCTTTCATTCGCCGCTCCGGCCGCGAGCCGTCATGAGCCACCTTTAGAGATCGAGCACCAGGCGCTCGGGATCCTCCAGGCTTTCCTTGACGCGCACCAGGAAGGTCACGGCTTCCTTGCCGTCGACGATGCGGTGGTCGTAGCTGAGCGCCAGATACATCATCGGGCGGATGACGATCTGGCCGCCGACCACCATCGGCCGGTCCTGTATCTTGTGCATGCCGAGAATGCCCGATTGCGGCGCATTCAGGATCGGCGTTGACATCAGCGACCCGTAGACGCCGCCATTGGAGATGGTGAAGGTGCCGCCCTGCATGTCCGCGACCGAGAGCTTGCCGTCGCGCGCGGCGAGGCCGAGGCGTCCGATCTCCTTTTCGATCTCGGCGATCGACATCTGGTCGGCGTCGCGCACCACCGGCACCACCAGGCCCTTGTCGGTGCCGACGGCGACGCCGACATGGGCGAAGTTCTTGTAGATGATGTCGGTGCCGTCGATCTCGGCATTGACCGCCGGGATCTCCTTCAACGCATGCGTCACCGCCTTGGTGAAGAAGCCCATGAAGCCGAGCTTCACGCCATGCTTCTTCTCGAACACGTCCTTGTACTTGGCCCTGAGCGCCATCACCGCGCTCATATCCACCTCGTTGAAGGTGGTGAGCATGGCTGCGGTCGACTGCGCCTCCTTCAAGCGGCGCGCGATGGTCTGGCGCAGCTTGGTCATGCGCACGCGCTCCTCGCGCGGCGCATCCTCGGCCGAGGACGGCGCGCGGGCAACGGCAGGCGCGGGTGCCGCCTTCGGCGTCTCGGCAGGCTGCGAGGGCGCGCCCTTGGCGATGGCGTCGAGCACGTCGCCCTTCAGCACCTGGCCACGCTTGCCCGAACCGGAGAGCTGGTCGACCGAGAGGTTGTTCTCAGCGATCAGCTTGGCCGCGGCCGGCGCCGGCGGCATGGTGCGCGGCTCGATAGGGCCGGCGTCGCCGGCGACCTTGGCGGTCTCGGCGGCGGCCTGCTTGACCGAGGACGCGGCGTCCGGGCTGGAAGCCTGGGCCACCGCCTGCGGCTTCGTGGCCGGGGCCGCGCCGCCCGCCGAAATCGAGCCGAGCAGCGCGCCGACATTGACCGTCTCGCCTTCCTTGACGGTGATCTCGGAGAGCGTCCCGGCGCCCGCGGCGGGCACTTCCACCGTCACCTTGTCGGTTTCGAGCTCGACCAGGGGCTCATCGGCGGCGATCGCGTCGCCGACCTTCTTGAACCACTTGCCGACGGTCGCCTCGGTGACGGATTCACCCAGAGTGGGGACGCGGATTTCGGTAGCCATTGTGCCTGTCCGTTCTCTTGTCTTCTTGAGGTCTGTTTCGTCCGGTTATTCGCCGAGAGCGTCGTCGAGCAGCGCGGCGAGCTGGCTGAGATGCTTCGACATCAGGCCGGTTGCCGGCGAGGCCGAGGCTGGCCGCCCGGTGTAGCGCACCCGCTGATGCTTGGCGTCGATATGCGCCAGCACCCATTCGAGATAGGGGTCGATGAACGACCAGGCGCCCATATTCTTGGGCTCCTCCTGGCACCACACCATCTCGGCATTGCGGAAACGCGACAGCTCGGTGATCAGCGCCTTGGCCGGGAACGGATAGAGCTGTTCGACGCGCAGCAGATAAATGTCGTTGATGCCGCGCTTCTCGCGCTCCTCATAGAGGTCGTAATAGACCTTGCCCGAGCACAGCACGACACGGCGGATCTTGGAGTCCTTCACCAGCTTGATCGGCTGGTCGGCCAAGAGCTGCGCATCGTCCCACAGCAGCCGGTGGAACGAGCTCTCGCCCGAAATCTCCGACAGCGTCGACACCGCCCGCTTGTGACGCAGCAGCGACTTCGGCGTCATCAGGATTAGCGGCTTGCGGAAGTCGCGCTTCAACTGCCGGCGCAGGATGTGGAAATAATTGGCCGGCGTGGTGACGTTGGCGACCTGCATGTTGTCTTCCGCGCAGAGCTGCAGGAAGCGCTCGAGGCGGGCGGATGAATGCTCCGGCCCCTGGCCCTCATAGCCATGCGGCAGCAGGCAGACGAGGCCCGACATTCTGAGCCACTTGCGCTCGCCCGACGAGATGAACTGGTCGAACACCACCTGGGCGCCGTTGGCAAAATCGCCGAACTGCGCTTCCCAGAGCGTCAGCGCCTTCGGCTCGGCCAGGCTGTAGCCATATTCGAAGCCCAGCACCGCCTCTTCCGACAGCATCGAGTTGATGACTTCGTAGCCGGCCTGCGCCGCCGAGAGGTTGTTGAGCGGGATGTAGCGGGTCTCGTCGCGCTGGTCGTAAAGCACCGAATGGCGCTGCGAGAAGGTGCCGCGCTCCGAATCCTGGCCCGACAGGCGGATCGGATTGCCGTCGAGCAGGATGGCGCCGAAGGCCAGCGCCTCGGCCGTCGACCAGTCGATGCCTTCGCCGGATTCGATCGCCTGGCGGCGGTTCTCGAGGAAGCGCAGGATCGTCTTGTGCGCCTCGAAATCCTTCGGCACCTCGGTCAGCTTCTTGCCGATCTCCTTCAACGTGCGCACCGGCACGGCTGTCTTGCCGCGCCGTTGTTCATCCTGGTTGTCGGCGGTGCGCAGGCCAGACCACGCGCCATCCAGCCAGTCGGCCTTGTTGGGCTTGTAGCTCTGGCCGACTTCCCATTCGGCTTCCAGATGCGCGCGCCAGTCGGCCCGCATCTTGTCGACCTCGGCCTGGGTGACGTGGCCTTCCGCGATCAGCCGGTCGGCATAGATCTGCACCACCGTCTTGTGGGTGCGGATGTTGCGATACATGATCGGCTGGGTGAAGGCCGGCTCGTCGCCCTCATTGTGGCCGAAGCGGCGATAGCAGAACATGTCCACGACCACCGGCTTGTGGAACTTCATGCGGAACTCGGTCGCGACCTTCGCGGCGTGCACCACGGCTTCCGGATCGTCGCCATTGACGTGGAAGATCGGCGCCTCGATCATCTTGGCCACATCCGACGGATAGGGCGAGGAGCGCGAGAAGCGCGGATTGGTGGTGAAGCCGATCTGGTTGTTGATGATGACGTGCAGCGTGCCGGCGACGCGATGGCCGCGCAGGCCCGAAAGGCCGAGGATTTCGGCGATCACGCCCTGGCCGGCGAAGGCGGCGTCGCCATGGAGAAGCAGCGGCATCACCTTGGCGCGCTCCGACAGCGGCACGACCTCGCCACGCTCGCGGCCGGAAAGCTGGTCCTGCTTGGCGCGCGCCTTGCCCATCACCACCGGATCGACGATTTCCAGATGCGAGGGATTGGCCGTCAGCGACAGATGCACCTTGTTGCCGTCGAACTCGCGGTCCGACGAGGCGCCGAGATGGTACTTCACGTCGCCCGAGCCCTCGACCTCGTCCGGGGCGGCGGAGCCGCCCTTGAATTCGTGGAAGATGGCGCGGTGGGGCTTGGCCATCACCTGGGAAAGCACGTTGAGGCGGCCGCGATGCGCCATGCCGAGCACGATTTCCTTGAGGCCGAGTTGGCCGCCGCGCTTGACGATCTGCTCCAGCGCCGGGATCAGCGACTCGCCGCCGTCGAGGCCGAAGCGCTTGGTGCCCTTGTACTTGACGTCGATATACTGCTCGAACCCCTCGGCCTCGATCAGCTTGGACAGGATCGCCTTCTTGCCGGTGGCAGTGAAGGTGATCTCCTTATCGGCGCCTTCGATGCGCGCCTGGATCCAGGCCTTCTCTTCCGGGTCGGAGATGTGCATGAACTCGACGCCAAGGGTCGAGCAATAGGTGCGGGTCAGGATGTCCAGCATCTGCCGGATGGTGCCGAATTCCAGGCCCAGCACATTGTCGAGGAAGATCGGCCGGTCGTAATCGGCTTCGGTAAAACCGTAATTCTCCGGCGACAGCTCGTTGTAGTCCTCGAGCGGCTTGGCGATGCCGAGCGGATCAAGATTGGCGTGCAGATGGCCGCGCATGCGGTAGGCGCGGATCATCATGATGGCGCGCACCGAATCGCGCGTCGCCTGATGCACATCGGCGTCGGAAAGCACGGCGCCGTTGACGACCGCCTTTTCCTTCACCTTTTTTTCGATCGCCTTTTCGACCAGGCCCCAATTGCCGTCGAGCGCCGAGACCAGCTCGCCATTGGCCGTCATCGGCCAAGAGGGTTTTGCCCAGGAGGCGCCCTTGGCGTTCTTGCGGACGTCGCCCGCGTCGTCCTTCAGCGCCGCGAAGAAATCCTGCCACTCCGGGTCGACCGAAGCCGGATCGTCCTCATAGGCGGCGTAGAGCGCGTCGATGTAGTCGGCGTTGCCGCCATAGAGGAATGAGGTGAGCGAGAATTGGTCGTTGGCCTGATCTTGTCTTGCCATTTTCGTCTGCGGAGCCTGGCTCCGTCTCCTTAGTTGGAGGGGAGTAGGGGAGTAAGGCAGTAGGGGAGTAGGGCTGTCCGGCGCCTGTCTTTCCCTACTGCCCTACTCCCTTACTCCCCTACTCCCTTAACCTTTGATCGCCTCGACCAGCGTCGTGCCGAGCCGCGCCGGCGACGGCGAAACCTTGATGCCGGCCGATTCCATCGCCGCGATCTTGTCTTCCGCGCCGCCCTTGCCGCCCGAGATCACCGCGCCCGCATGGCCCATGGTGCGCCCGGCCGGCGCCGTGCGCCCGGCGATGAAGCCCGCCATCGGTTTCTTGCGGCCGCGCTTGGCTTCGTCCTTGAGGAACTGCGCGGCGTCTTCCTCGGCCGAGCCGCCGATCTCGCCGATCATGATGATCGACTTGGTCTCGTCGTCGGCGAGGAACATCTCCAGCACATCGATGAACTCGGTGCCCTTGACCGGGTCGCCGCCGATGCCAACCGCCGTTGTCTGGCCGAGGCCGACATTGGTGGTCTGGAAGACTGCCTCATAGGTAAGTGTTCCCGAGCGCGAAACAACGCCCACCGAGCCCTTGCGGAAGATGTTGCCGGGCATGATGCCGATCTTGCACTCGTCGGGCGTCAGCACGCCAGGGCAGTTCGGGCCGATCAGCCGCGAAGTGGAGCGGTCGAGCCGCGCCTTGACCTTGACCATGTCCATCACCGGGATGCCCTCGGTGATGCAGACGATGAGCGGGATCTCGGCCTCGATCGCCTCGATGATGGCTTCACCGGCGCCCGCCGGCGGCACATAGATGACCGAGGCGTTTGCGCCGGTCCTTGCCTTGCCCTCGGCCACCGTGGCGAAGATCGGCAGGGTCTCACCCTTCGAGCCCGTCCAGGTCTCGCCGCCCTTCTTGGGATGAATGCCGCCCACCATCTTGGTGCCGTGATAGGCCAGCGCCTGCTCGGTGTGGAACGTGCCGGTCTTGCCGGTCAGACCCTGAACCAGCACCTTGGTATTCTTGTCGACGAGAATGGACATCGCGGCCCTTTTCTAAAAACCGTTGATCGTGGAAGGCGAGACGCGCCGGTAGAGCCCGCTCACCATGTCTTGCCAAGCATTGCCGCTCGTGGGCTTGAACTGAAGTTTCATGCGATAGGTATCGATGTCGTCAAAATTGTAGGTCACGCGAGCCGAGCCGCGCGGCGACGACCGTTCCAGCGCCAGTTCGCCACTGTTCCACGTGCCCGCGGCCGGTGACATCGGCACGAACCCCATCGAGTCGAACTGATGCAGGGTGACGAGGCCGTTCTGCTGGTCGAAGCCGAACACATTATGCGCGCCGAACGAGACGGTGCCGTCGCGGCGCTGGCGATAGCGCTGCACCACGAACAGGCCGCCGAACTCAGCCTCGGCCAGGACTTCCGCAGTCGCCGTGCCGGCATCGGTCCATTGCGTCGCCGCCACTTCTTCCTCGCCGCGCCATGCGCCGACCAGCGCCTGCAGGCGTTGGTGACCATCCGAGAGGGAAGAGAAGGACGACGCGTTCATGGCTCAATGGGTGCGGAAA
Source organism: Mesorhizobium sp. (assembly GCF_004963255.1). Lineage (GTDB taxonomy): Bacteria > Pseudomonadota > Alphaproteobacteria > Rhizobiales > Rhizobiaceae > Mesorhizobium. The sequence goes on along the minus strand of NZ_SUGA01000016.1, from coordinate 56,230 downwards.
GGGTTGATGGCGACCACGGAGCCATAGGTTTGCCCATGGCTGAGATCTTCGGTGTACAGTTTCTTGACGCCAAGGCGCTCGGCGGCGGCAATAATTGCGCCATCCCAGTAGGAAATCCGATACCGCTGCGCATTCTCGATGCCGCGCATGACCACCGCGCTGTCCAAATCCTGGCAAGGCTTCATGGATATCGCGGCGACCCATTCGGCCGCCTTGGCCGGCGCCAGCACGACGTCGGCACGTTTGGTCACGTTCACGTAAAACTCCTGCAGCACCTGTGCGGAGGTCGAGTAGTCTTCCTTGGCAATCAGCTCCACGGCGCGTTCATACTTGGCGCGCTCGGATTTGTGCCCGATGGCCGCATAAACCAGAACGTTTGTGTCGAGGAAGCACTCAGCGATCATAGAGAGCCTCCCTGTTCCAACTCTTGCTGCCCATATCTCCCGCCGCCTCGCGCGCAAGCCGCAGAAGCGCCTGCCGTGCCTCGTCCTTCGCCTGCCGTTTTGCCGCCACCTCGGCAAAAAACTCCCGCACCATTCCGTTGACCGTCGTCCGCTGTTCGGCCGCCGTCAGCTTGACCTGTTCCAGAATGGCTTCCTCGACGGCCAGGGTGATATTTTTCATGTCACTTCTCCTGCAATTCCACACAGTATATGTGTAGCTGTGTGGTCATCGCAAGTTACAGCCGCTTCAGGTCGGTGACGGTGAGGTCACTCTGGGCGTTGCCGGTGTTCAGCGTCGTCGCCGGCTCGAACATCAGTACGACGGGCTCCTTGGTCAGCGAGCGCGGCCGGTGCTCGACGCCGCGCGGCACGACGATGAAGTCGCCCTCACCGAGCTCGACCGGCCCGTCGCGGAAGTCGATGGCGATCCTGCCGCGCAGCACCAGGAAAGCCTCGTCCTCATGCTCATGCGCATGCCAGTCGAAGACCTCGCCGAACTTGGCGACCTTCGCCTGGCTGTCATTGACATCGCCGGCGATATGCGGATCGAAGACCTTGGCGATCTTCTGATCCGCCGCCTCGATCAGGTTTATCTTGCGCGGAGGCATCCGCTTTAGCCCTTCACCGCCTTGACGATCTTCTTGGCCGCGTCGTCGAGGTCGTCGGCCGAGACGACGTTGAGGCCGCTGTCGTTGATGATCTTCTTGCCGAGCTCGGCATTGGTGCCTTCGAGACGCACCACCAGCGGCACCTTCAGCCCGACTTCCTTGACCGCGGCGATCACGCCCTCGGCGATGACGTCGCACTTCATGATGCCGCCGAAGATGTTGATCAGGATGCCCTCGACCGCCGGATCCTTGGTGATGATCTTGAACGCCGCGGTGACCTTTTCCTTCGAAGCGCCGCCGCCGACGTCGAGAAAGTTAGCCGGCTCAGCGCCATAGAGCTTGATGATATCCATCGTCGCCATGGCAAGGCCGGCGCCGTTGACCATGCAGCCGATATTGCCGTCGAGCGCGACATAGGCGAGGTCGTATTTGGACGCCTCGATCTCCTTCTCGTCCTCTTCGGTGGTGTCGCGGAGTTCCATCACGTCCGAGTGGCGGAACAATGCGTTGTTGTCGAACGACACTTTGGCGTCGAGCACACGCAGGTGCCCGTCCTTCATGACGATCAGCGGGTTGACCTCGAGCAGGCTCATGTCCTTCTCGACAAAGGCCTTGTAGAGGATCGGGAACAGCGATGCGCCGTCCTTGGCCGCATCGCCGTCGAGCTTCAGCGCGGCGTTGAGTGTCTTCACGTCTTCGGCGCTCACGCCCTTTTCCGGGTCGATGGCGACGGTGACGATCTTTTCCGGCGTGTCATGCGCGACCGTCTCGATGTCCATGCCGCCTTCGGTCGAGACGACGAAGGCGATACGGCCGACCGAGCGGTCGACCAGGATCGACAGATAGAGCTCGCGGGCGATGTCGGCGCCGTCCTCGATATAGAGGCGGTTGACCTGCTTGCCGGCCGGCCCGGTCTGCTTGGTGACCAGCGTGTGGCCGAGCATCTCGTTGGCGTTGGCGACGACTTCGGCCGCCGACTTCGCCAGCCGCACGCCACCCTTGGCGTCGGGGCCGAGCTCCTTGAACTTGCCCTTGCCGCGGCCGCCGGCATGGATCTGGCTCTTCACGACATAGAGCGGGCCGGGCAGCGCCTTTGCGGCGGCTTCCGCCTCGCTGGCCTTGAACACCGGGACACCGCTTGCCACTGGCGCGCCGAACGTCTTCAGCAGCGCCTTGGCCTGATACTCATGGATGTTCATGCGATTGATCTCCGGGGAGGACGATTGCTTTGCCGGCGAGATTACTTGCTGGCGAGATGCGGGGCGATCTTGGTGCAGGCCTCGGTTAGGCCCTGGACGGCCGCGACCGAATTGTCGAACATCTTCTGCTCTGCCTTCGACAGGTCGATCTCGATGACGCGCTCGACGCCGCCGGCGCCGATCACCACGGGAACGCCGACATAGGTTCCCCTGACGCCATACTGGCCGGAAAGGTGGGCGGCGCAGGGCAGCACGCGCTTCTTGTCTTTGAGGTAGGATTCGGCCATGGCGATCGCCGAGGCCGCCGGCGCGTAATAGGCCGAGCCGGTCTTCAACAGGCCGACGATCTCGGCGCCGCCGTCGCGGGTGCGCTGCACGATCTGGTCGAGCTTCTCCTTCGAGGTCCAGCCCATCTTGACGAGATCCGGCAGCGGGATGCCGGCGACCGTCGAATAGCGGATCATCGGCACCATCGAGTCGCCATGACCGCCGAGCACGAAAGCGGTGACGTCCTCGACCGAGACCTTGAACTCCTCGGCCAGGAAGTAGCGGAAGCGGGCACTGTCGAGCACGCCGGCCATGCCGACGACATGACTGGTCGGCAGGCCGGAGAACTTCTGCAGCGCCCAGACCATCGCGTCGAGCGGGTTGGTGATGCAGATGACGAAGGCCTTCGGCGCGTATTTCTTGAGACCCGCGCCGACCTGCTCCATGACCTTGAGGTTGATGCCGAGAAGGTCGTCGCGGCTCATGCCCGGCTTGCGCGGCACGCCGGCGGTGACGATGCAGACATCCGCGCCCTCGATGCCGGCATAGTCGTTGACGCCGGTCAGCCGGGAGTCGAAACCGTCGACGGGGGAAGACTGCGCGATGTCGAGGCCCTTGCCCTGCGGAATGCCCTCGGCGATGTCGAACAGCACCACGTCGCCGAGATCCTTGAGGCCGATCATATGGGCTAGCGTGCCGCCGATCATGCCCGAGCCGATGAGCGCTATCTTGTTGCGTGCCATGTGAGGATGTTTTCCCTTTGTCTGTGACGGTGCCGTGACGGGGCCGGGGAGGCCGAAAGGATGCGGGAAGCCGCGAGATTTCGCCGCACCCATTAGCGCCGGCCAAAGAAAAATTCAAATGATTATTTTGATCCCAGTGTTTTCAATCGGTTAGATGCTTTGGGAATTACGTAAACGTCAAAGTTCCTGAGACGACTGACGCGAACTTATACAATGAACGTGGAAATCAGAAGGCCTCATCCCGGCGATGACGCCCTTGTGAATTAACGGCTTGGTTTCTGACGCTGCCGGCCTGCGCTGCGACGGCCGGCTGCAGCTATACCTGCGCCTGCCTTGCCTTCGCCACCGGCGCCACCTCCCGCCGTTCCGCCCAATCATCGAGCCAGTCACGGCTCTGCATTTCGACCAGGCGCGAGGCGGTGCGCTCGAATTCGAACACTTCCGTGCCGCGTTTGGCCGTGTAGAGCCCTTTCGGCGCCGCAGCGGCGCTCATCACCAGCCGCATGTGGTGGTCGTAGAGCGTGTCGATCAGAAGGATGAAGCGCTTGGCCTCGTTGCGCTTGCCTTCGCCCAGCACCGGCACATGGTCGATGAAGACGGTCGAGAAGCGGCCGGCGATGGCCAGATAGTCGCGCGCGCCGAGCGGCTTTTCGCAAAGGTCGGCGAAGGAAAAACGCGCCGCGTCGCCGGCGGCGCGCGGCACGATGAGCTGACGGCCTTTCAGCGTCAGCGTTACCTCGCCGGTCGGCTGGCCATCCGTCATCGCCTTCCAGGCCTCGTCCAGCGCGCGCTCGGCCGCAGCGTCATCCGGCGTGACATAGACCGGTTGGCGGTTTAGCTTTTCCTGGCGGTAGTCCTTGTCGGCATCCAGCGTCATCACATGCGCATTGCGCTCGAGCAGCGAGATGAACGGCAGAAAGAGCTGGCGGTTCAACCCGTCGCGATAAAGGTTCTCCGGCGCCACGTTGGAGGTGGCGACCAGCACCACGCCATTGGCGAACAACGCCGAGAACAGGCGCGACAGGATCATGGCGTCGGCGATGTCGGTGACGGAGAACTCGTCGAAGCACAGCACCCAGGCTTGATCGGCGAGCGCCCGGGCGACCGGCGGGATCGGGTCGTCCTCTTTGACCGTGCCTTCCTTGCGCGCCTGCCGGTGTTTCTGGATCCGGTCCTGCACATCGGCCATGAAGTCGTTGAAATGCACGCGGCGCTTGCGGCGAACCGGCAGCAGCTCGAAGAACATGTCCATCAGCATGGTCTTGCCGCGACCGACGCTGCCATGGATGTAGAGGCCTTTGACGGGCTCGCGCGGCTGCCGCTTGGCCGCGAACAGCCAGCCCAGCGCGCTCGATTTCTGCGCCAGCCTTTTGGCCGAGATCTCGTCGATCAGCCGGTCGAGCGCGGCGACGATATGCTCCTGCGCCGGATCGCGCTCGACAGCGCCGCTCTGGACGAGATGGTCGTAGCGCTGCCTGACGGTCGCGTGGGTCTGGAGGCCGTCACGCAGGTGCATGGTTCACATCATTTACTTTGAGCAAAATGCTCCAGGGAGGCGCCAGGCTATGTTGAGATTCAGGTCAGGCCGAGCCGAGAAGGGTGGGTTCCGAGAACCGGAGCGGAGCGTACGTGAGCACCGGAAGCGCAGGAAGCCGCCATTCGCAGGCCGGCCTCACCTGAATATCAGCATAGCCTACCTTGTAAGCGAGATAGGCTGGCCATTGGAAGTCTGGCCGTCGAACTTTTCGCCGCCCGAGGAATAGAGCCTGGCCAGCGTGCCGCCATTTTCATCGTAGAGCGTCAGCTGCTTGCCGGCGACATTCCACGACTTGATGCCGTCGATCGGCGCCGGGCAGTGCAGCGGACCGGCGCGGTAACCGGCGCCGAACTTGGTCTGCGGCGTCGCGACCTTGCAGCTCTGCCCGGAGACATTGACGTTCCACACGCCGGCGACGCTGGCCGCGGTGAGATCGGTGGCGCCGGCGGGCGCGGTGCCGTCCGGCGGCAGCGAAGCGACCTGGGTGTTCTTCGGCGCGGTGGGAAATTGCGACGGATCGGTGGTGCCGGGGGCGGCTGGCGGCGGCAGTTGATTCTGCGTCACCGTGCCGGACGGAGCCGGCGTCAGCGGCGCCGGCTGCTGGTCGTCCATCGACGAGAAGCGCGAGGTCGAGCAGCCGCTCGCAACCAGCGCGGCCAGCGAGATGGCCACAAGGCCGCTCCGCGAAAAGGGGCGGGTCATCGAAAAATTCATCAAAACCTCCGTCGGATCCGGCCGGGGGGAAGCCCATCCGCGTAATCTTCGCTTCACCAAGATGGGGAAGGTGGCAGAATTTCAACCTGATATGGTTAAAATAGGGTTTTCGGAGTTGCTGTTGCAAATTTATCGCAGCCGGGGTCCGGCGCCGGAGAGTCGCTGGCAGCGATTGTCTAAACTATTGAAATATCAATGCTATGTTCGGGCACTTGGCACGAATACATAGCCATCCGGGCCAACGATATAGCATTCGCGCAGGCCATGCGGCTTATCGATGGAGCCGGCCAGCACGATGTGGCCGAGCGCCGCCGCCTTTTTCTCGATTTGATCCGGGTCGGCGCCGTAAAGGCGCAGTTCGATTCCGGCCCCGCGTGTTTCGGCGCCTGCAGTAACCCCGGTCATCGGGTGGTCGAGATAGGAATGGTCGGCATGCAGCATGAAGACCGAGCCTAGCAGTTCGATCGCCGCGAAATCCTCATCGGCATAGATGATCCGGGCACCGAGCACGTCGCGGCAAAAGGCCTCCATCGCCGCCATGTCGGTGACCAACAGGTTGACGCCGACCCCAAGCGGCAGCGAGCGGCCGAAATCCTCGGCCTTCATCCACGGTGTCCCGGTTCGCTTCATGACCATGATGATCGCCCCTCGCTCCCGATCCTAGATGAAGCGGGCTCCGCCCATTGGCATTCGCCAGCAAAATGCTTGCGCCAGGTCCGCGCACCCTTATCTCAGGAAGAGACCGAGCCGGCGGAGTGAGAATGGCCGCGAGAAAAAGAACCGCCAACCGCTATTACAGCGGCCCGCATAGCGATCATTTCGACGGTGCCTTGTTCTTCAACCCCGGCGGCAAGCCGCCGGGACGCTTCGGCGATCTTCTCAGATGGCAATTCAGCGGCAAGCGGGCGAGATGGCCCGCCGCCGTTCCGAGCCCTCACCCGCAGGCGAAGCCGGTGGGTCGCGTGGATGGCGGCGCGCTAAGGCTCACAATGGTCGGACACGCCTCATTGCTTATCCAGACCGCCGGCCTGAATATTCTGACCGATCCGGTCTGGTCGGACCGCGCCTCGCCCTTCACCTTCGCCGGCCCGAGAAGGGTCAATGCGCCGGGCATCGCCTTTGCCGACCTGCCGCCGATCGACCTGGTCCTGGTCAGCCACAACCACTACGACCACCTCGACCTCGCCACGCTGAGGCGGCTAAAGGAGGCCCACGACGCGCGCATCATCACGCCGCTCGGCAACGACGCCATCATCCACCGCGCGGTGCCCGGCATCCGGCTCAGTGCGCATGATTGGGGCGACAGGATCGACACAGGGGTCGCCGCCATCCATGTCGAGCCGGCGCATCATTGGTCGGCGCGCGGCGGGCGCGACCGCCGCATGGCGCTTTGGGCCGGCTTCGTCATCGAAACGGCGGGCGGCAACATCTATTTCGCCGGCGACACCGGCTTCCATGACGGCATCAATTACCGGCTGATGGGAGAAAAGCATGGCGGCTTTCGCCTCGCCATCCTGCCGATCGGCGCCTATGAGCCGCGTTGGTTCATGGCGCCGCAGCACCAGAATCCGGAGGAGGCCGTTCTCGGCATGAAGCTCTGCAACGCGGCTCACGCCGCAGGCTGCCACTGGGGCACGTTCCACCTCACCGACGAGCCGGTCGAGGAGCCGGCGCAAAAACTGGCCGAGGCGCTTGAGGCGCACGGCCTGCCGCCGGAGCGTTTTCGCGCCATGCGTCCTGGTGAGGTCTGGGACATACCGGCTATCTGACGAAGGAACCCAAACCTGCGAAAAGCGTTGGTTTCGCGACGCAATTTCGCTCGGAGCTTCCCATGATCAGGTGGATCATCATTCTTCTCATCATTGCCGCTGCCGCCAGCCTGCTCGGCATGCCGGCGCTGGCCGGAGCCGCCGCCACGGGAGCGCGCGTCCTCATCGGCATCGTGCTGATCATCTTCCTGCTGATCGTGCTCGGCGTCTTCGCGGTAACTTAAGCGCGACCACTTGGTCGTCGCGGCGCGACCGCGAGGTCGTCGCCGACGCGACGTTTCGCGGTGACCGAGACAAGAGCCGGACTGGTAATTCCCGCCCGTTTCCGCCATATAGCGGCCAAATGGATTGGCCAAACGGATTGGAATGACCGGGTAAATGGCAGGCACGGCCCCCTTCGCCAAGATGAACGGCATCGGCAACGAGATCATCGTTGCCGATATGCGCGGCCGTGCCGACAGGGTCACGCCGGCCGCGGCGATCGCGCTGAACGCCGACGCCGCGACCAAGTTCGACCAGATCATGGCGATCCATGACGCGCGCACGCCGGGCACCGCCTATTATATCGACATTCTGAATTCCGACGGCACCAGCGCGCAGGCCTGCGGCAACGGCACGCGCTGTGTCGTCCAGGCTCTGGCTGCCGAGACCGGCCAGAAGAGCTTCACCTTCGAGACCCGCGCCGGCATCTTGAATGCTCAGGAGCACGCCGACGGCACGATCTCGGTCGACATGGGCAAGCCGCGCTTCGGCTGGCGGGAGATCCCGCTGGCGGAAGAGTTCCGCGACACCCGCATGATCGAATTGCAGATCGGCCCGATCGACGCGCCGGTGCTGCATTCGCCCTCGGCCGTGTCTATGGGCAACCCACACGCCATCTTCTGGGTCGACAAAGACGTCTGGTCCTACGAGCTCGACCGTTTCGGCCCGCTGCTCGAGAACCACCCGATCTTTCCCGAGCGCGCCAACATCACCATCGCCCAGGTGACGTCGCCTCAAACCATGATCATCCGCACCTGGGAGCGCGGCGCCGGCCTTACCAAGGCCTGCGGCTCGGCGGCCTGCGCCGCCGTGGTGGCAGCAGCGCGCACCAGGCGCACTGGCCGCAGCGTCTCGCTGCTGACGCCGGGCGGCGGCGAATTGCATGTCGAATGGCGCGACGACGACCACGTCATCCTGACGGGTGCCGCCGAATGGGAATTTTCCGGCAGCTTCGATCCGTCGACCGGCGCCTGGGCCCGCGACACCGAAAGCGCCGCCTGATGTCCGCCCTTGAGAAAGGCGCGGTCACCAACGGTATCGACGTCGTCACCTTCGGCTGCCGCCTCAATACCTATGAATCGGAAGTGATGCGCCGCGAGGCCGAGAGCGCCGGTCTCGGCGCGCTGCAGGGCGGCGCCGTCATCTTCAACACCTGCGCCGTCACGGCGGAGGCGGTGCGCCAGGCCAAGCAGGCGATTCGCAAGGCGCGCCGCGAGAACCCTTCAGCCCGCATCATCGTCACTGGCTGCGCGGCGCAGACCGAACCGCACAACTTCACCGCCATGGACGAGGTCGACCTCGTGCTTGGCAATGAGGAGAAGCTCAAGGCCAACTCCTACCGCGCGCTGCCCGATTTCGGCGTCAACGACACCGAGAAGGCGCGCGTCAATGACATCTTTTCGGTGCGCGAGACGGCAGGCCACATGGTCGACGCCATCGAAGGCCGGGCGCGCGCCTTCGTGCAGGTGCAGAACGGCTGCGACCATCGCTGCACCTTCTGCATCATCCCCTATGGCCGCGGCAATTCGCGTTCCGTACCGATGGGCGCCGTGGTCGAGCAGGTGAAGCGCCTTGCCGGCAACGGCTATGCCGAGATCGTGCTCTCCGGCGTTGACATGACCAGCTTCGGCGCCGACCTGCCGGGCAGCCCGAAGCTCGGCAAACTGGTGAAGACTATCCTGCGCCAGGTGCCCGACGTGAAGCGGCTCAGGCTCTCCTCGATCGATTCCATTGAGGCCGACGACGACCTGCTCGACGCCATCGCCACTGAACAGAGGCTGATGCCGCATCTCCACCTGTCGCTGCAATCGGGCGACGACATGATCCTGAAGCGCATGAAGCGCCGCCATCTGCGCGACCAGTCGATCCGCTTCTGCGAGGACGTGCGCAAGCTGCGTCCTGAAATCGTGTTCGGCGCCGACATTATCGCCGGCTTCCCGACCGAGACCGAGGCGATGTTCGAGAATTCAGAACGGATCGTCGAGGAATGCGGGCTGACACATCTGCACGTTTTCCCGTTCAGCCCGCGCGAAGGCACGCCCGCGGCGCGCATGCCGCAGGTCCGCCGCGAGGTGGTGAAGGCGCGCGCCGCAAGGCTGCGCGCCGCCGGCGAGGCCGCCTATCGCCGTCATTTAACCTCGCTCCCCGGCACGCGGCAGTCGATCCTGATCGAACGCGACGGTCTCGGCCGCACTGAAGGTTTCACGCTGGCCGCGATCGGCGCCGGCGCGCCCGGCGAGATCGTCGATGCCGTGATCACCGGCCATGACGGCGCCCGACTGATTGCGGCTCCGCTTGCCGCGCAAGCCGCCTGAGAAACTGCGAGACGCATGGCTGGTTTTTTCAAGAAGATATTTTCGTTCGGCAAGAAAGAGGTCGTCGAGGAGCGCGTCGATGAAACGGCCCCGCTGCCGCCGATCAAATGGGATCAGCTGGACGCGCTGAAGCCGGAGGCCGATCAAGCAGCGCCGGAGATTCTGGCGCGCGAGCAGGAGCCAGCACCCCACCCTCCCCTCGATGAGGAGGGTCGCCACGAAGTGGCGGGGCGGGGTGAAAGCGCCGGCGGGGCCGCGCCACAGCCGCCCCCTGAAGAGCCGAAAGCCAAGCCTGCGCCGGGCATCCCGCCGACGCCGGAGCCCATCATCCCCGCCGAGCCGGAACCGCTGCCGCAGCCTGAGCCGGAGGAGGAGCCGCAACCGGCGCCCGAGAAGCCCGAGCCGCCGGCCCCCGAGGAAGTGCCGCCGGCACAACCCGAGCCCTTGCCCGCGCCGGCGCCAGAACCTGCGCCGCAGGAAGTGCCCGCCCCTGAGCCGGCTCAGCCGGACATCGAGCCTTCGCGCCCTGAACCGCTGCCTGAGCCTGCGCCTGTGGAGGTGCCGACGCCCGGCGAAGCGCCCGCAGAGACGCCGACACCGATCGAGGTGCCGCCAGCCGAGGTGCCCTCCATCGAGCCAAGCTCAGCAGAGGCTGGCGTTGCGCCTCGAGAGCCATCTGCCGAAGCCGAAGCCGAAATCGCGCCTCCTATTCGGCAGCCCGCGCCCGTCGAGCCGCAACCGATCCTTGCCGAGATAGCACCAGAGCCCGAGGCTGTGCCGTCGCCGCCATCCCCCTCCGTCGGCAAGGTGACGGTCTCGAAAAAGGTCGAGCAGAAGGCCGAGCCGGTAAAGGTCCCGGAGCCGGCGCCTCGGCGCTCCTGGTTCCAGCGCATGCGCGAAGGGCTCGCCCGCTCGTCCCGCGAGCTCACCGGCAACATTGCCGGCGTCTTCACCAAGCGAAAGCTGGATGAGGACACGCTGCAGGACCTGGAGGACGTGCTGATCCGCGCCGATCTCGGCGTGGAGACGGCGCTGCGCGTCACCGATTCGCTTGCCTCCAGCCGTTACGGCCGCGACGTCTCCGACTCCGAGGTCCGCACCGTGATGGCCGCGGAGGTGGAGAAGGTGCTGACGCCGGTGGCAAAACCGCTCGAGCTCGACCTCAGCCACAAGCCGCATGTCATCCTGGTCGTCGGCGTCAACGGCACCGGCAAGACCACCACCATCGGCAAATTGGCCGCCAAGCTCACCGATGGCGGCCTCAAGGTGATGCTGGCCGCCGGCGACACGTTCCGCGCCGCCGCGATCGAGCAGCTGAAAATCTGGGGTGAGCGCACGAAATCGCCCGTCATCGCCACCAAGCTCGGCGCCGACGCGGCGGGCCTCGCCTATGACGCCTTCGAGAAGGCCAAGGAGGCCGGCTCCGACGTTTTGATCATCGACACGGCCGGCCGGCTGCAGAACAAGACCGAGCTGATGGCGGAGCTGGAGAAGATCGTGCGCGTGCTCGGAAAACTCGACCCGGAGGCGCCGCACACGGTGCTGCAGACGGTTGACGCCACCACCGGCCAGAATGCGCTGAACCAGGTCGAGATCTTCCGCAACGTCGCCGGCGTCAACGGGCTGGTGATGACCAAGCTGGACGGCACGGCCCGCGGCGGTATTCTGGTGGCGATCGCCGCCAAGCACCGGCTGCCTGTCTATTTCATTGGTGTCGGCGAGCAGGTCGACGACCTCGAACCGTTTTCGGCCAGCGAATTTGCCAGGGCGATCGCCGGCGTCGCCTGAACAAAGGCGTGATCTTGGAAGGCCGCCTGCTTTTCGGCCAGATCATGCGCAAGAAGGAATTTTATGAACATCCTCGAACGCGACCCGTCCGATCCACGCCGCAAGCCGATGAACCCCGGCCTGAAATTCCTGCTCGAGCTGGGGCCGGGCCTGGTGTTCTTCTTCACCACCATCCGCGGCGAGTGGCTGGCCGAAAAATTCCCGGTGCTTGCCCATCTCGGCGAGCCGATCCTGATCGCCACCGCCTTCTTCATGGTCGCGACCGCGCTTTCGCTCGGCGTCTCCTGGCTGCTGACGCGCAGCCTGCCGCTGATGCCGCTGGTCTCGGCGATCGTCGTCTTCGTCTTCGGCGCGCTGGCGCTTTACCTGCAGGACAAGACCTTCGCTTTCATGAAGCCGACGATCATCAACTCGCTGTTCGGCGTAACCCTGCTCGGCGGGCTGCTGTTCGGCCGCTCGCTGCTCGGCTACGTCTTCGATTCCGCCTTCCAGCTCGATGCCGAGGGCTGGCGCAAGCTGACCTTCCGCTGGGGCCTTTTCTTCCTGTTCCTGGCCGTGCTCAACGAGGTCATGTGGCGCAACTTCTCCGAGGCGACCTGGCTATATTTCAAGGTCTGGGGCACGATTCCGATCACCCTGCTGTTCACCTTCAGCCAGATGCCGCTGATCATGCGCCACTCGCTCGAGGAAAAAGCCAAGGAAGAGAAGGCCGGGAACTAAAGCAATTCCAGGAAAAGTGTGACGCGGTTTTCCGTCCGGAATTGCGCCAGAATAAGAGGGGGCGACATGGAATTCCTCACCACGCATGACGAGCTGAGGACGATCTACAAGACGCCTCGGCCGACCGACGGTTCGATCCGGAAGGAACTGAAGAGCCTCGACGGCCATTGCCGCTCCTTCATCGGCAAGAGCCCCTTCGTGCTGATCGGATCCTCCGACGGCGCCGGCAATGCCGACGTGACGCCCAAGGGCGACAAGCCCGGCTTCACCGCCATCCTCGACAACAACACCATCGCCATTCCAGACCGTCCCGGCAACAACCGGCTGGACACGCTGGAAAACATCATCCGCAACCCGTCGGTCGGGCTGCTCTTCCTGATCCCCGGCATGAACGAGACGCTGCGCGTCAATGGCGACGCCCGCATCACCGTCGATCCCACCTTGCGCGAACGCCTGGCGGTCGACGGCAAGGAGCCGCAGAGCGTCATCGTGGTGACCGTCAAGGCCGCCTACATGCACTGCGCCAAGGCCTTCATGCGCTCCGATCTCTGGAAGCCCGAGACCTGGTACGACCGCGCGATGTTGCCGACGCTCGGCCAGATCATCCGCGACCAGCTGGCGCTGAGCGAAAGCGCCGGCGAGATCGACCGCGAGCTGGACGACGATTACCGGCAGACCATGTGGTAGGCTTCCGGGACGACTCAACCCTTCGTCCGGTCTCCCTTGATCGAAATCATCGCCATATCGGGCAGCCTGCGCGCCGCGTCGACCAATTCGGCCCTGCTTGCCGCCCTGGCCGCCAATGCCCCTGACGACTGTAGCGTCCAGGTCTATGACGGGCTCGGCCGGCTGCCGATCTTCAACCCCGACGATGAGGGCGAGCGCACGCCGCCCGAAGCGGCGCGCCTGATCGAGATGATCACCCGCGCTGATGGCGTCATCGTCTCCTGCCCCGAATATGCGCATGGCGTGCCCGGCGGCATGAAGAACGCGCTCGACTGGCTGGTCTCGCGCGACGCCGCCGTGGGCAAGCCGGCAATGCTGGTCCACGCCTCGCCCCGCTCGCTCTACGCGCGGGCGGCGCTCGCCGAGATCATGCGGACGATGTCGTTCGCGATGTATGAGGAGACACTGGAGATCGCGCTGCTGGGCAAGAAGCTAGGGGAGGTGGAGGCTATTCTGGCGGAGAATGCGAACCGCCAGGCGATGCGCGATGCGGTGCAGGGGTTCGCAAGATTTATTCGCGCCAACATAGCCTCGTCATCCTAGGGCGAAGCAAGGAGCGAAGCGACGCGGCGCAGACCCTAGGATCCATTCCGTGACGCTAAGGCGTTGCGGCGATTATAGAATTCTGCACCGTCGCGCTCGACGTCGAAAGTCACGGAATGGATCCTCGGGTCAAGCCCGAGGATGACGAACGCGAGGGGAGCGCCCATACCTCTGCCCCTCGCCGAAGGACCGCGCAGGCACTCGAACTGTAGCCTACCCCTTCCGCAGCGTCTCGACATCGGTCTTGCCGACATACCAGTCGCGGGCGTTGACCTCCTCGAACACCACCCAGACATCGTTGTTGCCAAGCCCGGTGGCCTCCATGATGGCCGAAGTTACCTTCTTGGCGATGTCAGCCTTCTTGCCGGCCGGATCGGCGGCGATCACTTCCTTGACGATGCGGATGTTGACGAATGGCATGATGTCCTCCCCTTGGGTTGTGCCGGTTGGCGTCAGGCGACGGTTTGGCAATTCGCTCCGGCAAAGCGGATGGCGTTGGTTGCGGGAACCGCAGCGCGGCGGGCGCTGCGGGAATGCGCAGAAAGGCGAGCAAAGGCCAGAGAAGCGCCTTGAGCAGTCTCAATAAGTCTTCGCCCCGTTCACCATCAGCCGCACCACGTAGAGCGAGGTGGTGCCGGCGATGTAGAGGCAGTTCAGCTTGTTGCCGCCGAACACGCAGTTGGCGGTCACTTCCGGCACCTTGACCTTGCCGATCAGCGTGCCGTCCGGGTCGTAGCAATGGATACCGTCGGCAGCGCTTGTCCAGATGCGCCCGTCGGAATCGAGCCGGAAGCCGTCGAACAGGCCGGCGGTACAGTCGGCGAAGACCTTGCCGCCCGAAACCTTCTTGCCGTGCTTGCCGACAGTGAAGACGCGTATATGCGCCGGGTTCTTCTCGCCATGCGTGCGGCCGGTGTCGGCGACATAGAGCAGGCTTTCGTCCAGCGAGAAGGCGAGCCCGTTCGGCCGCACCATGTCGGTGATGACGGCCTCGACATCGCCGGTCTCCGGATCGACCCGGTAGACATTGCAGGCGCCGATCTCGCTTTCCGCCTTGTCGCCTTCATAGTCGGTGTCGATGCCGTAGCTCGGATCGGTGAACCAGATCGAGCCGTCGGAACGCACCACCACGTCGTTGGGCGAGTTCAGCCGCTTGCCTTTCCATTTGTCGGCGATGGTGCTGATCGAGCCGTCGAATTCCGTGCGGCTGACGCGGCGGCCGGAATGCTCGCAGGTCACCAGCCGGCCCTGCCGGTCGACCGTGTTGCCGTTGGAATTGCCGGAGGGCTGGCGGAACACGCTGACGCTGCCGTCGGTCTCGTCATAGCGCAGCATGCGGTTGTTCGGGATGTCGGACCAGACGACATAGCGGCCGGCGGCGAACCAGGCCGGCCCTTCCGCCCAACGGCATCCGGTGAACAGCTTTTCCACCTGCGCGCTGCCGTTGAACAGGCGCGCGAAGCGCGGATCGAGAATTTCGTAATAGTCAGCGGCCGCCATGCGTTTCCTCCCGGCATCAGGTGACGGGCGGATCAAGCCAGCCCGCGGTCATTCTGGCAAGACGGCAGGCCTGTAATTTGTATGACAAAACGGATGAGACTGCGTGAAGCGCGCGCCAAAGGCCGCCATGCCGAATGCATGGGCCCGCTAGCCCGCGGTTAACCGGCTATGCGCTGGCTGCAATGGTGCATTGCAACATCTTTCTTTTGCAACGCACCATTCCTATGTCATGCTCGCAATTGTCAGGGAGGAACAACCGGCCGCAGCAGTGCGGCATGAAAGGAACCCTGTCATGTTCGACAATCTTGTTTCCCGCGCTCGCGCCAGCATCGCCAAGCGCCGTCAGTACAACCGCCTCGTCGCCGAAATCGAGAACCTGTCCGGCCGCGATCTCGCCGATCTGCGCGCCGACCGTTCCGAGATGCTCTATCAGATCCGCAAGCAGATCTACGGCTGAGCGTTTTCGGTCGAGGGCAATTCCCCCTCACCCGGATCGCCAACCGAATTGCGAAGGGCAATTCGGGGCAATCCGACCTCTCCCCGAGAGGAGAGGAGCAGGTAAGCGCCGGCGCCGACCTCTTCTCCCCTCGGGGGCGAAGCGGCCGGATGAGGGGGCGTCAACCCGGCGCAGCCAAGGCCTTTTCGATCTGCGGCAACAGCAAAGTCCTCACGGAGTCGGGTGTCAGCGGCCCGACATGCTTGTAGGCGATCTTGCCGTCCTTGCCGATGACGAAGGTTTCCGGCACGCCATACACGCCCCAGTCGATCGCCGCGCGTCCGGCCGGATCGACGCCGATGGCCTGATAGGGATTGCCGAGATCGCCGAGGAAGCGGCGGGCGTTTTCCGGCTGGTCCTTGTAATTCAGCGCCGCAAGCGTGAAGCGCTTGTCCTGCGACAGGCCAAGCAGAACCGGATGCTCTTCGCGGCACGGCGCGCACCAGGACGCGAACACATTGACCAGCGTCACCTTGCCGGCAAAGCTTTTGGAATCGAGCCCTGGCAGGTTCACCCCTTCCAGCGGCGGCAAGCTGGTCTGCGGCGCCGGCAGGCCGATCAGCGCCGAGGGGATCTCGGCAACATCGCGGCCCGACAGAAGCTGCGACAGGAACAGCCCCGCCAGCCCCAGGAACACCAGCAGCGGCAAAAGCACGAACAGGCGGCGGCGCGGCGCCGGAGCTTCGGTCCCGGTGCTCATGGCTTTGCCGCTCCGGATTTGTCCGAACGCCTGCGCACACCGGCTGCTTCCAGCGCCGCGAGCTCGCGCTTGCGCGCCCGCTGGTCGAGCAGGATCCAGCCGATCAGCCCGGCCAACACGATCGCCGTGATGGCATAGGCGGCGGTGACGAACAGGGCGTGCGCGCTCATGTCGACCGCTCCCCATTCTCCGTCATGCCAGTCGTTTCGATCATGTCTTTCCTCTGAGCGTTTCACCGTCTGATAGAGACAGTGATCCGCTCCATTTCCTTGTTCTGACGCAATTCCTGACGGAAAAACCGCTCGCGCTTTTCGTGGATTGGTCTAGCCCCGCCGCGGATTTCCCGCAATTGTCTCGGCGCCGCAGCGAAATGAACGTCCTTGTCGCATCAGTCCGTCCCGTGCCGCAGGGCCAGCGCCGCCGCCAGGGGCCCGACCACCGCAAGAAACAATGTCAGCGCGGCAAGAATGAGGAAGGGCTGCAGGAACGGCGCCGGATCGGCGACGGCGCCATAGCTTGCCGAAACGCCGAAGATCAGCACCGGAATGGTGAGCGGCAGCACCAGCACCGAAATCAGCAGCCCGCCGCGCGGCAGCGCCACGGCTACCGCCGCACCCGCCGCGCCGATGAAGGTGATGGCCGGCGTGCCGATGAGCAGCGTCAGCGCCGTGGCGCCGATGCCCAGCGGCTCCATGTTCATGAACAGGCCGAGCAAAGGAGCGGCGATAACCAGCGGCAACACGCTGCCCGCCCAATGCGCCAGGCATTTCGTCAGCACCGTCAGCGCCAGCATGTGCCGGTCGCCGTTGAGGACAAGAAGATCAAGCGAGCCGTCCTCCCGGTCGGCCTGGAAGAGCCGGTCGAGCCCGAGCAGGCAGGCGAGCAGCGCCGCGATCCACAGGATCGCCGGGCCGATGCGCGACAGAAGATTGAGGTCGGGCCCGACGCCGAACGGTATGGTGACGATGACGGCGAGAAAGAAGATGACGCCGACCAGCGCGCCGCCGCCGGCACGGATGGAAAGGCGGATGTCGCGGAGGAAGAGGGCCCACATTACGTCGTGATCCCTTTGCAGGGTTTGCGTTCCTTCGCGCCCCCCTCTGCCCTGCCGGGCATCTCCCCCACAAGGGGGGAGATCAGCCGTCGCAGACGATTTCGCCAATCACTAACCTTGGCAGGGTGAGCGGGGCGCCGAAGCTGCCAATCTCCCCCCAAGTGGGGGAGATGGCCGGCAGGCCAGAGGGGGGCGCCGTAGAGCACCGACATCAATGACCTACCTTCATTTGCAGCTCGCGCGCCCCCTCCAGCCCCAGCGGCAGATGCGTCGCCGCCACCACGATCCCTCCGCCCTCGAGATGGCCCCGCATCAGCCCCGCGAACCGCTCCTCCGAAGCCTTGTCCAGCCCCGCCGTCGGCTCATCCAGCAGCCATACCGGTCTATGGCTGACCAGAAGCTTGGCGATCGACACCCGCCGCCTTTGCCCGGTCGACAGATAGCCGAAGGGCAGATGCCCAAGCCCGCCGAGCGCCACAGTCTCCAGCGCGTCTTCGACGCTCAATGCCGGTTCGCCCTGGAGGGCCCGCCAGAAGCCGAGATTCTCCTCGACGCTGAGCGCCGTCTTCATCGCGTTGAGATGGCCGAGATAATGCGAGGCGGAGGCGACCGTCGGGAAAGCCTCGCCGCCGCCTTCGACCAGCACCTTGCCCGCGGCAACCGGCAGCAGCCCGGCGACTACCCTCAGCAGGGTCGATTTGCCCGAGCCGTTCGGCCCGGTGACGATGAGCGCCTCGCCCTGGTCGAGCGCAAAGCCGATGCCGGAAAAAACCGCCTCGCCGCCGCGCTCGCCGCCCAGATTTTCGGCGATCAGCCGCATCATTGCCCGTTCCGAAAGCACCGTTTCGCGGCCGTCGCCGCATCGCACAAATTTGCCTTTTGTCTGTCTAGAACTATTCCAGGAAATTCTCTATATGCGGTTCATCCGTGCCAGCGGTCGGCGCGGGAACAGAATTAGCGCCGAACCAGCGCACGCGCCGCCTTGAACGGCTCGGGTTGCTTGGGAGCGGACAGCGGAAATGGCCGTACCCGCACCTTTGCGCGTGATTGCATGCCATCGGCGTCCGTTCCCTTTCAGGCTGAACAGACAAGGACGGATCGCACGTGTCAAAATCCCTCGACAGTTTCAATTGCCGCCGCACCCTGACCGCGGGTGCGGACTATGTCTATTTCGACCTCGTTGAGGCCGAGAAGAATGGCCTCACCGGCATCGCCCAGCTGCCCTATTCTATGAAGGTGCTGCTGGAGAACCTGCTCCGCAACGAAGACGGCCGCTCCGTCACCAAGGAATCGATCCAGGCGGTCGCCGCCTGGCTGACCGACAAGGGCACCGCCGGCGTCGAGATCGCCTATCGCCCGGCCCGCGTGCTCATGCAGGATTTCACCGGGGTTCCGGCCGTGGTCGACCTCGCCGCCATGCGCGACGGCATCAAGGCGCTCGGCGGTGACCCTGAAAAGATCAACCCGCTGGTGCCGGTCGACCTCGTCATCGACCATTCCGTCATCGTCGACGAGTTCGGCACGCCGATGGCCTTCGCCCGCAATGTCGAGCTCGAATATGAGCGCAACGAGGAGCGCTACAAGTTCCTGAAATGGGGCCAGCAGGCCTTCCGCAACTTCCGCGTCGTGCCGCCCGGCACCGGCATCTGCCACCAGGTCAATCTCGAATATCTGGGGCAGGTGGTGTGGACCAACTCGGAAGACGGCGAGACGGTCGCCTATCCCGACACCTGCGTCGGCACCGATTCGCACACCACCATGATCAACGGGCTCGGCGTGCTCGGTTGGGGCGTCGGCGGCATCGAGGCCGAGGCCGCGATGCTCGGCCAGCCGGTCTCCATGCTTCTGCCGGAGGTCATCGGCTTCCGCCTCACCGGCAGGCTCAAGGAAGGCGTCACCGCCACCGACCTGGTGCTCACCGTCACCCAGATGCTGCGCAAGAAGGGCGTCGTCGGCAAGTTCGTCGAGTTCTTCGGCCCGGGCCTGTCCAACATGACGCTGGCCGACCGCGCCACCATCGGCAACATGGCGCCGGAATATGGCGCGACCTGCGGCTTCTTCCCGGTCGACTCGGAAACCATCCGCTACCTCACCATGTCCGGCCGCGAGGAAAGCCGCATCGCCCTGGTCGAGGCCTATTCGAAGGCGCAAGGCATGTGGCGTGACGCCGGCTCGGCCGATCCGGTCTTCACCGACCTGCTCGAGCTCGACCTCGGCGATGTCGTGCCGTCGATGGCCGGGCCGAAGCGCCCCGAAGGCCGCGTCGCCCTGCAGGACGTTCCGGCCGGCTTCGCCAAGGCGATGGAGACCGAATACAAGAAGGCCGCCGAGATCTCGAAGCGCTATGCGGTCGAAGGCACCGGCCACGATCTTGGCCATGGCGACGTCGTCATCGCCGCCATCACGTCCTGCACCAACACCTCCAACCCGAGCGTGCTG
Source organism: Mesorhizobium sp. (assembly GCF_004963255.1). Classification (GTDB taxonomy): domain Bacteria; phylum Pseudomonadota; class Alphaproteobacteria; order Rhizobiales; family Rhizobiaceae; genus Mesorhizobium. Next base: position 36,408 of record NZ_SUGA01000016.1, on the reverse strand, counting down.
ATCGGCGCCGGCTTGCTTGCTCGCAACGCCAACCGCGTCGGCCTGAAGCAGAAGCCGTGGGTGAAAACCTCGCTCGCCCCCGGCAGCCAGGTGGTCGCCGAATATCTGGAAAAATCCGGCCTGCAGAAGGAACTCGACCAGATCGGCTTCAACCTGGTCGGCTTCGGCTGTACTACCTGCATCGGCAATTCCGGCCCGCTGCCGGCGCCGATCTCCAAGACCATCAACGACAAAGGTTTGATTGCTGCCGCGGTGCTTTCCGGCAACCGCAACTTCGAAGGCCGCGTCTCGCCGGACGTGCAGGCGAATTACCTCGCCTCGCCGCCGCTGGTGGTGGCGCATGCGCTGGCCGGCACGGTGACCAAGGACCTGACCACCGAGCCGCTCGGCGAGGGCAGCGACGGCAAGCCGGTCTATCTCAAGGACATCTGGCCGACCTCGGCCGAGATCCAGGAGTTCATCGAGAAGAACGTCACGCGCGAGTTGTTCGCCCGCAAATATGCCGACGTCTTCAAGGGCGACGCCTACTGGCAGAAGGTCAAGGCGCCGGAAGGCCAGACCTATGCCTGGGACGACCATTCGACCTATGTGCAGAACCCGCCCTATTTCGCCGGCATGGGCCGCGCCTTCGGCAAGGTCGGCGACATCAAGGGCGCGCGCGTGCTCGGCCTCTTCGGCGACAAGATCACCACCGACCACATCTCGCCGGCGGGTTCGATCAAGGCCGCCTCGCCGGCCGGCAAGTACCTCACCGAGCATGGCGTCGGCGTCGCTGACTTCAACCAGTACGGCACGCGGCGCGGCAATCACGAGGTGATGATGCGCGGCACCTTCGCCAACATCCGCATCCGCAACCACATGCTGGGCGAGAACGGTCGCGAGGGCGGCTACACGATCCACTATCCTTCCAAGGAGGAGATGTCGATCTACGACGCGGCGATGGAGTACAAGAAGGACGGCGTGCCGCTGGTGATCTTCGCCGGCGTTGAATACGGCAACGGCTCCTCGCGCGACTGGGCGGCCAAGGGAACGAATCTCCTCGGTGTCCGCGCGGTCATCGCCCAGTCCTTCGAGCGCATCCACCGCTCGAACCTGGTCGGCATGGGCGTCATCCCCTTCGTCTTCGAGGAAGGCACCTCATGGGCCTCCCTCAATCTGAAGGGCGACGAGCTGGTCGAGATCGACGGCCTGGACGCGATCAAGCCGCGCCAGAAGATGGTGGCCAAGGTGACCTATGGCGACGGCACGGTGAAGAACGTGCCGATCATCTGCCGCATCGATACGCTGGATGAGCTCGACTACTTCAAGAACGGCGGCATCCTGCAGTACGTGCTGCGGGATTTGGCTGCCTAATAGGGGAATAAGGGAGTAGGGCAGTAAGGGAGTAGGGAAAGACACTCCCTACTGCCCTACTGCCCTACTGCCCTACTGCCCTTGCTTTCCAAACCCCGCCGTCGCGGCCAGCAGCACCGCCAGCATCAGCCCGTCGAGCCGATGCCGATCGCGACCACCACCAGGCCAGCAGCTCGGCGAAGCTGCCGATCCTGTATTGCCGCACTTGCCGGACGCCCTACAGTCCCGCGGCAATGAAAGCCAGGTTGGTCAAAGCATTAGCCGGCTCCGCCCAAAGTCTTGGTCCGTCCGTTCGCAATAAAGATCGACGGAGGTCAGGAGAGTTTGCCACGTGGTTCGGATGCTGCTCCCCGATCGAACCGCGCCTTGAAATGCAACCGCTCTCCTATTGGGCCCTTACCTGCGGCTGAAACAGCAAAAATTTCACCGCAACGTGACTTCCCGTTGACCGCCGCTTCTGCCACATATTTTAGCAATCAGAACAAAGCCGGCGTCACCGGCGGGAATTGGAAAAGTCATGGCATTTCGAGGACGATTGCGGCTTGCGGCAGCAGCGCTGGCCCTTACGGCGTTGGGCGGCGTGGCCCTGCCAGCCGAGCCTGAGAAGGCCGCGACCGACAAGTCCCAGGCCGACAACCCCCAAATCGCCAGGCCCTTGGGCGTGGTCGAATTGTTCACCAGCCAGGGCTGCAGTTCCTGTCCGCCGGCGGACGAGTTCTTCGCCGAGCTCGCCGGCAAGGACAACATCATCGCGCTCGCCTACCACGTCAATTACTGGGACTATCTCGGCTGGCAGGACACGCTGAGCACCAAGGAGAACACCGAGCGGCAATATGACTATATGCGCGCCTTCGGCAGCCGCTCGGTCTATACGCCGCAAGCCGTCATCAACGGCCGCAGCCACGTCAACGGTGCCAGCCGCAAGGATGTCGACGGCGCCTTGGCCCGGATGGACAGGACCGGCGAAGGCATGCGGGTCGCCATCAAAGTGAGCCGCACCAGCGACCGTGTCATGATCGACGCGGGCGATGCCGGCAACGGCCCGGCGGATGCCCATGTGGTGATCGTCTATTTCGATCCGCCGCAGATGGTGAAGATTGGCCAGGGCGAGAACAGCGGCCGCAGCCTGACCTACTGGAACGCAGTTTCCGACATCCAGACCGCCGGCATGTGGCACGGCAAGGCCCAGCGTTACGAATTGCCGATGACCGAGATCGCCAAGAAGGGCGGCTGCGCGGTGCTGCTGCAGTCGGTCGGCAAGGACGGCATGCCCGGCCCGATCCTCGGCGCCGCCTTCATCCGCAAGCCGGATCGGCTTTAAGCTGCCACCTTCTAGCAATTGGCTTCTCGTCCGCTAGCGCGGACTGCTTCTCACCACAAGGCAGGACTATCTTTGGGAGTTCGAATAGCCGGCATGCCTTGATCGGCGTGACTGATCAGGCGGAGGCTTGATTGCCACGTGGTTCCCCCAATCCGTCGCTGCTTCGCAGCGCCACCTTCCCCCCTCCGGAGGGAAAGGAAGGGAGCGTTGCTGGACGAGCGCTGACGCCAAAAAGCTTGGCGCCTTCCTCTACCCCGTCGATCGGGGGAGAGGTGGCTCGGCGAAGCCGAGACGGAGTGGGGGTCGACCAGCGCTACATTGGACAATGCGTGCGCCAAGCTGCCATGCACCCTATCGCCAAGACCAGATGCTCGGAAATGTGTGCATGCCGCAGACAACAGGAGAAGGAAAAATAAAAAAACCGGCGTCAGCTTGCTTCTGACGCCGGTCATTCAGGTTTTGGGATCGTCGCACCTGATTTTTCCAAGGAAAAACCGAGGTTGGTTCGATCCGACGCTGACCCGTGGGCGGGGGGCTTGGGGTTTACGAGCCGGTGCCGGACCGAACCGTCTCAGGCAACGCCGGTAAACTCGTCGGAGATTGGGGCATGAGCGCGGATTATTTGTGGCAAGAATGTGGCAGAGTATCACCAATTCCAACATGTGTTTCGCAAACGTGACTGGACGTTTGGGAAAGCGCACGACCCTGCGCATGCCTGCCCGGCCCTTGCAATTTGAATCTGAAAGCGCGAACCTTGGCCGGCGCATGATTCAATCGAAGGATCGAGGCATGACCGATCACAGCGGCGGGACGGAGGATGGGGAAGCATCCGGAATATTGATCCCGTTGCACGAGGCGCGCAGCGCACGCCTCGACCAGCCGGTGCGATTCGACCGGCGCGAGCTCGACCAGATCCTGAGGCTCTACGGACGCATGGTGGCGGCCAATGAATGGCGCGACTATGCCATCGACCATCTCACTGATCGCGCTGTCTTTTCCGTCTTCCGCCGGGCCAGTGAAGTGCCGCTGTTCCAGATCGTCAAGGACCCGAAACTGGCGCGCAGGCAGGGCGCATTCGCCGTCATCGCGGCGGGCGGCCGCATCCTCAAGCGCGGCCAGGAACTCGGCCGCGTGCTTGGGGTCTTCGATGCCAAGCTGAAGGTGGTTGAGGCGTGAGAAGAGGAACTGGAGAACTGAAGAATTGAGGAAAAGAGGCGCTACGCGCCTGATAAAATGATCTTCCTTTCTTCAGTTCTTCAATTCCTCATTTCTTCAATTCCCATTTTCCCATTTTGCTCATTTCCCTCCGAGCCTGAACCTTCGCTCCGGCAGCGAATCAGGATCCGGCGGTAGCTCTGCGCCGCCATTCAGCGACAGCTGCATGAACACCGTGTCCAGCCAGCGCCCGTGCTTGTAGCCTGATCCTTCCAATCGCCCGGAATGGCGGAAGCCGAGCTTTTCGTGCAGCCGCACCGAGGCGCTGTCGGCATGGCCGTCGCCGATCACGGCGATGATCTGGCGGAAGCCCGCCGCGCGCGCCGTTTCGATCAGCGCCCGCATCAGCAGCGAGCCGACGCCCTGCCCCTTGGCCTCGGGCGCGACATAGACCGAATCCTCGATGACGAATCGGTAGGCGGGGCGCGGCCGGAACGGTCCGGCATAGGCGTAGCCGAGCACGGCGCCGCCCTTTTCCGCCACCAGATAGGGGAAGCCGCCCGCCGCCAGAGTGTCGAATCGGTTGCCCATTTCAGCGCGGGTGGGCGGCTCCAGCTCGTAGCTCGCCGTGCCGTGGACGACCGCATCGGCGTAGATTTCAGTGATCCGGTCAAGGTCGGCCGCAGTCGCAGCCCTGATCTCAATATTGCTCATAATCTGTGCAGTTTGTTTTCCTGCCTCGATAACAGCAAAGGCATGCAAAAAAGGAAAGGGCGGCCGTTGGGCCGCCCTTTCGCAACTCTATGGTCCAGTGAGACCGGGTAACGCCCTTAGCGGCGGTCGCCCATGAACTGCAGCAGGAACATGAACAGGTTGATGAAGTCGAGATAGAGGCGCAGCGCGCCCATGATCGCCTTGCGGCCGGCGACGTCGGCGACGTCACCCTCGAAATACATCTCCTTGATCTTCTGCGTGTCGTAGGCGGTGAGGCCGGCGAAGACCAGCACGCCGATCGCCGAAATGGCGAAAGCGAGCGCCGACGACTGCAGGAAGATATTGATCAGCATCGCGATCAGCAGGCCGATCACGCCCATGATCAGGAACGAGCCGAATGCCGACAGGTCGCGCCTGGTCGTGTAGCCGTAGAGCGACAGGCCGCCGAAGGCCGCGGCCGTGGCGAAGAAGGTCTGGGTGATGCTGGTGCCGGTGTAGACGAGGAAGATCGTCGACAGCGACAGGCCGACAAGGCCGGCATAGACCCAGAACGTGGTCTGCGCCGCCGCCACGCTCATCGACTGGATGCGGAACGACAGGAACATCACCGCGGCGAGCGGCGCCAGGATGACGACCCAGCGGAACGCGCTGGCGTAAATGAGCTGGCCGAAACCAGTCAGCTGGCCGTCGCCGGTCACGGCGAGGTGGAAGGCGCCCCAGGCGGCAAGGCCGGTAATGAGCAGGCCAAGCCCCATGAGGTTGTAGACTTTGATCATATAGGCGCGCAGGCCCTGATCGATATCGACTCGCGCGCCGGAGGCGGCGCCCGTCTGGTAGTTGCGAATGGGATCAGCCATTGGAAATCCTCTGTTGCTTCTGCCCCGTCCGGTGACAGGTCCGCTTGGATTGATCCCTGGACCAGGCGCCGCTGGCGGGGCTCCAGCATGCCTGACGCGAAATATGATGGTTCTTGACGTCAAGAACAAGACGGTAACGGGTCGTAACGCTTTGTGAGAGTGCGAAAGGCCGGTTTCTGGGCCTTCCGCCGGGCATTCTTACAAAGATTTAATCGGGCCGGGACTTGGAGCCGCGCTCGGTCAGAGGTTGCGCAGCACCGGCGCCGCCTTGTGCCCGAGCACCCGCCAGGTGCCGGCAAGGCCGATGCCGACGGTGACCGTCAGCGAGGCCAGGATCGTCGCCACCGCCACCTCCGGCATGAAATGCGACGGCAGCGTCATGATATGCGCGACCACGAACCAGGCGGCGATGCCGCCGGCGGCCAGCGCGAACAGCGCCGTCGCAAGGCCGATCAGCACATATTCCAGCGAGAAGGCGGCAATCAGCGTCCGCCTTGTCGCGCCAAGCGTCTTCAGCACCACGGCGTCGTGGATGCGCGCCCGGTTGCCGGCGGCCAAGGCGCCGGAGAGCACCAGCACCGAGGCGATCAGCGCGACGCCGGCGGCGGCACGGATCGCCGTCCCCAGTTGCGCGACCAGCCGGTTGACGATGTCGAGCGCGTCCTTGACGCGCACCGTCGTCACCGCCGGGAAGGCGCGGGTGACGGCGTTGAGCAGCCTTGCGTCGTCGGCCGTGGTGGCTTGTTTGTCGGTCAGTGTCGCCAGCCAGCCATGCGGCGCCCCGGCAAAGGCGTTGGGTGAGAACACCATGACGAAGTTGATGCCCATTGTCTCCCACTGCACCTGCCGGAAATTGGCGATCTTCGCCGTGACGTTGCGCCCCAGCACATTGACGGTGACGGTATCGCCGAGCTTCAGCCCGATCGCCTTGCCTTCCTCGGCCGAGAACGACACCAGCGGCTCGCCGGAATAGTCCTGCGGCCACCACGCGCCTTCGGTCAGCGTCGCGTTCTCCGGCTGCTTGGCGTCGTAAGTCAGGCCACGGTCGCCGCGCAGCACCCAGGCGCCGTCGGCCGGGATCTTCACCTTGTCGACGTCGACGCCGTTGAGCGCCATGATGCGGCCGCGCAGCATCGGCACCTTGACCAGCGTTCCGCGCGGCGACTCCTTGCCGACAAGGTTGGCGAAGGCATCGACGTCGCTGCTCTGGATGTCGACGAAGAAGAAGTTCGGCGCCCGCTCAGGCAGGCTGCCGGAGATCTGCCGCCTGAGATTCCCGTCGATCAGCGCCAGCGTCACCAGCAGCGTCAGCCCGAGGCCGAGCGATAGCACCACCGAGGGCGTCAGCGCGCCCGGACGGTGGATGTTGCCGAGCGCCAACCTCAATGAGACCGAGCGCACGCGCGGACTTTTCTTCGCCGCCCATTGCACCAGCACCGCGACCAGCCGCAGCACCAGAAAGGCAAAGACCGTGGCGCCGACGACGATCGAGGCGATGCGGGTGTCATTGGCCGAAAGGATCGCCAGCGCCGCCAGCGCGACGACGATCGCCAGCGCCGCACCCGTATAGGGCAGGCGCGGCAGGCCGCGGCTTTCGAAACCCATCTCGCGGAACAGCGCGGTCGCCGGCACGTCGCGGGCGCGGCCGAGCGGCAGGAGCGCGAAGGCCAGTGTCACCAGCAGGCCGAACAGGGCCGCCATGGCCAGCGCGCCTGGATAAAAGCCGCCTTGCGCCGGCACGGGAATGACCGACTGCAGAAGCGCGCTCGCCACGAACGGCATCGCGGCGGCAAGGATCAGCCCGAGCAGGATGCCGAGGCCCGCGATTAACAGGATCTGCACCAGATAGATGGTGAAGACGAAGCCGCCCGAGGCGCCGAGGCTCTTGAAGGTGGCGATGACGCCGCGCTTGCCGTCGAGATAGGTGCGCACGGCGTTCGCCACGCCGACGCCGCCGACCACCAGCGCCGTCAGCCCGACCAGGGTGAGGAACTGCGAGAAACGCTCGATATTGGCCGACAGCGCCGGCGCGGCGTTGCTGCGCGTGCGGATCGACCAGCCGGCCTGCGGGAAATCCTTCGCGGCTTGCGCCTGAATGTCCTTAATCCGCGCCTCGGAAGTCCCCTCCGGCAGCCTCACCTTATAGGCGTTCTCGACCAGGCTGCCGGGCTGCACCAGGCCGGATGCGGCGAGGCCCTGGCTGGAGATCATCAGCCTAGGGGCGAAGCCGAAACCGTCCGACACGGCGTCCGGCTCGCTGACCAGCCTGGCGCGCAACTCGAAAACGGCGCTGCCGAGCTTCAGCCTGTCGCCGATATGGACGTTGAGCCGCTCGAACAAGAGGTCGGGCGCGGCAGCGCCGAACACGCCGGACCTTTCGCCGAACAATTGGTCCCTCGGCAGCGCCGGATCGGTTTCCAGCGCGCCGTAGAGCGGATAGGCGTCGTCGACGGCCTTGGCCTCGACCAGCGCCTGGTCGGAGCCGTCCTCCAGCCGCGCCATCGAGCGCATGCCGGACGTCTGCGAGACCGCGCCGAGGCTGCGGATGAAGCCAAGCTCGGCATCCGAAGCGCTGCGCTGGTTGACCTGGAAGCGCAGATCGCCGCCAAGCAGCGTCTGGCCCTGATCGGCGACGCCGGCCGAGATTGCCTGCGCCACCGAATTGACGCCGCCGATCGCCGCGACGCCCAGCGCGATGCAGGCAAGGAAGATCATAAAGCCCGACAGGCCGCCGCGCATCTCGCGCAGCGAGAAGCGGATGGCGAGCTTCAGTGTCCGCATCAGGCGTGCATCCTCACGGCTTTCGGCGCATCCTCGATCCGCCCCGAGCGCATCGACACCTGGCGCGCGCAGCGCGCGGCGAGCACCGGATCATGCGTGACCAGCACCAGCGTCATGCCGCGTTCCGCCGCCTTGGCGAAGAGAAGGTCGGCGATCTGCTTGCCCGTCGCCTGGTCGAGATTGCCGGTCGGCTCGTCGGCGATGAGGAGGCGCGGCGATGGCGCCAGCGCCCGCGCGATCGCCACGCGCTGCTGCTCGCCGCCGGAAAGCTCGCCCGGATAATGCGTCACGCGGTCGCTCAGGCCGACAGCCGCGAGCTCGCGCGCGGCCACCCCGAACGGATCGGCATGGCCGGCGAGCTCGAGCGGCACCGCGACATTCTCCAGCGCCGTCATGTTGGGAATGAGGTGGAAGGACTGGAACACGATGCCGATGTTTCGCCCCCGAAACGAAGCAATCTGGTCTTCGCTTTTGCCGTTGATCAGCTCGCCGGCGATCCGGACCGTGCCCGAATCGACCCGTTCCAGGCCAGCAAGAACCATCAGCAGCGTCGACTTGCCCGAGCCCGATGGGCCGACAATGCCGGTAGCTTGCCCGGCCGCCACGTCGAGGCTCACGCCCTTCAGCACATGGACGGAGGATGCGCCCTCGCCGAGCGTCAGCGATACGTCCCTCAACGCGATGACGGCTTCTGTCACAATAAAAGCGCCCTATATGTGGAAAAGGAGACGGCCCGTGTCTCCTTGCTTGGGTTGTTTCGGTCATATGGGGCTCGCCGCATGGCATTCAAACATCGTTTTGCCGCAGCCCCCGTCGTTTTCGCAGCCCTCATCCTTTTCCTTGGCCTTTGCGGCGCCATTTCGTCGGCGCGCGCCGCCACCTTCACCATCGTCGGCTTCGGCGACAGCCTGATGGCAGGCTACAGCCTTGGCCCTGGCCAGGGTTTCACCGACAGGCTGCAGGCAGCCTTGAAGGCGAAGGGCCTCGACGTCACCGTGGCCAATGCCGGCGTGTCCGGCGACACCTCGAGCGGCGGGCTGGCGCGGCTCGACTGGTCGGTGCCGGACGGCACAAGGCTGGTTATCCTCGAGCTCGGCGCCAACGATATGCTGCGCGGCCTTTCACCCGAAATCGCCGAGAAGAACCTCGACGCCATGCTGGGCAAGCTGAGAGAGCGCAAGATCGCGGTGCTGCTCGCCGGCATGCGCGCCGCGCCCAATCTTGGCGCCGACTACCAGAAGGCTTTCGACGCCATCTATCCGCGGCTTGCGGAGAAATACGGCGTCCCGCTCTATCCGTTCTTCCTCGACGGCGTCGCCGGCCACGCCGATCTGCAGCTGGAGGACGGCCTGCATCCCAATCCGAAGGGAGTCGACATCATGGTCGACCGCATCCTCCCAGTGGTCGAGAAGGCCATCGCGGACAATGGCGGTGCGTCGTGAGACCGAAAAGTCACGCTTTCCGCTGGGGAAACATTGTGGACAACAAACCGCTTGCCCCGCGCTGATATCGATGATTCGCTAGGGCCGAGAGTTTCGATTCGAGGACAGGAGGCTTCACATGCCACGTCTTTTCACCGCCCTCGAAATTCCGCGTGACGCCGCTCTCTCCTTGTCCCTGCTCCGGGGCGGGCTGCCCGGGGCGCGCTGGATCGACGTCGAAAACTACCATCTGACGCTGCGCTTCATCGGCGATGTCGAAGGCCATGTCGCCGACGAGATCGCCAACGCCCTCGACAGGGTTCACCGCCCCTCATTCCAGATGACGCTCTCTGGCGTCGGCGCCTTCGGCGGCAAGAAACCCCATGCGGTATGGGCCGGCGTGTCCGCCTCGCCGGACCTGACGGCGTTGCAGGGCGAAATCGACCGCATCTGCCAGCGGCTCGGCCTGCCGGCCGACCCGCGCAAATTCTCGCCGCATGTGACGCTGGCGCGCCTGCGCAACGCAAGCCCGCTCGATGTCGCGCAATATCTTTCGGCGCGCGGCAATTTCGCCGCGTTGCCCTTCCGCGTCGGCCGCTTCGTGCTGATGTCGTCGCGCGATTCGGTCGGCGGCGGCCCTTATATCGTCGAGGAAGCCTGGCCGCTGGTGGGCGAAACGCTCGCCTCGAGCCGCTTCGCCAGCGCCTCCGACGCCTCGCGGATCATGCGGTAGACCGAAGCGAAGGCCTCGGCGCCGTCATAATAGGGATCCGGCACGTCCGCGGCCTTTCCCGTGGCGAAGTCCAGATAGAGATGGACGCGGTCTCGCGCGGCTTGCGGCGCCAGCGCCTTGAGGTCGCGCACATTGGCCCGGTCCATGCCGAGGATCAGGTCGAAGCGCGAAAAATCCCCCGGCAGCACCTTTCGCGCCCTCTGCCCTGAAATGTCGAGGCCATGCTTCGAGGCCACCGCGATCGAGCGCCGGTCCGGCTCCTGGCCGGCATGCCAGCCGCCGGTCCCGGCCGAATCGAGCAGCATTTGGTGGCCCCGGCCACGCTCGGCCCAGACGGCGCGAAACACGCCCTCGGCGAGCGGCGAACGGCAGATATTGCCGAGGCAGACGAACAGAACGGAATTTATGGGCTTTATGCTCATTCGATATGCGCTGTTTGTGCATTTGGAACCCCAAAACCGCAAAGCAGCTTTGGGCGACTTGCCTTATGGTGGGGTCAAATTCGAGATAGCACGGGAAATCATCATGACGAGAGAAAAACTAAGCAAGGACGCGATCGCCGCCGCTCTGGCCGAGCTCGACGGCTGGTCGCTCGCCGCCGACGGCGCGTCGATCAAGCGCAGCTTCGTCTTCAAGAATTTCTCCGAGGCCTTCGCCTTCATGACCCGCGTGGCGCTGGCCGCCGAGAAGATGGACCATCACCCGGACTGGTCCAATGTCTACAAAACCGTTGACGTGACGCTCAACACCCATGACGCCGGCGGCGTGACGGCGCTGGATATCGAGCTGGCAAAGCGGATGAACCGGTATTTCGGCTGAACTCTTGCAGCGGTGGTCCGGTTTCACCACATTTTCCCGCGGTGTGCCTGTGCAACGACGCACACGGCCGCCAAGGAGCGATTGATGACGCAAGGCAGCGGTTCCGATTTCTTCGGCTTCGGCGACAAGCTTGCCGGCGAAGGCGAGATCCGTGAAAAATTCTGGCGCACCGCCAAGAAGGCGGCGCGGCAGATTCCGTTCATGGACGAAGTCGTCGCCGCCTATTACTGCGCCATGGACAAGGACACGCCGCTGCGCGCCAAGGCCACGCTGCTCGGCGCGATGGGCTATTTCGTCCTGCCGTTCGATTTCATTCCCGATTTCGTCGTCGGCCTCGGCTACACCGACGACCTTGCGGTGCTGACCGCAGCGATCGCCGCCGTCAGCGCCCATATAACGCCTGCCCACAGGCAGGCCGCCAGGGACGCGCTGGCCGACAAGGGCTGACGGCGGCTTGCTCAGCTCGCAAATCAGCGCGTTCGAAAAGACAAACTCTTGCCGTTTTCGTGGCATCCAACTCCGCCCGGGACGTCGCGCCAGCCTCAATCCACGGTGGCGGCGCGGATGGTGGCGGTTTCCTGGGGTGAGTTCCTTTTCTCAAGGAGAATTCACCGTTTGGTAACCCTGATTAAATCAAAATGAAGCGACGGCAGGACGCCACGCGGCCCGCCTCCGCACCACTTGGAATACGGGAAGAACGATGCGCGGATTGATTGCTATAGTTTCCAGCCTGGTCCTGGCGGCCGCTTTCGCGGCGCCGGCGCTGGCGCAGCAGGCGACCAAGATCGGCCAGCACAATGCCTGGGGCACCTACAGCTATCAATCGCAGGCCGGCAAGGTCTGCTATGTGCTGACCGTGCCGACCGACAAGCAGCCGCCGTCGCTCGACCATGGCGACATGTTCTTCTTCGTCAGCCAGCGTCCCGGACAGCAGGTTTCCTACGAGCCGCAGTTCATCGCCGGCTACAACTTCCAGGAAGGCTCGAAGGCCACCGTCACCATCGACAAGAAGAGCTTCTCGATGTTCACCCGCGGCAAGTCGGCCTGGGTGGAGAACGCCGCCGAGGAGCCGGTGCTGATCGCCGCCATGAAGACCGGCACCGACATGAAGGTGTCGGCCAAGTCGGGCCGCGGCAACCCCACCTCCTATGTCTTTTCGCTGAAGGGCATATCGGCCGCGCTGGCCTCGATCGCCAAGTGCAAGTAGGCAGAGACCGAGTCTGAATCCGATGGCCGGGCCGCAAGCCCGGCCTTTTTCATTTGAGAGCAATTGCGGAAAGAATGTGAAACGGATTCGATGCGCAATTGCGCATCGGAGAGCGAGTTGGCGTTTCATGAAATGAGCATCAGATCCTACCGCTATTTGGTAGATGAATAGCGGAATGGGTGTTACGGCAAGCAAGGCTGGTTGCTATGGTGGGCATGTACGGCTCGAACCGGCGGAATGAGGACAACCCGAGACCGAGCAAATTCCCCCGCGAGCGGACCGGAAGGAACCCTTTCGTGAGCGCCCAACACCAGTGTCTTGCGATCGCCGCGATGTTGGCTCTTTGGTCTCAGGATTCGCGTGCCGACCCAAGAGCCGCCGTTCCGACCGCGGATTTTCTGAACAGCATCGGCGTCGTCAGCACATTTCCGGACCGGGGCCAGCCTTTGGCCAAGACCGTCGAGATGGTCCGCTATTGCGGCTTCCGGTGGGTGAGGGCGGGAATAGAGGGGTTAACTGACAACGGCCCCACGACCATGCAGACCTTTCTGGAACTGCATCGGCAAACCGGTGCCCGGCTGAGTTGGGGACTGGTGAGCGGTGGGTCTGACCTGAAGAGGTTGATAGAAACCGGCAAGGTATTGGCGCAGGCCGACGCGCTGCTGGCTTTTGAGGGCAACAACGAGCCAAACAACTGGCCTGTTGAGTATCAAGGCGAGAAAGGCGGCGGGCGCGGTTACTCGTGGATGGCGGTCGCGAAATTGCAGCGGGACCTTTACCAGGCGGTCAAAACGGATCCGGCGCTGGCGAAATACCCCGTGTGGTCGATTTCGGAACCGGGAGCGCAAAATGACAACGTTGGCCTTCAGTTTCTTGCAATTCCTCAGGGCGCTGGAACCTTGATGCCGGACGGCACCCGATATGCGGACTACGCGAATGTACACAACTACCTCTATCACCCGCATTCGCCCTATCCGGCCGACAACAAGGTGTGGGATGCTGCCGACCCAACCTATGCTTCGCGGGTCGACGGACTATTCGGAAACTTCGGTCTGACATGGTCGAAATGGTTCCGGGGCTACCCGCCTGAACAACTTGAAACACTGCCGCGTGTCACGACCGAGACGGGAACCAATATCCAAGGACCGGTCACCGAAGAGTTGCACGGTTTGAATTTGTTGAATTTGTATTTCGCTCAGTTCAAGCGTGGTTATGCCTACACTTCGGTCTATCTGCTGAGGGACCGCACCGATGAGGCCGGCAACCAGTCGTTCGGTTTCTTCAGGCCCGATTATTCACCCCGCAAGGCCGCGACTTACCTTCACAACGTTACGACTATTCTGGCTGATGAGGGTACGGTCGCTACGTCCGGCACGTTGGATTACACGATCACGGACCAGCCTCCGACGGTCCATGATCTTCTCCTGCGGCGCAGTGACGGGACGTTCCAACTGGTCGTCTGGGACGAACGGTTGAACGACCAGGACCAAGTGACCATGCGCCTTGGCGCCACGGCGACTTCCATAAGCATCTATGATCCGACTGTCGGCACCGATCCTGTCCGGACGGTGACGAACACGACCTCGCTCGACCTTTTGCTCAGCGATCATCCGATTGTAATCGAGATCTCGTCTGCCAGATAGCTGGCGCGTTTGGACAAGCAGGCCGGAGCTCAAATCCGGCCTTCGCTTTCACAGCGGCTGTTCTGTCCCGGCAACCCTGCGCCGCCGGATCGCCTCGGCGATGAAGACGCGCGACAGCGCGTGATAGAGCGGCTCGTTGGAGATGAGCCGGGCCGTGCCGTAGCCCAGCATCGCCGCGCACATCAGCGCGATGACATTGTCGTGGTTGCCGGTCATTTCGAGGATGATGACGAAGGCCGTCATCGGCGCCTGGACGACGCCGGCGAAATAGCCGGCCATGCCGAGCAACGCCGCGGTGCCGGTGGCCGTGCCGAAGACCATACCGAGCGTGCTGCCCAGTCCCGCGCCCACCGCCAGCGACGGCGCGAAGAGGCCGCCCGGAATGCCCGACACCATCGACAGCAGGCCGGCCGCGAATTTCTCCACGAAGAAGAAGGCCGGCAGCGGCGTGCCTTCGATCGCGCCGCGCGCCTGCGCATAGCCGGTGCCGAAGGTCAGCCCGCCGGACGCAATGCCAATCACCGCGACGGCGAACCCGCAGACGGCCGCCACGACCAGCGCGCGCGGCAGCGGCTGCAGCGCGTTCCAGCGCCGGATGCGGCGCATGACCTTCAACGCCGAGAGCGAGAACAGCGCGCCGACCCCGCCGCCGATGATGCCGCAGGCCAGCACCAGCGGCCAGTCGGAGGCGAAGGCGACCGTGTCCCTGGCGACGCCGAAATATGTGTAGTTGCCAAGTAGGCCCAGCGAGGCGAGGCCGGCCAGGATCACCGCCGTCAGCACCAGCCCGTTGGTGCGCGCCTCATAGGTCCGGCCCATTTCCTCGATGGCGAAGACGATGCCGGCAAGCGGCGTGTTGAAGGCGGCGGCTATGCCGGCGGCCGATCCCGCCAGGATCAGCCCGCGCGCCTGCGCCATGCCGCCCCAGCGTGCCGCCTGCAGCATCAGCGAGGCGCCGACCTGCACCGTCGGGCCTTCGCGGCCGATCGAGGCGCCGCAGGCGAGGCCGACGATGGTGAGCGCGATCTTGCCCACCACCAGCCTGAGCGACAGGATGCGGCTGCGATCGTCCTCGTCGCGCAGATGCCGCGCCGCGATCGCCTGCGGAATGCCGCTGCCTTGCGATCCAGGAAAGAAGGAATGCGCCAGCCAGGCGCAGAGCACGAACCCAAGCGGCGTCACGACCAGGGGCAGATAGAAGCGCCAGCCGCCGTCATTGCCGGTCATGACATGGAACAGGGCCTGCGCGCGGTCGGCGAGCAGGGCGAACAGGACGCTGATCAGGCCGATCGAGATGGCGCCGGCCCAGAAGACCAGGCGCGGCTGCCAGATGCGGCGCGACACCCACATGGCGTGGGAACGCCGCAGCAAACGGTACTTTCGGGATATGCCGGCCATACCTGTCCTCTCAAACGGACTCCGCCTATTGCGCGATCAGCATCGGGAAGTTGGTCGAGAGCGGAATACCAAGCCCTGGACCGACAACGGATCAAACGCTCGCGCCGATAGTTCTGCTCCTTTAGCGAGGAGAAGAGGCATGAGCTACATCCGATTTGTCGCAATGACCGTGGTGTCGACCATCGTCATGTATGGGCTCATGTATCTGAACACATATGCACTGGATCATGTTTTCTTCAGCCAGACCCGCGTCTGGATGGCCATTTTGATGGGCGGCACGATGGCGCTTATCATGATCGGCTTCATGTGGGAGATGTACAAGAGCATCGCTGCAAACGTCGCTATTGTCGTAGCCGCCATTGCCGTTTTTGCCGGCGCGTTATGGCTGGTCAGGAGCCAGGAAACCGTGACCGACGTTTCTTACATGAAGGCAATGATCCCGCATCACTCGATCGCGATCATGACCAGCGAACGCGCCCACATTCGCGATCCCGAAGTTCGCAAGCTGGCTGACGGCATCATCGACGCACAGGTTCGTGAGATCGCTCAGATGAAGCGCCTGATTGCTCGGTTTGAGGCAAACCCCGCTCCGACAGGCGCTCCCGACCTGCCTTCGTATCGGGCCCGTGGCGCCGCGCCGCCACCGCCCGAAACGGACCAGAGCACCGGGATCAATACCCTTGAGATTGACAGGTGATCGGCCGGCCTGGCGGCAAGCCGGGCGCCGTCTCACCGGCCAGACGTGCCGGTGAGACGGAAGCTGGCCTCACATCGCCATTTTTTCACACTCGGCCTGGGCCTTCTTGCTCGACGTATCGATCATGTAGGCTTTGCCCTTGGCGTCGGTGATCATCATCATGCAATGCTTGATCGGCTTGGCCATCTTCATCATGTCGGCGCTCATCTTGGCGTCCGGCATCATGGTGCCCATGTGACCGTCCGGCATGATCGCGGTGACCTGGCCGCCCTTCATCATCGTCATGGCGCCCATTGTGTCCTCGGCGAAGGCCTGCGAAGCCGAAAGACCGACGAGGCCGGCAATGAGTGCGAACTTGATCGAGTGCATCTGAACAACTCCCATTGTTGAAGGGCATGGTCGCCCTCTTCCGGTTCGCCGGCGCGGCGCGAATAGTTACGCCAACACGAATACGTGATCGATTTTCATGGCGGCAGCCGGCCGCGTCGCGCCACCGCCGCTGGCGGAGGTCAAGATTTGTTGACCGCTGTGCCAGCCGAAATCGCTATCGCTTCGCATCGATCGGGCCATAAAGCAGCCCGGTGCGGCGGGAGGCCAGGCCGGCAGGGCCGCACGACATCGACGCCGGCTTGATCGCGGATGGCTCGCGGGCGGGCCATCGCTTCCTGCACGACGGAACTGGCCGACAATTGGAACAGCATCTCTTTGCGACCGAGCGCGACCCGCGTCTCAGGCTGATCATCCCGGCAATCGTCGCCATCGCCTTCCTGATGGAACAGCTCGATTCCACCATCCTCACCACCGCCATTCCGGCCATCGCGCAAAGCCTCGACACAACGCCGGTCCGGCTCAATCTGGCGATCACCACCTACATCCTGACCTTGGCCGTGTTCATCCCGGTCAGCGGCTGGTTCGCCGACCGGTTCGGCGCCCGCAGGATCTTCGCCCTGGCGCTCTTCACCTTCACCTTGGGCTCCGTCCTGTGCGGCGTGGCCGACAGCGTCGGCATGTTGCTCGCGATGCGCGCGCTGCAGGGGCTGGGCGGCGCCATGATGACGCCGGTCGGTCGGCTGATCCTGCTGCGGTCCTTTCCGCGCAGCGGGCTGATCACCGCCATGACCTACATGACCTTGCCGGCGATCGTCGGTCCCGTGATCGGGCCGCTGCTCGGCGGCATGCTGACCACCTATGCCTCCTGGCGCTGGATCTTCTACGTCAACGTGCCGTTCGGCCTCATCGGCATTTTCGCCGCCTTGCGCTTCGTCGGCGATTTCCACGGCGAGGAAGCGCAGCCTTTCGACTTCGCCGGTTTTCTGATGGTGGGAGCCGGCGCGGCACTCCTGCAATTCGGCCTGGAGAATATCGGCAGGCCGATCATTTCGCCGCTGGCGACCATGCTGGTGCTGGCGGCCTCGGTGCTGCTGCTCTTCGCCTTCGGCCGCTATGCGCGCCGCGTCGCGGCGCCCGCGGTCGATCTCACGCTGTTCCGCTTCCGCTCCTTCTGGGTCGGCACGCTGGCCGGCGGGCTCTGCCGCATCGGCCTCAACGGCGCGCCCTTCCTGTTGCCGCTGATGCTGCAGGTCGGCTTCGGCATGAGCCCGGTCACGTCGGGCTCGCTGACCTTCGTCGGCAGTTTCGGCGCGCTGCTCATGCGGCCGCTGCTGTCGTTCTTCCTGCGGCGCTTCGGCTTCAAGGCCGTGCTGAGCGGCAGCGCGGTGGTCGGGTCAGTTGCCGTGGCGGGCTTTGCCCTGCTCGACGCCGACACCCCGCATTGGCTGATCGGCCTCTATGTCTTTTTCTTCGGCATCGTGCGTTCGGCGCAGTTCATGTCGTCCAACACGCTCTCCTACGCCGACCTGCCGGGCGAGAAGCTCAGCCGCGCCACCAGCCTGGGCGGCGTCCTGCAGCAGCTCAGCGTCTCGCTCGGCGTTTCGATCGCCGCCATGGTGCTCGGCCTCGTCTCCGGTGAGGTGCACGCGCCGACGGCGAGCCAGTTCCATTGGGCGTTCCTGCTGACGGCGGTGATCCCGCTGCTCTCCATCCCGGGATTCTTCTTCCTCCATCCGGAAGACGGCCAGCAGGTCAGCGGCCATCGCCGCAAGGCGGAAGCAGCCGCCGACGCCACGTCGTGACCTCCCGGGCGCATGACTCCGCCGTCAACCTGTGCTATGCGCCGCGCTTCCTTGTCCGGCCCTACTGAAATCGGCCGCAAATCGCTTATATTGGCGCCACCATGACCGTTTCGCTTGATCTTACCGCCGAAGGCGCCCGTGACGCCTTGCGCCGCGCAGCACCCACCGAGAAGCCGTCACTGATCGGCTTGACCCGCGCCGAGCTCGGCGAGGCCCTCGTCGGCGCCGGCATCGTGCCGGAGCGCCAGGCCAAGATGCGCGCCCAGCAGCTCTGGCACTGGATGTATGTGCGCGGCGTCTCCGACTTCGCCCACATGTTCAACATCTCCAAGGATCTGCGCGCCGCGCTCGACCAGCATTTCACCGTCGCGCGGCCTGAGATCGTCGAGGAGCAGATTTCTTCCGACGGCACGCGCAAATGGCTGTTCCGCTTCCCGCCGCGCGGCGCCGGCCGCCCGGTCGAGATCGAGACGGTCTACATTCCCGAGGAAGGCCGCGGCACGCTCTGCATCTCTTCGCAGGTCGGCTGCACGCTGACCTGCTCCTTCTGCCACACCGGCACGCAGAAGCTGGTGCGCAACCTGACCACCGAGGAGATTCTGGCGCAGCTGCTCACCGCGCGCGACCGGCTCGGCGACTTCCCCGATCGCGACACGCCGGACGGCGCCATCGTGCCGGCCGAGGGCCGCAAGGTGTCGAACATCGTCATGATGGGCATGGGCGAGCCGCTCTACAATTTCGAGGCGGTGAAGAAGGCGCTGCTGATCGCTTCCGACGGCGACGGCCTGTCCCTGTCGAAGCGCCGCATCACGCTGTCGACCTCCGGCGTCGTGCCGGAGATCGCCCGCACCGGCGAGGAGATCGGCGTCATGCTGGCGATCTCGCTGCATGCCACCAACGACGACCTGCGCGACCTTCTGGTGCCGATCAACAAGAAATTCCCGCTGAAGGAGCTGATCGCCGCCTGCAAGGCCTATCCCGGCCTCTCCAACGCCAAGCGCATCACCTTCGAATATGTGATGCTGAAGGACGTCAACGATTCCCTCGACGACGCCAAGGCGCTGGTGAAGCTCTTGAGGGGCATTCCGGCCAAGATCAATTTGATCCCATTCAACCCCTGGCCCGGCACCAACTACCAGTGCTCGGACTGGGAGACGATCGAGAAGTTTGCCGACTACATAAACAATGCCGGCTACGCCTCGCCGATCCGCACGCCGCGCGGTCGCGACATCCTCGCCGCCTGCGGCCAGCTCAAGTCGGAATCCGAGCGCATGCGCAAAGTCGACCGGCTGGCGCTCGAAGCCATGATGATCGCGGGGCATGGCGAGGCGTGAGCGATCTCCCCTGGGGTCGCATCGCTCTCGCCTGTATGGGCTATCTCGCCGCCGTTTTGATCGCGGCCGCCATCACTGTGTTTGCCATGCTGGCACCCAGCGCCCTGCCTGATAATGGTGCATGGGGATCGATCTATGCCAACAGTCGCCAGCTGGTCGACATTTACTCGGTAGGGTTGGCGATCACATTTCCGACGGCGCTACCCGGTTTTCTTTTGACGCTGTTCGTCGCGCGCCGAACTGGCTGGGTTGGCTGGCTGCCATACGCATGCGCCGGCGTCCTCGACGCCATCCTTGCCCTGGCGATCTTCGATCTCGGACTTCAGATGCTCGACCCCCTCCCGCCGCGGATACCCCTGTTGGGAATGCCCTTAAAAATATTGTTGCCCTGTGTCCCAGGTGGTTTCGCTGGTGGCTTTGCTTACTGGGCATTGGTCAGACGATCTCTGCCGAGCAACAGACAGTGGTTTTGGGCATGAGGCGCATCATCGCCTATCTCGTCCGCTTCGCCGTCATCCTGATTGGCTATGTTGTCGGCTCGCTGGCGGCGAGCGCCTTTCTCAACGCGCTTTTCCTCGGTTATTTCGGCTATGCGCTGGAGCCAAGCCACCCGACGATCGCGCCGGCGCTCTATTTTTCGGTGCCGTTCGTGGCACTGTTCGTCGCCTATTTCGCCTTCATGCCGGCGGCCGTCGTGATCCTGGCGGCCGAGGTGCTTGGCCGGCGCGACTGGCTGTTCTACGCGCTGGGCGGCGCGGTCGTCGCCATCGTCTTCCTCGGCTTCGTGCATAATCTGGGCGATGCCAATTTCGATGTCACCGCGACCAATGTCCGCTTGGCCGTGACCGGCAGCGGCATGGTCGGCGGCATCTTCTACTGGCTCTCCGCCGGCCGCTGGGCCGGCACCTGGCGCCGCGACCCGCTGCCCGACGCGGACCCTTGAGCTGATGACGAAAAGTTGCAGACTTTTCCGCAGCGGATCATGTCAAAACCCATCGACTTGAACAGGCTGCCCGTATCGAATTTGGCGCGCCGCGCCGAGACATTCTGGCAAGACAGATAGGAGCAGGGCCGTGGCGGAAGGCGAAATGAATGGCGGCTCGGCCGCCGCCGTGGCCGAACGGCTCGATCAACCGGCCGAACGCAGTCCCTCCGGCCTCGGTGCCGGCCTGCTGTTCATCCTCTCCATCGCCTGCGGCGTAAGCGTCGCCACCATTTACTTCCCGCAAGCCATCACGCTGCTGATCGCGTCCGACCTGCACGTCCCTGCCGACACGGCGGCTCTGGTCGTCACCACCGCCCAACTTGGCTATGCGCTTGGCCTTCTGCTGCTGGTGCCGTTGGGAGACCGGCTGCCGCATCGTCCGCTTGTCGCAACCCTGTTGACGCTGACGGCCGCAGCACTTCTGATCGCCAGCCAGGCGCCGACGCTGCCGGTGCTGGCAGTCGCAAGCATGGCGACGGGCATCACCACCGTGGTGCCGCAGATCCTGCTGCCGATGGCGGCCGGACTGATGCCGCCGGAGCGGCGCGGGGCGGTCACCGGCACGCTGCTCAGCGGATTGCTGGCCGGCATTCTTTTGGCCCGCACCTTCGGCGGCTTTCTCGGCGAGCATCTCGGCTGGCGCGGACCGTACCTGGTCGCCGCGGCGGCGCTGTTCGCCTTCGCCGTTCTGCTTGGCCTCGTGCTGCCCAGGACGGCGCCGACATCTTCGCAGCGTTATCCTTCGCTGGTCGCGGCGGCATTCATCCTCTTTTGCGACGAGCCGGAGCTGCGCCGCTCCTGCCTTTACCAGGCGCTGATGTTCGGCGCCTTCACCGCCGCCTGGACGAGCCTGGCCTTGCTGCTTGGCGGACCGCTGTACCATCTCGGCGGCCAGGCGGTCGGGCTGATCGCGCTGGTCGGCGCGGCCAGCGTGCTCTGCACGCCGGTCGTCGGCCGGCTGATCGACCGCAAGGGCCCAGACGTCGTCAGCCCGCTCGCCTTTGTCACCGGCATCGCGGCGGCGATCGTCCTGCTCGGCGGCGCGCTTGGCGGAGCAACAGGCCTGTTGGCGCTCACGGCGGGCATGCTGCTTCTCGATATCGCCGTGCAAAGCGGTCAAACCGCCAACCAGGCGCGTGTCTTCGCGATCCGGCCCGACGCCCGCAGCAGGCTCAACACGGCCTATATGACCTCGGTTTTCCTCGGCGGCAGCGCCGGCTCGTGGATCGGCGTCAAGATCTACGGCCATTGGGGATGGCCGGGCGTCTGCGCGCTCATCGCCGCCGCGGCGACGATCGCTCTCGCAAGGCATACGGTGAAGATATATCGCTGAACCCTTGCCGATTGCCGCAAGCGCCGAGCGACAGCTACTTCGCCTGCGCGGTCAGGATCTTGAGCGCGAAGGCCGAGAACACGCCGCCAAACAGATAATCGACCCCCCGCGTGACGCGCGGGCTTGCCTTCATCGCCGCCGAGAATTTTTCCGCCGCCAGCACCATCGGCGCCGTCACCGGGATCGACAGCGCGATGAACATCACGCCGAGGAAGAACAGTTTGCCGGACGCGTTGGGATCATGCGCGGAGACGAATTGCGGCAGGAAGGTCATGAAGAACAGGATGATCTTCGGGTTGAGCAGGTTGACGCCGAGCCCGGCCGCCCAGCTGCGGAACAGCGAAACCTGCGGTCCCGTCCGCTTCTCCGGCGAGAAGGCCGAGCCCTTCGTCACCGCCTGCCAGGCCAGAAACACCAGATAGCCTGCGCCGAAGATCTTGAGCACGAAGAAGGCCATCGGCGAAGCGACGATCAGCGCCGAGATGCCGACCACCACCAGCGTTGTGTGGATCAGCGTGCCGGTGAGCGCGCCAGCCATCGAGGCGAAGCCGGTGGCGCGGCCCTGGCTCAGCGTGCGCGAGACGAACAGCGTCATGTCCGGCCCCGGCGTGATCGCCAGGATGATGGTGGCAATGGCGAACTGGATGAGCGTCGAAGTGTCGGGAATGAAGGACATTGGTCGCCTCGGGGGTCGCCTCGGGTGGATCGCGCAGCCCTATAACGCGGCGCTTTCTGCCGCGCCAGCGTCTGTCCTGGCAAACATCTGGCCCAGCCTGTGCCATAGCCCGGCGCGCCTTCGTCTCTTGCGCCGCCCGGAAACGGCGTGATACTCGCCCCCGAAGCTTTTTCCCGCGGAACCGCCAAAAATGTCCAAATTCAAAAACGTCAAGAAAGTCGTGCTCGCCTATTCCGGCGGCCTCGACACCTCCATCATCCTGAAATGGCTGCAGACCGAACTCGGCGCCGAAGTCGTCACCTTCACCGCCGATCTCGGCCAGGGCGGCGAGCTGGAGCCGGCGCGCCGCAAGGCCGAGATGATGGGCATCAAGGATATCCGTATCGTCGACGTGCGCGAGGAGTTCGTCGCCGACTTCGTCTTCCCGATGTTCCGCGCCAACGCCGTCTATGAAGGCACCTATCTGCTCGGCACCTCGATCGCCCGGCCGCTGATCACCAAGCATCTGGTCGAGATCGCCCAGGAGACCGGCGCCGACGCGATCGCCCATGGCGCCACCGGCAAGGGCAACGACCAGGTCCGCTTCGAATTGTCGGCTTTTGCGCTGAACCCGGACATCAAGGTCATCGCGCCCTGGCGCGAATGGTCGTTCAAGTCGCGCACCGACCTTCTGAACTTCGCTGAACAGCATCAGATCCCGGTGCCGAAGGACAAGCGCGGCGAAGCCCCCTTCTCGGTCGACGCCAACCTTTTGCACTCCTCCTCCGAGGGCAAGGTGCTGGAGGACCCGTGGAGCGAGCCGCCGGAATTCGTCCACCAGCGCACCGTCTCGCCGATGGACGCGCCCGACGCCGTCACCGAGATCGAGATCGAGTTCCTCAAGGGCGATCCAGTCGCGCTCAACGGCAAGAAGCTGTCGCCGGCCACCATGCTGGCGGCGCTGAACGACCTCGGCCGCGACAACGGCATCGGCCGCCTCGACCTGGTCGAGAACCGTTTCGTCGGCATGAAGTCGCGCGGCGTCTATGAGACTCCCGGCGGCACGATCCTGATCGCCGCCCACCGGGCGATCGAATCGATCACGCTCGACCGGGGCGCCGCGCACCTCAAGGACGAGTTCATGCCGCGCTATGCCGAGCTCATCTACAACGGCTTCTGGTTCTCGCCCGAGCGCGTCATGCTGCAGGCGATGATCGACAAGAGCCAGGAAGACGTCGAAGGCACGGTGCGGCTGAAGCTCTACAAGGGCAATGTCATCGTCACCGGCCGCAAGTCGAAGAAGACGCTTTACTCGGATGCGCTGGTCACCTTCGAGGACGACCGTGGCGCCTACGACCAGAAGGACGCGGAAGGCTTTATCCGGCTGAACGGACTCCGGCTGAGGACGCTGGCCGCGAGAGACCGCAAGCACTGATATATTTTGCCGATACGGCAGCGATCAAACGACCCGGCGGAAACGCCGGGTTTTTATTTCAAACATCTAATATAAAAAAAGTGCAGATCAATTCAGAGAAATTATCGTTTGACCTTTCCGCCGCTCTAATTAAGTTCGCAAGTGGGATACGGGGAGTTTTGACAGTGAAAAGTAGTATTTCTCTTCTGGTTGCGGCGACGTTGACCTTGATGGCGTGCGGGCCCTCGCAAGCAGGCCCGAAGCAGGCGTCTAAGGCTAATTTGGACGGGTGCATCTCCGCTGTCCATTTATGGAGCATCACGTTCAAGCACGAAATCGCCTCTTTCATGGGCGTCTCGCAAGAGCGCATGCCGGCCCTGTTCTGTCAGCGCCTTGCCGAAGGGATACGCAGCGGCCGGATCAGCTACTCCGACATAAACAGGGTGCAGCTCGATCAACCGACCGAAATCTGGTTGGTCATCAAGGGCAAGTCAAAGGCGGCGGCGGCCACGCCGCCGCCGCGGAACTCTAGATTCCGTACCTGCTCAAATGTTATCACCGGCTCCTTCGAGGTTTCCGCTTCCGAGAAATGCCCCTTAGGCGGCAGCTACTCGCAAGCTGCCGGAGTCCCGACAGTGATCGAGGGTAAGTCAAGGGTGGCTGCTCCAGCGCCGCGGAACTCCAAATTCCGTAC
This sequence comes from Mesorhizobium sp., assembly GCF_004963255.1. Lineage (GTDB taxonomy): Bacteria > Pseudomonadota > Alphaproteobacteria > Rhizobiales > Rhizobiaceae > Mesorhizobium. The sequence continues at coordinate 11,762 of NZ_SUGA01000016.1, read as the reverse complement.
CTGCAGCGGCACTACCGGTACTTTCCAGATTCCCGTTTCCCGGAAATGTCCATTGAGCGGCTACGCGAATGATTGAGAGTTAGGTGATGAGATCGGACCCGGTCGTTCCGGTGGTTCGGTTTTGACCCTTGCTTCGTAACAAAAAAAGCCCGGCGCAGGCCGGGCTTTGCGTAGAACTGGGGATTCGATCAATCCGCGTCGATCGCCTCGGCGATGCGGGCGATAGCCTGCTGATAGACGCTTGCCGAGTTCCAGCCGGCGATCGCGCCCATATTGGCCTCGTAGCTCGCGCCGGCGCGCCAGCCATGGCCCTTGAGGAAGTTGGCGGTGGACGCCAGCGCCGTGTTGCGGTCGCGCAAATTGCCGCTGCCCACGCCGTATTTCAGCACGTTTCCGGGCAGGAACTGAGTGTGGCCGATCTCGCCATGCATGGCGCCGACGGAGGAGGCGCTGAGCGCGCCGCGATCGACCAGCTTCAGCGCGGCGATGGCGTGTGGCCTGAAATAATCCGGGCGGCGGCAGTCATAGGCGAGCGTCACGATCGCCGAAACCGTGTTCTGGTTGCCCATCGAGGCGCCGAAACCGGTTTCCATGCCCCAGATGGCGAGCAGCACGCCCGGCGGCACGCCATAGGTACGCTCGATATTGGCGAACATCGCCGCGTTTGCTTTCTTCAGCGCACGGCCTCGGGAGATGATCGCGGACGCGCCGCGCCGCTGCATGAAGCTTTCCACCGAGCCGCTGAACGCCTTGTGGATCGCCCGGTCAGCGGCGATCGTCCTGGTGGCGTAGGTAGCACCCGCCAGCGCGGACAGGCCCCTCTGGCCGACACCCTCGGCTCTGGCCTCGCCGGCAAAATCCTGTTTCCAGGCGTCAAAGCCGGCGCCGTTCTTGCCACAGCTCGGCGCCGCCTCGGCGCCCGCCGCCAGCGCCAGCGTCGCCACCACGGCCGCCGCAAAAATCCTTCCCTTGGCAAAAAATGCCATCTCGTTCTCCTGAATTGCCTGAATCACGTCCCGGTTGTGAATTTGCCAGCGAAACGCCGGGTTGTCACCGCCCTCGCGGAGCACGTGACACCCGACACTGGCGAAAGAAGGGCAATCCGCTGCGATCGGCCGTCAGGTGTGGCGGGCTTGCCTCATGAAAGAGGTTGACGTCATGATGATTGGCGCCGGTTCGGGAGCTTGTCGCGGCAAAGAGCTGGCGAAATAGCGGTGGAACGCCGGATGTCTGCCGGCGTTAGAACCCGAGTCCACCTCCACGTTCCGACCCTGCAGGCTGATCACTCATGAAGCTCTTCGATTGTCCAAACTGCGGGCACCGCCTTTATTTCGAGAACGCCCAGTGTCTGAACTGTTCCAGCCTGGTGCTCTACGACCCGGAGCAGGCGAAATTCGTGCTCAGCGGCGAGGGCGTCCTTCCATGTGGCAACGCCGATGAATGCGCGTGCAACTGGCGCGCCGAGAACGGCCGGACCTTCTGCCGCGCCTGCGCTCTCAACAAGGTCATTCCCGACCTCTCCATCGACGGCAACCGCAGGCGCTGGATACGGGTCGAAGCGGCGAAGAAGCGTGCCGTCTACTCTCTGCTCGCCCTCGGCCTGCCGGTCATGCCCAAGGCCGATGCGGGGGACGAGACCGGTCTGGCCTTCGACTTTCTCGCCGACCCGATTGGCGCCGGTCCAGGCGGCGAACGCATCCTGACCGGTCATGACAACGGATTGATCACGCTCAACGTCGCCGAGGCCGATTCCGCCGAGCGCGAGCGCCGGCGTGTCGAGATGGGCGAGAACTACCGCACCTTGCTCGGCCATTTCCGCCATGAGCTTGGCCACTATTATTGGGACCGGTTGGTCCGTGACAATCCGGCGCGCCTTTCGGCTTTCCGCGCGCTCTTCGGCGACGAGCGGATCGATTACGAGCAGGCCTTGCAGGCCTACTACGCCAACGGCGCGCCGCCGGACTGGCAGCAGCGCCACATCTCTGCCTACGCCACGTCCCATCCCTGGGAGGATTGGGCCGAGACCTTCGCGCATCATCTCCACATCACCGACACGCTCGAGATGGTGCATGCGCTGAATCTTCCGCTCGGGCGGCTGGAGACCGTCGGCGACGGCGACCTGCCGCGCGCCGATACCGGCGGACATTTGCAGCCGGCGCCTGGCGATCCAGATCCGGTGCAGGAGCCGTTCGAGAGAATCCTCGCCCGCTGGCTGGTGCTTTCAGAGGCCTCCAATTCGATCAACCGCTGCATGGGACTGCCGGACCTCTACCCCTTCGTGATTTCCGAGGTGTCGGCGCGAAAACTGGCCTTCGTGAACGACCTTCTGACCGGCGCGCCGAAAAAGCCTGGAACAATTCGTGAGCCGGCAGCGGCGCTTTAGCCGGAACGCATAAGCCCTTGTTTCGTTTTCGAGCCCGAGGGAGCGTTGAAAACGGAGAGAAAACCATGAAACGCCTATTGTTTCCGGCGCTTGCCGGTGCGCTGCTCACTATCACGGGCGCCGCTTTCGCCGACACCCCTGTACAGGCGGTGACCGACTTGAACGTCCGCGCTGGCCCAGGTCCGCAATATCCGGTCGTCGGCGTGCTGGCGGCCGGCCAGTCGGCCACGCTCAATGGCTGCATCGAAGGCAGCAAATGGTGCACCATCGCCGAAGCAGGCGGCAAGGGTTGGGTCTATTCCGATTATGTGACGGGTGACTTCGGCGGCAGCCGCGTTGTCGTGACGCGCCGGCCGGCCGATGCCGGCATTGCCGTCGTGGCGCCGCCGACCGATGACGTCTATACCACGGACACCTACACCGGCGCCATCGTCTCCAACGACGACGCCATCGAATCGATCGGCAGGCCGCCGGCCGAGGTCGGCACCTATGTCACCGAGCACCGGGTCGATCCGGTCTATCTCGACGGCGAAGTGGTGACCGGCGCAACGCTGCCCGACACGGTCGAGCTGCGCGAGATCCCGGATTACCGGTATCGCTACGTCTATGTGAACAACCAGCCGGCGCTGGTCGATCCGGGCACGAGGCGTATCGTCTATGTGATGCGCTGATCCGGCCTGATCGCCATGAAAAGAGCGGCCGCCGGCGATGGCGGCCGCTTGTTTGTGTGCCGGCGGCTGTCTGATCGCGACATACGTTCGGAATTGACCGAAGCGCCCGAACTTCGTCATCCACGGGCGGAGCGACGCGAAGCGGCGCGCAGACCCCAGGATCCATTCCGTGACCTCGCGCGAAGAATGAAGACGGTGCAGAAGAGAGGCTCTTCTGCACCGCTGCATCGCTCAGATGTAACGGCATGATCCTATGGTCTGCGCGCGTCGCTTCGCTCCTTGCTCCGCCATAGGACGACGATCGCGACAGGCAGGCATCCAGCTCGTCTTCGACCGCGACATCCACGCCGTTGTGCTTGAAGCGACCTATTCAACCCGGGAACCTGATGGCGTAATCGCACGGTAACCACTGATCGCCATAAATCAGGCAGCCAAAGCCTTCGGCAAGGGAGCCGCGTGACCACCGAGAATGCCGCCTTCGAGGGCTATCGCCGCTCGCCGAACGAAAAGACCACTTTGCTGCGCCTGTTCTTCGGGTCGGCGATCGTCATCGCCTTCTGGATGGCGATGACGGCCGTCGTGCTGTTTGCCGGCACTTATGTCTACATCGTCTGGCGCCTGCCCGGTCCATCGACCGGGCGGTACGTGCAGGATTTCCTGGCCTCGCCCGTCGGCATCCTGAGCGCCCTGACCTCATTCGCCGGCATCTGGATCGGCCTGTGGGTGGCGATGCGCCTCGTCCACGGCGAGCCGCTATCCGCGCTGTTCGGCGCCAGCCGCCGTATCGCCGGTGGCGATTTCCTGAAAGGGCTGATCGCGGTGCTGATCACCTCGCTCTTCTCCGAAGTGCTGCTCTATTGGATGCAGCCGGAAATCGCGCGCGGACCGATCGCCTTTTCGTCCTGGCTGCTCTTCCTCATCCCGATCGTGCTGCTCGCTTTCCTGCAAACCTCGTCGGAAGAAATGCTGTTTCGCGGCTACCTGCTGCGCGGCCTCGCCTGTCGCTTCAGGAGCCCGTGGGTCTGGGCGCTGCTGCCCGGCCTGATCTTCACCTCGCTGCACTGGAACTCAGCCTCGACGCTTGCGATCAATGCCTGCGTCCTGGTCTCGATCGGCATCTTCGCCCTGCTGCTCACCCTGCTGGTCTATGTCACCGGCAATCTCGGTGCCGGTTTCGGCGCCCATCTCGGCAACAACCTCACCGGCTTCCTGCTGATCTCGCACCAGGAGGGCTATAATGGCTTTGCCCTGCTCAACGCCAAGCCGCTCGAAGGCCCCGGCTGGACGAACGGGGACGCCGTGCTGATCGCGGCCATCGGCATCGCCAGCACGCTTTTGACGATGCTTTTGCTTTTGCACCGGCGCTCGCCGCTGCGAGTCAGGACGAACAAGCAAAGCATCGGTTGAGCGATCCCAAATCGCGGCGTTTTGGCCTGGATTTGGGCTCAACGCTTGACTCCACGGCCGATTTCCTGTCTAGAGCCGCTGAATTTCCGCGACGAGTTTTCTTTCGCGAAAGCCGACCAGGACGCCGAAGCCTCTTTGAGGCGAGAGCTGTAAAGAGATCCTGGAGGCCAACACCCGGCAGCGCGATGCGCCCCCGGGTGCTTTTTGGCTTTGCGCTTTTGCTTGGCGACCCGGCGCGAACGCACTACCTCTCGGGCATCCACGGTGCCAGGGAAAAGGGAAAAGAATGTTTGAATCACTCCAGGAGCGCCTTGGCTCCATCCTGAACGGCCTGACGGGTCGCGGCGCGCTTTCCGAGGCGGATGTCTCGGCGGCGCTGCGCGAGGTGCGCCGTGCGCTGCTCGAGGCCGACGTCGCGCTGGAAGTGGTTCGCTCCTTCACCGACAAGGTGCGCGAGAAGGCGGTCGGCGCCGCGGTGCTGAAGTCGATCAAGCCCGGACAGATGGTCGTCAAGATCGTCCATGACGAGCTGGTCGAGATGCTCGGCGCCGAGGGCGTCGCCATCGATCTCAACGCGCCGGCGCCCGTCGTCGTCATGATGGTCGGCCTGCAGGGCTCCGGCAAGACGACGACCTCGGCCAAGATCGCCAAGCGGCTGACCGAGCGTCAGAACAAGAAGGTCCTGATGGCCTCGCTCGACACGCGGCGGCCCGCAGCACAGGAGCAGCTGCGCCAGCTCGGCGAGCAGACGAAGGTCGCGACGCTGCCGATCATCGCCGGCCAGAGCCCGGTCGACATCGCCAAGCGCGCCGTGCAGGCGGCAAGGCTCGGCGGCCATGACGTCGTCATTCTCGACACCGCCGGCCGCACCCATATCGACGAGCCGCTGATGGTCGAGATGGCCGACATCAAGAAGGTGTCGAGCCCGCACGAGATCCTGCTGGTCGCGGACTCGCTGACCGGTCAGGACGCCGTGAACCTGGCGAAAAGCTTCGACGAGCGCGTCGGCATCACCGGCCTGGTGCTGACCCGCATGGACGGCGACGGCCGCGGCGGCGCCGCGCTCTCGATGCGCGCCGTCACCGGCAAGCCGATCAAGCTCATCGGCACCGGCGAGAAGATGGACGGGCTGGAGGAATTCCATCCCAAGCGCATCGCCGACCGGATTCTCGGCATGGGCGACATCGTCTCGCTCGTCGAGAAGGCTGCCGAGACCATCGATGCCGAGCAGGCGGCGGCGATGGCCAAGAAGATGCAGTCGGGCAAGTTCGACCTGAACGACCTCGCCCAGCAGCTTCAGCAGATGTCGAAGATGGGCGGCATGGGCGGCATCATGGGCATGATGCCCGGCATGGGCAAGATGAAGGACCAGCTCGCCGCCGCCGGCCTCGACGACAAGATGTTCGGCCGCCAGCTCGCCATCATCTCCTCGATGACCAAGGCCGAGCGCGCCAACCCCGATATACTCAAGCATTCGCGCAAGAAGCGCATCGCCGCCGGCTCCGGCACCGACGCTGCCGAGATCAACAAGCTCTTGAAGATGCATCGCGGCATGGCCGACATGATGAAGGCGATGGGCGGCAAGGGCAAAGGCGGCGGCCTCATGCGCGGCATGATGGGCGGTCTTGCCTCGAAGATGGGCCTTGGCGGCATGATGCCGGGGGGTATGGGAGGTATGGGGGGCATGCCCGACCTCTCCAAGATGGACCCGAAGCAGCTGGAGGCTTTGCAGAAGCAGGCGCAGGCCGCCGGTCTCGGCAAGGGCCTGCCGGGCGGCTTGCCCGGTGGACTTCCCGGCGGCGGACTGCCGGGCCTGCCCGGCGGCATGAAGCTTCCGGGTCTTCCCGGCCTGGGCGGCGGCGGCCTGCCTGGTTTGGGCAAGAAGAAGTGAGGGGGCGATGAACGAGGAGAAAGACATGGCCGACGCACGCGCCATCCTGGCCGGCTACCGCGCCTCGATCGACAACATCGACGCCGCCCTCATCCACATGCTGGCCGAACGCTTCCGCTGCACCAAGGCGGTTGGCGTTCTGAAGGCCGAGCATGGCCTGCCGCCGGCCGATCCGGCGCGCGAGCAGCAGCAGATCGCCCGCCTTCGCCAGCTGGCGAAGGATGCGAATCTCGACCCGGATTTCGCGGAGAAGTTCCTGAACTTCGTCGTCCGTGAAGTGATCCGCCATCACGAACAGATCGCCGCTTCCAACGGCGCTGCCAAAGCCGGCTAACAGTATCGGCCGCAAAACCACATCAAACGAAATCAGAGCTTTTAGGAGAAAAGAATGGCACTGAAGATCAGACTGGCCCGCGCTGGGTCGAAGAAGCGTCCTTACTACCACGTCGTCGTTGCCGACGCCCGCTCGCCGCGCGACGGCCGTTTCATCGAGTCGCTGGGTTCCTGGAACCCGCTGCTGCCGAAGGACGGCGAGCGCGTCAAGGTCGACGCCGACCGCGTCAAGCACTGGCTGTCGCACGGCGCCCAGCCGACCGACCGCGTGCTGCGCTTCCTCGATGAAGCCGGCCTTGCCAAGCGCGAAGCTCGCTCGAACCCGACCAAGGCCCTGCCCGGCAAGAAGGCGCAAGAGCGTTCCGCCCTGCTGAAGAAGGCTCAGGAAGATGCGGCCGCTGCCGCCGCCGCGGCGACCGCCGCGCCGGCCGAGGCTGAAGCCGCCACCGCCGAGTAATCACGGCGCCGTTGAAACGGCAAACGCTCCAAGAAAACGGCGGGCATGTATGTGCCCGCCGTTTTCTTTTGGTCCGCCTAACGCCTCAGTAGCCGGACGGGCAGCGCGCCACATAGACGCGCCCGTAGCGGTCGCGGTAGCGGCACTGGCCGGCCTCGCTGGCGTGGCCGATCAATGCGCCGGCGACGGCACCGACCGCGCCGCCGACCACCGCGCCCTGCACCGGATCGCCGGCCACCGCGGCACCAACCGCCGCGCCGCCCAAACCGCCGATCGCCGCGCCCTTTTCCGTCTGCGAGCAGGCGCCCAAGGCCAACGTCAGAACCAGAATGGTAATTGCTTTCTTCATTGCTGTTCCTCTCTCAAGCGCCGTCCTCGCCGCCATGCCCTAAACTCACGAACAGCTAAATTGATCCCGGCGATGGTGAAAATTGGCCGGCTACGTGCCGACCGCATCTACGGGACCAAGTGCTAACCTGTTGAAATCTCGGGGCCTTCACCGCCGGCCGCGAAATCTTGCCGATGAGGTTGTGAGAATGAGCACCGCTTTGCCCCCTCCTATCGGCTGAACGGGATCAGCGCCCGCACTCTTGCGTCGCGCAAATAGAGGCCGCCCCACAGGATGATGCCGAGATAGACGCCGAACAGCGTGTGCGAGAAGAGCGGGTTGCCGATCCGCACATGCGTCGAGATCGCGCCACCCATATAGGCGGTAAGCAGGATCGCGCCGAGCACCGAGGTGCGCGGCAAGGCATAGAGCGCGGTCGAGATCAGCCCGATGACCCCGATCAGCCGTGCGATGTTCGGATCGGCCGGCCAGCCGAGCTGCGCCATCGTCTGGGTGACGATATCCAAAGGCGGCAGCTTGATGACGCCGTCGAAAATCATAAACAGGACCACGACGGCACTGAGCGCGCGCCCTGCCCACAAGGCGCCTTTTGAAGCAGGCGCGGCTTCGGAAATGCTCATGAATGTTCCCCTCCAAGGTTCGAATGCCGGCTGCTTGCCGGGTTCGATCCAAGGACGGAGGAACATGCCGCGATCCTACACGCCTTTGTCATACTCGGGCTTGACCCGAAGCGTCTGTGGTTACGAGAAATAGAACTTGTCGGCCGCGATCATCTTCGGCGGCGTCTCGTCCAGCGCCTCGAACACGGAAATCTCACAAACGCGGCAGAGGCCGTCGAGCGCCAGGTCGTTCGCCTCGATGCCGAACGGGTCCTCGAGCTCTTCCGACAGCGCGTCGAGGCCGAAGAAGGTGTAGGCGATCAGCGCCGTGAACAACGGCGTCACCCAGCCCGTGGTCGAGACCAGTCCGAACGGCAGAAGCAGGCAGACGACATAGGCCGTGCGATGCAGCAGAAGCGTATAGGCGAAGGGCAGGGGCGTGCCGGCGATCCGCTCGCAGCCGGCCTGGATAGCGGCGATCGCGGCCAGCCTTTCATCGAGGATGCGGAAGCCGATCGGGTCGAGCGCGCCGGCCTCGCGCCGCGCATTGGCGCGCCGGCCCATGCGGCGGACCATGTCTTCGGCAGGGTTGGCGCGGGCGGCGGCCTTGTCGACCTCGTCGCCGATGAAGGCGCGCGCGTCCTTTATGCTGTCGATCCGCCGCAATTGCCCGCGCAGCAGGTGGCAGAAGGCAAGCGCCTCCATCAGCAGCGCGCGCTGCTCGGCGCGGTCGCCGATCAGGCTGGTGGTGGCGCGCGCCAGGTTGCGGATCTCGAAGACCAGCGCGCCCCAGAGCTTACGCGCCTCCCACCAGCGGTCATAGGCGGCGTTGTTGCGGAACGACAGATAGATCGACAGCGTCACGCCGACGAGCCCGAAAGGCGCGATGCTGAAGGCGCTGAGATCAAGCTGGAAGTGCCGTGCCACGAGCAGGATGACCGCCGAGTAGATGGCGAAGCCGAAAATCTGCGGCAGGATGCGCGGCACCACCGAGCCGCGCATGATGAAGAACAGCTGCAGGAATGTGGGGCGCGGGCGGACGATCATCGGGTGAACCTTTACGAGCCGTTATGTCTCTACGGCGATAACGGACCTGCCGCTCAGCCGCCAGCGACATCGCCATGTCGTCCAGGCGCCGGGCCGTTGACGTTTCGAGCATGACTGTCGAGAACGTCGCAGGGCGCCAAACAAAGGGAAGGAAGACATGAGCGGCGAAACGGACCTGCAAAAGCTGCTGGCATCGATGACGCCGCAGTTGCTCGCCGGAACCTATGTCTTCGCGACCCTGAAGCCGGGCGCCCCGGTCCCCGACGCACTCGAAACCGTGATGCAATTTCGCGAGCGGGAGGGCCTGACGCTGATCGTGGCGGAAGACGAGGCGAAGGCCGCCGGCCTCACCGGAACGTTCCGCTGCCGGATGATCACGCTCGACATCCACTCCTCGCTGGAAGCCGTCGGCTTCCTCGCCGCCATCACGACGCGACTGGCAGCGGCCGGCATAGGCCCCATCTCGGCCTTCTATCACGACCATCTGTTCGTGCCGGCGGAGCGGGCGGATGAAGCGCTGGCGATATTGCGGGCGCTGGCAGCGGAGGGCGGTGCCTGACTTCAGCGCCTGAGCACATAGAGAATATCCGGCAGACCTTCCTCATTGGCCGATCCCTCGCTGAAGGCTTCGGCGCGAAAACCGTGGCTTTCGTAGAAGAGGCGCGCGCCGGTGTTGGCCTGGAAGCAATTTAGCTTGACCACAGACATGTCGGCAGTGGCCTCGGCAAGCAACCGGCTGCCGATGCCTTGGCCTGTCCGGGCAGGATCGAGATAGAGCTGCTCGACCCAATCGCCGTTGACGGCGATGAAGCCGACGATGCGGCCGCCGGCGGTGGCGACCGTCACCTGCTGGTTGGGCAGCAGGATGTCGCGGATGAAGAACAGGTCCTGCTGCGGCGTATGCAGCACCGGCATCCACTCGAAGGCATTGAGCGACGCGCGCAGGAGCTTGGCGATGGCGGTGGCATCTGAGATTTTGGCTTGGCGCAGCGAGATTTCAGGAAAACTGGACATGCCGGCGCTGCCCCTCATCCGCCCTTCGGGCACCTTCTCCCCGTTGAACGGGGAGAAGGAAGAAGCGCTGCGGCCGAAGGCCGAGCCCACGACCGCGGGCCGCCGGTGGTCCGGCGCCCCCGCGGAGGCCCAGCCGCGGCAGCGGCGGTGCGGGCCGTGAGCGAAATTAAGCCGCCTTCTTCTTCGGCTGGATCAGGCCGCGCTCGACCAGCAGCTCGGCGATCTGTACCGCGTTCAGCGCCGCGCCCTTGCGCAGATTGTCGGAAACGACCCACATCGACAGGCCGTTGTCGATGGTCGAATCCTCGCGGATGCGCGAGATAAAGGTGGCGTCTTCGCCGGCCGATTCCAGCGGCGTGATGTAGCCGCCGTTCTCGCGCTTATCGAGCACCTGGCATCCCGGCGCCTCGCGCAGGATCTCGCGCGCCTCGTCGGCGGTGATCGGCTTTTCGAACTCGATGTTGACCGCTTCCGAGTGGCCGATGAACACCGGCACGCGCACGCAGGTCGCCGTCAGCTTGATCTTGGGGTCGAGCATCTTCTTGGTCTCGGCCACCATCTTCCACTCTTCCTTGGTTGAGCCGTCATCGAGGAAGACGTCGATATGCGGAATGACGTTGAAGGCAATGCGCTTGGTGAACTTCTTGACGTCGACCTGGTCGGCGACGAAGACGGCGCGGGTCTGCGTGAACAGCTCGTCCATGCCTTCCTTGCCGGCGCCGGACACCGACTGGTAGGTGGCGACGACGACGCGCTTGATGGTGGCGACGTCATGCAGCGGCTTCAGGGCCACGACCAGCTGCGCCGTCGAGCAGTTCGGATTGGCGATGATGTTCTTGCGCGAGAACAGCGAGATTGCGTCCGGGTTCACTTCCGGCACGATCAAGGGCACGTCCGGGTCGTAGCGGAAGGCGGACGAATTATCGATGACGACGCAGCCCTGCTTGCCGATCTTGGGCGACCATTCCTTGGAGACGTTGCCGCCGGCCGACATGACGCAGAGGTCGGTGTCGGAAAAATCATAGGTGTCGAGCGCCTTGACCTTCAGGGTGCGGTCGCCGAAGGACACTTCGGTGCCCTGGCTGCGCCGCGACGCCAGTGCCACCACTTCGCTCACCGGGAAGCCGCGCTCGTCCAGAATGTTGAGCATTTCGCGGCCCACATTGCCCGTGGCGCCGACTACCGCAACCTTGAAACTCATCTGATATCTCCTGTCCCTCTCCGCTTGGTTGTTGGAGAAAACCCGCCGGCCTGTTGCGGGTTTCGTCCCCCGGGCCGGACCGGGAGAGGGTGGTTAGGCCAAGGGAATCACACCGTTTTGGTGGTGGTTTTTTTGGCCGTAGTTTTGCTGGAACGGACGGACGCGCCGACGCGCCCGGCCCGATGTTGCGCATCGCGGCTGGGGGCATCGAATGCAAGAAGAGCCATCAGAAGGCCGCGCATCGAATAACGATCCCGTTCGACGCGGGCTTTTACGCGGTTTGGCAAAAGAGTCAATTGGCGGTGGGGCTCCCCCTTCCCCCCTTGTGGGGGAAGGTGGCCGAGCGGAGCTCGGTCGGATGAGGGGTGCTCCAGGGAAAGCCGACGTCTCACTCCGCTGGAACACCCCTC
>NZ_SUGA01000015.1 GCF_004963255.1 Mesorhizobium sp. | reverse complement strand
GCGTCGAATAGCCGGTGCCGTCGGGCTGCCAGGTCGCGGTGCGGCGGCGGTCGATGCCGGCGAGCGGCTTGCCGTTGGCGAGCCAGCGGAACGGCGCCCGGCCGCCCTGCAGCTTCAGCACCAGCGGCGTGGCGTCGGCGGAGTTGGTGCCAAGATCCACGCGGGCGCCATTGGGCGGGAAGATGATGGTCGGTGCCGGCTCGGTGGCGGTGGCCTGCACCAGGCCGTCAGCGCCGGCGCCGAAACGGGCGAGCGTCACCGGCAATTCCTCGCGCTTGGGATTGAAGACACCCGGCGGCCGGCCGGGCAGCGGCACGCTGGCGAGGCCGGAACGGACGAAGCCTTCGAACAGGATGGGCGCGGCGGAGACATAGCCCGACAGGCCGGGGACGGGGCTGGCATCGGCGCGGCCGACCCACACGCCCAGCACGTAGCGGCCGTCGAAGCCGACGGACCAGGCATCGCGGTAGCCGTAGGAGGTGCCGGTCTTGTAGGCGATGCCGCGCTGCATGGCGCCTTCCGGCGGTTTCACGCCGGACAGGATGTCGTTGATCTGCCAGGCGGCCTGGTCGTCGAGGATGGTGGCTGTGATGCGCTCGGTATTGGCCGGCTCGGTGCCGTCATGCAGCGTGTGCATCTTGCCGCCATTGGCGAGCCCCGTATAGAGCTGCACCAGGTCGCGCAAGGTCACGCCGACGCCGCCAAGCCCGATCGCCAGGCCGGGAGCTTCGTTGACCGGCAGGATCGGGTTGACGCCGGCCTGTCGGAAGCGTGCCGTCAGCCGCGCGGGACCGACCGCGTCGAGCACCCGGATCGCCGGCACGTTGAGCGACAATTGCAGGGCCTGGCGGATCGAGACATCGCCCTGATAGCCCATGTCGAAATTCTTCGGACGGTAGCCGCCGAAATCGGCGGGGCTGTCCTCGATGATCATCTCCTGCGCCACCAGCCCCTGCTCGAAGGCCAAGCCGTAGATGAAAGGCTTCAGCGTCGAGCCGGGCGAGCGCACCACCCTGGTCATGTCGATCCAGCCGGAGCGGCTGGCGTCGAAGAAATCGGCCGAGCCGACCTCGCCGAGGATTTCGCCGGTGCGGGCGTCGGCCATCACCATGGCGATGGAAAGTTTCGGGCCAAGCTTCCTAGCGGCATCCCTTGCGACCTGCTCCAGCCCTTGCTGCACACTCCGGCGGATGGTGAGCTGCAGCGGCTTGCCGGGCACGGCCCTTGGCAGCATGGCGAAGGAGGCGTGCGCGGCCAGCGCCGGCAGCTTTCTGCGCAGGCCGGAGACGTCGTCCAGCGCCGCGCGCTGCGCTTCGCGCTCGCCAAGCAGGCCGGCCGAGACCATGCGGGTCAGCACGCGGTCGCGCGCGCCGTGCGCGATACCGAGGTTGCGGTCGGGCCGGCGCTTTTCCGGCAATTGCGGCAACGCGACGAGAAGGGCGGCTTCCGAAACGGTCAGCCGCTTCGGCTCCTTGCCGAAATAGGCGAGCGAGGCGGCGCGCACGCCTTCAAGATTGCCGCCATAGGGCGCCAGCGTCAGATAGCGTTCGAGGATTTCCTGCTTGGACAGCCGCCGCTCGATCTGGATGGCGCGCAGCATCTGCTTGAGCTTGGAGCCGAGGCTGCGGCTGTCGCGCGGCTCGATCAGCCGGGCAAGCTGCATAGACAAGGTCGAGCCGCCCGACACGATATGGCCGCTGGTGAGGAGCTGTCCGGCGGCGCGGCAGAGCGCGAGCAGATCGACGCCGCGGTGGTCCCAGAAGCGCTTGTCTTCATAGGTCACCAGCATGTCGACGAATTGCTTGTCGACCTGGTCGAGGCGGGTCTCGAGCCGCCAGTAGCCGTCCGGCGTCGCGAAGGCGCGCAGGAGCTGGCCGTCGCGGTCCTGGACTTCGGCGGAGGTCGTCAGCTTTGCCGGCAGCGGCGGCGGGAAGGCGCGGTCGAGTTCCCAGAGCGCGGCGAGGGAAAGTGCCGCGAGGCCGGCAAGCGAGATGCCTGCGATCGCGGTGCGTCTGAGAAATTTCCTGGAGAGCATAGCGCTGCCCCTCATCCGCCTGCCGGCACCTTCTCCCCGAATAGTAGCGGGGAGAAGGTGATCCCGGCGACCTCGCTACTCGGCCTTCACCTCCATCACGCCGGTGGCGGTGCGGGCCGAATATTGCGGCCGGTACATGTCCTCCACCGTCGCCGCCGGATGGGCGTAGGTGCCGGGTGTCACGGCGCGCACGACATAGGCCAGCGTGATGTTGCGGTCGCCGTCGCCTTCATTGGGATTGAAGGCGGCGACGAAGCGGTCGTCGCGGAACTCCAGATGCGCGGCGTCGGTCTGCGCCAGCCAGGAGAAGTTCGACAATTGCGCGCTGGAAACCAGGCTCGGATTGTCGATCTCGAAGCCGGCCGGCAACAGGTCGGTGATCAGCAGCCGCGACGGCCACTTGTTCTGCTCGTAGATCTTGAGCACGACCACATAGCGCTCGTTCTGCCTGGCTTCGGTGACGTTGGCCTCGGTACCGTCGAGCTTGTAGTAGGTGCGATCGATGGTGAAGCCGTCGCCGCCGGCGGGCAGCGGATCGACCGGCGCGGCGACCGCGGTCACCACCGCCTGCAGCGGCGTCGCGCCGGTGTTGGCGATGGTAAGCGGGCTGTCGACCAGGTCGCTGCCGGCGATTTGGTCGGAATAGCCGCCCGAATGCGGGGCGCCGTTGACGGAAAGCGTAATGGAATCATTGCCTTCCTTCAGCGCCCGCGCGGCAAGCAGCATCCAGGATTCGTCCTGCGTGCTCGTCCAGCGGGCATCGGCGCGCGCCACGCCGACCAGCTTGATCAGCTGCGGCATGATGCTCGGCACCGGCTTCGATTCCGCCGCCAGCGCCAGTATCGCCGCGCCGTCACGCAGCCGCGAGCCATAGTCGGAGCGGTACCAGTCGTAGTCGGTTTCAGCCTGCGCCAGCCTGAGCGCCGTCTGGAAGGTCGATTCCGAACGCTGCGTGTCACCGTAGAGCGCCAGGCTCGCCGCCAGCTGGGCGACCGCCATCGGGCTGGAGAAGGCTTCGAGCTGCGTGTCGGCGTAGTAGCGCAGGTCGCCGATCGAGGCCTTCTTGTTGCGGGCGAGCACATAGAGCGCGTAAGCGATATCGCTGCCCTTGTCCTGAACGTCCTGGTCGTAGCCGAGCGAGTTCTGCAGGTTGTTCAGCGCCTGGTTCATGGCGAGCGCCGGCACATCATACTTTTCCTCGCGCGCGCGGGTCAGGAACTCGCTGACATAGGCATCGAGCCACAGATCGCCGGAGCCCGGCCCCCAGAGGCCAAAGCTGCCGCTTGCCGACTGATAGGACAGCACCTTGTAGATGGCGTCCTGGATGCGTTGATGCAGGTCAGGGTCGCTCTCCATGCCGATGCTCTTGGCCATGTCGTTGACATAGAGCAGCGGCATGGCGCGGCTGGTGGTCTGCTCGGCGCAGCCATAGGGGTAGCGATCGAGGCTCATCAGCAGGGACGGAACGTCGAGCGCGGACGACTGCGAGACGCCGACGCTGACCGAAGCGCCGTCGAGCACGCTCGCGGCAAGCAGTTCCTTGTCGACCCGCAGCGAGCCGCCATTGGGCTTCAGGTCGACGACCATGCGGTTGGTGACCGGAAGCTGCGCCGGGCGCACAGGCAGATAGAGCGTCTGCTCGACCCGCGTGCCGTCGGCATGGGCGAGCTTGACGGTGACCGAGGCGTCGCCCGCGGTCCTGGCGACCAGCGGGAAGGTGAGCGACTGGCGCTTGCCCTGGGCGAGCGTCAGTTTTTCCGGCAACGGCTTGTCGCCGGTCGAAAGATCTCCGGTCGTGGTGACCGACAGCGCATAGTCGCCGGCCGGGCCATCGGTGTCGGCTATGTCGAGGCGCATGGTCGCGGCATCGCCCGGCGCCAGGAAGCGCGGCAGGCCGGCGGTGATCACCACCGGATCGCGCACGATGACGTCGGTCTGGGCATGGCCGACGGCTTCCTTGGTCCAGGCGACCGCCATGACGCGCACGGTGCCGTTGAACTGCGGGATGTCGAAGTCGATGCGCGCCTTGCCGTTGGCATCGAGCTCGACCGGGCCGGAGAAGAAGGCGACCAGCTTTTCGGTCGGCGGGCTGCCTTGCGCCTGCATGTTGGCGCCGTCGCCGCCGGTCCGTATCTTGCCCATTGTGCCGAGCGAGCCGTCGATCAGCCGTCCGTAAAGGTCGCGGATATCCAGCCCCAGCATGCGCTGGCCGAAGAACCAGTCCTCAGGATCGGGCGCCTTGTAGTTGGTGAGGTTGAGGATGCCGACATCGACGGCAGCCACCATCACATAGGCGTTGGTGCCCGGCTGAGCGCCGTTCACCGAAACGGGGATCGATAGCTGCTGGCGCGGCAGGGTCTTTTCCGGCGGGGTCAGGGAGACCGCGAGCTTCTTCGAGCCCGGATCGACCGACAGCCACTGGATGCCGATGGCGCGGGCCGGCATGCGCGATTCCTGCGCATCGCCCGGCCGGAACAAGGTCGCCGTGACATAGGCGCCGGCGCCCCAGTCGTCGCCGACCGGGATGTCGACGGTGCTGCCGCCGGCCGGCACCGAAGCGGTGACGGTCTTCAACAGCTTCTCGGCGCCGATGGTGACCAGAAGTTCGCCGGCAAAATGCGGCGAGATCTTCAGCTTGGCGACTTCGCCGGCGGCGTAGGTGTCCTTGTCGAGGGCGATCTCGAGCCCATCGGGCGTCTCGGTGGTGGTAGAAGCGACATACCAGCCGGCATCGAACTCATAGCTTGTCGCCGGACCATCGGGATCGGCTGTCTCGACTTCCAGCCGGTAGCGGCCCCAGTCGACGGGCAGCGACACGGTCGCCTCGCCATCGGCCCTGAGATCGACCGCGCCATTGGCGACGGCCTTGGTGAGGTTCACCGCCTCGTAGTTCCAGGAATTGTTGGAACGGTACCACTGGTAGTTCCGCTCGACCTTGACCAGCGACCACTGGGCGCCCTTCAGGTCCTCGCGCTTGCCGTTCGGATCGACGGCGATGATGCTGAATTTGGCGGTGCCACCCTGCGGCACCTCATCGCCTTCGAAATCCGGGCGAATGCCGATGACATCGCGCTGCGGCCGAACGCCGATATCGAGCGAGCGCTCGACGGCGCGGCCGCCGGCTTCCCGCATGCGCACCGTGACCTTGGCGTTGACCAGCTTGGTGGTCGACGGCAACTGGTCGATGGTGATCGGGAAGGTCGCCTTGCCGTCGTCGCCGACGACGGGAAGATTGGCGAGGGGCGTCACGGTCGGCTCGCTCGACTGCTCGTCGGCGAGGCCGAAGGTGAAGTCCTTGAAGCTGTCCCAGCTGCTCGTGGTCGACAGCGTCATCTCGCCTTCCAGCGCAAGGCCCGCGGCCGGCGCGCCATAGAGGAAGCGGCCGTCGACGGTGGCGTTGGCGGTCTCGCCCTGGGCGATCTCCTTCTTGTCGGCGGTCAGGTCGAATTGGATGCGATCCGGCACGAAGTCCTCGACCAGGAACATCTGGCTGGCGACCGGCGACTGCTTGGGATCGGTGTAGATCGACACCGTCCAGGTGCCGCGCATAGCGTTGGCCTCGAGCGGCAGGTCGACGGCATGGCCGCCGGCGGACTCGCCATTGCTGACGATGCGCCGGTTCTCGACGCCGTCGGGACGGGTGAAGATGAAGGTCAGCGGCAGGTTCTCGACCGCTTTTGCCGCGCCGTCGCGGGCAAGCGCCGCGACGTGAACATCCTCGCCTGCGCGGTAGATGCCGCGCTCCGTCCAGGCATAGACGTCGAGCGCGCCGGGCGAGGCGCGCCCTTCCACGCCGCGATCCGACAGGTCGAATCCGGCTTTGCCCATGTCGAGGAAGACGAAGTCGTTGTCGCCCTGCTTGGCCATCAGCACGGCCGGCACCATGCCGTTTTCGCCGCGGGTAAGGCCTGGATTGAAGACGGCGTGGCCGTCGGCGTCGGTGGTCGCCGTGCCGAGGATCTCGTTGTTCCTGGCAAGCAGCGTCAGTTCGGCGCCGGAAATCGGCTTGGCGGAGCCCAGCGAACGGGCAAAGACGTTGAGCCCGTCCTGGCCGGTATAGGTGGAAAGGCCGATGTCGGAGACCACGAACCACTGCGTGGCGCGTGAGCCGTAATCGTCGCTCTTGTCGTCGACAGGCTGCGCGGTCAGCACGTAGACGCCGGGCTTGCGCTGCGGGATCGCCTCATCAACCGGGAAAGAGGTGGTCACCTCCTTGTTGAGATCGTTGGCAATGTCGAGCGTGCCCGACCAGACGGGCTCGCCCATCTGGTCGGAAATGGTGGAAATATCGTAGCCATCGAGCTGATGCAGGAACTGATAGCCGGACAGAAGCTGCGCCAGCGAACGATCACCGATGCGGTAGAGCGTCATCTTGGCGGCGTTCATGTTGACTGTGACGACCGGAATGCCGCGGCGGGCGCCGGCCGGCAGCACGAAGCTGTCGCCGGTGAAGCGGGCAGACGGAGCGCGGTCCTGAACATAGATCGACAGCACGACGGGCGCGGCGATCGTTTCACCGATTGCCGCCGGCAGTCCGGCGCGGAAGGTCACGTCATAATGCTGGCCGTGTTCCAGGCCCTCGACGCAAATCTGCTTGTCCTTGGCCTCGACGGCTTTGGGCGCGGCGTTGTCGACAGTCACGAACTGCGCATAGTCGACGCCGGTCTTTACCAGTTCCTCGGAAAACTGGGCGCAGATGCGCGGCGAGGAGGAATCGGCATCGACGGTGTGCTCGACAACGCGGAAACCCTTGCGCGCCTTGAGGTCGGCATAGTCGGCCTGGACGGCCGGCGAGCTCACCAGCGCAAGGCTCGCCTCATAGGCCTGCAGCGACGGCCGGTAGAGATCGCGCTTGTCGAGGCCGGCGCCAAGCAGCGCCAGCGCCTCGGCGCGGGTCTTTGCCGTGCGCGCCAGCTTGTAGGCGTTGAAGGCCGCCGACGTGGCGTTCATCGGGAAAGTCGCGGGTTCAGTGGTGTTCGACGCCGGCTCCACGGCCAGTATCTCGCGCGCCAGCGCCAGCCAGAGCGCGCCGTCATCGGGCAGAACGGAGATCCCGGCCTGGTATTTCTGCATGGCAAGGCGATGGTCGCCGGTGAGCGAGGCCTGCTCGGCGGCGGCCTGCAGGGCGGCAAGGCCCTCGGTCGGCTTGTCATAGGCCGGATCGGTCAGCTTGTTGCGGAACTGCTGGGCCTGGTCAGCCATCCAGTTCGGAAAGAAAGCAAGCGCCGGCGGAGCGCCGATATCGGGATCGCCATCGACGTTCGCGACCTTGCCGGCGACGGCGCCGGTGAAGGATTTTAACTGGTTATAGTCGGATTTGAGAAAGCACCACTTTGCCTTGGTGTTGTAGGTGAAGGCGCGGCAGGCGGTATCGCCGAGGCACGTGGTCTTGCATTGGTCGAGGCTGACATTCTGCTCCGACCTCAGGTCGAAACCGAAATAGTCGGAATTGTCGGTCGTGACGATTCGCCGGGCTTCTGCGGCAAGCGCCGCCCCGCCCAGAGCGAAAAAGATGAGAAGAAGGAAGGAGAAACCACGAGCCCCGCGCATTGCCATACCACCCTCCAGACATTGCCAGCGTCCGGGCATGATCAAGCTTCGTGCAGGCTTGTCAACGCCGGAGCGCTGCGGGTTTTTCACCCGCGAACGGTTTCCATGCCGGCCAAAGGCCGGTATTTCGACAGAACCTCTGTGAGACGGATCACACTTTCTTGCGGAATCGCAAAAGGTGTGAATTCCAAGCCCTGCTCATTTCAGACAATTGGATTGTGGCCCCTTTACGAACATTTCGGAACTTCATTCCAATTTTAGTTTTGTCGACTAGGTTGTCTTAATGCCGGCGCGTGAAAAGCAGATGTCAGGAGGGTTCGCGCCAGGGCGCGGGCTTCCGCGCGCCCTGCTTTTCGTGCTGTTTTGCGCCGCAATGCTGGCCGGCGAGGCGCGCCCGGCAGCGGCTTTCGAGATTTTCGGCATCAAGCTCTGGGGCTCGTCAAAGGACGAGGACGCCGACATCGTCGACCCGCTGCGCTATTCCGTGACGATCAATGCGCCTGATGCCGACAAGGATCTGGTGAAAAGGCTCGAAAATGCCTCGGCGCTGAAAAACGACGAGGACCATCCGGTGTCGGGATCGCTCGGCCTGATGGCCAAGGCGCGCGGCGACCGCGAACAGCTGGTCGCCGCGCTCTACGCAGATGCCCGCTACGAAGGCGTGGTTACCATCACGATCGACGGCAAGTCGATCGACGAGTTGCCGCCGGACGCCGAATTCAAGGGGCCGCAGCCCATTCCGGTCGTCGTCAGCGTCGCGCCGGGGGCGAAATTCACGCTGGGCAATATCCGGCTGAAAGGCGATGCCGCCGGGCTGGCGAGCGCCGATTTCGGGCTGATCGCCGGCGGCGACGCAAGCTCCGGCGCGGTGCTCAAGGCAGAGACCCTGATCGTGCGGGCGCTGAAAGAAGAGGGCAGGCCGCTTGCAAAGATCACAGACCGCGAGATCGTGGCCGAGCACGCCAGCTCGACGCTGGACGTGACGCTGACGGTGGCCGCCGGCCCGGTCGCCGGCTATGGCGACACCACGGTCGAGGGCACGGAAAAGGTCGATCGGGACTTCACCGAATACATGACCGGGCTGAAGCGGGGCCAGCAATATTCGCCGCAGGAAATCGATGATGCCCGCGACCGGCTGCTCGGCCTCGAGGTCTTCAACAGCGTGACCATCAAGGAAGGCGACAGCCTCGACGCCAACGGCAACATCCCGA
Organism: Mesorhizobium sp.; assembly: GCF_004963255.1. Taxonomy (GTDB): domain Bacteria; phylum Pseudomonadota; class Alphaproteobacteria; order Rhizobiales; family Rhizobiaceae; genus Mesorhizobium. The sequence continues at coordinate 127,230 of NZ_SUGA01000015.1, read as the reverse complement.
TCGACGTTCAGGTCAGCGAGCGCAAGCCGCGCTTTTTCGGCCTCGGCGGCACGTTCTCAAATACCGAAGGGCTCGGGCTAGAAGGCTATTGGGGACACCGCAACCTGTTCGGCCAGGCCGAGAAGCTGCGCATCGACGGTTCGATCAGCGGCATCGGCAGCAACAGCCTTTCAGCGCTCAACTACAATGCCGGCGTCATGTTCGAGAAGCCGGGCGTGCTCGGGCCGACGTCGAAATTCTTCGCCGGCGTAAAGACGGTGTTCGAACATCCCGACGCCTATGACCATTTCTCGGTGAAGGGCGACGTCGGCGTTTCCTACGACCTCGACAAGCAGCAGCGGGTCTCGGCCGAATTCGACCTCGATTATTCGAGGATCACCGACACTTTCGGCAAGCATACCTATCTAATCGCCAGCATGCCGCTGCAATATGTCTACGACAACCGCGATAACAAGCTCAACCCGACCAGGGGCTTCCGCTTCCTCGCCTATGCCGAGCCGAGCTACGACATATTGAACGGCGCGACCTTCCTGAAGCTGAAGGGCGAGGGCTACACCTATCAATCGCTCGACACCGCAAGCCGGTTCGTGCTGGCCGAACGCGCAACGCTGGGCTCGATCGTCGGCACCGGCCTGCAGAACGTGCCGGCCGACCGGCGCTTCTATTCCGGCGGCGGCGGCTCGGTGCGCGGTTATTCCTACCAGGGCATCGGCCCGAAGGACATCGACGGGCAGCCGATCGGCGGCCTCTCCTTCTTCGAAACCTCGGTGGAGATGCGCATCGGCGTCACCGACACGATCGGCATCGTGCCGTTCGTCGATGCCGGCACTGTCTCCACTAAATCCTTCCCGGATTTCGCGGATGTGAAGGTCGGCGCCGGCGTCGGCCTGCGCTATATCACCCCGTTCGGGCCGCTTCGCATCGACGCCGCGGTGCCGCTCAACCGCGATCCGGGCGATCCGCATTTCGGCATCTATGCCGGCATCGGCCAGGCGTTCTGACGATGAAGATTTTCTGGCGCATCCTCCGCATTATTATCTACACGCTGCTCATCCTGCTGGTGGTGGCGATCGGCGCTCTCGTCGTCCTGACCGGCACCGAAGGCGGCCGCCAGAACCTCGCCGGCCTGATCTCGAAGATGGCCTCGAGCGAGGACCGGAAGGTTACGGTCGCCGGCATCGAAGGCATCTGGTCAGGCGCGCTCAGGGTCGATCATGTCGTGCTGGAGGATCGCGCGGGCCCCTGGATGGTGGCGCGCAAGGTGGCGCTCGACTGGTCGCCGACGGCGCTGCTCTCCCGGAATTTCAATGCCGACCGCTTCGCCGCCGAGCGGATCGAGCTGGCGCGGCTGCCGCAGCCCAGCCAGCAGCCATCGCAGGGCGGCTCATCCAGCCTGCCGGTGTCGATCGACGTGAAGCAGATCGACCTGCCGGAGATTGCGCTCGGACAAGAGCTTGCCGGCAGCGGCATCGCCGAACTGGCCGCCAAGGGCTCGCTCAAGGCCGATCCGTCGCCGCTGGCTATCGAGAGCGTGCTCAATGTCAGCCGCCATGACGGCAAGCAAGGCAATGTCGACGCCAAGATCCACTTCGCGCCGGCCGACAACAAGCTCGACCTCGATCTCAAGGCGTCGGAGCCGGCCGGCGGCATCATCGCCAATCTGCTCAAGCTGCCGGATGCGCCGCCCGTCAACGTCGTCGTTTCCGGCAGCGGGCCTTTGGCCAACTGGAGCGGCGTCGGCACTTTCATGGTCGATGGCCGGATCATCAGCCAACTGACCGGCCGGCACCAGCTCACCGACAAGGGCCACCGCATCGAGGCCAAGGGCGACGGCCAGTTCGAAGCGTTCCTGCCGGAGAAGATAAAGTCGCTGTTTGCCGGCAAGACGAGCTTCGACCTCGCCGGAACGGCCACCGCATCGGGTGGGATCGATATCGAACAGGCCAACATCGAGAGCGACTCCGTGCACGGCACGGCGACCGGCAATGTCGATCCGAAGGGCGCCAGCGACCTGTCGGTCGAGCTCTCCGCCAAGGACAAGCCCGTCACCATCGATGTCGGCAACAGCGCCGTGCCGATCCTGGTCGCCATCGAGGAGGCTACAGTGCGCGCCTTCGGCGACGGCAAGGCGCCGACGGTCGATATCGCCACGTCGCTCACCTCGGTCGCCGTTGGCGGCACCCAACTCAACAATATCACGGGCGCGATCCATTCCGACGGCTTCGACATCGAAAACCGCAGCGGACCGCTCAGCATCAAGCTTGCCGCCGCCGGGCTGAAGACCGACGTCGCCACGCTGGCACCGCTGGTGACCGGCAAGCTCGCGGCGGATCTCTCCGGCACGATCAGCCGCGAAAACGTGGTCATCGACAAGGGCAGCTTGCGCAGCGATGCGCTCAACGCCGGGCTGACGGCAAATGTGGCGCTGGCCGACCTGTCGATGACGCTGAAGATGAATGCCGACGCCGACTCCAAGGCATTGCCGCCGCAAATCAGCTCGCTGCTCGGCGAGCGGGTGAAATTCTCGGCCAGCGCCGCGCGCGATCCGCAAGGCGCGTTCGCCGCCAACTCGCTGGAGATCAGCTCCGGCTCGCTCAGCGCCAGCGGCACCGGCAGCATGCAGGGATCGGACCTCCAGGCCAGCGTCAAGGGCACGCTGGGCGACGTCTCGCCGCTGTCGTCGCTCGCCGGCACGCCGCTCGCGGGCGGGGTCAATTTCGCGCTGACGGCAAGCGGCCCGCGTCTGGCGCCGGATTTCACCGTGTCGGCAGATAGCGCCAGCCTGACGGCGGCGGGCCGCACCGTGAAAGACATCAAGCTCTCGGCCAAGGGCAAGGCCGATGTCGCCAATCCGACCGCCGATATCTCGCTGACCGGCAATGCCGAGGGGCAGGCGCTCGACATCGAGGCTTCGCTGGTGACCGCCGACGGCAAGCGTTCGATCAAAGGGCTCAGCCTGGCGCTCGGCGACAACAAGGTGTCGGGCGATCTCGCGCTCGACGACAAGTTCCTGCCGCTCGGCACGCTGACGCTTGCCGTGCCCGATATCGGACCGCTCGCCGCGCTGGCAAACCAGACCGCCACAGGCGACATCAACGGCACCATCGTCTTTGCCAAGGAGGGCGAGGCGCCGACCGTCACCATCAATGCTGCCAGCACCTCGATCGCGCGCGGCGACCTGGCGGCGAAAGCCATCACCGTCAACGCGCTGATCGCCAACTATCTCAAGGGGCCGGCGATCTCGGGGACGATCAAGGCCGACAATGTGACCTCCGGCAGCACGGTCATCAGCGACATCGGCATCGATTTGAAGCGCGATGGCGACTGGACCAACTTTACCGGCGGCGCCACGGCGTCCGGCATTCCGGCCACCGCCACTGGGCGGGTCAAGATCGCCGATGGCACGACAAGCGTGGAAATCACGTCCGGCGAGGCGACGGTGCGCGGCATCAAGGCGGCCATCGCCGAGCCGTCCAGCCTCTCCATCGCCAATGGCGTGACGACAATCGAGAAGCTCGCGCTCAACCTCGGCGGCGGCTCGGCGACGGTTTCCGGCAGCGCCGGCCAGACGCTGGACCTGACGGCGAACCTCGCCAACCTGCCGCTGGCGCTCGGCAATGATTTCGTGCCCGGCCTCGACGGGGCCGGAACGCTTGAGGGCACCGCGCACGTCACGGGTCCATCGTCCAACCCCGACATTCAGTTCAACGCCAAGGTGGCGGGCGCCGAGACCAGCCAGACTAGGCAGGCCGGGCTCGGGCCGCTGGATCTGGACGCTGCTGGCAGCTACACGCTGGCGGGCGGCGTCGCCCTGGACCACGCCACGCTTTCGGGCGACAAGATTTCAGGCAAGGCCGCCGGCACCCTCAATCCCAACGGCGCCAGCGACTTCTCCCTCGACCTTTTATCATCGGGGCCCAGCCTGCCGTTGAAGCTCGGCCGCGCAGACAGCCCGGTCAAGGTCGAAGTCCAGTCCTTGTCGGCAAAGATGGCGGGCGAAAGCACGCAAGCGCGGCTCGATGTGTCCGCCATCCTGCCCTCCATCGTCGCCAGCCAGGCGAAAGTGGATGGCCTGACGCTCGCGCTGCATTCGGATGCCTTCGACCTCAAGGGACGGGCAGGCCCGGTTTCCGGCACGGTCTCGCTGGACAGGATCGGCCTCGACAATCCGTTGATCGCGCCGCTGATCGCCGGCAAGGTGGTCGCCAAGGTCAATGGCCGGCTGGCTCCCGATTCCGTCGCCGTCGACAGCGGCTCGCTGACCAGCGATGCGCTCAACAGCCAGGTCGCCGGCCGGGTATCGCTGGGCGACGGCGCTGTCGACCTCAATATGAAGGCCGAGGTCGCGTCTTCCGCCTTGCCGGCGGCGGTGCGCGGTATGCTGGGCGAGACGGCGCAGTTGAGCGCCGCGCTGAAGCGCGATGCCAATGGCAATGTCAATATCGACGGGCTGAAGCTCAATTCAGGCGCGCTCAGCGCCGATGGCCAGGCGAGCCTTGCCGACGGCAAGCTGGCCGCCGGCATCAGGGGCGCGTTGGGCGATGTTTCGGGGCTCTCGAAAGACGCCAAGGGCGCCATCGCTTTCGCCCTCAACGCGCAAGGCCCGGTCACCGCGCCCGACCTGTCGATGACGGTGGACAGCGACCGGCTCCTTGTGGCGGCGCGCGAGATCACCGGACTGAAGCTGACGGCCACCGGCAAGGCCGATGCCGCCAATCCGGCAGCCAATGTGCAGCTCACCGGCATTGTCGCCGGGCAGAATTTGCAAGGCAGCGCCGTGCTCGCCACGACCAATGGCAGCCGCGCGATCAACGGGCTTCTGCTGTCGCTCGGACCGAACAAGATTTCCGGCGATCTCGTGCTCGATGATGCTTTCGTGCCGGTGGGCACCGTTTCGCTCGACCTGCCAGATATCGGACCGCTCGCTGCGCTGGCCTTGGAAAAGGTCGAAGGCAATGTGCGCGGCACGATCGCCTTTACCAAGGCGGCCAACGGGCCGAATGTCGCGGTCAAGGCGAACACCTCGGAGATCAAGCGTGGCGATCTTTCCGCCAGGAATGTCGCCATCGACGCGCAGATCGCGAACTACTTGGCAGCACCGGTGATCGCCGGCACGGTGCGGGCGGAGAGCGTGACTTCCGGCGGCACCGCCATCACAGGCATCGATGTCGACCTCAAGCGCGACGGCGACTGGACCGGTTTTTCGGGCGGGGCCACCGTCAAGAACATCCCGGCCAGGGCCGCCGGGCGCGTGAAAGTGGCGAACGGAACCACGACCATCGAGCTCGCCTCCGGCCAGGCGACGGTGCAGGGCATCAAGGCCGCGATCGCGCAGGCCTCGACGGTGACCATCGCCAATGGCGTGACGACGCTCGACCGGCTGGTGCTCAGCCTCGGCGGCGGCACGGCGACGGTGACGGGCAAGGTCGCGCAGGCACTCGACATCAACGCCAACCTGGCTCGGGTGCCGATCTCGCTCGCCAACAGTTTCTCGCCGGGTCTCGACGCGGCCGGCTCGATCTCGGGCACGGTCAAGGTGACCGGCCAGCCTTCGACCCCCTCGGTCGCCTTCAAGATCGATGCCGCCGGCGTGCAGACCTCGCAGACGCGTGGCGCCGGCCTTGGCGGCATGAATGTGTCGTCATCCGGCACTTTTGCCGGCAACAAGCTCGCCTTTGACGCCAACATCAGCGACGGCGCCGGCCTCGGCCTCAAGGGCGGCGGCTCGGTGACGACGGCGGGCACGCCAACCCTGGCGCTCGATTTCAACGGCAAGGTGCCGTTCTCCTTCCTGGCCGCAAAGCTCGCCGCGCAAGGGCTGGCGCTCAACGGCACCGCCAATGTCGATGTGCAGGTGCGTGGTCCTGCATCTGCGCCGGTTATCAGCGGCAAAGTCACGACATCCGGCGCACGTCTCATCGATGCGCGTTCCGGCCTGGCGGTGAACGACATCGCCGCCGACGTCTCGATCGGCGGCGGGGTAGCCAGGATCAACCGCCTGACCGGCACGCTGTCGACGCGCGGCAGCCTGTCGGCGAGCGGCACCGTGGGCATCACGCCGGCGCAGGGCTTCCCGGCCGACCTGTCGATCAAGCTCACCGACGGCCGCTATACTGACGGCCGGGTGGTGACCGCCAATCTCGGCGGCGACCTTACCGTCAAGGGGCCGCTCGTCTCGGCGCCGGTGGTTGCCGGCACGATCAACCTGGCGAGGACGGTCATCACCGTCCCGGAAAAGCTGCCGGGTTCGCTCTCGGCGCTGGATGTGAAGCACAAGAACGCGCCGGCGTCAGTGCGGGCGCAGGACAAGGCGCTGCGCCCGGCGACGTCCGGCGGCAGCAGCAACAGCGGCAGCGGTCTGACGCTCGACGTGACGGTCAACGCGCCGAACCAGATTTTCATCCAGGGCAGGGGCGTCGATGCCGAACTGGGCGGCTCGCTGAAGCTGACAGGCCCGGCTTCGGCGCCGAGGGCGATCGGCACCTTCACCCTGCAGCGCGGACGGCTGATCATCCTTTCCAAGCGACTGACCTTCACCGAGGGCACGATCGGGTTTCAGGGGTCGCTGGTGCCCTATCTCAACTTGACGGCGACCACCACGACGAGCTCCGCCACAGTCACGGTCGTCGTCTCAGGCGAGGCGACCAATCCGAAGTTCACGTTCTCTTCCGTGCCGGCGCTGCCCCAGGACGAGATCCTGGCACAGCTCATCTTCGGTCAATCCATGTCCAAGCTGTCGCCGCTGCAGATCGCGCAACTTGCCAGCGCCGCCGCGCAACTGGCCGGCGTCGGCGGTTCGACCTCGCTGCTCGAGAACCTGCAAAGCGCCATCGGCGTCGACGATCTCGACGTGACGACGGACGAGAAGGGCGGCACCGCGGTTTCGGCCGGCAAGTACCTCAACGATCGCACCTATGTGACGATACAGAAGGGCGACAAGCCAGGCTCCGGCAAGGCGACGATCGACCTCAATGTCGGTCGCGGCGTGAAGCTGCGCGGCGAGGCCAATGACGCCGGCGAGGCAAAAGGCGGCGTCTTTTACGAACGCGAATATTGAGGTTGTGCCGCGCCGGATTGGCCAGGGCGAACCCGGGCGACCGCCGGTATGGGCTCCTATCGTTATAAAATGTATTGATTTAATCGCCCGCGGGATTTTTTAGGGAATCCGCGTCGCGATAACAAATTTGCGTCAAGACTGTCGCTATCGCGCGAACCGGGTTCCAGCCAAAGATGCACATTCCCTGGCATGTTCCTGCTCCACACCGTCTTTTGACAACGCGGTCTGGATGCGGAATGTTAAAAGGCGGAAAGCCAACAATGGGAGCAAGTCATGGTAGTCTATAAGAGCAATGGTGATCAGGTTCCGGATCACATCTTGGAACTGGCCGAAGAAGCCAAGGCGGGAACGGTCGATCGTCGCGAATTCCTGGCGCTCGCAAGCGTTTTCGGAGCGTCCACGGCGATGGCCTACGGCCTGATCGGTCTGGCCGATCCGACCCCGGCGAGAGCCGAAGACGTACAGGGCAAGAAGGGCGGCACGCTGAAGGTCGCGCAATGGGTCAAGGATCCGAAGGATCCGCGCAAGGCCGACTGGTCGGAAATCGCCAATGCCGAGCGCCAGGCGCTCGAGCCGCTGGTCAAATACACCACCGAGTACACTTTCCGTCCCTATCTCCTTGAAAGCTGGGACGTCAACGACGACGCGACCGAGTACACGCTGCATGTACGCAAGGGCGTGACCTGGTCGAACGGCGATGCTTTCACCGCGGACGATGTCATCTTCAATCTCAAGCGCTGGGCCGACAAGAAGGCCGAAGGCAACTCGATGCCAGGCCGCCTCGGCACGCTGGTCAAAGACGACAAGCTCGACGAGAGCGCCGTGACGAAGGTCGACGACATGACCGTCAAGCTGAAACTCGGCAAGCCGGACATCGCGCTGATCCCGAACATGTGCGATTATCCGGGCTTGATCGTCCACAAGAGCTTCGACGAGAAGGGCGGCGATTTCAAATCCTGCCCGATCGGCACCGGTCCGTTCGAGCTCGTTTCCTACGACGTCGGCCAGAAGGTCGTTTACAAGCGCCGCGCGGACAACAAGTGGTGGGACGGCGAGGTGTTCCTCGATGGCATCGAGTTCATCGACTACGGCACCGATCCGGGCGCCATGGTCAGCGCCTTCGAGGCTGGTGAAGTGCACACCAATTTCGAGACCTCGGCCGACTATGTCTCGATCCTCGACGGCATGGACCTGGTGAAATCCGAAGTGGTGACGGCTGCGACCATCGTCTGCCGCACCAATGTCAACAACAAGCCGTACGACAACCAGAAGGTTCGTCAGGCGCTGCAGCTCGGCGTCGACAACGCCGTCGTCCTGCAGCTCGGCTACGGCAATGCCGGCACGCCTGCCGAGAACCATCACGTCAGCCCGATCCATCCAGAATATTTCGAACTGCCGAAGATCAAGCGCGACGCCGCCAAGGCCAAGGCCCTGATGGCGGAGGCAGGCCAGGCCGATTTCGAGCACGAGCTGATCACGGTCGACGAGGACTGGCACAAGAACACCGGCGACGCGATCGCCGCCCAGCTGCGCGACGCCGGTATAAAGGTGAAGCGCACGGTGCTGCCGGGCTCGACCTTCTGGAACGACTGGACGAAGTATCCGCTTTCGATGACCAACTGGAACATGCGCCCGCTCGGCGTGCAGGTTCTGGCGATCGGCTATCGCACCGGTGAAGCCTGGAACGAGACCGCCTGGTCGAATCCCGACTGGGATACCAAGCTCAACGCCGCGCTCGCCGTCGCCGATGCGGCCAAGCGCAAGGAAATGATGAAGGACATCGAGCAGATCCTGCAGGATTCCGGCATTATCATCCAGCCGTACTGGCGCAAGCTCTACAGCCACTCGACCAAGGCGGTGCAGAACTTCAAGATGCACCCGACCTACGAGCACGACTACGGCAAGGTCTGGTTGGAACAGGCCTGATCGGAACGAACGGACAAAGGGGCGCTCGGCCCCTTTGTCCCCTTCCTCGCGTGACCCGCGACCGGAGAGCCGCTGCAGCGAAAAAGTTGCGGACTCGTCGAATGGGGTCATGCAATAAACTGGGTTGATTGCATTCGAAGGTCTGTTTGCCGGCTTACTCCGCATCACGTCGGAGTGGTCGCGCAATCAGGCTCCCCCATCCCATCGGCAGGGGTCCGCCATGCTTTCTTTCATCCTGAGACGTCTCGGCACCATGGCGCTGACTATGCTGTGCCTGACCTTGATCGTTTTCTTCCTGATCAATCTCGGTCCCAATCTGAAGAAGCTGGCGATCAGCCAGACCGAAATGCACACCTCCGCCGAACAGCTGGAAAGCTGGCTGGTCAACCATGGCTACCGCCAGAACTTTTTCGTCCGCTATGGCCAGTGGTTAGGGGTTCTCCCCAAGCAGCCGATCACAGACCCGGCGACCGGAAAGCCGGCGCAGCGCTTTTCCTTCTGCAACGATCCGACGGAGCCGAAATTCTCCGGCGTGTTGCAGGGTAACTTCGGCTGCTCGACCAAGTTCAAGACGACCGTCGCGGCCAAGCTCTTTCCGGCGCTCGGCGCCACAGGCTTGTTGATGTTCTGGGTTCTGGCGGTGATGGTGCCGATCTCGCTGCTCATCGGAATCCTTGCCGGCATGCGCGAAGGATCGCGCACGGACCGCACATTGTCCGTCGCCTCGATCGCCTCGACGGCGACGCCGGAATATGTATCTGGCGTCATCTTCACGGTCATCTTTGCCTCGTGGCTGGGCTGGCTCAACGGTTCGGCGGCCTCGGCGAGCCAGGGCCTCACCTTCTACAATTTCACGCTGCCGGTGATGACGCTGGCCATCTACGGCATAGGCTATATCGCGCGCATGACGCGCGCCTCGATGGTGGAGGTGATGACGCAGCAATATATCCGCACTGCCCGACTCAAGGGCCTGTCCTTCGGCACCGTGGTCGTCAAGCATGCGCTGCGCAACGCGCTGATCGCGCCGTTTACCGTCATCATGCTGCAGTTTCCCTGGCTGCTCACCGGCGTCGTCATCGTCGAGGTGATGTTCCGCTACCAGGGGTTCGGTTACACGCTGGTCGAGGCTGCCGGCAACAACGACATCGACCTTCTGCTCGGCTGCTCGCTGGTTTCGGTGTTCATCGTCTTGATCACGCAGCTTATCTCCGATGTCGGCTACGCGTTCCTCAATCCGCGCATCAGGGTTCAATAAGGGGCAGGGCCGATGCAGACCGAGTATATCAATGCCTTCGACATCGTTGTCGGCGTGCTTTGGCGTTTCTGGCCGGTGTGGATCGCGTTGATCCTGGTGATGGGTGTCAGCCTTGCCTATAAGAAGCGGCTTGGCCTTTACGGCCAGCTCTTCGACAGCGGCGTCGGTATCGCCGGCGTCTTCATCTGCCTGTTCTGGCTGTTCACGGCGATCTTCGCCTCGACGATCTCGCCTTTCGATCCCTTGGCGCAGGTCTCGATCATGAAGGACGCGCTGCCTGGCGCGGTCGAGCCGGCGTCCAAGCTGATCTATTATTTCGGCGGCGACAAGCTCGCCCGCGACGTGTTCTCGCGCATGGTCTATGGCAGCCAGATCGTGCTGATCATCGCGCCCGCCGCCACCGGCTTCGCGCTGATGGTCGGCATCACGCTCGGCCTGCCGGCCGGCTATTATGGCGGCAAGATCGACACGCTCTTGTCCTTCCTCGCCAATCTGGTGCTGGCCTTTCCGGTGATCCTTCTGTTCTATTTGCTGGTGACGCCGGGCATCATGGACACGCCGATCCCCTATGCGATGGCAGGTCTGTTCTTCCTGTTCCCGATCATCTTCTTCTGCGTGCTGTTCTGGACCCGCTACAAGAACCGGCCGGACCGGCTCTATCTCCTGCTCGGCATCACGCTGGTGGTCGGCGGCTGGATCTATGCGGGCCTGGTCTTCGACAGGGATCCGCTGCACATCATCCACATCGATCCCAACCAGCTCAACATCTTCGTGGCGGTGGTGTTCGCCTCCAGCCCCGGCGTGTTCCGCATCGTGCGCGGGCTGACCATGGACATCAAGACGCGTGACTATGTGGCGGCGGCGCAGACACGCGGTGAATCGCCCTGGTACATCATGCTGTGGGAGATATTGCCCAATGCGCGCGGCCCGCTGATCGTCGATGCCTGCCTGCGCATCGGCTACACGACGATCCTGCTCGGAACGCTCGGCTATTTCGGTCTGGGCCTGGCGCCGGAAAGTCCCGACTGGGGCACCGCGATCAAGGACGCCAGCAGGCTGCTGCGTTCCTTCATCCACCCGGCGCTGCCGCCGACGATCGCCCTGATGTCGTTCGTGCTGGGGCTGAACCTTTTGGCGGACTCGCTGCGCGAACAGTCGATGAAGGATTGATGGCGAGGGCTCAGGCCCAACCTGCTGGAACAATTTAGGATTGGAGCGACCCATGAACGAGGCAGTTCGAGATCCGGCTCAACCCATCATCGAGATCGAGAACCTCTCGATCTCCTTCTTCACCCGCAAGGGCGAGATCCCGGCCGTGATGGATTTTTCCTGCACGGTGATGCCCGGCGAGGCGATGGGCATTGTCGGCGAATCCGGCTGCGGCAAGTCGACCGTGTCGCTCGGCATCATGCGCGACCTCTCCAACATCGGAAAGATCGTCGGCGGACGCATCAAGTTCCAGGGCAGGGACATGGGCGAGATGTCCGATGAGGAGCTGCGCGCCATCCGCGGCAACAAGATCGCCATGATCTACCAGGAGCCGATGGCGAGCCTCAATCCGGCGATGAAGATCGGCCAGCAGCTGATGGAAGTGCCGCTGATCCACGACAAGGTATCGAGAGAAGAGGCGTATAACCGCGCGCTGGAGATGGTGCGGGCGGTGAAGCTGCCCGATCCCGAGCGCATGATGCGCTCCTATCCGCACCAGCTTTCCGGCGGCCAGCAGCAGCGCATCGTCATCGCCATGGCGCTGCTGTCGAAGCCGGCGCTGCTTCTGCTCGATGAGCCGACCACCGCGCTCGACGTCACCGTCGAGGCCGGCATCGTCGAGCTGGTCAAGGGGCTGGGCGAGAAGTTCGGCACCTCGATGATCTTCGTGTCGCACAATCTCGGCCTGATCCTCGAGACCTGCGACCGTATCACGGTGATGTATTCCGGCGAGGCGGTCGAGACCGGCAAGATCGAGGACGTGTTCGACCGGATGCGCCATCCCTATACGCAAGGGCTGTTCCGCTCGATTCCGCTGCCCGGCGCCGACAAGAACTCGCGGCCGCTGATCTCCATTCCCGGACAGTTGCCGCTGCCGCATGAGCGGCCGAAGGGCTGCAATTTCGGGCCGCGCTGCCACCATTTCGTCGAGGGCGTCTGCAACGCCGCGGAAATCCCGATGGTCCCGGTCGAGGGCCATGAGGGGCATTTCTCGCGCTGCGTGCGCTTCAACGAGATCGACTGGGAGGCGCTGCCGCCCGGCGCCAAGAAGGTCAACGAAAAGGTCGAGCCCGGCGCGCCGGTGCTGAAGATCCAGGACCTCAAGAAATACTACAAGGTCGGCGGCAGCGAGGTGTTCGGCTCCAGCGAAGGCCGCGTCGTCAAGGCCAACGAGACGATCTCGTTCACCGCGCGCGAATCCGAGACGGTGGCGATCGTCGGCGAGTCCGGCTGCGGAAAGTCGACGCTGGCCAAGGTGTTGCTCGGCCTCGAGACCGCCAGCTCCGGCACGGTGACCTTGGCCAACAAGGAGATCCAGTCGACGGGCATCGAGAGCCGCGGCGTCGACACGGTCTCGTCGATCCAGATGGTGTTCCAGAACCCGTTCGACACGCTGAACCCGAGCCACACGGTCGGCTCACAGATCATCCGCACGCTGGAGAAGTTCAATGTCGGCAAGACGGTCGCCGAGCGACGCCAGCGCATGCTGGAGTTGCTCGACCTAGTGAAGCTGCCCAGGGCCTTCGAGACCCGCAAGCCGCGCCAGCTGTCGGGCGGCCAGAAGCAGCGCATCGGCGTCGCGCGCGCCTTTGCCGGCGACGCCAAGGTGGTGGTGGCCGACGAGCCGGTCTCGGCGCTGGACGTCTCGGTGCAGGCGGCGGTGACCGAGCTTTTGATGGACATCCAGCGCAAGAACAAGACGACGATGCTGTTCATCAGCCACGATCTGTCGGTGGTGCGCTACATCGCCGACCGCGTCGTCGTCATGTATCTGGGCTACATCGTCGAGCAGGGCACGACCGACCAGATCTTCTCGCCGCCCTACCATCCCTATACCGAGGCGCTGCTGTCCGCGATCCCGATCGCCGACACCAGCGTGGTCAAGAAGCACATCGTGCTCGAAGGCGACATTCCGTCGGCCATGAACCCGCCGACCGGCTGTCCGTTCCAGACGCGCTGCGGCTACAAGAAGCTGGTGCCGGACAATCTGTGCGAGACGAAGGTGCCGCCGGTGAAAAATCTCGGCGGCGGCCATACAAGCCTGTGCTGGCTTTCGGACGACGTGCTGGCCAAGATGGAGCCGGTCATCAAGTTCGACAAGGAGCATGCCGCGCGTGAGGGCGTGCCGGACGATGCGCCGCATGGCGTGGGGCCGGGCTTTGCCGGTTCGCCACCGCAGCGACCGGATGGCAAAAACGCCAGCGCGGAAGCCGACGCGATCGGAGAGGGCGTCGAGGAGAACGACGCGGTGCGTAAAGCCCGTCGCCATGAAGTGCGCGACGAGGATTCGGAAACCGGCGTCGCCAGGCCGAAGGATACGACGAGGCGGCATTAACCCAGGACGGGTGTCAGCTGCCGCATTGCCGTAGCTGCTCCTGATAATCGCGCGCCATCTGATCGGTGGCGCGTGCGTAGCTTTGAACGCCGGCGTCGCCGCGATTGCCGCGGCCATAGGCGGTCCAGCCGAGATAATAGGCCAGATAGAGATTGTAGGTGTCGTTGCGGGCGACGCCGAATGTGTCGGCGGTCTTGGAGTGGTACCAGCCGACGAAATCGATGGCGTCGGCGAAGCGTGTGCGGCGCGCCGCCCAGTTGCCGGTCTCGCTTTGATATTGCGACCAGGTGCCGTCAAGCGCCTGCGAATAGCCCGTGGCGCTCGAGACATGAGTCCACGGGATGAAGCCGAGCAGCTTTGTGCGCGGCGGGCGGGCATTGCTCTTGAAGCCGGATTCCTTGCGCACCGTCGCCATCAGCACGGGGACGGGAATGCCGTATTTCTGCTCGGTCCGCTCGGCGGCGGACTGCCAGTTGTCGAACCAGCCGTCATTCTGGTCGAAGACGGCGCAGACATCGTTGATGTGGCTGGGCGCGGTCGCGCAGGCCGACAGCGCCAGCAGCACGCAAGCAGCGACAATTTTACTAAAACTCGACCTACGCATTGGAAGACGAATAGGGCGAAATCATAAAAGGAGTCTTGCGCGGTTCCTTAACGCTGACGCGGGAGGCGCGAACACCCAAGTGTCGATATTACGACCTAAAGCGTCGCTATTCTCTTCGTCGATGCAGAAAAATGCCGCCTTGGCTAAAATCACGCCGGCAAATGGCGAATTCCTGACAGCTCGCCTGTGATGTCGGCGCTCTGATGCGCGCATGAGCGAACCAAGACGCAAGCGCGGCGCCGAGCGCACCAGCAACCGAGGACCCGCCGCCATCCCGCAACTGCCGCCGAGTCGCGTGGAGAATCCCTATCCGCCGGTGGCGCTGCTGTCGGCCGACCAGATCGAGGCGATCCACCAGGCGTCGATGCACATATTGGAGAATTTCGGCATCGAGGTGATGAGCCCGCGGGCGCTGTCGCTGTTCGAGCGCGCCGGCGCCAAGGTCGACCACGGATCGATGACTGTGCGCGTCGATCGCGGCATGGTCGAAGAGGCGCTGCGGTCGACGCGCAGCAGCTACACGCTTACCCCGCGCAATCCGGCTCGAGCCATCCATCTCGGCGGCAGCACCATCAACTTCACGCTGGTGGCCGGACCGCCTAATGTGCATGACATGGAGCGCGGCCGCCGCGCCGGCAACATGCCCGACTACCAGGACCTTGTCCGCTTGGCGCAGCATTTCAACTGCATCCACATGCTCGGCAACCAGGTCTGCGCGCCGGTCGAGCTGCCGGCGAACACAAGGCATATGGACACGTATTTCGCCAATCTGACGCTGACCGACAAATGCTTTCATGTTTCGGCGATCGGCCGGGGCAGGGCGCTCGACGGCATCGAGATGATGGCAATCTCGCGTGGGCTGACGCTGGATGAGATGGCGCAGGATCCCGGCGTCACCACCATCATCTCGGTCAACTCGCCGCGCCGCTTCGACGAGATGATGGCGGAAGGGCTGATGACGATGGCCGAATACGGCCAGTCGGTTGCCGTCACCCCGTTCACGCTGATGGGCGCGATGAGCCCGGTGACGCTGGCCGGCGCGCTGGCGCAGCAGAATGCCGAGGCGCTGTTCGGCATCGTGCTGACGCAACTGGTGCGTCCCGGCGCGCCGGTGATGTATGGCGCCTTCACCTCCAATGTCGACATGAAGTCGGGCGCGCCGGCCTTCGGCACGCCGGAAAACACCAAGGCCAACATCGCCTCCGGGCAATTGGCACGGCGCTACAACTTGCCCTATCGCACCACGCCGGGCTCGGCCTCCAATGCCGCCGATGCGCAGGGCGCCTATGAGACGATGATGGCGCTGTGGGGCGCGGTGCTCGGCCACGGCAATCTCGTCTATCATGCGGCCGGCTGGCAGGAGGGCGGACTGACGGCTTCGTTCGAAAAGCTCATCATCGATGTCGAGATGATCCAGCACATGATGGAAGTCCTGCGGCCGATCGTGGTCGACGAGGCGGAACTCGCCGTCGAGGCGCTGGGCGCGGTGCCGACCGGGGGCCATTTCTTCGGCGAGCCACACACGCTGGAGCGCTACGCCACTGCCTTCTACCAGCCGATGCTTTCCAACTGGCAGAATTACGAGGCCTGGCAGGAAGCGGGCGGGCTCGACACGACTGCGCGCGCGACGCGGCTGTGGAAGAAGGCGCTGGAGGAATATGTCCAGCCGGCCATGGACCCGGCGGTGCGCGAGGCGCTCGAAGCCTATATGGCACGGCGCAAGGAAGCGATCGGGCCGGGCGAGCCGTGATGCTTCCCATTTTGAGTCAACGCCCTACCATCCTGAATCCGCTTAGTCGTCTAACATCCTGATATTAGAGAAAACCCATGAAGTCGCATGCAAAGGTCGTGGTCATCGGCGGCGGTGTCGTCGGATGCTCGGTGCTGTTTCATCTTGCCCGCCATGGCTGGACCGATGTCGTGCTTCTGGAGCGCGACGAGCTGACTTCCGGTTCGACCTGGCATGCGGCCGGCGGCATGCACACCATCAATGGCGATCCCAACGTCGCCAAGCTGCAGAAATACACGATCTCGCTCTACAAGGAGATCGAGGAGCTTTCGGGACAGGCGACCGGCGTGCATCTCACCGGCGGTGTGCTGCTGGCGGCGACCGAGGCGCGGCTCGACTGGCTGCGCGGCGTGGTGTCGAAGGGCCGCTATCTCGGCATCGACCTCGAAGTGATCTCGGCGAGGGAAGCGGCGGAATTGATGCCGCTTATCGATCCGAAACAATTCGTCGGCGCGGTGCGCAACAAGGAGGACGGCCATCTCGATCCCTCCGGCGTGACGCATGCTTATGCCAAGGCCGCGCGCAAACTTGGTGCGGAAGTGGAACGCTTCACCAAGGTTGAGGACATCGTGCGCCGGCCCGATGGACTATGGCGCGTTATCACCAACAAGGGCGATGTCATTGCCGAGCATGTGGTCAATGCCGGCGGGCTGTGGGCGCGCGAGGTCGGCCGCATGGTCGGGCTCGAGCTGCCGGTGCTGGCCATGGAGCACATGTACCTGATCACCGAGGACATGCCGGAGGTCGCCGACTGGAACAAGAAGACCGGCACCGAGATCATCCACGCCGTCGACTTCGATGGCGAGCTCTATCTGCGCCAGGAGCGCGGCGGCATGCTGATGGGCACCTACGAGAAGGCCAACAAGGTCTGGTCGGAGTTCACCACACCTTGGAATTTCGGCCATGAGCTGCTGGAGCCGGACATCGACCGCATCGCGCCGTCGCTGGAAATCGGCTTCCGCCATTTCCCGGCCTTCCAGAAGACCGGCATCAAGCAGATCATCAACGGCCCCTTCACCTTCGCGCCGGACGGCAATCCGCTGGTCGGTCCGGTGCGCGGCCTGCCGGGCTTCTGGGTCGCCTGCGGCGTCATGGCCGGCTTCAGCCAGGGCGGCGGCGTGGGGCTCGCGCTCTCCAACTGGATGATCGAGGGCGATCCCGGCGCCGACATCTGGGCGATGGACGTGGCGCGCTACGGCGACTGGGCGACGATGGCCTACACCAACGCCAAAGTGCGCGAGAATTATTCGCGGCGTTTTTCGATCCGCTTCCCGAACGAGGAGCTGCCGGCAGGGCGTCCGCTGAAGACGACGCCTCTCTACGAAACGCTAGCCGGCAAGGGCGCGCAATGGGGCGTGTCCTATGGGCTCGAAGTACCGCTCTGGTATGCGCCGGACGGCGTCAAGGACGAGTTTTCATGGCGGCGTTCGACCGACTTCGAGCATGTCGCCAAGGAAGTCGCGGCGGTGCGCAACGGCGTCGGCCTGTCGGAGATTTCGAACTTCGCCAAATACAGGGTGACCGGCGAGGGCGCGGCTGGATGGCTCGACCGCATCTTCGCCTGCAAGCTGCCCAAGCGCGGCCGTATGACGCTGGCGCCGATGCTGAAGGACGACGGCAGACTGATCGGCGATTTCACTTTGGCCAACATCGACGACGCAGAGTGGTTCGTCGCCGGCTCAGGCATCGCCGAGCAATACCACATGCGCTGGTTCGAGGCGCATCTGCCCAAGGATGGCTCGGTGCGGATCGAGGCGCTGGGACAGAAGCTCACCGGCCTTGCGATTGCCGGGCCAAAGGCGAGGGAGGTGCTCGCCAAGGTCACTCGCGCCGATGTCTCCAACGCGGCGTTCCCCTTCATGGCGGTGGCTCGAATGGATATCGGCATGGCCCCATGTCTCGTCGGACGCGTCAGCTATACCGGCGATCTCGGCTATGAGATCTGGGTGGCGCCGGAATACCAGCGCGCCGCCTACCAGGCGCTGCTGGCTGCGGGAGGGGAATTCGGCATCGGCCTGTTCGGCTCGCGCGCGCTGAATGCGCTGAGGCTGGAAAAGAACTACGGCTCATGGGCGCGCGAATACCGGCCGATCTACGGACCACTAGAGGCCGGGCTCGACCGCTTCGTCGCCTATGGCAAGGACGCCGATTTCATCGGCAAGGAAGCCGCGCTTGCGGAGCGCAGCGGGGGCGGCAAGCTGAGGCTGCGCAGCTTCATCGTTGATGCTGTCGATGCCGATGTGATCGGCGACGAGGCGATCTGGCATGACGGCATCGTGCGCGGCTGGGTCACGTCAGGAGGCCACGCGCACAATTCGAAAAAGTCGGTCGCCATGGGCTATGTGCCAAAGGAGATCGCCGATCGACCGGACGGTTTCGAGATCGAGATCCTCGGCCTGCGTCACGCGGCGCGCATCCAGGCGGCGCCGCTGTTCGACGCCAATTTCGAGCGGATGCGCGGCTAGAGCGACTCCAGGAAAAGTGCGAAGCGGTTTTCCGTCCGGAATTGCGTCAATACAAAAAGCCTCCTGGCGCGCATCCTGCCATCAGGCCTTGGCGCTCTCGCGATTGTCCAGCGCGAAGGCGCCCGAGCCGGCAAAGAACAGATAGAGGAAGACGAAGCAGAACAGGATGGCTGCGTCGCCGCCATTGTTGGCCGGGAAGAAGTCACGCGGGAAATGCGCCATGAAATAGGCGACGGCCATTTCGCCGGCCAGAAGGAAGGCCACCGGGCGGGTGAAGAGACCGAGCGCCAAAAGGATGCCGCCGGCGAATTCGAGGATACCTGCAGCCGTCGTCAGGCCGGTGAGGGCGTGCGGCTGGGCGCTTACCGGGAAGTTGAACAGCTTCTGTGAGCCATGTTCGATGAACTGCAAGGCGGTCATGATGCGCAACACGCCCAGCGCTTGCGGGCGGTACTGAGCAAGGCTTTCGAAAAGCTTCATCCGAAACTCCATTTACCCCCGCTCGGGCCTTAGATTATCGCCCGACAACGGACCACTCACTTCCCTTGGCCAACCATCAACAATCGGTGAGTGGAAATGGTTTCGGTCCCCATATTTCTTCTCTCTATGGTTGCATATGTATCCCTATGGTTGTATAAGAGGGGTGGTGGATCAAACCAAGCGAGTCTCCTTGATCATGAGAAAAGTCGTCATCGGCCTCTTCGCAATCCTCGCAGGTACCAGCTTCGCCATGGCCGCCGATACCGGCTGCGAGACCTTCAAATGGCCGGTCGAGCGCGAGCAGGCGCTGTTTCCGGAGGCGCCCGCCGCGCAGTCCGGCGCTACCCTCACGGTCGGGCAAGCGGCGGATTTCTCGCTCGAGGCTGTGGATACCGTCAGCTTCGAAGTGCCGCCGGAGCGGGCACCGAAAGCCGGCACGTTCGGCGCGACGGCAAACGTGACGGTGCCGCCTGATGGCGAGCTGCAGCTCAGCCTGTCCGACGAGGCCTGGATCGATGTGGTGCAGGATGGCAAGACCGTGAAATCGGCAGCCTTCAGCGGCGTGAAGACCTGCCCGGGCATCCGCAAGAGCGTGCGCTTCAAGCTCGCCGGCGGCGCGGCGATCATCCAGCTCAGCGGCGCGAAGAAGGCCGATCTGAAGCTGGCGGTGCTGACGCCGGAGTGATCAGTTAAGAGGGTGAGGTGGCGGGATGGGCTTTGTCCGTCCTTCGCGGCAATTGCGAGGGCCATCGCACATCTCCCGGGGGAAGGACAATCGCATGTGGCGGTGCTGCCCCTCTCCGTCCGCTTGGGGGCACGCATTGTCCAAAATAGCGCTGATCGACCCCCACTCCGTCTCGGCTTCGCCGAGCCACCTCTCCCCCGATCGACGGGGTAGAGGAAAGGCGCCTAGCTTTTTGCCGTCGACGCTCCTCCAGCAGCGCTCCCTTCCTTTCCCCCCGGAGGGGGGGAAGGTGGCGCTGCGAAGCAGCGACGGATTGGGGGAACCACGTGGCAATCAAGCCTCAGGTCGATCAGTCACGCCAGTCACCGAAGATGTGTCATCCCCTAGCCATTTCATGGGGGCGAGGAAACGCTAACTGCGGATGTCGCGGCCTTGAAAGCTTGGGTTCCTCGCCCCCATGAAATGGGGGAGAGGTGGCTCGGCGAAGCCGAGACGGAGAGGGGGAGCGCCTTATGCGATTGCCCGCTCCGAGGGAGAGAGAATTCTACCTTACCGGTGCCAGCAGGGCGAAATGCGCGCCTTGCGGGTCCTGGCACTGGATGATCCATTGGCCGCTTGGCACGTCCATCGGCCCCATGATGACCTTGCCGCCATTGTCGGTGACGCGCTTGGCGGCGGCGTCGATGGCGTCGACGTTGAAATAGAACTGCCAGACGGGAACCGGGATCTGCGGCGGCTTGTTCATTATGCCGCCGCCGGATTCCGGACCGGCGCCGAAGGTTTTGTAGATGCCCATCTCGCCCATGTCGAACTCGCCGGCGCTCGTCCAACCGAACTGGGTGGAATAGAAATCGAAGGCGGCTTTCCAGTCCGACGTGTAGAGCTCATGCCAGCCGACATGGCCAAGCGTGGTTGCCGGCACCGGCGGCTGGTCAGGCTGATTGGGCTGCAGGAACATGAACGCCGCGCCCTGCGGGTCGGCGACGACCGCGAAGCGGCCGACGCCCGGAATATCGTCGGGCGCGCGGTGCACGGCGCCGCCGGCGTCCTTGAGCGCCTGGGTGGAGGCGTCGACATCCTTGGTGTAGATGTAGCCCAGCCAAGTTGGCGGCATGCCCCTCTTGGCGGGTTCTTCCGGCATGGTCATCAATCCGCCGACGCCGCGCACGGCGGAATTCACCACGATGTAGCGGGGCATGCCGGGAGCCTTGTCGAAGGGCTCGGCCTTCCAGCCGACAACGGCGGTGTAAAAGGCCTCGGCGGCGTCGAGGTCGGTGGTCATCAGTTCGTACCAGAAGAAAGGTTGCGGGGATTTCGGCATGGTCGGTCTCCTCACCGGTTCAGGCAGCGATCGCAGTCGATCCATCCTAAGGTATGTCGAGGTTCAGGTGATGCCGGCCTGCAAACGGTGGTTTCCTGCGCTTCCGGTGCTCACGGACTTAAGTACGCTCCGCTCCGGTTCTCGAAAACCGCCGTTTTCGGCGCGGCCTGACCTAAACCTCAACACACCTTAGGACGATCCTGGCGACAGAAATCCGACATGGGCCGAAAATCCCGGTCGGCAAGGCGCTTTGCTCCTGATCTTGCATAGCCCACTCTTTTCGACTTTGCTGCCGGCAAAGAGGGGTTTGCCTTCCATGCGCCAGATGTCGCTCACGCCCGAGCTTGTGGCTCTTTGCCATCGCGAGGAGATCGATCCCGGTCCGAGCGGGGAGTGGACGCAGCTCAGCGACGACGATTTCGGCGCCCTCGCCACGCGTCTCGCTGGTGAAGCCGAGGAGGGACCGCTTTGGGTGTTCGCCTATGGCTCGCTGATCTGGAAACCGGCCTTCGAGTCGGTCGAGCAGCAGCGCGCCTCGGCGCATGGCTGGCATCGGTCGTTCTGCCTCGACATGGTGCGTTGGCGAGGCAGCGCCGAGCAGCCGGGGCTGATGATGGCTCTGGAACGCGGCGGGCGTTGCGACGGCGTCATCTACCGCCTGCCGGATGGCCAAAAGCCGGCCCAGATCGAGAGGCTGCTGCGGCGTGAAATCGACGACCACGAGAGCGTCGCCTCCGTCAGATGGATTCCAGTGCGGACGGCGCAAGGTCGGGTGCGGGCGCTGGGCTTCTGGGTCGGCGTGACCGGCAGGGGGACGTCGCTCGGGCAGCCGCTGGAGAGGGTAGCGCAGATATTGGCGCGGGCGTGCGGCCATGTCGGCTCAGGTGCTGAATATCTCTACAACACCGTCAGTCATCTCGAGACCTTCGGCATCCATGACCGCAATCTGTGGCGGCTGCAGGAATTGGTGGCGGACGAGATCCGGTCGATACATGGCCACAGGGTCACAAATCATGACGCGGCAGAGATCATTGAGGCGGCGATAACATGACTTCATTTGTCATGTTTTCCTCAACCTTTTCAGGAGTTTGGCCGAAAATTGACCAATTGATAAAAAAATAAAACGTGCTAGCCTTCCCCAAAACGACAACAAGGGGAACTGGAATGGCGACTGGTCATTTCATCGAGGGCATTGCCGGCGGCCGGCTGTCTTCCGAGCAATATGCCGACAATTTTTCCGACCTGCACCCGCCGCTCGATCACCACGAAGCGCTGGTCGAATCCGACCGCTGCTATTTCTGCTACGACGCGCCCTGCATGAATGCATGCCCGACGTCGATCGACATCCCGCTGTTCATTCGCCAGATCGCGACCGGCAATCCGCTGGGCTCGGCCAAGACGATCTTCGACCAGAATATCCTTGGCGGCATGTGCGCCCGCGTCTGCCCGACCGAAACGCTGTGCGAAGAGGTCTGCGTGCGCGAGGTGGCCGAAGGCAAGCCGGTGCAGATCGGCCGGCTGCAGCGTTACGCCACCGATGTCGCGATGAGCGAGGGCAAGCAGTTCTACAAACGCGCCGAGCCGACCGGGAAAAGCATCGCTGTGGTCGGCGCCGGTCCGGCCGGGCTGGCGGCGGCGCACCGCCTTGCCCGCCATGGCCATGAGGTGACGATCCTAGAGGCGCGGCCGAAGGCCGGCGGCCTCAACGAGTATGGCATCGCCGCCTATAAGAGCGTCGACGATTTCGCCCAGGCTGAGGTCGACTATGTCACCGCGATCGGCGGCATCGACATTCAGAACGGCAAGGCGCTCGGCCGCGACTTCCAGTTGGCCGACCTGATGCGCAACTATGATGCGGTGTTCCTCGGCATGGGGCTCGGCGGCGTGAATGCGTTGCGCGCCGAGGGCGAAGACGCCGACGGCGTCGCCAATGCGGTCGAGTTCATCGCCGAACTGCGCCAGGCAAGCGACCTCTCCAGCCTGCGGGTCGGCCGGCGCGTCGTCGTCATCGGAGGCGGCATGACGGCGGTCGATGCCGCGGTGCAGTCGAAGCTGCTCGGCGCGGAAGAGGTGACGATCTGCTATCGCCGCGGCCAGGAGCATATGAACGCTTCGGAGTTCGAGCAGGATCTGGCCGCCGCCAACGGCGTCACCATCCGCCACTGGCTGCAGCCGAAGCGCGTCATTGCCGAGAACGGCAAGGTGTCGGCGATCGAGCTTGAATACACCGCTATGAGCGGCGACAAGCTCGCCGGCACCGGTGAAAGGCTCACGCTCGTCGCCGACCAGGTGTTCAAGGCGATCGGCCAGAGTTTTGTGCCGGCGCATCTCAACGGCAGCGCGGAGGCGATCGAGCTCGAAGGCGGCCGCATCAAGGTCGATGCCGAAGGCCGCACCTCGCTGGCCAAAGTCTGGGCCGGCGGCGATTGCATCTTCGGCGGCGACGATTTGACCGTATCGGCGGTGGCGCAAGGGCGCGACGCGGCCGAGAGCATCCACCGGGCACTGACCTCTAACGGGAGGGCATGAGCATGGCAGACATCCGCAACAACTTCATCGGCATCAAGTCGCCAAATCCGTTCTGGCTGGCCTCGGCGCCGCCGACCGACAAGGCCTACAATGTCGAGCGCGCCTTCAAGGCCGGCTGGGGCGGCGTGGTGTGGAAGACACTGGGCGAAGAGGGGCCGCCGGTCGTCAACGTCAACGGCCCGCGCTATGGCGCGATCTGGGGCGCCGACCGCCGGCTGCTGGGCTTGAACAATATCGAGCTGATCACCGACCGCGACCTGCAGACCAATCTGCGCGAGATGAAGCAGGTGAAGATGAACTGGCCGGACCGGGCGCTGATCGCCTCGATCATGGTGCCTTGCGTCGAGGAAAGCTGGAAGGCGATCCTGCCCTTGGTCGAGGAGACCGGCGCCGACGGCATCGAGCTCAATTTCGGCTGCCCGCACGGCATGAGCGAGCGCGGCATGGGCTCGGCGGTCGGCCAAGTGCCGGAATATATCGAAATGGTGGTGCGCTGGTGCAAGCAGTATACGCGCATGCCCGTCATCACCAAGCTGACGCCCAACATCACCGACATCCGCAAGCCCGCTCGGGCGGCGCATGCGGGGGGCACCGACGCAGTGTCGCTGATCAACACGATCAACTCGATCACCGGCGTCGATCTCGACAGTTTCGCGCCGCAGCCGACCATCGACGGCAAGGGCTCGCATGGCGGCTATTGCGGCCCGGCGGTAAAGCCGATCGCCATGAACATGGTGGCCGAGATCGCGCGCGATCCCGAAACCCGCGGCCTGCCGATCTCGGGCATCGGCGGCATCACCACCTGGCGGGACGCGGCCGAATTCATGGCGCTCGGCGCCGGCAATGTGCAGGTCTGCACGGCGGCGATGACCTACGGCTTCAAGATCGTGCAGGAGATGATCGCCGGCCTGGAAAACTGGATGGACGAGAAGGGCCACGCCTCGCTCTCCGACATCATCGGCCGCGCCACGCCCAACGTCACCGACTGGCAATATCTCAACCTCAACTATGTCGCCAAGGCGCATATCGACCAGGACGCCTGCATCAAATGCGGCCGCTGCCACATCGCCTGCGAGGACACCTCGCACCAGGCGATCACCAGCATGGTCGACGGTGTCAGGCATTTCGAGGTGATCGAGGCCGAATGCGTCGGCTGCAATCTCTGCGTCAATGTCTGCCCGGTGGAGGGCTGCATCACCATGGAGCCGCTGGCCGCCGGCGTCGTGGACCAGCGCACCGGCAAGCCGGTGTCGCCGATCTACGCCAACTGGACGACGCACCCCAACAATCCGATGGCCAAGGTGGCGGCGGAGTAGGGGTTCCTTCGCAGAATTTAGGTTCCTCGCCCCACGAGAGTGGGGAGAGGTGGCCCGGCGAAGCCGGGACGGAGAGGGGTCTCGCGGCGGCTGGAAACGGCCGGAGGTCCTGACTGCCTTTTGCCTTCCTCGCGCCTCGTCCTTGACCGGCTTTGACCTCGCGGAGGGCGTCCCCTCTCCGTCCCGGCTTCGCCGGGCCACCTCTCCCCCGCTTCGCGGGGTGCGAGGAACCCAAGTCCTGCGAAGGCGCCGTTCTCGCAAATTACCGTTGTGACTTAGCGCTGGAATTTCAATTTCCCTATTGCAGATAAAAATTATCAAGGATAAAAGATATCCATGAATTGGAGATCGGCACCATGAAACTGGGCGATGGCGTCGAAGCGGCCATCCACTGCGCGGCGACGCTGGCCAGCCTGGACGGCAACAGCACCATGCCGGGCGCGGCGCTGGCGGAGTGTTTCGGGCTGTCGCCGAGCTATCTGTTGAAGCATCTCAACCAGCTCACGGCGGCGCGCATCCTGGAATCGGTGCCGGGGCCGGCGGGCGGCTACAGGCTGGCGCGGGCGGCGGAACGGATCACGCTGCTCGATATCGTGCTAGCGGTCGAGGGACGGGAGCCGGCGTTCCGTTGCGGCGAAATCCGCCAGCGCGGCCCGGTCAAGATCGACGCGTCGGCCTATGTCAAACCCTGCGGCATCAATGCCGCGATGCTGAAGGCCGAGCGCGCCTATCGGGCAGCACTCGCCGAAGTGAAGCTGTCCGATCTCGTGGCGGAGTACGCCGCCGAAGGCGATCCGCGATCCTATGCCGCGAGCTGCGCCTTCGTCGAGCGCCACCAGCGGCCGCAGAAATCCGCTTCATCCAAACAGACTTAAACCCCTAACCCGCCCAAAAAACTGGAAGGAAAGACAATGAAACAGAGATTGCAGTTCTTTGCCAAGGCCCCCGAGATCATGAAGGCGGTGTCGGCGCTCAACAAGGCCGTCGACGAATGCGGGCTGGAAGTGAGCCTGCTGCACCTGATCAAGCTTCGCGCTTCGCAGATCAATGGCTGCTCATACTGCGTCGAGATGCACAGCCGCGAGGCGCGGCGCGACGGCGAGACCGAGACGCGGCTCTATCTGGTCGCCGCCTGGAAGGAATCGCCGCTGTTTTCCGAGCGCGAGCGCGCCGCTCTCGCATGGACCGAGGCCGTCACGCTGATTGCCGGCAACGGCGTGTCGGACGAGCTCTACGCCCGCACGCTCGAGCATTTCTCGGAAGAGGAACTGGTCAAGCTCTCGGTGGCCCTCGGCATGATCAACACGTGGAACCGGTTGTGCATTCCCTTCCACGCCATTCATCCGATGCCGGCTGCCAAGGCCGCCTGATCGGTAGGGCGCGCGGATGGAAATCCGCGCGCTTCCTCTAGGGCGCGAACCTCAAGCCGCCGTCGCAGGTCAGCACCTGGCCGGTCATGAAGCCGTTGGAGACCAGGAAGGCAATCGCCTCGGCGACATCCTCGGCGCGGCCGATGCGGCCGACCGGCGTCTTGCCGGCATATTCGGCAAACACCGCCTGCCGCTGCTCGTCCGGCAGGAAATCCCACCAAGGCGTGTCGATGACGCCGGGGGCCACGACGTTGACGCGCAGCGGCTTCAGCTCGACAGCGAGGATCGGCGCGACGGTCAAGAGCATGCCGTTGATGGCGCCGATGCCGGCGACGCCGGGCGCCGCGATCTGTGCCGAGACAGCCGAGATGAAGGTGACCGATCCGGTCTTGTTCAGGGTCGGCAGGGCTGCCTGCAGGCAGGACAGTTGCGGCCGGACCTTCTCGTCGACGCCGCTGGCGATATCGGCGAGGTCGAGCGTCGCGAACGGTCCCAGCCCCTTGCCGCCGCTGGCGGCGAGAACCAGGTGATCGAACGGCCCGAGGTCCTTGAAAAACCGCTGCACCTCATCAGCATTGGCGGCATCGAACGCAGCCTTGTCGGCTGAGCCGCCCAGGCTCTTCCACGCAGCCTTGAGTTTTTCTTCATTGCGGCCGGTGATCGTGACTTTCATGGCGGGGCTGACCAGCTTTTTGGCCGTCGCGAGGCCGATGCCGGATGAGCCGCCTATGATGACGCAATGTTCGATGGTCTCGCTCATGAATGTTGTTCCTTGGATGTTGCAGAAGATTGTCCGGTCAATTCGAGGCTCAGCGCCCGCAGCCGGCGGCGCGCCTTTTCGTCATAGGCCTGCGCATCGGCGCGCGATTCCCGCTGGCCGTCGAAATAGCGGCCGCTGCGCCCTTCGAGCGCCGGCGAGGTCGCAAGGTTGAGAATGGCGTCGGCGCCGGTTTCGACCGAGCTCCATGGCGTGACGCCCGCCTGCCGGACCATCGTGGTGTCCATGTAGCTTGCCGGGTGCAAGGCGGCGACGGTGATGCCGGTGCCGTCGAGCTGCTTAGCCAGATCGACGGTGAACAGGATCTGCGCCAGCTTGCTCTGGCAGTAGGCGCGCACGCCGCTATAGCCATGCGTCAGCATGACGTCGTCGAAATCGATCGCCTGCTGGCCGGCCGAGGCGACGTTGACGATGCGCGCCGGCGCGCTTGCCTTGAGAAGCGGCAGAAGCTCGGACGTCAGCAGGAAGCCGGCGAGATAGTTGACGGCGAAGCGCATCTCGTAGCCGTCGGCGCTGACCTGCCGCTTGGCGCCCTGGCCGCCGGTGCCGACGCCGGCATTGTTGATCAGTATGTCGAGCCGATCGGTCCTTGCGCGCACGGCTTCTGCGAGGCGGCGTACTTCGGCAAGCGAAGCGAGGTCGGCGGCGAGGAATTCCGCCTTGCCGCCCTTGGCCTCGATCGCGGCGACCGTCGCCTTGCCGCGGCCTGCGTCGCGGCCATGCACCAGCACGCGGGCGCCGGCGGCGCCGAGCCTCTCCGCGACCACGCGGCCGACGCCGTCGGTCGAGCCGGTGACGAGAATGGTTTTGTCCTTGAGTTCCATGTCCAGAGCCTCCTTGCGCTGCTCTGAACGGAAAGATGGGACACCGCGCGCGTCTCAAACAGTTCAAACTTTATCCTGGTATCAGTACTGCTATAATAGGCACATGGATATCGCGACCCACTCCCCCGAAGATCACCGCCGGCGCGAGTTGGGCGCCTTCCTGCGTTCGCGCCGCGAGAGGATTTCGCCCGATGCGGCCGGCATCGCTTGCGGCGCGCGGCGGCGCACGCCGGGCTTAAGGCGCGAGGAAGTGGCGATGATCGCCGGCGTCGGCACGACCTGGTACACCTGGCTTGAGCAGGGCAGGGACGTGCGGCCCTCGGTCGAGGTGCTGTCGGCGCTCTGCCAGGCGCTGCGGCTCGACGGCGCCGAGCAGCGCCATCTGTTCACGCTCGCCGGCCGCCAGCAGCCGGAGCGGCGGCGCATCGTTCAGACAAAGGTCGAAGGACCGCTGCTGCACATGCTGCAGAGCCTGGTGCTGCAGCCCGCCTATGTCGTCGGCCCGCGCTGGGACGTGCTGGCCTGGAATGACGCGGCGGTCGCCATTTTCGGCGATTATGGCCAGCTGGAGGGCGATGCCCGCAACATCCTCCACGGCGTCTTCACTGATCCGCACCGGCGGCATCTTCTGGTGGACTGGGAACAGCTGGCGCGCGCAACCCTTGCCGCGTTCCGCGCCGAGAGCGCGAAATACACCGGCGATCCGGATTTCGAGCGGCTGATCGCGCTGATGATGCGCTCGAGCCCGGAGTTCCGCGAGTGGTGGCCGCAGCGCGATGTCGTGCACCGGCTTTCCGGCTTGAAGCACCTGCGCCACCCGATCGCCGGCGCGATGACCTTCGAGCATATGAGCCTGTCGATCGACGACGGTTCGGACATGCGATTGATCGTCTATACGCCGCTGGCCGAGCAGAACTCGGTTGCGAAGTTGAAGAAGCTGCTGGACGAGCTTCCAGCCGAGCGGCGCAGCGCCTGAGGCTGTTGGCAGCGGCCTCTCAACTTCGTCATCTACGGGCGGAGCGGGAGCGAAGCGGACGCGCAGACCCGAGGACCCATTCCGTGAGATCGCGCGCAGAGTAAAGACGGCGCAGAACACAGCTCGTTCTACGTCGCCCCAACGCTCACACGTAACGGAATGGATACTCGGGTCTGCGCTGCGTCGCTTCGCTCCCGCTCCGCCCGTTGATGACGAAGTGATGGGCGCCTCGGCCAGTCTCCAAGGTCGGCAACAAGCAGATGGCGGAGGGGTCCCACTCCGCTAGCATCTTGTCGACGCTATCCCTTCGGCTTCAGCCCATCCAGGAACAACTGCTCCAGGAACCGCGCCGCGTCCTCGAAGCGGCCGTCGCCGCCGCGGTCGGCGCCGAGCACGGCGCGCACCTGGACGTCGAAATCGGCATAGTGCTGCGTCGTCGCCCAGATCGAGAAGATCAGGTGCCAGGGATCGGTGCGGGCGATCTTTCCGGCGCGCATCCAGCCCTTGATGACGGCGGCTTTCTCGTCGACCAGCGTCTTCAGCTCGCCTTCCAGCATCGGCTTGATGCGTGGCGCACCCTGCAGGATCTCGTTGGCGAAGAGCCGGCTTTCACGCGGGAAGTCGCGCGCCATCTCCAGCTTCCTGCGGATATAGCTCCTGAGCTCCGTCAGCGGGTCGCCGACGTCGTCCAGCTCGCGCAAAGGCGCCAGCCAGGTGTCGAGCAGGCGCTGCATCAATGTCTCGTGAATGTCTTCCTTGCGGCGGAAGTAATAGAGAAGGTTCGGCTTCGACATGCCGGCGGCTTCGGCGATCTGGTCGATGGTCGAGCCGCGAAAACCGTTGGCGGAGAAGACCTCGAGCGCCGCTTCGAGGATGAGCTCGCGCTTTTCCTGCTGGATGCGGGTGCGACGGGGAGCGGAGCCTTCCATCGAGTCCGTCATCCTTGCGCGGTGCCGCGCCGACCATCTGGACCAATTCTCTGGACCAGTTTTTCCTTGGGCTGTGGAGCGCGCTTTTTATGCGGCATTTCCGCTAGTAATCCTTTGACCGCCGACAGGCGGCGCTAACGTTTGTCCAACCGGTCAAAAATTTGCGTAGCATGAAAACGCAGCAAAGACCAAGCGTTGGCCGCACCGAAACAGGTTACAAGGGGAAGTCCTGGTCATGTCCAACCGGCTGAAAGTCACGCCGAACGATCTCAGCGCATTCTGGATGCCGTTCACGGCAAACCGGCAGTTCAAGCAGGCGCCGCGCATGTTCGTGTCCGCCAAGGACATGCACTACACCACCAGCGACGGCCGCAAGGTGCTCGACGGCACCGCTGGCCTGTGGTGCGTGAACGCCGGCCACTGCCGGCCGAAGATCACCGAGGCGATCCAGCACCAGGCCGCCGAGCTCGACTATGCGCCGGCCTTCCAGATGGGCCATCCCATTGTCTTCGAGCTGGCGAACCGCCTCGTCGACATCGCGCCGAAGGGCATGGACCATGTCTTCTTCACCAACTCCGGTTCGGAATCCGTCGAGACCGCGCTCAAGATGGCGATCGCCTATCATCGCGCGAGGGGCGAGGGCTCGCGCACCCGGCTGATCGGCCGCGAGCGCGGCTATCACGGCGTCAATTTCGGCGGCATCTCGGTCGGCGGCATCGTCACCAACCGCAAGATGTTCGGCACGCTGCTCGGCGGCGTCGACCATCTGCCGCACACGCACCTGCCCGAGAAGAACGCCTTCTCGAAGGGCGTGCCGGAGCATGGCGCCGAACTCGCCAACGAGCTCGAGCGCCTCGTCACGCTGCATGACGCTTCGACCATCGCGGCCGTCATCGTCGAGCCCGTCGCCGGCTCCACCGGCGTCATCCTGCCGCCGAAGGGCTATCTGCAGAAGCTTCGGGAAATCTGCACGAAGCACGGCATATTGTTGATTTTCGATGAAGTGATCACCGGTTTCGGCCGCCTCGGCGCGCCGTTCGCGGCCGACTATTTCGGCGTCACGCCGGATATCATGACGACAGCCAAGGGCGTTTCCAACGGCGTCATCCCGATGGGCGCGGTGTTCGTCAAGAAGGAGATCCACGACGCCTTCATGACCGGCCCGGAGCATATGATCGAGTTCTTCCACGGCTACACCTATTCGGGCAATCCGATCGCCTGCGCCGCCGCGCTCGGCACGCTGGACACCTACAAGGAAGAGGGCCTGCTCACCCGCGGCGAGGAGCTGGCGCCTTACTGGGAAGACGCGCTGCATTCGCTGAAGGGCGAGCCGCATGTCATAGACATCCGCAATATCGGCCTGATCGGCGCGATCGAGCTGGCGCCGATCGCCGGCAGCCCGACCAAGCGGGCGTTCTCGGCGTTCGTGAAGGCCTTCGAGCGCGGCGCGCTGATCCGCACCACCGGCGACATCATCGCGCTGTCGCCGCCGCTGATCATCACCAAGGGCCAGATCAACGAACTGATCGACCATGTCAGGGACGTGCTGAGGTCGATCGACTAAGAAGCCGGGCGGACATCCTTCCCCTCGAGGGGAGGGTGTCCGTAAAGCGGGCTGGGCGAGGTCGGCGGACATGCGCCGGCCTCGACAGCGGTGCGATTCAGGCAGGCTGCGCGCCGATGCCGGTCAGGATCACCCGCTTGATGTTCTCCTTGGCTTCCCGCCATTGCCGGTCGGAGAGCGGCTTGCCGCCGTTCAGCGTCTCGATCTGGTGGCCGAAATCGGCGTAGTGCTGGGTGGTGGCCCAGAGCATGTAGAGCAGATGCCGCGGGTCCACCGGGTCCATCTTGCCTTCCTCGATCCAGCGCCTGACGATCGCGACGCGGCCGTCGGTCCATTCGCGCAGCGTCGATTCCATATAATCCTGAAGCACCGGCGCGCCGTGCATCACTTCCGAGGCCCAGACTTTCGAGCCATCGGGGTGGCGGCGTGATATTTCCATCTTGGCGTCGATATAGGCGCTGATGCCGTCTATCGGTCCGCGCGCGACATCGAAGCAATTGGCGGCCTGCAGCCAGATCTCGAAGATGTTCTGGACGACGGACCGGTAGAGTTCTTCCTTGGTGGCGAAATAATAGTGGAGATTTGCCTTTGGCAGCCCCGCCAGGTCGGCGATCAGCTGCATCGTGGCGCCGCCGAACCCGGCCTCCGCGAACACCTTTTCGGCGGCAAGCAGAATGGCCTTTTCATTCTCCCGCCTTATGTCCTGTCTTCGCATGGGGCGGGTGGTTTCGGTCATGTCTTCCCCAAGATTCTGGCCCAAGATTCTCGTTGACCGGTTGGTCAGGTTGTGTAGTCTGAAAGCTGACCATACGGTCAGGATGCAAACCACTCAAGGGGCGACAAGACCCCTGGTGAAAATGGGAACCGCAAATGGCCGCACCCGGCGAGAATCTGCGAATCAATTCAGACCGTTTGTGGGACTCCCTAATGGAGATGGCGAAGATCGGCCCCGGCATCGCCGGCGGCAACAATCGCCAGACGCTTACCGATTCCGACAAAGAGGGCCGCGCGCTGTTCAAGTCCTGGTGCGACGAGGCCGGCCTCTCGATGGGCGTCGACCAGATGGGCACCATGTTCATGACGCGCGCCGGCACCGATCCGGACGCGCTGCCGGTCTATGTCGGTTCCCACCTCGATACCCAGCCCACCGGCGGCAAGTATGACGGTGTGCTTGGCGTGCTCTCGGGCCTCGAGGTCGTGCGTTCGCTCAACGATCTCGGCATCAAGACGAAGCATCCGATCGTCGTCACCAACTGGACCAATGAGGAGGGCGCGCGCTTCGCCCCGGCCATGCTTGCCTCCGGCGTGTTCGCCGGCGTGCACACCCAGGACTACGCCTATGCCCGCAAGGATCTGGACGGCCTGACCTTCGGCGACGAGCTGAAGCGGATCGGCTGGGTCGGCGACGAGAAGGTCGGCGCGCGCAAGATGCATGCCTATTTCGAGTACCACATCGAGCAGGGACCAATCCTGGAGGCCGAGAACAAGCAGATCGGCGTTGTGACGCATTGCCAGGGCTTGTGGTGGCTGGAATTCACGCTGACCGGCAAGGAGGCGCATACCGGCTCGACGCCGATGAACATGCGCGTCAATGCCGGCCTTGCCATGGCCCGTATCCTGGAGATGGTGCAGACGGTGGCCATTGAGAACCAGCCGGGCGCCGTCGGCGGCGTCGGACAGGTCAAGTTTACACCCAATTCGCGCAACGTTTTGCCGGGCACCGTCGTCTTCACCGTCGACATCCGCTCGCCGGACCAGGCGAAGCTCGACGGCATGCGCGCCCGCATCGAGAAGGAAGCGCCGAAAATCTGTGAGGCGCTCGGCGTCAAGTGCTCGGTCGAGGCAGTCGGCCATTTCGATCCGATAACCTTCGATCCGACGCTGGTCGGCCGCGTGCGCACCGCCGCCGAAAAGCTGGGCTACAGCCACATGAACATCATCTCGGGCGCGGGCCACGATGCCTGCTGGGCTGCCAAGGTCGCGCCCGCGACCATGGTCATGTGCCCCTGCGTGGGCGGTCTCAGCCACAACGAGGCCGAGGAAATCTCCAAGGAATGGGCCGCGGCCGGCGCCGACGTGCTGTTCCACGCGGTGGTCGAGACAGCGGGAATCGTCGAATGACCGACTAGACCAAATCACCTCGCAACGCCGCTCGCAAAGAAGCGCGAAAGAACAGGGGAACAGATATGACCAAAGTCATCAGGAACGGCACCATCGTGACGGCCGACCGCACGTGGAAGGCCGACGTGCTGATGCAGCATGGCAAGATCGTCGCCATCGGCTCCAACCTGCACGGCGACCACGAGTTCGACGCCACCGGCTGCTATGTCATGCCGGGTGGCATCGATCCGCACACCCATCTCGAAATGCCCTTCATGGGCACCTATTCGGCCGACGATTTCGAATCCGGCACCCGCGCGGCGCTTTCCGGCGGCACGACGATGGTGGTCGATTTCTGCCTGCCGGCGCCGCAGCAGTCGCTCTTGGAAGCGCTGCAGATGTGGGACAACAAGACTTCGAAGGCGTCCTGCGACTATTCCTTCCACATGGCGATCACCTGGTGGGGCAAGCAGGTGTTCGACGAGATGGCGACGGTTGTCGACCGGGGCATCACCTCGTTCAAGCACTTCATGGCCTATAAGGGCGCTCTGATGGTCGACGACGACGAGATGTACGCGTCGTTCCAGCGCTGCGCCGATCTCGGCGCGCTGCCGCTCGTCCATGCCGAGAATGGCGATGTGGTGGCCGCGCTGTCGCAAAAGCTTCTGGCCGCTGGCAACAACGGCCCCGAGGGTCACGCCTATTCGCGCCCGCCGGAAGTGGAAGGCGAGGCGACAAACCGCGCCATCATGATTGCCGACATGGCCGGCGTGCCGCTCTATGTCGTGCATGTCTCGTGCGAGCAGAGCCACGAGGCGATCCGCCGTGCCCGGCAGAAAGGCATGCGGGTGTTCGGCGAGCCGCTGATCCAGCACCTGACGCTCGACGAGACCGAATATTTCAACAAAGACTGGGACCATGCGGCGCGCCGGGTGATGAGCCCGCCTTTCCGCAGCAAGTGGCACCAGGATTCGCTGTGGGCCGGCCTGCAGGCCGGCTCGCTGCAGGTGGTGGCGACCGACCACTGCTCTTTCACCACCAAGCAGAAGCGCAACGGCATCGGCGACTTCACCAAGATTCCGAACGGCACCGGCGGCCTGGAGGATCGCTTGCCGGTCTTGTGGACGACCGGCGTCAACACCGGCCGCCTGACGATGAACGAATTCGTCGCGGTGACCTCGACCAACATCGCAAAAATCCTCAACATGTATCCGAAGAAGGGCGCCATCGTCGAAGGCGCCGATGCCGACATCATCGTGTGGGACCCGAAGCGCAAGAAG
The DNA here is from genome assembly GCF_004963255.1 of Mesorhizobium sp. Taxonomy (GTDB): domain Bacteria; phylum Pseudomonadota; class Alphaproteobacteria; order Rhizobiales; family Rhizobiaceae; genus Mesorhizobium. The sequence goes on along the minus strand of NZ_SUGA01000015.1, from coordinate 92,438 downwards.
ACGATCTCGGCCAAGAAGCAGCAGTCGGTGATCGACTACAACGTCTTCGAAGGCTTTGAGGTGACCGGCCTGCCGCGCTTCGTCTTCTCGCGTGGCGAGCTCTCGATCGAGGAGGCGGACGTCAAGGCCAGGGCCGGCCATGGCGAGTTCGTGGCGCGTGAGCCGAACGCCGCGGTCAACCGGGCGCTGTCGACCTGGAAAGAGATTTCCGCGCCACGCAAAGTGGAGCGTACCGGCATTCCGGCGACGGGAGTTTGAGATGCGGCGCGGGGGACTATTCTTAGGCGCAGCCTTTGTGCTTGCGGCCGGCCATGCATGGGCCGCCGGCATCGATCTCTCAAAACCTTATGGCGACAAATATGGCTGCATCAATAAAAACGGCCAGGAAGTCGCCGCCGACAAGATGCTGCTTCTGACCGACAAGGAACTGGTCACGGCGGCCAGCGCCTGCACCTTCAGCGACAAGCAGCCTCAGGCCGACGGATCGCTGGTGGTGACGGCAAAATGCGAGGCGGAGGGCGAAGAGGGGCAGGCGCCGACCAAGTTCACCATCAAGCGCAGCGCGAAGAATGCGAAGAAGCTGGTGGTGGCCGACGAGGACGGCAATGTGATGGGCGAAGTCTCCCGGTGCAAATGACGGCGAGAGGTTCTTCCTCCATCTCAGGCAACCAGGCCATCCAGTTCCGGCAGCAGGACGACGCTTTCCTGTTCGTTGGGATCGGTGCGGGCGATCACCGCGGAGGACGGCGCCCCGCTCAGATTGGCCGGCAGATGCGGCACGCCGGGCGGAATGTAGAAGAGGTCGCCGGCCTTGACGACGACGTGATGCTCGAGCCGGTCGCCGTACCAGGTGTGGACTTCGCCAGAGAGCACGTAGATGGCCGTCTCGTGGCTTTCATGCATATGCGCCTTGGCGCGGGCGCCGGGCGGCATGGTGAGAAGATGCATGCAGATGCCGGAGGAGCCGACGGTCTCGGCGGCGATGCCGGCGAAATAGCTCAGCCCCTGCTTGCCCTGATAGGTGCTTTCGGGGCGAACGAGATGACAGGTGGGTTTAGGCGACATCGGCAAGGCTCCGGGCGGCGTCGATCGGGTGGGACAGGACGAGTGGAAAGCAACGCTATCATAAAATCAACTGGATTGCGGACGGCGCGGCAGCGGCTGCGAAAGGCAGGCTGCAGCCAATGAGCGAAAAGCCGCCAGCCGCCGTTTCGGCAAGCAAGCTCGGCCTCACCTTCCAGACCAATGACGGTCCGGTGCAGGCGCTGTCCAATGTCGACCTGACCATCGGCAAGGGCGAATTCGTGTCCTTCATCGGCCCGTCCGGCTGCGGCAAGACGACCTTGCTGCGCGTCATCGCCGACCTGGAAAGGGCGACATCCGGGACCATCTCCGTCAACGGCATGACGCCCGAGCAGGCGCGCGAGAAGCGCGCTTACGGCTATGTCTTCCAGGCGGCGGCCCTGTTCCCATGGCGCACGATCGAGCGCAATGTGGGATTGCCGCTGGAGATCATCGGGCTCAGCCAGGCCGAGCAGGCGGAGCGCATCAAGCGGACGCTGGCGCTGGTCAATCTTTCTGGCTTCGAGAAGAAATATCCCTGGCAGCTTTCCGGCGGCATGCAGCAGCGCGCCTCGATCGCGCGCGCCTTGGCCTTCGACGCGGACCTTTTGTTGATGGACGAGCCGTTCGGTGCGCTGGACGAGATCGTGCGCGACCATCTGAACGAGCAACTGCTCGATCTCTGGGGCCGGACCAACAAGACGATCTGCTTCGTCACCCATTCGATCCCCGAGGCGGTGTATCTGTCGACCCGCATCGTGGTGATGTCGCCGCGGCCCGGCCGCGTCACCGACATCATCGAATCGACGCTGCCGAAGGAGCGGCCGCTCGACATTCGCGAGACGCCGGAATTCCTGGCGATCGCCGCGCGGGTGCGCGATGGGCTGAGGGCTGGGCACAGCTATGATGATTGAGGCGGACGAGTTTCCTCCGCTCCCCCACGGGGGGAGGGTGGCCGCGCAGCGGCCGGGCGAGGGGACGGCCCCCCACGCCTTCGTCATCCTAGGGCGGAGCGACGCGAAGCGGAGCGCAGACCCTAGGATCCATTCCGTGATCTCGGCCGGGAGGTCAAAACGATGCAGAATGGTCGCTAACTGCGTTAAGGCGCAGGGAGCTTTATTCTGCACCGCTGCGGAGCGCAGAAGTAACGGAATGGATCCTAGGGTCTGCGCTGCGTCGCTACGCTCCTTGCTCCGCCCTAGGATGACGAAGCGCGAGGGCGATGCCCGTTCCTCGATGCGGGAGCGCTTGGCGCTGGTCTTGGGAGCGCCTATCCATGGATAGTTTCCGCTCGAAGATCATTCCCGTCACCACCATCCTCGCCGGCGTGGTCGTGCTCTGGTACGTGTTTGCCGTGATCCTCAACGCGCCCTTCCAGCGCGATCTCGATCAGCGAGGCAATGAGACGCCCGGCGCGGTCGAGTTCATCGGCAAGACGCTGTCGCAGCCGAAGCCGACGCTGCCGGCGCCGCATCAGGTGGCGGTGAATTTCTTCGAGAACACCTTCCTGCGGTCCGTCACCTCGAACCGCAGCCTCGTCTACAATGCCTGGGTGACGCTGTCCTCGACGCTGCTCGGCTTTGCCTTCGGCACGGCGCTCGGCATCGTCATTGCGGTCGGCATCGTGCATGTGGCGACGCTCGACCGCAGCCTGATGCCGTGGATCATTGCCTCGCAGACCATTCCGATCCTGGCGGTGGCGCCGATGATCATCGTGGTGCTGGCGGCGATCGGCATTACCGGACTGATCCCCAAGGCGCTGATCTCGACCTATCTGTCGTTCTTCCCGGTCGCCGTCGGCATGGTGAAAGGCCTGCGCTCGCCCGAACTCATGCATCTCGACCTGATGCACACCTACAATGCCAGCGCCTCGCAGACCTTCTGGAAACTGCGCGTACCGGCCTCGGTGCCGTTCCTGTTCACCTCGATGAAGGTGGCTGTGGCGGCAAGCCTTGTCGGCGCGATCGTCGGCGAATTGCCGACGGGCGCCGTCGCCGGCATCGGCGCGAAATTGCTCGCCGGCGCCTACTACAGCCAGACCATCGATATCTGGTCGGCGCTGGTCGCCGGCTCCATCGTCGCGGCGCTGCTGGTGATGGCGGTGGGCATCGCCGGTCGACTCGTCGACCGAGCCATGGGCGGGAGGCCGGCATGACCTGGCTGAAACCGTCCTGGCAATCGGTGGTGGCGATAGCGCTGTGCCTCATCGCCTTTGCTCTCGGCGCAATGACGAAGCCGGAGGCAGCCGCGCTGGCGGACCCGACCGCAACGCTTGCCTATCCCTATATGGGCGCAAAAGGCCTGATCATCGGGCTGCTGCTGATCGCGGCGCTTGTCTCGATGGTGAAGCTCACGCCGATCGTTGAGGCGACCATCCTCTTCGTCGGCGCCCATGCCGCCGCCTGGCTCCTGATCAAGGGCATAGCCGGTTTCGAGGGCACGGCGCTGGCGCCGTATTTCCTGTTGCTTGCCGCTGCCTGGCTGCTTGCCTGGCGCTGCGTTGCCTTGCTCTCTTCATTGCGCCCGAGCCAAAGCGTCGCAAGGAACGCGCTGCGGCTGATCATCCCGGCGATCTTCGGCGCCTGGATCCTGATCATCTGGGAAGCGGTGACGCGTGGGGCCGGCATCCCTTTCATCCTTTTGCCACCGCCGAGCGCCATCGGCGCGCGCATCGCCAACTCGCTGCCGATCCTGGGATCGGATGTGCGGCAGACGATCTTCAAGGCGGTGTTGATCGGCTATGTCGCCGGCAATCTCGCCGGCTTCGCCGTCGCCATCCTCGCCGACCGCGTGCCGTTCCTGCGGCGCGGGCTCTTGCCGATCGGCAACATGGTTTCGGCGCTGCCGATCATCGGCGTCGCGCCGATCATGGTCATGTGGTTTGGCTTCGACTGGCCGTCCAAGGCCGCAGTGGTCATCATCATGACCTTCTTCCCGATGTTGGTGAACACGGTCGCGGGTCTCGCCGCCTCGGGGCATATGGAACGCGACCTGATGCGCACCTATGCTTCCGGCTATTGGCCGACCTTGCTGAAGCTCAGGCTGCCGGCGGCAATGCCGTTCATCTTCAATGCGCTGAAGATCAACTCGACGCTGGCGCTGATCGGCGCCATCGTCGCGGAGTTCTTCGGCACACCAGTGGTCGGTATGGGATTCCGCATCTCGACGGAAGTCGGGCGGATGAACATCGACATGGTGTGGGCCGAAATCGCAGTTGCAGCACTGGCGGGTTCGGTCTTTTATGGCGTGGTCGCTCTCATCGAGAGAGCTGTCACGTTTTGGCATCCCTCTGTCCGAGGTGGATAGGGGCGGTGGGTTTGGGCACTAACTTCAGAGGGTAAAAACATGAAAAGACTGCTGATTTCCGCGTTGGCCGGCGCCATGTCGCTGGCCGCCTTCCAGGCGATGGCCGCCGACAAGGTGACGCTGCAATTGAAATGGGTCACGCAGGCCCAGTTCGCCGGCTATTATGTCGCCAAGGCCAAGGGCTTCTATGACGCCGAAGGCCTCGACGTCGACATCAAGCCGGGCGGCCCGGATATCGCGCCCGAGCAGGTGATCGCCGGCGGCGGCGCCGACGTCATCGTCGACTGGATGGGCGGCGCGCTCGCGGCCCGCGACAAGGGCGTGGGGCTGGTCAACATCGCCCAGCCGTTCAAGAAGGCCGGCATGGAACTGGTCTGCCCCAAGGCCGGGCCGATCAAGACCGAAGCCGACTTCAAGGGCCATACGCTGGGCGTCTGGTTCTTCGGGAACGAATATCCGTTCTACGCCTGGATGAACAAGATCGGTCTCAAGACCGATGGCGGGCCGGACGGCGTCACCGTGCTCAAGCAGAGCTTCGACGTGCAGCCGCTGATCCAGAAGCAGGCCGACTGCATCTCGGTCATGACCTACAACGAATACGGCCAGGTGCTGGACGCCGGCTACAAGCCGGAGGACCTGATCGTCTTCAACTACTCGGCCATGGGCAACGACCTTCTGGAAGACGGGCTCTACACGCTCGAGGACAAGCTCAAGGATCCGGCCTTTGAGGACAAGATGGTGCGCTTCGTGCGCGCCTCGATGAAGGGCTGGAAATACGCTACCGAGAACACCGACGAGGCGGCGGAAATCGTGGTTGACGCCGGCGGCCAGGACGAGAACCACCAGAAGTTCATGATGAAGGAAGTGGCCAAGCTGGTCGACAACGCCGACGGCAAGCTGATCCCGGCCGCCTACGAGCGCACCGCCAAGGCGCTGCTCGACCAGAAGATCATCAGCAAGGAGGCAAGCGGCGCCTACACGACCGCAATCACCGACAAGGCGATCAAGTAAGCTCGGGTCTCTACAACCGATACTGAAAGGGGCGGGCGACCGCCCCTTTTTCATGGCCGCGGTAAAATAATCGTGTGCCGGGATACATCCGGCCGCCCAACCGTTGATTGGCGCATCCGCGCGTGGGGGAGCCGCGAAGGATGCTGCAATCAACGGAGGTCTTCATGCGCATCCTATCCGTGCCGATGCTTTCGGCTTTGGCCGTTTCGACCGCCTTCCTTCTCGCATCGCCGGCTATGGCCGAGACGATGAAGTTCACGGCGACGCTCGACGGCAGCCAACAGAGCCCGCCCGTGACCACCAAGGGCAAGGGAACCGCCACTCTCACCTTCGATACGACAAGCAAGAAGCTCAGCTGGAACGTCAAATATTCCGGTCTCAGCGGGCCTGCCGTGGCCGCTCACATCCACGGCCCGGCGGATAAGGGCGCGAATGCGGACCCCGTCATCCCGTTCAAGAAGCTGAAGAGCCCGATCAAGGGATCGGCGACGCTGACCGACGCGCAGGCGGCCGACCTCGAGGCCGGCAAATACTATGTCAACGTCCACACCGCCAAGAACAAGGACGGCGAGATCCGCGGGCAGATCGAGAAGGCGATGTAGCACGGCGAACTGCATTGGACTTTGAAGGCTGGCGGGACAGCGCCCCCCTCTGTCCTGCCGGCCATCTCCCCCACGAGGGGGGAGATCAGGTGTCACGCCGGCTTTCGCCAATCACCAGCGTTTCAAAAGGGCGGGGCGATGGAACTGCTAATCTCCCCTTGTGGGGGAGATGGCCGGCAGGCCAGAGGGGGGCGCGAAGGATCGCTGCCTTGCAGGCACTTCAGCTCTTGTTGCGGATCTGCGTCAGCGTGCGGGTCGGCGTGATCGCTTCGGGATCGAGCTTGATCTCGACGATCGCCGGCTTGCCGCTGGCCAGCGCGCGTTCAAAGGCCGGCGCGAAGTCGGCGGTCTTTTCTACCGTCTCGCCATGGCCGCCATAGGCGCGAGCCAGCGCCGCGAAATCCGGATTCTTGAGTTCGGTGGCGACGACGCGGCTCGGATATTCCCGCTCCTGATGCATGCGGATCGTGCCGTAAATGCCGTTGTTGACGACGATGACGATGATCGGCAGGTCATACTGAACAGCCGTCGCGAACTCCTGGCCATTCATCAGGAAGCAGCCGTCGCCGGCGAAGGCAATCACGGTACGGTCCGGGAACAGCGACTTAGCGGCGACCGCGGCCGGCGTGCCATAGCCCATCGAGCCGGAGGTGGGCGCCGCCTGTGTGCCGAAGCGCCGGTTGCGGTAGAAGCGATGCACCCAGGTGGCGTAGTTGCCGGCGCCGTTGGTGAGGATGGCGTCCTCCGGCAGGACTTTTCCCAGATGTTCGATGATCGGTCCCATCTGGACGGCGCCTGGGCCGGTCTGCGGCGGCGTCGACCATTCGAGATAGGTGGCATGCGCCTTTTCCGCCTCGGCCGCCCAGGAAGGGCTGGCGGCGGGCTTGCGTTTGGCGAAGGCCTCGACGAAGGCGGCGGGCGAAGCATTGATCGCAATCGTCGGCCGGTAGACACGGCCGAGCTCGCCGGCGTCGGCATGGACATGCACCAGCGCCTGGTCGGGGTAGGGGCTCTTCAGCAGCGTGTAGTCGGAAGACGGCATCTCGCCAAGGCGGCCGCCGATCAATAGCACGACGTCGGCCTGCTTGATCCGCTCCGCGAGCTTGGGATTGATGCCGATGCCGACATCGCCGGCGTAATTCGGATGGAGATGGTCGAACAGCATCTGACGGCGGAAGGAGCAGCCGACCGGTAGCGACCACGTCTCGGCGATCACGCGCATCTGCGCCACGGCTTCCTCGTTCCAGCGCGTGCCGCCGAGGATGACGAAGGGACGCTTGGCGTTGGCGAGCAGCATTTGCGCCGCATCGAGCTCGGCTTCGCCGGGACGGGTCTCGACCGGCGTATGCGGCAGGGCTGCCGGAGCCTCGACCTCGCTGGTCAGCATGTCCTCGGGCAGCGAGATGACCACAGGGCCGGGGCGTCCTGACGTCGCGACGGCGAAAGCGCGGGTGACGAATTCCGGGATGCGCGCGGCATCGTCGATCTCCACCACCCATTTGGCGATGTCGCCGAAGAAGCGCTTGTAGTCAACCTCCTGGAAGGCCTCGCGTTCCTTGGCGTGGCTGGCGACCTGGCCGATGAACAGGATCATCGGCACCGAATCCTGCATGGCGATGTGGACGCCGGCCGAAGCGTTGGTGGCGCCGGGGCCACGGGTGACGAAGCAGATGCCGGGCTTGCTGGTCAACCGTCCCTGGCAGTCGGCCATCATCGCAGCACCGCCCTCCTGACGGCAGACGATGGTGCGGATCGAGGAGTCATGCAGGGCGTCGAGCACCGCGAGATAGGATTCGCCCGGAACGCAAAAGATGCGGTCGGTGCCGTTCGCCTCGAGCGCCTCGACGATCAGTTGTCCGCCGGTCTTCATTTTGCTTTCTCCAGTTCGGCAAGGATTTCTTGTGTGTGCTCGCCAAGGCGCGGCGAGGGACGCTCATAGACGAGCGGTGTGCCCGACATCACCATCGGCGCGCGCACCGAGGGCAGGCGGTTGCCATGGCCGTCGTCAAGGTCGAGCCGCATCCCGCGCGCTATGGTCTGCGGGTCGGCGAACATCTGGCCGATCGTGTTGATCGGACTTGCCGGCACGCCCGCGGCCTCAAGCTTCGCCAGAAGTGGATCGCGATCCCAAGTGGCGAGGGTCTCGATGATGCGTTCGCGCAGCTTCACGCGGTTGGCGACCCGGGCGGGATTGGTGGCGAAATCCGGATCGGTGGGCAGATCGGCGAGACCGACCACGGCGCAGAACTTGCCGAACTGGCCGTCATTGCCGACTGCCAGGATGATGTGGCCGTCCCTGACCGGCAGGACCTCGTAAGGGGCGATGTTCATATGCGCATTGCCCATCTGCACCGGCGACTTGCCGGAGACCAGATAGTTGAGGTTCTGGTTGCCGAGCGCCGAAATCTGGCTGTCGTAGAGCGCCATGTCGATGTGCTGGCCCTCGCCAGTCTTTTCGGCATGGCGAAGTGCGGCCTGGATGGCGATCACCGAATAGAGGCCGGTAAAGAGGTCGGATATCGCGACGCCGGCCTTCTGCGGCTCGCGGCCCGGCTCGCCGGTGATCGACATCATGCCGGCCATGGCCTGGATGATGAAATCGTAGCCGGCGCGCGGCGCATAGGGACCGTCCTGACCGAAGCCGGTGATCGAGCAATAGACGAGGCGCGGATTGATCGCCTTCAGGCTTTCATAGTCGAGGCCGTATTTCTTGAGGCCGCCAAGCTTGAAGTTCTCGATCAGCACGTCGGCGGTGGCGACCAGCTTGCGCAGCGTCTCGGCGCCCTCCGGCTTGGAGAAATCGACGGCAATGGACCGCTTGCCGCGATTGCAGGAGTGGTAATAGGCGGCCGAGAGGTTCTCGCCGTCATGGCTCATGACGAAGGGCGGGCCCCATTTGCGGGTGTCGTCGCCGCCGTCCGGGCTCTCGACCTTGATGACGTCGGCGCCGAGGTCGGCCAGCAATTGCCCGGCCCAGGGGCCGGCCAGGATGCGGGCAAGCTCTATAACGCGGATGCCTTTCAGCGGGGGTTCGGCCATGGATCACCGTGGTTAAACAAAGCGCAGCCTCTAGCAATCGGGGCGGCCTGTGTCACGACCCATGCGATAGGCCACCGCGTCAGGATTTCAGCACGCTGTCCGCCCAGGCGGCGAAATCGTTCATGACGGTGTCGCGGTTGATCTCGTTCAGGCTTTCATGGCGGGTGTCGGCGTAAACCTTTGAAACCAGATTCGAAAAGCCCATCGCCTGAATGCGCTTTGCCAAATGATCGACGGCCTTGCCGTAGTCAGACGCGGGATCCTTCTCGCCACCGACAAGATTGACGGGCAGGTCGCGGCGCACGGCTGCGAAACTTGAATCCTTGCCGGCGTGCTGCGCCATATTGACGACATCGCGCCACATCGAGATCGAGGCGTCCCAGCCGCAGAGCGGGTCGGCGACATATTTGTCGACCTCGGCAGCGTCGCGCGACAACCAGTCGAACAGGGTGCGGTGGTTGGGCACCGCCTTGCCCCAGGCCTGGAAGGTGAGCTTGGGCAGGAGGCGCGACGGCACGTCGGAGCCCAGCCGCATCCGTTCCCAGCCGAGGATGAGCAGCGCCAACTGCCCGAGCAGGCCTTGTGAGAAATTGCCGTTCCAGATCGCCGCGGCATGGACGCGCTGCGAATGGCGCAGCACGAAGTTGAGCGCGATCGAGGCGCCGAGCGAATGTCCAAAAACGATCACCGGCAAGCCCGGATGCTCTTTCGCGATCAGGTCGTGAACGGCGTCGACATCGGCGATCACCTTGGCGATGCCGTCGACAGCTGCGAACTTGCCGAGCGGCGCGTCGGGCGCCTTCGTCGCGCCATGACCGCGGTGATCGTGGGCATAGACGTGGAAGCCGCGCGGCGCGAGGTAATCGGCAAAGCGGGCGTAGCGCGCAGCATGCTCGGCCAGGCCATGGTTGATCTGCACCACGGCGCGTGGCTTCGCCTCAGCGTATTTCACATAGAGGTTGAGCTCGGCCCCGGTGGGTGAGGCCAGGCTGGTTTGCTTGTCGAATGGCATGTCTCGCTCCCTCGGTGACTGTTGGGCGAGGGCGCCACATACGTCAAGTGGACGGGCGCGCCTGCGGACACGCCGATGCGCTCAGCTGGGGATTGTTTTCTCGCACGGTGAAAAAAGATCGCAATTCTGACACGCCGGCTGTTCTAGTGTGACGAATCCAATACGGATCAATGATCGCCGGGAGAGCGGGAATGCGGGTTTGGGCATTGTGGGGTGCGATGGTGCTGGTTCTGGCCGGCGCCGGTGCGGCTAATGCCGACGTCAAGATGAGCGGCACGTTCGTCGCCGACAGCGCCTGTCCGGCGACGCAGGCGATCAAGAGCGGCAAGAACCCCGGCAATATCTCGACCGAGGCTGGCAAGTCCTACGATCTTCTTGCCGGCAATAAGGACGAGCCCACCCACTATCTCATCCAGGTGCCGGGCGCCGATCCGGAGCGGCGCTGGGTGAAGATCAGCTGCGGCCATGTCAGCGGCGGCAGCGCGGCGACCACCCCGGCGCCTGCCGGCCAGACCAAGCCGTCGGCCTCCGGCAAACCGGAATATGTCTTTGCGCTGAGCTGGGAGCCGGCCTTCTGCGAGACCAAGGCAAGCAAGCCCGAATGCAAGGCGCAGAATCCAACCGAGTTCGATGCCTCGCATTTCACGCTGCACGGCCTGTGGCCGCAGCCGAACGGCAATTTCTATTGCCAGGTGCCGGCGGCCGATAAAGCCAATGACAATCCGGCGCATTGGGGAGATTTGCCACCGGTAAAGCTCGACGCGAACACGCGCGCCGAGCTCGACCAGGTGATGCCGGGCACCGCCTCCAAGCTGGAGCGGCATGAATGGATCAAGCACGGCACCTGCTACGGCAAGAGCCAGCAGGAGTATTTCTCCGATGCGCTCAACCTGATGCGGGCGGTGAACGCCTCGGCGGTGCGCGATCTCTTCACCAAGAACATCGGCAAGCAATTGACCTCCGACCAGATCCGCGGCGCCTTCAACGCGGCCTTCGGCGCCGGCGCCGGGGACCGCGTGCGCGTCTCGTGCCTAGTCGACCCGTCGAGCGGCCGGCGTCTGATCGGCGAGATCACGCTCGGCCTGTCAGGCCCGATCGGGCCCGACAGCAAGCTCGCCGACCTCCTCATGGCGTCCGCGCCGACAGCCAAGGCCGGCTGTCCGAAGGGGACGGTCGACGCGATCGGTTTCCAGTAGGCGGGATTGATTGAGCAGGCCGTTCTTGGTCAGGCCGATCTGGGCGTCGCCTGGATGATGATCGGCTCGCTGCCTGGCTCCCCGACCACGCGGTCGCGGCCGCTGAATTTAGCCTTGTAGAGACGCTGATCGGCCAGCGCGAAAATGTCGGCAAGGGAGCGCGTCGTCTCGCTGACGGTGGAGACGCCGGCGCTCACCGTGATGTTGAAGCGGGCAGTATGCCCCGAGGTCTTGGTGGCGTTCCTGATGGTCTCGCCGAGCAGCCTGGCGGGCGCGTGCGACTGTTGCGTCAGTATGGCGAATTCCTCGCCGCCTATCCGGAACACCTGATCGTTGCCGCCGATCGTCTCGGCCAGCAGCACGGCCATCGATTTCAACACCTTGTCGCCCTCGGCGTGGCCGAAGCGGTCGTTGATCGACTTGAAATGGTCGACGTCGACGATGAGAAGGCTAAGCGGCTTGCCCATCCTGATGGCAGCCGTGACCGCGGATTCACCGTCGGCATCGAAGCTGCCGCGATGCAGCAGGCCGGTAAGACCGTCGCGGCCGACATATTTGACCAGGGCCTCATAGCGTTCGCGATAGGTGAGCGTGTCGAAGATGTCAGAGAGGCCGCGCGGTACGGCGACATCATTGTCCTCGACCCATTTGAGATAGGCTATGAGCATGCCGCTATAGGCAAGCGCGGCACCCATCTTGGCGAGCCAGCCGCCAAAGAAGACCTCGATCGGCGCGCCGGCGACGAAATGCAGCGCGGTGAAGAAGCCGGCCTGATCGAAGGTGAGCACGCAGGCGACCGATGCGAGAATGCGCATGAACGGCCTGGCGCGCAGATAGGCGCCGAGCTTCTCGTACAGCAGGATGATCAGGATGGCGTCGATGAACAGCAGCGAGGTGCCCCACACCATGAGCCAGCCCATCTCATCGATGAAGGCGATATCGGGCATCCTGCCGTCGGGAAGCGGCGAAACGGCGTGCAGCCGCAGGATCAGCACCAGGCCGATCATCAGGGCGTTGCCGAGCAAAAGACCGTAGATCGGTTGGCGCACGGTCGCCGCATCCTCCTTCATGTAGAGCAGAAGGATCATCACCAGCTTGCCGGAGAACAGCACGGCGGAGCCCGGCGATACCAGCCCGAACGGCAGCGCGACATAAAAGACGCTGGCGAGGTAGGTTTCGAGGAAGTGCATTACGCCGAGCGCGCAGATGAACACGCCAAGGCCGATGCGTCGCCGGAAGCGGAAAAGCGTGACCATGGCCCCGAAATACAGAACCGCTTCGGCAAGGAGCAGGGCACCGTTCAGCACGTCGTCGATCCGATCTTTCCCCGAAACCGCGGCATGGCCGCCATTTGCCAACCTATTAGCGTTTTGAAGGCGAATGGTTAACCGCTGATTTCAGGCATGGCCGACGGCTGTGAAAAGCTATGGACGGAGTGGGACCGCAAAACCGGCGAATGCGCGCCGTTTGACAGCCTGCGCGCCGAAAGCGATTGCCGTGCAGCGCTTCATCGCCTACATAGCGCGCAACCCCCATTCACTTTGACACTTCAGTTTCCAGGGAAAGCGCGCGTGGCTCGCCAGTTCATCTATCACATGTCAGGCCTGTCGAAGGCCTATGGCACCAAGAAGGTGCTTGATAACGTTCACCTGTCCTTCTATCCGGACGCCAAGATCGGCATCCTCGGCCCCAACGGCTCCGGCAAGTCGACGATCCTGCGCATCATGGCCGGGCTCGACAAGGAATTCCAGGGCGAGGCGTGGCTGGCGGAAGGCGCGACCGTCGGTTACCTGGCGCAGGAGCCGCAGCTCGACAACACCAAGACCGTGCGTGAAAACGTCATGGACGGCGTCGCCAGGAAGACCGCCATCATCGAGCGCTACAATGAGCTGATGATGAACTATTCCGACGAGACGGCCGACGAGTCGGCCAAGCTCCAGGACGAGATGGACCGCCTCAATCTGTGGGATCTCGAACAGCAGGTCGAGATGGCGATGGACGCGCTGCAATGTCCGCCGCCGGAGTCCGAAGTAACCAACCTGTCGGGCGGTGAGCGTCGCCGCGTGGCGCTTTGCCGCCTGCTGCTCGAACAGCCCGACCTCTTGCTGCTCGACGAACCGACCAACCATCTCGACGCCGAGACCACCCAGTGGCTGGAAAAGCATCTGCGCGACTATCCGGGCTCGGTGCTGATCATCACCCACGACCGCTACTTCCTCGACAACGTCACCGGCTGGATCCTCGAGCTCGATCGCGGCCGCGGCATCCCCTATGAGGGCAATTACACCAAATATCTCGATGCCAAGGCCAAGCGCCTGATCCAGGAAGGGCGCGAGGACGACGCTCGCCAGAAGTCGATCTGGCGCGAGCGCGAGTGGATCCAGTCCTCGCCCAAGGCGCGCCAGACCAAGTCGAAGGCGCGCATCAAGGCCTATGAGGAATTGGTCGAGCAGTCGCAGAACCGCAAGCCGACCGACACGCAGATCGTCATCCCGGCGAGCGAGCGCCTCGGCAATGTCGTCATCGAGGTCGAAGGCCTCAACAAGGGCTTTGGCGACGAGCTCCTGATCGAGAACCTGTCGTTCAAGCTGCCGCCGGGCGGCATCGTCGGCGTCATCGGCCCGAACGGCGCCGGCAAGACGACGCTGTTCAAGATGGTAACAGGGCAGGAAAAGCCGGATGCCGGCTCGATCCGCATCGGCGAGACCGTCAAGCTCGGCTATGTCGACCAGAGCCGTGACGCGCTCGACCCGAACAAGACGGTGTGGGAAGAGATCTCCGGCGGCGCCGAGGTCATCAAGCTCGGCAAGCACGAGGTCAACAGCCGCGCCTATTGCTCGTCCTTCAACTTCCGCGGCGGCGACCAGCAGCAGAAGGTCGGCAACCTTTCGGGCGGCCAGCGCAACCGCGTCCATCTGGCCAAGATGCTGAAGGGCGGCGGCAATGTGCTGCTGCTTGACGAACCGACCAACGACCTCGACACCGAAACGCTGGCTGCGCTGGAAGACGCGCTCGAGGCCTATGCCGGCTGCGCGGTCATCATCAGCCACGACCGCATGTTCCTCGACCGCATGGCCACGCACATGCTCGCCTTCGAGGGCGACGCGCATGTCGAGTGGTTCGAAGGCAATTTCGAGGAATATGAGAAGGACAAGCTGCGCCGCCTCGGTGCGGAAGCGGCGGCGCCACACCGCATGACGCACAAGCGGCTGACGCGGTAGCATCGGTCCGAAGGGGCGGCGAACAGAGCGAGGTTGTCCAATGGCTGACTGGTCCGCCGCCCAATATCTGAAGTTCGAGGACGAGCGCACGCGGCCGGCGCGAGATCTAGTTGTACAGGTCCCGGTCGATTTTCCGCGCCGCGTCATCGACATCGGCTGCGGCCCGGGCAACTCGACCGAGCTTCTGGTCGAGCGCTGGCCGGATGCGCAGGTGAGCGGCTTCGACACCTCCCCCGACATGATCGAGAAGGCGCGGGCGCGGCTGCCGAATGTCAATTTCGAGCTGGCGGACGCCGCCAACTGGCAGCCAGAGCATCCCGTCGACGTGATCTTCGCCAATGCCGTCTTCCAGTGGCTGCCGGACCATCCGGCTGTGTTCCAACGGCTGATGGGATTGCTGGCGCCGGGCGGCGCTCTGGCGGTTCAAATGCCGGACAATCTCGGCGAAGCCTCGCATCAGCTGATGCGCGAGACCGCTGCGGAAGTGCCGTTCGCAGCCAAGCTCGAGGGCGCGGCCCGCGGGCCGCTGCCGCCGGTGTCGTTCTACTATGATCTGTTGTCGCCGCTCGCCGACCGGCTCGACATCTGGCACACGATCTATAACCATCCGCTGGCCGACGCCGAAGCGATCGTCGAGTGGGTCAAGTCGACCGGGTTGAAGCCCTTCCTCGATCCGCTCGACGCGGATGAGAAGAAGCTGTTCCTCGACAGCTATACCGCCAAGATCGCCAAGGCCTATCCGAAAACCGCGAACGGCAAGGTGCTGTTGCGCTTCCCGCGTATCTTCATCGTCGCCAAACGCGCTTGAGCATCCACCACCTGAATGCCAGCGCTGGTTGTCGAATTAAGCTGGAATAAACCGGGCAAATGCGACAAGTGTAGCGCCTTGCCTCGGCACCACTTGCCTCCCCTCGGACGGATTGGACATGCATCGCGTCATCATCAGCGGCATCGGCGCCGAAATCCCTGAACCCGTCATCACCAATGAGGAGCTGGTCGCAAGCTTCAACAGTTGGGTCGACACCGAGAATGCGCGCCGTGCCGATACCGGCGAGACGCCCCTGCAGAAATCGGACAGCGACTTCATCGTGCATGCCTCGGGGGTCAAGAGCCGCCATGTCATCGAGCGCGAGGGCATCCTCGATCCGACCCGCATGTCGCCGCGCATTCCGGCGCGGCCGGACGACGCGCTGTCATTGGAGGCGGAGTTCGGCATCGCCTCGGCCAGGAAGGCGCTTGCCCATGCAGGCGTCGATGGGTCAGACATCGACCTGGTGATCTGCTCGGCCTCGCACCATCAGCGGCCCTATCCCGCGATTGCCATCGAGATGCAGGAGGCGCTGGGCACCAAAGGCGCTGGCTTTGACATGGGGCTGGGCTGCTCTTCGGCGGCAGCGGCGCTGCATGTTGCCGTCAACCTGGTGAGGGCAGGGGCGCACAAACGCGTCCTGGTGTCGACGCCGGAGATCATCACCGGCCATCTCAACTTCCGCGACCGGCAGACGCATTTCATCTTCGGCGATGCCTCGGTCGCCATGGTCGTCGAGGGGTTGGCGCAAGGCGAGAAGCGGCCTGGGCGTTTCGAGGTGCTCGACACGCGCACCTGGACGCAGATGTCGAACAACATCCGCACCAATCTCGGCTATTACACGCGCACCGCCCAGGAGGATCCCTACATGATCAACCTAGAAGGCAACCTGATCAAGCAGGTCGGCAACAAGGTGTTCAAGGAAGTCACCGTCGCTGGCCAGAAGTTCATCGTCGAATTCCTGGCCGAGCACGGGCTGACGCCGGAAGGCATCCGTCGCTTCTGGCTGCACCAGGCCAATGCGCGCATGAATGCGATGATCCTGAAATTGTCCTTCGGCCACGACGTCGACCATGACCGCGCGCCCATCGTGCTGGAGCGGCTCGGCAACACCGCCGGCGCCGGCGCGATCGTGGCGCTGTCCGAGAACCATGCCGACATGAAGGCTGGCGATTTCGGCCTGATCTGCGCCTTCGGCGCCGGCTATTCGATTGGGGGCGCGCTGCTCAGAATGCTGTAAAGCCATCCCGCCGCGTCACGCCGGCGCGAACGGCATCAGCATCGGCACGCGCCTGGCATAGTCGTCATAGGCCGGGCCGAGCTCGCCGCGCAGGAAGCTTTCTTCCAGCCTCGCCTTGACGACGACGCCGACGACCAGCAGCGCCGCGCCCGCGATACCCCATATCGTGCCTTTGACGGCCGCCGTGGCGAGGATCGACAGCAGCAGGCCGGTGTAGATCGGGTGGCGGACAAGGCCATAGGGGCCGGTATCGACCACGCGATGATCGGCCTTGGCGGTGACGTTGGCCGACCACAGCCGCCCAAGATGCAGGCGCGCCCACCAGGCGAAGGCGATGCCGAGCGCGATCAGGGCAACGCAGATCCAGGCCTCGGTGAGCGTCGGCGTCCAGAGCCGCAGCCGGCCGATATAGCCATGCGCCGGCACGAACATCAGCACGGTGCCGGTAAGCCAAAGGACACCATAGCGCGCCTCTGATTTGAGATCGGCGCGCTTTTGCGCGGGATCTGCCCAGGCAGCGGCAAGGACCCAGGATACCGCCCAGAAAAGCCAGAGTGCTGCGATTGCGTGTCCAACCTGCAAGATCGGGCCTCCTCCCGATTGCGCGCGCGATCGTCTATTCGGCCAGCGCGGCAGCATTGCGACTTGCCGCGGCCAGCGAAAGGGATTCGCGGTAAGAAGATCGTGATTGCCATCAAGCGGCGTGATCGGATCATCAGCGCTTTCGACTGGACCGCATTCTTCGGCACCTTTAGACCAGCGGCATGCAGGAAACGAAGCTGGACCTTTTTCCCATGGCGGAACCGGCGGTTGACATCGTGCCGGGCCGCAAGCTCGCGGCCAAGGCAACGGCGCTCTATGCTGCCCCGCACGATCATTTCGAGACGAGGGCGGTCGAGGAACTGCGGCTTGGCTTCGACGGTATCGCAGGCGACTTCCATGCGGGGGCAACGCGGCGTTCGGGCGGGCGCGAGCCCTGGTATCCGCGCGGCACCGAGATGCGCAACGAGCGGCAATTGTCGCTGGTCGCCGCCGATGAAGTTGCCATTGTCGCGCAGCGCATGGGCCTCGCGGAAATCAGGCCGGAGTGGATCGGCGCCAATCTCGTGGTCGAAGGCGTGCCGCATCTGTCGATGCTGCCGGCCGGCTCGCTGATGTTCTTCAAGGGCGGTGTGACGCTCAAGGTCGATGGCCAGAACAAGCCGTGCCGCTTTGCCGGACTGTCGATCGCCGAGCATGTCGGCGCCCTGGATAGCGATGCCACCGCGCTGCTCTTTCCCAAGGAGGCGAAACGGCTGCGCGGCCTCGTCGCCTGGGTCGAGAAGCCGGGCATCATTCGGGCCGGTGAAGAGATTTCCGTGCGGGTGCCGGAGCAGTGGATCTATCGCTGAGGCTTGCTGATATTCAGGTGAGGCCGGCCTGCGAACGGCAGGTTCCTGCACTTCCGGTACTCACGTGTCAAAACGCACGCTCCGTCCCGGTTCTCGGAACCTACCGTTCTCGACTCGCCCTGACCTGAACCTCAACATGCCTCGGCCGGTCCAGGTCCAACCCTCGCGGTCAGGCCGCCTTGCGGTTCTTGTTGGCGCCTTGCGCCATCACCGAAACATCATCCCACTCTTCCCAAGTGGCGATGCGATTGGCGTATTCCTGCTTGATCATCGGCAGGCCGCCATCGCCGAAGAAGACCCGGAGCGGCGGCTCGGCGGCATCGACGATCGCCAACATTGCCGGGCCGGTCGCTTGCGGATCGCCGGCGACGGAACGGCTGCGGCGCTCGGCCATCGCCGCGCGGACCGGCTCATAGACGTCCATCGGCTTGGAAATCTTGGCCGATGGCCCGGCCCAGTCTGTGGAGAAGCCGCCGGGCTCGACCAGTGTGACGTGGATCCCGAACTGGCCGACCTCCTGGCTGAGCGACTGGCTGAATGCTTCCAGCGCCCATTTCGAGGCGTGGTAGAGACCGATCGAGGCAAAGGCATTGACGCCGCCGATCGAAGAGATCTGGATGATGTGGCCGGAGCGCTGCGCGCGCATGATGGGCAGCGCCGCCTGGGTGACCCAGAGCGCGCCAAAGACGTTGGTCTCGATCTGGTCGCGGGCCTCCTGCTCGGTGACCTCCTCGATGGCGCCGAAATGGCCGTAACCGGCATTGTTGATGACGACGTCGAGCCGGCCGAACCGCTTGTGCGCTTCGGCGATCGCGGCGTCGACCGCCCGCTTGTCGGTGACGTCGAGCTTCAGGGCGGCGATGTTGTCGCCATATTTCTCGACTAGATCGGCGAGCGTGCCGGCATCGCGTGCGGTGGCGGCGACGCGGTCGCCGCGGGCGAGCGCGGCCTCGGCCCAGACGCGGCCAAAGCCCTTCGACGATCCGGTGATGAACCAAACCTTGCTTGTCATGATCTGTGATCCTTGCCGTTGGAGCGGTGCAGCGCCTCTCAGAATCGCCGGACACTCCAAGTGTTTGTTTTGCGCAATTCCGGACGGAAAACGGCTGTGCGCTTTTCCTGGGATTGCCTTAGGGGCGATGTATTCCGGATGTAAGCGGAGGTTACTCCGCTTGCTGCATGTACGGCGCTTTCGGCTTTTTTCCAGAGGCGGCGCCGGAATTATTTGGCTGGCAGGTCAGGGATAATGCACCGCACTTGACCAGGCGGGATCCTCATGCCTTTTCCAGTAGAGCGCCATCAACCGCTCGGTGATCGGACCGACCTTGCCGCCGGCGACCGGCGCGCCGTCGATCGTGGTGACCGGCACGATGCCGCCGGCGGTCGAGGTGATGAAGACCTCGTCGGCGCCTCTGAGAGCGGCGACGCCGATCGCTTCCGCTTTGACGGCGAGGCCGATTTCGGCGCACAGGTCGAAGACGGTGCGGCGCGTGATGCCGGGCAACACGCCGACGGCGGGCGTCGTGAGCCTGCCGTCCGTGACGCAGAAGACGTTGAAGCCCGGGCCTTCGGCGACATTGCCATTGAAGTCGAGGACGAGCGCGGTGTCGGCGCCACGGTCATAGGCATCGTAAAGGCCACGGACCAGATCGAGCCAATGGTAGTTCTTGATCGAAGGATCGATCGAGGCCGGCGGAATGCGGACCTTGTCGCTGATCGCGACATGAAGGCCGGTGCGCAATTGCTCGGCATTGGCGACCGAGCCGAAGGGGACGGCGAAAGCCATGAAGCGGTTGATCGCCTGGCGCGGGTCGCGGCTGAAGGTCGGCGAGGCGCCGCGCGTGCATAGCATCTCGACATAGGCCGCGCGATGGCCCGACAGCGCGACGCAATTGTGCAGGATCTCCGAAACGCCGTCGCGATCGAACGGGATCGTCATGCGCAGCTTCTCCAGCCCGCCGAAGAACCGGTCGAGATGCAGGTCGAGGCGGAAGAAGCGGCCGTCCCAGACATGGACCGTGTCGTAGGTGGCGTCGGAATGCAGAAATCCCCAGTCCAGCACCGAGATTTTGGCCTGCGACATCGGCAGATATTGCCCGTCGTGGAAGGCGACGCCGTCGGGATAGGCATGCGGGTCGATGTGGCGTTCGGAGAGAAAGGGTAACCGCTTGGCTGGCGTGGCGGCTGCCTGGCTCATTTCATTCCTCCCTCGATCGTCGGCAAGGCAGGCTAGCTTCCGGTTGCGGATGCAGTAGAGCCAGGCAGAAGGCGCCGCTTGGCCTCACTCATCCTCGTCGTCTTCCTCGAGCAGCCTTGTCGCGCGCCAGCGGGTGAGCACCACATTGGTCTGCTCGATAACGAAGAAGCGCGCCGAATCCCGGTCGTAGCCCTCGGCGAGCAGCTTTTCATAATCGGTATGGGCATGGCGGACGTGGGCGATGGTGGCCAGCCACACCGCAATCGTCGGCGGCAGGGTCTTCATGTGCACCGAGCCGGCGTCGGCGCGGATCTTTTCCATGTCGGCATAGGGCGCGAGCGGAAGAAGCGCGGTCAGCGCCTTGGCGATGGCGCGGCGGCGGCCGGTGGGGGCGCTCATTTGTCGTCGCGTCCTGCGATGGTCGCTTCGGGAAAGGCATCGGTTGAAGCGTAATAGGGCTTGATGTCGATGACCGGCGTGCCGTCGAGCACGTCGATGGCGTCGATGGCGATCCGTCCGGCCGCGATGTCGAGCGTGACAAGCTTCGCCACATGCAGGCCGACGGGATTCGGCCGGGCAGGGGAGCGCAGCGAGAAAACGCCTTTCGATTCGGCCGCATGGCGCGGCTTCTGGACGATCAGATTGCGCGGCGCGTGATGCAGCCAGGACAGGATGACGACGTGGCTGGCGCGTTCCAGGTTTCGCAGCCCCGGGCGATAGGGCTCGTCGATCAGGACGGTTGCGGCCCGCCCGGATTCGCGAGCGGCGCGCATGTTCTTGGGGCAGTCCTCGCGGCTGACCCAGGGCGAGACGATGCGGCCGATAAAGACGACGTGGCCGTCCGGCCGCAACTCCGCCGGATCGGCCGCAAGCAGCGTTTCACCTTCGCGCGCCTCAAACATGCTCTTCACTCCGCGCAAGAACCGTCTGCCAGGCGCGGATCACGGCTGCGCCATTTTCTTGTCCGGAAGCGACATAGCGCTTGCCAGGGTTTCAAAATCGACATAAACATATCTTTATATCTTTCAACGAGAGCCCGCTCATGCATGTCTCGCTCGACACAATGGTAGATACATTGAAGGCGGCGGCCGAATCCAGCCGGCTGCGCATCCTCGTGCTGCTTTCGCGGGGCGATCTCACCGTCTCCGACCTCACCGAGATACTCGGACAGTCGCAGCCCCGCGTCTCACGCCATCTGAAGCTGCTGCTCGATGCAGGGCTGATCGGCCGCTACCAGGAAGGGTCCTGGGCCTTCTTCCGGCTGACCGATACGGATAATTCGCGCGATTTCGTGCAGCGTGTGGTCTCCGGCATCAGCGAGGCCGATCCGCAGGTGGTGCGCGATCTCGAGCGGCTGGCGGCAGTGAAGCGCAAGCGGCAGGACCGGGCCGCCGAATATTTCTCCGAGAATGCTGCGAGCTGGGATCATATCCGCTCGCTGCATGTGCCGGACCGCGCGGTCGAAGCGGCGCTCGTCAAGCTTGTCGGCAAGCGGCCGTTCCAGTCGATGCTCGACCTCGGCACCGGCACGGGCCGGCTGCTCGAAATCTTCGCGCCGCTCTACCGGCGCGGTGTCGGCATCGACATGTCGCGCGAGATGCTGACGGTGGCGCGCGCCAATCTCGACAAGGCCGGTATCGCCAATGCGCAGGTTCGCCAGGGCGATATTTTCTCGCCGCCGGTCGAGCGCAACGCCTTCGATCTCGTCACCATTCACCAGGTGCTGCATTATCTCGACGATCCCGCCCGCGCCATCGCCGAAGCGGCGCGGCTGCTCAGGCCATCGGGCCGGCTGATTGTCGTCGACTTCGCGCCGCATAATCTCGAATTCCTGCGCGATCAGCACGCCCATATGCGGCTGGGCTTCTCCGACCGGCAGATGTCCGATTGGTTCGCGGAGGCCGGCCTCGACCTCGAGGACAGCCAAGAATTCGAGCCGCGCGGCGGCAACGAGGCAAGGCTCACCGTCAAGCTCTGGCTCGGCCGCGACCGCCGCCTGCAGATCGCCGATCCGTCCAACGATTCCTTGCCAGTGAGGGAAACAGCCTGATGAACCAGTTCCGCTTTTCCCGTCGCCCCGACATCGGCGAGAAGGTCAGCGTCTCGTTCGAGTTCTTTCCACCGAAGACCGACGAGATGGAATCAAGGCTGTGGGATACAGTCACAAGGCTGGAGCCGCTCAGGCCGGAATTCGTCTCGGTGACCTACGGCGCCGGCGGCTCGACCCGCGAGCGCACGGCGCGCACCGTCAAGCGCATCCTCAACGAGACGTCGCTGACGCCGGCGGCGCATATGACCTGCGTCGACGCCGCGCGCGACCAGGTCGACACGGTCATCCGCGAGTTCGTCGACTTCGGCGTCACCCGTTTCGTCGCGCTGCGCGGCGATCCGGCCGCAGGCGTCGGAACCGCTTATCGCCCGCATCCGGACGGCTACGCCAATGGCGCCGAACTGGTCGGGGCGCTGAAGAGCGTCGGCGATTTCGACATCTCGGTCTCGGCCTATCCGGAAAAGCATCCGGAAAGCCCGGATTTCGCCACCGACATCGACATGCTGAAGCGCAAGGTCGACAATGGCGCGACGCGGGCGATCACCCAGTTCTTCTTCGACAACGATCTCTACGAACGCTATGTCGAGCGGGCGCGCCGCGCCGGCATCTATATCCCGATCGTGCCTGGCATCCTGCCGGTGCATAATTTCACCCAGGTCGCCAATTTCTCGTCGCGCTGCGGGGCGCTGGTGCCGGCATGGCTGGCCGAGCGTTTCGAGGGGCTTGAGAACGACCCGCAGACGCATGCGCTGGTGGCCTCGGCCGTGGCGGCCGAGCAGGTGCTCGACCTCGTCGAGCGCGGCGTCGGCGATTTCCATTTCTACACGATGAACCGTGCCGACCTCGTCTTTGCCGTCTGCCACATGATCGGCATCCGCTCGCATGAGGCGGAGGCGACCGGGTCGGCCGCGGCCTGAGGTCGCCGGAAATGGAAAAGGCCGGGTGGAAACCCGGCCTTTTCGAACTGTTGGACTATTCTCGGTGCTTGGTCTTCCCGGCTTTGGCGGGTCAGGGAAGAACACCTATGATCAGGGCACCGATGAATGCGAATGCGGCACAAATCATCAAAGCGTTGATCGGCCTCGTCAGTCCCATGCCATAGCCTCCTCTTCAGAGCTATGGCAGGAGTCTAGGGGCATTTGGGCCACAGGCAAGCGGAAAACGTGCTGCAATGCGACATGATTGTGGAATTTGCGACCGGGGATTTGCCGTTAGCCGTTGAAACTCTTCGGCAAAAGCCGGCTTCGCCGTTGTGAATAAATTGTGGCGGCGGTGTGGCATGACAGCGCTACCATTTGCCGAACAGCCGTCCGTCGATGGTGATGAGGCCCAATCCGATCAGCGTCATGCCGCCGATCTCGAACAGCGCCAGCCGCTCGCCGAGGAAGAGGAAACCGAGCAACACCGCGCTGACCGGGACGATCAAGGTGACCAGGGAGGCATTGGTGGCGCCGGCCGAGGCGACGAGGTTGAAATAGAGGATATAGGCGAAGGCGGTGGACAAAACCGCCAGGCCCAGCACCGCGGCCCAGACCGGCTGCGAGGCCGAGAACAAGCCCGTCGGCCCATAGGCAATGAGCACGACGGGGATCATGATGATGGTCGAGGCGGTCAGTTGCCCGGTGGCGATGACTGGCGATGGCACGCCTTTGAAGCGGCGCGCGATCATCAAGGCGATCGCATAGGACATCGACGCGCCGATCAGCGCGAATTTGGCCCAGACCGGCCCGCCGAGTCCGGCAACAAGGCCCGGACCGATCATCACCGCGGTGCCGGCGACACCGAGCGCGATGCCGGCCAGCTTGTTCCAGGACAGCTTCTCATCGGTGGTGAGCGCATTGGCCAGGATCAGCGTCCAGAACGGCGTGGTGGCGTTGAGCACCGAGGCGACGCCGGCGCCGAGCTTAGTCTGGCCGGCGAAGATCAGGGAGAAAGGCACGACATTGTTGGTGAGCGCCAGCAGGAAGAACAGGCCGGCATGCGGGAAGGCGAGCCGGAACGAGGGGCCGCGGACCGCCAGATAGAGCTGAAGCGCGATGGCGGCGATGGCGACGCGGAACAGCACCAGCGCAAGCGGGTGGATCTCGGACACTGCAATGCGGGCAAAGAAGAACGAGCCGCCCCAGATCGCGCCGAGCAGAAGAAGCTGCCCCCAATCCTTGACTGTCATCGGTCCGCGCGTCGGCGCGGCGGCGGCCGTACTCGACATGTCTTTCCTCCCCAGGCCGAGCGCAATCTCTGCCTTCACACCTCACCAACCGATAATGCGTTCGCCGGCAAGGGCCACCCGAAACCTGACTGGTGGTTTAGCGTTGGCAAAACATGCAGCCGGCCGCGCCGGGTCGCCAGACACAGAACTGTTTTCTTTGGCGGCTAGCTAGGATTAATTGTGCGCGCTCCAGCCCTGAGGATTCGTCCATGCAGCGATTCGAAAATGCCCGCGATGCGGCACTGGCGCTTCGTCCCGACGATCCGGTCTACTGTTTCCGCCCGCAGGTGCTGAAGGCGGATGCCCTGCAGTTCATGGGCATGTTTCCCGGCAAGACCGCCTATGCGGTGAAGACCAATGGCGAGCAGATCGTGCTGAAGACATTGGTGGAAGCCGGCGTCAGCACCTTCGACGTCGCTTCGCCGGGAGAGTTCGCGGCCGTGCGCGCCGTCTCGGCGGATGCCGAGATGCTCTACATGCACCCGGTCAAGGCGCAGTCGGACATCAAGCTGGCGCTGGAGAAGTACGGCATCCGGGTGATCTCGCTCGACCATGAGGACGAGATCACCAAGCTGACGCGCGTCGTGCGGGCGCTCGATATCGACCCGGGCGCCATCACCGTCTTCGTGCGCATCCAGACCAAGGGCCATGCGGCTTACGAATTGTCGAAGAAATTCGGCGCCGGACCGGCCAATGCGGTCGAGCTTGCAGAGCGGCTGAACCGCACCGGCTACAAGGTTGGCCTCTGCTTCCATGTAGGCAGCCAGATCGAGGATCCCGACACCTATGAGCGGGCGCTGGCCTCGGCCGACTGGGTGCGCAATCGCCTGACCTTCGACATCGCGGGGCTCGATGTCGGCGGCGGTTTCCCCGCCGAATACGGCCACGATCCAAACCGGAAGCAGGTCGAGATGCCTTCGCTCGGCCAGCTGATGTCGCGGCTTGCCGGCGACCTGAAGGAGTATCAGTTCGACCAGATGCCGCTGGTGGCCGAGCCCGGACGCGTGATCGTGGCGCGGTGCCTGTCGCTGATCGTGCGGGTGCTGCTGCGCAAGGGCAAGCGGCTCTACATCAATGACGGCATCTGGGCTTCGCTGTCGGATTCATGGACAGGCAAGATCACCCTGCCGGCCCGCTTCATCCCCGATCCGGCGATCCGCACGCGCAATGGAGACGAGAAAAACATCGTGCCGTTCAAGGTCTGCGGCGCGACCTGCGATTCCGTCGACATCCTGTCCAGGCCGTTCTGGCTGCCGGAAACGGTCGACACCGGCGACTGGATCGAGATCGGCCATATCGGCGCCTACTCGCTGTCGCTGAGGACCCGCTTCAACGGCTTTTACCCCGACACATTCGTCGAGGTGACGACGCCGTTCGACGAAGGCGACGCGCCGCAGGGGTTTGCGAGCCTGGAGACGATGGCGGACTAAGCTCCCCCCTTCTCCCCTTGTGGGAGAAGGTGTCGCCGAAGGCGACGGATGAGGGGTGCTCCAGGGAAAGCCAGCGTCTCACTTCGCTGGAACACCCCTCATCCGTCTCGGCGCTGCGCGCCGATCCACCTTCTCCCACAAGGGGAGAAGGAGAGGGCGCTACAACTTCGCCAGCAGCTCCGGCGTCGGCCAGCCATCCACCGGCAGACCGAGCCGCATCTGCTCCTTGCGGATCGCTTCGCGCGTGTTGGTGCCCAGGATGCCGTCGACCGTGCCGACATCGTAACCCTTGGCTTCGAGCTTGGTCTGCAGCGCCTTCATCTGATCGCCGCTCAGGCCCTGCTCGGGCGCGCGCGGGTCGAATTGCGGCGCGCCGGCAAACCGCGTCGCCATGACGGCGGCGGTCAGCGCATAGGTGAAGGACTGGTTCCACTCCAGATAGACGTCGAAATTGTCATAGGTCAGGAAAGCGGGACCCTTGCGGCCCATCGGCAGGGCCAGGCCGGCTTTCAGACCATTGTCGACAAGCGGGTTGCCGTTGGGCTCGGTGACGCCCCACTGAGCCCACTGCGACAGCGGCAGCTTGTTGGTGCGGCCGGTCTGGTCCCATGGCATCTCATCGGGGACGCGCACTTCCTCGACCCAGGGCTGGTCGCGCTTCCAGCCGCGCGACTGTATCTTGCTGGCGGTCGTCATGATGACGTCCGGCACGCTGTTCCTGAGGTCGACCTTGCCGTCGCCATCGCCGTCGACGCCGTGCGCCAGATAATCGGTCGGCAGGATCTGCGTCTGACCGATCTCGCCGGCCCAGGCGCCCTTGACGTCGGCCGGCAGCACGCCGCGATCGATGAGCGTCAAGAGCGGCACCAGTTGCTGCCGGAAGAGCTGAGGCCGGCGGCAATCATGCGAAAGCGTGACCAGCGCATTCAGGGTGTGGAAGTCGCCCTGCACGGCGCCGAAGTCAGTCTCCAGCCCCCAGAAAGCGGCGATGACGGCCGGCTGGACGCCGAACTGCTTATCGGCGCGGTCGAAGATTTCGGCATATTTCTTCAGATTGGCCGCGCCCTGCTTCAGGCGGTAGGCCGAAATCATGCGGTTGGAGAATTCGGTGAAGGTCTGGGTAAAGACGCCCTGGGCGCGGTCGCGCGCCAGCGCTCGCTCGTCGGTGGTGGCGTCCTCCAGCGCGTCGAGCCCGGTTTCGCCGACGCCGGCCGCCTTGGCTTCGGCCGCCACACCCTGCTTCCAGGTCTCGAAATCGCCACCGCATTCCTGCGCCGCCGCGGGAAGTGCAAACCCGCAGACAAAAAGCGCCGCCAGGATTTCAACGCGCAATCGCATCGCTTTCCTTTCGAGACCGGCGCATGACCTGATCGTGATCCCGGGTCGGGACCGCACAGGCGCATGCGAGGATTTCAAAGCCCAGGAGCCGCGCCAGGTACCCGCACGAGTGCGCCGCTCCGGATTACCAGCGGTTGCATGTTTCGCCGCCCGCCGTGTCGAAAAGCAGGCGGGAGGGCCGATGTCAACGGGTGTTCTGCCGCAGCCACTTCTTCCAGGCGGCTTCCGAGCCGTTGAAGACGTTGATGTCGGACTTGCCGGTCATGCCGGGCACGATGCCGGTGCCGGTGTACTGCCAGAAGGTGAAGGGATGGCTGCCGTATTTCTCACGGGGGTGCCCCGCGACCGAGCGCAGCCAGTAGGGATAGCCGCGGAACGTCGCCAGTTGGTTGTCGTCGAAGAAGTCGACCGAGGTGTAGATGATCGGTTTCTTGCCGTAGTGACGCTCCACCATCTGCAGGAAAACGGTCATTTCGCTGCGCACGGTGGCTGGATCGGGGCGCAGCCTGCAGGTCGGCGACTTCGGGTTCCACTCCATGTCGAGCACCGGCGGCATCGCTGAGGGGTCTCTCGGGACGTTGGCGATGAACCAGCGCGCCTGGGTTTCGGCCGGCGTGCAGAAATAGAAGAAATGATAGGCCGCACGCGGAATTCCAGCCGCCCTGGTGCGCGCCCAGTGCTCGTTGAAGTATTCGTCGAAGCGGTCGCCGCCTTCCGTCGCCTTGATGAAGGCGAAGGAGATGCCGCTGGCCCTCGCCGCCGGCCAGTCGACCGACGTCTGGTATTTGGAGACATCGGTGCCGTGGATGGCGTAGGTCCATGGCGCGCCGCTGTCCCATTCATGCGGCTTGGAGTCCTCGAATTTGGGCGCGCGCACCGTGACCGTCTCCGAGGACGGCGACAACGGAGAAAGGTCGTCAACGGTCGAGCAGGCGCAGAGCAGCGTCAGCATCAGGATGGCCGTGAAACGGCGCATGGCGTTCCCCAGGCCGGGTTCAGCCGGCCGCTGATGGGTCCTCTACTGATGGTGGTCGCTTACGCGGGCCCCCTCCGGACGATCGCCCCACTGGACCGTCCCTGGTCTCACTTGTTTGTCCATGTCGTTGTCCCAAAACCGCTGTGCAATTTTGGGCGACATGGACAAGTTGATCGCCGAACATGGTTGATAATCCATTGACGGCGCTCGACTACGCCGGTGATTTTGCGGAAGCAATGGCGGCAAATCGATGACATAAATCGTGCCGCGAATCCAAAGAGGCGGGGGAAAGATGCGGGCTGTCGTGAAATTCATCAAGTGGCTGCTTGGCCTTGTGATCCTGGCGGTGGTCGCGCTCTTCGCCTGGCTCTATTTCGCGCCGCCGGAACTGATCCGGGTTGGCGCCGGCTATTCGGCCAAGATCGTCTGCTCGAATGTCTTCATCGCCGGCCGTGACGCCAACGAAGTGCTGGCCGTCGACGTGCAGGCGCCGGGCCATCCGCTGCTCAGGCTGATGAAAATCTCCGTCGACAAGGAAAGGGGACTTGTCTCCGCCGGCCTGCTGTGGGTGCTGGGCAAGAGCGTCGCGGTGGAACGCGAGGGCGTCGGCTGCGCCTCGGTTCCCGACGGGGACACCGGGAAGGCGCGACAGACGTCGCTGCGCGCAGCAGCTTCCGCGCCGGCGCAGGCGGACGCGCTTTGGCCCGATGGCGAGCGCGTGGATGCGTCACAAAATCCCGAGGTCGCGAAAATCGTCGACGACGGTGCGATGGCAGGCATCGGCATGCGCGCCATCGTGGTGGTGAAGAATGGCCGCGTCGTCGCCGAGCGTTACGGCGACGGCTTCTCGGCCAAGACGCCGTTGCTCGGCTGGTCGATGACCAAGACGGTGAATGCCGCGATCGTCGGGACACTGGTGAAGGACGGCAAGCTCGCCATCGACAACAAGGGTCTTTTCGCGCCTTGGAAGGCCGACGGCCGCGCCGCCATCAGCCTTGCCGACATGATGGCGATGTCGAGCGGGCTGGCATTCAACGAGGATTATGGCGACGTCGCCGACGTGACGCGCATGCTCTATCTCGAGCCGGACATGGCCGGTTTCGCCGAGGCCCAGCCGCTGACCGGCGAGGTCGGAAAGGTGTTTTCCTATTCGAGCGGCACGGCGGTGATGCTGTCGCGGCTGTGGCAGGACGCGATCGGCGACAAGGCCAAGGCGCTGGCCTGGCCGCGCACGGCGCTGTTTGAGCCGCTCGGCATGCATACCGCGGTGCTCGAGACCGACGAGCAGGGCACCTTCGTCGGCTCGTCCTATCTCTACGCCACCGCGCATGACTGGGCGCGCTTCGGCCAGTTCCTGCTGCAGGGCGGAACCTGGAACGGCAACCAGATCCTGCCTGCCGGTTTCGTCGACTGGATGCGCGAGCCGGCGCCGGCCTCGAAGGTGTATGGCAAAGGCCAGCTCTGGATCGAGGGACCGGGCGATGAGGGAAAGCCTGGGGCGGGCGCCGCAGCCGGCCTGCCCAAGGACACAGTTTGGATGGAAGGGCATGACGGCCAGACGGTGGCGATCATTCCGTCGGAGCAGTTGGTCGTGGTGCGGCTTGGGCTGACGCCGGCCAAGCTCGGCTATCATCCGCAGATCATGGTGGGAGCGGTGGTCAAGGCGCTGCATTAGAGCGCTTGCTATTTGGGGGATCCAATCACGCCCAGATATGCATAGCCGCGATAAAGCGTTTTGAAACGGAAGGTTGCGCCGGCGCGTTGCGATTCCGATTCAAGCACGTCACGCAGCGAGGCACGCGGTGAAACATGGAATTTGCGCAGCCAACCGCGCAGGAGGGACCGGAACCAGCGCGGCAGGCCTTCCTGCTGGCCGAAATCGACGACATGCAGCGAGCCGCCTGGCACGAGCGCGGCCAGCGCCGCCGAAACCGTCTTTTCCCACCCCGGTATCATCGACAGCGAATAGGACACGAAGACGCGGTCGAAATGCTCGACGCCGAACAACACCTTGGCGTCGAAATCGGTGGCGTCGCCCCGCGCCAGACTGACCTTGCCGGACAGACCATCGCGCGCGATGGCGGCGCTTGCCGTCTCCAGCATCTCGGCCGAGATATCGAGGCCGAAGAAGCGCGCGTTGGGGTAGCGGCGGGCAGCGAGCACGATGTTGCGGCCAGTGCCGCAGCCGAGCTCCAGCACCGTGCCGCCTTGCGGCACATCCAGCCCGTCGATCAGCCGGTCGCGGCCGAGCAGGTAGTATTTGCGGGTCAGGTCGTAGATGTGGCGCTGCCAGCGGTAGACGCCGTCCATCAGTTCGGCATGGCTGGCCGGCAGCTCCGTCGTGCTCATGCGGCGCGCTTCACGTAAAGGTGGAAGCCGCCATAGATCGCCGAGCGGTCTTTTGCCGAGAATTCGCGCGAGGCGTCGGCCTCGTAGGTCCATTGGTCGAGCAGCGAGCCGGAAACGCGGCCAGGCAGCAGGCTGGGTTCTGCCGCGGTGCGGAAGATGACACGCGCGCCAATCGAAGCGGTACGGGTGATCTCGGTCCACAGCGCGTTGAGCAGGTCGTCGGTCATCCAGTCCTGCGCGTCGAGCAGCACGAAGCGGTCGACGGTGCCCGCGTCCTTGGCGGCCAGGAACTTGATCAGGTTGGCGTGGTGGATGGCGACGCGATCGATATTGTCGCGGATCGTCTTGTAATTGCGTTGTTCCAGATAGGCCGGCAGCGCTGCCTCGCCGGGCTGCGGATAGCGGCGGGCAAAGGCCTGCCAGGCGAAGTAGTTGTTCTTCAGCGGGAAGTCGCAGGCGAGCTTTTCGAGCCGAGCCTTCAAGACGCTCGCCATCGAGCCGTCGCCGGAGGTGATCAGCGAATCGTACTGCGCCGGCGGGATGCCAAGGCCGAACAGCGAAGCCTTGCGCGAGGTCGCCCAGCGCAGCAGCTTCTTGTCGAAGACTGGCGCCAGCTCCTCGTTGAAGAAGCGGCGCTGCTCGCCGATATTCTGCGCCTTCATGATGCCGGCCGGGTCGACACCAAACAGCTTGCCGACGCGATGGCCCATGGCGATGAAGAGCCCGAGCAGACCGGTCTGGTAGAAGTTGCGGTCGAAGACCGAGATGCGGCGGCGGCCGCGCCAGTTGCGGCGCTCCCAGTAGTGGCGGCTTACCGCATCGAGATGCGGCGCGATGAAGCGATCATAGGCATCGGAATTGTGGCTGGTGTCGGCGGCGCCGAAGAAGCGGAACAGGTCGCCCTGCGACGGCAGATGGCGCACCGCTTCCAGCTTCATGCGGTTCAGCGCGATGTGCGCGGCATTGAGATCGACGGCGTCGATCCTGGCCGGCGAGCGGGTCAGGTAAGCCAGAATGTTGCAGCCGCCCGAGGCGATCGTGACGACGCGATGACCGGCGCCGAGCTGCATGGCCTCCATGTCGACATCCGGGTCTTCCCAGATCTGCGGATAGACCAGACCGGAGAACAGGAAGGCGAAGAGCCGCTCGGAAATGCCGTCCTTCGACAATGCGCGGTTCTGGTAGACGGCCTTTCCGACTTCCTTGCCTCGACGATAAACGAGTTCTCCGGATACGTCCGACATGGAAAGGTGATTCCCCGTTTGCGTTGGCGCAAGCGGGTAGCGCAGCGTCATGACAGGCAGGTGACAGCCTGTTGACGTCGACCTGCCGTGTGTAGCGCGCAAGATCGCCAGGCATCTTCGCCCGAGCTCGCTTAGAAACATGGCGGAGGTTCATTCACCCATCTGGAAGCCGTGGGTCAGGGACTGCTCCTTCTGGCGGGGTTGGCGCGGCAGCTTGTGAAGCTCCTTTCGGCTTAGGCCATCGCCATTACTTCATCGGGACTTGTCTTTGCCAATCAAGTCCGCTCAATATTATTCAGTTTGTTTAAAGGAAAAATAGGAGATTTCCTGCCTATAACAATATTCCGTACGTACTGAGTTTTGTTTGCGGATATGATTCGCCGCCAACTTACCTGATACAGGATGATACTATTGTTTAGCTACAGCTACATTAGTAGATTATGATCTGGTCGCTTCAAACGCTGCGGTTTGCAGCCGCGTCGATGGTCCTGTTTCTGCATGCGGTGCAATCCGCGATGCGGATTTCGGGCGTTGGAGCAGTTCCCTACCAATACGCACTCGTGGGCTCGGCCGGCGTCGATATCTTCTTCGTCATTTCCGGTGTCATCATGGCGACGGTGGCCCCTGGCAGAACAGCCGCCGAGTTCATCCAGGCGCGAGTGCTCAGGGTCGTCCCGATCTACCTGTTGTGCAGCATTCCGGCGCTGCCGATGATGGCCATTGGCCCTGGGTTGGGCTGGCGCAATATCCTTGCCACGCTGTTCCTGTGGCCGGCCACGGACCAGATGGCGGCACCTGCGCTCGGCGTCGCGTGGACACTATGCTTTGAGATGCTGTTTTATGCCGCGGTTGCGCTCGTCCTGTGCGACCGGCGATGGCTATATGCCCTTGCGGCCATTTTCACCGGCGCATTTCTGCTTCGTTGGGCTGGCCCCGTTTTTCAATTTCTTGGCAACCCGATCATCCTCGAATTCGTCGCAGGCGTGGCGATCGCCAGGATAGGCAAGGTTCGGTGGGGCTTTGGCATGCTGCCATTGGGGGTTGCCGCCCTTTTCTTAACAGCCTGGTTGGAGGTCATTCCAAACGGCCATACCGGGCTCTTTCTGACCGGTGAGGAAAATCTCCTGCGCATAGCGATTCTCGGGATCCCCGCCGTCCTTATCGTATACGGCGCCATGCATTTGCGGGCTCAACAGAGCGTTTGGACCTATCTCGGCGAAGCTTCGTATTCGCTCTACCTTGTGCATCCGATATTGATATCCGCGCTTGCGATCATGTGGGTCTTCCATCCAGTTGACCCGAATGTGATCATCGTGGTCGCCATCCTTGTCTCGCTGGTGACGTCTTGGCGTGTTCATGAGCGGATAGAGAAGCCCATGAATGCCTGGATAAAGCGGCGAAAGCCATCAGCGGCGGGCTGGGCGAATGCCACCGTCACCGCATTTCCAGGCGGCCATTTGCTAGGTGTCGAGAAGCCTGGGTCGTTCGCAAACGCACCCTCCGCCGCGGCCTGCGAAGCCGCCAGCGCGCGCGAAGGCTGACAGTTTGCGCCGGGTCGGCGACTTGCTCACGCCTTGCCGAACCCTCCAGGCGTCGGCGTGGTGACGATGACGGCTTCGCCGGCATCGAGCGTGGTCTGGTCGCAGGCCTTGAGGACATCGACCGAACCGTCCTTGCGCCTGACCTTGGTCGAGCCGGCCTCGCCATCGCCGCCGCCTTCGAGGCCTTGGGGCGGTCGGTTGCGGTGCGAGGACAGAATCGCGCATTCCATCTTTTCGAGGAAGCGGATGGTGCGCCTGGTGCCGTCGCCGGCATTCCACTTGCCCTTGCCGCCGGAATTTTCACGGATGCGGAAATCTTCCAGCACGACGGGGAAGCGCAGTTCCAGCACCTCCGGATCGGTAAGGCGCGAGTTGGTCATATGGGTATGGACGCCGGAGGTGCCGGCAAAGCCGCGGCCCGAATTCATCCGGCCGGGCGGCGAGCCCGAGCAGATCGTCTCGTAATACTGGTATTTCTTGTTGCCGAAGGTGAGGTTGTTCATCGTGCCTTGCGCATTGGCCATGGCGCCCATCGCGCCGAACAGCGCGTTGGTGACATGCTGCGAGGTCTCGACATTGCCGGCGACGACGGCGGCAGGGTAGGCGGGTTTCAGCATCGAGCCGTCGGGGATGACGATGTTGATCGGCCTGAGGCAACCGGCGTTCATCGGGATCATGTCCTCGACCATGACGCGGAAAGCGTAAAGCACGGCAGCGCGCGCGACCGGCTCCGGCGCGTTGAAATTGTTCTTCATGACAGGCGAGGTGCCGGTGAAATCGACAGTCGCCTCGCGCTTTTGCCGGTCGACGGTGATCTTCACCCTGATCACCTGGCCGGTGTCGGTCGGGTATTCGTAGGCCGCGCTGTCGGGAAGCCGCTCGATCACGCGGCGCACGCTCTCGGCGGCGTTGTCTTGGACGTGGCCCATATATGCCTCGACGACATCGAGGCCGAAATGCGCGACCATCTTGCGCAGTTCCGCCACGCCCTTTTCGTTGGCGGCGATCTGCGCCTTGAGGTCGGCGATGTTCTGAGTTGGGTTGCGCGCGGGATAAGGATGGTCGGTAAGCAGCGCCTCCAGTTCCTTCTCGCGGAAGCGGCCGCGATCGACGATGCGGAAATTGTCGAACAGCACGCCTTCCTCATCGACCGTCGTCGCAAGCGGCGTCATCGAGCCGGGCGCGGTGCCGCCGACATCGGCGTGATGGCCGCGCGAGGCCGTCCAGAACAGGATCTCCTTCAGCGCATCGTCGAAGACAGGTGTCACCACCGTGATGTCGGGCAGATGCGTGCCGCCATTATAAGGGGCATTGAGCGCGAAGACGTCGCCCGGATGGATATCGCCGGAATTCAGGCGGATGATGGTTTCAACGGAACGGTCCATGGAGCCCAGATGCACCGGCATGTGCGGCGCGTTGGCGACCAGCGCGCCATGGCGATCGAACACGGCGCAGGAGAAATCGAGACGTTCCTTGATGTTGACCGAATAGGCGGTGTTCTGCAGCGTCACGCCCATCTGCTCGGCGATCGACATGAAGAGGTTGTTGAACACCTCCAGCATCACAGGATCGGCCTCGGTGCCCAGCGCCGCGGCACGCGCTTTCCGTTCCGTGCGGCGGATCACGACGTGGTTGAGACCGGTGATTTCGGCGCGCCAGCCCGGCTCGACGACGATGGTCTGGTTCGGCTCGATGATCAGAGCGGGTCCGGCAACCGTGTTGGATGGCTGCAGGTTCTCACGGCGGTAGACGCCGGCCTCGTGCCAGCGGCCCTCGGTATAGATGCGCCGGCTTTCCGAAGGCTTGGGCTCGACTCCTGCCGCTCCGTCAGGGGCGGAGGCTTCAGCCCTGTCCTCTCGAGCGGTCTCCATGCCTTCGACGGCGACGGTTTCTACGACGATCGGCTTGTCGTCATAGACGAACCCGAACTGCGCCCTGTGCGCGGCCTCGAAATCGCTTCTGGCGCGGAAGATCGAGCTATGCTCGAAATTCACCGGCAGCGCGGTGTCGGTGCCGTCGTAGCGGATATGCAGGACGGGCCTCGTCGAAAGCGCCTCCTCGGCAACGCCCTGCTCGCCGAGTTCGGCGACGACCTCGCTGCGCAAGGCCGCGATAAGCGCCTCGATCGCGGCTCGCGATCCCTCAGCAAGCGGCTGCAGCAGGCCCTGCTGGCGCGAGGCGAAGACCGACGAGAGGCCGATCCCGTAAGCGGAAAGCAGGCCGGAAAAGGGATGGATCAGCACGGCTTCCATGCCGAGCGCGTCGGCGACAAGGCAGGCGTGCTGGCCGCCGGCGCCGCCAAAGCAGTTCAAGAGATATTCCGTGACATCGTAGCCGCGCTGCACCGAGATCTTCTTGATGGCGTTGGCCATGTTCTCGACGGCGATGGTGACAAAGCCTTCGGCGACCGCCTCGGGCGAACGGCCGTCGCCGATCTGGGCGGCAAGTGCCACGAATTTCTCGCGAACCGCGCCGGCGTCGAGCGGCTGGTCCTGGCCGGCACCGAAGATCGCCGGGAAGAAATCGGGCCGCAATTTGCCGAGCATGACATTGGCGTCGGTCACGGCGAGCGGGCCGCCGCGCCGGTAGGCGGCGGGGCCGGGATTGGCGCCGGCCGAATCCGGGCCGACGCGGAAGCGTCCCGCCTCGTAATGCAGGATCGAGCCGCCGCCGGCGGCGACGGTGTGGATGCGCATCATCGGCGCGCGGATGCGCACGCCGGCGACCTCAGTGTCGAAGGCGCGCTCGTATTCGCCGTCGTAATGAGCGACGTCGGTCGAGGTGCCGCCCATATCGAAGCCGATGACTTTTTCGAAGCCGGCGAGCTTCGCCGTCTCGACCATGCCGACGACGCCGCCGGCCGGGCCGGACAGCAGCGCGTCCTTGCCCTGGAACATGTCGGCGGCGGTCAGGCCGCCCGACGACATCATGAACATCAGACGCGGGCCGGCGCCCAGCTCTTCCGCCACACGCTGCACATAGCGCGACAGGATCGGCGACAGATAGGCATCGACCACGGCGGTGTCGCCGCGGCCGACCAGCTTGATCAGCGGCGAGACCTCGTGGCTGACTGAAATCTGGCTGAATCCGATCTTGCGGCAGACTTTTGCCACGGCTTTTTCGTGATCCGGGTATTTCCAGGCATGCATGAAGACGATGGCGACCGCGTCGATGCCATCGGCCCTGGCCTGCTCGATCGCCGGGCGGCAGGCCGCGATGTCGAGCAGCCGCTCGACGCAGCCGTCGGCGCGCACGCGTTCATCGACCTCGATCACCCGCTCATAGAGCTGCTCGGGCAGGATGATCTCCTTGGCGAAGATGTCCGGCCGCGCCTGATAGGCGATGCGCAATGCGTCGCGAAAACCCTTGCTGATGAGCAGCAGCACGCGGTCGCCCTTGCGCTCGAGCAGCGCATTGGTGGCAACGGTCGTGCCCATTTTGACGTCGCCGATCGCGTCGGCGGAAATGACGGCGCCGGCCTTCAGACCCAACAGCTCGCGGATGCCCTGAATGGCGGCGTCCGCATAGGCCTCGGGATTCTCGGACAGGAGTTTTCGAGGGTGCAGCCGGCCTTGCGGATCACGGCCGATGATGTCGGTGAAAGTGCCGCCGCGGTCGATCCAAAAATCCCATTTCCGTGTTTCCGCGGCTGCCGGCATTCTGCTTGTCCACCCATATCTGCGTGCGCATGTTCTGTTAGTTCGGGATTTCCCCGCCAGCAATTGCAAGTTGATGTTACATATCGAAATGCAACGTTACGAAACCGGCGAGCCTGCTGATGCATTTCCTCTGCGACCGCTCACCGAAACGTGAGCGTCTGTTGAAGGAGAGATACCATGAAGAAGCTCATCTTGGCGTCTGTTTCGGCGCTCGCCCTGCTGGGGGTCGCGGCTTGCAGCGACAATGGCACCGACAATACCACCACCCAGAGCACCAATCCGCCGGCCAACGAGCAGCCGATGAAGCCTGCTTCGCCCGACGCTTCGAAGCCCGCTGAACCGGCTCCGGCAACAAATCCGGCTCCTGCCGCGCCTGCGCAGTAAGAGCCGACCACATAGATGCAAGGAAGGCCGGCAATGCCGGCCTTCCTTTTTGCTCCATCGCTCCCGAAGATCGCCATTACCTGCGGCATTGTCCAGGCTTGATAGAACCGCCCGGTTCGCTCTATGAAGCCGGCATGTCGATTTGGGACCGCCTTGGCGACTTCATCGCTCGTGTTTCGTCGTCGGCGTCCTCGGGCGTCGCGGATGTCGTGGAAGCCGTGCGCACCGTGTTTTCCGGCGATCCGGACCTGCGCCGGCGCGTTGCCTTCTCTGTGGCCATGATCGCGCTGTCCGCCAAGATGGCCAAGGCAGACGGCATCGTCACCCAGGACGAGGTGCGCGCCTTCCAGGAAATCTTCGAGGTGCCGCCGAGCGAGACACGCAACGTGGCGCGCCTGTACGATATCGCCAAGCAGGATGTCGCCGGATTCGAGATCTATGCCCAGCGCATGGCGCAGCTATGCGGCTCCGGCCATGCAAACTGCATGATGCTGGAAGACATTCTCGACGGGTTGTTCCACATCGCCAAGGCGGATGGCCTCATCCACGAGCAGGAAGGGCAATTCCTGCATCGGATCGCGGAGATTTTTCAGATCGACGAGGTGCATTACGAGGCGATCCTGTCCAGGCACGTCGATCTTGGCGCCGCCGATCCCTATGTCGTCCTGGGGATCGAGCGGGGCAGGCCGTTCGAGGAGATCAGGAAACGCTATCGCAAGCTGATCTCGGACAATCATCCCGATCGGCTTATCGCGCGCGGCTTGCCGCAGGAATTCATCAAGATCGCCACGACCAGGGTCGCCGCGATCAATGCCGCCTATGAGATGATCGAGCGGGGCCTCAGGCACGCATGAGCGGTTTTCTGCCCGACCATCCAGAGGCGGAGGTTCGGGTCTCGCCCAATTTCGGCCCGCGCCGCGAGACGCTTCGGCCCGACATGATCGTGCTGCACTATACCGGCATGGCAAGCGGCGCCGGTGCCGAGGCGTGGCTGTGCGACCCGGCGAGCGAGGTATCCTCGCACTACCTCGTTCATGAGGACGGCCGTGTCGTGCAAATGGTGCGCGAGAGCGATCGCGCCTGGCATGCCGGCAAGAGTTCCTGGCTCGGGCGAACCGACATCAACTCCTGCTCGGTCGGCATCGAGATCGTCAATCCCGGGCACACGCTGGGCTACAAGGCCTTCCCGCGGCGGCAGATCGGCGCCGTGATCGAGTTGTGCGCGGGTATCGCGGAACGCCATTCCATTCCCGCGGCAAGGGTGCTCGCCCATTCGGACGTGGCGCCGGGCCGCAAGGTCGATCCGGGCGAGAAATTCCCCTGGAAAGCACTGTTCGCGGCCGGTGTCGGTCACCTCGTGCCGGCGGCGCCGATAAAGGCGGGCGCTGCGCTGAAGGCCGGCGATGCCGGCTTGGATATCGAGGCGCTGCAATCGATGCTGGCGCTCTATGGCTATGGTGTCGAGACATCGGGTGTTTATGACCGGCAGACGGAAATCGTGGTGGCGGCCTTCCAGCGACATTTCCGCCGGCGGCTGGTCGACGGCGTGGCGGACAATTCGACGATCCGCACGCTGCAGAGGCTCCTGGCTTCCGTAAAGGCAACTCCCGTCAAATAGTTGCGCCGGGATCGTTAAATTACAATCTGTCACTCAAAGTGAATTGCGCCGCCTTCATTGCCGCCAATTCCGCCTGCAAATGCCCGTCCCGCAAGTTGTCGGGCGTCTATCCCCCCAAGACACCCGATGTTGAGTTGACCCAACTGCGCGAAGTTCTTCGCGCGGCTCTAACAGAACAGGACTACATGCAAAAATTGACCGTTGTAGCGGCAGCCGTTGCTGCCGGAGTGATAAGTTTTGCCTTCAACCAGGCCAACAGTGCCCCGTTGAGCCCCAGGGCGGACAACGGCTTCGCAGCCGTGACCCCAAAGGCCGCCTCGAGCCCCAAGACGGCAAAAACCGCGCGGGCTGCTCCGGCAAGGGTTCAGAAGGCCGCCGCAACCCGGGTGACAAAATCGACGGCGAAGCGCGCAAGGCGCGGCGGAAAGGCTATCGATCTCACCACAACGGCCTCTATCCCTCGCGGCAGGATCGCAGTGGCGACGCCGGCTGCAGCCGGTGACGGCCAGTATTCGGCGATCATCGCCCGTTATGCCGCGAGCTATGGCGTGCCGGTGTCCCTGGCCAAGGCCGTCATCAAGATCGAAAGCAACTATCGGCCGAACATGGTCGGCGGCGCCGGCGAGATCGGCCTGATGCAGATCAAGCCGGCGACGGCGCGCATGATGGGTTATACCGGTTCGGCCAAGGGATTGTTCGATCCCGACACCAACATCAAATACGGCATGAAGTACCTCGCTATGGCGCGGGACCTTGGCGGCGGCACCACCTGCGGCACGATCCTGAAATACAATGCCGGCCATGGAGCGACGCGGATGAACCCGGTCTCTGCCGCCTATTGCAGCAAGGTGAAGGTGCAGATGGTGGCGCTGGGCTCGCCGGCCTGATGCTATGCAGCGCGGCGGATTTGGGAAACGCGCGCTTTATGCACGTCGTTGCCCCAATCCTCCGCGCATTTGGGACGAGGCGCTTTTTCGTTTGCGTTTTCAGGCGGGAATCCCTTTATACGCGCTTGCCAGCTGGCCGGGCGGCCGCGCCCGCGAGAACCGAAAGGTTGCGGGTGAGGAAAGTCCGGGCTCCATGGAGACACGGTGCCGGCTAACGGCCGGCGGGGGCGACCCCAGGGAAAGTGCCACAGAAAGCAAACCGCCGCGGTTTCGGCCACGGCAAGGGTGAAAGGGTGGGGTAAGAGCCCACCGCGCGACTGGCAACAGGAGCGGCAGGGCAAACCCCACCGGGAGCAAAACCGAATAGGGGCGGTGCGAGGGGAAACCTTCGAGGGCTGTTTCCGGCTCACCGTCCGGGTAGGTTGCGTGAGGCGCATGGCAACATGTGCCCAAGATGAATGGCCGCCACGTTCTCGCCGCGAGGCGAGGGCCATACAGAACCCGGCTTACAGGCCAGCTGGCAATTTTTCTCCCCACGGCGATAGCGATAGAAAATCAAAAGGTTGCGCCGGAAGGCGCAGCTTTGGATTCAGCGTCCGTGTCCCGGCTCCGAGTGCGGGCATAGATTCGTTCAACTGCCGACCTTGTCCAACGACGCCTCGATCGCCTGCCAAAGCTCCTCGACCGGCTCGCAACCCACCGACAGGCGCACGAAGCCCGGCGGCACGGCGTCGCCGCGCTTCGAGCGCCGCTCGGCCGAGGTGTGCACGCCGCCGAAGGAAGTCGCCGATTCAATCAGCGCGCAATTGTCGATGAACGCCTCGGCCTTCTGTTCCGAGGCCAGTTCGAACGAGATCAGGGAGCCGAAGCGATCCATCTGGGCGCGGGCCAGATTGTGCGAGGCGTCGCCCTCGAGCCCGGGATAGCGCAGGCCGCTGACCGCGCGGTGATCCTTCAGCCGCCGCGCGATGGTTTCGGCTGACGAACACATCCGGTCGAAACGCACCTCCAGCGTTTCCAGCCCGCGATGCACAAGCCAGGCCTCGAAGGGGCCGGGAATACCTCCGACCAGGCTGCGCCAGTCGGTCACCTTGGCGATGATGTCGGCATCGCGGCTCGCGACATGGCCGAAAAGCACGTCGGAGTGACCGTTCACCGCCTTGGTGTCGGCGGAGACGACGATGTCGGCGCCGAGGTCGAGCGGACGCTGGCCGAAGGGCGTCATCGTCGTGTTGTCGACGACCAGCAGTCCATCCTGCCTGTGAACGGCTTCGGCCACCGCCGTGATATCGCAGATGTCCAGCCGGGGATTTGACGGCGTCTCGGCAAAAACCAGCCGGTAACCATCGAAGCCGCCGTCGAGGAAGGTTGGCGTCGGCCTGGTGTCGCAGGCAATGCCGAGGGGGTTGAGAAAGCGCTCGGCCATGGCGCGCGTGGCGTGATAGCCGTCTGACGGCAAAAGCACGCGGTCGCCTGATTTCAGCAGCGCGAAAAACACCGACGAGATTGCGCCCATTCCGGACGGGAAGGCGACGCACTGCGCGCCTTCGAGGTGGCCAAGCGCGTGCTCGACGGCGCGCCAGGTCGGATTGTCGTAGCGGCCATACTGATCGAAGCCGACTTCTGCGCCCGGCGTGTGGAAGATCGATGCCATGGTCAGCGGCAGAGGGATCGGGTCGCCCTTGGCGAAATCGCGGCTGCGCAAATGGGCAAGCGCCGCGGCGCGGGACTTCGCTTTCTCGGACATCAGGCTTCATCCCTTCGGCTGAATAGAAATTGCCCGCGACGCTATGCGTGCCGGCTGTTTGGGGCAAGCAGCGTCCTTTTGGGCCAGAGGGCTCTAAACGCTTCGTTAGGCTTAATGGACGATAAAGACGAGACGTGCCTTCAGCCTGCGCTTTGTGGTTGTGATGCGCGTGTTTGTGATGCCTGTTCCCGTTGACGCCCATAGTACCCCATGATATCCCGTTCACATCATCAAGCTTTCGTTCCGCGTCAGGGTGAAGCGTACGCCAATCGGGCAGCCGCGGCGGCTGCGCGTTTGCCGGTTTTCGCCCCGGTGAATGAAGCGATTTGCCGCGAGCGCGGCGAGGGCGCGGAGAACAACATGGGAAGGGGTGCGGCGGCGGAAGCGGCTGTAGCGTTCATTGGACCGATTTCTGTCAAACGCGGTAAACAGGATCGATGCGAAGGGGCGGGTCTCCGTTCCGGCGCATTTCCGCGCGGTGGTTCAGAAACGCGGCTATTCGGAGCTTTACGCGCTGCGCTGCCTGGACCTGCCGGCCATGGATGTCGGTGGACTCGACCTGCTCGACCGCTACGAGCAGCGGATCGCGCTGGAGGATCCCTTTCTGCAGACGGCGGACGACATGTCGTTCTTCTGCCACGGCGACGGGACGTTCCTGAAGCTCGATCAGGATGGCCGCATCACCATGAGCGACTTCATCCGCGAGCATACGGGCATCTCGAACGAGGTGGCCTTTGTCGGCCGCGGCAATTTCTTTCAGATCTGGGAGCCGGGACGGCTTTCCGCCTATGGGGCGCAGGCGCGCGCCAGGCTTTTGCAGCTTCGGCAGGGGACGAAGCCCGGGGAGCGATCGGAATGATGGCTGGCCACGGCGATGATCCTCACGCCGTTGGCGGACCGGCCCGCCACATTCCGGTCCTCCTTGCCGAGGTGCTCGACGCGCTCGCGCCGAAGGCCGGCGAGACGATCGTCGATGGGACATTCGGCGCCGGCGGCTACACCAGCGCGATCCTCGATCGCGGCGCCTCCGTCGTTGCCATCGACCGCGACCCGGATGCGATCGCGGCGGGCAGGGCGCTGGAGCGGCAGGCCGGCGGCCGGCTGAGGCTTGTCCAGGCGCCGTTCTCGGCGCTGGACGAACATGTCGAGGGCGCCGACGGCGTGGTGCTCGACATCGGTGTTTCCTCCATGCAGCTCGACCAGGCGGAGCGCGGCTTTTCCTTTCGCGCCGATGGGCCGCTCGACATGCGCATGGCGCGGTCGGGGCTTTCCGCCGCCGACGTTGTCAACACCTTCAAGGCCGGCGACCTTGCCCGCATCTTGGGCTTTCTCGGCGAGGAGCGCCATGCCGGCCGCATCGCGCGCATGATCGAGAGCCGGCGTGAGAAGAAGCCCTTCGAGCGCACGCTCGATCTCGCCGACGCCATTGAAACGCATATCGGGAGAGGGCCGAAGGACAAGATCCATCCGGCCACGCGCGTCTTCCAGGCGTTGCGCATCTTCGTCAATGACGAGCTTGGCGAGCTTGCAAGGGCGCTGCTGGCGGCCGAGCGGGCACTGAAGCCCGGTGGCCGGCTTGCCGTGGTGACCTTTCACTCCCTGGAAGACCGCATCGTCAAGCGCTTCATCGCCGACCGTTCCGAAGCCGCCAGCGGCTCGCGACACATGCCAGACGCACCCCAGCGCGATCCGACTTTCCGTAAAGCTGGCGGCGGTGTGACGCCGGGGGAGGCCGAGACAGCGGCCAACCCGCGAGCGCGCTCGGCCAGGCTGCGCGCTGCGATCCGCACAGATGCCCCGGCGCGTGCGGGCGATTTTTCGATCTTCGGCCTTCCAAAGCTTCCCGCCGTCGAACGGCCGGGAGAGAGGTGAGCACGTGTTTCGTACCAGCGACATAGTCCTGATCGCCGTCATGGTCTCGGCCGCGGCCCTGACCTACAAGACCAAGCGCGAGGCCGAGGAGCAACTGGCGGCCGTGCAGAAGATCCAGGCACAGATCCGCTACGAGGAAGACACGATCGATCTCCTCAAGGCGGATTGGAGCCTGCTTACCCAGCCATCGCGGCTGCAGAAGCTTGCCGACATCTACAAGAGCCAGCTCGGGCTCGAACCGGTCGGCGCCCGCCAGATCGGCGGCCTTGACGACATTCCGGTGAAACCGGTGACCATCGAGGACCTCTCCTCGCAGCG
This sequence comes from Mesorhizobium sp., assembly GCF_004963255.1. GTDB lineage: Bacteria > Pseudomonadota > Alphaproteobacteria > Rhizobiales > Rhizobiaceae > Mesorhizobium. The sequence continues at coordinate 48,731 of NZ_SUGA01000015.1, read as the reverse complement.
GCTTGGCGGCATGGCCGATAGTTCCGGCAATGGACCAGCGGACGACAAGGATCCGGTCGTCACGGGGAGCACTGTGCAATGATCGGCAGGCTTCCAAGGATCGGTGAGCTGCTGAAGCGTCGGAAGAAGACCGCCGAGGACGGCTCGATCGTCGTCGACGCGGCGCGCAAGGCGACGGGCGGCAAGGCCAGGACCCGCATCGTCATGACGATGGCGGTGTTCTTCACCCTCTATTCGACGATTGCCGGCCGGCTTGTCTATCTCGGCCTGCAGAATCCGGACCTGTCCGACGGCCCACAGAGCAGGGTCACCGCGTCGCGTCCCGATATCGTCGACCGTAACGGCGAGGTGCTGGCGACCGACATCAAGACAGCGTCGCTGTTTGCCGAACCGCGGCGCATCGTCGATGCCGACGAAGCGATCGAGAAATTGTCGACCGTGCTGCCGGAGATCGACTACGAGCAGACCTACCGCAAGCTCAAGAGCGGCGCCGGCTTCGTCTGGCTGCAGCGCCAGCTAACGCCGAAGCAGCAGGCCGACATCATGGCGCTGGGCGTTCCCGGCCTCGGCTTCCGCACCGAAAAGCGCCGCTTCTATCCGAGCGGCGAGACCTCGTCCTATATCGTCGGCCTGACCAATATCGACAACCAGGGCATCTCTGGCATGGAGAAGTATATCGACGAGCAGGGGCTGAGCGACCTGCAGGCGTCGGGCCTTGCCATCGCCAAGGACCTCAAGCCGGTCAGGCTTTCGATCGATCTGCGCGTCCAGCATGTGGTGCGCGATGAGATCGCCGCCGGGCTGGAGCGCTATCGCGCCATGGGCGCCGGCGCCGTCGTGCTGAACATCAAGACGGGCGAAGTGATGGCGATGGCCTCGGTGCCGGACTTCGACCCGAACAATCCCTACAATGCCCAGGACAAGGACCGGCTGAACCGCATGTCGGCGGGCCTCTACGAGATGGGCTCGACCTTCAAGAGCTTTACCTCGGCGATGGCGCTCGATTCCGGCAAGGCGACGATGAACAGCCGCTTCGACGCGTCGCATCCGATCCGGGTCGGCCATCAGGCCATTCACGATTTCCACGGCAAGAACCGCGTGCTGTCGCTGCCGGAGGTGTTCCTCTATTCGTCCAACATCGGCTCGGCCAGGGAGGCAGAGCTTGTCGGCATCGAGGGGCACCGCGAATTCCTGCATCGCCTCGGCATCCTCGACAGGATGCAGACCGAACTGCCGGAGGTCGCGCGCCCGACCGAACCCAAGGTCTGGAAACAGGTCAATTCGTTCACCATCGCCTTCGGCCATGGCGTGTCGACGACGCCGCTGCAAGCCGCCGTCGGCTGCGCGGCGCTGATGCAGGGCTATCTGATCCAGCCGACATTCCTGGTCCGCAGCGAACAGGAGGCGATGGCGGTGGCCAAGAAAGTGGTCAGCGACAAGACGGTCGAAGGCATGCGCTATCTCTATACGCTCAATGCCGAGAAGGGCTCGGCCAGAAACGCCAGGGCCCCTGGCTACCGCGTTGGCGGCAAGACCGGAACGGCCGAGAAGGTCATCAACGGCCGTTACTCCAAGGAGTTGAATTTCAACACCTTCGTCGCCGCCTTCCCGATGGACGATCCGCAATTTCTGGTGTTCACGATCGCCGACGCCCCGCATCCGGAAAAGCCGGGGATGACGGACGTCGCCGCCAACAATGCGGGGGTTATCGCCGGCAATATCATCAGGCGCTCGGCGGCCATGCTTGGCGTGAAGCCAGATTTCAGCCATGAAAATGGTGCAACGCTGGTTTCCTATCAGTGATTCTTGGGGCGCGCCGGCAACTGCGCGCTATTTTGTTGCAGTGAACGGGACTCAATGCATCTAAAAGATCTAGCCGGTATCCTGCCTGTCGAGGGAACAGCTTCCCGCGATCTGGAGGTTACCGGACTTTCCTCCGATTCCCGCACGGCCAAGACCGGCGTCGTCTTCTTTGCGCTTGCCGGCAGCAAGGCCGATGGCGCCGCCTATGCCGCCGATGCCGCCAGCCGGGGTGCCACCGCAATCGTCACAGGCAAGGGCGCGGCGGTGTCCGGCCTGTCGATCCCGGTTCTTGCCGTCGATGATCCGCGCCATGCGCTGGCGCTCGCCGCCGCCCGCTTCTTTGGCCGCCAGCCTGAGACCATGGTCGCCGTCACCGGCACCGCCGGCAAGACATCCGTCGCCGCCTTCACCCGCCAGATCTGGGAGCAGGCGGGGTTCGCCGCCGCCTCGATCGGCACGACCGGCGTGGTGGCGCCCGGCCGCAACGAATATGGCTCGCTGACCACGCCCGACCCGGTGGCGCTGCACCGGTTGCTCAAGGAACTGGCGGATGCCGGCGTGACCCATGCCTCGATGGAAGCCTCCAGCCACGGCCTCGACCAGCGTCGTCTCGACGGCGTGAAGCTTGCGGCCGGCGCCTTCACCAATCTCGGCCGCGACCACATGGACTACCATCCGACGGTCGAGGATTATCACCGCGCCAAGCTGCGCCTGTTCGACACGCTGCTGCCGAAGGGCGCGCCCGCGATCGTCTTTGCCGACGACCCGTGGTCGGAGCCGACCATCAAAGCCGCAAAGGCGGCGGGTCTCAACGTCCTGACCGTCGGCCGCCATGGCGATTTCCTGACGCTGAAGCGGGTCGAGCACGAGCGCCATCGCCAGCGCGCCGAGGTCGTGGCCGACGCCGTGCTCTACGAAGTAGACCTGCCTTTGGCCGGCGATTTCCAGATCGCCAACGCGCTGGTCTCGGCCGGGCTTGCCATCGCGACTGGAACGCCGATGGATAAAGCTTTGGCCGCCCTGGAAAAATTGAAGGGTGCGCCCGGCCGGCTCGACCTCGTCGGCGCCACCGCCGCCGGCGCTCCTGTCTATGTCGACTATGCCCACAAGCCCGACGCGCTGGAGAACGTGCTGACCTCGGTCCGGCCTTTCACCACGGGCCGCGTCGTCGTGGTGTTCGGCTGCGGCGGCGACCGCGATCGGGGGAAAAGGCCGATCATGGGCGAGATCGCGACGCGGCTCGCCGACATCGTCATCGTCACCGACGACAATCCCCGCACGGAAGTGCCCGAGACCATCCGCGCGGCCATCCTCGCCGCGGCGCCCGGCGCTATCGAGATCGGCGACCGCCGCAAGGCGATCCATGAGGCGGTGGCGATGCTGCGCGCCGGCGATACGCTCATCGTCGCCGGCAAGGGGCATGAGGAAGGCCAGACCATCGGCGCTCAGACCTTCCACTTCTCCGACCACGAGGAAGTGCGCGATGCGCTGAAGGAGCGCGCCGCATGAACCTGCTGTGGACGTCGGAAGCGCTGGTCGAAGCCATGGAAGGCAGGCCCATCGGCTCGCTGCCGGCGGGCATCACCGGTATTTCGATCGACAGCCGCAGCCTGGAGCCGGGAAACGCCTTCTTCGCCATCAAGGGCGAGGCGATGGACGGCCATGATTTCGCGACAGCCGCGGTCAAGGCCGGAGCGGCCGTGCTGGTCGTCGCCGAGGGCAAGCTGCCCTCGCTCGGCCGGCTGACGGCGCCGATGATCGTCGTTCCAGATGTGCTTGCGGCACTCGAGAAACTCGGCGTCGCGGCCCGGGCGCGTTCGAGGGCCCGGATCATTGCCGTCACCGGCTCGGCCGGCAAGACGACCACCAAGGAAGCGCTGCGCCATGTGCTGTCGGCGGTCGGCAAGGTGCACGCCTCGGCGCAGTCGTTCAACAACCATTGGGGCGTGCCGCTGACGCTGGCGCGCATGCCGCAGGATTGCGACTACGCGGTCTTCGAGATCGGCATGAACCATCCGGGCGAGATCAGGCCGCTGGTCAAGATGGTCAGGCCGCATGTCGCCATCGTGACGATGATCGCCGCCGCGCATCTCGGCTTCTTCAAGAATCTGGACGAGATCGCCAGGGCGAAGGCGGAGATCTTCGAGGGCTTGGAGCCCGACGGCGCCGCGGTGCTCAATCGTGACGACCAGCGCTGGAAGCTGCTTGAGAAGATGGCGAAGGAGGCCGGCGTCGAGCACGTCTTCGGCTTCGGCGAGAATGCCCGTTCAACCTTCCGACTGACCGGCTGCGAGCTCTCCGCCGATCACTCAGACATCACCGCCAAAATCGGCAAGCAGGATGTTGCAGCGCGTGTCGGGGCTCCCGGTCGCCACATGGTGCAGAATGTATTGGCCGTGCTGGGTGCTGCCAAGCTCGTCGGCGCCGATCTCGACAGGGTTGCGGCGGCGCTTGCCGACCTGTCGGCCGAACGCGGGCGTGGCCGGCGCCATGTCCTGCACCATCCAGACGGGCCGATCACGCTGATCGACGAGAGCTACAACGCCAATCCGGCGTCGATGGCGGCGGCGATGGCGCTACTCAACGCCACGCCCGTCTCGGGCGAGGGCCGGCGCATCGCGGTGCTGGGCGACATGCTGGAGCTCGGCAGCCATTCGGTGAAGCTTCATGCGGCGCTCGCCGAACTGATCGTCGGCACCGGCACGCGCAACGTCTTTCTCGGCGGGCCGGAAATGCAGGCGCTGGCCGAGGTTTTGCCGGCCGAAGTCCAGACCGAGTACCGGGCAGGCGTCGAGGAACTGAAACCGATCGTGATCGCTGCGCTCAGGCCCGGCGACGTGGTGATGGTCAAATCGTCGAAAGGCATCGGGTTTTCAAAGCTGGTCGACGCATTGCTCGGCAAATTTCCGGCGGAAGCCACAAACATTAAGCCGGCCTAGGTCGGGCTCCGGGGGACGGAAGGACCATGTTCACACTGCTCGTCGATTTCGCGGACAAGATCTCGTTCTTCAACGTCTTCCGCTACATCACCTTCCGCACCGGCGGCGCGCTGATCACCTCAGCGCTGATCGTCTTCATTTTCGGGCCGACGATCATCAATTCGCTGCGCCTGCGTCAAGGCAAGGGCCAGCCGATTCGCGCCGATGGCCCGCAGACGCATTTCAAGAAGGCTGGAACGCCGACCATGGGTGGGCTGATGATCCTGTCAGGCATCATCGGTTCGTCGCTTTTATGGGCAAATCTTTCCAGCATCTATGTCTGGGTTGTGCTGCTGGTCACCGTCGGCTTCGGCTCGATCGGCTTCTATGACGACTATCTCAAGGTCACCAAGCAGTCGCATCTGGGCTTCTCCGGCAAGGCGAGGCTGGCGATCGAATTCGTCATCGCGGCCATCGCCGCGTGGGTGATCATGCATAATGGCCAGGCGCCGTTCTCGTCGTCCCTGACCTTCCCCTTCGCCAAGGAGTTGCTGATCAACCTCGGCTGGTTCTTCGTGCCGTTCTCCTGCTTCGTCATCGTCGGCGCCGGCAATGCGGTCAACCTGACCGACGGCCTCGACGGCCTGGCGATCGTGCCGATCATGATCGCGGCGGCGTCTTTCGGAGTCATCGCCTATCTCTCGGGCAACGCGGTCTTCGCCGAATATCTGCAGATCCATTTCGTTCCCGGCACCGGTGAGCTCGCCGTCGTGCTCGGCGCGGTGATCGGCGCCGGGCTCGGCTTCCTCTGGTTCAACGCCCCGCCGGCCGCGATCTTCATGGGCGACACCGGCTCGCTGGCGATGGGCGGCCTCATCGGCACCATCGCCGTCGCTACCAAGCACGAGATCGTGCTGGTCATCGTCGGCGGCCTGTTCGTGGTCGAGATCTTCTCGGTCATCATCCAGGTCGGCTACTTCAAGATGACCGGCAAGCGCGTCTTCCTGATGGCGCCGATCCATCACCATTTCGAAAAGCTCGGCTGGACCGAAAGCCAGGTGGTGATCCGCTTCTGGATCATTGCCGTCATCCTGGCGCTGGTCGGCCTCTCCACTCTCAAGCTCAGATAGGACCAGCCCGCTTGATCCCCGCCGCTTCGTTCTCAGGCAAACGCGTTTCGCTCTTCGGGCTCGGCGGCTCGGGGATAGCCACCGCGCATGCGCTGATCGCGGGCGGCGCCGAGGTGCTGGCCTGGGACGACAATCCTGAAAGCGTCGCCCGGGCAGCGGCCGCGGGCATCGCGACGGGCGATCTGCGCACCGCCGACTGGCCGCGCTTCGCCGCCTTCGTGCTGTCGCCAGGGGTGCCGTTGACGCATCCGAAGCCGCATTGGACGGTGGAGCTGGCGCGCGGCGCCGGCGTCGAGGTGATCGGCGATATCGAGCTGTTCTGCCGCGAGCGCATCAGCGACGCGCCGGCAGCACCCTTCATCGCGATCACAGGCACCAACGGCAAGTCGACGACCACGGCTCTGACGGCGCATATATTGAAGTCGGCGGGCCGTGACACGCAAATGGGCGGCAATATCGGCCGCGCCATCATGACGCTCGATCCGCCCGAACCGAAGCGGCACTATGTGGTGGAGTGCTCCTCCTATCAGATCGACCTCGCGCCCTCGATCAACCCGACCGCCGGCATCCTGCTGAACCTGACGCCCGATCATCTCGACCGGCACGGCACGATGGCGCATTACGCCTCGATCAAGGAAAGGCTGGTCGCCGGCTCGGACACCGCGATCGTCGGCGTCGACGATTCCTGGGGCGCCCAGATCGCTGACCGACTCGAGCGGGCAGGGCGGCAGGTCATCCGCATTTCCAAGCGCCTGCCGCTGACCGACGGCTATTTCGCCGACGGCACCAATCTGATGGAAGCCGTGCATGGCCGCTACAGCCGCGTCGCCTTCCTCGAAGGTATCGGCTCGCTGCGCGGCCAGCACAATGCCCAGAACGCGCTGGCCGCCGTGGTCGCCTGCCTCAAGGTCGGGCTCGAGCTCGGCGAGATCCAGGCAGGGCTCGAAAGCTTCCCCGGGCTGGCGCACCGCATGGAACAGGTCGGCCGCAAGGGCCATGTGCTGTTCGTCAACGATTCCAAGGCGACCAACGCCGACGCGGCTGCACCCGCGCTGTCAAGCTTCCCCAGCCGCATCTACTGGATCGCCGGCGGCCTGCCCAAGGAGGGCGGCATCGAGCCGCTGCGCGGCTTCTTCCCGCGCATCGCCAAGGCTTATCTGATCGGCGAGGCGGCGCCCGCCTTCGCGGCGACGCTGGGCGAAGCGGTGCCCTACGAGATATCGGGAACGCTGGCGGCGGCGGTCGAGCATGCCGCCCATGACGCGGCGAGCGACGCCGGCGGCGAGGCGGTGGTGCTGCTTTCGCCGGCCTGCGCCAGTTTCGACCAGTTCAAGAATTTCGAAGTTCGCGGCGAAGCCTTCAGGCAAGCTGCGACTGCTATTGATGGTGTGAAACCCATCGGAGGGCCACGTTGATGCAAAGCCGTCTCGACAAAAGTCCTGTCGCCACCTGGTGGTGGACCATCGATCGCTGGTTTTTGGCGGCGTTCCTGTCGCTGATGGGGCTGGGCATCGTGTTGTCCTTCGCCGCCAGCCCGGCGGTCGCTGAACGCATCGGCCTCAGCAGCTTTCACTTCGCCACCAGGCAGATCATCTTCACCATCCCGGCGCTTGTCGTGATGCTGGCGGTCTCCTTCCTGCAAGCGAGGCAGATAAGGCGCATGTCGCTGGTGCTGATCTGTGTCATGCTGGTGCTGATGGTGGCGGTGCTCTACGTCGGCGTCGAAGTGAAGGGTGCACGCCGCTGGGTGTCGCTCGCCGGCCTGTCCATCCAGCCGTCCGAGTTCCTCAAGCCGGCCTTCGTCATCATCTGCGCGTGGCTGTTTGCCGAGCATAAGCGCCAGCTCGATATCCCCGGCAACCTGTTCGCCCTCTTGCTTCTGGTTCTCGTGGTTTCTCTTCTGGTCGCTCAGCCCGATCTTGGCCAGACCATGCTGGTCACCGGCACCTGGGGCGTTATGTTCTTCATGGCCGGCCTGCCGTGGCTGTGGATCATGGCCCTCGGCATCACCGGTGCGACCGGCCTGTTCGCCGCCTATACGGTGTTCCCGCACGTTGCCTTGCGCATCAACAAGTTCCTGACCGGCGAGGGCGATACGTTTCAGGTCGATATGGGGCGCGAGGCGCTGATCAACGGCAGCTGGTTCGGCGTCGGGCCGGGTGAGGGAACCGTGAAGCGCATCGTTCCGGATGCCCATACCGACTTCGTGTTCTCGGTCGCGGGCGAGGAGTTCGGCCTGATCATGTGCTTCTTCATCATGTCGATCTTCGCCTTCATCGTGCTGCGCGGCCTGAGCATCGCGCTCAAGGAGCATGACGATTTCACCCGCTACGCGGTGGGCGGTCTTGTCACCATCTTCGGCTTGCAGTCGGCCATCAACATGTGCGTGAACCTGCAGCTGATGCCCGCCAAGGGCATGACGCTGCCCTTCATCTCCTATGGCGGCTCCTCGCAGATCGCCATCGCCGTCTCGATGGGCATGGTGCTGGCATTGACGCGCAAGCGTCCGGAAAAGCGCAAGCAGATGGGCTTCGTCCTCGCGCAGCGCGCAATCCCGGCGGAATGAGGCGGGATGGCGAAGGGTGTCATCCTGCTTGCAGCCGGCGGAACGGGCGGACACCTGTTTCCGGCCGAGGCGCTCGCGCATGAGCTGATCGAACGCGGCTGGAAGGTGCATCTTGCCACGGACCGGCGCGCGGAGCGCTATTCCGGACAGTTTCCCGCCGCCGACATCCACGCGATCCCGTCGGCGACACTGGGCTCGAAAAACCCGGTCGCCGTGGTCTCGGCTTTCTGGAAGATCTGGCAGGGCGTGCGCGAAGCAAGCCGGATCATCGCCCGGATCAAGCCGGAGGCGGTCGTCGGCTTCGGCGGCTATCCGACGCTGCCGCCGCTCTATGCGGCGACAAGGCGCAAGGTGCCGACGCTGGTCCACGAGCAGAACGCCGTCATGGGCCGCGCCAACAAGGCGCTTGCCGGCCGCGTCGACGCGATTGCCGGCGGCTTCCTGCCGGAAGGCGCGAGCGCCAATGGCGCAAAGACGGTAACCACCGGCAATCCGGTCAGGCCGCAGGTGCTCGAGGCAGCGAAGACGCCCTATGCGGCATCGAACGAAGGCGAGCCGTTCCGCCTGCTGGTGTTCGGCGGCAGCCAGGGCGCGCAGTTCTTTTCCGATGCGGTTCCGGCGGCGGTCGCGCTGTTGCCGCAAGACCTGCGCAAGCGCCTGGTGATCACCCAGCAGGCGCGCGCGGAGGATGTGGCGCGGGTGAAGGCGGCTTATGCCGAGCTCGGCGTCGACGTCCAGGTCTCGCCCTTCTTTACCGACATGGCGGCGCGCATGGCGGCGGCGCATCTGGTGATGTCGCGCTCCGGCGCCTCCACGGTTTCGGAGATCGCGGTCATCGGCCGGCCGGCGCTGCTGGTTCCCTATCCGCACGCGCTCGACCACGATCAGGCGGCGAATGCCGCGGCCCTTGCCGCAGCCGGCGGCGCCGAGCTCCATCCGCAGTCTACGCTGTCGGCGGAGCGGATTGCGCAACTGGTCGGCGCACTGATGCAGGACCCGGATCGGCTGGTGGCCATGGCCGCCGCTGCCCATTCGGCCGGGAAACCGAACGCGGCGCGGTTGCTCGCCGATCTGACAGAGGCTATTGCGTCCGGCAAAACGGTTTCGGACTATAGGAGGACGCGCGCATGAAGATGCCGCAGACGATCGGCCTTGTGCATTTCATCGGCATTGGCGGCATCGGCATGAGCGGCATCGCCGAGGTGCTGCACAATCTCGGCTACAAGGTGCAGGGTTCCGACCAGGCCGATGGCGCCAATGTGCAGCGGCTGCGCGACAAGGGCATCGAATGCTTCGTCGGCCACAAGGCGGAAAATCTCGGCGATGCCGAAGTCGTCGTCGTTTCGACCGCGATCAAGAAATCCAACCCCGAGCTCAAGGCCGCGCGCGAGAAGCTTTTGCCGATCGTGCGCCGGGCCGAGATGCTGGCCGAGCTGATGCGTTTCCGCCAGGCGGTCGCCATCGGCGGCACGCACGGCAAGACGACGACCACCTCGATGGTGGCGACGCTGCTCGAAGCCGGCGGGCTCGACCCGACCGTCATCAATGGCGGCATCATCAACGCCTATGGCACCAACGCGCGGATGGGCGACGGGGAGTGGATGGTAGTCGAAGCGGACGAAAGCGACGGCACCTTCCTCAAGCTGCCGGCGGACATCGCCGTCGTCACAAATATCGATCCCGAACACCTCGACCACTATGGCAGCTTCGACAAGGTACGCGAGGCCTTCCGTCAGTTCGTCGAGAACGTGCCGTTCTACGGCTTCGGCGTGATGTGCACGGACCATCCGGAGGTGCAGGCGCTGGTCGGCCGCATCGAGGACCGCCGCGTCATCACCTATGGCGAGAACGCGCAGGCCGATGTTCGCTTTACCAACCATCGCATGCTGGGCGCGACCTCGGAATTCGACGTGGTGATCCGCGACCGCAAGGGGCGCGGGACCGCGACGATAACCGGCCTGCGCCTGCCGATGCCGGGCAAGCATAATGTCTCCAACGCGACGGCGGCGATCGCGGTCGCGCACGAACTCGGCCTGTCGGATGAAGCGATCAAGAAAGGTCTGTCGTCCTTCGCCGGCGTCAAGCGGCGGTTCACACACACCGGCTCGTGGAACGGTGTCGAGGTGTTCGACGATTACGGCCATCATCCGGTGGAGATCGCGGCGGTGCTGAAGGCCGCGCGCAGCGCCACCAAAGGGCGCGTGATTGCCATCGCGCAACCGCATCGCTTCACCAGGCTGCACGATCTGTTCAACGAATTCTCCGTCTGCTTCAACGACGCGGATACGGTGATGGTGGCGCCGGTCTATGCGGCAGGCGAGGAGCCTATCGAAGGCGTGACCTCCGATGCGCTGGTTGCGCGCATCCGTTCCGGCGGCCATCGCGACGCGCGCTATATCGATGGCCCGGCGGCGATCGCGCCAGCCATTCGCGAGCTCGCCAAGCCCGGCGATTTCGTCGTCTTCCTCGGCGCCGGCAACATCACGCAATGGGCTTACGCGCTGCCCAAGGAACTTGGCGGGACGCCCTCATGATGCGCGGCCAGGATCTTATCAACAAACTCGGCGACAAGCTTTCGGGCCTGCGCGGCCGCATCACGCCGAACGCCGAGATGGACAAGATCACCTGGTTCCGCGCCGGCGGCCTGGCGGAGGCGCTGTTCCAGCCGGCCGACGAGGAAGACCTCGCCGCCTTCCTGCGCGCCGTGCCGGAAGAGGTGCCGGTCATGGTGGTGGGCGTCGGCTCGAACCTCCTGGTGCGAGACGGCGGCATTCCGGGTTTCGTCGTCAGGCTCTCGGCCAAGGGTTTCGGCGAGGCCGAGGCCACCGGACCGACCACGATCAAAGCCGGTGCGGCGACGCCTGACAAGCGTGTCGCGGCCGTGGCGTATGAAGCCGGCATCGGCGGCTTCCATTTCTACCACGGCATCCCCGGCGCCGTTGGCGGTGCGCTCAGGATGAATGCGGGCGCCAACGGCGTCGAGACCCGGGAACGGGTCGTCGAGGTGACGGCGCTGGACCGCAAGGGCAATCTCCACACGCTCAGCAATGCCGATATGGGTTATGCCTACCGCCACTCGTCCGCGCCCGCCGGACTGATCTTCACCTCCGCCATTTTCGAAGGGTTTCCGGAAGACAAGGCGGCGATCAAGGCGGCAATGGATGCGGTGCAGAACCATCGCGAGACGGTGCAACCGATCCGCGAGAAAACCGGCGGCTCAACCTTCAAGAATCCGGAAGGCACCTCCGCCTGGAAGGAAATCGACAAGGCCGGCTGCCGCGGGCTGATGATCGGCGGCGCGCAGATGTCGCCGATGCATTGCAACTTCATGATCAACACCGGCACCGCGACCGGCTATGATCTCGAATATCTTGGCGAGACGGTGCGCGCGCGTGTGCTCGAGAATTCCGGCATCCGGCTGCATTGGGAAATCAAGCGCCTCGGCAATTTCCGGCCTGGACATGAGGTGCAGGAGTTCCTCGGACAGCTGCTTTAGCGCCTGTTGAAGTTCATGTGATGCTTGAACTTCCGCACCTCGCGGCGGCGTCAACCGTTGCTGCAAAGACTCAACAACACACTTTTCTCGGCTGTTTTCGAGGAAAGTGAATCTCTCGGAATCATAGGCACTTGCCAGCGAATCAACTCTCTGATTCTCTGCCCTGAAGCGTTTCCTGATTTGAGTCGTTCAACGCGTTCAGCCGCGTTTTCCGTCTGGGGGGCAACCTGCCGGAAGACTCGGACTCAATGCTTGGGAATGCGGTGCGGGAATATCGGTTGCAGGCCCGGCGTGAGAGGGGATGACGGGAAATGAAGAAGAAGCATGTGGCTGTTCTCCTCGGTGGATTTTCCTCGGAGCGGCCCGTGTCTCTGTCCTCGGGGAAGGCGTGTGCGGATGCGCTCGAGACTGAAGGCTATCAGGTTACCCGCGTCGATGTTTCGCGCGATGTCGGGTCCGTGCTTGCGGAGCTCAAGCCTGACGTCGCCTTCAATGCGTTGCATGGCCCGTTCGGCGAGGACGGCACCATCCAGGGAATTCTCGAATATCTCGCAATTCCCTACACCCATTCGGGCGTGCTCGCTTCAGCGCTGGCTATGAACAAGGAACAGGCCAAGAAGGTTGCCAAAGCGGCCGGCATTCCGGTCGCGGAATCCAAGGTGGTCAATCGCTTCGCCATCAAGGACGTGCATCCGATGAAGCCGCCTTATGTGGTCAAGCCGGTCAATGAGGGGTCGAGCTTCGGTGTCGTCATCGTGCATGAGGGGCAGTCGCATCCGCCGCAGGTGATCGGCTCAACCGAATGGCAATATGGCGAGACCGTCATGGTTGAGCGCTACATCCATGGGCGCGAATTGACCTGCGCGGTGATGGGCGATGTGGCGCTCGGCGTCTGCGAGATCATCCCGACCGGGCATTCCTTCTACGACTACGACTCAAAATACGTGCCCGGCGGATCAAAACACGAAATCCCTGCTAAAATTTCACCGAATATTTACCAAAAAATACAGACACTGGCCCTCAAGGCTCATCTTGCCATTGGTTGCCGGGGCGTCTCCCGATCGGACTTCCGTTACGACGACCGTCACTCCGAAAACGGCGAGGTTGTCTGGCTCGAGGTCAACACTCAGCCGGGCATGACGCCGACGTCTCTGGTGCCCGAAATCGCCGCGCAAGCGGGACACTCGTTCGGCGATTTGTTGAGTTGGATGGTGGAGGACGCTTCGTGTCTGCGTTGAGGTGGGGACAGGGTAATGGCGGCAACGCGGCTGGTCCCGCGCTGTTCGGCGTGCCGCTGTCATTCGACCGTTTCGTCTTGCCGCGTCAGCTTCGCCGGCCGGTGCGCGTGCTGGCGCGCCTGTGCGGTGGCGAGTATGAGGCGCCGCGCTTTTCGGCGGCGATCCTTTCCGCCGCGCTCATCGCGTCGAGCAGCGCCTATGGCGCTTTTCTTGGCGGCTACTCCGACAGCGTCGTGCAGGGCATCACGGCCCGCACCGGCTTTGCCGTCGACCAGATCAAGGTGGTCGGCAACCGTCAGACATCCGAGATCGATGTGCTCGACCGGCTCGGCCTCGACGGCTGGACCTCGCTGATCGGCTTCGATGCCGAGGCTGCGCGCGAGCGCATCGCGACGCTGCCCTGGGTCGAGGGCGCGGCGGTGCGCAAGATCTACCCTCATACGCTGGAAGTGCGCATCGAGGAGCGCGAGCCCTTCGCGCTCTGGCAGCAGGGCGCATCAGTTTCGGTGATCGAGCGGTCCGGCGAGGTGATCGCGCCGTTCTCGGGCGGCAAGCAGGCGCTGCTGCCGTTGATCATCGGTAGCGGCGCGCCGGCCATGGCGCCGGCCTTCCTCGACAAGATCAAGCGCTATCCCGAGCTGGCGGCCCGGGTCAAAGGTTATATCCGTGTCGGCGAGCGGCGCTGGGACCTGAGGCTTGAGAACGGCATCACGATCAAGCTCCCGGAAGACGATGAGGACCAGGCGATCGCCGAGCTCGTCAAGATCGACCATGACAACGGGCTTTTGATGCGCGACATCGCCGCCGTCGACATGCGGCTCCCCGACCGGCTGGTCGTGGAGCTCTCGCCGGAGGCGGCCACGCAGCGCGAAGCCGCGCTCAGCGACAAGCCGAAGAACCTGGCCAAGCGCAAGACGGGGACGAAGATATGAGCTGGCTTGGCGGCGGCAGCGACGCTTCTTCGCGCCGGTCGGGCATCCTCACGGTGCTCGACGTCGGCTCCAGCAAGGTTTGCTGCGTGGTGGCGAAGCTCAAGCCCAACGAGGACGGCAAGCTTCTGCGCGGACGCTCGCATCGTATCCAGGTGATCGGCATCGGCCACCAGAAATCGCAGGGCGTGAAGTCCGGCGTCGTGGTGGACCTCGATCGCGCTGAGCATGCCATCCGGCTTGCCGTCGACGCCGCCGAGCGCATGGCCGGGCTCACGGTCGATTCCCTCATCGTCAACATGACGGCGGGCCGGCTGAAGAGCGAAGCCTTTTCGGCGACGATCAATCTCGGTGGTCATCAGGTCGAGGAAGTCGACATCAAGCGCGTCCTCGCGGCCGGCGCCAAGCAGGCGCTGAGGGCCGAGCGCGAAGTGATCCATTCGCTGCCGGTCGGCTTCTCGCTCGACGGCGAGCGCGGCATGCGCGACCCGCGCGGCATGGTAGGCGACGCACTCGGCGTCGACATGCATGTGCTGACGGGCGACGCGGCGCCGATGCGGAATCTCGAGCTTTGCATTAACCGCTCGCATCTGTCGGTCGAGCGCATGGTGGCGACGCCCTATGCCAGCGGGCTTGCCTCGCTGGTCGACGACGAACTCGAAATGGGCGCCGCCTGCATCGACATGGGCGGCGGCACGACGACCATCTCGGTCTTCTCGGAAGGCAAGTTCATCCATGGCGACGCCATCGCCATCGGCGGCAACCATGTGACGCTCGACATGGCCAAGGGCCTGTCGACCTCGCTCGATGCCGCGGAGCGGCTGAAGGTGATGCATGGCTCAGCGCTGCCCGGAAGCGCCGACGACCGCGACCTCGTCTCGATCCAGCCGATCGGCGAGGAAGGCGATGTGCCGTCGCAGATACCGCGCTCGGTGATGACGCGCATCATCCGTGCGCGCATCGACGAAACGCTCGAGCTTTTGCGCGATCGGCTGAACAAGTCCGGCTACGGCAATGCCGTGGGAAAACGCGTCGTGCTCACCGGAGGCGCCAGCCAGCTCGCCGGCCTGCCGGAAGCGGCGCGCCGCATTCTCGGGCGCAATGTGCGCATCGGCCGTCCGCTCGGCGTGGCGGGCCTGCCGGAGGCGGCGAAGGGACCGGCGTTCTCGACCCCGGTCGGACTGATGATCTACCCGCAGATGGCGAGCTTCGAGAGCCATTCGGCGAAAGGACTTTCCGGTTTCAGGATGACCGGAACGGGCGGAAGACTGCATCGCATGAGTCAGTGGTTGAGAGACAGTTTTTAATTTGACGGGGACAGCCCCATAGGCGGCCGCAGCGGCGAGGCGGCGGGAAAGGCAAAGGACGGAGACAATGACCATCAATCTGCAAAAGCCGGACATCACCGAGCTCAAGCCCCGCATCACCGTGTTCGGTGTCGGCGGCGGCGGCGGCAATGCCGTCAACAACATGATCACCGCCGGTCTGCGCGGGGTCGAATTTGTCGTCGCCAACACCGACGCCCAGGCGCTGACCATGTCGAAGGCCGAGCGGCTGATCCAGCTCGGCGCGCATGTCACCGAAGGCCTCGGCGCCGGCTCTCAGCCGGAAGTCGGCCGCGCGGCGGCGGAAGAGTGCATCGACGAGATCATCGATCATCTGTCCAACACCCATATGTGCTTCGTCACCGCCGGCATGGGCGGCGGTACCGGCACGGGCGCCGCCCCGGTCGTTGCCCGCGCGGCGCGCGAGAAGGGCATCCTCACCGTCGGCGTCGTCACCAAGCCGTTCCACTTCGAGGGCCAGCGCCGCATGAAGACGGCCGACATGGGCATCGAGGAACTGCAGAAATGCGTCGACACCCTGATCGTCATCCCCAACCAGAACCTGTTCCGGCTGGCCAATGACAAGACCACCTTCGCCGATGCCTTCGCCATGGCCGACCAGGTGCTCTATTCGGGCGTCGCCTGCATCACCGACCTGATGGTCAAGGAAGGCCTGATCAATCTCGACTTCGCCGACGTGCGCTCGGTTATGCGCGAGATGGGCAAGGCGATGATGGGCACCGGCGAAGCTTCGGGCGAGGGGCGCGCGATGGCCGCTGCCGAAGCCGCGATCGCCAACCCGCTGCTCGACGAGACCTCGATGAAGGGCGCCAAGGGCCTGCTGATCTCGATCACCGGCGGCCGCGATCTCACGCTGTTCGAGGTGGACGAGGCCGCGACCCGCATCCGCGAGGAGGTCGACCAGGACGCCAACATCATCCTGGGCGCCACCTTCGACGAGGAACTGGAGGGCGTGATCCGCGTGTCGGTCGTTGCCACCGGCATCGACAAGTCGGCGGCCGAAATCGCCGCGGCGCCGATCTCGATCCGCGCTCCGCAGAAGCCGGCCGCCCGTCCGGCGGCGGCTCCGGCCGCTGAAATCCGTCCGGCACCGGTTCCGCAGCAGGTCTACGAGCCGCGCGCGGTCGATCCGGTCGCCGAGGCGATCCAGCTTGCCGAGGCAAACGCAGCCGCCATGGCGCAGCCGCGCCCCGCGCCGGTCGACGACTTCCGGCCGCAGAGCAAGATCTTCCAGGCTCCGCCAGCCCAGCCGCAACCGCAGCCGCAGCCGGTGATGCAGCCGCAGGTCATGCAGCAGCCCGCACCGCAGCGCGAGATGCCGCAGCCGGTGACCGCCGCTCCGCAGCGTATGCCACGCGTGGAGGATTTCCCGCCGGTGGTGAGGGCTGAGGTCGAAGCCAAGACCCGCCCGGCGGACCATGAGAACAGCGGTCCGATGGGGCTGATCAAGCGGCTGACCAACGGCCTGACCCGCCGTGAGGAAGAGCCGGCCCGGCTCCAGCCGGCGCAGCCGCGCGAACCGAAGCTGCGCCAGGCAGCGCCCGAGATGCGCCGCCTCGCCAGCCAGGATCCTGCGCTCTACGCGCCGCGCCGCGGCCAGCTCGACGACCAGGGCCGGCTGACGCCGCAGGCCCGCACGGTCCAGGAAGATGATCAGCTGGAAATTCCGGCCTTCCTGCGCCGCCAGGCCAACTGAGCGATACGGCGCACCGCCGATCGTTAACGATATATAACGGTTGTTAACAGGCAGACGAGAAATCGTCTGCCTGTTGTTTTTGTAAAAACCATGGAAAACAATGGCTTATCAGCTGTTTCTGACGCAATCCCGTGGTTACACGGGGTAAGAAACCGTGATTTGGAGTCTACAGGGCGGGCCACTATCTTCGCCACGGACTAAAGTCGGTTTGCCGGGATTCGGGGAGTAGCCCTGCCTGCCGATAACACAGAGCCGCGTGCTCTTGCTTATTTTGCCGCATTCCATGCGAGCGCCAGACTGTTCACCTGGCTGCAAGATACCCAAGGCCGATGGAGCGGACGCAGGCATTTTGGGCGTATGGGGTTACTCTTGCACGACTATCAGACGACAGTGAAATCGCGCGCGACGCTGACTGGCATCGGCGTCCATAGCGGCAAGACCGTCACCGTTCATTTCCTGCCGGCCGACGCCGATACGGGCATCGTCTTCCATCTTTCGAACGGCGGCGAAACCCGTGAGCTTCGCGCCCTGGTCGCGGAAGTCGGCGCCACCGATCTTTGCACCATGCTCGGCGATCCGGCCGGCGCGCATATCGGCACCGTCGAGCATCTGATGGCGACGGTGTTCGGCCTCGGCATCGACAATCTCATCATCGAGATCGACGGCTCGGAAGTCCCGATCCTCGACGGCAGCGCCATGGCTTTCGTCGAAGCCTTCGACCTCGCGGGCATCGAGACGCTGGCGGTGAAGCGCCGCTATATCCGTGTGGTCAAGCCAGTGCGCGTGGAAGCCGGCGCGTCCTGGGCGGAATTCCGCCCCTATGACGGCACGCGATTCGAGGTCGAGATCGATTTCGAGAGCCCGGCGATCGGCCGCCAGCAATTCGCCTCCGACATCAACCCCGATATCTTCCGCCGCGATATCGCACGGGCGCGGACCTTCGGCTTCATGAAGGATGTCGAGAGGCTTTGGGCCGCCGGCTACGCGCTCGGCTCGTCGCTGGAAAACTCACTGGTCATCGGCGACGACAACCGCGTCATCAATGTCGGCGGGCTGCGCTATCCCAATGAGTTCGCCCGCCACAAGACCCTCGATGCCATGGGCGATCTGGCGCTGGCCGGCGCGCGCTTCATCGGCTGTTTCCGCTCCTATCGCGGCGGTCACCGGATGAACGCGTCCGCGTTGCGCCGGCTGCTTTCCGACCACACGGCCTTCGAGATCGTCGAGACCCGGCGCCGCGAGCGTGGCCGCGTCGCCGAGATGATTGCCGTCAGCCGGCCGGTCTACGCACCTTGGGTGATCTGATTTTTAACCGTTTTCTGGCGTTGTAGTCAGGCTGTGTTGCACGATTGCATCACGAATCGCTGAAATTGCACAAGCTCGGGCGCAGCGCCGGGCCGCCACAAAAATGTGCGATTGGCCGGACATAGCGTTGCCGGGCAAGGGGATAATGGTTTATGGCTTCGGCCCGGACCGAAACGACGCCGAAGGGGCGGAATCCAAACATGTTTTTTTCGCGAGTTGGTCAATCGGTAGCGCCGCGTCGGGGTGTTTTGCTGGCGCTGTCGGTGGTTGCTCCCGCGCTTGTTCTTTCGGCCTGCATGTCCTCCGAGAAGGACGTCAACCTGGCGACCTATGTCGATCAGACCGAGCCGGCCGACGTCCTCTACAACCAGGGTCTGGCCAATATGAATGCCGGCCGCCTCGACGAGGCGAGCAAGAAATTCGATGCCGTCGACCGCCAGCATCCCTATTCGGAATTCGCCCGGAAATCGATGGTGATGGGCGCCTTCGCCGATTATCGCGCCGGCAAATACGATGAGGCGATCGGCACCGCGAAGCGTTATCTGACGCTTTATCCGACGACCGACGACGCGCCCTACGCGCAATATATCATCGGCTTGAGCTACTACCGGCAGATCAAGGATGTTACCCAGGACCAGAAGGAAGCGCGCCAGACAATCCAGACCATGCAGGATCTGGTGACGCGTTGGCCGGACTCCGAATATGTCACCGACGCCAAGGACAAGATCCGCTTTGCCAACGACCAGCTTGCCGGCAAGGAGATGCAGGTCGGCCGTTACTATCTCGAGCGCCGCGAATACATCGCCGCCGTGAAGCGTTTCCGCACCGTGGTCGAGACCTATTCCAATACCCGCCATGTCGAAGAGGCGCTCGCGCGCCTGACCGAGTCCTATTATGCCATGGGCCTGACCTCGGAAGCGCAGACGGCCGCGGCGGTGCTCGGCACCAACTATCCGGACAGCCAGTGGTACAAGGATTCCTACAAGCTCCTGCAGAGCAACGGGCTTGAGCCGCGCGAGAATGCCGGATCGTGGATCTCCAAGGCTGGGAAGATGATCACCGGCGCCTGAAGCTTGCGATGCTGTCCAGACTGTCGATCCGCGATATTGTCCTGATCGAGAAGCTGGACATCGACTTCCTGCCCGGGCTTTCTGTGCTGACCGGCGAAACCGGCGCCGGCAAATCCATCCTGCTCGATGCCTTGTCGCTGGCGCTCGGCGCGCGCGGCGACGCCTCGCTCGTGCGCCATGGCGCGGCGCAGGGCCAGGTCATCGCGGTGTTCGACGTGCCGCGCAACCATCCGGCGCGCGCGCTGCTTGCCGAAAACGACATCGAGGATGACGGCGACATCATCCTGCGCCGTGTGCAGACCGCCGACGGCCGCACCCGCGTCTTCGTCAACGACCAGCCTTCCAGCGTCACCTTGATGCGCGATGTCGGCCGCGCGCTGGTCGAGATTCATGGCCAGCATGACGAGCGCGCGCTGGTCGATCCCGGCGCGCATCGCGAATTGCTGGACAGTTTCGGCGGCCATCTGGGCGCCGTGCGCGGCACAGGCGAGGCCTGGCGCTACTGGCGAAACTGCGAACAGGAGCTTTCCCGGCATCGCGCCAAGGTCGAGGCGGCGGCGCGCGAGGCCGATTATCTGCGCGCTTCCGTCGCCGAGCTTGCCAAACTCGACCCGCAGCCGGGCGAGGAGACGGAGCTTGCGGAACTGCGCGCGCAGATGATGCGCGTCGAGAAGATCGCCGCCGAGATCCATGACGCGCAGGATGTGTTGTCGGGACCGTCCTCGCCGCTGCCGCAGCTTGCCAGCCTTTTGCGCCGGCTGCAGCGCAAGGCAGGCGAAGCGCCGGGCCTGCTCGACGACGTGGTGAAATCGCTTGACGAGGCGATGATCTCGCTCGATGCGGCGCAGTCGGGCGTGGAAGCCGCGCTTCGCGCCACTGAATATGATCCGCAACGCCTGGAGAAGGCGGAGGAGCGGCTTTTCGCGCTGCGCGCCGCCTCGCGCAAGCACAATGTCGCGGTCGACGATCTGGCGCAGCTGCGCGACACGATGGTGGCCGATCTTGCCGACCTGGATGCCGGCGAGGAGCGGCTGCACACGCTGGAAAAGCAGGCAGCCGCGGCGCGCGAGGCCTACGATGTTTCCGCGGCGCAGCTTTCGTCGCTGCGCCAGGCGGCGGCTGCGGGGCTGACCAAGGCGGTGATGGCCGAATTGCCGGCGCTGAAGCTCGAACGGGCCGAGTTCATCGTCGAGATGGGAAGCGACGCCGAAAGCCGCATGGAAGAAGGCATCGACCAGGTGGAATTCTGGGTGCGGACCAATCCGGGCACCAGGCCGGGGCCGATGATGAAGGTCGCCTCGGGCGGCGAGCTCTCGCGCTTTCTTTTGGCACTGAAGGTGGCGCTCGCCGATCGCGGCTCGGCGCCCACCCTGGTTTTCGACGAAATCGACACCGGCGTCGGCGGCGCGGTGGCCGACGCCATCGGCCAGCGGCTGGCGCGGCTGTCGAAGCGCGTACAGGTGCTTTCCGTCACGCATGCGCCGCAGGTTGCGGCACGCGCCGCGACGCATTTCCTGATCTCCAAATCCGGCGGCAAGGACCGTGTCGCCACCGGCATCGCCGAAATGGACCGCGCCGCGCGCCAGGAGGAGATCGCGCGCATGCTGGCCGGCGCCGTCATCACCGACGAAGCGCGCGCCGCGGCGGAGCGGCTGCTGCGCGAGAATACGGCCGCGGCCTAGGCTGTGCTGATATTCAGGTGAGGCCGGTCTGCGAACGGCGGCTTCCTGCGCTTCCGGTGCTCACGTACTTCAAGTACGCTCCGCTCCGGTTCTCGGAAGCCACCCTTCTCGACTCGGCCTGACCTGAATCTCAACACATCCTTTGGTTCTCCCAGCCTGCAGGTTGAGTCAGCAGATGGCTGCATCCCGCTGTTCAGCAATGATTTCTTCGCAATCCGACTCCCTCGCAACGAATCCTGATTTATAGTAGCCCGCCGCCAAGCGCGCTGCGCTCGGCGGTTGTTGTTTTATGCATGTCGTTATCCCAAAACCGCACGACACTTTTGGGCGAAATGCATTGTTCGAGGACCGCGTTTCATGTCGGAAAAACCAGTCGAATCGCTGAGCGAGGGTGAGGCCGCGGAGGAGTTGAAGCGGCTCGCGGCGGAGATCGCCGAGCACGACCGGCGCTACCACACCGAGGACGCCCCGACGATCTCGGACGCCGAATATGACGCCTTGGCGCGGCGCAATCTCGCGATCGAGGAGCGCTTTCCCGATCTCGTGCGCGAGGATTCGCCGTCGCGCCGGGTCGGCGCGCCACCGGCCGAAGGCTTTGCCAAGGTCCGTCATGCGGTGCCGATGCTCAGCCTCGCCAAGGCCTATACCGACGAGGACGTCGCCGATTTCATCGAACGCGGCCGGCGCTTCTTCGACCGCGACAAGGACCTCGACATCGCCTTCACCGCCGAGCCGAAGATCGACGGCCTGTCGGCCTCGCTGCGCTATGAGAACGGCGTGTTCGTGCAGGGCGCGACGCGTGGCGACGGCGCAGTCGGCGAGGACATCACCGCCAATCTGAAGACGATTGCCGATATCCCGAAGAAGTTGCAGGGCTCGGGCTGGCCGGAGGTCATCGAAATCCGTGGCGAGGTCTATATGACCTATGCCGAATTCGAGGCGCTGAAGCAGCGCTCGGCGGCTACAGGCGGTCAGGATTACGTCAATCCGCGCAACACGGCGGCCGGGTCGCTGCGCCAGAAGGACCCGTCGGTCACCGCCAGCCGCAACCTCAAATTCTTCGCCTATGCCTGGGGCTACACCACCGCCGATCCGGCTCCGACGCAGTACGATTCCGTGCAGAAGTTCAAGGAGTGGGGATTCAAGGTTAGCCCGCTGATGGTGCGGGCGAAGTCGATCGACGAGCTCATCGCGCAGTACCATCATATCGAGGAATTGCGCTCGTCCTTGGGCTACGACATAGACGGCGTGGTCTATAAGGTCGACCAGCTCGAGCTGCAGCGCCGCTGGGGTTTCGTCACCGGCGAGCCGCGCTGGGCGGTCGCCCACAAATTCCCGGCCGAGCAGGCGATGACGACGGTCGAGAAGATCGACATCCAGGTCGGCCGCACCGGCACTCTGGCGCCCGTGGCGCGGCTGGCGCCCGTCACGGTCGGCGGCGTGGTGGTCGAGAACGTCACGCTGCACAATGAGGATTATATCAAGGGCTTCGACAGCAACGGTCAGCCGATCCGCGACGGCATCGACGTTCGCATCGGCGACACCGTGGTCATCCAGCGGGCAGGGGACGTCATCCCGCAGATCGTCAGCGTCGTCATCGACAAGCGGCCGGCCAATGCCGTGCCTTACGAATTTCCGCATACCTGCCCGGTCTGCGGCTCGCCGGCGACGCGCGAGATCAACGAGAAGACCGGCAAGGAGGATTCGCGGCGCCGTTGCACCGGCGAGCTGATCTGCGCCGCGCAGGCGGTGGAAGGGCTGCGCCACTTCGTGTCGCGCGGCGCGATGGATATTGAGGGCCTCGGCGCGGAAAACATCGACCTCTTCTTCAATGCGGGGCTGGTGAAGACCGCCGCCGACATCTTCACGCTGAAGGATCGCCGCCCGGCGGTCACCAAGGCTCTGGCCGAGCGGCGCGAGGAGCAGGCGCGGCTGCGCGAGGAAGCCTCGGGCAAGACACGCAAGAATGTGCGCAGCGTCGAGGAGCGCAACTATGAAGGCCTCGACAAGCTCTTCGCCGCCATCGACGCTCGCCGCGAGCCCGAGCTCGACCGCTTCATCTTCGCGCTCGGCATCCGTCATATCGGCGAGACGACGGCAGCGGTGCTTGCCCGTCAGTTCTCGACCATCGAAGAACTGATCCGCGTGGGCAAGGAGACGGCAAAGGCGGAGGATCCGCACAGCGTCTTCCCGTCGATCAACGGCATCGGCGACACGGTTATCAATGCGCTGCGCGACTTCTTCGGCAATGAGCGCAACGACGACGTGCTGGATGCCTTGCTCGCGCAAGTCCACCCCAAGCCTTATGTCATGGAAATCTCGGCCGGCAGTGAAGTCTCCGGCAAGACGGTGGTGTTCACCGGCACGCTGGAAAAGATGACGCGCTCCGAGGCCAAGGCGATGGCCGAGCGGCTCGGCGCCAAGGTGGCGGGCTCGGTTTCGGCCAAGACCGACCTGGTGGTGGCAGGGCCGGGCGCCGGCTCGAAGCTGAAAGTTGCAAGCGAGCTCGGCATCGAGGTGATCGACGAGGACACCTGGCTGCAGCGCATCGGCAGGGCCGGCTGATGACCGGCGCGTTCAAGGGGTTCGGGCCGAAGGCCATTCCATTCCTGAAGGCGCTCGATTTCCACCAGAGCCGGGAATGGTTCCAAGAGAATCGCGACCTCTTCGACAGCGAGTTGCATGGGCCGTTCTGCGATCTCGTCGAGACGCTCACCACGCGCTTCGAAGCAGCCAAGCTCGGCTTGCGCGGCGACCGCAAGAGGTCGCTGTTCCGCATCAATCGCGACGTGCGCTTCTCCAAGGACAAGCGGCCCTACAACCGGCATCTCTCGGCGATCCTTTCGCCCGACGGCACCAAGATGGAGCAGGGCGTCTTCTATGTGCACATCGGGCTCGAGCGCTGCTTCGCCGGAGTTGCCTGGTGGCAGCCGGCGCCCGAACTGCTGCAGGCCATGCGCAAGGCGATCGTCACCAAGCCGGCCGCGTTCCGCGCCATGGTCTCGTCGCTCAAGAAGGCCGGGCTGGAACTCGATGCGGAAGATCGCCTGAAGCGGGCGCCGCGCGGTTTCGAGCACGTCGCCGACGAGGATCTCGCCCAAGCGGTGCGCAACCGGCATTTCGTGGTCCGGCACGACATCGATCCGGCGACGATCCATTCGCCGGCGCTGGTCGACGATCTCGTCGACTTCACGCTTCGCGCCAAGCCGCTGCTCGACTGGGGCAGGGCGATCCAGGGGACGGCCGCTGCTGCCTGACGCCGCCGTTCGGCGGTCGTCAGGGCTTACATCCGCATCAACAGGCCGCCATCGACGGCGAGCTCGATGCCGGTGATGTAGCTCGCGGCGTCGGAGAGCAGGAAGAGCGTGGCATTGGCCATGTCCTGCGGCGTGCCGATGCGGCCGAGCGGCGCGTAGCTCGCCACGGCGGCGCGTTTTTCCTCGGTGTCCCAGCGTGCCTGCAGCGGCGTCAGCGCCATGCCGGGGCAGATCGCGTTCGAGCGGATGCGCTCGGCGGCAAGCTGCATGGCGAGCGACTTGGACAACGCGCACACGCCGGCCTTCGAGGCCTGATAGGCATCCTGCGGGTTGGGATCGCCGCGATACCACTGGATGGTCGAGAAATGCACCATGGCGCCGCCGCGCCCGCCGGCGCGCATATGGGGAACGACTGCGCGCGCCGTGTGCACGAAGGATTTCAGGTTGATGTTGAAGACGTCGTCCCAGACGCCGAGATCCATGTCGAGCGCCGACTTGTCGCGGCCGAACCACAGCACGCCGGCGACATTGGCGAGATAGTCGATGCCGCCGCGCTCGCGGCCGGCGGCGCCGATGACCTGTTCGACGAAAGCGGCGTCGGTCAGGTCGCCCTGCGCGAAGGTCAGGCGATCGTCATAACCGGCAAGCGAGGCCGGACGTGTTTTCACATCGATGGCGGTGACGGAAGCGCCGGCATCGAGCAACGCAAGCGCGATAGCCTCGCCCATGCCTCCGCCCGCGCCGGCCACCACCGCATGCCTGCCGGTGAAATCAAAGACGACCATCCGTCACCCCTCTCGATGTTGGCGCCAAGGCGCGATGGCGGGACAATAGGGGCGGACAAAAATTCCATCAAGCCGTATTCGAAAAAATTTGCCAAAATGGAAAATCGCGATATCGTGCCGCGATTGACGGCTTTCCTTTTGGGTGGATTCCAAGACCATGAACCTGCATTCCGGCGCGCGGACCTTCTCGGTGACCTCTCCTGTCGACGGCTCTATCTACGCCACGCGAAACTATGCCGACGGCGCGGCGATCGAGGCCGCGGTCGCCCGCGCTCGCGCGGCGTTGCCGGGCTGGCGGCGCACGCCGCTGGCCGAGCGCCTGGCGATCCTTCTGCGCTTCGGCGAGGAGATGAAGGCGCGCGCCGTCCCGCTTGCCGAAGCGGTGGCGTGGCAGATCGGCAGGCCCTTGTGGCAGGCCGACGAGACGCCCCGCTTGGCCCTGATCGGCGAACTGCTTGCAGGCGCTGCCCCGGAGACCTTGGCCGACATGCCGTATCCCTCGGATGAGAGCATCCGCCGCTACGCCAAGCCGATGGCCGGCGGTCTGCATCTGTCGATCTGCGCCTGGAACTATCCGACCGCCATGCTCGGCTACCTGGTCACGTCGCCTCTTGCGGCAGGCAATGTGGTGATCTTCAAGCATTCGCCGCAGACGCCGTTGATCGCGGAGCTTGCCGAGGAGGCTTTCCGCGCGGCCGGCGGACCAGAAGGCGTGTTCCAGAGCCTGCATCTTGATCATCCGGACGCCGAGCGGCTGATCGCTTCCGGCGTCCTCAACGCCGTCAACTTCATCGGCTCGGTCAATGGCGGCCGGCGCGTGCATGCGGCCGCCGCCGGCACCTTCACCCAGGTGCATCTGGAACTCGGCGGCAAGGATCCGACCTATGTGCGCTCCGACGCCGATCTCGAAGCGGCGGTTCCGCTGATCGCCGAAGGCACCTATTCCAACGCTGGCCAGTCCTGCTGCTCGGTCGAGCGCATCTATGTCGATCGCTCGATCCATGACCGTTTCGTCGAGGCGCTGGTCGCCGAGACGGCGAAATGGTCGATCGGCCATCCGATCGGCGAAAAGCCGATGGTCGGCCCGGTGGTGCGCGGAGTTGCCGCCGACACCATCCGCGGCCTCACCGAAAGCGCAGTGCGAGCAGGGGCGAAGCGCCTGATGCCGCCAGATGGCGCCCTCAAGGCGGCAAGCCTCGGAACCGCCTATGTCGCGCCGGAGGTGCTGACCGGCGTCGATCACAGCATGCAGATCATGCGTGACGAGCTGTTCGGGCCGGTGGCCTGCGTTCAGGCGGTCGGCGGCGACGACGAGGCGATCCGGCTGATGAACGATAGCGACTACGGCCTCAGCGCCTCTATCTGGACGCGCGATGTCGAGCGCGGCGTGACCTTGCTCGACGAGGTCGAGGCCGGCACGGTCTATCTCAACCGCTGCGACCACGCGGACCTCTATCTGCCCTGGGGCGGCATCAAGAATTCCGGTCTCGGACGCACCAATGGACGCGCTGGCCTGATCGAGGCGACGGCGGCGAAGGCCTATCATGTCCGCTCTGTCATCGCCTGAGCGCCAAGGGCATCCGGTCGTGCGGGACCTTGAAAAGCTGGGCGATGCGGCCGTCGCGGCGCTTGCAGCGGCCGGCGTGGAACGGTTGCTGCCGGATGCAGCCAGCCCCTATCTCCTGATCGCCGAGCATGCCGGCAATGTCGTGCCGGGGCCGTGGCGAGATCTTGGCCTGGCGGAGCCCTATCTGGGCACGCATTTCGCGGTCGACATCGGGGTCGATGCGCTCACACGGCGGCTCTCGCGAACACTGCGCGCGCCGGCCGTCATCGCGCGCTATTCGCGGCTGTTCCTCGACTATAACCGCCCCGCCGATGAGTGGGACTTCATGCGGCCGGATCTCGGGGGCATCCCGGTGCCGGGCAATCTCGCCGTCGAAGCGGCGGATGCGAGGCTGCGCAAGCTTGTCGCCTGGGCGCCGGTCGAACGGGCGATCATCGAAGCCGCCGCCGGCAGGCGCGCGCTGATTTCGGTGCACTCCTTCACGCCGGTGATGGGCGGGGTGAGGCGCGATGTCGATATCGGCGTGCTGTGGCGGGAACAGTCGCCCTTCGTGAACTCGGTGCTGAAAACGCTCAGGACCCAGGGCACGGAAGCAGGCTTCAGGATCGGCGACAACGAACCCTACGACTGGCGCCAGGCCGTGGGCTACACGCTGAACCGGCATGGGCTGCAGCAGGGCCGGCCCTGCCTCTATCTCGAGGTCCGCAACGATCTCCTGGCCGATTCCGAAACATTCGAACGTATCAGCCGCACCCTCGAGGCTGCTTTTGCCACCGTCGCAATATCCCTATGGCCGCAGTCAGCCGTAGCCGTCTAAAGGCTGGGCGCTCAAAGGGCGCGCCGCCTCAAAATCAAGAAATGGGGCATGATGTCGTCCGAAAACCGCTTCACACCTTTCAGCATCATGTTCTAGAGCTTGTCGAATTGGAAACACGACAGCCAAGGGCGTGGACGATGCAAGGCAATGTGGGTAGCAAGATCCGCGATGCGCGCAAGCAGCAGAACATCACCTTGCGCGACCTCAGCGAGCGCTCCGGCCTTTCCGTTTCGCAGCTGTCGAAGCTGGAGAACGGCAAGGCCAGACTGACCGTCGACATCGCGCTGATGATAGCCGGCGTGCTGCATGTGCCGGTGGCCTCCTTCCTGTTCAGCCCGAAGCCGGGACCGCAGGCGCGCCGCTCGATCACGCGCGCCGGCAGCGGCATTCTGCATGAAGGCAACGCCATGGAATTCGAGGTCTTGTGCAGCGATTTCCGCGACAAGACCAACATTTTCTGGCGCGTCACGCTACGCGCGAGAAGTTTTGAGGAAAACGGCGGCTGGCGCAGCCATTCGGGTGAGGAGTTCATCCATGTGCTGAGCGGCAGCCTGCAATTGCACACGCTCCATTACGACCCGACCGTGCTGCAGCCAGGCGACAGCATCCTGTTCGACGGCGAGATGCAGCACGCCTATGTCGCGCTCGGTGACGAGCCCGTCATCATGCTGATGTCGAACACGGTGCCGCGCGACGGGCTGGCGCCAGGAGCAGGCGTCTGACCGACGCGCTACGACCTTCCGTTCAAGAATTTTTCTAAAATGGAAAAAAATACTTGTTATGGAAAAGTCGGAGGACTAGCATCCTTTTGACCGGCCGACAGGAGAACAGCCAGCGGCCGGAATGGGAGAAATGACCGATGCTGTCGGTTGAGGCAGTCAGCAAGACATTCGGCGGCGTGCAGGCGTTGCGCAGCGCCTCGCTGAGCTGCGAGGCCGGCGAGATCCTCGGTCTCATCGGTCCGAACGGCGCTGGCAAGTCGACGCTCGTCAACGCCATCTCCGGCGTGCTCAAGCCGGACAGCGGCAGCGTGCGCCTGGCGGGCGAGGAGATCACAGGCCGCGGCCCGGAGCATTGCGCGCGGGCAGGGGTCGGCCGCACCTTCCAGACCATCAGGCTGTTCAAGGATCTGACGGTGCGCCAGAATGTCGAGGTCGCGCATATCACCTGCCGCGCCGTACGCCCCGATGCCGCCAAGCGGATCGGCGTCGATCAGCTGCTGCAGCAATATGAGCTGGCGGGCTTCGCCGAAAGCCCGGCCGGAACGCTGCCCTATGGCAGCCAGCGCCGGCTCGAGATCGCCCGCGCGCTGGCGCTGGGGCCGTCGCTTCTGCTGCTCGACGAACCGGCGGCCGGACTCAATGAGGCCGAGTCGGAGACGCTGGCGATGGCGATCGAGGGCATTCGCCGCGACGTCGGCTGCGCGACCATCGTCATCGATCACGATCTGCGCTTCATCAACCGGCTCTGCGACCGGCTTTGCGTGATGGACCAGGGCCAGGTGATCGCTTCGGGCGAGACGGAAGACGTGTGGCGCGATCCGCGCGTCATCGAGGTCTATGTCGGGCAGTCGGAAACAGCCTGAGGGCCGGAAGAACAACCACAATGAGAGGAAGGAGGGGTAGAATGGAAAAGATTTTGCTGGGAGCAGCGGTGCTGACCGCGGGGCTGCTGCAGGCAGGGCATGCGGGCGCGGCGGATCTCAAGATCGGCCTTGCGGTCGCCATGACCGGCGCCTACGCACCCTATAGCGAAGCCGAGGGCGCGCGCTGCATGGCCGACAGGCTGAACAAGGCTGCCGGCGCCAACGACCCCAAGGTCGAGCTGATGATCGAGGACAACCGGTCCGATCCGCAGCTTTCGGTCTCGCTCGGCCAGAAATTCCTCGATGCCGGCGCGCAGGTCATCACCGGCGTGCCGTTCCCGGATGCTCTCATCCCGATGTCGCAGACCGCGCAGCCTTACGGCGCCACCGTGTTCTCGGCGCCGAACACGCAGCTCGAGATGCAGCAGGCCGGGCTCGACAATTTCATCGCCGGGGCGGTGCCCGATCCGATCAATGCCTCAGCCACCGCCAACGCGCTTTACGGCAAGGGTGCGCGCACCGTGGCGCTGATGGTTTCGCCCGACGCCGGGTCCTACTCGGAGAAGCTGCCGGAATGGTTCGGCGAGGTGTTCGAGCATCTCGGCGGCAAGGTGGTCGGCAAGTTCAACTATTCCTACGGCACCACCGACTGGTCGCCGCAGATCGCCTCGATCAAGGCGCTGCCGCAGAAGCCGGACGCCATCCATATCTGCGCCGTGCTGCCCGATGTCGGCATCCTGATCCGGCAATTGCGCGCCAATGGCTATGACGGCTGGGTGGCCGGCTGCGACGCCTTCGACGACAAGTCGCTGGAAGGCACCGTCGGCGATCCGAAATCGCTGGAAAAGGTGATGTTCGCGACCCATGGCGCGACCGGCGTCGGCGGCCCGATCGACAAGTTCCTCGCCCAGTGCAAGGCCGACGGCTACAAGATCAACGGCATCTTCGACGCGCTCGGCGCCGACATGGTGCAGATCAGCTATGAAGCGGCGAAGAAGGCCGGCACCGTCGACCCCGCCGCCTTGCGCGAGGCGATCCGCGCTCCCGGCGGTTATCCGGGCACCACAGCGCCGACGATCTCCTTCGCCGAGAAGAAGGGCTATCCGGTCAAGGCCGTTCCGGTGATGGGCTTTGCCGACGGCAAGCGGGTGCTGATCACCGACACGCCGCCGACCTTCGTTCCGGCACTGAACTAAGCGGGGCGGGAAGACGTGCTGAAGGTCGAGAAGCTTGTCGTGCGCTATGGCGCCGTCACGGCGGTGCGCGAGCTGTCGCTCGAGGTCGGGCAGGGCGAGCTGGTCGCCCTGCTCGGACCCAACGGCGCCGGCAAAAGCTCGACCATCAACGCGCTGACCGGGCTGGTCACGCCGGCTTCGGGGCGCATCGTGCTTGACGGCAAGGACATCTCGCATGTCCGCACCGAGGACCGCATCCGCGCCGGGCTGACCTCGACGCCGGAAGGCCGGCACATCTTTGCCAATCTCAGCGTCGGCGAGAACCTGCGGCTGGGGGCCGCGACAAGGCGCGACCCTGCCGGCGTGCGCCAGGACATCGATCGGTTCCTGTCGCTGTTCCCGGTCCTTTCCGAGCGCTACGGCCAGGCGGCCGGCACGCTTTCGGGTGGCGAGCAGCAGATGCTGGCGATCGCCCGCTCGCTGATGTCGCGGCCGAAGCTGTTGTTGCTCGACGAGCCGTCGCTGGGGCTCGCGCCCAAGATCGTGGCGCGCATCTTCGATTTCATCGGTGAGCTGAAGGCGCAAGGGCTGACGTTGCTGGTGGTCGAGCAGAACGCCAAGCAGGCGCTGCGCTTCGCCGACCGCGTCTATGTCGTGAGCTCGGGCACGCTGCGCTATGACGGACCGCCGGCCAGGCTCGCCGACGAGCACGGCCTGTTCAACCTCTATATCGGCGGGTAGGCGGCGATGGATTACGCCTTGCAGCAACTCCTCAACGCGCTCGCCTTCGGCGCCGAATATTCGCTGGTGGCGCTCGGGCTGGCGGTCGTCTTCTCGATCATGGGGCTGGTGAATTTCGCGCATGGCGAGATCATCGGCGTCTCAGCCTACAGCGTGTTCCTGGCTGCCGCGCTCGGGCTGACCTCGCCTTTCGTCGCGGTGCTGCTCGCCGTCGGCATGGCGGCGCTGGCGGCGGTGGTGTTCGAGCGCGTCGCCTTCCGGCCGGTGCGCTACGCGCCGACCACGACCGGGCTGCTCACCGCCTTCGGTGTGTCGATCGTGGTGCAGAACCTTTTCATGCTTCTGATCTCGCCCAAGCCGCAGTCAGTCTCGGTCCTCAACGGCTTGAACCAGATGTGGTTCTTCGGCCCCTTTGCCGTGTCGTCATTGCAGGTGATGGAGCTGATCGTGTCGGGCCTGACCATCCTGGCCCTGGTGCTCTTCCTCAATCGCTCGACGCTCGGGCTCGCCATTCGCGCCGCCTCGCGCGACTTCGCCACGGTGCGGCTGATGGGGATCAAGGCAAACCGGGTGATTGCCACGGCGTTTGCGATTTCCGGCGCGCTCGCGGGTATCGCAGCCGTGTTCATCCTGGCGCGGCGCGGCAGCGTCTCGCCCGATCTCGGCTTCGGCCTGGTGCTGAAGGCATTCGTCGCCTGCGTCATCGGGGGCTTCGGCTCGCTGCCGGGGGCCGCGGTCGGCGGCATGCTGCTCGGCTTCATCGAAGTCGGCCTGCTCGTCGCTTTGCCCCAGGAATATGCGGGTTTTCGGGATGCGCTCACCTATGCGATCATCGTCGCGCTGCTCGTCTACCGGCCTGAAGGCTTGCTCGGCCAGCGCGTCGAACTCGGCGATAAGGAGATCTGACGTGGCAGGCTCCGAACTCTCGCAAGCGGTCGAACAGATGGCGGCTCCGGCTGGCGCAACCCAATCCGGCAATGCGCTTCTCCGCTCGCTGATCGGCGGGCTGGTGACGGCGCTGCCGGTGCTGGTGATCGGGCTTCTGGTGCTGAATTTCGCGCCGACCTACTACACCTTCCTGGCGCTCGGCGCCTTCGTGAACCTGATCGTGGTGGTCGGCCTGCAGGTGTTCATGGGCAATTCCAACATCGCCAATCTCGGCCACAGCGCCTTTGTCGGCCTCGGCGCCTATGGTGTCGCCATCCTGTCGACGCCGCTTGCCATGAAGAAGCTGTCGATCCCCAACGCGCCTTTCGGTTTTGCGACGCTGGAGCTCGATCCGGTTTCCGCGGCGCTAATCGCGCTTTTGGTCGTCGGCATCGTGGCGCTGGTCAGTGGCAAGGTGATCAGCCGGCTGTCGGGTGTCGCCGCGACCATCGTCAGCCTGGCGCTGCTCATCATCGTCCATTCGGTGTTCCTCAACTGGACCGACCTGTTCAAGGGCAACCAGGCCTTCTTCGGCATCCCGAAAGTGGTCGGCCTGCCCTGGATGCTGGTCTTCGCGGTGCTGGCGATCGTCGCGGCGCGGCTGTTCAAGGACAGCCGCTGGGGCCTGCAGTTGCGCGCCAGCGCGCAGAGCCCGCAGGCTGCGGCGGCACTAGGGATAGACGCCAAGAAGCTGCGGCTCATGTCGTGGGTGCTCTCGGCGCTGATCTGCGGCCTTGCCGGCGTGCTCTACGCCTATTTCGCCGGCACGATCAGTCCGAAGCTTTTCTACTTCCAGATGATCTTCAACACGCTGGCGATGCTGATCCTCGGCGGCATGGCGACGGTGACCGGGGCGGTCACCGGCGTCATCGTGCTTTCGATCGGGCTGGAATTCATCCGCAGCATCGAGTCCGGCGTGAGCGTCGCCGGTATCCAAATGCCGCAATTGCTTGGACTGTCGGGCGTGGCGCTCGGCGTGGTCATCGTGCTTTGCATGGCGTTCCGGCCAAGCGGCATCAGCGGCCGGCAT
Source organism: Mesorhizobium sp. (assembly GCF_004963255.1). Lineage (GTDB taxonomy): Bacteria > Pseudomonadota > Alphaproteobacteria > Rhizobiales > Rhizobiaceae > Mesorhizobium. The sequence goes on along the minus strand of NZ_SUGA01000015.1, from coordinate 15,668 downwards.
GAGCTCGACGAGCTTGTGTCGCTTCTTTTCCGGCGCAACGCCAGATAGCGTCGCATTTCCTGGTGGAGGGTTGAACGTGGAATTTGAGGACAGGGTGGCGGCGTATGCGCCGAAGCTCGAGGCGCTGCAGGCCGAGCTTGCATCGCGCGGTGTCGAGTTCGTCGAGGTGCATACCGTCGATACGTCGGGCGTCGTGCGTTCCAAGATAGCGCCGCTGAAGCTTTCCACATCCGGCGAGTCGATCAATGCCATCCTCTATTGCGTCACCCATGGCGATGGCCAGCCGATGGGCGACGTCGCCTTCGCTTCGCCAAGCGCCAATGAGGAGAACGGCTTTCCCAACATCAAGGGCATCATCGATCCGGATACGGTGGTGCAGCATGGCTGGAAGCCGAAATTCGCCTCCGCCATCACGCGCTCCTACATGCTCGACGGCGCGCCTTGCGCCTACGATCCGCGCAACGTGCTTGCCCGTGTCGAGGAGCGCGCCAGGGCTCTCGGCTACGAGCCGAAATTCGCCCTCGAATACGAGTTCGGCATTTTCCACGCCGACCACGATCTGATGCGCGCCGGCCGCTATCGCGAGCTGAAACCGTGGGGCCATTCGCTGATCAACTACGACCTGGTGCGCAGCGGCGAGTACCAGGATTTCGCCGCCGAGTTCATCACGCGCCTGAAGAGCATCGACATCGGCGTCGCATCGCTGGTCACCGAATATGGCTATGGCATGTATGAATATGCGCTGACGCCGAAGAGCGCGCTTGCCGCGGCGGATGCCGCCATGCGCGCCAAGCTGCATCTGCGCGAACTGTGCGCCGAGCGCGGGCTGGTCGCCACCTTCATGACGCGCTTCCAGCCGCCGGGCAAGGAAAGCGCCTGCGGCGCGCACCACCATGTCAGCCTGTGGCGGGACGGCAAGCCGGCCTTCGCGGCCGGACCCAACCGGCTGACGCCGGTCGCCGAGAAATTCCTCGCCGGCGTGCTCAACCGCATGCAGGAGACGCATATCTTCTTCCGGCCGACCGTCAATTCCTACCGCCGCTTCGATCGTGGCGCCTGGTCGCCGGAAGATGTCGCCTGGGGCTTCGAGAACCGCACCGCGCCGATCCGCGCCATCACCACGCCGAACGATGCCGCCTGCCGGTTCGAGCACCGGGCGCCCGGCGCCGACGTCAATCCCTACCTGTCGATCGCCGCCATCCTGGCGGCCGGCTGCGAAGGCATCGACAAAGACCTGCCGCTCGAGCCGCCGGTGACGAGCAACCTTGCCAATCTCGACAAGCCGAAGCTGCCGCGCACGCTGAACGCTTCCATCGAGGCCTTCGCCGCATCCGATTTCTGCGCCGACGCCTTCGGCGAGGCATTCCGCGACAATTATGCCGAGAGCCGCCGCGCCGAGCAGGCGGCCTTCGATGCCTGGCAGGCGTCGCATATCACCGACTTCGAATGGCAGCGCTATTTCGTCAGCTGAGCCGCCAGATTTTCGACGCTTCGCAACCCGGCGATCAGTTCCGCTGATCGCTGGGTCAAGCGAATTGGTGTGACATCGAGGACGACGCTCCCTAAATGAGGCCGCTCAAGGAGCGGCGCATGGTAACGGAAGCAATCTCTGAGAGCAGGACCGGCGGCGATTTCTGGGACGGCGTGCGGTTGTCGATGCCGGTCGTGGTCGCCTCTGCGCCGTTCGCGATCCTGTTCGGCGCGATCGCCGTCGACAATGGTTTCTCGGTGCTCGAGGCCTTCCTGATGAGCGCGCTGATCTTCGGCGGCGCGAGCCAGATGGTCGGCATCGAATTGTTCGGCCAGCATGTCGCGCCATGGCTGATCGTGCTGTCGATCTTCGCGGTGAATTTCCGCCATGTGCTCTATTCGGCCGGCATCGGCAGGCGCATCGCGCATTGGCCGCTGCTGCAGCAGGCGCTGGGCTACTTCATCCTCACCGACCCGCAATTTGCCGTGGCGGAGGCCAGGGCCGTGTCAGGCAAGCCGGTCGGGTTCGTCTGGTATCTCGGACTTGGCCTGCCGGTCTATGTGTTTTGGGTGATCGAAAGCGGGTTGGGCGCGGTGTTCGGCAAGCTCATTCCGGATACTCATGCGCTGGGTATCGATTTCCTGCTGCCGATCTATTTCCTCGGCCTCGTCCTCGGTTTCCGCAAGCGGCCGCTCTGGCTGCCCGTTGTCGCCGCAAGCGCGGCCGCGTCGATCATCGCCTACAAGACGGTCGGCTCTCCCTGGCATGTCTCGATCGGCGCAGTCGCCGGCGTGCTGCTGGCGGTGATCCTGCCACCGCATCACAGCGGAATAGGGGAGCGGCCGTGAGCACGACCTTCTGGATCATCCTGGCCGGCGCGATCGCCACCTATCTGACCCGGGTCGGCGGCCACCTCGTCATCTCGCGCTTCGAGAATATCCACCCGCGCGTCGAGGCGGGGCTGAACGCCGTGCCTGCCGCAGTGCTGACGACGCTGGTCGCGCCGGCAGTGCTTGGCGCCGGGCCCGCCGAATGGGCGGCGCTGGTGGTCACCGCTTTGGTCTCGCTACGCGGCGGGTTGATGTCGATGTTTTTGGCGGGCGCAGCGGTGCTGATCATCGCGCGGCAGTTTGTGGGGTAGGAGTCCGCCGGACGATATTTTCGAAGGGCAGGTGCTGCCCCTCATTGCCCTGCCGGCATTTCTCCCCGCAAATGGGCTACGGCTTGCTTGTCGCATGCATTGTCCAATGTAGCGCTGGTCGACCCCCACTCCGTCTCGGCTTCGCCGAGCCACCTCTCCCCCGATCGACGGGGTAGAGGAAGGCGCCAGGCTTTTTGCCGTCGACGCTCCTCCAGCAAGGCTCCCTTCCTTTCCCTCCGGAGGGGGGGAAAGGTGGCGCTGCGAAGCAGCGACGGATTGGGGGAACCACGTGGCAATCAAGCCTCAGGTCGATCAGTCACGCCAGTCACAGAAGATGTGTGCACAGCTAGCGTAAACGGGAGAAAGAAGCCCATCTCAAATTTTCGCGTCGTGCGGCAGCGGCGCGGTGGCTTTTTCCAGCCAGGCCAGCGTTTCGCCGTCGACCATCGGGCCGATCTCGGCCAGCACCCATGCATGATACTGGTCGAGCCAGTGCAACTCGTCGCGGGTCAAGAGATCGCTGCGGATGAGTCGCTTGTCGATCGGCGCCAGCGTCAGCGTCTCGAAGCCATGCATGGCGATGTCGCCGCCTTCGATCTGTTCCGCCGGCGTGACCAGGATCAGGTTCTCGATGCGGATGCCGTAGGCGCCTTCCTTGTAGTAGCCCGGCTCGTTGGACAGCATCATGCCGGCCAGCAGCTTTTCCGTGCCGGTGCGGGCGATGCGCTGCGGCCCTTCATGCACGGCAAGGTAGGAGCCGACGCCATGGCCGGTGCCATGGGCGAAGTCGCAGCCATGCTTCCACAGTGCCACGCGCGCGACGGCGTCGATCTCCGAGCCGCGCGTGCCGGCGGGGAAACGCAGCATCGAGATCCCGATCATGCCCTTCAGCACGAGCGTGAAGCGCTCGCGCATCTCCTGCGTCGGCTCACCGATCGGAACGGTGCGGGTGATGTCGGTGGTGCCGTCCTGATACTGACCGCCGGAATCGAGCAGGAACAGCTCGCCGCTCTCAAGCTTGCGGCTGGTGGCGCGCGAGACGCGGTAGTGCATGATGGCGCCATTCGGGCCGGCGCCGGAAATCGTGTCGAAGGAGATGTCGCGCAGCGGCATCTGGGTTTCCTCGCCGGTCTGGCGGCGCACTTCCTCCAGCTTGGTGACGACGGCGATTTCGTCGAGCGTGCCCGGCTTCTGGCGGTCGAGCCAGCACAGCAGCTTGGCGACCGCAGCGCCGTCGCGGCGATGCGCGGCGCGGCTGCCGGCGATCTCGGCCTGGTTCTTCGTCGCGCGGGGAATACGCGCCGGGTCAGCCGCCAGGACAACCGTGCCGCCATTGTCCTCGGTCAGCATCCGCAGCTTGTCCGCCGCCAGCACCGGGTCCAGCGCAATCCTGGCGCCGTTTTTGGCCAGCTCGACGATTGCCGCTTCGAACTCGCCCGGGTCATGCAGATCGGCAAGCTGAGTGAGATAGGCCGCGACCTGGCGCGGGAATTTGCGCTGGTCCATGAACAGCTGATGCTTGCCGTCGGCGGCGAGGATGGCAAAGCCGAGCGCCAGAGGCGTGTGCGGCACGTCGCCGCCACGGATGTTGAAGCTCCAGGCGATGGAAGAGGGATCGGTCAGCACCGCATGGGTGGCGCCGTCCTTCTGGATGGCGCTTGCCAGCCGCACAAGCTTGTCCTTGGTGAGCTCACCGGCAAAATTGAGCTCTTGCAACTCCACCGGCGCCCGCGGCGGCTCGGGCTGGTCCTTCCAGATGATGTCGATGGGGTTCCTGTCGAGCGGCACCAAGGTCGCGCCGGATTGCTCGGCGGACGCCTTCAGCGCCCTGACCTCGCCGATCGTGTGCAGCCAAGGGTCGAAACCGAGCCTTGCGCCCTTGCCGAGATTGTCCTTGATCCAGCTGGCTGGCGGATTGTCGATGAGGCTTTCGACGGTGAAGATGCCGAGATCAACTTCGTTGCGAACCTGCAGCGTGTAGCGGCCGTCGACGAAGATAAAGGCGCGGTCGCGCAGCACGATCGCGACGCCGGCCGAACCGGAAAAGCCGGTCAGCCATTTCAGCCGCGCCGAGCGGTCGGCGACATATTCGCCCTGGTGCTCGTCGGCGCGAGGGACGATGAAGCCATCCAAGCCATTGTCGGCCAGCCATTGCCGCAGCAGCGCCACGCGCGGCTTGCCGACGGCCGGATCGCCAGCGGAATCAAAGGTCTGGAACATGGTGGCCTCTCCTCGGATGCTTGTCGCGAACCTAAAACGCGTCGCGATCTTTCAGATTCGCTCCATGAGCTTTTAGGTTTTTGATCTTACGCATGTCTTTATCCCGAAACCGGTTCCCACTTTCGGGAGACATGCTTTAGAGCATTTCGTGTGCCAATTGAAACGGATCTGTCACCAGACGCCATATGATCCAGATATGCTGAAGCGACGACGTGCAAGCCAGGCGCGCGCCCGTGTCTTTGCGCATGGACGCTATGCAGAATCGTTGATTTCCAGACAGGTCGGCAGAGCTTAGTCTCCCAAATGTGGAGGAATGAATGCTGTTGTCCTGCGAAGGAGACTGTCATGTCCACGCTTTCAGCCAGACGCGGATTTTTCAGAAACGCCATGAGCGCGCTGATCGAAGCTCGCCGGCGCGAGGCGAGCCGCTACGTCAACGGGGCGCTGCTTTGTCTCGACGATGAAACGCTGAACGCCAATGGCTACGATCGCGAAGAGCTGAAGAAGGCGGCAAACTCGCTTTATGTGTGAGTAAGCGCCTCAGCGCTTGAGGTGGATGGTCACCCAGCCCTCGCGATGCAGCGTGCGCAAGTGGCGGAAGCTCTGTCTGACATAGGCCGAGATCACCGCGTCGCGCTGCCGGTCGAGGATGCCGGAGAGCACCAGCGAGCCGCCGAGCCGGATGTGCTTTGCCATCTCCGGTGCGAGCCGCATCAGCGGCCGGGCGAGGATGTTGGCGACGATGAGGTCGAAGGGCGCGCGCCTGGCGAAGATCGGGTTATGGAAGCCCGGCGCCGTCACCGTTTCGACCAGCGCCTTGACATGGTTGAGGCGGGCATTGGCGGCGGCGACGCGGACGGCGATCGGATCGATGTCGGTCGCCAGCACCGGGATATGAACGAGCTTGGCGAGCGCGATGGCAAGCACCGCGCTTCCCGTTCCGAGGTCGAGCGCGTTGCGCGGCCGTTCGCGCAGCACGACCTGCTCCAGCATTTCGAGGCAGCCGGCGGTGGTGCCGTGATGGCCGGTGCCGAAGGCAAGGCCTGCCTCGATCTCGATGGCGAGATCGCCGGCGTGGCGCTTGGCGCGGTCGTGCGAGCCGTGGACGAGGAAGCGGCCGGCGCGCACCGGCTTCAAGCCTTCCAGCGAGCGCGACACCCAGTCGATGTCGGGAAGGACTTCACGCTCGACGGGCTTGGGCAGGCCGAGACCGGCGAGGATATCCCTGACTCGCGCTTCGAGGGGATCGACGTCGCCATCGGCATAGAGCGACACTTCGTGGATGTCTTTTTCCTCGTCGAGCTCCAGCACGGCGATCGGCAGGCCGTCATCCTCGAAGGCGGCGTCCAGCGCCGCGAAGATGCGGTCGGCCTCGAGCTTGCTGGCGATGAGGTGCAGCCTGGTCTGGCCCATCAGAAAGACTCTTGCTTGAACATGATCTTTTCCGAAAACCGGTTCCCACTTTTTGCGGTCGCTGACCTTCGGTTCGGGATCATGTTTGCCCACCAGCCGCCAGCCGCTTCAGCTTGGCGACGGCGGTGTCGGCGCTCTCGCCATAGGCGATGGTGCCGGCGAAATCGCCCTTGGCGTTGAGCAGCAGCACCGAGGCCGTATGGTCCATCGTGTAGTCGCCGTCGCCGGTGTCGACCTTCTTCCAATAGATGCCGAAGGCCTTGGCCATGGCATGCACCTTGTCCGGATCGCCGGTGATGCCGGTAATGCGGTCGGAGAAGTTGCTGACATAGGTGTTCATCGTCTCCGGCGTGTCGCGCTCCGGATCGACGGTGACGAAATAGGCGTTGAGGTTCTTGCCGCTGTCGCCCATCGTCTTCAGCCAGCCGGCCAGCTCGAACAGGGTTGTCGGGCAGACTTCCGGGCAATGGGTGAAGCCGAAGAACACGACGCTCGGGTGGCCCCTGAAGGCGGCTTCGGTGATCGGCGCGCCTTTCTGGTCGACCAGCGTGAAGGGCGCGCCGAAGGGCTCGCCGCCATAATGGCCGCGGTACCAGTCGAACGTCAGCCAGCCGATGCCCGCCGCCATCAGGACGAGAATGCCGACCAGGATTGAACGCATCATCAGTGAATGTCCGTCGTGATTGCCTTGGGGCAAGTTTGGCGACACTCTTAGCGGGTCTGCGCCGGGCACGCAAAGATGCCGCGTTGCCGCAAGCAGAGATCCAGGTGGGGCACAAACCCCGTGTCGGGCGGCTTGCAAACGCCACGATCTTGTCCCACCTGACATCGGCAAACGCCAACCCAGGAGGCAACCTTTGCGAAAACTGATCGGCTTGTTCGCCGCATGTCTTGCTCTCAGCGCCGGCGCGGCCATGGCCGACGAGGTGGGCAAAGTGGGTGTCGACTGGGTCGGCAACGACATCATGATTGACGCCATCAAAGACCCGAAGGTCGACGGCGTCACCTGCCATGTCGCCTATTTCGACCGCAGCATCATCGACCGGCTGCATAAGGGCAACTGGTTCGAGGATCCTTCCGATTCCTCGATCTCCTGCCGCCAGACCGGGCCGATCACCATCGGCGACATCGATATGGGCGAGGGCGGCGAGGAAGTGTTCAAGCAGGGCCTCAGCCTGATCTGGAAGAAGCAGGTGGTGAACCGTATCTACGACAGGAAGAACGAGACGCTGATCTATCTGTCGCATTCGCGCCAGGTGCAGAACGGCTCGGCGAAGATGTCGGTCACCACCGTGCCGCTCTACGGCCAGAACGTGGTGTGGACCAAGGGCAAGCCGCAATAGGTTCGAGCGGATTATCTGTCCCGCTTGCAGGGTCAATCGCTCGGGCGTAAAGCCCGAGCATGGACCGTTCTGAAAACCTTGTCCTGAAGGATCCCGAGCCGCGCATCCATCCGACCGCCGAGCTCAAAGGCTGCAAGCTCGGCCGCTATGCCTCGATCGGCGAGCGGGTGATCCTGCGCGAGGTGAGCGTCGGCGACTTTTCCTATTTCGAGCGCCATTCGGAAGCGATCTACACGACGATCGGGAAGTTCTGCTCGATCGCCGCCAACAGCCGCATAAACGCGCTCGAGCACCCGATCGAGCGGCTGACGCAGCATAAGGTCAGCTACCGGCCGAACGAGTATTTCCGCTGGCTGGGCGTCGACACTGAATTTCGCGCGCGCCGGCAAGCCAAACCGGTCAGTCTCGGCCACGATGTCTGGATCGGTCATGGCGCGGTCGTCATGCCGGGAGTCTCGATCGGCAACGGCGCCGTCATCGGCGCCAATGCGGTGGTGACGCATGACGTCGCGCCCTACACGATCGTCGCCGGCGTTCCGGCGAAGCCCTTGCGCGAACGCTTCTCAGCGGCAGTCGCAGCGCGTATCGAGGCCCTGGCCTGGTGGGATTGGGCGCCGGAGAAACTGGCGAGCGCAATCCCCGACATGCAAGCCATGCCGATTGAGGCCTTCCTCGATCGCTGGGAAGGCTATACTCCCTGATATAAAAAACGCGCCCCTTCCGCCATGCGGGGGTGGCGCGGCGGAAGGGGCTGGAGGCAAACCGCTGTGAGGCGGAAGGAACAGGCTCTCTTGCCTGCACCGGCACTGTTGCAGGCAAACCGATAAGGTGTTTCTTCACGCGCCTGCGCTTCCTGCGTGTGTCCGATTGCGGCCGCGTGTAGGCACCAAAAATCAGACACTTGGAACCCGAAGCGGCGGCAGCTTGTTTCTCCACAAATGCTCATACATCGACAGTTTTCGAAGGACTTGCATGATAGAGAGAGCTTTTAGCAAGGCAGCCAATTGGGTGGCGCATCTGGCTGGCCTGCCGTGGACTTTCGTCATCTGCGTGCTGATCGTGGTCGTATGGGCGGCAAGTGGCCCGATCTTCGGGTTTTCAGACACTTGGCAACTCGTCATCAACACGGGCACCACCATCGTCACCTTCCTGATGGTGTTCCTGATCCAGAACACGCAGAACCGCGACGGCGCGGCGATCCAGGCCAAGCTCGACGAGCTGATCAGGGTCAGCCGCGCCCACAATCATTTCATCGGCATCGAGCACCTGACGGAATCCGAGGTCGAGGAGATCCGCGCCAAATGCGAGGCGGCGGCGAAGCGGCACGACCGCAAGATCGCCGAAACGGCGGCCAACAAGGCCGTGGCCGGAAAGAACGGCACGCGGCATGCGGCCAAGACCACCGGCGCGGCCGCAAAGAAGCCTGCGGCCGCGAAGAACGCCTCCAAGAAGAAAGCGGCGGCTTGAAAGGGCCGTCAGTATTTTGCTTTTGCGCAATTCCGGACGGAAAACCGCTATGCACTTTTCCTGGAATTGCTTAGCGGTTCATGAAGACGGCGAAAGCATCCTTGTGATCGGGATGCCAGCGCGACAGGGCAGGGCGGTTCTCGATGATGTCGCCAATCGCCCAGGCCATGCGCTTTTCATCCATCGGCCGCGCCACCTCGTTGTCGGGGCAAAGGATGTAGAAGTCATCGTCGATCAGCGATGCCAGCATGAAGTCGATCACCTGCTCGCCGGTCCAGGCGCCGGCGGGCTTTTCCGTCGCGCCTTCGGTCAGGCCGGTGTAGGTGAAACCGGGGATCAGCAGATGCGCCGACACTTTCGCCCCAGGCTCGTTGCGCAGCGCGTGCGCCAGCCCTTCGGTAAACGTCTTCACGCCGGCCTTGGAGACGTTGTAGGCGAGATTGCCGGGCGGCGTGGTGATGCCCTGCTTGGAGCCGGTGTTGATGATGAGCCCCGGTTTTCCAGCTGCGAGCATGCGCGGCGCGAAGGCCTCGACGCCATGCACGACGCCCCAGAAATTGATGTCGAGCAATCGCTTCCAGGCGTCGCGGTTCTCCCAGGGCTTGCCCGGATTGTTGCCGACCCCGGCATTGTTCATCAGCACCGACACCGCACCGAAGGCGCCGTAAGCGAGGTCCGCCAGCCGGTCGACCTCTTCGGCCTTGGAGACGTCGGTGGGGATTGGCAGCACGGCGTCGTCGCCGGCGATCGCCGCGACCGCCTGCTTCGCCTGGTCGAGGCGCACGCCGCCTATGTCGGCCAGCGCCACCTTCATGCCCATCGCCGCGAACCGTTTCGCGGCAGCGAGGCCGATGCCGCTGGCGCCGCCGGTGATGACGGCGACGTTGCCGGAAGCGAAAGCGGGCAGGGCGGTTTGGATTTCGGTGTCGCTCGTCATGGTTTCGATCCTTGTTCGGTCGGGCCGAACTTAACGCCGCACGTCGGCGAGGCAAGGCTGGTTCGTCCCGATAAATGATCGCGACGGCCGCAACGGGTTGACCATCGCCGCGCCTGCCGCGCATGCTGTCCAGAAAAGGAGCCCGGCATTTGACCGATTGGATCGGAATTCTCAAAGAGCAGACCGCCAATGGCGATGAGATGAGCCGCGAGGTGCCGACGATGCTCGCCAATCCCGATATCAGCGAGACGCAGGTGAAGACACTGTTCGCGGCGCTGGAGAAGCAGGCGGATTTCGCCGAAAAGCTGCGGCTTGCGCTGGAGAAGTTCGGGCACGATTTCCCGATCATCAAGGCGGCCGAGCGGCTGGAGGAGCGCTATGCCGACCTTGCCGCCTCGGTGGCCGAGAAGTTGAAAGCGATGCGGAAATAGATTCCTATTTTTCGATCAGCCTCTCGAAGCGCTTGTCGGGCGCAAACCAGATCGCCGCAACAAGCACGTAGATCGCCACGCTGATCCATTGGTTGAGAAAGCTGAGCAGGACGGCGGCGGTGTAGAGCGCCAGTGAAATCTTGCCTTTCTCGTCGTGACCTACTGCCTTGGCAAAGGTCGTGTCGGCGCCATGCAGATGGCGCAGCTTGATGACCAGAATGGTGTAGGCAACGGCGCAAAGCACCAGGTCGATGCCATAGACGGCGACCGGAACCGGGGCGAAGTGGTTCTCTCCCATGAAGGCCGTGGTCACCGGCATCAGCGACAGCCAGAACAACAAGTTCAAATTGGCCCACAGCACGCGCCCGTCGACGCGCTGCACAGTGTGGAACATGTTGTGCAGGTTGTTCCAGTAGATGCCGACATTGATGAAGGAGAGCACGTAGCAGAAGAACACTGGCCACAGCGGCAAGAGCGCGGAAAAATCCTCGCCATGCGGCACTTTCAGCTCCAGCACCATGATGGTGATGATGATGGCGACGACGCCATCGGTGAATGCCTCGACCCGTCCCTTGCCCATGATTCTTCCCCCGCTCTGCGTAGACGTTAAGGGAGGATGCCGCGGCTGACCATCCTGCCAGAACTGTCAGGAGGGCATCCGCAGGTTGGAACAGCGCCATTATATGCGCGTTGGGCTTGCAACCCTCGGAGGTCGCCATGACCAGCTACGCTCAAACCATGACGCGTAACCATGAGCTTGGCGGGAGGGCCGCGAAGGCCGCCGTCGCCGCCATGATCGCCGCGCTTTTTGCCGGCAGCACCGCGCTGACCCCGCTCTACATCATCTACAAGCAGGCCTTCGGCTTCTCGCAGGTCACGCTGACTCTGGTTTACGCCGTCTACGTTGTCGGCAATCTGGGGGCGTTGCTGTTCTTCGGCCGGGTGTCGGATGTGATCGGCCGCCGTCCCGCCGCGCTCGCCGCGATGGGGGTTGCCTTGGTCAGCGCGTTGTTCTTCCTCTTTGCCGAAAACCTCGCCTGGCTCGACATCGCCCGCATTCTGAGCGGGCTCGGCATCGGCGTCGGCGCGGGTGCGGGCACCGCCTGGCTGGCCGAGCTGATCGAAGGCAAGGACAAGTCGCGCGCCGCTATCATCACCACCAGCACCAACTTCATCGGTCTCGGCGTCGGCGCGCTCATGGCGGGGCTGCTCGCCCAATATGCGCCCTGGCCGCTCAGGCTCACATTTGCCGTCTATCTCGTCCTGCTTGCGTTGGTGACCGTGCTGATCTGGCGCACGCGGGAAACGGTCTCCAGTCCGGGGCGGCTCTCGGATGTCTCGCTGCGGCCTCGGCTTTCGGTGCCCGACAATATCCGCGCGCAATTCGTGGCGCCGGCGGTGACCGGCTTCGGCGCCATGGCGCTGGTCGGCTTTTATGCCGCGCTGGCGCCGAGCATTCTCGCGCAGCAGCTGCACGTGACCAATCATGCCGAAGCCGGCGGGCTTTTTTTCGAATTGTCGATTGTGGCGGCCGTCACCATCGTGGCCACCGCCCGGCTTGCTAGCCGCTTGACCATGCTCGCGGCGCTCGTCCTGATGATCCCGGCCGTGGCGCTGGTCGTCGCGGCGCAAATCTACGCCTCGATGGTGCTGATGATCGCGGCGACCGCGGTCTGCGGCGCGGCGGCGGCGCTCGGCTATCGCGGCGGCCTGCAGGTGGTGAATCAGATCGCGCCGGCCGACCATCGCGCCGAGGTGGTCTCGGTCTTCTTCATCTGCTGTTTCTGCGGCAATGCGCTGCCGGTGATCGGCATCGGCGTGCTGTCCAGCTTGGCCAACGCCGCCGTGGCAAGCCTGGCGTTTGCCGGCATGATTATCGTCTTCTCGTTGGTGGCGCTCGGTTTCGGCGCCAAATACACGCGCTAGAGCGCTTCACCGTTTCATGGAAACGGCAAACCGCTCTATCTCCTTGTTTTTACGCAATTCCGGACGGAAAACCGCCCACACTTTTCCTGGAATTGCTCTAGATCTCAGCTGGCCGGTGTCTCAGGCGCAAGATTGGCGCGCTGGCGCGGCACGCCGAGGCCGGTGTCGGGCGGCTCGCCGGCCGCGGGCCGGCCCTCGATCATATGCGTGGTGCGCCAGCGGCCGAGGCGATAATAGGCGGCGGCGAGCACGAGCGAGGCGATCGAGCCGGCCGGAAAGCTCCACCACAGCGCTTCCTGGCCGAGGACGCTGCGCATCGAATAGGCAAAGCCGGTGCGAATGAACAACACCGAGATGATCAGGATGATCAGCGGCGGCATGACGGCGCCGGTGGCGCGCACCGTGGCGAAGAGCACGATCGTGATGCCGAACAGGATGAACGACCAGGACGCCACCCTGTTGATATGAGTGGCAATGTAGATCGCGGTGCTGTCACTGCTGAGGAAGAGGCTGAGCACCGGGCGGTCGAAGACGAAGAGCAGCGCCACCAGCGCGCCGGTCAGCACCAGGTTGAAGCCGACGCCCGAGGCGGCGACCTTGCCGATGCGGTCCCAGCGGCCGGCGCCGACATTCTGCGCCGCCATCGAGGAGACGGCGGCTCCGATCGCGAGAGCCGGCATCTGAATATAGGTCCAGAGCTGCGCCGCGATGCCGTAAGCGGCGGCGACCTGCGAGCCGTAGGAGTTGACGATGCCCATCACGGTGAGCGCCGCGGCCGAGATGACGATCATCTGCAGGCCCATCGGGATGCCTTTGAAGACGACGATGCGCAGCAGCGCCGGGTCGGGCTGCAGCAGAGTGAGGTCGGCGCCTGCCAGCCGCAGCGGGTGTTTGCGAACATAAAGCACGATCAGTATGGCGATGACGCTCACCGTCTGACCTATGAGCGTCGAGGTCGCCGAGCCGGCAATGCCGAGCTCGGGGAAGGGGCCGATGCCGCGGATCAGCAGCGGATTGAGCACGACGTCAAGAACGACCGCCAGCGCCATCAAGACGAACGGGGTTCGCGAGTCACCGGCGCCGCGCAGCACGGTCATGATGAAGGACAGGAGGTTCATCATCGGCACCGCGACGAAGATGATGCGCAGGTAGCTGCGCGCCAGCGGCAAGGCGTCCGCCGGCGTGCCGAGCCCGGTGAGGATGGCATCGACCCAGATCCAGCCGCAGACGGCGAACACGACCGAGACCAGGAAGAAGAAGGTGGCGCTGGTGCCGACGATACGCTTCGCCTCCGGCAGGTCGCGGGCGCCGACCGACTGCGCCACCAGGATGGTCGCAGCCATGCCGATGCCGAACACCGTGCCGAGGATCAGGAACAGCACGAGATTGGCGTTGGAGGTGGCGGTCAGCGCCGCCTCGCCGAGGAAGCGGCCGACCCAGACCGCGTTGATCGAGCCGTTGAGCGACTGCAGCACGTTGGAACCCAGCACCGGCAGCGCGAACAGCAGCAGCGTGCGCGGGATCGGGCCGCTGGTCAGGTCGCTGACGCGCGGGCGGGCAGGCTTTTTGTCGTTCATGGCAGGCACCGGAATGAGTCAGGCCCGCGATGCTATCGCAGGCCTGAGACACATGCACCCTTTTCCGGGCGAGCCAGATCACCAGCCCACCTTACTGTGTGTTGCTGGAAAGGCCGGGCAGCGTGACCTGATAGACCAGGAAGGTGGTGTCGACGTCGGCGCCATCCTCGGCCTTGTAGGGCGCGCCGACCTGGAAGCCGTCCTGGGTGAGGAAGTCGTTGTCGTTGGCGACGAACAGGAAATAGTCGTCGGGCAGTTTTGGATCGAGGACGGGCGCCAGCGACATAGCCTCCCACTTCTCGGAAAGGTTGTTCCTGTCGTTCGGCGCGCCATTGTGCAGACCGAAGCGGCCAAGCTCGCCCTTGTCGTTGATGTCGATGAACGGCGTCAGCTTGGCCGGCGTCACCGACGGATCGAGCACGCCCTTCGGCGCGACCGGCTTGTCGGCGGCGTCGAACGGACCGTTGCCGATGTCGGTCGCGCTGGAAAGGTCGACGATCTCGATCTTGCGGTAAAGCGATTCGTCGCCCTTCAAGCCCTGGCCGTTGCCGCTGTCGCGCGCCAGCATCAGGAAGCTCTTGTCGGAGAGCGCGACGATCTCGCTCTGCGCGGCGACCTTGGTCTTGCCCTTGGCGTCCTTGAACACCGGCAGCGGCACGACATATTCATGCGCCAGCTTGAGGTGGGCGAGGTCGGAAGCGTCATAGACCAGCGCGCGGGTGTTCTGGCGCGTCGAGCCGGAATCGCCACCGTCCTGGCGGGCCGCCGACTGCAGCACGGCGATCAGGAACTTGCCGTCCGGCGTCATCGACATGCCTTCGAGGCCCTGGTTGTTCTGGCGGCCGGTCTCCGGGTCCTTCGGATCTGGCTCGGCCGCGCCCGGTCCCGGATTGTCGGAAGCGAAGTTCGGCTTGCCGTGGCGCATCGGCACCAGGGCCGCCGGCGGCTGCGTCGCCGACATCAAGCGGCCTTCGGCCGAGAAACGGTAGATGTTGGGGCCATATTCGTCGGAGATGAACATGGTGCCGTCGGGCAGGCGCACGACCGCCTCGTCGTCCAGCGCAAGCTTGCCGTTGTCCGCCTGAGGCAGGATCGGCATGTCGCCAGCGGCGGGGCGCACGCCGTTCAGCGGGTCGAGGCCGGTGGCGTCGGCGCCCTTGTCATCGGTCAGAAGCATGGTGTCAGCGAGCGTCGCCTTGACGGCGGTCTGTTCCTGTCCGGCGGCGGGGGCCGCGCCAGGAGCGGTCGGGGTCAGCTCGATCGCGATGGTGTTGAGGCGCGGGCGATAATCGGTGGTGCCGACGACATTGTAGCCGCGATCCGGCAGCAGCCAGAGCGAGCCCTTGTAGCCGGCGCCGTCGCGCGCCCAGGACTTGGTGTCGATCGACATGCCGGAACCCGAACCGAACGTCTCGCCGAACTTGTCCTTTTGGCTGGCCGGAATGCGGCCGACGCCGACGAGCCCCTTGTTGACGTAAGCGACGCCGTCGGCGAGCGCCGGCGTCATGGCGGTGAACAGGGCGAGCAGCGCGCCGAGCGCGGCGGTTCGGTTGAGATGTTTCATGGAAATCCCCTTCGTGACGAGCAGAGCGGCCATTGGCTCAAAAGGGCACGGCACCGACGATGCGGGCAGCCCTTGCCGTCGAGCGGTCTAGGGCCTGAACGTGATGGTTGCGTGACAGTTCTTCCTTCTCCCCTTGTGGGAGAAGCGCAACCATTAGCTTAGGCGGCGTGGTTTGCGG
>NZ_SUGA01000159.1 GCF_004963255.1 Mesorhizobium sp. | reverse complement strand
GTTGCCGAACCGCGTCCCCTTCAGCACTTCGGCAAAGAGCAGCGCCTGCTGGTCCCTGTCGGAGACGGTGCGGATGGCCGCCACGACGCCGAGGTGGTTCTGCGCGATCTGGCCGATCGAGGAATCGGCCGCGGAGATGATCTCGACCACCTTGGCCAATGTGGCGTAGGACACTTCAGGTCCGCCGAACGCCTTCGGCACA
>NZ_SUGA01000158.1 GCF_004963255.1 Mesorhizobium sp. | reverse complement strand
TGCAACTCCGGTCTCGCGTTCGGCGGAAACAAGCTGCGCAAGCTCGAATACATTGTGCCCGACGCGATCGCGTCAGATGCCGATACGCTCGTCACAATCGGTGGCGTGCAGTCCAACCATACGCGCATGGTCGCTGCGGTCGCCGCCAAGATCGGCATGAAATGCCTCCTGGTCCAGGAGAGCTGGGTCCCACATGATGATGC
>NZ_SUGA01000157.1 GCF_004963255.1 Mesorhizobium sp. | reverse complement strand
CGATCATGCTTGCGTTCGGGCTTGCCCTTTTTCTGTTGCTGACGCCTTCGGGCTCGGCGCAAGCGCACGCGTTCGGCGCATCACCAGACTTCTCGTCAGCCAGGGTCGTCCAGTCGGTTGCCGATGGCAAGGCCGATCGGCTGGCCTCGGCGGTCTCTCTGTCGGCATCAACCCTGGACGAGTCGGGTTGCCATGACGGCCATTGCGGC
>NZ_SUGA01000156.1 GCF_004963255.1 Mesorhizobium sp. | reverse complement strand
ACATATGACCGTCTTCTGAACCGGATTTCGACGCGCGCCGCGCAAGTCGGCGTGATTGGACTGGGCTATGTCGGGTTGCCGCTGGCGGTTGCGATCGCACGCGCCGGCTTCCCGGTTTCCGGCTTCGACATCGAAGCCCAGAAGGTCGAGAACCTGAACAACGGCCAATCCTACATTGAGGCGGTGGCATCGACAGCCCTTGCCGGCCAGG
>NZ_SUGA01000155.1 GCF_004963255.1 Mesorhizobium sp. | reverse complement strand
GTGCAGGGCCTGACCAACTTCTGGTGCGCCTGCGCCGTGATGGCCGGCTTCAGCCAGGGTGGCGGCGTCGGCCTGGCACTGTCGAACTGGATGGCCCATGGCGACCCAGGCTTCGACGTCTGGGGCATGGATGTGGCGCGCTTCGGCGAATGGGCGACGCTGCGCTATACCAATGCCAAGGTGCGCGAAAACTATTCGCGCCGCTTCTCCATCC
>NZ_SUGA01000154.1 GCF_004963255.1 Mesorhizobium sp. | reverse complement strand
GTGCCGCGTCCGGCTACCGCCGCGCATATCATCAAGGACGACGCCGAAGCGATCGAGGTCGCGCATCGCCTTGCGGCCGAGTTTGTCAAGGATTCTTCCAAGCGCGATCGCGAGCGGATCTGGCCGGTGGCCGAGCTCGACCAGTTCTCGCAGAGCGGTCTGTGGTCGATCAATGTGCCGAAGGCGTTCGGCGGACCTGAAGTGTCCTACGCCA
>NZ_SUGA01000153.1 GCF_004963255.1 Mesorhizobium sp. | reverse complement strand
AGCCGACGCTGGACACCATGCATAAGGATCTCTACCGCGCCCGCGCCGCGGCCCTGTCGCAGATCCCGACTTCGACCGGTGCGGCCAAGGCGATCGGCCTGGTGCTGCCCGATCTCAAGGGCAAGCTCGACGGCATCTCCATTCGCGTGCCGACCCCGAACGTCTCGGTTGTCGATTTCAAGTTCATCGCCAAGCGGCCGACGACCGTGCAGGAG
>NZ_SUGA01000152.1 GCF_004963255.1 Mesorhizobium sp. | reverse complement strand
CTGCGGCTCGATGGAGCGCTTCCTCGGCATCCTGATCGAGAACTATTCAGGCCATTTTCCGCTGTGGTTCGCACCGCTGCAGGTGGTGGTGGCGACGATCACCTCCGATGCCGACGATTACGCGCAAAAGGTCGTCGCGCGGCTGAAGGCGGCCGGGCTGTTGGCGGAGGCCGACCTGCGCAACGAGAAGATCAACTACAAAGTGCGCGAGCACAG
>NZ_SUGA01000151.1 GCF_004963255.1 Mesorhizobium sp. | reverse complement strand
GGGTTTTCTCGGCGACTTCCTGTATGTCGGCCCACTTGCCCGGCAGACCCTCGACGAGGTCCTGCAATGCCATCTTGGCAATAGCTGCACGCAACTGGAGCTTTCAGACTTTTTTCCTCATCCTATCTAGGTCTGACATAGATCCTTCCTGGAACAATGGTTTCTTGATGCGCTCCATCTCGGGCTAGGCTTCAATGGCTGCAGTCGCATCGTCGACCA
>NZ_SUGA01000150.1 GCF_004963255.1 Mesorhizobium sp. | reverse complement strand
GCTGGGACACCGACCAGTTCCCCAACAATGTGCCGGAGATGGCGCTGGCCTATTACCAGGTCTTGCAGGCCGGCGGCTTCAAGTCCGGCGGCACCAATTTCGACGCCAAGTTGCGGCGCCAGTCGCTCGACCCGCAGGATCTGCTGATTGGCCATATCGGCGGCATGGATTGCTGCGCACGCGGCCTCAAGGCCGCCGCGCGCATGGTCGAGGACAAGGC
>NZ_SUGA01000014.1 GCF_004963255.1 Mesorhizobium sp. | reverse complement strand
CTCCCCTTCATTCCGGACCTACCGAATCACCAACTCAGTTCCGTGCAAAGCCCTCACAAGGGGAGAAGGGAAATCCTGCGTCTCATTTCACCTCGAATTGCGGGTCGAGCGGGATCTGCATCGCTGTCACCAGATGGTTCGTCTGCCCGGCGAGCCCGATGATCGACACCAGCTCGCCATGCTGCGCGTCGGTCATGCCCTTGGCCCGCGCGGCGGCGGTGTGCGAATGGATGCAGTAGGAGCAGCCGTTCGCAGTCGAGACGGCGATATAGATCATTTCCTTGGTCAGCGGATCGATGGCGCTGTCGGCGACCATCACCGCCTTGAGCTGCTCCCACACCCGCTTCAGCGCCGCCGGATCATTGGCCAGCCCGCGCCAGAAATTGTTGACGAAGTCGGATTTCCGCGTCGTGCGGATATCGTCGAACACGGCCTTCACCGCCGGGATCTTTTCGACCTCGGCGTCGCTGAGCAGTTTCGTGGTGGCCATGGCGCTTCCCTTCGTTTTTCTATGCCAGTTGATTGAATCGGACGCTCAACAGCCGCCGACAATCCATTCACTTAATTGGCGTATTCGCCGTTTACGTTGCAGACGGAACCGCCAGGGTGTGTCGAGATTCAGGTCAGGCCGAGTCGAAAATGATGGGCTCCGAGAACCGGAGCGGAGCGTACTTTCGTACGTGAGCACCGGAAGCGCAGGAGCCCACCATTTGCAGGCCGGCCTCACCTGAATATCGGCACACCCTAGTGCACCGCCGCGTACATAATCTTCTCCTCCGTCGCCTCCGCCGGCGAGAATTCCTCGACGATGCGGCCCTGGCGGCAGACGAGGATGCGGTCGGACAGGTTCATAATCTCCGGCAGGTAGGACGAGATGACGACGACGGCGAGACCCTCGTCGGCCAGCCGGTTGATGATCTGGTGGATCTCGGCGATGGCGCCGACATCGACGCCGCGCGTCGGCTCGTCGAAGATGACGATGCGCGGCTGCTGCACCAGCCCCTTGCCGATCACCACCTTCTGCTGGTTGCCGCCGGACAGCTCGACCACGCGCGCATTGTCGTTGATCGCCTTGATGTTGAGCGTCTTGGCCCACTCGGCCGAGAGCTGCCGCATTTCCTGCTGGTTGATCACCCAGGCCTTTTCGCGGCCGGCGGCAAGCAGACCGCCGAACAGGTTCTCGGAGATGCCCATCGTCTCGAAGATGCCTTCGCTCTTGCGGTCCTCGGTGACATAGACGATGCCGTCGGCCACCGCTTCCGCCGGCACCAGATAGCGCACCGGCCTGTCGTCGAGCTCGATCGCGCCGCCGCGCAAAAAATCGCGCTTGTAGATGCCCGACACGATCTTGAACGTCTCGGTGCGGCCCGAGCCGATGAGGCCGAACACGCCGGTGATCTGGCCCTCGAAGATCGAGAAGGAATTGTTGCGCACGATGTTGCTCATCGAGATGTCCTGCACCGAGAGCACTTTCTTGCCGGCCTTGCGCAATTTCGCCTCGTCGCGCTGGCGGTAGATCTGCCCCGACAGCGAGCGCCCGACCATGGCGGCGACGATCCTGTCGCGGTCGAACGCCGATGTCTCGTCGGTGAGCACCAACTCGCCGTCGCGCAAAATGGTGATGCGGTCAGCGATCATCAGCGCCTCTTCCAGCGCGTGGCTGATGAAGACGATGGAAACGCCGCGCGCCTTCAGCCGCCGGATCAGCGCGAAGAAATGGCGCTTTTCCTCCGGCGTCAGCGTCGCCGTCGGCTCGTCGAAGATGATGATCTCGGCATTGTGGTGGACGGCGCGCGCGATCTCGACCATCTGCCGCTTGGCCGCGCCGAGTGTCGCCACCATCGCGTTCGGGTCCACGGGAAAATTCAGCGACTGCAGGAATTGCTGCGCCGAGATGTAGGTGCCGCGCAGCCGGTTGAGGAATTTCTCCGTGCCGAGATAGAGGTTCTGCGCCACCGTCATCGACGGCACCAGGCTGGTCTCCTGGAACACCATGGCGATGCCCGCTTCAAGTGCTGCATGCGGCGAGGCGTAAGCCGTCTCGACTCCCTTGTGGAACATCTTGCCCGAAGTGGCGTCGACGACGCCGGCGATGATCTTGGTCAGCGTCGATTTGCCGGCGCCGTTCTCGCCGAGCAGCGCGTGGATTTCGCCCTTCCGCAGTTCGAAGCTGACGTTCTTGACCGCAGGCACGCCGCGATAGGTCTTGGTCACGTTTTCCAGACGGACGATCGGTTCCATCAGAAACCTCCCGTGATTGCGTCGTGCGCCAGCACGCAGTCGCCGCCTTTCGAGGCGATGAACAGGCGGCCATCCCGTTCGACCACGCTGCAGATGCCGTGGCGCGTGCCGTTGGCGCGGCTGTGCAGGCTGAACTGCGGCTGCAAGGTCCGGTCGAGCTTCACGACGAGCCCGTAGGAGCGGCTGGGCGACCACGGCTTATGGATGCCCATGGTGCGGATGCCGCCGCATTGCAGCGGCTCGAGGAAGCTGCGGTTGGAAGCCAGCGTCGGCGCGATCCAGTAGGCCGGCGGCACCTGATCGATCATGTCCTGGCGATAATGCGTTTCCTGCAGCACGAATTCGATCAGCCGGTTGCGTGGTGCAAACAGCGTCAGCCAGGCGCCACCATCGCCGGCCGGCGAAAGCCGCGCGGGATAGCCGGGCAGATGCGTCAGCACCGTCGAACGGTTCCCGTTCGAGCCGTCGAAACGCACGAGCTGGTGGCGCCAGCTTTCGCTCACCACCACGTCGTTGCGAATCGGATGCAGCCCGTACGGAAAAGCAATATCGCCGGCGATCCTTTGGAAACCGATCCCCCCTGCCCCGCACCGCCACAGCGAGCCGGACGCGCCCTTCTTCATCAGGTCGGCCGCCCATTGCGAAGGCAGGTGCTGCGCCGAGCCGTTGGCCAGCCACAGCGTGCCGTCACCGGCATAGGCGAGCGCGGTGATGCACCGTACTTCGGCCGGCAGCGAAACCTCCTTGCCGGCAATGAGCAGCTTGCCGCTTTCCAACCCGACCGTCAGCTCGCCCGCTGGCGACATTCCCAGCGCGGTGACGGGCGACTGAAACGTCTCGACCACTACGGGCTCCGAACCGGCCGCGATCGCAAGGACGGCATTGCCGCTGGAGACGAGCAGCCGGCCGTCGGCCATCAGCAGATTGTCCGGCTCGCTCAATTCGGCGAAGGCAGGCAGGTCGTCCAGCCGCGTGTTGGGACGGAAGGCGCCGTCGAGCGGCGGGATGGTTACCGCCTTGCCGCGAAAGACATCCAGGATCGGATCGAGGATCATGGTTTCGCTCCCCAATAGGAAGCGGGGCTGGTCCAGTTCGGGTCGGCGCCACCGATCTTATAGCGGCCGATGCGGTTGTTGAGGATGCCGCCGACGAACAGATAGCCTTTGTGCTCGCGCATCGAGGTGACCATGGGATGCGCCGCGCCCGAAAGATCGCCGAGCGTCTCGACGATGCCGCCCTTCTCGTTGAACTTCACCACGCCGCCGGTGTTGATGTTGGGAAACAGCCATTCGTCCTGCGGCAGGCGCCGTGTCATGCGCTTGCGCATGTCGGGATGGCGGAGCGACAGGTCGAAGCTCGGCGTGCGCATGCCGAGCCAGGCCATCCAGTAATTGCCGTCGGAGGCGCGGTTGATGTTGTCGGGATAACCCGGCATGTCGCGGATGACGCATTCGGCCGTTCCCGCCTTCGGTCCATCCAGCCAGTAGCGGTGCACGCGGCAGGCCCAGCTTTCGGCGAAGAACAGCGATTTGCCGTCATGCGCCATGCAGACCCCGTTGGTGTAGCGATAGCCGTCGAGCAGCGTCTTGGTCGAGCCGTCCTTCGGATCGTAGACCAGCAGACGTCCGGTGGCGCGGTTCTCGATCGAGTCCAGCGCCCAGTCATGCGCGTCATAGCGCTTGGTCGAGTCGGTAAAATAGATGCGCCCATCCGGCGCGATATCGCAATCGTTCGGGTCGCGCAGGCGCGCATCGTCGACGATCGAGGTCCAGGAGCGCGACGTTTCGGCCGAAAGGCGTTTCACCTCGCGCTCCGGCGAGACCGAATAGAGCCCCATGGCGCCGACGCAGCTGATCAGATTGCCCTTCTGATCGAAGGCAAGGCCCAGCGGAAAGCCGCCGATATGGGCAAAGACCTCGGAGCGCTTGTAGTCCGGCGCGAAGAAGCGAACGATCTCGCCGTGGCGCGTGCCGCAATAAAGATGATCGTCGCGGTCGAGGATAACATCTTCCGGTCCCTCCAGCTCGCCGAGCCCGATATGGTCCGCAGCCGACAGCCGGTTGTCGAGCTCGTAGGGCGTGCCGGAGCCGGGCGCGGCCGATTGCGTCTCGCCCATCTTGAGATAGACCGGCGCGACATAGACCTCGTTCAGCACCTTGTGGCGGTTCTTCAGCCAGCGGATGTCGATGGTGACGGCGACCGCGAGCAGGATGCCGAGCACCATCTGGTTGGTGCCGGTGCCGTAGCCTAGCCGGATCAGGCCGTTGGTCATGGTGAGCACGATGATGGCGCCCATCAGGCCCTTGACCACCGAGCCGCGTCCGCCGCCCAGGCTGACGCCGCCCACCACCGCCGCCGTCAGCGCCATGATTTCCAGGTTGAGGCCGGTGCCCGGGCCCGCCCCGCTCAGCCGGCAGGCGATGAGGAACCCGCCAATCGATGAGCAGAAGCCGGAAAAAACATAGGTCATGAAGACGGTGCGGCGCACGCGGATGCCGGCATTGTGCGCCGAGCGGCGGGAGCCGCCGACCGCGAGCACATGCCAGCCCGGCCGCGAGCGCGTCAGCGCCACATGCGTGAGGATGGCGAGGATGACGGCCAGCCAAACCGAGACCGACAGGCCCCAGAATGTCCCGTCGCCGATGAAATCGAGCACGTCGGACGAGGCCTGGGAAAGCTGCACGTCGGCGGCATAGGTGCTGACCAGTATGTCGAACAGCGCCCGCCCGAAGATGAAGGTGACCAGCGTGGTGAGAAAGGCGCGCAGCCTCAGATACCCTACGAGGTAGCCGTTGATGGCGCCGAAGACGAGCCCGGTGGCGAGCGCAGCGGCCAGGGCCAGCCAGATCGACTGCTCGAGGATGAAGAAGACATAGACGGCTGAGAAGCAGGACAGCGCGAAGATCGAGCCGACCGAGAGGTCGATGCCGCCGCCCAGCATCACCACCGTCATGCCGATGACGACCAACGAGAACTCGCCCAATTGGCGGGTCGACTCCTGCAGCGAGGTGAGCTTGAAGAAACCCGGAATGATCGAGCCGAACACGCCGAGCGTCGCCACCAGCGCCAGGAACGGTATCGCATTGTCTGTCCAGCGCTTGGTCAGGATCTCGCCGACCAGATGGTCGGGCACGAGATTGTATCGCCAAGCCTGGAGGCGTTCACGAAAAGTCATCGGCTGCTGCTGTCATTTCAACGGGAAAGAGGTGGCCGAAGCGATCCGACCACCTCGTGGGTACCGGCTGGAGGCGCGGCTTATTTCGCCGCGGCTTCCGCCTGCAGCGCCTTCAGGTCCCAGCAGCTGTCGGGTTTGAGGTCGGCCTTGGTCGTCGCCTTCTCCAGCGTGTAGATGTAGGTATGCGAGGTGCCGGCCGGCTGGCCGCTCTGCAGCAGGAATTTTATGATGGCGTTCATGTCGCCCGACTGGCGGGCGAGGTCGGTCATCACCACGGCGCCGTAGGTGCCGTCGTTCAGCTTGTCGCAGTCGGCCGCCTTCTCGCCGCCGCCGGTGGTGACCAGGAACACCTTGCCGTCGAGCTTGGCGTCGCGGATCGCGGCCGAGGCACCGGTGGCGTCGCCGTCCCAGAAGTCGATGATCGAGCAGATGTCGGGGTGCTGCTGCAGCATCGTCGTCGTCACATTGCGCGAAGTGGTCGCGTCCCAGTTGGAATCCGGCTTGGCGACGACCTGGAAGTCGGGATGCTTCTCCAGCACCTTCATGATGCCGGCATACTGGTAGAGGCTGGACGAGTTCGCCTGGTCGCCCTGCACGAGGCCGATCTTCTTGGACGAATTCTCGCCGCAGCCTTTGATAGCCGCTTCCGCTTCGAGCTGGCCGAGCTTGTCCCAGTCGCTGCCGACGAAGGCATCGGCGGGGAAGTTTGCGGGATTGTCGACCAGGATCACATAAGTGCCGGCGGCCTGCGCCTTCTTCATCAGCTTCGAATAGGAGTTGAGGTCAGGCGCGTGGATGATCAGAACATCCGGCCGGGTATCGGAAGCGATGGCGTCGGTGATCGCCTGCGCGCCGGCATCGACGACCCAGTTCGGATCGCGGGTCTCGAACGTGCCGCCCCAGGCCTCGACTTCCTTCTTCAGGTAATGCGCCCAGCCTTGCGCCAGGTCGAAGCCCATCGCCAGCGGCACCAGCATGACGCGCTTGCCGTTGAGCGCCTTGGCATAGGCGGCCGGGCCCGGATCGTCGGCGGCGAAGCTCGGCGCCGCGAAGGCGGTCACGGCGAGCGCCGTGGCGGCGGCCATCAATGTTCTGAGTAGTCTCATGTCACACCCTCTGGTTCGGTTTTCATTGCCGGGCGATCGTCGCGATCGCTCCGGGGTACCCCAGAGCAGATGGGCTGGCCCACCTGCTCTAAATGTCGCCCTGTTGCGCGGTCTGCTCGTCGCGCGGGTTAATGATGCCGTCGACGATGATGGCGCCCAGCAGGATCGCTGCCTTGATCAGGTTCTGGTAGAGCAGCGGAATGTCGATGATGGTCATGGCGTTGAGCAGGATGCCGATCAGCGCCGCTCCAACCAGAACGTTGCGCACCCCGCCCCTGCCGCCCGAAAGGCCGATGCCGCCGATCACCGCCACCAGCACGATGTCGTAGAGCAGCGTCGAATTGACGACGCGCGTGTTGATCGAATGCAGGCTGGCCGCCGTGAGCAGGCCGGCGATCAGCGCCACCACCGCCGAAAGCGCGTAGCGCAGCACCAGCATCGGGCGCACCGGAATGCCGATGTTGCGCGCCGCGACCGGATTGTCGCCGGCGAAATAGATGAAGCGGCCCCATTTGGTGTAGCGCAGAAACAGGAAGACCAGGAAGGCCAGTCCGGCGAAGACGAAGACCTCGACCGGGATGTCGAGGAAGCGCACGCCGCCCAGCAGCTCCACCCAATGGCCTTGCGGCACCGGCACGGCATCTTGCGTGATCAGTTGCGAGCGCACATAGCCGAACACGAAGGAGCCGGTGGCCAAAGTGACGAAGATCGCCGGCACGTCGGCATAGGCAACCAGAAAGCCGTTGAGCAGGCCGATAGCTAGAACGCCAGCCAGCACATAGGCGAAGGCCAAGCCGTCCGAGGTGCCGGTGTTGAGCAGTTGCAGGTACCAGGCGACCGACATCGCCATGATCGCCACTGCCGACAGGTCGATGCCGCGGCCGATGATGACGACCGCCATGCCGAGCGCCAGAATGCCGAGCACCGAGACGGAGCGGACGATGGCCACCAGATTGTCGGCGGTCAGGAACCCGGGCAGACTGAGCGCTGCGGCGGCGAACAAAAGGATGGCGATGGCAAAGACGATGCCTTCCTGATTAAGGCGCCTCCAGTTCGGCCAGCCGATCGCGTTCATCGCTTTGTCTTTCGCCCCGATGGCAAGGCCCTTAAAGGCCGCCACCCCGCACGAAAGCTAATCGGCTCAACAGCGGCTCGTCAAATGAATCCGCGTTCAAGAACCGCCCCTCTCCGATTATTTTCCGAGTGGACGCATCGATTGCCGGAACTGGCGCAATAGGCGGAAACTCTTGGGCTTTTTGGCAATCCGTTGCCCCAATCGCGCGGCCCGCGGAAGAACCCGTTCGAAGGCGACGCGGCCGGCGGAATTTGAGTCCGCGAAATCCCCCGGCGCGACCTCAATTGTTCGTCGAGTGCCCCGAAACCTCGGCGCCGGCATTGGCCGGCAGCACCAGGAAACGCATCGCCGCGGCAAGACCAAGCAGGCCGATCGCGACGAAGGTGATTCTGAAGTCGACGAGGTCGGGCAAGGCTTCGCCCCTGAAGATCTGCGACAAATTGAGGACCGCCGCCGCGATCGCCACGCCGAACAGCATCGAGATTTGCTGCAGCATCGAGGACAGCGTCGCCGCCGAGCTTCGCTGCGGCGCGCCGATATCGGCGAAGGCCAGCGTGTTCAGCGCCGTGAACTGCATCGAGCGCGTGAGACCGGCGACCAGCATCAGCGCCACCACCAGCACCTGCGGCGTCTGCGGCGAGATCGCGCCACAGGCCATGATCGCCAGCGATGCAATCGCCCCGTTCACCACCATCACGGTGCGGAAGCCGAAGCGCCTGAGCGTCGGTGTCGTGACCGTCTTCATGCCGAGATTGCCGAGGAAATAGGCCAGCACCAACAGGCCGGCATCGACCGGACGCAGCCCGAAGCCGACCTGGAACAGCAGCGGCAGCAGGAAGGGCGTGGCGTTGATGGCGACGCGGAAGACCGTGCCCGCCGCAAGCGTCGAGATCGCGAAGGTCAGCACCTTGAAGGCCGAAAGGTCGAGCAGCGGATGCCGGGCCCGCAAGAGATGGCGAACGGCGAGCCAGCCGATCACGATGCCAATGCCGATGAAGCCTATCGTCGGCAGCAGGCCGTCCTGCGGATGCGCCAGGCGTTCGAGCCCGTAAAGCATCACTGCAAGGCCGAGCGAGGTGAGGAAAAAGCCCGGCCAGTCGAATGGCTTCGCCTCGGAATCGCGGTCGCCCGGCACGAAGCGGGCGACCAGCGCAAGCCCGGCAAGCCCCAGCGGCGCGTTGATGAAGAAGTTCCAGTGCCAGGAGAGATAGGTGGTGATGAAACCGCCGAGCACCGGCCCGACCACCGGCGCGAACAAAGCCGGCCAGGTGATCAGCGCGGTGGCGTTGAGCAGCTCCGACTTTTCGGCGTTGCGCAACACCAGGATGCGGCCGACCGGCGTCATCAGCGCGCTGCCCAGGCCCTGCACGATGCGGGCGGCGACGAACTGCATCAGGCTCTGCGAAAAGCCGCAAGCGACCGAGGCCAGCGTGAACAGCGAGATCGCCAGGAGGAAAATATTGCGCGCGCCAAAACGGTCGGCAAGCCAGGCAGACAGCGGCACGAACACCGCCATGGTCAGCATATAGGCGGTGATGCCGATGCTCATCGCCACCGCCGGCACGCCGAAGGACTGGCCCATCTGCGGCAGCGACGTCGAGATGATCGTCGAATCGAGCAGTTGCATGAAGAAGGCGACCGCCACGATCAGCGCGACACGACGCGCCTGACGCGCGGAACCTGCGGACGGGGACACGGCTGCGTTGTCGGGGATGCTGGTCATGACGCGGTGGTTGAACAGCATAAGCCCAGTCCAGTCCAGAGCTTATCCAACAAACTTTCGTGTCGCCTCTCCGCCTGTTATGGAAGAGCGCGGGCCGGCCGAGGGAAACGCATGAAGCCTATCTACATCGACTACCTCAACGCTCTCGACATCGAAGCGCTTGCCATGACCGACGCCGAGATCATTGGCGCCGTCGAGGCCGGACTCGTCGCGCAGGGCAAGGGCCAGACCGTTATCGAGCCGCGCGTCCATCTCGAGCCGGATCCGTCCTTCCACGGCCACTTCAACGTGCTGCGCGGCTATGTGGCGCCGCTCGACGCCGCCGGCGTGAAGATCGTCGGCGACTATGTCGACAATTACATGCACGGCCTGCCGTCGGAATTCGGCATCCTCAATCTTTTCGATCCGCGTACCGGCACGCCGCGCGCCATTCTCGACGCCACCGTCATCACCGACATGCGGACCGGCGCGGTCACCGCCATCGGCGCCAAGCATCTGGCGAAGAAGTCATCCAAGGTGCTCGCCCATATCGGCGCGCGCGGCACCGCCTATTGGAACGTGCGGCTGCTCGACCATCTCTTCGACTTCGACGAGATCCGAGTCCATTCGCGTCAGCCCGAAAGCCGCGACGCCTTCGCCGCGAAACTCGCGGCCGACCTCGGCAAGCCGGTCCTGGCGGTGGCCGACTGGAAAAGCTGCGTCGAAGGCGCCGACATCGTCGTCGAGGCCTCGCGGCTGCCGGAGCCGCAGCCGCTGCTCAAGACCGAATGGATCAAGCGCGGCGCGCTGGTCGTGCCCTATGGCACGATGAGCGCGGTCGAGCTGTCGCTCACCGACATCATGCAAAAGATCGTCGTCGACGACTGGGGCCAGTGCAAGGGCGGCAAGTTCGGCTCGCTGCGCGCCCATGTCGAGACGGGCCGGCTGAGTGAGGCGACTTTGCACGCCGAGCTTGGCCAGATCGCGGCCGGCCTGAAGCCGGGCCGGCAAAGCGATGGCGAGACGATCCTGTTCTGGCATCGCGGCCTCTCGCTCTCCGACATCGCGCTCGGCAAGGCCATGCTCGCCAAGGCCGGCGAAAACGGCATCGGCCAGAGGCTGCGCTTCGCATGAGCCCGCTCGTTCTCACCGGCGCCGGCGTCAGCATCGAGGATGTGGTTGCCGCCGCGCGCAATGCCTGCAAGGTCGAGGTCACGCCACTGGTCATCGAGAAGCTCGGCAAGGCGCGAAAAGTCCTCGACGAGGCCGCGGCCGGCGGGCAGCATATCTACGGTCTGAACACCGGTCTCGGCGCCAATCTCGGCACAGCGGTGGAAGGTGATGCCAGCGCCTTCCAGCGTCAGCTTCTCGACGGACGCGGCGCCGCAGTCGGGGAAACCTTGCCGATACAAACCGTGCGAGCGGTGATGTTTGCCCGCATCGCCATGCTTTCGGCAGGCGGCTCCGGCCTCTCGCCGCATGTCTTCACCGCACTCGTCGAAGCCCTCAATGCCGGCGTCCATCCGGTCATGCCGTCGCTGGGCTCGATCGGCGCCGGCGACCTGGTGTTGATGACGGCGATCGCGCACACGCTGATCGGCGAAGGCGACGCTGATTACCAGAGCCGTCGCATGCCTTCTGCCAAGGCGCTGATGATGGCGCGTCTGGCGCCGGTCAGTCTGGCGCCGAAGGACGGTCTGTCGCTGATCAATGCCTCGGCGGTCTCGGCTGGCGCCGGCGCGCTGGCACTTGTCGACGTCCTGTCGGCGATGGAACAGCAGCAACAGGCCGGCGCGCTGACCATGGAGGCGCTCGGCGCAAATCGCACCATTCTGGACCCGCGCCTGCATGTAGCCCGCCCTGCGGCATGCCAGGCGCTGGCCGCAAAGACGCTGCGCGACCTGCTCGCGCGCGACCATGAACCGGCGCCGACTACCATTCAGGATCCGCTCTCGATCCGCTGCATGCCCTCGATCCACGGCGCGCTGATCCAGGCGATCGATCACGCCAGGCTGGCGGTCGAGATCGAGCTGAACGCGGCCGCCGACAACCCGCTGGTGCTTGCGGAGGACGCGCTCGTGCTGTCGACCGGCAATTTCCATACCTCGTCGCTGGCGCTCGCTTTCGAGACGCTTGGCTTGGCTATTGCGCAATGTGCGGCAGCCTGCGCCGCCCGTTTCATCCAGCTCACCGGCTCCAGCCGCCACGGCCTGCCAAAATATCTGTCGCCGTCCGGCGGCGCATCAGCCGGCTTCGTGCCGTTGCAGAAAACGGTCACCGCAATCCTCGCCGGCATCCGCCAGAAGGCCAATCCAGCAATGCTCGACTTCCTGCCGGTGTCGGAGGGCGTCGAGGATCACGCCACCCAGACACCGCTCACCATCGCCAAATGTGCCGAGATGATCGTGCTGTGGCGGCGTCTGATCGCCTTGGAGTTGATGGCGGCGGCCCAGGCCGTGGACCTGCGCGAAGGGTTGGTGCTGGCGCCGGCAACCGGGGTGATCCACGCAGCGGTCCGCTCTCATGTCTCGACGCTCAAGGAAGACCGGCCGCTGGGGACCAGCGCCAACACGCTTTACGCTGCGCTCGCCGACGGAACCTGGCGGGCCTAGTTTCGCCGTACCAAGAGCGTTTCACCGTTTCACGGAAACGCCGAACCGCTCTATCTCTTTGTTTGACGCAATTCCTGACGGAAAACCGCTCACACTTTTCCTGGAATTGCTCTAACGCCGCCCGCTCAAACCTTTGCGTCCACCTTCTTCATGAAGAGGGTGAGCTCGTCCGGATCCATGTGCACGATGTGCCTGTCTTCCGGATAGGCGCCGCTGTTGACGTCGGCGACATATTCGGAAAACGCCGCGATGCGCTCCTGCTGCAGCCGGTCATATTCGGCGGCGAAGTTGCGGTAGACCTTCGAGTGGCGCGGCATGTGACCGCGATTGGCGCCGAGAATATCCTCTGCAAACAGATATTGCGCGTCGCAACCCGTGCCCGCGCCCATCGACAGCATGATCAACGAAGTGCGCTCGGAGATCGCCTTCGCCACCTCCACCGGCACCACCTCGATCTCGGCGCCGATCGCCCCGGCGGCTTCCAACTGCTTCACCGCCTCGAACACCTGCATGGCCGTATCGGCGGTCTTGCCGACGGCCTTGAAACCGCCGGTCCAGGTCGCGCGAGAGGGAATGAGTCCGACATGGCCGATTACCGGAATGGCGTCGTCGGCCATGCGCTTGATCGTGGCATAGCCGGCGCTGCAATAGACCGCGTCCGCGCCGGCCTTGTAGAGCCGGAAAGCCCAACGCAGGAAATCGTCCGCCGTGCCGATCTCGAAGAAGTTCTCGCCGGGCATGGTGAAGAGGCTGGGCGCCGCGTCGCGATATTGCGGATTGAGCACCAGTTCCGGCGTCACCGAGACGATGTCGATGCCGGCGCGCTCGGCGGCCTCAGCCTCCTCCAGCGTCAGAACGCGCAGCATGGTCAATTGCCGCTTGCCCTTCATGGCGCGCACATCCGCGACGGTCGGTCTCTTTCGGCTCATCGGACTTCGGTTCCCTCCATGTGTTGCTGCGCGTTGCTGTCAGCCGATATCGATCATCACCTTACCGGCCTCGATCTTCACCGGATAGGTTTTGAGGTTGATGCAGACCGGCGCGCCCTTGGCCTGGCCGGTCTTGTAGTTGAAGCGGCCATTGTGCTTGGGGCATTCGATGATGTCGTCCATCACCAGCCCGTCGGCGAGATGCGCTTTCTCATGCGTGCAGAACCCGTCGGTGGCGAAGAAAGCGTCGTCCGGCGAGCGATAAATCGCGAAGCTGCGGCCGCCATGGTCGAATCGGATCACGTCCTCCTCGTCCACGTCATCGACCGCGCATGCTTCGACCCAGTCCGCCATCGTCTATCTCCGAGTTGCCGCAGCGCCTATTCGGCGGCCGCGGCCGTTATGTCGAGATCATGGAACTCGCCGCGATAGGGCTTGGCCGTCGGCGGCAATTCCCGCTTGAGGTAAAAATCCTCGTATTTCAGCTGCTTGAGCAGCACCGGCCAGACCTCGCGATAGGCGTGCCACATGGACGGGTTCGCCACCGGCAGATCGTGCTTGATCAGCTCATGCAGCTTCGGCAGCGCGTGGTAAGGCACCATCGGGAACATATGATGCTCCACATGGTAGTTCATGTTCCAGTAGATGAACCGGCTGACCGGGTTCATGTAGACGGTGCGCGTGTTGAGCCGGTGATCGGTGACGTTGTCGGCGAGCCCAATATGCTGCAGCAGCCCCGTCAGCACCATGTGCCAGGTGCCGTAGAGGCGCGGCAGGCCGATCAGCACCAGCGGTATCCATGATCCAAGCGCGATCGCGACAGTGATCGTCGCGGCGTAAACCACCATGTGCCAGCGCGCCGCGATCACCGCTTTGTGCTGCTCCATCTGCGGGATGTAGCTCTTCTCGTCCTCCGACAATGTGCCGAAGGCCTGGCGCAGCAGCGTCGGCAGCGAATAGCGGATGTCGAGGATGCCGGTGAAGGCCAGCGCCGCCTTGAGCAAATCCGGCGGCCGCATCACCGCGATCTCGGCGTCACGGCCGACGATGATGGTGTCGGTGTGATGGCGCGCATGGCTCCAGCGCCACTGCACCGGATTGCGCATCAGCATGAAGGAAGCGATGTGGTAGACGACATCGTTCATCCAGCGCGTGCGGAAGGCGGTGCCGTGGCCGCATTCATGCCAGCGCGAGTCGCTCGACGAGCCATAGAGCACGCCATAGACAAACAGGAACGGCACGACCCACCACGTGCCCCAGAACCAGACGATGCCGAGTGCCGAGCCCAGGACCGCGGCGATCCAGATGATGGTATCGCGGATCGCCGGCCCGTCCGAGCGCTGCATCAATTCCTTCATGGTCTTGCGCGGTACATCTGTGTGGTACCACTCGGCCGAGGCGAGCCCGGTCTCGATCGCCCTGCGCGTGCTTTCGCCAACAAGGCTGTAGTCGCGCTTGGTGCTGGAGGCCGTCGTCATCATCCCTCCCCGCAATCAAAGCCCGTTCGCGCGGAATTTGCCGTCGAGGAAAGTCTTGGCGCGCGGCACGTCGTCCTCGGTCAGATGCTCGATGATCACCGGGATGTTCGGATGCTTCTCGCTGAGCCGCTTGAGATAGAGGTCGTAGTTCAGCGCGCCCAGCCCCGGCGCCGGCAACTCGATCTCGCCGACGCCGCGGAAGGTCAGTCCCTCATGCGCGTCTGCGTCGCCGATATCGGCATGCTTTTCCGTCTTGTCGCTGCCCGAACGCTTCACGTCCTTGGCATGCGCGATCCTGATCTTGTCGGTCAGCGTGTCGAACACCTGGTTCAGCACCTGGTCCATGCGGTCGATATTGTGCGCCTCGAAATAGTTGGTCGGGTCCATCAGCAGGCCAAGGCCGGGATGGTCGACCTGCGCGAACATTTTCACCGTCTCCTCGACCGAACCGACGACGTTGTTGACATAGGTCTCGAGCAGGAACACCGCGCCGTGGTCGTAAGCCGTCCGGGCGAGGTCGGAGATCACCTTGCGGCATTCCTCGAAGCCTTCCTCGGTCTTGTTCTTGGGGTGATGCACCCAGTCGGACTCGGTGTTGTAGGTGCCGGTCTCCGAGATCACGTAGGGGGAACCGAAGTCTCGCGCGTTGCGGATGATCTCCTTCAGATAGGCAAGCCGCCTGTCCCGCTCTCCCTTGTCCGGATGGATGATGTTGGTGTAGCCGGACACGCAGCAGACCGGCAGGTTGTGGTCGCGAAACGTGTCGCGCACCTTCCTCGCCTTGTCCTTCGTGATCTGCCCGGCCGACAGGTCGATATCCTTGAAATGCAGGTCGAGCTGCACGGTGTTGAAGCCGAGCGCGCGGATGCGCCTTGCCGATTCCTCCAGCTCGTAGGGGAAATAGCCTGTGAAGATACCTGCCTGCATCATGAGGTGAAGTCCTCCGGGTAAGCGATTCAGTTGCCGCGTCTTTCGGCTGCCTCAGTCGACGCGGATTTCGGACAACTTGACGGTGCGGCCTTCGGACATCGACCGGTAGCCGGCCTCGACCAGCGCCATCGTCTTGACGTTGTCGGCGACGGAGAGCGCCGGCGGCGTGCCGGTCTTCAGCGCATGCTGGAGCTGTTCCATGACGCCAATGAAGGCATGGGGAAACCACATCGTCTCCCAGCTTGGGCTGACCCATTTCCCGCCCGTCGTCTCGGTCGAGGCATAGGTCAGCGTCGAGGCGACGCCCTTCGGCCAGCCAATGGTGCCCTTGGCAACACCCTTGGTACCGTCGACGCGCCAGGCGATATGCTGGTCGTCGTCATAGCCGTCCTGGCGCGGACCGGACCAGACATCCTCCAGCGATACCGCGAGCACGCCGGAAGGAAAGCGCAGCGTCGACACGGTGATGCCGTCGGAATGGTCGAATTTCGTGCGCGGGTCCTTGCGCGTCAGCGTGGTGATCTCGTCCGGATCGCCGAACAGTAAGCGCAGCACGTCGAGATGATGCACGCTCATATTGGCGAGCGTCAGCCGGTCGTAACCGGCCAGGAAGGTCTGCCAATGCGGGATCGCGTGCATGTCGATCTCGGCAAAGACGATCTCGCCGAGCGCGCCGCTGTCGATGATCTGCTTCAACACGCGCATCGACTGGTCGTAGCGCATGTTCTGGTTGACCGAGAGGATCTTGCCGGAGGCAGCCGCCTCGTCGCGCAGCCTCACCGCTTCCTCGACCGACAGCGCCAACGGCTTCTGAGCCAGGATCGCCTTGGTGTGCTTCTGCTTCAGCGCATGGCGGATCAGAGCCGGCTGCTGGTCGGGAGGAAAGGCAAGGTCGACGATCTCGACGCGGCTATCCTCGATCAATTGCTCCGGCGTGTCGTGGACGGTCGGGATCTGCCAGCGATCCGCCACCTTCGCGGCATTCGCCTTCGTGCGTGAGGCAATCGCCACGACCGGAAAGCCGGCCTGCGCATAGGCGGCGAGATGGCATTCGGCCATGATCATGCCGGCGCCGATGCAGCCGATCCGGTAGTCCTTGACCCGGACCTTTACGTCCGGCTCGAAACCCGTGCTCGCCATCCATTCCTCCCGTCGAGGACTGGATATAACGCGATGGTCCGGGCCTCAGCCAAGGCCCGCGCCATCATTTCCCATCAGCGAGATCAGGCGGCCGCGATCAGCACCGTGCTGTCCGGCGACCAGCTGAGCACCACCGGCTGGCCCTCGGCCAGCCGCTCAGCGCCGGTGTTCTGGACGATCACCTTCAGCGTCTGGCCATCGCGGTCGACGAAATAGGTGCTGTTGTTGCCGGCGAAGATGCGCTTCGAGACCTGTCCCGTGAGCATGTTGGCATTGGCCGGGTCGGGCTTTGCCGCACCGGTCGAAATCCGGATGCGTTCCGGCCGGACCGCGCAGCTTGCCTTAGCGCCGGCCGGCACCGAGGCGCCTGTGGAGGCCGCGATCGTCGTGCCGTCGGGCAGCTTGATCCCGGAGCCGGTGGCATCGCCGCGAAAGATGTTGGCGTCGCCGAGGAAGGTCGCGGCGAATTCGCTTTGCGGCCGGTCGTAGATCTCCTCCGGCGGTCCCTCCTGCACCAGCCGGCCATCGCGCAGGATGCCGATGCGGTCGCTCATCGTCAGCGCCTCTTCCTGGTCGTGGGTGACGAAGATGGTGGTGATGCCGATCTCGCGCTGGATGCGCTTCAGCTCGATCTGCATGTCGACGCGCAGCGCCTTGTCGAGCGCGCCGAGCGGCTCGTCGAGCAGGAGCACGCGTGGCTTGGTGACGATGGCGCGCGCCAGCGCCACGCGCTGGCGCTGGCCGCCGGAAAGCTGGTGCGGCTTTCGCCCTCCGAGCTTGCCGAGCTGCACGAGGTCGAGCGCGCGCTGCACCTCGGTGGCGATCGTCGCCTTCGGCTCGCCGCGCACCGAGAGGCCGAACGCTACATTGTCGGCGACGCTCATATTCGGGAACAGCGCATAGTTCTGGAACACCATGCCGATGCGGCGCTTCTCGACCGGCACGCGCTCGACGCTTTCGCCGCCGATGGCGATGCGCCCAGCATCCGGAAAATCGAAGCCGGCGATTTGTCTCAGCAGCGTGGTCTTGCCGCTGCCGGACGGCCCGAGCAGCGCATAGAAGCCGCCATCAGCGAAATCGATCGAGACGTTATCCAACGCCTTGTGCGCGCCAAAACTGCGGGAGACGTTCGCGACCTGGACGCCAGCCATTATTTCTCTCCGCCGAATTTGAAGAAGCGCGCCGTGAGCAGCATCAGCGCCAT
Source organism: Mesorhizobium sp. (assembly GCF_004963255.1). Classification (GTDB taxonomy): domain Bacteria; phylum Pseudomonadota; class Alphaproteobacteria; order Rhizobiales; family Rhizobiaceae; genus Mesorhizobium. The sequence goes on along the minus strand of NZ_SUGA01000014.1, from coordinate 122,642 downwards.
CGACACGACGATGATGATCGTCGAGACAGCGTTGATCTCAGGGGTAAAACCCTTGCGGATCGCGGCATAGATTTCGACCGGCAGCGTCGTCTGGCCGGGCGTCGACAGGAAGTAGGAGACCACGAATTGGTCGAACGACACCGCGAAGGCGAACAGCCCGCCGGCGATCACGCCGGGCATGATCCAGGGCAAGGTCACGCGCATGGTCACCTGCCACTGGTTGGCGCCGAGCGAGCGCGCCGCCTCTTCCAGCTCCGGCGCGAAGGTCTGGAGCCTCGCCGACACGACGACGATCACATAGGGCAGCGCCAGCGCGACATGGCCGAGCAGGATGGCCACCAGGCCGCGGCCGATGCCGACGCCGAAGAAGAAGATCAGCATCGCCGTGCCGGTGATCAGCCACGGAATGGCGATCGGCGGGAAGAGCAGCGCTTGCAGGACTTTCTTGCCGCGGAACTCGTAGCGATAGAGCGCCAGAGAGGCCATCGAGCCAAGCACGGTCGAGATCAAAGTGGTGATGATCGCGATCTCGATGCTGTTCCAGGTCGCCGCGATCAGCTGGTCGTTCTGCCACAGCGATTGATACCAATCCGTCGTCCATTCGAACGGCAATTGGTAGAAGGGCGAAGCGTTGAAGGACATCGCCGCCATGATGATGATCGGCAGATAGAGGAAGCCGAGCAAAAGCACGATGTAGAAACGCCCGAGCCATTCGATGGTGCGCGTCGTCGCCATCAGCCGGCCCTCCGCAGGACCGGTGCCGCCAGCGCCAGGATGATCAGGACGACCGCGAGCAGGATGAAGGAAAGTGCTGCGCCCAGCGGCCAGTTGAAGACGGCGACGAACTGGTCCTCGATGACGGTGCCGTAGAAGGTGCCGGTGCGGCCGCCGAGGATGCGCGGTTCCATGAAGGAGCCGACCACCGGCACGAAAATCAGCGCCGAGCCTGCGATCAGCCCTGGCATCGACAGCGGGATGATCACCCGCCAAAGCACCTGCCGCCGCGAGGCGCCGAGCGAGCGGCCGGCCTCGATCAGCGAGTCGTCGATCGCCTGCAGCGTGAGATAACAGGTCAGCACCATGTAGGGCACATAGGAGTGCACCAGGCCGATGATGACGGCCGGATAGGAATACATGAGATCGATGTTGATCTTGAACGGCAGCACCGCGTTGAGCGCCGTGTCGAGGATGCCGCCTTCGCGCAGCACCATTGCCCAGGAGAAGATGCGCACCAGCCCGTTCGACCAGAAGGGCAGGATGACGAGCAGGAAGATCGCCTCGCGGCTGCGCCCCTTCAGCACCTTGGCCAGCACATAGGCCGCCGGATAGCCGATGACGACGCACCACAGCGTCACCTCGAGCCCGAGCCGCAACGAGGCGAACAGAAGCGTCGAGTAGAGGCTCTGCGAGAAGAAGGCGGCGTAATTGCCGAGCGTGAACGACCATTCCTTTCCGGCCAGCGGCAGGTCGGTCATGAAGGAGAAGAAGACCATGGCCGACAGCGGCAGGAAGATCGCCACCGTCAGCCACAGATAGGCGGGAAGGAGAAGCGGCAGCGCCGGTTTCAGTCCGCGGCGCGAACCGATCGCAAGCTGGTCAGCCATTGCCTCTCCTCCCCGAATGACGCCTTACTTCACGTTGACCTTCAGCTCCTGCCACAGCGCCAGATACTTCTCGCGCTGCTCGTCGGTGACCGGCGCCTGGAACTGGATGCGCTTGGCGACGTCGGGGCTGCCCATGACCTTGCGGTTGAAGGCATCCTCGGGCAGCGCGTCGACCGCCTTGGTGTTGGCCGAAACCGGCGCGCCGACCTTGGTGACCCATTCGACATAGAATTTCGGGTCGATCATGTAGTTGATGAAGGCCTCGGCGCCGGCCACGTTTTTCGAGCCGACGGGAATCGAGAAGGCGTCGAGCCAGGCGACGGCGCCTTCCTGCGGGATGACGAGGGAGACCGGCAGCTTGAAATGCGTCTTGGCACGGTCGGCCGAGCCGCTCCAATAGGTGCCGATGTCGATCTGGTTGGAAGCGACCATCTGGTTCCAGTCGTTCTCCGAGCTCCAGAAGGTCTTGATTTGCGGCATCAGCGAGGTGAGCTTCGCCTTGACCGCGTCCATATCCTTGATGTCGTTGATGTTCTGACCCGAAGCGATCGCGCCGAACTGCACCGCCTCGACGGCGTCGTCGCGGATGATGACGCGGCCCTTATGCGCCGGGTCCCACATTTCGGCGATGCTCGTCGGCGGCTTGTCGAAGGACTTTTCGTTGATGGCCAGAGCCGTCAGGCCCCACACCCACGGCACGCCATAGACCTTGCCGTCATGGTTGAGCATCGGCGAGCCGGCCTTGTCCTTGGCGATATCGGCGTAGTTGGAAAGCTTCGAGACGTCGATCGGCTGGATCAGCTTGCCGGCCATCGCCTGGTCGTTGAAGGCGGCGTTGATCATAACGACGTCGTAGAGGCCGGGATTGGTGCGGATCTTGGTCAGCATCTCCTGTTCGGAGTTGAAGAAGTCGTTGACCACCTTGAAGCCGGTCGCCTTCTCGAAATTGGCGACCGCCCACGGCTCGTCGGCGCCGTAGCCCTTCCAGTTGAGCACATGCACTTCCTCAGCGGCTTGTGCGGCAAACGTCAATGCGGAGACGAAGACGGCGGTGGCCGTCAGAAAAGCGGTCAGTCTGGGCATGCGCATGTTCTTTTCCTCTCATCGTTTGCCCGATTGACGGGCTTGTTAAGTTGCAGTCGCGTCCGCCCGGCCAGGCGCGGTCATCGCTTCGCCGCGCTCGGTCAGGAATTCCTGGATCTCCGTGTCGGTCGGCGCCGAGGACCCGCCATGGCGAGTGACCGAAAGCGCGGCGGCGGCATTGGCGTAGCGTGCCGCCTCGCAAGCGGACATGCCGCGCGAAAGGCCACTGACGAAGGCGCCGATATGCGTGTCGCCGGCCCCGTTGGTGTCGACGGCTTCGACCTCGAAACCCGGCACCGCGCGGGTGCCGCCGTCGGCCATGCGCACCAGGCAGCCACGCGCGCCGGCACGGATGACGACGCCTTCGGCGCTGGGGCAATGCTCGGCGAGCAACCGGATGGCGACGGTCTGGGCGTCGCCGGCACCCGCTATTTCGGCGGCCTCATTGGTATTGCAGCTCAGCCAGGTCGTGCGCGCCAGCACCCTGTCGAGGATCGGGCGCGGAATATCGGCGATCACCGGCGTCGGATCGAAGACGAAAGGAATGCCTGCCGGCAGCGCCTCGATCCAGCCGGCCAGCGCATCGCGGCTGCCGGGATAGCTCAGCGTATAGCCCGAGGTGAAAACCCAGTCGCCCGAAACGACTTGGACCGGCTTCATCATGTCCGGTGTGAGCCGGCTCTCGGCGCCCGGCCACGAAACGAAGGTGCGCTCCGCGTCGCCGCTGATCATGGCGACGCAATTGCCGCTATCCATCAAGGGCAACGGCGGTGTCAGCGTCTCGATGCCTTCGGCGGCGAAGGCGGCGCGCAGGAAGTCTCCGTCCGGCCCGGTGCCGAGCTGGCCGCCGAACACAACCTTCATGCCGGTGCGGCTTGCGGCGGCCATCATGTTGAAACCGCCGCCGGCGACGCGGGCGTAAGCTGACGCGGTCTTTTCCGCGCCGGCTGCCGGCAAGGTGTCGATGCGGTAGACGTAGTCCACCACCGCGCTGCCGACATGGACGAGCCGACCGCTCACGCCGCGTCCTCCTTGCCTGGACCGGTCTTGGCCGTCCGGGCCACGACCAGATCCGCAGCCAGCGCGCGGACCTCCGCGATGTCGATGCCTTTCAGCTCGGCAATGCGGTCCTGCGGCAGCTTCGACAGGCCGGCGCAGGCGCCGGCCATGCCGGCGGCAATCGCCCCGATCGTGTCGGTGTCGCCGCCGAGATTGGCGGCAATGACAGCAGCCCGCCAGGCGTCGCCTTGCGCGACCTCCAGCACCGCGAAGGCGGCCGGCACCGATTCCTGGCTGGCGACGCCGGTGCCGATCAGGTCGACCATCAGCTTGATGGCTTCCTTCTCCGCCTTGCCGCGGACAAGCTCCTGCGCCCAGACAATGCGCGCGGCGATGTCGCCGCCGGTGACCCAATGGCCAAGCGTGGCGCCAAGTCTGGCCGCCGCGACCCCATGACCGGAAGCGGCGCGCCAGTCGCCGCCCGAAACGCCGAGACTGACAGCGGCGGCAACGGCACTGGCGGAGGCTATTGCGATGGATGTGTTGTGCGTGGCCCGGCAGGTTTCCGCCACCTTGGCGACGAGTGCGGCAAGGGGCTCCGGCGGCATCATGATGCCGACCGGCGCGATGCGCATCGCCGCGCCATTGGTGTCGCCGGCGCGCCCGGCCTCTTCGGCCGGCACACCGCTGTTGATAGCGTCGATGGCGCGCTTGGTCGATGGTCCGAGCAGGTCGTAGCTGCCGCGTGCCTTGACGTCGCGCTCCCAGCCGAGCAGCGCGTTGACCCAGTGTGCATGGTCGAAGCGATCGCCGGACTCGACCAGGATGCGGCCGAGCAGCAGCGCCTGCTCGGTGTCGTCGGTGATCGCGCCGGCCGGCAGCCCTTTCGACACCGGGTGATCGGCTGAGGGTGCGACGAAATCCTCGACATGGCCGTAAAGTTCGGCGATGCGGCCCGGCGACAGAAGCTGCGTCGGCATGCCCAGCGCGTCGCCCAGCGCCCCGCCGATCAGCGCGCCCATGGCCCGATCTATCGCCTCCCCCACCATGCTCAGAACTCCAGATGCAGCGCGAAATGCGCCGGGTTGAGCAGGCTGGTGACGAATTCGATGGCGCGCCCGTCGGCGGCGCGCGTCAGCCGGCGCGTGCGCAGAAACGGCGTGCCGGGCGCGCAGGCGAGGATCGCGGCGTCGGCGGCGCTCAGCATTTCGATATCGACCCACTCCTCGCCGTGATCGGGCACGAGCCCCGCCCCGCGCAGCGTCTGGTGCAGCGTGCCTTCGCGCAGGCCGCGCAAGGGAATGTCTTCCAGTTCGGGCGACAGCGGCAGGCGGCTCCGCTCGATCGAGATGGCGTGGCCGTCATCGGCATTGGTGCGGGCACGGTCGACGGCGATGAAGGATGGGCTCTCAACCCCGAGCCTCGCCGCCAGTTCAGCGTCCTCGATGATCTCGAGCCGCAAGGTACGGGTCTCGGCATTGGCGCCGGCATTGGCAAGCGCGCGCGACCAGCCGATCGCGTCGTCGACCGGCATGCCGTCGAAGGTGACGAAGGAACCGATGCCGACCTTGGTGGTGATCAGCCCGCGGTTCGACAGTTCCTCGAGCCCCTTGCGGACTGTGTTGCGGCTGACGGAGAAGCGTTGGACGAGCTCGTTCTCGCTCTGCAGGCGGTCGCCGAAGCCGAGCACGCCCGAGCGTATCTCATGCTCCAGAACCGTCGCGATCTGCTCGGGCTTGCCCGTGCCGGGAGAGAGCTGCATCGCGCGACGAGCCATATCGATACCTGTTCAATGAACCTGTATAATCCTGTTCATTAGCGTATCAGAAATGAAGCGTCAACGGCCAGCTCCTTCTCCCCGTCTCTAAACGGGGAGAAGGTGGCGGCAGCCGGATGAGGGGCAGCGCCCGCCTGAGACAATTGGCAGCGCCGACGACAATAGCGGATCAAACAAAAAATTCCTCGACGCGCTGCTTGGCCTTCCGCAGCACCGGCAGTATCTCCCGCTCCATCGCCTCGACCGAGAAACGCGCCGACTGCGTCGAGACGTTGATGGCGGCGACGGTGCGGCCGGCGCGATCGACGATCGGCACAGCAACCGAACGCAGGCCGAGCTCCAGCTCCTCGTCGACGATGGCGAAGCCGTCCGCCCTCGCCTTGTCGATGGCCTTGCCGAGCGCGGCCCGGCTGGTGATCGTCTTTGGCGTTCGCCGCTCGATGGTCGCTTGCGCCAGGAAGGCCTTCAAATCGTCCGCCGGCAGGCCGGCAAGCAAAACCCGCCCCATCGACGTGCAATAGGCCGGCAGCCTCGTACCGACATCGAGCGCCACGCTCAAGATTCGTCGTCCTGGAATGCGCGCGACATAGACGACGTCCTCGCCCGACAGCACCGCCGCATTGCAGGCTTCGTCGAATTTCCCCGCTACCTCGCGCATGATGGGTGCGGCGAAAGTCCAGAGCGATGCGCCGCCGAGCCAGGTCCGCGCAACCGTCAAAAGGCGCGGCGACAGCGAGAACAGCCGGCCGGACTGCGTCGCATAGCCCGTGGCGACCAACGTCAGCAGGAAGCGCCGCGCGCCGGCGCGGGCGAGACCTGCCTCCTCCGCCATCTCAGTCAGCGTCATGCCGCCCGGATGGCGCGCGAGGATTTCCATCACCGCCAGGCCGCGCTGCAGCGAGCCGACATGATCGCGTGAGCCAGCCTCATCCTCCGCCACCGCTTCCATGACATTGACTCCCAATTCGGGTCAGATTAAAAAGTATCACATATCAAACATATGTTCGCAATGCGAACTTTTCCGATTTGCCGGAGTGGGAAAATGGTGAAGTTTCTGCCGCTGAAGGAAGCCGTCGCGGACAACCTGCACGACGGCGACACAGTGGCCTTCGAGGGCTTCACCCATCTGATCCCTACCGCCGCCGCGCACGAGGCGATCCGCCAGGGCTTTCGCGACCTGACGCTGATCCGCATGACGCCCGACCTGATCTACGACCAGATGATCGGCATGGGCATGGCCAGGAAGATCGTCTTCTCCTATGTCGGCAATCCGGGCGTCGGCCTGTTGCGACGCGCCCGCGACGCCATCGAGAACGGCTTTCCACGCGCCATCGAGGTGGAGGAGCACAGCCACGCCGGCATGGCCAACGCCTATGAGGCGGGCGCCGCCGGCCTGCCCTGCGCGGTGTTCCGCGGTTATCGCGGCGCCGGTCTGGCCGCGGTCAATCCGAACATCAAATCGGTCACCTGCCCCTTCACCGGCGAGGTGCTGGCCGCCGTCCCGGCGATAAGGCCGGACGTCACCTTCATCCACGCGCAGAAGGCGGACCGGAAGGGCAACGTGCTGGTCGAGGGCATCATCGGCATCCAGAAGGAGGCGGTGCTGGCGGCAAAGCGCGCGGTGGTGACGGTCGAAGAAGTGGTCGACAATTTCGACGATCTGCACCCCAACCTCACCGTGCTGCCGAGCTGGACGATCGCCGCCATCTCGGTCGTCCCGGGCGGCTCGCATCCTTCCTACACGCATGGCTATTACGAGCGCGACAACGCCGCCTATCTCGAATGGGACGAGATCGCCGCCGACCGCGACCGCTTCCAGGCGTGGATCCGGAAGTACGTCATCGAGAGCAGCGCGGACGACTTTGCCGGTCGCGTCGGGCATTTGAGGAAAGCCGCATGAGCGACGCCGGCAATCTGGGCTTCACCCCCAACGAGATGATGACGATCGCCGCCAGCCGCGCCTTGAAAAGCGACGATGTCTGCTTCGTCGGCATCGGCGCGCCGTCGGCCGCCTGCAACGTCGCGCGGCTGACGCATGCGCCCGACATCACGCTGATCTATGAGAGCGGCACCATCGGCACAGCGCCGGACGTGCTGCCTCTGTCGATCGGCGACGGCGAATTGTGCGAGACGGCGGTCACCACCGTCGCGGTGCCGGAGATGTTCCGCTACTGGCTGCAGGGCGGCCGCATCTCGATCGGCTTCCTGGGCGCCGCTCAGCTCGACAAATTCGGCAACATCAATACCACCGTCATCGGCGACTATGCGCATCCCAAGACCCGCCTGCCCGGCGGCGGCGGCGCGCCGGAGATCGCCACCTCGTCGCGGCAGGTCTACATCACCATGCCGCAGTCGAAGCGCGGCATGGTCGAGAAGATCGACTTCTTCACCTCCTTCGGTCATGGCGACGGCGGCGATCACCGCCAGCGGCTCGGCATCGATACCGCCGGCCCGACGCTTCTGATCACCGACCTCGCCATCTGGAAGCCTGACCCGATCACCAAGGAATTCACCGTCGTGTCGCTGCATCCAGGCGTCACGCGCGCGCAGGTGCAGGAAACTTGTGGCTGGACGGTCAAGTTCGCCGAGGCCCTTGACGAGACGCCAGCGCCGACGGAACTCGAGCTGAAGACATTGCGCGACCTGCAGGCCCGCACCAAGGCAGCGCATCAAGGGACCGCGAAAGGGAAAGCTGCATAAATGGCTGAAGCCTTCATCTGCGATTACATCCGCACGCCCATCGGCCGCTTCGGCGGTTCACTGTCCTCCGTGCGCGCGGACGATCTCGGCGCCATCCCGTTGCGAGCGCTGGTCGAGCACAACAAGAGTCTCGACTGGACCGCCGTAGACGACGTCGTCTATGGCTGCGCCAACCAGGCGGGCGAGGACAACCGCAACGTGGCGCGCATGGCGCTGCTGCTTGCCGGCCTCCCGCAGGACATTCCCGGTTCGACCGTCAACCGCCTGTGCGGTTCGGGCATGGATGCCGTCACCATCGCCGCACGCGCCATCAAATCAGGCGAGGCCGAACTGATGATCGCCGGCGGTGTGGAATCGATGAGCCGCGCGCCCTTCGTCATGCCGAAGGCCGACACCGCCTTCTCGCGTAATGCCGAGATCTACGACACCACCATCGGCTGGCGCTTCGTCAACCCGCTGATGAAGAAGCAGTATGGCGTCGATTCCATGCCGGAGACCGGCGAGAACGTCGCCGAGGAATTTTCCGTCTCCCGAGCCGACCAGGACGCCTTCGCGGTGCGCAGCCAAGACAAGGCAGTGGCCGCGCAGGCCAATGGCCGGCTGGCGAAGGAGATCACGCCGGTGACCATCCCGCAAAGGAAAGGCGATGCGATCGTCGTCTCGAAGGACGAGCATCCCCGCGCGGGCACCACCGTCGAGACGCTGGCCAAGTTGCCGACGCCGTTCCGCCAGGGCGGCACAGTCACCGCCGGCAACGCTTCCGGCGTCAATGACGGCGCGGCTGCCCTGATCATCGCCTCCGAGGCAGCGGCGAAGAAGCACGGCCTGACGCCGATCGCCCGCATCCTCGGCGGTGCCGTCGCGGGCGTTGCGCCGCGCATCATGGGCATTGGCCCCGCCCCGGCCACGAAGAAGCTTTGCGCCCGCCTCGGCCTCACCCCGGATCAATTCGACGTGGTCGAATTGAACGAGGCCTTCGCCTCGCAAGGCATCGCGGTGCTACGCCAGCTCGGCATCGCCGAGGACGCCGCGCACGTCAATCCGAATGGCGGCGCGATCGCGCTCGGTCACCCGCTCGGCATGTCCGGCGCCCGCATCACCGGCACGGCGGCGCTCGAGCTCAGCGAGCGCGGTGGCAAGCTGGCCATGGCCACCATGTGCATCGGCGTCGGCCAGGGCATCGCCATCGCGCTGGAACGGGTTTGACCGCTCCAGTCGATCAGTAGGGCAGCCCGACGTAATTTTCGGCAAGCGCCGTCGATGCCGCTTTCGAATGCACAAGATAGTCGAGCTCGGCTTCCTGGATGCGTTGGCCGAACTCGCCGGTCTCAGGGAAGCGGTGCAGCATCGTCGTCATCCACCAGGAGAAGCGCACCGCTTTCCACACCCGCGCCAGCGCCTTGGTCGAATAGGCATCGAGCCCGGCCTCTGACCTCTCGCGGTAGAATTCACGAAGTCCGGCAAAGAGATAGCGCACGTCGCTGGCAGCGAGGTTGAGGCCCTTGGCGCCGGTCGGCGGCACAATATGGGCGGCGTCGCCGACCAGGAACAGTTTTCCGAAGCGCATCGGCTCAGCGACGAAGGAGCGCAGCGGGGCGATCGACTTCTCGAAGGACGGCCCTGTGGTGACGGCTTCCGCTATTTGCGCCGGCAGGCGGCTGCGCAGCTCGTCCCAGAAGCGGTCGTCGGACCAGGCCTCGACGCGCTCGTCGGCCGGAACCTGCACATAGTAGCGGCTGCGCTGCGGCGAGCGCATCGAGCAGAGCGCGAAGCCGCGCTCGTGATTGGCATAGACCAGCTCGTGGTCCGCCGGCGGCACCTCGGCCAGCACGCCCAGCCAGCCGAACGGATACTGCCGCTCGAACGTCTTCAGCGCGCCCTGCGGCACCGACTTGCGGCTGACGCCGTGATAGCCATCGCAGCCGGCGATGAACTCGCAATCGATGCGATGCGTCGCGCCATCCTTGTCGTAGGTGACGAAGGGCGACGCGCCGTCGAAATCATGCAGCGCGACATTCGACGTTTCGAAGACGGTCTGAAGTCCCCCCGCCTCGCGCTTCTGCATCAGATCGAGCGTCACCTCGGTCTGGCCATAGACGGTGACATGCTTGCCGCCGGTGAGCGCGCTCATGTCGATGCGATGCGCGCGGCCGTCGAAGGCGAGCGAGATGCCTTCATGGGGCAGTCCCTGGGCGTGCAGCCGGTCCGCCGCGCCCGCTTCGCCGAGCAGGTCGACCGTGCCCTGTTCCAACACGCCGGCACGAACGCGGCCGAGCACATGTTCCCGGCTTGATCGTTCGAGAATGATGGTCTCGACGCCGATGCCGGCGAGCAACTGGCCGAGCAGCAGGCCGGACGGTCCCGACCCAATGATGGCGACCTGCGTGCGCATCAATGACCGACACTCTCAATCTGCGCGGTCAGCTCGGCGGCAAGCCTTAGCGCGGCCGCCGTCGCCACGACCATTTGCGGCAGGATCAGCCACTCCAGCATCCAGGCCGCACCCGAGCGCTCCTGCTCATGCACCAACGCCTGGTGCATCCCGGAAAGCTGCACCGCATTGAAGCGCGCCAGCGCCACCAGCGCTTCAGCCTTGACCGGATTCTGCTTGTGCGGCATGGCCGACGAGCCGCCGCCACCGGACAATTTGATGTCGGAGCCCGTCAGCGCCATCAGCGCGACATCCTGCCCGAACTTGCCGAGGCTGCCGGTCACCAGCGACAGCCAGCTGGCGAACTCGGCAAGCGCGTCACGCTGGCTGTGCCATTGCGGCGCATCGGCAAGACCGAGCTTCGCGGCCAGCGCTGCGCGCACGGCGGCGGCCTTGTCGCCGAGCTTTTCCAGCGTGCCAGCCGCGCCGCCGAACTGCAGCGCCAGCAGACCGCCGGATATTTCGGCAAGGCGCTGCTGGTGACGCTCGAGCGGGGCCCTCCAGGAAGCAGTCCGATTGGTCACTGTGATCGGGATCGCCGGCTGCATGCGTGTCATCGCCATGAACTGACGTTCTCCGAACTCCAGCTCGAGGCCGGTGAGGCGCACAACATTCTCGCCAAGCAGCAGGCCGATATGGTCGATGACTTGGCGCAGACGTAGGACCAGCGAGGTATCTATGATGTCCTGGCTGGTCGCGCCGAAATGGACGAACTCGCCATGCGGCTCACCAACCGCCACCCTGACCTGCCGCACCAGTTCCGGCACTACGACGCCATCCCTGCCGACGCCAGCCCTCAGCTTGGCTGTGTCCGGCCGGAACGTGGCCAAAGCTTTCAAGATCGCCGCCCCGGCATCACACGGAATGATGCCGCACTCGGCTTCCGCCTCGGCCAGCGCCCGCTCGAAACCGAGCATCGCTTCGATATCGGCTTCGACGGAAAAATGCCGGGCCGCCTCCTCGTCGCCGAGCAGGCCGGAAAGCAGTGGATGATCGAAGGGCGAAACGGTCATATTGGTCGCGGTCAGCTGTCGAAGAAGACCGTCTCCTTTTCGCCCTGCAGGTGGACATCGAAGACGTAAGTGTCGCCCTGGCGCTCGGCGATCAGCGTCGGCACGCGAACGCGATGCTCGATGCGGGCGAGGATCGGATCCTCGGCATTGGCCTTCTCCTCGTCGGAGAAGTAGAGCCGAGTGAGCAGGCCGATATTGATGCCGCGCGCCACGATCCACAGCGTGATGTGCGGCGCCATCAGCCGCCCGTCGCGAAACGGCACGCGGCCGGGCTTGATCGTGCGGAACAGGCAGACGCCGGTCTCCATGTCGGTCGGCTGCCGGCCCCACCCCTGGAAATTCGGATCGGCAGCGCCGCGCAATTCGGCCGGCGAGTTGTAAAGCCCGTTGGCATCCGCCTGCCAGATCTCGATCAGCGCGTCCTTGAGCGGCGTGCCGGTGCCGTCGAGCACGCGGATGCGCAGCTCGATGTGCTCGCCCTTGGTCTCGCCGTTGAGCATCGTCGAGCCGAGGTCGCTCTGATAGACGCCGCCGATGCCGCAGAAATTCGGCGTCAGCCCGATATGCACATAGGGGCCGGCGGTCTGCGAAGGGCTCTCCTTCAGCCGGTCGAGCGACTGCGCCATCAATTGCCCTCCGGCCTGTTCTCGAACAGCGTCGAGCGTCGCCCGCGCAGCACGATGTCGAACTTGTAGGCGAGCGCATCCATCGGAATGGTCGACTGCATATCGAGCGCGGCGATCAACGCCTCGACAGCTTCCTTGTTGGAAATGCCGCCGACGATCGGGCAGCGCCAAATCAGCGGATCGCCCTCGAAATACATCTGCGTGATCAGCCGCTGGGCGAAGCCGTGGCCGAACACGGAAAAATGGATATGCGCCGGCCGCCAGTCGTTCGGACCGTTCGGCCACGGATAGGGCCCAGGCCTGACGGTGCGAAAAGCGTAGCTGCCGTCTTCACCGGTGATCGTGCGGCCGCAGCCGCCGAAATTCGGATCGAGCGGTGCGAGATAGCCGTCCTTCTTGTGGCGGTAGCGGCCGCCCGCATTGGCCTGCCAGAATTCGAGCAGCACGCCGGGCACACCCTTGCCGCGCTCGTCGAGCACCCGTCCATGGACGATGATGCGCTCGCCAATGGCGCTCTCGCCGGCCTTGGCGAAATTGTGGATCAGGTCGTTGTCGAGCTCGCCGAGCATCGCGTGCCCGAACACCGGACCGGTCAGTTCCGACAGCGTGTTGTCGAACGACAACAACGCTTTCTGTGGCGAGCGCAGAACCGAGCTCTTATAGTTCGGCGTGAAGGCCGCCGGATGCCACTGGCGGTCGCGCTGGAAGAAGGCGCCGGTTTCCGGCGCGCGGTTTGAGCCGGGCTCAGCCATGGGCGCTCTTTGCTCCGTCCATCTGCGCGAACACCTCCTTGGCGATCTTGAAGGCGCGGTTGGCCGCCGGCACGCCGGCATAGATCGCGACATGCAGGAAGGCCTCGCAGATGTCGTCTCGCGTGGCGCCTGTATTGGCGGTGGCGCGCACATGCATGGCGACTTCCTCGTCATGGCCAAGTGCCGCAAGCAGCGCCAGCGTCACGATCGAGCGCTCGCGCTTCGACCAGCCCGGTCGCGCCCACACGGTTCCCCAGGCGGCTTCGGTGATCAGCTGCTGGAACGGCCGGTCGAAATCCGTGGCGGTATCCTCGGCACGGTCGACATGGGGGTCGCCGAGCACGGCGCGGCGGACCTCGAGACCGGTCCGGTAGCGGTTCTTCGTGACATCATCCATGAGCAGGCTTTCCCTCGGGCAACGAGGCGACGAAATCGCGGATCAGACTGACGAGCGCTTCGGGCTGCTCGATGCACGGAATGTGTGCGGCATTGCGGATTACTTCGAAGCGTGCGCCGGGGATCAGCCCGGCCAGCGAGCGGACCAGATCCGGCGGCGTCGAGCCATCCTGGTCGCCGACGATGCAGAGCGTCGGCACAGCGATGCGCCGCGCGCTGTCGGTGAAATCGGCATCGCGCACCGCCATGCAGGTACCGATATAGCCCGGCAGCGCCTGCCGGGTCAGCATGTTGCGGCAACCGGCCAGGTCGGCCGCGCGACGAGCATGGAAATCCGGCGTGAACCACACTTTCATGATGCCGTCGGCGATCACCTCGATGCCGTCGCGCTCGACAGTTGCGATGCGCGTGTTCCAGCTCTCTGCGGTGCCTATTTTGTGCGCCGTGTCGCTGAGGATCAGCGCCTCCACACATTTGGGATGGCGCGTATAGAGCCGCTGCGCGATCAGACCGCCGACCGACAGTCCGCACACCACGACCTTCCCGAAACCGAAATGATCGATAAGGCCCAGCAGATCGTCGACGTGATCATCGATCGAGCGCACGCCGCTGCCGATATCCGATAGCCCGTGGCCGCGCTTGTCGTAGATCAGCATCGGCATTTCGCCGCTCAGTTTCGCGACGACATCGTCCCAGATCCGGAAGTCGGTTCCCAGCGAATTGATGAAGATGATCGGACGCGACGTGCCGGCCGCCTCGATATGGCGATGATGCAGCGTGACGCCGCCTATGCTGACGAATGGCACGATTTCGATCCTCCAAAGCCACATTGCACCAGCGATTTGGTTCGGTAAAATGATATTTTGCGGCGTTTCATTAACTCTGAGGTTATCGAACCATGGCCGAAAGCCGGATCCGCTTCCGCCACCTCCAAGCGTTTCTCGAAGTCGCGCGGCAAGGCAGCGTCGCGCGCGCAGCCGACTTCCTGCATGTCAGCGCGCCCGCCGTCACCAAGACTTTGCGCGAGTTGGAGGAAGCGCTGGGCGTCGCGGTGGTCGAGCGCGACGGGCGCGGCATTCGCGTCACGCGTCTCGGCGAGATCTTCCTTGGACATGCCGGCTCGGCGATTTCGGCGCTGAAGCGCGGCGTCGATTCCGTGCGCCAGGACGGCGCCCTCAATCGCGACCCGATCCGTATCGGCGCGCTGCCGACCGTGTCGGCGCGGGTGATGCCGCTCGCCATGAACCTGTTCCTCGAGGAGAACACCGGCGCCGCGCTCAAGATCGTCACCGGCGAGAACGCGGTGCTTCTGGAACAGTTGCGTGTCGGCGCGCTCGACCTCGTGGTCGGCCGGCTCGCGGCGCCCGAGCATATGACCGGCTTCTTCTTCGAACACCTTTATTCCGAACAAGTGCTGTTCGTCGTGCGGGCCGGGCATCCCCTGTCCGAGCCGGGCGCCGACATCTTCGCGCGGCTCGACGAGTTCCCCGTCCTGATGCCGACGCGGGAATCCGTCATCCGGCCTTTCGTCGACCGGCTCTTCATCACCAACGGCATGACCGCGCCGGCGACGGAAATCGAAACTGTCTCCGATTCCTTCGGCCGCTCCTTCATGCGCCAGAGCAACGCGGTGTGGATCATCTCGGCCGGCGTCGTCGCCAACGAGATCGCCAGCGGCGCCTTCGTCGCCCTGCCGGTGGATACGGAAGAAACCAAAGGGCCGGTGGGCTTGACTATGCGCACCGACACCGCGCCCTCGCCCGCCTTCACCATCCTCTTGCAGACGATCCGCGAGGCAGCGCGGCACCACGCCTGACGATCGGCCCTGGCAGTTCGAATTCCGCTAACCTAGGGGTTAATGAAACACCGTAAAATATCATTTTACCGAACCAAACCGCTAGTGCAATGTGACCTCGGAGGATCGAGAGCCGTGCCGTCCGGCCGCAAACGGAAGACCCGTTTGCCGTCGTGTCGAACGGCCACTGAGGGAGGAGCAGATGTCTCGCATTATCGGCAGCAAACCCGCTCTATCGGGCATTTCACGGCGCCAATTCATCGCCACGTCGGTGGCCGGCGGCGCGGCACTGGCATTCGGCCGCGGCAAGGCCTTCGCGCAAAGCGCCGACACGGTCAAGGTCGGCTTCGTCAGCCCGCGCACCGGCCCGCTCGCCGGCTTCGGCGAGACCGACGGCTATGTGCTCGACCTTGCCCGCAAGGCCCTGGCCAACGGCATCGAGCTCGGCGGCAAGAAATACAGCGTCGATATCCTCGACCAGGACACCCAGTCCGACCCGTCCCGCGCCGGCCAGTTGGCAAAAGACCTGATCAACAACCAGGCCATCGACCTGATGCTCGCCGTCTCCACGCCGGAGGTGATCAATCCAGTGGCGGATGCCTGCGAAGCAGCCGGCGTGCCCTGCCTCTCGACCGTCATGCCGTGGGAGGCCTGGTATTTCGGCCGAGGCGCCAAGCCCGGCGCGCCCTCGCCTTTCAAATGGACCTATCATTTCGGCTTCGGCGTCGGCGAATTCTTCAAGACCTACATTTCGCAGTGGAACCTGATCGAGACCAACAAGAAGGTCGGCGTCATGTATCCGAACGACGCCGACGGTAACGCCATCCGCGCCAACCTCGCGCCGCTTCTGGCCAAGCAAGGTTTCACGATCGTCGATCCCGGCGCCTATGAGACCGGCACCACCGACTATTCCTCGCAGATCGCGCTGTTCAAGCAGGAAGGAGTCGAGATCTTCAACTCCTTCCCGATCCCGCCCGATTTCGCCGCCTTCTGGCGCCAGGCCGCGCAGCAGGGCCTGACAAGGCAGATCAAGATCGCCCAGGTCGCCAAGACCGGTCTGTTCCCCTCCGACATCGAGGCGCTGGGCGATCTCGGCATGAAGATTGCGAGTGCCGCCTATTGGCACAAGGCCTTCCCCTACAAGTCGCCGCTGACCGGCGTCTCAGGGACAGAACTGGCCGATGGCTACGAGGCGACAAGCGGCAAGCAGTGGACGCAGCAACTCGGCGCCTCGATGTCGCTGCTCGACGCCGGCTTCGAAGCCCTGAAGGCGAGTTCCAACGCCAAGGATAAGGCGGCGGTCGCCAAGGCACTGAGCACGCTGAAGACCGAGACGATGATCGGCAAGGTCGATTTCACCAGCGGCCCAGTCGCCAACGTCTCGCCCGGCCCGATCATCGGCACGCAATGGGTCGCCGCCAAGGAAGGCTCGAAGTTCCCGCTCGATTATGTCGTGACCGAGAACGCCACCGATCCGAAGGTGCCGGTCGAGGCCAAGCTCCAGCCTTACAACGGCTGATCTGTCGAGGGACCGCATCGTGAACGCCATGCCCAACGGTGCGATCCTCAGTGCCGCCGGCATCCACAAGCGCTTCGGAGCGCTTGTGGTGCTCGACGACATCGACTTCGCCATGGGCGCCGAAGAGGCGGTGGGCATCGTCGGCCCGAACGGCGCCGGCAAGACGACGCTGCTCAGCGTGCTTTCCGGCGCCTATCCACCAAGCGCCGGCACCATCGCCTTCAAGGGTGATGACGTGACCACGCTGCCGGCGACGCAGCGCTGCCGGCTGGGCCTCGTCCGCACGCACCAAGTGCCAAAACCCTTCGGCGGCATGACCGCCTTCGAGAATGTCTTCGTCGCCGCCTCGCATGGCGCCGGCCTCGGTCGCGACGAGGCCTATGAGGAGGCGCTCGGCTCGCTGAAGCTCTGCGGCATGCTGGGCGTCGCCAACCGGCGCGCCGAGACGCTTGGCTTGCTCGACCGCAAGCGGCTGGAGCTGGCGCGCGCGCTGGCGGCGAAGCCGACGCTGCTTCTGCTCGACGAGATCGGCGGCGGCCTGACCGACGGCGAGGCCGGCGAGCTGGTAGAGACCATCCGCGAATTGCGCCGCCGCAGGATCGGCATCGTCTGGATCGAGCACATCGTCCACATCCTTCTGCAGGTGGCCGAACGGCTGATCTGCATGGACGCCGGCAAGATTATCGCCGACGGGGACCCGCAGGGGGTGATGGCCGACCCGCAGGTGATCAGCGCCTATCTCGGCGGAGGTCCGAAATGAGCTTGCTGTCGGTCGAGGATCTGGTCGTCCGGCATGGCCTCCTGCAGGCGGTGCGCGGGGTGAGCTTCAGCGTCGAGCGCGGCGAGACGCTGGCGCTGGTCGGCGCCAACGGTGCCGGCAAGACGACCTTGCTCAGGGCAATCGCCGGCGCGCACCAGGCCGCTTCGGGCCGCGTCATTTTCGACGGCGCCGACCTTTCCGGCGTGCCTTCGCACGAGCGCGTCCGCAAGGGCATCGCGCTGGTGCCAGAAGGCCGGCGGCTATTCGTGCAGATGACGGTCGAGGAAAACCTTCTGCTTGGCCGCACCGCCGGCCGCCCCGGCGACTGGAGCGTCGAGCGCGTGCTGGAAACCTTCCCCAACCTCAAGCCGCGCCGTCACGCCAAGGCCGGGCATCTCTCCGGCGGCGAGCAGCAGGCGACGGCAATCGGCCGCGCGCTGATGAGCAATCCGGACCTGCTCCTGCTCGACGAGGTCTCGCTTGGACTCTCGCCGCTGGTCGTCGACCGCGTTTATGCCTCCCTTCGGGGTCTGATCAGCTCCGGCACGACGATCATTCTGGTCGAGCAGGACCTTAACCGCGCCCTCTCCGTCTCCAGCAAGGTCATCTGCATGCTGGAGGGCCGGGTCGCGCTTGCAGGCGACAGCAAGAATGTCTCGCGCGACGAGGTGACCAAAGCCTATTTCGGCCTGCACCGCAAAGCCGCCGGAGGCGTGCCGGCATGACCAACCAGATCGTCCAGGGCATCCTGCTTGGCGGCTATTACGCGCTGATCGCCTGCGGCCTCTCCTTCATGTTCTCGGTGATGCGCATCATCAACCTGGCGCATGGCAGCCTTGCCGTGCTGTCGGCCTTCGCGCTGTGGCTGCTTGCCTCGCGCTTCCACATCCCGCCTTTCCTCGGCCTCGCAATCGTGTTGCCGCTGATGGCGGTGATCGGCTGGGCCTTGCAGCGCTTCCTGCTCGAGCGCAGCGCGCGCGGCGGCGCGCTCTTACCGATCCTCACCACCTTCGGCCTCGCCATCGTCATCGACAATGTGCTGTTCGAACAGTTCGGCGCCGACACGCGCTCACTGGCGCCTTTCATCGGCAGCCTGTCCTACGATTCCTGGGAATGGCCGGGCAGCCTCTATGTCGGCAAGCTCGCGGTGATCATCTTCGTCACCGCCGTCGTCCTGCTCGGCGGACTGCAGCTCTTCCTTACCCGCACCGGGCTCGGCCGCTCGATCCGCGCCACTTCGGAAGACCCCGATACCGCCGGCCTTGTCGGCGTCGACGCACGCCGCGCCAACGCGATCGCCGCGGCAATCGCCATGGTCACGGTCGGTCTCGCCGGCGCCTTTCTCGGCATGCGCGCCACCTTCGATCCCTATGCTGGCGCAACGCAACTTCTGTTCGCCTTCGAGGCGGCCGTCATCGGTGGCGTCGGTTCGCTCTGGGGCACATTGATCGGCGGCATCGTGCTGGCGCTCGCCCAGACGCTCGGTGCGACCGTGCACCCGCAGGGCTTTCTCATCGGCGGCCACATCGCTTTCCTGATCGTGCTGTTCATCCGGCTCTACACTTCCGGCCTTGGCTTGGGTGGTTTGCTCCGACTCTCCACGGGGAAGGCATCATGAGCACCGCCTCCCCCGTCATCGAGCGCGGAACAGTCGCCTCGCGCATCGCCGGCTGCGGCGTCGCGATCATCATCCTGCTGCTTGCCGTCGCGCCGCAGTTCCTCTCCGCCGGCGTGGTCGACCGCATGACCGCTTTGTTCATCTATGTAATCCTCGCCGCGATGTGGAATGCGCTCGCCGGTTTCGGTGGACTGGTCTCGGTCGGCCAGCAGGTGTTCTTCGGTCTCGGCGCCTACTTCACCATCCGGCTCGCCAATGCCGGGCTCAATCCGTTCGTCTCGCTGTTCGTTTCGGCGGTCATCGTCGGCACTGTGTCCTGGCCGATCTCGCTGTTGATGCTGCGCTTGAGGAACGGCGAGTTCGCCATCGGCATGTGGGTGATCGCAGCGCTCACCCACCTTCTCGTCAATCTCGACAGGCTGATCCAGGGCGAGACGGGCACGTCGCTGATCTCGCTCAACGTCTACGATGCGTCGACAAGGCGCGTTACGATCTACTGGCTGGCGCTGGCCTCGATGACGGCGCTGCTCGCCGTCCTGTTCGGCTTGCTGCGCGGCAGCACGGGCGCCGCCATCCGCGCCATCCGCGACAATGAGGACGCGGCAGCCTCCGTCGGCGTGCGCGTCACCGGCACCAAGCGGCTGCTCTTCGTGCTCGCCGCCTTCGGCATCGGCGTCGCCGGCGCGCTGTGGCTGGCGACCGCGATCACCTTCCAGCCGAAAACCTATTTCAGCGTGCAGTGGACGGCCTACATGATCTTCATGGTGCTGGTCGGCGGCATCGGCACCTTCGAGGGCGCCATCCTCGGCGCGCTGCTGTTCTTTATCATCGAGACGTGGTTCGGCGGCACCGGCGTCTGGTACCTGATCGGCCTCGGCGCCACGGCGCTGGTCTTCTCGCTGCTCTTGCCGCGCGGTCTGTGGGGCACGCTCGAAGACCGCTTCGGCTGGCGCATCTTGTCGGTCGGCTACCGCGTCAGGCTTCCTGTCAACGCGAGCGACACGACCGGTGGGACCGCTCCGCCGGCACAGGTAACAACATCTCGGGAGAAAGCGTGAGCATGCTGTTCGGCAAGACGATCCTCATCACCGGCGTCGCCTCGGGCATCGGCGCCCGCACGGCAGAACTGGCAGGCCAACTTGGCGCCGATGTGATCGGCGTCGACATGCGCGAGCCAGCCGATCATCAGGGCATCTTCGTCAAGGCCGACATCTCGTCCAAAGCCGGCGTCGATGATCTCGTCGCGCGGCTGCCGCAGCGCCTGGACGCGCTGTGCAACGTCGCCGGCCTGTCCGGCAACACGGGTGCAGCCTCAACGCTCGCCGTCAACTTCTACGGCTTGCGCGCGCTCTCCGAGGCGCTGGCGCCGAAACTTCGCGAGGGCGGCGCCATCGTCAACGTCGCCTCAATCGCCGGCTATGGCTGGCGCGCCAATCTGAACCGCGCCGCCTCGATGGTCAGCGTCGAAGGCTTTCCCGATGTCGCCAAGGTGATCGCCGACCACGCGGTCAAGAACGAGGAAGGCTATCCGGTCTCGAAGGAGCTCTTGCTCCTGTGGACCTTCCGCGCCGCGCATCGGGAGCTGTTCAAGAGCCGCGGCATCCGCATCAATGCGGTCAGCCCGGGCCCGGTGGAGACCCCGATCCTCAAGCAGTTCCGCGCGGTCCTTGGCGCTTCCAAGGTCGATAGCGATATTGGGCGCGTCGGGCGCGCTGGAACATCGGGCGATATCGCGCCCGTAGTCCTGTTCCTGTGCTCCGATGCCGCGCGCTGGATCAACGGCGCCAACGTGCCGGTCGACGGCGGCCTCGAAGCATCGATCAACGCGGAAGTGCTTGGCTTCTGATTTTGCAACGCTCCACCGGGAGCGAGGGAGAGAACAATGGATATCGGACTTCTGATTGATGGCGACGAAAGGGAAGCGACCGGCAAGGCGTCCTACGAGCGCCTGGACCCCTTCACCGGCAAGCTGGCGACACGCGCCGCGGCCGCGAGCATCGCCGACGCCAACGCCGCAGTCGATGCTGCAGCCGCTGCTTTCGATACGTGGTCGAAAACTGGCCCCGGTGAACGCCGTGCGCTGCTCTTGAAGGCCGCTGATGTGATGGCTTCGAAAGTTGGCGAATTCACGAAACTGATGATGGAAGAGACCGGCGCTACTGCACCCTGGGCCGGCTTCAATGTCATGCTGGCGTCCAACATGCTGCGCGAGGCGGCCGCGATGACCACGCAGATTTCCGGCGAGGTTATTCCGTCCGACAAGCCGGGCACGCTCGCCTTGGCGATCCGTCAGCCGGCAGGTGTGTGCCTCGGCATCGCGCCGTGGAACGCGCCGGTCATCCTCGGCACGCGTGCACTCGCCATGCCGCTCGCCTGCGGCAACACCGTGGTGCTGAAGGCTTCCGAAATGTGCCCCGGCACGCATCGCCTGATCGGCCAGGTGCTGGTCGAGGCTGGCCTGCCCAAGGGCGTCGTCAACGTCGTCACCAACGACCCGAAGGACGCGGCGGCAATCGTCGAGGCGCTGATCGCGCATCCGGCGGTGAAGCGCGTCAACTTCACCGGCTCGACCAAGGTCGGGCGCATCATCGCCGAGCTCTCCGGACGGCACCTTAAGCCGGCGCTGCTCGAGCTCGGCGGCAAGGCGCCACTGGTCGTGCTGGACGACGCCGACATCGACGCGGCAGTCAATGCCGCTGTTTTCGGCGCCTTCATGCATCAGGGCCAGATCTGCATGTCGACCGAACGTCTTATCGTCGATGAAAGGATCGCCGACGAGTTCGTCGCCAAGCTTGCCGCGCGTGCCTCAAAACTTCCGGCCGGCGATCCGCGCGGCCATGTCGTGCTGGGCTCGCTGATCAGCAGCCAGGCCGCCGACAAGATGGAGGAGCTGATCGCCGACGCGACCGCCAAGGGCGCAAAGCTTGCGGCCGGTGGCAAGCGCACCGGCACGGTCGTGGAAGCCACGCTCCTCGATCACGTGACGCCTCCGATGCGCGTCTATTCGGAAGAATCCTTCGGCCCGGTGAAGCCGGTCATCCGCGTCAAAGGCGAGGACGAGGCCGTGCGCGTCGCCAACGACACCGAATACGGCCTGTCCTCCGCCGTCTTCAGCCGCGACATCCGCCGCGCCATGGCCGTCGCCGCGCGCATCCAGGCCGGCATCTGCCACATCAATGGTCCCACCGTCGGCGACGAGGCGCAGATGCCGTTCGGGGGCGTGAAAGGCTCGGGCTATGGCCGTTTCGGCGGCAAGGCCTCGATCGCCGAGTTCACCGACCTGCGCTGGGTGACGATCGAGGACCCGGGCCAGCACTACCCGTTCTGATTCTTCCTTCCCCCCTTGTGGGGGAAGGTGGCCGCGAAGCGGCCGGATGAGGGGTGCTCCAGGGAAAGCCGACGTCTCACTCCGCTGGAACACCCCTCATCCGTCTCGGCGCTTCGCGCCGATCCACCTTCTCCCGCAAGGGGAAAAGGTAAGAATCCTCACCCCAGCGTCAGCCCCGCCTTCCTCGCTTCCTCGCGCAGGAACGGCAGGCCGACCTCGATCACTTCGCGCGGATCCTCGGCCACTGGCCGCCACACGGCGAGACCACCGGCGATGTCGACATCGACATGGTTCATGCTTTCAAGCGTGATCGCCCCCTGATAGCCGATGTCGGCGATCGCCTTCATGCAGGCCGCCCAGTTGAGCATGCCGCGCCCCGGCACGCCGCGATTGGCTTCCGACACATGCACATAGCCGAGATACGGTGCCGCCGCCTCGAAGCCGGCGGCAAAGCTCTCTTCCTCGATATGCATGTGGTAGGTATCGAGATGGATGAAGATGTTCTCGGCGCCGACGCGCTCGATGATGCGCGCCGCGTCGATGCCGCGGTTGATCAGATGCGTCTCGTAGCGGTTGCAGGGCTCGATGCCCAGCTTGAGGCTGCGCGACTTCGCCGACTTCGCCGCCCGTTCGAGGAAGCGGCATATGCCGTCGATCTCGCGCTGCGTCGGCGCCCGCCCGGTGGTCTTGCCGATCGTGCCGTAGGTGACGCCGCCAAGCGCCTCGGCGCCGACCTCGTTGCAGACCTTGAAGGCCGGCTGCAGGAAATCGAGCGCCTCGTCCGGCCGCTCGACCACGTCGAGCGCGCGCGGCAGGCCGAGCGAAGGGATCAGCTCGACGCCATAGTGGCTGGCGAAGCCGCGCGTGCGCTTGGTGTCGATCTCCTCGGGGCGCAGCAGCGGGATCTCCATCAGCCCGATGCCGAGCTCCTTCAGCCGGTCCATCTGCGGCTCGATGCGCGCGAGGTCCCAGACCGGCGCGATGGCGAAAGTGTGCAGTCCGAAGGTATTCATATCAGCCTCGTTGCTCATGAGCCGCCGCGGCGGCAATGTCGCCGCCGCCGACGATGCGGCTGACGACTTCGTTCATATTGGTCCTGGCGGTGACGAGATCGGCGTCCGCCCTGCCGTGGCGCAGCACGACGATGCGGTCGGTGACCGACAGCACGTCGTTCAGCCGGTGCGAGATCAGGATGACGGCGATGCCTTCCGACTTCAGCCGCCGGATGAGATCGAGCACGCTTTGCACCTCGCGCACGGCAAGCGCCGCCGTCGGCTCGTCCATGATGACGAGCTTCGGGTTGAAGGTGAGCGCCCGCGCGATCGCCACCGTCTGCTGCTGGCCGCCCGAGAACGAGCCGACCGACCGGTTGATCGACGGCAGATGCGCGCCCAGCCGCTCGATCATTTTCGCGGCCTGGCGGTCCATCTCGCCTTTGTCGACGAAGCCGGGAAACAGGCCGAACAAGCGCTTTGTCGGTTCGCGCCCAAGGAAGATGTTCGACGCCACGTCCTGCTGCTTGGCCAGCGAAAGATCCTGGTAGATCATCTCGATGCCGAGCTGGCGGCGCTGGCCAGGGTCGAGGGCAAGAATGTCCTTGCCGTCGAATTCGATCGAGCCCGAGTCGGCACGGTAGATGCCGGTGATGGTCTTCATCAGCGTCGATTTGCCGGCGCCGTTGTCGCCGACCAGCCCGACCACCTCGCCGGCCGCGACGGAGAGGTCAACGCCGTGCAAAACGTCGACCGCGCCAAAACTTTTGCGGATGCCGCGAAGCGAAAGCAGGGTCATACGCGTGACTCCTTCCGCACCTGGTACTGGTCGATGAACACGGCGAGGATCAGCACGGCGCCGATCGCCATCTGCTGGTAGTAGGACTGCACCGCAAGCAGCGTCAGCCCGTTCTGCAAGACGCCCATGATCAGCGCGCCGATCATGGTGCCCAGGATCGAGGCGCGGCCGCCGAACAGATTGGTGCCGCCGATGATCGCGGCGGTGATCGCGGTAAGCTCGTAATTGATGCCCGCGGTCGGGTCGCCTGCGTTGACGCGCGCGGTGAAGAGCAGGCCCGCGAGCCCGGCCAGCGCGCCGGATAGCGTGTAGATGATGCGGCGATGATGCTCGACGCGGATGCCGGCCGCGCGGGCAGCACCCTCACTATCGCCCAGCGCCAGCGTGTGGCGGCCGAAGCGCGTATAGGCGAGCACCGCATGCGCGACGATCGCCGTCAGCACGAAGATGATGACCGGCATCGGAATGCCGAAGGGCCGCCCCTGGCCGATATAGACGATCCCGAGCGGCAGGCCGTAGATTGCCCTGCCCTGCGAGATGACCAGCGCCAGCCCGCGCGCCAGGCCCAGCATGCCGAGCGTGACAATGAAGGCCGGCACGAAGGCGCGGGTGACCAGCTGCCCGTTGATGTAACCGGCGATCGCGCCGGCCAGGATGCAGGCGATCACCGCCAGCACCGACGGCCAGCCGAGATTGACGGCGACGAAGGCGCCCGCCACGCCCGCAAGGCCCATGACCGAGCCCAGCGACAGATCGAGCCCGCCCGAGCCGATGACGAAGGTGGCCGCGATCGCCAGCACGCCGATCGTCGAGGTCGCGAGCAGTATGTTGAGGAAATTGCTGAGCGACAGGAAATAGGGCGACAAGAGCGCCATCGCCGTGCTCAGCGCTAGGAGCACCACCAGCGACTCCAGCCTGATGTGAAGCCTTTCGACGGATGCGCGCTGCACCCGAGCCCAGAAGCCGGGCTGCGTCGTTTCGGAAGCCATTTTCGACCCTTCGGTAAGGGGAATAAGGGAGTAGGTTAGTAGGGGAGTAGGGAAAGAAGGCGGCTGGGCCAAGCCTGCGGAGCGCAAACCACGCTTTCCTACTCCCCTACTGCCTTACTCCCTTACTCCCTTCCTTTCACTACTTCACATATTGCAGCATCGGCTCCTTGCCGGCGTCGATCACGTCCTTGGTCAGCACCAGCGTCGGCACCGCGATGCTGTCCTCGACCTTGTCGCCGGCGAGCGCCTTCTTGACGTTCTCGACCGCCTGCTTGCCGACGAGGTAGGGAAGCTGCGCCACCGAGGCATTGAGGCGGCCTTCCTTGATCGACTTAACCGCGTCCGAATTGCCGTCGACGCCGATGATCGTCACCTGCGGGCCCTTGCCGGCCGCGTAGACCGACTCCACCGCGCCCAGCGCCATGCCGTCATTGGCGCAGAAGATGGCGACCAAGTCGGGATGCGCCGTCAGCGTGTCGGTGGCGATCGAGGCGGCCTTGCCGCGATCCCAGTCGCCCGGCAGCGAGGCGACGATCTCGAGGCCCGGCGCCAGTTCCTTCAGCTTGTCGGCAAAGCCCTTGGCGCGCTTCTCGCCGGTGATGTTGCCGGAGAGGCCCTCGATGACGAGCACCGGACCCTTGGCATCCTTGCCGAGCTTGTTGGCCAAGTACTCCGCGCCCTGCGCGCCGGCGGCGATATTGTCGGAGCCGATATGGAAGGTCACCTTGACGCCTTCCTTGTCGAGCACCGCCTGGTCGAGATTGTTGTCGAGGTCGACGATCTTGATGCCTGCGTCCTGCGCCGACTTCAGGCAGGGCAGAAGATTAGTCGAGTTGATGGCGGCGGTGATCATCGCCACCGGCTTGCGCTCCAGCATGGTGTTGCACAGGTTGAGCTGCGGCTCAGCCGCCTGGTCGCTCTCGGCCGCCTGCTGGAAATATTTCACCCCGGCTTCCTTGGCGCCGTCCGCGACGCCCTGCGCCATCGCGCCCCAGAACGGATTGGCCAGCGTCTTCATCAGCACGCCATATTCGCCGTCCTGGGCCTTGGCCGCGCCGACGGCCGAAAACGCCAGGGCTACGCCCAATGCAAGGGTAAATCGATTTATCTTCAGGGTAAGCGATGTCATTCCAGTCCTCCTTCTGATCTGACGCGCCGGATGCCTTGGCCAGGCCGGCACCGTCCTTCCGTTGTCGACAATGGGGGCTATTGTCGGTCTCCTCCCCCGGAATGCGGGCCGTTGCCTGGCGAGCCAACGGATTCCCGCTCCAACACCTGGCAGGGTTCGAGCCTAGCTGTGGGTGGTCCCACGGCGCCTTCGACCCTGCGAAACAAAAGGTTCATCGCTTCGCTGGCGATCTGACGCACCGGTTGCACCACGGCGGCGATGGCCGGCCATGTCACCTGCATCCATTCGGCGTCGTCGAAGCCGACCAGCGAGATATCGTTCGGGCAATGCCAGCCGCGCCGGCGGAATTCGGACAGCGCCACAAGCGTGCCCTTGAGCAGCAGCGAATAGACGGCGGTCGGCCGTTCGCCCCGACCGAAATAATCGCGCAGCGACGATCGCAACGGCTCGACGCTGACTTCCGAGGTGATCACATCGATGCGGATGGACGGGTCGAGCGCCAGCGCCTGGGTGCGAAAACCTTCCAGGCGAGCGCGCACGGTTGCCGCGCCTTCGGCGAGACCGATGATCAGGATGTGCTTGTGGCCCTTGCCCACCAGCATCCGCGCAACCTGGGCGCTGGCGGCGGCGCTGTCGGCCGAAACGGTATCGAAAGCGTCGTCGGACAAGACGCGGTCGATCAGCACGCCGGTCATGCCGTTGGCCTTCATGAAGGCGGCCGCTGGCCCGTGCTCGTTGCGCACAGGCGCCAGCACCACGCCGGCAACGCGCCAGTCATGCATGCGGGCCAGGATCTCCTTTTCGCGCGCTTCCGATTCACGGCTCGACGCCGCGACCAGCGTGTAGCCGCGCTGCTCGGCAAGGCCCTCAAGCTCGGTGACCATCTGGCCGAAGAACTCGCTTTCAAACTCGGGCATGATGGCGCCGATGATGCGGCGCTTGGCCCTGCGCATGTCGGAAGCTAGTGGATCGACGCGATAGGCCAGACGCTCGACGGCATCGAGAACGCGTTGCGCATTTTCGGGCTTCACCGTGGCGACACCGGCGAGCACCTTGGAAACCGTGGCCGCGGACACGCCGGCATGGCTTGCCACGTCGTGGATCGACGGACGCCTTTGCCGGGCTTCCTGTTGTGCCATTGACCTCCTCCCGAGGGCAGGCAGTCGATTTCCTGCCTCGCTGTTCTAATCGATAAATCGATTTTTCGTTCTTGTAAATCGTTTCATCGTGGGTAAGACTCGAAGATGTGATTGACGCGATCCAATCGTGTCCCGGGAGGAAAATCATGTCCGACAAGACCTTGCCGCTGGTGATCAGCGCGCCCGAACCGCGCACGCTAGAACTTATCTTCACGCCGCCGCAACTGGCGCGCCTGCGCAGCCATTATCGCATTGTCGAGACCACGCCGGAAGGTGTTTCCGCCCTACCCGCCGAGACGCTGGCCGAGGCGCGTTACATCATAGGTCAGCCCCCCATCGCCTCGGAGACGCTGCAGAAAATGACGTCGCTTCGCTGCATCTTCAATGTCGAGACCAACCTCCTCAACAACATGCCCTATGAGACGCTGTTCGCGCGCGGCATCCATGTCGTCACTACAGGTCTTGTCTTTGCCGAACCGGTGGCCGAACTCGGCCTCGCCATGGCGCTGAACCTGGCCAGAAACATCGTCGATGCCGATCTCGCCTTCCGCCAGGGCAAGGAACTCTGGGGCGGCGACGGCAACCAGACCGCGCGGCTTCTCTCCGGCGCCGATGTCGGCATCATCGGCTTCGGCGACCTCGGCCGTGCGCTCAACCGCCTGCTGACCGGCTTCCGCACCCACACCAGGGTCTACGATCCGTGGCTGCCGCCGTCGATCCTGGTCGACAACGGCGTCGAGCCGGCTTCGCTGGACGAGGCGCTGTCGCAAAGCGATTTCGTCTTCGTCGTCGCTTCGGTCACCAGCGAGAACCAGGGTTTCCTCGGCGCGGACTCCTTTGCCAAAATGCGAAAGGGCGCCGCCTTCATCCTGCTCAGCCGCGCCGGCGTCGTCGATTTCGCCGCACTGATGGCGTCGGTGAGGAGCGGCCACATCGTCGCCGCAAGCGACGTCTTCCCAGAGGAGCCGCTGGCCAAGGACCATCCCGTCCGCGCCCTCCCCGGCTTTCTCCGTTCGGCCCATCGCGCCGGCGCCCTCGACATCGCCTTCAAGCGCATGGGCGACATGGTGCTGGAGGATATGGACCTCGTCGACCGCGGCCTGCCGCCGCTGCGCTCCAAGCGCGCCGAACGCGAGACGGTGTCGAGGATGCGTTCGAAGCCGGTCGACAGGAACTGAGGCTGGCTCGACCCACTGACCAGCCAGCACGCGCGTGTTCGGGACCGGCTTGATCGCTCGCCTCCGCCGGCCCGAACTGCGAGCAATCTCGATTTCGCCGCGGTTGCCAGGTCGGTGCGGCACATGGCAGTCGAGTAAATCACCCCCCTCCGATTGCGGTCTCCGACAATGCGACGTGATCGTTGACAAGACGCCGTTTCGCCAATAAGTTCGGTGACAGAACGAATTAATCGAGGCGTATGTGAGCGACCTGCCGCGTATCTCCCGCCAATTCTCCCAGCGCTCGGTCATGGAGGCGATCGTCCAGGGCGGGCCGATCTCGCGGGCCTCGATCTCGAAGCTCACCGGCCTGTCGAAGCAGACGATTTCGGAAATCGTGCGCGGGCTCGAGCAGGAAGGCTGGGTGCAGGAGACCGGCCGCACCAGCGGCCATGTCGGGCGCACCGCCGTCACCTACGAGCTCGTGCACGACGCCGCCTACATCATCGCCGTCGACCTGGGCGGTACCAAGGTGCGGGTGGCGCTGACCGACCTCGCGTGCCAGATCTTCGCGGAGGCAGCGACGCCGACCGATCCGCGCGGCGGCCAGTTCGTCATCGACCAGATCGCGGCGCTTGCCTTCCAGGCCGCCGCCCGCGAGCGCATCCCGCGCAAGAAGATCCGCCTTGCCGTGATCGGCGCGCCGGGCGCCCCTGACCCCGCGACCGGCCGCATCCTGCTTGCGCCCAACATTGCCGGCTTCGACGCCATGAATGTCCTCGACGCGTTCGAAAAAGCGCTCGGCGTGGCGGTGATGATCGAGAACGACGTCAATCTCGCCGTGCTCGGCGAGAATTGGCTGGGCCAGGGCCAGGGCATCGACAATCTCGCCTATATCGCGCTGGGCACCGGCGTCGGCAGCGGCCTGATGCTGGGCGGCCATCTGGTGCGCGGCGCCACCCATGCGGCGGGCGAGATCGGATTCATGCCGATCGGCGCCGATCCGTTCGCGGCTGAATCGCTGCGCACCGGCGCTTTCGAGCGAGCGGTGGCGACCCACGCGATGACCGAACGCTACAGGTCCCTGACCGGCACCCAGGTCGCGGTTCCGGCGATCTTCGAGAATGCGGCTGCAGGCGACAAGGCAGCCGTTACCGTGCTCGACGAGACGGCGCGCTATCTGGCGCAAGGCATCGCGGCGATCGCCGCCGTCGCCAATCCCGAAAAGGTCATCCTTGGTGGCTCGATCGGCCTCAGGCCGGAGATCCTCTCGCGCGTCAAGGACTTGATGCCGCTGTGCTTCCCCTACCCCGTCACCGTCGAGGCCGGCGAACTGGGCGCGCGCGCCGCGCTGATCGGCGCGGCCGCCATCGGTCTCGGCCAGTTGCACAACACGCTCTTCGGCGTCGACGCGCCGGACGGCCGCATTTCGCTGCCCACCGCCCAGGCGGCTGCCTTGAAGGAGGTCGTGCTGTGACCGCAGATATCGTGACCCGGCTGCGAGCCGCTCTCGATCCCGACCAGGCCCTGGCGCTGTTCAGGGGCGCGATCGGCCGCGAAAGCATCACCGGCAACGAAGCGAATGTCGTCGACTTCCTCGAAGCGAAGATGCGCGAGCTGGGGCTGAGCGGCCTGAGCCGCGCGGATTTCCTGCCCGGCAGGCCGAACATCTGGGGCGAACGCAAGGGCGCCGGCGACGGCAAGCGCCTGCTCTTCATCGGCCACACCGACACCGTTCATGTCGACGGCTGGCGCGAGCATTGGGCCGGCACCGAGCGCGAGGACCCGTTCGGCGCGCCCATCATTGACGGGGCGGTCTGGGGCCGCGGCTCCGGCGATCTGAAGGCCGGCATCACCGCTTCGCTGGCGGCGCTCTCGTTGCTCGACAAGGCCGGCATCCGCCTCAAGGGCGATGTGGCCTTCGCTTTCGTCGGCGACGAGGAGAGCGGCCAGCCCGGCAGCGGCGTCTCCGCCGGCATCAAGCATTTCGTCGGCCGCATCGAGGCCGGCGAGGTCGCGGCGCCCGACTTCACCGTCTATGTCGAGCCGACGCGGCTTGCCGTCTATGCCGCGCAGATCGGCTTCTTCATCACCGACATCACGATCACCGGCAAGTCGGCCTATTTCGGCGTGCCCGAGCTCGGCAAGGATGCGTTGCGCGCCGCCCATGCCGCCATGACGGCGCTGTGGAGACATTCGGACGAGGTAGCGGCCCGGGCCGAGCACAAGCTCACCGGGCGCGGCTTCCTGCTGATCACCGGCCTCACCGGCGGCGGCTATATCGCCGTGCCTGAGCGATGCACGCTGTCGCTGATCCGCAAGCTCCTGCCGGGCGAATCCCTCGACACGGCCGCCGCCGAGATCGAGGCCGCGGTGCGCGGCGCCATCACCGATCCCGAGATCGCCTTGGAGTTCTCCTATCCGGCAGGACGCGATCACAGGCTGGGCGGCACCGCCGCCGAGATCGACGAGACGGGTGCCGAAGTCGCCATGCTTTCGCAATCGATGGCAGGCGCCATGGGCGGCCGCGGCATGATCGAGGGCGCGCCCTTCTGGTCGGAATCGTCCTTCTTCGTCAACCGGTTGGGCATTCCTGCCGTCTATTGCGCGCCGGGCGACATCCGCAATTGCCACACTTTCGGAGAGCACGTCGATGTCGAGGAATACCTCGCCGGCATCGTCGGCTTCGCAGCCTTCATGGCCCGCTATTGCGGCGTGGCCGACTGAGCGACCAACGAAGCAGAAAATGGGAGACTGAAAACATGCTGATGAAGAAATGGATTGCCGCCACCTTGGCCGGCGGATTGATGCTCGCCGCCGGCGCCGCTCACGCGCAAACGGTCGGTCCGCAGGGCGAGACCGCCACGCCGAGTTCCAGCCTGACGCTGAGCGATGCCGACATCGCGGCGCTGAAGGACAAGGGCTATAAGGCTGCCCTACTGTGGCACACCTCTTCCGACTTCACCAACGCGGTGACCGCCGGCGCCACCGACGAGTTCGCCCGCGCCGGCATCTCGATCGCGGTCAAGACCGACGCGCAGTTCGACGCCGCTCGCCAGCGCAGCGACATCGAAACCGCTTTGGCCGCCAAGCCGAACGTCATCCTGGCGCTGCCGCTCGACCCGGTCACCTCCGCCGAAGCCTTCCGGCAGGCGGTCAAGGACGGCGTCAAGCTGGTGTTCCTGTCGAACTTGCCCAAGGATTACAAGCAAGGCACCGACTACGCCTCGATCGTCACCGACGACCTCTACCAGATGGGCAAGCAGGCGGCCGACGCCATGGCCAAGGCCATCGGCGGCAAGGGCAAGGTCGGCTATATCTTCCACGATGCCAACTATTACGTCACCAACCAGCGCGACCAGTCCTTCAAGAAGACCATCGAGAAGGACTATCCCGACATCAAGATCGTTGCCGAACAGGGCATCTCCGACCCGGCCCGAGCCGAGGAACTGGCCAATGCCATGCTGCTGCAGCATCCCGATCTCGACGGCATCTACGTGACCTGGGCCGAGCCGGCCGACGGCGTGCTCTCGGCGCTGCGCGGCGCCGGCAACACCCACACCAAGATCGTCACGCTCGATCTTGCCGAGCCGGTCGCGCTCGACATGGTCAAGGGCGGCAATGTTGCCGCGCTCGTCGCCGACAAGGCCTATGAGCTCGGCCGCGCAATGGCCGCCTCCGGCATGAAGTCGCTGCTTGCCCAGCAGACGCCCGCCTTCGTCGTCGCGCCGGCGCTGACCGTGACCAAGGAGAACGTCTCCCAGGGCTGGAAGGACTCGCTCAACCGCGACGCGCCGCAGTCGGTGCTCGACGCGGCGAAGTGAGCCAACGCTCCGGCCGGCTTGCCGGGCCGGAGCTATCTTCCTGAACAAGAAGGGGAACGGATATGCGCAAAGCATTTGGTATCATGACTGTATTGGCGAGCCTGTTCGCCGCCCACGCCTTCGCCGCCGAAGGCGTCACCACCGGGCCGAACGGCGAGAAGCCGGTTCCGGCGGCCTCGCTGACGCTGACGGCGGCGCAGGAGCAGCAGATCAAGGACGGCAAGTTTACCGCGGCCCTCGTCTGGCACGAGATGAGCGAGTACACCAACGCCGTCAACGCAGGGGCGCGCGACGAGTTCAAGCGTCTGGGCATCGAGGTGGTGGCGCAGACCGACGCCGGCTTCGACGCCGCCCGCCAGAAGGCCGATGTCGAGACGGTGATGGCCAAGAAGCCGTCGATCATCCTGTCGCTTCCAGTCGATCCGGCAACCGCGGCCTCCGTCTACGATCCGGCCCGCCAGGCCGGCGTCAAACTCGGCTTCGTCGACAATAGCCCGGCCGGCTACAAGCAGGGCACGGATTACGTCACCATCGTCTCCGACGACCTCTTCCAGATGGGCAACAAGGCCGGCATCGCCATGGCGGAGGCCCTCGGCAAGAAGGGCAAGGTCGGCTACATCTTCCACGACGCCGATTTCTACGTCACCAACCAGCGCGACGGCGCCTTCAAGAAGACCATCGAGCAGGACTATCCCGACATGAAGATCGCCGCCGAGGCCGGTATGGCCGACCCGGCGCGCTCAGAGGATATCGCGCAGGCGATGATCACCCAGCACCCGGACCTCGACGGCATCTATGTCACCTGGGCCGAACCGGCGCTGAGCGTCCTCTCAGCGCTGCGCGCCGCCGGCAACACGCACACCAAGATCGTCACGCTCGACCTCAACGAACCGGCCGCGCTCGACATGGTCAAAGGTGGTAACATCGCAGCCCTTGTCGCCGACGAGGCCTATTCGATCGGCGTGACGCTGGCGCGAGCCTCCGCAGGCTCGCTGGTCGGCCTGAAGGCCGGGCCTTTTTACGCGGTCGATTCCATCGCCGTCACCAAGGACACGGTGAAGGACGGCTGGAAGAAATCGCTCAACAAGGACGTGCCCGCGACCATCGCGGACGCCGTGAAATAGACGGCATGGCAGGCTGCGAAGCACGCACCATCGGAGATCGAACATGACCAGCGCCAACACCGGCACCGAGATGGGCAGCTTCGCCAGCCGCTTCAATCTGCAGCAATATGTCGTCTATCTCGGCTTCCTGGCGATCTTCCTGTTCTTCGCCTTCATGCTGAGGGACAGCGGCTTCCTCACCGTCCGCAACCTCTCCAACATCGTGCTGCAGACGGCGCCGGTGACGATCATGGCGATCGGCCTCGTCTTCGTCATGTCGGCCGGCGAGATCGACCTTTCGATCGGCTCGATCGTGGCGGTATCGGCGCTCGCCGCTGCCGTCACCATCGCCTCCTACGGGATGGCGGTGGGCATCGTCGCCGGCCTCGGCGCCGGAATCCTGATCGGCCTCATCAACGGCGCGCTGGTCGCCTATGTCAGGCTGCCGTCCTTCCTGGTGACGCTGGCGACGATGGGCCTATTCGCCGGCGTCTCGCGCTCGATGACCGATCTGCGTTCGATCTCGGTCACCAACGAGGCCTTCACCGGTTTCTTCGGTTCCGGCTCGCTGCTCGGCGTGCCCTCGCTAATCTGGTGGACGGTGATCGCCATCGCGATCGGCCACCTCGTTTACCGCGAGACGCGTTTTGGCGCGCATGTGCTGGCGACCGGCGACAATGCCCGCGCTGCAAGCGTTTCCGGGATCAGCGTACCGAAGATCAGGCTGGCCGTGCTCACCATCAGCGGCGGGCTCGCGGGGCTTGCGGGTCTGCTCTACGCCGGCCGCCTGCAAGCGGCGAAATACACGCTCGGCGAGACCGATCTGATGACGGTCATCGCCGCCGTCATCGTCGGCGGCACGCTGCTCAATGGCGGCAAGGGCTCGATCGTCGGCGCCCTCGTTGGCTCGCTGATGATGGGCATGCTGAACAACGGGCTGATCCTGATGGGTCTTTCGGTCTCCGACCAGATGATCGTGCGCGGCCTGATCATTCTCACCGCCGTCGCCGTGTCGCTGCGCGACAAATCCCGCTAAAGGAACCTTTTCCATGTTTCTCGACGTTCTGCGCCGCCGCAACCCCGCCTTCATCGAAGCGGCGATCGGCCTTCACCAGCAGGGCAAGCTGCCGGCCAACGCCTATGTGCTCGATCTCGACACGGTCGAGCACAATGCAAAGGTCCTCAAGCAGGAAGCCGATCGGCTCGGCCTGAAGATTTTCGCCATGACCAAGCAGGTCGGCCGCTCCGGCTCCTTTTGCAAGGCGGTGATGCGCGGCGGCATCGAACGCGCTGTTGCGGTCGACATGGCCTGCGCGCGCGCCACCCACAAGGCCGGCATGCAGCTTGGCCATCTCGGCCATCTGCAGCAGATCGCGAAATTCGAAGCGGACGCGGCGGCAAGGACCTTCAAGCCGGACTACTGGACCGTCTTCAACGACACCAAGGCCGAGGAAGCAGGCAGGGGCGCCAAGACCGCCGGCTATGTCCAGGACCTGCTCGCCCGCGTTGCGGCTGAAGGCGATATTTTCTACCGCGGCCATGAAGGCGGCTTCGACGCCGGGGATGTCGTCGCCGTCGCGGATCGACTCGACGCCGTTCCAGGCGGCCGCTTCGCCGGCATCACCACCTTCCCTGCCCTGCTCTTCGACCATGCCGCGCGAAAGGTGTTGCCGACACCCAATCTGGCGACACTGAGCAAGGCCGCCGAGGCGCTCGTCAAGGCGGGCCGCAAGGGGATCGAAATCAACGCGCCGGGCACCACGTCGAGCGTCATGCTGCCCGCGCTGGCGGAAGCCGGCGCCACGCAATGCGAACCCGGCAACGGCCTGCACGGCACCACGGCGCTGCATGTTATGGAAGACCTGCCGGAACTGCCTGCCGTGCTCTATCTCACCGAGGTCTCGCATCTGTCGGGCGGCAAGGCCTACTGCTTCGGCGGCGGCTTCTATATCGATCCGATCTTCCCGGACTATGACGTCAAGGCGATCGTCTCGGCCGAGCCGACCGCCGCCGCTTCGGCGCTCAGGAGCGTCGAAGTGCCGCCGCCTTCGGCGATCGACTACTACGCCATGATCGACGCAGCCGGCGCAAATTCGCCGAGGCCTGGCGACAGCGCCGTCTTCGGCTTCCGCGGCCAGGCTTTCGTCACCCGCGCCTATGTCGTCGGTGTCTCCGGCATCTCGAAGGGCAAGCCTGTGGTTGAAACGATCGAGAACGGTTTTGGCGAGCCCTATGCCTGGCCCGTCTAGGAGAAAACCATGACTCCAAGCGCCCCCATCCTTCAGCTTCAGGACATCCGCAAGCATTTCGGCGGCCTCACCGCGATCGAGAACTTCTCGCTTGAGGTCTTTCCTGGCGAGATCGTCGCGCTTGTCGGCGACAACGGCGCCGGCAAGTCGACGCTGGTCAAGATCATCTCCGGTGTGCACCCGCCCTCCTCGGGCACGATCACAATCGAGGGCAAGCCGGTGACGATGTCGAACGCGACGATGGGGCGCGCGCATGGCATCGAGGTCGTCTACCAGGATCTCGCTTTGGCGGACCAGCAGACGGTCTATATGAACATGTTCCTCGGCCGCGAGCCGCTGAACCGCTTCGGCCTGCTCGACCGCCGCCGCATGATCGCCGAGACGGAGAAACTGGTGAAGGAGCTCGACGTGCGCATCCCTTCCGCGCACGCCACCATTCGCGACCTCTCCGGCGGTCAGCGGCAGGGCGTCGCGATCGCCAGGGCGACGCACTGGGCAAGCAAGCTGATCCTTCTCGACGAGCCGACGGCCGCGCTTGGTGTCGCCGAGACCGCCAGGGTGGAGATGATCGTTCAGTCGCTCAAGCAGCGCAATGTCGGCATCCTGATCATCAGCCACAGCCTCGACCAGGTGTTCAAACTGTCGGACCGCATCTGCGTCCTGAGGCGCGGCAAGCAGATCGGCGTGCGCGAGACCAGGAAGACCGACAAGAACGAGATCATCGCCATGATCACGGGCCTGCAGCAGCAGTAGCTGCGGAGCACCTGACCGGTTTAGGCAACGAGATTGCGGCTGGGCGCCTGCGCGGCAGGCTCCGCAAAATTGGCTTCGAGCCAAGAGATGGCGCCAGCCACGTCTTCGATGGCGAAGCGGGCGGCCGTCTCGCCCTGCGGCTTCACGCGGATCGAGATTCCTCCCGCGGCATTGACCGTCTCGAAGCCGTTCTCGTCGGATGTATCGTCGCCGAGGAACACCGGACGCCGGCCGGTGAAAGGTTCGAGCTGCATGAAGCGCCGGATCGCGGCGCCCTTGGCGGCTTCGAGCGGCATCAGCTCGACGCCGGCATTGCCGGCGATCACGCGGTAGCCCTTGGGCAAGCGCTCAAGCGCTGCCTCGACCAGTTCCGTCGCCCGCGCCAGAAGCTGTGGTGCTGCTCTCGTGTGGATGGCGAGCACCGGCCCCTTGCGTTCGACATAGACGGCCTTGCTTGCCAGCTCCAGTTCGATCTCGTCGGCGAGCGCCGCCATATCCGCCGGTTCGTCCGCGGCCTCGATCGGTCCGTCC
Source organism: Mesorhizobium sp. (assembly GCF_004963255.1). Lineage (GTDB taxonomy): Bacteria > Pseudomonadota > Alphaproteobacteria > Rhizobiales > Rhizobiaceae > Mesorhizobium. The sequence goes on along the minus strand of NZ_SUGA01000014.1, from coordinate 85,576 downwards.
GGGAGAAGCCTGTGCTCCAGCCCGTAGAGGCCGGCAATCCTGAGCTTCAACGGATCGAACAGATGGTCCACGGCCGCGATCGAGCGGCCGGTGATGAAGGCGAGCGCGCCGTCCAGGCGCCGCTCGATCGTCTGCAGAAGAACGCGCAACTCCTCGCTGACCGAGACGGCGTCGGGATGCGCGGCGTGCTCCAGCAAGGTGCCGTCGATGTCGAGGAAAAGCGCCCACCGTCCTTCTGGAAGCGGCGGGGTGAGGTCTGCCTGGATGTTCATCTAAATCCCACTGCCTGTTTGCGTTCGAACATGGAAACGACATTGTCGCCGGTCGGGCCTGCCGGCCGTTCGTATAAGGCCGTGACTCGATCCAGGTCGCCGCGCTTCCTCAGCCGCGCCGCGTCGAGCAGCATGCTGCCGGCCCAGCGATAGACATTGTTGTCGCGCACGATGTCGCGCATGCGCCGCATGCGCTCGCGCTGCTCGTCCGGCCCCATGGTCAGCGCCTGCAGCATCGCCTCGCTCATCATCGCCGCGTCGTAAGGATTGACGATCAGCGCCTCCAGCAGCTCGCGCGAGGCGCCGGCGAAGGTGCTGAGCAAAAGCACGCCCTGCTCGTCGTCGCGCGCCGCGACGAACTCCTTGGCGACCAGGTTCATGCCGTCATGCAGGCTGGTTACCAGACAGACATCGGCGGCGCGATAAAGTTCATAAACTGCCGCTTGCGAATGATGCTCGGCCACCATGACCACCGGCCGGTAGGATGCGCTGCCGTAACGCTGGTTGAGTTCGTCGGCACAGCGCAGACACTCCTCGTGCAGCTGTTTGTAGGCCGGCAACGTACCCCGGCTCGGCGCCGCGACCTGCAGGAACACGACTTTACCCACCATTTCAGGGTGACGGATGAACAGCTCCTCCAACGCACGGAAGCGGTCGAGAATTCCCTTGGTATAGTCGAGACGCTCGACACCGACGCACAGCTTAGCGCCGGCTGGAAGCCTGTGCCGCTTGCGCACGCGCAGCCGGCATTCCTCGACGCTGGGCAACGCTTTCAGGAGATCGTCCGGCCATTCGATCGAAATCGGATAGGAGTGCACCAGTGTCACCTGGCCGCCGTAGGAAATGGCGGCATCGGCGCGCTCGATGCGGCTTTCCATGAAGCGATCGACGCTCTCGGTAAAGTTATTGGCGTGGTATTGGGTATGGAAGCCTACGATCGAGCTGCCGAGCAGACCATCCAGGATGCGCTCGCGCCAGGGACAGATGCTGAACACCTCCGAGTTCGGCCAGGGGATGTGCCAGAAGGTGATGACGATCGCATCGGGCAGGCGCTCGCGGATCATGCGCGGCAGAAGCGCGAAGTGATAGTCCTGGACGAGCACGATCGGCCGCTCGTTGCGCGCCTCGGCAACCACCGTGTCGGCAAACTTGCGGTTGACGGCTTCATAGGCCTCCCAGTCCGACTCCCGAAAAATCGGCCGCGTAAAGGCGATATGGCAGAGCGGCCACAGGCCTTCATTGGCAAAGCCGAGATAGTAGCCTTGATATTCCTCGTCGCTCAGCCAGACCCGGCGCAGCGTGTAGGAGGGATGGCCGGGCGGCACCTGCACGCGGTCATGTTCGTCGACCACCGTCCGGTCTGCGGTGCCGCCGCCATAGGCGATCCAGGTGCCGCCGCAGGCGCGCGTGATCGGCTCCAGCGCCGATACCAGCCCGCTCGCCGGCACTACGAGTTCGACCTCGCCGTCCTTGGTCTCGTTGTGGATATAAGGCTCACGATTGGAGACCACGATGACCTGCGCGTCCGGCAAGTCCTCGGCAAGAATCTTGCGCAGGGTATCGGGCGACCATGAGACCAGAGCCGCATCGACCGACTGCCCGTTCTTCTCGAATTCGCGCAACAGCTTTCGTGCCGCCTCGGTGGCGGTGTCGTCGCCGGGGACCGGCATGACGGATGCCCTCGGGTGATTGCGGCGGTACCGGGATATCGAAATGAAAATCGCTAGAGCGGACAGTCCAAGGCTTGCGAGAATAAGGACCAGTAGCAGGTCGGCGCCGTATTGTGTCATTGAAATGCCAGGTTGCCTCCGGCCGTCCGTTCATTGTTTTCGTTCTTGCCGGCCGCGGACGGGCAGACCGGCTTAGGTCTGCAACGCGCGAACCAGCGATCAGTTCCGACATTTTTCGATTGTTGGCCGCGGGGTTGTGGCGCTTTGTTTACGTGCGCACGATGAGCGGAACCTGGCCTTCATGTCGGTCGGACAGGAAGGCGGCAACGCGGTCGCCGACCCGTTGGAAGGTGAGATCGATCGCTTTGTCGCCGACCGCCAGGTGCCTGATCATGAGCGTATCGATGCCAATCGGCAGCCTCGGACGCGTGACATGCAATTCGCCCTTCCAGCCATCGATCTCCAGCCCGAGGCATGCCTGCATCAGCATGAAGGTGGAACCGGCCGACCAGGCCTGCGGCAGGCAAGCCACGGGATAGGCGATGGGCGCCTCGCCCGGAGCCCGGGCGAAGCCGCAGAACAGTTCCGGCAGCCGCATGTTGAAATGCACGGCCGATTCGAACGTGCCGCTCATCAGCCGCACCACGCTGTCGCGCTCGCCGTAACGCGCCAGGCCGACACCGCAAAGTGCTGTGTCATGCGGCCAGATCGAGCCGTTGTGGTAGGACATCGGGTTGAAGAACACCGCGTCGTCGGCCAGCGTCCTCAGCCCCCAGCCGGAATGGAAGGAGGCCGACAGCAGCTGGTCGGCGACCAGCCTGGCTCGCTCGGGCTGCGGCAATCCGACAAACAGCAGGTGCCCGGCATTCGACGTTCGCACCTTGCATGGCTGGCCCTCGCCATCGATGGCCAGGGCGTAGAAATTCATGTCGTCGAGCCAGAAGTCGCGTTCCACGGCGACCCGCATTTCCTCGGCGCGGTTCTCCCAGTGCTCGGCGTCGGCGAATTCGCCGCGGCGGCGTGCGAGCGCCGCCATGCCGCGGAAAGCGGCGAAGACGTAGCCCTGCACCTCGACCAGGGCGATCGGTCCTTTTGGAATGCGGCCGTCGGCGTGGAACACTGAATCGAAGCTGTCCTTCCAGCCCTGGTTGGCGAGACCGGACTCGGCGGCGCGCTGATAGGTGACGAAGCCGGTGGCGCGGCTCGCCTCCTCCGTCCATTCGGCGGCGGCCTTGAGCGAAGGCCACAATTGATCGATGAACGCCATGTCGCCGGTGCGATCGGCATAGGCGGAAGCCAGATGGATATAGAGCGGCGTGGTGTCGACACCGCCATAGTAGCGCCCGAAGGGAAGCTCGCGCAGCGCCGCCATCTCACCTTTGCGCGTCTCATGCATGATCTTGCCGGGTTGGGAATCCGAAAAGGGCGACGTTTCGGTCGCCTGGTGCTCGGCCAGAAAAGCCAGCACGCCCCGCGCCAGCCCGGGATTGAGCCACAGCATCTGCAGGCTGGAGATCACCCCGTCGCGGCCGAACGCCGTCGAGAACCAGGGGATGCCGGCATAGGGATAGGGCCCGGTCGGAAGCTCGGTGGTGAGCAGCGCCACGTCGGCGCGAGCGCGCTCGACCCAGTCGTTGAAGACGCGGCCCGAACTGTGCACCGTAGCGCCATGACGCCGCTTGGCACGCATGCCGAAGCGGGCCCGAGCCGCCGCGGCGCGGAAACGGTCGCGACTGGGAGCCTCGGAGACTTCCGGGCCGACTTCGACATAAAGCACTTTCTGGCTGCGCTTGGTCACCGCGATCAGGAAGTCGGCGCGGTTGTCGCTCAATTTGTCGGGCGCCTGCGAAAAGGAGATCGCCGATAGTCGTGGGAGCCCGTCGAGGCCGTCATAGCCGAGCATGACGGACTCCTTTTCGGTCTTGGCGACATGTGTCGTGCCGCGCTTCACCCGCGTCGAGCCACGCACCTCGAACATGTCGCGGAAGTCGGCGGCGAAATGCAGCGAGACGGTGATGGTCGAATGCTCGCGGCTGTAGTTGGACAGCGTGATTCGCTCGAACAACCTGTCCTGCCAGATCAGTCTGACCCGTTCGATATGAATCGCGCCTTGCGGGATGTCGCGGCCAACGGCACTTTGGATCGGCAGGTTGGTCAGGTTGGACGTGAACAGCACATTGTCCTGGCTCAGCGAAGCGCCGAGCAGCGACATCTGCCTGCCGCCGATGGTCAGCCGGAATTCGGAGAGCACGCGCGTGTCGTCACGGAAGAACCCGTCGCCCGAGCCCCTGATGTCGCCATAGGCGTCGGCGACTGCGAAGCAATCCCCCTGCTTGAGGGCGAACAGCCGGTGCGGTTCGCGCGGCGCGGTCTCGTCGAGTGAAGAAAGGGCTACGGCAGGATCGAGCTTGCGCTCGTCGAGCTCCGTCATTCGTCACCTCTTCGTTTGCCCCGCCCTAGAGCATGATGCCGAAAAGTGTGAAACGCCTTTCGGACGACATTATGCTCTATCTCTCTGATTTAGAGCCGGATTGAGATTTCAGGTCGAACAGACCTGAAATCATCCGGGCTCCACGCATCAAGTCACGAGGCCTTGGCCTCCGGCATGCCGGTCAGACGCATATAGGCAGCAAGATAGTCGCTTGCCATTCTTGCCGCCGAGAACCTTTTCTCGAACACCGCCCTCACCTGCCGCCGGTCGAGATCGAGAAGCGCCGGCATTGACGCGACCGCGGCGTCGACGCTGTCCACGACGAAGCCGGTGATGCCGTCGTCGACGATCTCCGGCAAGGCGCCTTGGTTCCAGGCGATCACCGGGGTGCCGCAGGCCATTGCCTCAATTGCGACGAGGCCGAACGGCTCCGGCCAGTCGATGGGAAACAAAAGGCCCGCCGCATTGCCGAGAAATTCGGCCTTCTCGTCCTCGGTGATCTCGCCGACATAGTCGATGCGGTCGCCATCGATGAGCGCCTCGATGTTGTCGCGGAAGTAGGCGCGGTCGTCGTCGCCGATCTTGGCCGCCAGCTTCAACCTCAACCCGGACCGTCGCGCGATCTCGATGGCGCGGTCCGGCCGCTTGTCGCGCGACAGGCGCCCGAGGAAGGCGAGATATGGTTCTTCCGCCTGCGGCTCATAGGTCGGTTGGTAGGCGTCGAGCGGCAGTCCGTGATGGATCGTGGCGAGCCAGTTCGCATCAGGCAGGCCGCGCTTCTGACTGTGCGAAATCGAGATCATCGGGAACCGCGGGAAGCGCTTATAGGCCGGCGCCAGGTCGACATAGTCGAGCCGGCCATGCGGCGTCGTCACCGTCCGCCCCGCGAGTTCTTCGAAGAACGGAAAATGCAGGAAGTGGCTGAGATGGAAATGGATGACGTCGAACTCGCGGGCGCGGTCGCGCACCTCGGCAAGCATCGCCAGATGCGCGGCGATCTCCGATTTCTTCGGCCGCGGATCGAGACGTATCGCCTGGTCGCGTGCGGATACCAGCTTGGCCGACGTCTCGCTATCGCCACTCGCGAACAACGTGACATCGTGGCCGAGCTCGACCAGCGCTTCGGTGATGTAGAAGACGATCCGCTCGGTACCGCCATAGAGTTTCGGCGGCACCGATTCATAGAGCGGCGCGACATGGGCAATGCGCATCGGGTCCCTCGGCTGTTGACGCGAAGCAAAATGCGTCAGCCGCCAGATCGTTCCTGCCCAATCGATCGAGGTGCCGTTGGCCGTCGATTTTGCCGCGCCGCGCTTTGCCAAGTCTCCGCGCCAGAAGCCACAGTCTCCTGCACGGGATCCCACTGTTTCCAGCCGGATTATCGCGCCTCTACGACACCCGTTCAATTGATTGGCCAGGCCGGGCGGTAGTATCGAAGGATGCCTTCGTCACGTCGATCCCGGCGCCGCGGTGACACGCCACACCGTGTTGCCGACATCGTCGGCAATCAGCAGCGCGCCGGATTTATCGACGGCAACGCCGACCGGGCGGCCCCTCGCCTCGCCCTTGTCGTTGAGGAAGCCGGTGACGACGTCCTGCGCCATGCCGTTCGGATGCCCGCCGCTGAACGGCACGAAGACCACCTTGTAGCCATTGAACTGGGAGCGGTCCCAGCTGCCGTGCTCGCCGACAAAGGCGCCGCCGCGATAGGATTGCGGCAGGTTGCTTGCGGTATAGAAGGCAAGTCCGAGCGGCGCGACATGCGAGCTCAGCGCATAGTCCGGCGGGATGGCCTTGGCCACCATGTCCGGCCGCTGCGGCATCACGCGCGGATCGACATGCTGGCCGTAATAGCTGTAGGGCCAGCCATAGAAGGCGCCGTCCTTCACCGACGTCATATAGTCCGGCACGAGGTTCGGGCCGAGCTCGTCACGCTCGTTGACCACCGTCCACAGCGCCTTGCTCTCAGGCTCGAACGACAGGCCGTTGGGATTGCGCAGCCCGCTGGCGAAGATGCGCGAGCGGCCGGTGGCGCGGTCGACTTCCCAGATCGCGGCGCGGTCTTTCTCAGCCTGGATGCCGTTCTCGGTGATGTTGCTGTTCGAACCGACGCCGACATAGAGCAATGAGCCGTCTGGGCTCGCCACCAGGCTCTTCGTCCAGTGGTGATCGATTGGCCCGCCCGGCAGTTCCGTCAGCACCTTGCCCGGAGCCGAGATCTTCGTATCGCCCGGCTGATAGGGGTAGCGCACGATCGCGTCGGTGTTGGCGACATAGAGGTCGCTACCGACCAGCGCCACGCCGAAGGGCGAATTGAGATGGTCCAGGAACACGCCCTGGTAATCCGGCTTGCCGTCGCCATTGGTGTCGCGCAGCAGCGTGATGCGGTTGCTCGGTCCGGTATCGCCGCCGGAGGTCACCCAGCTTTCAACCCAGCCCATGACGATATCCTTCGGCCGTTTGACCGATGCTTCATCCGGTGCCTTGGACTCCACCACCAGTATGTCGCCATTGGGCAGCACGTAAATCGAGCGCGGATGCTGAAGTCCCTTGGCCAGCGCCTCGATCTGCAGACCCTGTGCGACGGCCGGCTTTTCATCGTTTTTCCAGCCGACCACCGAGGCCAGATGCATTGGCGGGAACATGTATTGATTTATCTCCGGCAGTTTCGGGTTCGGGCCGATCTGCGCGTCCGGATCGGTGTTGTCGTCGCTGCAGCCGGCAATGCCCAAGGCCATCGCGCTGCAAAGCGCTGCAATCGGCCATCTAATTGCGCTGTCAAACCGTCTCATCGGCCACTCCTACATGATGGCGATAGACCAGCGCCCAGCCGAGCCAGCCGGTGAAGAGCAGAACGATCACCACCAGCGCCGACAGGATCAGCCCGGTCGGCACGACGGACGTCCAGGCATCGCGCGTGTGGATCAGCATGTTGAAAAAGGAAAGCACCAGCGCGACGAGGTTGCCGGCCATATGCAGCCATGCCGTCGGCTGAGCGCGTATCCTGCGGCTGCCAAGAAAGTCGGTGAGCCCCGCTATGGCAGCCAGAATGCCGACGATGACACCAACGGTTACAAGCCAGGCCGAGAAGTTGGCCCAGGTCATTTCGGCCGTCCGCCAATAGGCGATATCGGTGAGCAAGGTCCCGACGAAACAGGCGATCGGAATGGTGACGAGCATGGGATGGATGGGATGGCCGGCCATGCTTGCCGTGGATCGCGGATTGTCCATGCGCAAGCTCCTTTCCGCGCTGCTGCTGGCTTAACAGCGCGAAAAGAGGAATGTTCCGCCGGAAATACGCGCGCTCACCGGAAGGTGAACGCCGATATCCCTTCAGTCACGTGTGATCCGGAATGGACCGTTCGATTGCGGCGGTGCGCGCATTCTGCGGACGTCACTTAAGACGGCTGGCATGCCACTTCAGATGATCGCCCATGAAGGTCGAGATGAAATTGTATGAATGGTCGTAGCCTTCCTGCATGCGCAGGGTGAGGTCGATGCCTGCCTTCTCGCAGGCCTCTTCCAGCAGCCATGGCCGAAGACCGTCCTGCAGGAAACCATCCGCCGTGCCCTGGTCGACGAGAAATTCCGGAAAGCGCTTGCCGTCCTCGATCAGCAGCGTAGCGTCATAGGCGCGCCAGTTCTTTTCGTCCGATCCGAGATATTTTTTGAAGGCCGGCCGCGACCAGCCGGCCGTCGAGGGCTGCACGATCGGCGCGAAGGCCGAGCAGCTCCGGTAGCGCTGCGGGTTCTTCAGCGCGATCGTCAGTGCGCCGTGCCCGCCCATCGAATGGCCGAAGATTGCCTGACGCGACATGTCGACCGGAAAATTGGCGGCGACCAGCGCCGGCAATTCCTCGGCGATGTAGGAGTACATGCGGTAATTCTTCGCATAAGGCTGCTCGGTCGCGTCGAGATAGAAACCGGCGCCGCAGCCGAACTGCCAATTGTCCTTCTCGTTGGGGACGTCGGGCCCACGCGGGCTGGTGTCGGGACACACGATGACGAGCCCCAGCTCGGACGCCAGGCGACGGTACTCGCCCTTGTCCATGACGTTGGCATGCGTGCAGGTCAGCCCCGACAGGTACCAGAGGACCGGAAGCCGCCCGTCCTTGGCTTGGGACGGCACGAACACCGCGAAGGTCATGTCGCAGGCGCAGACCTCCGAAGCATGAGAATAGACGCCCTGGATGCCGCCATGCGATTTGGAGGTGGAAACGACCTTCATCGATTGCCTCTCGTTGGGAAATCTTGGCCCGGCATAACCGCCGGCCATGATCGGCGCAACCTGGCGCCTCGGCAAACCAGAGGTGTGGCGCGAGAAAGGTTTCGTTCGGTTAGCCCGCAGGCGCAATCAGGTCTGGGCTGACTTGCCGAAAACCGGGCACCCCACACAGCTTAAGTCCGGTCGCGATTTCCTCGAGCAGAATATCCAGCACACGCTCGACGCCGACCTGTCCCGCCACGGCGCCGAACAGCGCGGCGCGGCCGATTGCCGAGGCGACCGCGCCGCGCGCTTTTGCCTTGATCACGTCCATGCCCGTGCGGATACCGGAATCGATGAGGATCGGGGCCCGGCCGCCAACGGCCGCATGCACGGCGCTGGTCGCATCGATGCTCGCGACCGCGCCGTCGAGCTGGCGGCCGCCATGATTGGACACCCAGATCCCGTCCGCGCCCTCCCCGATCAATCTGGCGGCATCGTCCGGGTGCAGGACGCCCTTGACGATCAGCGGCCCCTTCCACCAGCCGCGAATCCTGCGGAAGTCGTCCCAGTCGAAACCCGCGTGGAGATTGCGGCCGACGCGCGCTGCGATCGTCAGCCCCGCGCTGGTGTCACCAAGGTAACCACGGACATTCTCGAATTGCGGAAGGCCGTCGCGAAGCAGGCGAAACGACCAGCCCGGATGCGCGATCCCTTCGACCAGGTGTCGCAGAGAAGGCCTGAGCGGAATCGAAATCCCGTTCCTCAGATCCTTCTCGCGCTTGCCGCCCGTCTGCAGGTCGACAGTGACGACCAGCGCCGAATAGCCGAACTCTTCAGCTCGCCGCACCAGCCGGCGATTGAAATCGAAATCCTTCAGCACGTAGAGCTGGAACCAGAGCGGGCCCTGGACAGCCCTTGCCATCCGCTCGATGCCGGTCGTCGCCATGGTCGACAGCGTGTAGGGAATGCCGCGCGCCGCGGCCGCTGAAGCAATGGCGATGTCAGCGCCGGGGCGAACGAGCGCGCAGGAACCCATCGGGCTGATCACCAGCGGCGTCGGATAGGTCCTCGACCACAAGGTGGTGGTGAGATCGGGCCGGGATACGTCGGTCAGAACACGCGGCAGCAGCCGGATACGCTCGAAACCGGCGCGGTTGTCGCGTAGGGTCAGTTCCTGGCCCGCCCCGCCATCGACGAACTCGAAGACCGATTTCGGCAGCCCGCGGCGCGCCAGCCGGCGGAAATCCTCCACCGATACGCTGCGATCGAGCCGCCCCATCGCCTCAGGCCGCGAGCCGGTCGCACACGTTTCCGGTGATCTCGGCGGTCGATGATTTTCCCTTCAGATCGGCGCTGAGCAGCCCGTTCGCCAGGCATGCCTCCGTCACACGGCGGATCTGTTCGGCGGCCCGGAGCAGCCTTTCATCGTCATGGCCGCGGCCAAGCCAGTCGAGCATGGCCGCCGCCGACAGGATCGTGCCGTAGGGATTGGCGATCCCCTTGCCGGCAATGTCCGGCGCGGAGCCGTGCGCCGCCTGGAAGAAGCCATTCATGTCGCCGACCTCGGCCGACGGCGCCATGCCCATTCCGCCGACCGTCGCCGCGGCAAGGTCGGAGAGAATATCGCCGAACATGTTCTCGCTGACGATAACGTTGAAATGGCCGGGCTTCAGCACGAGATGCATGGCCATGGCGTCGACCAGCGCATGTTCCGTCTCGATGTCGGGATAGTCTTTCGCCACCTCGTCAAAGACCGAACGGAAGAAGGCGTAGCTGCGCAGCACATTCGCCTTGTCGCAGCAGGTCACCCGGCGAACGCCGTCGCGCGGCGCGCCGTTCGACTGGCGCGCCAGCTCGAAGGCCTTGCGCACGATGCGCTCGATGCCGGCGCGCGTCTGCACGAGCGTGTCGACCGCCACTTGGCCGCGCAGCAACGCCCCTGCCCCGCGCGCGGCGTAAAGCCCTTCGCTGTTCTCGCGCAGGATGACGTAGTCGATGTCGCCGGCCTTCACCCCGGCGAGCGGGCTGGTCACCCCTTCGAAGAGCTTGATGGGGCGGATATTGGCGTAGAGATCGAGCTCGAAACGGAGCCTCAGCGTGAAGTCGAGCCCGGCTTCCGTGCCGTCCGGATAGACCACGCCAGGCAGGCCGCCGGCGCCGTGCAGGATCGCATCCGCCGCCCGGCACGCCTCGAAGGTCGGCTGGGGAAAGCTCTGCCCGGTCTTCAGGAAATGCGCCGCGCCGGCCGGATATTCCGGGAAACGCAAGGGGCAGTCCGGCCCGAGTGCCGCCTTCACCACCTCGACGGCCGCGGCGCACACCTCGGGGCCGATGCCGTCGCCATGCACGACCGCGATCTGGTAGACATCCTTCATCGCCAATCCCTCAGGAACCGCAAATATTCAGATGCATTTGCCGCCGTCGACGTTGAGGTCGACGCCGGTGATCATGCTGGCTTCGTCGGAGCACAGGAACGCTGCGGCATTACCCATGTCCTGCGGCGTCGACAGCCGGCCGATCGGAATGGTGGCGACAACGCGGGCGCGGTTTTCCTCGCCGGAGCCGATGAAGGTGGACAGAAGCGGCGTGTCGCCGGCGACCGGGTTGATCGCGTTGACGCGGATGCCGAACGGCGCGAGCTCCACCGCCATGGCGCGCGTGGCGGCGATCGCCCAGCCCTTCGAGGCGTTGTACCAGGTGAGGTTCGGACGCGGCGAGACGCCGCCCGTGGAAGCGACATTGAGGATGGCGCCCGCTTTGTTCGATTTGAAATGCGGCACCACCGCGCGGGCGCCGTTGTAGATCGAGCGCATGTTGACGTTGGCGATGCGGTCGAACAGGCCTTCGTCCATCGTCTCAAGCGGCAATGGCGGCTGCGCGACGCCGGCGTTGTTGACCAGTATGTCGAGCCCGCCGAAGACAGAGCGCGCCAGCTCGGCGGCCGCGACAAAACTCTCCAGCGTGGAGACGTCACCCGCGATCGGCAGCACCTTGCCGCCGGCTTCACCGGCAACGCGCGAAGCCGCGGCTTCGTCGCGATCCATCAGCACGACAGACGCGCCTTCCTCGACGAATTTCCTGACGATGCCTTCGCCAAATCCCGACCCGCCACCGGTGACGATGGCGACCTTGCCAGCAAGTCTCATATCTGTTCCTCCGTTGCCGGCACCATCGGGGAAGACGCGCGCGTTGCACAGTCCGATTATCTGAACGCCCTTTTAGCTTTCCTTGTTTGAGGTCGCCCGAAGCGGGAGTAATAGTCGCCTCGGAATTCGTGAGGAGGAGACGATGACGCTGAACTTCGACCCGAGGGCGAAGGCCACGACGCTCTACCATGGCGAATTCCGGCCGATGTTCATCGGCGGCAAGTGGGTCGCGGCGCAGTCCGGCGAGGTCATGCAGGCGCTGAACCCGGCGACGGGCGAAGTGCTGGCCACGGTGCCGCGTGGCGGAGCCGCCGATATCGACGCAGCGGTGGCCGCCGCGCGGGCCGCGTTCGAGGGGCCTTGGTCGAAATTCTCGCCCTACGAGCGGCAATGCGTGCTGCTCAGGATCGCCGACCTCTTCGAAAAACATTGGGAAGAGCTCAGCGTCTCCGACACCCTCGACATGGGGCTGCCGATCACGCGCACGCTGGCCAACCGGCGCCGGGTCATCGGCATGCTGCGCTTCTATGGCGGCATGGCGACCGCGCTGCACGGCGAGGCGATCGACAATTCGATCCCCGGCGAGATCGTCACCTTCACCCGGCGCGAGCCGGTCGGCGTCGTCGGCGCGATCATTCCCTGGAATGCGCCGACCGCCGCCTCGGTCTGGAAGATCGCGCCGGCTCTCGCCACCGGCTGCACCATCGTGCTGAAGCCGTCGGAGGACGCATCGCTGACGCCGCTTCTGATCGCGAAGCTGATGCAGGAAGCCGGCCTCCCAGACGGCGTTGTCAACATTGTCACCGGAACGGGCGCCGAGGCCGGCGCGCGGCTGGCCGAGCACCCGGATGTCAATAAGATCGTCTTCACCGGCTCGACGCTGACCGGCCAGGCGATCGCCCGCGCCGGCGTCACCAATCTCAAGCGCGTTTCGCTGGAGCTCGGCGGCAAGTCGCCGATCATCGTCTGCCGCGACGCCGACATCGACAAGGCCGTGCCGGTCGCGGCAATGGCGGTGTTCGTGCATTCCGGCCAGATCTGCATCGCCGGCTCACGCCTGTTCGTGGCGCGCGAGATCCATGACGAGTTCGTGCGCCGTGTCGCCGAGTTCGCCGGCAAGCTGCGCATCGGCCACGGCATCGAGGCTGAGACCGAGATCGGGCCGCTGATCAACGCCAGGCAGGCCGGCAAGGTCGAAGGCTACATCAAGGCCGGCAGCGACGAAGGCGCCAGGCTGGTCGCCGGCGGATCAAGGCTGAAGGGCGAGCTCTATGACGGCGGCAACTTCATCGCGCCGACCGTCTTCGGCGCGGTGTCGGACAAAATGACGATCGCGCGGGAAGAAATCTTCGGTCCGGTCATTTCGGCCATGCCCTTCGACACGCTGGATGAAGCCGTGGCGCGCGCCAACGCGACGCCTTACGGCCTGGCGGCCGGCATCTTCACCACCAACCTCGGCACCGCGCACAAGCTCGCCCGCCGCGTCAAGGCCGGCTCGGTCTGGGTCAACATGTACCACGCCATCGATCCGGCGGTGCCGTTCGGCGGCATGAAGATGTCCGGCTACGGCCGCGAAGGCGGTATCGAGCACCTGCACGAATATCTGGAGACGAAGGCGGTCTGGATCCAGACCGACTGAGCCGCTGCAGAACCGTCAGTGAGCCAGCTCGCGCAGATTGGTGCGGATCAGGTTCATCAGCTGCTCCGAAAAGGAGTGGTGCACGTAGCCGCGCGCGGTGATGATGCCGACGGCGCGATGGGCGTCGCGATGGTCGATCGGCACCACCCGCATACGCTCGTCGTTGCGCGAGATGGCGATGCCCGGCACCACGCAGACGCCCAGTCCCGACGACACCAGCGCCACGGCCGTCTGCGCGCTTTCGACTTCGTATTGCGGCTTGAGCTCGATGCCTTCCGCCGCCGTCAGCCGGTCGAGAAGGCCGCGCACCGCCGTCTTGCGGTTGAGCAGGATCAGCGGGAAGCCCTTGAGGTCGGACAGATTGAGCTTCTTCTCGCCGCCATAGGTCTCCACCGGGATGCAGGCCATCAGCGGGTCGTCCAGGATCGACTCGAACTGGAAGTCGTTGAGGTTCGGCACTTCCGGGCCGAGATAGAACTCGACCTCCTGTTGCTGCAACAGGGCAAGCGCGGCCTGCGGCGGGGTTTCGATGACCTCGACGATCGAGCGCGGATAGCGCAGCTTGAACGTCGCCAATATGTCGCCCAGCCGGCTCGCCGCCAGCGTCGGCGCGCAGGCGATCTGCACCTTGCCCTTGCGCCGCGCCGCGATCTCGGTCAGCCGGTCGAGGCTGGTCTGCACCTGCGACATCGCATTGGCGATCTCCTCGAACAGAACCTGGCCTTCCGGCGTCAGGCTGGCGCGCTGCGCCGTGCGGATGAAGAGCGAGATGCCGATCTGCTCCTCGAGGTCGCGTATCTGCATGGAAACGGCCGAAGGCGAACGGTTGCTCTCTTCGGCCGCGCGCCGGAAGCTGCCGTTTTCGGCGGCGAGCAGGAACGTCTGCAGAAGTTTGAGGTTGATGCTGGACATGTCCGCTCGGGCAGGTGATCTGGCCTCCTGACCTATTCAGACGCGGAAGCGATTGCAAGGCAATAGGGCCGTTCCAGGCCTTAGCCAGCAAATCTGTTCCAGTTCAATGAACGGCGGCGAACATGACGCGTTCCTCGGTTGCGTCCGACAGCATCATCTCTTCGACCACGCGGCCGCGCTTCACGACCAGGATGCGGTCGGAAACCGCAAGGATTTCCGGCAGATAAGACGAGATGACGACGACGGCCATGCCCTGATCGGCAAGATCGCTGATGAGCTGGTGGATCTCGACGATGGCGCCGACATCGACGCCGCGCGTCGGCTCGTCGAAGATCACCAGCTTGGGCTGCTGGATGAGCGATTTGGCGATCACGACCTTTTGCTGGTTGCCGCCGGAAAGCTCGATCATCCTGGCGCGCTGGCTGATCTGCTTCAGCCTGAGCCGCTCGCCCCATTGCTTGGCGAGTTCCCTGGCGCGCGCCAGGGACACGATCGACACCGGGTTGGATTTCTCGGTCAGTTCGCCGATCTGCAGGTTCTCACCGGCCGTCATCGTCTCGAAGAAGCCGTCGAACTTGCGGTCCTCCGTCACATAGACGATGCCGTCGCGCACCGCCGGCCTGGGCACGCGATAGCGCACCGACTTGCCGAGCAGGCGGATTTCGCCGCCATGGAAGATGTTGCGCTTCAACAGCCCGGCAACGACCTTGGCCATCTCGGTGCGGCCGGCGCCGACCAATCCGAACATGCCGGTGACCTGGCCCGAAAAGACGGAGAAGGACGAGTTGCGCACCAGGCTGGCGCAGGACAGGTTCTCAACCGAAAGCACCTTGTCGCCATAGGGCCGCGCGGTGCGCTTGACCTCGCCATGCAGCGTTTCGGTGAGCGTCCGGCCGACCATGGCCTGCACGATCGAGGCGCGGGTGAAACCCTTGGCCTCGCCCGAAGCCACGATCTCGCCGTCGCGCATCACGGTGATCCGGTTGGCGACGGCGAGCGCCTCCTCCAGCGCATGGGTGATGAAGATGATGGCGATGCCTTCCTTCACCAGCCGCTGCAGGAGGTTGAAGAAATGGCGTTTCTCTTCCGGGGTCAGCGTCGCGGTCGGCTCGTCGAAGATGATGACGCGGGCCTTGTGGTGGACGGCGCGGGCTATCTCCACCATCTGCTTGTGGGCGGCGCCCAGCGTGCTCACCTGCGCGGTCGGGTCGACCTGGAAACCCATGCCGGCGAGGAACTGGCGCGCCTGGATGTAGAGGCCGCGCAGCCGGTTGAACATCTTCTCCTCGCCAAGATAGAGGTTCTGCGCCACCGTCATGGCAGGCACCAAATTGGTCTCCTGGAACACCATGGCGATGCCGGCGCGCAGCGCCTCGGCGGGCGTGGCGAAGGACACCTCCTTGCCGTCGAAGAACAGCTTGCCTTCGGTCAGCTTGAACACGCCGGCCATGACCTTAGTCAGCGTCGATTTGCCGGCGCCGTTTTCGCCGAGCAGCGCGTGGATCTCACCCTTGCGCAAGTCGAAAGTGACGTTCTTGAAGGCGGGGATGCGCGAGAACGCCTTGGTCGCGTCCCTGAGCTCGATGATGTTATCCGACATCGCTTAACCCCGCTTGCCGCTGGCGGCTTTGGCCACGCGCACGATCCTCGACCCGCCGCGCGAGGCGACGAGCAGATCGTCGTCGACCTCGCAGGCGCTGATCGTGCCGTGCACCGTGCCGTCGGCCCGCGAATGGAAGCTCGACAGCGGCTTCATGTTCTGGTCGCAATGGACCACCAGCCCGTAGGACCTGGTGACCGCGTAAGGCTTCAGCACGTTCATCTGCTTGAGCTGGCTGCCCTGCATCGGCTCGCGGTAGTCGCGCCACGAGCTGAGCGACGGCGCCATCCAGTAGGCTTCCGGTATCTCAACCAGCATGCGCTTGCGAAAAGTCTCCTCGCGCAGGATGAACTCCACCAGCTGGTTGCGCACGGAATAGAAGGTCAACCAGTAGCCGGCGTTGAAGGCGGGCGCGATGCGCGCCGGATAGGCCGGCAGGTGTTCCAGCACCGGCGCCATCGCCTTGCCGGCGAGATCGATCGCCAGCACGCGATGGCGCCAGGCCTCGGTGACGTAGACGCGGTTTGACCCGGTCGTGGCGATGCCGGCCGGCCAGGCGAGGCCGTCGCGGATCAGCTCCAGCCGGCCGCTTTTCAGGTCGAGGCGCCAGAGCGAGCCTGAAGCGTTCTTCTGCATCAGGTCGCGGCGCCAGGCGCTCGCCGGCAGCGTGGCCGAGCCGTTGGCGACCAGCAAGGTGTTGCTGTCGAGGAAAGTCAGCGCGGTGACGCAGGACAGCCTGTGGGCCTCGTCGCCCGTCGCCTGCCGCCCGTCATGCAGGCCGCCCCGGACGATGACTCCCTTGCCGTCGGTGGCCAGGGCGGTCATGCCGCGTGCATGGGCGAGCGCGGTGATCTCGCTCGGAAATTCCTGCAGGACCTCAGCCTTGCCGTCGGCATCGAACCGCATCAGCCGGTTCGCGCTGCTCGCCAACATGCCCTTTTCGGTCCGCACCAGATTGTCGGCCTCAGCGAGGCCTGCGAAGAGCTCCGCCTCCTCAAGATCCTGGTTGGGCAGCAGCGGCCCGTCGAGCGTCGGAACGGTCACCGCCCAGTCGCCACGGCCAAGGAAGCGATCGAAAAGCCGGCTCACGGCGCTCATGGCTTTTCGCCCCAGTAGGAATCCGAGCTGAACCAGCTGGGATCGGCGCCCTTCAGCGGCAGCGTTCCCATGCGGTTGTTGAAGATGCCGCAGAGATAGAGGATGCCTTTGTGCTCGCGCATCGAAGTGATCATCGGATGCTTCTCGCCGGCCTGATCCCACAGGCTTTCCAGGATCTGGCCCTTCTCGTCAAAGCGCAGCACGCAGCCGGTGTTGAGGTTGGGCATCAGCCAGGCATCCTCCGATACGCGCCGCGCCATGCGGCGGCGGAAGCCCGGCATTTCCAGCGAAAGGTCGAGCGCCGGCGTGCGCATGCCCATCAGCGCCAGCCAGTAGGTGCCGTCGGAGGCTCGGTTGATGTTGTCGGGATAGCCGGGCAGTCCCTCGATGACGCGCTCCACCTTGCCCTTCTTCGGCCCGTCGAAATAGTAGCGGCTGATGCGGCAGGCCCAGCTTTCCGCGAACAGCACCGACTGCCCGTCGAAGGCCGTGCAGATGCCATTCGGAAACACCAGGTTCGACAACAGGGTGCGCGTCGAACCGGACTTGGGGTCGTGGACGATGATGCGACCGTTGCCGCGGCTCTCCAGCGCGTCCGCGTACCAATCGTGCATCTCGAAACGGACGGTAGCTTCGGAAAAGACGATGCGGCCGTCTGGGAGGATGTCGCAGTCGTCAGCAAGCTTCATGGTCGAGTCGTCGACGACCGATGTCAGCGAGCGGTTGGTCTCGGCGGTGAGCAGCTTCACCTCGCCCGCCGGCGAGACCTGGTAGAGGCCCATGCCGGCGACGCAGATGACGAGATTGTCGTCGCGGTCGAACGCCATGCCAAGCGGCGAGCCGCCGATATGGGCGAAGACTTCGCTCTCGGTGTAGTGCGGCGGCTGGAAGCGCAATATGTCGCCCTGCCGGCTGCCGGTATAGAGCCGGTCCTGGCGGTCGAAGATCACATCCTCGGCGCCATCGAGAAAGCCGAGGCCGATGACGCCGACATCCTTCAGCCGGTCGTTCACAGCCATTGGCGCGCCGGGCGCGGTCGAGATCGCCTGCGGCATCTTGGCGAAGGTCGGCGAGATATAGACGCTGCGCAGGATCTTGTGGCGGTTCTTCACCCAGCGCACGTCGAGCATGACCGAGAGCAGCAGCACGAGGCCGAGGATCAGGTAGTTGACCGGGCCGGGCACGGCGAGCGCGAGCAGGCTGTTCGACAGGACGAGCACGAAGAGCGTGCCCATCAGCGCCTTGGCGACCGAGCCGCGTCCGCCGCCGAGCGAGATGCCGCCGAGCACAGTCGCGGTCAGCACCTGCAGCTCGAGCCCAGTGCCGATATCGGACGCGGCACTGCCGATGCGCGCCGAGAAGAAGAAACCGGAGAGCGCGACCAGCACCGAACAAAGCACATAGGCGCTGAACAGGGTGAAGCGCACATTGATGCCGGCATTGTAGGCGGAGCGGCGCGCGCCGCCGACCGCGAACAGCCGCCAGCCATAGCGGGCGCGCGACAGCACCAGGTGGATCACCAGCGCAATGACCACGAAGACGGCGAAGGATGTCGGCACGCCCCAGACCGTGCCGAAGCCGAGAAAATCATAGGTCGGCGAATCCGGCCCGCTGGTGACGATCGCCGTCGAGACATGCGGGAAGACGATGTCGAAGGTGGACCGGTAGATGATGAGCGTGACCAGCGTGGTCAGGAACGCCCGCATGCGCAGGAAGCCGACAAGGAAGCCGTTGATGGCGCCGCAGACGACGCCGAGGCCGAGGCAGGCCAGCAGGCCGGTCCCAAAACTCCACTGCTGGACATTCATGCCGTAGAGCGTGACCAGCACCGCGAGCGCGAAGGTCGAGCCGACAGAGAGATCGATGCCGCCGGACACCATCACGATTGTCATGCCGAGCACGACCAGGCCGAGCTCGGCGGTCTGGCCGCTGAGATTGGTCAGCGTCGTCACGTCGAAGAAGCCCGGCACGATCGCGCCGAAGATCGCGCACAGGATCACCAGCGCCGTGAAGGGAATGACGCTGTCGATCCATTTCTTGGTCAGGATCTCCCCGACCACATGGTCGGGGAGCAGACGGTAGCGCCAGCGCACCAGGCTTTCGGCCATGCTCATCGGAAAGTCCGTTTACTTGATGTCTTCGGGCTTCCAGCAGTTCCGGCCGGTCGCATTGGTCTTGTCGACGCGGGTGATCGGGCCGAAGAAGATGGTCTTTTCGCTGCCGGCCTTGCGGTCAGGGTGCTGCAGCAGCTCGGAGATCTGCTGCGCGGCGATCTCGCCCTGGATCGGCGCGTTGAAGTTGAAGATCACGTCGAGCAGCCCGTTCTTGATGCTCTCGCAGCCCGTCGCGGCACCCGCGCCATTGGTGACGATGGTGACCTGGTCCTGCTTGCCGGCGGCAGCTACCGCCGCGCCCGCGCCGACTTCGGCATTGTCCCAGATGCCCATGATGCCGCAGAGATCGGGATGCTGCTGCAGCACCGTCTCGGTGATCTGGCGGGCCTTTTCGCTGATGTAGTCGGCCGGCTGGTCGGAGACGAGCTGCAGCTCGGGATTGGCCTTCAGCACCTCGTCGATGCCGGTGCGCATATAGATGTTGGCGGCGCCCGTCTGGACGCCGGCGAGCCACACCACCTTGTGCGAAACGGCGTTCGGCCCGGTGCAATGCTTGGCCAGCTCGCCCATCTCCAGGCGGCCCATTTCGATCCAGTCATTGCCGACATAGGAGTCGGTCTGGGTCGCCGACTGCATGTTGACCTGCAGCACCTTGATGCCGGCGGCCTGCGCCTGCTTCAAAAGGCGCGCGTAAGTCTGCACGTCCGGGTTCTGCACGATGATCAGGTCGGGCTTCTCGGCGATCGCGCCCTGCATGGCGCGGATGCCGGCATTGGTGTCGCCGTTCGGATCGCGCACCTCGAGCGTGAAGCCATAGCGGGCGGCATGGCGCTGCCACACCATCACCCAGGCCTGGTTGAGGTCCATACCCTGCGAGATCGGCACGAAGATGACCTTCTTGCCCTTGACGCCGTCGAGATAGGCAGCCCGGCCGACCTGATCGGTTTCCTGCGCGCTCGCAACCTGCGCGGCGCCTAGAAACGCGAGCGCGGTCATGCCCGCCAACAGGCATTTCTTGAATAGTTTCATAGGTTTCCTCCCTGATTTGATGGTTCGAGTTCTTGTTCAGATGTCGCCGCTCTGCGAGGTCTGCTCGTCGCGCGGATTGATGATGGCGTCGATGGCGAGGGCGCCGAGCAGGATCACGCTCTTGATCAGGTTCTGGCTGGTGTAGGAGAAGTTGAGGATCGTCATGCCATTGGTCAGGATGCCGACCAGGATGGTGCCGGCGATGACATTGCGCACGCCGCCCTGCCCGCCCGACAGGCCGATGCCGCCCAGCACGACCACCAGCAGCACGTCGTAGATCAGGCTCGAATTGTAGAGGCGCGTGTCGATGCCGGTGACAAGGCCGGTCATGATGATGCCGGCGGTGAACGCGATGAGCGCGCTGACGACATATTGCGTCACGATGATCGGGCGTGTCGGCAGGCCGGTGGTGCGGGCCGCGTTCGGATTGTCGCCGGTTGCGTAGACCAGCCGGCCAAAGCGCGTCTTCCTGAGAAAGAGACCCATGAGAGCCGCCACCGCGCCGAAGATGACGACGGACATCGGTATGCCGAGCACGTTGCCATTGCCGACGAATTTCAGCCAGGCGATATCCGGCGGCGCATAGAGCACGTCCGAGGCGAAGACGATGCGCCCCGAGCCGTAGACCGAGGAGGCGATGGCCAAGGTAGCGAAGATCGGCGGCACCTCCGCGATCGCCACCATGACGCCGGTGAAGAGGCCGATGGCCGCGACCAGTATGGCGCCGCAGATCACGGCAAGCGTGAAATCGATGCCCCAGGTGGAAATCCAGATGCTGAAGGCGACGCCGACAACCATCACCGCCACCATGGTGAGGTCGATGCCGCGGCCAACGACGACGAAGCCCATGCCGACGGCCAGCGTGCCGAGGATCGACACGTTCTTGAGGATGGCGATGATGTTGCCTTGGCTCAGGAAATTGTTGAGCGTCGCCGAGAAGACGAGGAACAGCACGACCGAGATCGCGACGACGACGACTTCCTGTGACGCCTTGAAGCCAAGGCGCCTGTCGTCCGATTTGCCCGAACCAGGCATTTTCCTCCTCCCAGGCAGCCTATGATTGGCGCCTTCCTCAGGCGGCCAGCTGAACCGGAATCCTCCCGAGGCTCCGAGCCGTTCGCCTGTATGGGACAATTACGACTGGAGCGTCGGCCGACAATTTCGTTTTTCTGATACGCTGTGCAGTTTGCTCCCGAGGTCTCAGGCCTGCGGCGGCTCGCCGGCATAGGCGCGCGCGATAAGGGTCCGGATCGGTTCCCGCTCCAGCGCCCGCGGGTTCCAGTAAGGATTGGCCATCGCGCGGTCCGTCGCGATATCGATCCCGTCGGACGGCATGCCGATCTCGGACAGCGCGCGTTTTGCGCCGATCCGGCCGGCGAGGTCGTAGAGCGCGATGGCAGGATCATCCGTCTTCAGCACGGCCCGCAGGGTTTGCATGACGGCCGGAACGGCAGGGGCGTTGTAGGCCAGCGCATGCGGCAGCACGATCGTATGGGTCTCCGCATGCGGCAGATCGAAACTGCCGCCCAGCGTATGGCAAAGCTTGTGGTGCAGCGCCATGCCGACCGAGCCGAGACAGATGCCGCAGAGCCAGGCGCCGTAAAGCGCCTCGGAGCGCGCATCGCGGTCATGCGGGTTCCCGGCAATGGCCGGCAAGGCACTCACCAACGCGCCGATGGCCTCGGCCGCCATCAGGTTGATCACAGGGTTGCTTTCCCTGGCATAGAGCGCCTCGACGGCATGGGCGATGGCGTTCATGCCGCTTGTTCCCGACAGGGAAGCGGGAAGCGTCATCGTCAGGTCGACGTCGTAGATCACCACTTCCGGCAGCACCCTCGGGCTTGATTGGGTGACCTTCACGCCATCTTTCGTCTCGCCGAGGATCGGCGTCATTTCCGAGCCGGCATAGGTCGTCGGCATCACGATCTGCGGCAGGTCGGTACGCAAGGCGATCGCCTTGGCGAGACCCGTCGTGGAGCCGCCGCCGATGGCGACCAGCCCGTCGGCCCGGAGTTTCGCCGCGACCCGCAGCGCGTTCTCGGTGACGGATACCGGCGTATGCATCGTCGCTTTGGCATAGACGCCGGCTACCCTGTCGCCGAGGAACTCGGCATGGCGCCGGGCATCGGCCTCCCGCGGCGGTGTCGCAAGCACGAGCACGCGTTTCAGCCCCAGCCGGTCGATCTCCTCCGGGAGCCTAGCGATCGTGCCCGATCCGAAGACGACGCGCGCCGGCTGGGCGTTATAGACGAAGCTTTTCATGTGAGCCTCTCCCGTCAGCCGCCACTGTATGCCGTGGCATGAAAATTAGCGACGAAGAGACGCGCGTGTAAGTGCGCTAGCTGTCGAAATCTGGCGGCCAGGGATCTATTCGCCGTCGGAAGCTGGCATCAGCCTATTTGCGCCGCGCCATCGGCGCGGTCGAGGATCGCGGTGGGTCAGGCGATCCTCTGCTCGAACTGCATCACGCTCGCGCTCTTGCGCAGTCCCGTCGCGACGACCGACACACGGAACTTTCCGGCCAGGGACTGGTCGAAGATGGCGCCGACGATGATGTCTGCATCGGCGTCGACCTCCTCGCGTATCCTCGTCGCCGCCTCATCGACCTCGAACAGCGTCATGTCCATGCCGCCGCTGATCGACACAAGCAACCCCCTGGCACCCGTCATCGAGGCTTCGTCGAGGAGTGGGTTGGCGATCGCCGCCTCGGCCGCCGTCCTTGCGCGTCCCTCTCCGGAGGCCTCGCCGGTACCCATCATTGCCGGGCCCATGTCCCGCATCACCGACTTCACGTCGGCGAAATCGAGATTGATCAGGCCCTCCTTGACGATGAGGTCCGTGATGCAGCCGACACCGGCATAGAGGACACGGTCCGCCATGGCAAAGGCATCGGCGAAGGTGGTCCTGGCGTCGGCGACCCGAAACAGATTCTGGTTCGGGATGACGATCACGGTGTCGGCGCTTTCGCGCAGGCGTTCTATGCCCTCCTCGGCCGCCTGGGTCCGGCGCTTGCCTTCGAACGTGAAAGGCTTGGTGACGACGGCCACCGTCAAAATGCCGGCATCGCGCGCGGCGCGCGCAATCACGGGCGCGGCACCTGTCCCGGTGCCGCCACCCATGCCGGCGGTGATGAAGCACATATGCGTTCCCGCCAGATGATCCATGATCTCGTCGATGGATTCTTCCGCCGCGGCGCTGCCGACCTGGGGCAAGGACCCGGCGCCCAGGCCCTCGGTGACATGCGCGCCCAATTGGATCAGCCGCGACGATTTCGACATGGTGAGCGCCTGGGCGTCGGTGTTGGCGACGACGAACTCAACGCCCTGCAAGCCTTCGGCGATCATGTTGTTGACGGCATTGCCGCCGGCGCCGCCGACTCCGACGACGGTGATCTTGGGTCTCATCTCCAGGATTTCCGGCTTGGCGGTCATTTTTTCATCTTTCTACGATAGCGCCTGTTGCTTCGCCGCACGGCGATGCGAACCGGAGCAACGAGCACACGAATCAGGTGATCCCCACCAAGCGCAGGGAATCAGAGCGGGCGCCTCCCTGCAAGGTCCGCCGAGCATATGCAAGCGCGATGCCCACCGCTCGAAGGTAAAAAGCTTTGAGCGTTGGCTGTCCGAGACGACGTCGTTGTAAACCGCGTTACTGCGTCACCGAGGTCGAGGTGCCCCAGGTGTCCGACAGCACATAGCCTTGCGGATAGGGATCCGTCGGATCGAGATAGTAGTTATGCTCGCCGGTAATCCAGGCACGGCCGGTGATCTCGGGAACGATCGCCTTGCGTCCGGCAAGTTCGGTCAAGTCGACAATTCTGCCGGTGAAGCGCGAGCCGATGATCGATTCATGGATCAGAACGTCGCCGACGCGCATCAGGCCCCGCGCCTGCAGCACGGCCATGCGGGCCGAGGTGCCGGTTCCGGTGGGGCTGCGGTCGGAGCGGCCGGGCGAGACGATGCAGGTGTTGCGCGTGACCTTGCCCGGTCCCTGGAACGGCATGGCGAACTGAACGATCGAGACACCGCGCACATTGTCGAACTCAGGATGCACGACATTGAGCTGCTCGCGCGCGGCGTGGCGGACCTTCTCGCCGGCCACGGCAATCTCCCGGGCCTCGTCGGGCGTGACCGAGAAGCCCAGCCCGGCCGCGTCGACAATTGCGTAGAACATCCCGCCATAGGCGATATCGACCTTCAGCGTTCCCAGCCCCTCGACTTCGATATTCGCGTCGAGGCGTTCGGCGAAGGCGGGGGCGTTGCGGAAGGTGATCGACAGGCATTTGCCGTCGCGGCACTCGGCGCGTACCTCGATGACGCCGCCCGGCATGTCCAGCTTGAAGCGTGTCTCCGGCTCCTGCATCGGCACCATCCCGGTCTCGAGCAGAACAGTGGCGACGCAGATCGTGTTGGAGCCGGACATCGGCGGGTATTCCGTCGGTTCCATGATGATGGCCCCCGCGGCGCAATCCTCGCGCGTCGAGGGCACCAGGAGATTGACGTGCCGGGCGACGCTGCCGCGCGGCTCGCAGATCAGCATGCGCCTGACATGATCGTGATCGCGCCCCATCGCGATCATCTTTTCCATCATCGTGCGGCCCGCCGGCGGCAGCACGCCGCCGACGATGACGTCGCCGATCTCCCCCTCGGCATGGCAACCGACGACGCGGATGCTGGTCCTGCTACGCATTGTTCGTTTCTCCCTGTCGGCCGCACTATCCGCTTGGCAAGCGGTGCTGCTTCGGGACAAACTGATCAATCTGCGTGCCAGCCTCAAGGAGAATCCCAGATGACCGCCAATGTTTTTTCCGGCTGCATGCCGGCGCTGATGACGCCTTGCACCAGTGACCGGCTTCCCGACTTCGACGCGCTGGTGCGCAAAGGTAAGGAACTGATCGCCGCTGGCATGTCGGCCGTCGTCTATTGCGGCTCGATGGGCGACTGGCCGTTGCTGACCGACGAGCAGCGCATGCAAGGCGTCGAGCGCCTGGTGAAGGCCGGCGTGCCGGTGATCGTCGGTACCGGCGCCGTCAACACGGCCAGCGCCGTGGCTCATGCCGCGCATGCCCAGAAGGTCGGCGCGCGCGGCCTGATGGTGATCCCGCGCGTTCTGTCGCGCGGTCCGTCGGTCACCGCGCAGCGCCATCATTTCAAGGCGATCCTCTCAGCCGCCCCCGACCTGCCGGCGGTCATATACAACAGCCCCTATTACGGCTTCGCCACGCGCGCCGATCTGTTCTTCGCGCTGCGCGCCGAACATCCGAACCTGGTCGGCTTCAAGGAATTCGGCGGCCCGTCTGATCTGCGCTATGCGGCCGAAAACATCACCAGCCGCGACGATGAGGTCGCGCTGATGATCGGCGTCGACACCGCCGTCTTCCACGGTTTCGTCAATTGCGGAGCCTCCGGCGCGATCACCGGCATCGGCAACGTGCTGCCCAAGGAAGTGCTGCATCTGGCGGGCCTCAGCCAGGCCGCAGCGAAGGGCGACGCCGAAGCCCGCCGGCTGGCGCAGGAGCTCGATGCTGCGCTCGCCGTGCTGTCCTCCTTCGACGAAGGTCCGGACCTGGTGCTTTATTTCAAGCATATGATGGTGCTGAAAGGTAATCCTGAATACAGGCTGCACTTCAACGAGACCGATGCGCTGAGCGACAGCCAGCGCGGCTTTGCCGAGGCACAGCTCAAGCTGTTCGAAGCCTGGTATGCCCAGTGGTCGAGGCAGCCCGCAATGACACGCTACGCGGCCTGAGCGGACCCGAGGCCGCGCGACCTCGCCTTCACCGATGAAAAGCCGCTATCGGCGGGTCCCCCACGCGGTTGCGAAAGCTGCGTTTTTGTTCGATCGGCCGGCGGGAGCTCCTCTCCTGCGCGCCGAAAGCATTGTATTTCTTTGCTTTACGGCGTTGAAAATGGCGCAAGCGGCGTGGAACGTTGCAAACGCCACACCAGCTTTCGAAAGTTTATCTTTCCTTTTTGCTGGTTTTCTTGGTTTCGCGGCGCTGGCCCGCGCCGCAGACTGAAATCCAGGCAAATGGGAAGCCGCAAATGGGGAAGCCCAAGTGACGACAGCCTTCATCACCGGGGCGACGAGCGGCATAGGACGGGCGATGGCGATCGCGCTGAGCGACGCCGGCTATGATGTCTATGCCGTTGGCCGCAGCCAGGCCGCGCTCAAGGAGTTGCAGGCCGAGCGTCCGGGCATCGTGCCGATTGCCGTCGACGTCACCGACCTCGAGGCGCTGGAATCGGTGCTGGCGGATCTCACCATCGATGTGCTGATCAACAATGCCGGCATCATGCCGCCGCTCGGCAATTTCGCGGACATGAAGATCGCCGACATCGACGCAACGCTGGAGGTGAACCTCAGCGCCGCGATCCTGCTCACCCGCCTCGTCGTGCCGCAGATGCGCGAGCGGCAGTCGGGCCATATCCTGTTCACCGGCTCCGTCGCCGGCCACGCGGCCTTTTCCAACATCGCCGTCTATGCGGCCACCAAGGCGGCTATCTCCGGCTTTGCCGCCGCGCTGCGCGCCGACCTCTCGCCATCCGGCATACGCGTCACCGAGATCGTCGCCGGCCGTGTCGAGACGCAGCTCTATAAGGACATCCTCGACGCTGATGCCCGCGCGGCCATGTACGCCAGCAAGGTGGTGCAGCCGGATGACGTGGCCAGGATGGTGGTCGGCGTGCTCGCGCTCCCGGCATGGGCCGACGTGACCCGTTTCGACATCATGCCGACCTGGCCGACTTCGCCGAGCGGCACCAAGTAAGGAAGACAGAATGAAAGACCTTTCCGTTCTGATCGTGGGCGGCGGCGCCGGCCTCGGTGCGCTTCTTGCCAAGATGGCTGTCGACGCTGGCGCGGCAAAGATCGGCATCATCGACATCAACCAGGAAGCGGCGGAGAGCGCGCTCGAGTCGGCAAGCGCCAAGGGCCTGCCTGTCGCCACCGCGACGTGCGACATCCAGGTGGGCCCGCAATGCCACGCCGCCTTCGATGCCATCGTGGCCGAGCTCGGACGCGTCGACACGCTGATCAACTGCGCCGCGATTTATCCGCGCCGCCCGCTGCTCGAGATCACCGACGCCGATTGGGACGCCTCCAACGGCATCAACATCAAGGGCACCTACCACATGATGGTGGCCGCGGTTCGCCACATGCAGACGCAGGAGCCGAAAGCCCAGGTGCGCGGCCGCATCGTCAATCTGACCTCGGTTGACGCCTTCAAGGCGCATCCCCAGAACGCCCATTATGCGGCGACCAAGGCAGCCGTCGTCAGCCTGACGCGCTCCTTTGCCCATCACGTCGCCAAGGACGGCATCCTGGTAAACTCCGTGGCGCCGGCCGGCATGGCCACCGAGAAGGCGAAGGCCCTCGGCTTCCTGGAAGAACTGGCCAAGGCAAGCCCGCTCGGGCGCGGCGCCGAGCCGACGGAAATCGCCGAATGGGTGCTGATGACCGGAGGACCGAAGAACACCTATATGACCGGCGAAAATGTCATTGTTTCAGGTGGTTACATCTACGCTTAGAATCACTTCGGCAACCAACGGCTGTTGAGGTTCGGCGGTGCATGATCAACGGGTCTCGAACGGAAGGAGGCGGACTTACGATGAGCGGCAAGCTTCGCCTTCCATCGCTCAATGCGCTTCGCGTCTTCCACGCCGTCGCGCAGCACAAGAGCTTTAGGCAGGCTGCCGACGAGCTTCTGGTCACGCCGCAGGCCGTCGGCCAGCAGATCAAGCTGCTGGAAGACACGCTGCAGGTGACGCTGTTCGAGCGCAAGGGCCGCTCGATCGAACTGACCGAGTCGGCGATCCTTCTTTCGCATTACGTGAAGGCCGGCTTCGACGAATTTTCCGAAGGCGTTCGTCGCGTCACCAAGTCGAACCACCGCGACCGCATCAACCTCAACGCCAGTCCATACTTCGCCACGCACTACCTGCTGCCGAGGCTGTCGCTGTTCCGCGAGGTCCTGCCTGGCGCCGACCTGCGCCTGACGACGATGGTCGACCTGCCCGACTTCGGTCGCGACGACATCGACATGACGGTGCAATGGGGCTACGGCAACTGGCCGGACTATGAGGTGACGCTCCTGGTGCCGGACCCGAAGATCATCTGCTGCACGCCGGCGATCGGCGAGGAGATCAAGTCGCCGCAGGACCTGACGAAGTTCACGCTGCTTGACACGGTCAAGTCGAAGCGACTGTGGCCGGACATATTGCGGCACCTGGGCGTGGCGCTGACCGACGGCGACCGCAGCGTCAGTTTCGACGACGCGGCGACGATGCGCCGGGCGACCCTGCAAGGCATCGGTGTGGGCCTGGTCTCCGTGATCGACGCCGAGGAGGACTTCCGCTCCGGCGCGCTGGTCGCGCCGATCGGCCGCGACGCCATTGCCGATATGCGGCCGGAGGAAGTCCCCGGCTTCTATCTTGTGGTCCCGCGCGGGCATCTGCGCGTCAAGCCCGTGGCCGCGCTTCATCGATGGCTGGCCCAGCAAGACTGGCGCAGCGACCTCAAGGTTTCCCTGCCGAAACCGACTCCGCTTTCGGACTGACAAGTGCCGCGAGACAAGCCTTCCAGCGTAGGAGACAGTAAAGAAGAACTTTCGAATGAGCCGCATTTCTTGATTTTGCGCTTGCCCGCTGGAGTGCAGGTATAAGCCGAAAGGCAAGCCCGGTTCGCTTGCCGCTAAGTGCGTGACGCAGCATTCTCTTCCCTGAAGGCCAAGGCATGACCTCCCGAGCAGACGACATCCGCCTTGGCGCGGACATTGGCGGCACCTTCACCGACATCGCGCTCGATGTCAGGGGAGAGATGTTTTCAACCAAGGTGCTGACCAATTATGCCGCGCCAGAGCAGGCGATCCTCGACGGCATCGACGCGGTCATCCGCGATGCCGGCATTTCGGCGGCCGAGATCGGCATCATCATCCACGGCACCACGCTCGCCACCAACGCGCTGATCGAGCGGCGCGGGGCGAAAACCGCTCTGGTCACGACCGAAGGTTTTCGCGATGTCACCGAGATGCGGACGGAAAACCGCTTCGAGCAATACGATCTCAACCTGCAACTGCCGCCGCCACTGATCCCGCGCGAGCACCGTTTTACCGTCAAGGGCCGCATCGGCGCCGAGGGCCAGGAACTGCAGCCGCTTGATGAAGCCACCCTCGAAGTGATCGCCGACCGGATCGCGGCCGGCAATTTCGGCTCGGTCGCGATCGGCTTCATCCATGCCTACGCCAATCCTGACCACGAGCGCCGGGCGCGCGAGATTCTCTCCAGGAAGCTGACTATTCCGATCTCGATCAGCGCCGAGGTCTCGCCGCAGATGCGCGAGTTCGAGCGTTTCAACACGGTCTCAGCCAACGCCTATGTGCGGCCGCAGATGGCCGACTATCTCGCCCGCCTGCAGACACGGCTGAAGGACATGGGCGCCGGGTGCCCCGTCTTCATGATCCATTCGGGCGGCGGCCTGATCTCGGTGGAGACCGCTTCGGAATTCCCGGTACGGCTGGTCGAGTCCGGCCCGGCGGGAGGTGCCATCTTCGCCGCTGACATCGCCCGTCGCTTCGGCCTGGAAAAGGTCGTCTCCTACGACATGGGCGGCACCACCGCAAAAATCTGCCTGATCGAGGATTTTGCGCCACGCACAGCGCGGACCTTCGAGGTGGCGCGCACTTATCGCTTCTCGAAAGGCTCGGGCATGCCGATCTCCATACCGGTGATCGAGATGATCGAGATCGGCGCCGGCGGCGGCTCGATCGCCTGGGTCGACGCCATGGGCCGCATCCAGACCGGACCGGAAAGCGCCGGCTCGGAACCCGGCCCTGCCTGCTACGGCCGCGGCGGCAAACGCCCCGCGATCACCGACGCCGACCTCGTGCTCGGCAAGCTCGACCCCGACAATTTCGCCGGCGGCGCGATCAAGCTCCATACGACCGCATCCGAACAGGCGATCCTGCGCGATGTCGGCGATCGCCTGTCGCTGAACGCCATGGCAACCGCCTTCGGCATCTGCGAGGTGGTGGACGAGAACATGGCGAACGCCGCCCGCGTCCATGCCGTCGAGAACGGCAAGAACATCTCCGACAATCTGATGATCGCCTTCGGTGGCGCGGCACCGCTGCACGCGGCGAGGCTCTGCGAAAAACTCGGCATCGACCAGTGCATCGTGCCGCGCGGCGCCGGTGTTGGTTCCGCGATCGGCTTCCTCAAAGCACCGTTTGGCTACGAAGCGCTGGCGTCGAAGCTGACGCGCCTGTCCCGGTTCAAGCCGGCTGAGGTCAACGCTCTGCTCGCCGACCTTAAGGCCTCCGCAGAGGGGTTTGTGCGCAGCGGCGCCAGCGGCAGGATCGTCTGCGAGATCACCGCCTTCATGCGCTATGCTGGCCAGGGCTGGGAAATCCCCGTGCCACTGGCCGACGAACCGTTCGGCGAGGGTGCAGTCGCCAAGCTCAAGGATTTGTTCGAGACCAGCTATCAGCGCTTCTTCGGCCGGGCCATCGAAGGGCTCGACGGGCTGGAGATCGAGATCGTCACCTGGTCGGTCAAGGCGACGGACGTTCGTCCGGCCGTGACGCGGCATGAACTCACCACCGGCAGGAAGACGAGCGAACCGACAACGACCCGGGCCGTGTTCGATCCGGCGACCGGCGCGCCACAGACCTATGGCATCGTCGAGCGCGACACGCTCTGCGCCGGCGACCACGTGGCGGGGCCCGCCGTCATCGTCGAGCGCGAGACATCGACTGTCGTCACCACCAGCTTTGACGCCGTCATCCAAAGCGACGGAGCGATCCTCCTGACCCGCAAAGGCAGCCAGGCATGAGCGATATTGGCGCAATCCGCATGCAGGTCATGTGGAACCGGTTGATCTCGGTGGTCGAGGAGCAGGCGCTGACCTTACTGCGCACCGCCTTCTCCACCTCTGTGCGCGAAGCCGGCGACCTGTCAGCGGGCGTGTTCGACCCGCTCGGTCAGATGCTGGCGCAGGCGGTCACCGGCACGCCCGGCCACGTCAACACCATGGCCGAGGCCGTGCTGCATTTCATGCACGCGATCCCGCGCGATCAGATGTTCGAGGGCGACACCTATGTCACCAACGACCCATGGCTCGGCACCGGCCACCTGCATGACATCACCATGGTGTCGCCGTCCTTCCTGAACGACGAGCTCGTCGCCTTCTTCGCCTGCACGGCGCATGTCGTCGATGTCGGCGGCCGCGGCTTCGGCGCCGACGGCAAGTCGGTCTATGAGGAAGGCATCCAGATCCCGATCATGAAGTTCGCGGAAAAAGGCAAGGTCAACCTCGACCTTGTCCGCATCCTGCGCGCCAATGTCCGCGAGCCGAACCAGGTGGTCGGCGATTTCTATTCTTTGGCCGCCTGCAACGAGGTCGGCCATCGCCGGCTCGTCGACATGATGAAGGAGACCAGCCTTGCCTCGCTCGACGGTCTCCGCGACTTCATCTTCTCGCGCACCCGCGACGCCATGCTCGAACGCATCGAGGCGCTGCCCAAGGGAAGCTGGTCGAACGAGCTGGTGACCGACGGTTACGATGAGCCGGTCAAGCTGGCGGCGACGGTTTCGGTCCGCGAGGACCATGTCGAGGTCGATTTCACCGGCAGCGATCCGATGAGCCGCTGGGGCATCAACTGCCCGATCATCTACAGCAAGGCCTATGCCTGCTACGCGCTGAAATGCATGGTGGCGCCCGACATTCCCAACAACGCCGCGTCGCTGGCCTTCTTCACCGTGTCGTCACCCATCAATATCCTGAACGCCGTACGGCCGGCGCCGGTGGCGCTCAGGCACATTTTCGGCCACATGGTTCCCGATCTGGTGCTGGGAGCTTTCTCCAAGGCGCTGCCCGGCAAGATCCTCGCCGAAGGCGCCGGCGCGCTGTGGAACATCCACATCTCGGCGCGTCCCGCAGCCGGCGCATCCGGCCGCAGGGCCGAAGTGCTGATGTTCAACTCGGGCGGCATGGGCGCCCGACCCGGGCTCGACGGCCTGTCGGCGACGGCCTTCCCGTCGGGCGTGCACACGATGCCGATCGAGGCGACTGAGCATACGGGTCCGATCGTCATCTGGCGCAAGGAGCTGCGGCCCAATTCCGGTGGCGACGGCGAATTTCGCGGCGGCCTGGGACAGGTCATCGAGATCGCCGCCACCGACGGCCACGAGTTCGATTTCTCGGCGATGTTCGACCGCGTCAATCATCCGGCCCATGGCCGCGAAGGCGGCAAGCCTGGCGTCTCCGGCTCAGTCACGCTCGACGACGGCACCAAGATGCGCCCGAAAGGCTGGCAGCATGTGCCGGCAGGGCGCAGGCTGATCCTGGAACTGCCGGGCGGCGGCGGCTATGGCGATCCGGCCAGGCGCAGCGCGGCCGCTCGGGCCAATGACCGGTCCAAGGGTTACATCAAGGGGGATGAGTGATGAGGACGAAGGCAGGGTGGCGTCGGTGCCCAGCATCGCCTATGGACTGTCACCCCATTTCCGCATCTCGACCGCGACCAACGAAGAATGCTGACCGAGGCGACCGCGCGGATCACCGCCGCCGTCGCGCAAGTGGAGTAAGCGATGCCGCACTATGAACGTATCCTGATCACCGGCGCCGCCGGCCGGCTCGGCTCGCAGCTGCGCAAGGGGCTGGCCCCGCTCGCCAGGACGATCCGCCTGGCGGACCGCGAACCCCTCGGCGATCTTGCCCCTCACGAGGAGGAGGCGGTCTTCGACCTCGCCGACATGGAAGCGACCATCGCGGCCACCAAGGATTGCGACGCGATCGTGCATTTCGGCGGCGCGCCGCTCGAATGCGAATGGCAGACCATCTTGGATTCCAGCATCCGCGGCTCCTACCACATCTATGAAGGCGCCCGGAAACACGGCGTGAAGCGCGTCATCTATGCGTCTTCGGTGCACGCCATCGGCTATCACGAGATCGAGGCGCATATCGGCGTCGATGCGCCGGTGCGCCCGGACAGCCTTTATGGCGTGTCGAAGAATTTCGTCGAAAGCCTGAGCCGGCTTTATTGGGACAAGTTCGGCATCGAGACGGTGTGCCTGCGCATCTTCTCGTCCTTCCCCGAACCGGCCGATCGCCGCATGCTGTGGTCTTATCTCTCCTTCGCCGACTGCGTGCGGTTGGTCGAGGCGTCGCTGACGGCGCCGCGCGTCGGCCACACCATCTCGTTCGGCATTTCCGACAACAAGCTGAAGATGGTCGACAACAGCGGCGCCGACCATCTCGGCTTCATCCCGCAGGACAGCGCCGAGCCGTTCCGCGCCGCCGTCGAGGCGAAGACCCCTGTTCCTGATCCGAAGAGGCCCTCGGTGAAATATCTCGGCGGCTGGTTCTGCGAGCTTGGCCACCCGGACGACAAGCCGGCTGAATAGCGCGGCACTCAGCCAGCGGGAGGCAGGCTGTCCCGGATAAAGCGATGCCAGGCGCCGCCCAGCACAAGGGATGTTCCCGTCTCATCAAAGCCCGCCGCGAGTAGGCCCTGCGAAAGCCCGGGAAAATCGAGGTTCGATCCGAACCAGGACGGCTGAGTGGGGAAGCTTGCGTTGGCTTGGACCTCGCGGGTCCAGCGACCCTCGCGCATCCAGCGCAGGACGCTGTCGGGCTGACCCTGGCAGAGATCCGAGCCGATGCCGAGATGCTCCGCCCCCATGATTTCAGCGGCTTCCTTAGCCATGTTGCCAAATTGATCGAGTGTCGTATCCGAGCCGTTCGGAAGATGCAGCGGATAAAGCGAGAGGCCGAGCAGCCCTTCCCTTTCGCGCAACGCCTGCAAAACGTGCTTGGACACATTGCGATTGCTCTCGCGCAACCAGCGCGGGTTGGCGTGGCTGATGACCACCGGGCATCGAGAGAGGGCGATGGTTTCGAGCGCCGTCCGCTCGCCTGCATGCGACAGATCGATGATCATGCCGAGCCGGTTCATCTCGGCGATCGCCTCGCGTCCCATGCGCGTCACGCCGCTGTCGTCCTTTTCCATCCAGCCGCAGCCGAGCAGCGACTGGTTGTTGTAGGTGAGCTGCATGAAACGGATGCCGAGATCGAAGAGCATTTCGATCAACCCGATGTCGTCTTCCATGGGCATCGGGTTTTGCAGCCCGAGGAAGATAGCCGTCCGGTTCGAGGCGCGCGCCCGCTCGATGTCGCCGGCGTCGCGCGCCAAAAGGATGAGATCCTCATTGTCGCGGAAGCGTGTGCGCCAATCCACCAGATGGCGCACCGTCTCGCGAAAGCCCTCATGGTAGCCCACGGTCGCATGAACCACGGTCAGCCCGCCCCGGCGCATCTCCTCGAAGATTTCGCGCGACCAGTTGCAGTATTGCAGCCCGTCGATGAGCACGTGCGGCGCGTCGCTGGTCATTCGGCCGCGCCCGCATGGATGTAGGATGTCTTGACCTGTGTGTAGAACTCGACCGCCGAACGTCCCTGCTCTCGCGGACCGTAGCTCGAGGCGCGAACGCCGCCGAAGGGCACGTGATAGTCGGTGCCGGCGGTCGCCAGGTTGACCATGACGCAGCCCGAGCGCGAGGCGTGGCGGAATTTCGTCGCGCGCGCCAGCGAGCGCGTGGCGATGCCAGCCGTCAGCCCATAGGGCGTGTCGTTGGCGAGGAAGATCGCCTCGTCGAGATCGTCGGCCGGAATGACGCAGGTGATCGGCGCGAACATCTCCTCCTGGTTGATGCGCATGCGCGAGCGCCCGTTGAGTAAGACGGCCGGCGCCATGTAGTGCCCGCGATGCGCCAGGTCGAGTGCTTCGCCGCCAGTCGCAAGCTCGGCGCCCTCGCTGATGCCCAGCGTCACATAGTCGAGATTGGCCGAGAGCTGCTCTGCGCTGACGACCGGTCCCATCTGGACGCCGGCCTCAAGCGCATGGCCGACCTTCAGGGCCTTGGTTTTCGCCAGCAATTTCTCGACGAAGGCATCATGGATAGGCCGGTGCACGATCAGGCGCGACGAGGCCGTGCATTTCTGCCCGGTACCGCCAAAGGCGCCGTTCACGGCCAGGTCGACGGCGCGGTCGAGGTCGGCATCGTCCATGATCACGAACGGATTCTTCGATCCCATTTCGAGCTGGAGCTTCACGAAGCGTGCCGCCGCCAGCGCCGCGATGCCGGAACCAACGTCGCCAGAACCGGTGAAGCTCAACCCTTGTATATCGGCATTGGAGGCAAGCTCGCAGCCGATCGTCGATCCTGACCCCATGACAAGGTTGAACAGGCCTTTCGGGATCGCCTGCCGGCTGATGATCTCGGTCAGCGCCCAGGCGCTCGCCGGCGTGATGCTGGCCGGTTTCCAGACCACCGCATTGCCGAAAGCCAGCGCCGGCGCGATCTTCCAGGACGCGGTGGCGATAGGGAAATTCCAGGGCGAAATGATCGCGACCACGCCGAGCGGCTCGCGTTCGATCAGGACATCCACGCCGGCCCGGACCGAGTCGGCGGAGGCGCCGAGATTGCGCAGCGCCTCGCCGGCGAAATAGGTGAAGAACTGCCCGGCGCGATAGACCTCGCCGACACCCTCGGGAAGGGTCTTGCCTTCCTCGCGCGAAAGCAGTTCGCCAAGCTCCTTCGAGCGCGTCATCAACTCGCGCCCGATGGCGTCGAGAACGGCGGCCCGCGCTTCGAGGCGCGCTGCCGCCCATTCGCGCTGCGCGCCTTGCGCCGCCGCCACCGCGTCATGGATGTCGGACGGCCGCGCCTGGGCAAAGCGCCCGACGATGTCGGTCACATCCGATGGATTGACGTCCTCGACCCAGTCGGCGCCGTCACGCCATTCGCCAGCAACAAAGTTCCGACCGTTCAGCATCCTGTTCGACCTGCATCAATTCGGTTGACAACGACCTAAGCAATGCTGTGAACTTCAATCAAGCTCAATTTTTGGCACGAACGTTCAGGCAAGCTTAACAGTGACCAAAACCATCAGCCTGACCGGCATGCGCAGCTTCGTCGCGGTCTGCGAGACCGGCGGCGTGCGTGCCGCCGCCGATCAGATCGGCCGCACGCCGTCGGCCGTGTCGATGACTCTGAAACAGCTGGAAGACGACATCGGCGCGCCATTGTTCGAGAGCGAACGCAAGGGCGCACTTTCGCCGGTCGGCCGCATCGTGCTCGACGAGGCGCGCGCCATGATCGCCCACTACGACCGCGCCTGTCTGGCGATGACCAGCTACGCCGCGGACCTGCAGGGACGCTGCGACGTGGCAAGCGTTCCTTCGGTAGCGGTGACCTTGCTGCCGCGCGCGGTCGCGCAGCTTCGCGCCGAGGGCAGCAGTTTCGACATCCACGTCCGCGACAGCGATTCCAACGCCATCGTCGAGGCGGTGGAAAACGGCATGGTGGAGGTGGGCCTTTGCGTGCTCGCCAGCAAGCGGCCGCAGCTCAGTTTCGAGCCGCTGTTCCAAGAGCCGCTCGATTTCGTCTGTCCGGTCGATCATTCTTTGGCAAAATCGAAGCGCCCGTTGAAATGGGCGCAGCTGGAAGGCGAGAGCTTCATCTGCAATGGCGCGGCCGAAGCGCTTGGGCTTGCCGAGACCGAGGCGCTTGCCGCCGGCTCGAAACTCACCGCGACCAATGTGAGCTCCAACCTGGCGATGGTGGAGGCCGGGCTTGGCGTCACCATCCTGCCCCGGCTCTGCCGCTGGAAGTGCAGCCATGCCGTGCGCTTCGTTCCGCTGGCCGATCCGCGCTCGAGCCGGACGGTCGGATGGATCGCCAAGGAAGGCCGGAACCTGCAGCCCGCGTCGCTGCGCTTCATCGAATGCATTCGCCAGCAGACGCAAGCGGGCGAGAAAGAGTTCGGCTATGCCGCGGCGTGATTGGTGGGTGACCGGATGACACGCCTGACAGAAGCCCGCATCGAAACGCTCGCCCGCGCGGCGCTGCTGCGGCACGGCGCCAGCGAGCGGCAGGCCGGCGCGCTCGCCGCGGCCATCGCGGCTGCCGAACGCGACGGGCTGAAATCGCATGGACTGATGTATCTGCCGACCTATTGCGAGCATTTGACCTGCGGCAAGGTGCTGGGGCAGGCCGAGCCGCGCCTGACGCAGCCGGCTCCAGCCGTCGTCGCCGTCGATGCCGGCAACGGCTTTGCCCATGCGGCCATCGCCCTCGGCCTGCCGGCGCTGATTGAAGCGGCCCGCTCGCAAGGCGTGGCGGCTTTGGCCGTCCGCAATTCCTACAATTGCGGCACGCTCGGCTATCACACCGAAGGGATCGCGCAGGCGGGCCTGGTCGGGCTGGGCTTCACCAACGCGCCGGCCTCGATCGCGCCCTGGGGCGGCCGCAAGGCGGCGGTGGGCACCAATCCCTGGTCGCTCGCGATCCCCGACGGGCAAGGCGGCGCGCGCTTCATCATCGACCAGAGCGCCAGCGTCGTCGCCAAGAGCGAGGTCATCAAGCGCGCCCGCGCCGGCGAACCGATTCCGCCCGGCTGGGCCTTCGACGCGAACGGCGAGACGACCACCGACGCCGGCGAAGCGCTGAAGGGCACCATGGCACCGGCGGGCGGCTACAAGGGCGTCGGCTCGGCGCTCTTGGTCGAGATCTTCGCCGCATGCCTCACGGGCGCCAATCCCGGGCTTGTCGCCAGCCCGTTCTCCGGCACGGCCGGGGGGCCGCCCGGAACCGGCCAGTTCTTCCTGGCGGTCTCGCCGGACGCAACGTCGGGTGGACTGTTTGCTGGCAATCTGGAGACTGTCGCCGGCGCCTTCATTGGCGAGGCGAGGCTTCCGGGGACAAGGCGCTTCGGCGCGCGCGAACAAAACGCCAAAGACGGCATCGAGGTGGCGGCTGAAACGCTCGCCACGCTGGAAAAACTCGCCGGGACTGCCGCATGACGGCAATCGCGCTGCGCCCGCCGGAGGTCGTCATGCGGCTGCAGCGGCTTGGCGCGGCGCATCCGACGCGGCTCAGCTTCCTGCGCCAGCTGATCCGCCGCGCCACCAGTGAGCAATGGCGTGTCCGCAAGTACCTGTTCGACCTCGACGACAATGGGTTCGGTCGCGCGGTCTATGCGGTCGATACGCCGGTAAGGACCTACAGCCTGGTCGCGTTCTCGACGCCGCTCGACGACGAGAAGCGCTCGGACCGCGTGATCGCGCAGGCCTGGGACACAAGCTACGTGCTCTATGACGGCTTGCCGGACGCCGCCGACATCGCCCGTCTGGAGGCAAATGCGCCGCTGCAGGAGGCGGGCCGCTACACCAGAAGCGAACTGGTGCTGGCGCGCGCGAACAAGAGTGTGCGGCTGTTCGAGGACGTGGCGTCGGCGCTGGCGCAGGGACGACAGCCGGATGAGGAGCAACTTCTCGGCGTCGGCTATCTGCTGCGCACCACGGCGGTCTACGGCAACGGCAAGTTCGGCATCGCGGATCGCGACGAGATATCCTCACGGCCGGAGCTTGCTGGATCCTTCCAGGCTGAGATGCTGACCGTCTGGCTGATCCGCTCCTTCACGCTCGACCTCGCCGATCACGTTGCCCGTCGCCGCAACCCGGCCGGCGCGGCAAGACTGGCGCCGGACCTGCGCCGGGCGCTCGGTGTGGGAAACGCGACAGGGCTCGGCATGGCGCCCTTCCTTGTGCGCCATCCGCTGTTGACGCATAGCTGGTTTCTCGCCCGCGAAACCGCGCTGGCGCGGGTGCGCGCCGAACCACAGGCCGGCGCGGCGGAACGAGACGCCTTCTCGAACGCGCTCGCCGATCTGCGCCGGCGCATTGCCCGCTGGCACAGCGACGACAGCCGCCAGGCCGCGGCAACCCGAATATTGGCCGCCGACCTGGGCGCGCTGGCGGAAAACCTCGATCAGCTTCTGGCGAAGCCGCGTCCATGGGATGCACTCTATCGCTTTGCGGAAGATCACTTCTCGCTGGAGGGGCAGGAAGCCTGCGTCTCCCTTATTCTCGAACCGCACGGTGCCTTGATCGACGACCTCGGCGACACTATGAAGGCCGACGAGACGCCGGGCCATGCCATCGACGGCGGCATGAGTTGCGCTTTGCTGCGCCAGGCGCTCCTCGACTCCTATTCCTGGGCGAGGGCAATCGACTTCGCCGAGCCGTCCGCCAGCGCGCGCTTCTGGTACGTCTCGGCGGAAAAGCTAGAGCCCCGGCTTGGCGAGCGCTTCGAGGAGGACGGCGCCGAACTCGAACAGCCTCTGGCCACCGCGCGCGACGCGCTCGGCCTGGCAGCCGCGCTGGCAAAGGAGCCGTCCACGACCAGTGTCGCCGACTTCCTGCTGCGCCGGCCCGAATGGCGCCATGCGGTGCGACGCGCCCAGATCGTCGCGAAATTTCCCTATGCCGAAATCCACGACAATCTGATCGGCGCTGAATTGCGGCCCGTCGACATATTGCGCGCCAAGCTGGCGTTCTTCGGCGCGCGCAGTTTCGATCCGCGCTCCGACCGCTGGCTGCGCATCGCGCTGTTCAGCGGCGAGCCGCTGATCGAGGATGTCGCCACGATGGCAGGAGAGGCCGCGTGATCGACCTGTCGCTCAACGAGGTGGAAACGCTGAGCGCCAAGGCGGCGCGGGGCGCCGGATTTTCCTGGGGGTTGGCCGAGGATATCGGCCGCGCGGCGCGCCGGATCGCGGTCGAGGCTGACAACTGGGGCCAGGCCATGCTGAGCCTTGCTGAACACGCACAATCCTTCGAGCCGCCCAGTCCTGCCCGCGCGGCGCGCTGGCGGAGCGGCGAGACTGACGCCGCGACTGGAGGGCCGCTCTGTCCGATCCGGACGGCGGCCCTGCTGCTCGACGAACCGCTTCCAGCGAACGTGATGCCGCTGACGATCCTGGATGTCGGCCTGCCAGTCTGGCTCGACGCCATGCTGAGCCGCTCGGCCATGCGCGTAGCGCGGCCCGCAGGGCTGGCGACGCGCGCCGATGTCGTCATCGAAAGCCGCGCCGAAACCGAGCAGTCAGACACAGGCCGGCGCGGTGCCATCGACGAGCGGACGCTTGCGGCGCTCAATTCCTTCGCCGCCAGAACCTACGTGCCGGAAAGCGAAAGGTCGCGCCTGCGTGGTGCCGGCGGCGGCCGGGTGGACGATGAATAGCAAGGGGAGAACAAGATGAGCGCAGCCGACGGCCAGAAGATCGCCATGCGTGGCGCAGGCTACTACTCGGCCAACACCGTCGGCGCCAAATACGTCATCGACAAGGTCGGCGATCTCGTCGTCGAGGCTGTCGCCAGGATGCCTCGGCTAGCTGACCGCCTGCCATTCGCCATCGCCGATTTCGGCGCCGCCGATGGGGGCACTTCCATGGACATGATGCGGCGGCTGGTCGGCGCCGTTCGGGCGAGGGAACCGAACCGGGCGATATCGATCACCTACACCGACCTGCCCCACAATGATTTCTCGACCTTGTTCCGGCTCAGCCAGGGCCTTCTTGGAACCTCCACCGAAGCGCCGCTGGCCGAGACGCCCGAGCTTTACATCTTCGGCAGCGGCACCAGCTTCTACCGCCAGATCCTGCCGGACAATTCGCTCTCCTTCGGTTTCTCCGCGACGGCGATGCATTGGATCAGCAAGCGGCCGTGCATGATCGCCGATCACGTCCAGGCGGTCGGTGCAAGCAATGCCGAGCGCGAGCAGTTCCGCGCCCAGGCGCTGCGCGACTGGGAGACGATCCTGCTTGCCAGGGCGCGCGAATTGCGATCGGGCGGGCGACTTGCGCTGGCCAATTTCTGCGTCGACGAGGAAGGCCGCTATCTCGGACATACGACGGGCGCCGACATGTTCGACAGCTTCGCGCGCCATTGGCGCGATCTGCTGCGGGCTGGGCGGATCAGCGAGACGGAATATGTCAACGCGACGTTCCAGCAGTTCTACAAGACGCCCGACGAGTTCGCGGCACCCTTCCGCGATCCCGCTTCGCCTGTGTCGCAAGCCGGGCTAAGGCTGGAGACGATGTTCACCATGGTGACGCCCTGCCCCTATGCCGAGGCGTTCCGGACCCATCGCAATGCGAAGGATTTCGCCCGGGCCTATGTGCCGACGCTGCGCTCCTGGTCCGAGACCGTTTTTGCCAACGCGCTCGATCCCGCGCGACCGCCAAGCGAACGCTCCGCGATCATCGACGATTTCTACGGCGCCTATGAAGCCGACGTCGCACAAGCTCCCGAAGACCATCGCATGGACTACGTCCACTGCGTGACGGAAATCGTCAAGTTTTGACGGAGCGGCAAAGGCCGCGCCGCCCGCTCCAGGTCTTGACGAAAACAGGTGCGCCTGTTTGAGACTCGGGATCAAGGGACATTCGCTCCCGAGGAGATGAGCAGGCGGTGGGCAAACTTTGAAGCGCGTTTTTCGATTGCTTGCCGCTGCGATCATGGCGTCCCACGCGACCGGATGCACCAGCATTTCCTACTACGCGCAGTCGCTGGAGGGTCATGTCGAGATCATGGCCGCGCGGAAAAATGTTGGAAAACTGATCCGTGATCCGTCAACGCCGGAGCCATTGCGCGCCAAGCTGACGTCGGCCAGCGCCATCCGCCGCTTTGCCACGGAAGAACTGGCGCTGCCCGACAACAGCAGCTACCGCAGCTATGTCGATGTCGGCCGCAACGATGTGACCTTGGCGGTCTTTGCCGCGCCGCAATTCTCGCTCGCGCCGGTAACATGGTGCTTTCCGGTGTTCGGCTGTGTTCCCTACAAGGGTTACTTTTCGCGCAAGGACGCGCTCGAAAATGCCGCCGCGCTGCAGAGACAAGGGCTGGACGTCTATGTGACGGGCATCACGGCCTATTCCACGCTGGGCTGGTTCAGCGACCCGCTGCTCAGCACCATGCTACGCCAGAACGACACCTATCTCGCCAGTCTTGTCTTCCATGAGCTGGCGCATCAGAAAGTCTATGTGAACGGCGACTCCGCGTTCAACGAGGCCTTCGCGGTTTCCGTCGAAACCACCGGCACGAGGAAATGGCTGCGCGCCACCGGCAATCGTGCCGGCTTGCGCAGCTATGAAGCCGATCGCAAGCGCAAGGCGGATTTTCTCGGACTGATAGCGAAAACCCGGGACGAGCTGAAACAGGTCTATGGAAGTCCCCGCAGCCCCGCGCAGATGGCGGCCGCCAAGGCAGCCGCAATCGACAGGCTGCGGGCGCGCTACCGGCAGATGCGCGACAAGCGCTGGGCCGGATACCGCGGGTACGACGCCTGGTTCGACAGCCCGATCAACAACGCGAAGCTCGCCGCGACTGCCGTCTACGGCGAAGAGGTCCCGGCCTTCCTTCGCCTGTTCGACTTGTGCTCGGGCGACTATCCGCGGTTCTACGCCTCGGTTCGACGGATCGGAAATTTGCCCGCGCCCTCGCGTGCCGAAGCGCTCAAGGCGGCGACGACATGTGATTGAGCTGAACCGCTCTAATCCGCCGCCAGCGCCGTCACCTCACGCCGGAAAGGCAGGGCGTCACCGATATCGGCTTCGTCCAGCTCGCGGGCGAAGCGGTGGCCGGCATAGGTGGCCCAGGCGATCGGCCCCGGCGCCTCGGCGTCGCCGATGACCTTGATCGAACGGATGCCGTTGCCGGCCCATTCGATCTCCCGGCCTTTCAGCTCGCGCCAGACCGCGTCGTCCTGGTTGCGTGATGCGACCAGGACGACGGCATCGGCTGCCAGTTCCTGGCGCACGCCGGTGTAGACGCAGGCCGTGACCACGCCGCCCGACACGATGCTCGTGACGGTCCTGTTGAGGACGATATTAACCCCCAGCTCCGCCAGACGGCGGTGGATGGCGCCCTGCTCCAGCGTGTTGCGGGTCCAGTCCGACACGTAGGCCGAAGGCGTCACCAGGGTCACCTTGGCGCCCCGCCGCGCCATCAGTTCGGCAAGAACTCCGCCCATGTAATAGTGGTCGTCGTCGAACAGCACGACATTGCCGTTCGGCACCTTGCCGTCCATCAGATCGTCCGGCGTGTAGACCGGCATGGCGGCGTCGATCGGCATCGGCACGACATGGGCGCGCGCCACGCCGTCGCGCCGCCAGTTCGACCCGGTTGCGATGGCGACGTTCTGGAAGCCGAAGGACAGGATGTCGTCCGCCGACAGCCGGCTCTCGAAATAGATGTCGACATTCGGCATCTGGCTGAGCTGGTACTGGCGATAGTCGCGCACTCTGCCCCAGGCCGACAGGCCCGGCAGCCGGCACTCGCGTGCCACGCGGCCGCCAAGCTCGGTGCCCGCTTCCGCCAAGGCCACCTGGTAGCCGCGCAGGCCGAGCGCGCGCGCGGCCTCGAGCCCGGCCGGCCCAGCGCCGACGATCAGCACGCTGTCGCTGTCGCCCTTAGCCTGCATGCGCTCCGGATGCCAGCCCTTGCGCCATTCCTCCATGAAGGTCGGGTTCTGCGTGCAGCGCGAGATCGACATGGTCATATCTCCGGTGATGCAGATGTTGCAGCCGATGCATTCGCGTATGTCCTCGATGCGGCCCTCCTCCACCTTCTTCGGCAGGAAGGGATCGGCGATCGACGGGCGGGCGCAACCGATGAAGTCGAGCTTGCCGGACTTGATCATCCTCACCATCACATCCGGCGAGGTGAAGCGGCCGACGCCGACGACCGGCTTCGAGGTCAGCTTCTTGATGCCGGAGACGAGGCTCTCCTGCGCCGCCTCTTCCTTGAAGCGCGAGGGTCCCGAGCAATCCTCCCAGGCGCCATGGGCGAGGTCCCAGAGATCGGGCAGCTCGGCATGCATCTCGATCATGTCGCGGACTTCGGAATTGGCGAAGCCGAGCTCGCCGATCATCTCGTCCAGCGACAGCCTGAGCGTCAGCCCGCACGTGTCACCGATCGCGTCGCGCCCTTCCTCGATCAGCTCGCGCATCAGCCGCGAGCGGTTTTCCAGCGAGCCGCCATATTCGTCGCTGCGCTGGTTGGTGGCGGTGGACAGGAAATGCTGGATGATGCCAAAGCCGTGCGCGCCGTAGAGACAGACCAAATCGAAACCTGCCTGCCTGGCGCGTTTGAAGGCATTGCGGTGCCAGCGGCGCAGATCGCGTATATCCTCTCTGTCCATGGCCCGCGCCTGAACCGGATCGTTGGTGAAGGTGCGGATCGGCAAAGCCGACGGCCCGCGCGGCACTTCCTTGGTGTAGAGATTGGGACCGTTGACGCCGGAATAGGCGAGCTGGATGCCGGCGAGTGCGCCATGCGCGTGCATGGCTTTCGCCATCTTGGCGAGCGCCGGAATGTCGGCGTCGTCCCACAGCCTGAGCTCGATGAAGGGCGTGATCTCCGAGGTGTGGTGCATCTCCGTCTGCTCGGTGAAGATGACGCCCCATCCGCCTTCGGACTTCATGCGCCGCATCTCGGCCGCGGCCGACGGATCGCGGTAACCGCCGCCATTGCAGTGCGGAACCTGATAGAAGCGGTTCTTGGCCGTCACCGGGCCGATCTTCATCGGCTCGAACAGAATGTCGTAGCGTGGGTCGCGCATAATAGCTTCCTTCATGCCGGGTCGGTCCTGCCGGTCGGCTGAGATTACTCATAAGTTGGCCCCGGCACGGGAAAACTACGGAATTCTTCTGCGCGGATTAGGACGGGCCTAATCGTGCATCCGGGGATTAGCCTGCGATGAATCGAAGCTGAGCCAAATGCGACTTCAGGGCGGCGATTGCACGATGTAGACAACCGGCTGCGGCAACGGGACAAGAGACATGGACAGCACCAGGATACTCGAGCGGCTGATC
The DNA here is from genome assembly GCF_004963255.1 of Mesorhizobium sp. GTDB lineage: Bacteria > Pseudomonadota > Alphaproteobacteria > Rhizobiales > Rhizobiaceae > Mesorhizobium. The sequence continues at coordinate 40,741 of NZ_SUGA01000014.1, read as the reverse complement.
TCCTTCCCGACGGTCAGCCGCGAGTCGAACCTCGACCTCATCAGCTATGTGGCTGACCTGCTCGAAACGAGCGGCCTAGCCAGCCAGCTCATCCACAGCGTCGACGGCCACAAGGCCAACCTCTTTGCCACCATCGGTCCGTCCGACAGGCCCGGCATCATGCTGTCCGGCCATACCGACGTCGTTCCTGTCGACGGCCAGAACTGGACGCTGCCGCCATTCTCCATGACCGAACGCGACGGCAGGCTTTATGGGCGCGGCGCCGCGGACATGAAGGGCTTTGTCGCCTCAGCGCTCGCCGCCTGCCTCAAGGCCGCGAAGATGCCGCTGCGCACGCCCTTGCATCTGGCGCTCTCCTGTGACGAGGAGGTCGGCTGCCTCGGCGTGCGCGATCTGATCGACATGCTGAGCGCGGCGCCTCGACGCCCGCTGCTGTGCATCGTCGGCGAGCCGACCAACATGCAGGTGGCCACCGGGCACAAGGGCAAGCTGGCGGCGCGCGCCGTCTGCCGGGGACGCGAAGGCCACTCCGCTCTCGCCCCGCTGGCGCTCAACGCCATCCATCTCGGCTGCGATTTCGTGCGCGCCCTGCGCGACGAGCAGGACCGGCTGGCCAGAGAAGGCGCCCGCGACGGCGACTACGACATTCCGTACACGACCGTGCATGTCGGCAAGATCAATGCCGGCGTTGCGCTCAACATCGTGCCCAACCTTTGCGTGGTCGATTTCGAGATTCGCAACGTCGCCGCCGACGATGCCACGGGCATCCTCGACAGGCTGCGCAGTGCGGCCGCGCGCATTGCCGCGGATGCCGCTTCGATCGCCCCCGAAGCGGCAATCGACATCGAGATCACCAACACCTATCCGGGCCTCGACACGCCGGCCGCTTCGGAAGCGGTTGCGTTTGTCAAATCGCTGACCGGCGCCAACAGCACCATGAAGGTCGCCTTCGGCACGGAAGGCGGATTGTTCAGCCGCGATCTCGGCACGCCCGCCGTCGTCTGCGGCCCGGGCTCCATGGCGCAGGGGCACAAGCCTGACGAATTCGTCAGCGTCGAACAATTGCGGCGCTGCGACGAGATGCTGGAGAGGCTGCTGTCGCGGCTCGCCGACGGCTGGCCGTGAATCTCACTTGACGATGCGTTCGGTGCCGAAGACGCCTTGCTCGACGACGAAGCGGCGGCAATGTTCGATGAAGGCTTGCACCGTCAGCGTGCGGTGCTCGGCGTTGGGCAGCGCAATGCCCATGGTCAGCGGTCTGATGTCGCCCAGCAAGGGCACGAAGACCAGCAATTTGCCATCCGGCGACATGGCGTTGAGCGGCCGCATATTGGCGATGCCGTAGCCGAAGCCGTTGGCCACCATCGAGCGCATCACGGCGATGTCGCCGGTGCGCTCGGCGATCCTGGGCCGCAGGCCCTGGAAAGCCGAGAGAAAATATTCGCGGCTGTAGGGCAGATCGAGCAGCACCATCGGCTCATCGACAAGTTCCTCCGGCGTGATGCCCGCCCTCCCCGCCAGGCGATGCGCGGCCGGCAGCATCACATAGGCCGGCAACTGCATCAGCGGCTCGAACGTCATGTCCTGCGACAGTTCGAGATCGTAGGTAAGTGCTGCATCTATTTCGCCACGCTGCAGCATCTCGAACAATTGCCCCTGGTTGCGCTCGAACTGCCGGACGCGCACATCCGGATAGGCGTCCTCGAACTTTTTGCGCAGCGCCGGCAGCACGATCTGCGCGAAAGTCAGCAGACAGCCGACCGCCAGCGGTCCGCGCACCTTTTCCGCGATATCGCCGGCAATGTCGTGCAGCGCGTCCGCGTCGTTGAGCAGCCGCGCGGCTTCCTTGAGGAACAGGCGCCCGCCCGCCGTCAGCGCCAGCGCGTGCGAATGCTTGCGCACGAAGAGCTGGACGCCGAACTCCGCTTCGAGCTGCGCGATCGAAGCCGAAATCGAGGGCGGCGAGACATTCACCTGCTCGGCCGCCTTGGCGATCGAGCCGGCTTCGCCAACGGCGACGAAATATTCGAGCTGTCTGAGCGTGAAACGGAGCGGCATGGCGCTATGTTGCCGGTTTGCACCCGGCGATCAAGTCGCGGCCGCTCCCCGGTACTTGATTCAGGTGGTCTTCAGAACGCATGACGTTCGCGGCATGCCGCGCATCTACCATCGCACCTATTCTGGATGCCGGGTCGAGGGAATCGCCGGTCGCGTATGCCGAGTCCAGAACCGGTCGGACTATTCGTCACCAGGAACGCCGTAGCTCGGCGCGTCGGACGGGTTGATGGCGCGGGTGACATAGGCGTCGAGCTGGGGCTTGTAGATATCCCACAGCGCAGCCAGCTGCTCGATCGGACACTCCTCGGTCCAGTCGCAGCGCAGGTCGGCGACAGGCCAGGAGACATCGCGCACCAGCTTCATGCCGGCGGAGCGGACGGGCCCGGCCTCCCCGCCCGCCTTGAGCGCGGCGCGCATCGTGGCGATCAGCCGATCACCGAGATCGCCTTCGGAAGCGAGGAAGGCATCGACCATAGCTTGCGGGACGCCGCCGTTTGCGAGCAAATTGCCGCCGCAGGCGACATCCTCGCCGCGTGCCTCGGCCCAGATACCGAGCGCCTTCGGCCCGGAATGGATCGCGCTGCCGCCGGCCGCGTCGACCGCCAGCACCTGCCGATATTCGCTGAAGGCGGCCGTGCGCTTGATGATCGCGACGGCCTCGGCAGCGGAGGCGCCCCGCGCCATCAGCTCCAGCGCCCGGACGCCGAGCGTCGGGTCGGTGACGTTCTGGCTGGCAACCGCGCCGACGCCGGCCCGCGCATAGGCGCAGCGCGCCGCGACCGCAGGGGACGACGAGGACACCGCCACCCCGAACATGCCCGTACGCCGGCAGCGCGCGACGATGGAGAAGGTCATCGCGATCAGTCCGGAATGACGGCGGTGCCGTCGATCTCGACCAGCCATTCCGGCCGCGCCAGCGCCGACACCACCAGCCCGGTCGAAACCGGATGCACGCCCTTGATGTATTCGCCCATCGTCCGGTAGACGGCCTCGCGATGGCGGACATCGGTGATGTAGACGACCACCTTCACCAGATGCTCCATCGTGCCGCCGCACTCCTCGATGAGCTGCCTGATATTCTGCATGACCTTGTGTGTCTGCTCGGCCGGATCGTGGCTGTCGATGTTCTTGGCCGTGTCGAGATCCTGCGGGCACTGTCCGCGCAGATAGACGGTGCGGCCGCCCCGCGTGACGACGGCCTGGCAGAGATCGTTGTCGAGCTTCTGCTCAGGATAGGTTTCCTTGGTGTTGAATTTGCGAATTCGCGTATGCGCCATCTTGGTCTCCATGAGGGGTCGGGCTCGCAGCTTGGGTCAGGCGTCCACGGGCTCGCGCTTCGCGGCGGCATGGTAGGCGAGATATTTGCGCTGCGTCGAGATACGGTCGGCGACATGCTTGGCATCGTGCCAGACGCCCCAGATGAAGCTCGACCCCCTGCGCGACTGCCAGGGCAGTCCCAGGAAATAAATCCCGGGTTCGGTCGAGACGCCGCGATGGTGCCTTGGCCGGCCTTTCTCGTCGAAGGCATCGACCTTCAGCCAGCTGTAGTCGACGGCGAAGCCCGTCGCCCAGATGATTGTCGCGATCCCGGCCTTGGCCAGATCAAGCTCGAGGATCGGATTGGTCACGCAATCCGGCTCCGGCCCTAGTTTACGGAGAGCGGGCTCTTCCGGGAGGTCGAGGCCGTTGCGCGCGACATAGGCGTCGGCCTCGTCCAGCAGCGACATCAGATTGGCGTCGCCTCGTGCAATATTTTTCGCGAGATCCGGCGCGAAACTCATCACGCCGTCCTGGTATGCCTTCGTCATGCCGACGAGGGTGAGCCCCTGCGCGGCCAGGCGGCGGAAGTCGATCGTCTCGCCGCCGCGCGCGCCGCTCACAGCGATCGTGACATGTTCCGTGCCAGGCCCTGGCGTTTCGAGATCCCATTTGCCGAGCACGCCGAGCCACCAGCAGAAGTCGCGCCCGCGATAGGAACGCGGCGGACGATCGTGCGGGCCGACCGAGAGATAAACGCGCCTTCCGGCGCGCTGCAGCTCATCGGCAATCTGCACGCCCGAAGATCCCGCGCCGACCACCAGCACCGCGCCCTTCGGCAGTTGCGCCGGATTGCGGTACGCGCTGGAGTGGATTTGCAGGAGGCCGGCATCGGCAGGAACGAGAGAGGGGATGACGGGGACCTGGAAAGGTCCGGTCGCGGCAACGACGCTGTTGGCTTGGATCACGCCATCCGACGTCTCGACGCGGAATCCGGGACGGCCGACATTCCTCTGCACGAGCTTGACCTCGACGCCGCAGCGGATCGGCGCGTTGATCTGCTTTGCGTAGGCGACGAAATAGTCGGCGACCTCTTCCTTGGAAGGAAAGCCATCGGGTCCTGTCACCGGAAACTCCATGCCCGGGAAACGGTCGTGCCAGGCCGGGCCGTTGGCGACCAGCGAATCCCAGCGCTGCGAGCGCCAGCGCTCGGCAATCCGGCCGCGCTCGAGGACGAGATGGGGCACCCCGCATTTGCTCAGGTGCTCGCTCATGGCCACCCCCGCCTGGCCGCCGCCAACGACAAGCGTGTCTATCGTCTCAACCGACATGCTCAGTCCTTTTTTGATTATCCGACAGCTTCCGCCGCGCGGGATGTAACCGACCTGGTCATGGTGGATGCAGACAGGCTGCGCCATCCGACCGCTTCTGGCGCTCACAAGTAGCAGCACGTACCAGCGCGAGCCCATAACGAATCTCCGAAGTCACGCGTAACCATTTCCGAATTTCTCGCGCCGAGAGACGCACCTAGAGTTCCGGCATTCTCGAGGGGCTGGGATGCAGGCTGAGAGCTTTGACTACATCGTCGTCGGCGCCGGTTCGGCCGGTTGCGTGGTGGCCAATCGGCTGAGCGCCGACCCGTCGGTCAGCGTGTGCCTGATCGAGGCCGGCGGCAGCGATAACAGCCTGCGGGTCAAGGTGCCGGCCGGCATCCTCTCGCTCTACGGCAACCCAAACTACGACTATTGCTTCGTCGGCGTGCCGCAGCCGCACCTCAACAACCGCAGCATTCCGGTCAACCGCGGCAAGGCGCTGGGCGGATCGAGCTCGATCAACTCGATGGTCTATATCCGCGGCGCCGCCGAGGACTATGACGAGTGGGCCGAACTCGGCTGCGCCGGCTGGGCGTATCGCGACGTGCTGCCGGTGTTCAGGAAGCTGGAGCGCAATCTGCTTGGCCAGGACTCGCGCTATCACGGCAGCGACGGCGAGCTGCTGGTCGACAATCCGCGCGATCCGAACGTGCTTTCAAGCACGTTCGTCAGGGCAGGCAAGAACGCCGACCTCCCCGCCAACACCGACTTCAATGCCGAAAGCCAGTTCGGCCTTGGGATCTACAATGTCACCCAGGATCGCGGCCAGCGCTTCAGCAGCTTCAGCGCCTTCATGCGCCCGGTGCTCGACCGCAAGAACCTGACGCTGCTCACAGAATGCGAGGTGATCGACCTTGTAATTGCCGGTGGCCGCGCCACGGGGATGCGCGTGCGGCATGAGGGCCAGCAGAAGATGTTCTCGGCCAACCGCGAGATTGTGCTTTCGGCCGGCGCCATCAGCTCGCCCAGGATCCTCATCGCCTCCGGCATCGGACCGGCAGATGAGCTGCAGCAGATCGGCATCACGCCGGTGCTCGACCTGCCAGGCGTCGGCAAGAACCTGCAGGACCATGTCGATGGCATGATCACCGTGCGCTCCAGAAGCACCAGGACGCTCGGCCTGTCGATAGCCAATCTGCCTCGCATGGCAGCGGCGCCTTTCCAGTATTTCGCGCGCCGCAAGGGCATGCTCACCACCAACTATGTCGAAGCCGGCGGCTTTGCGAAGACCAGGTATGCGAACGGCCTTCCCGATATCCAGTTCCATTTCGTGCCCGGATATCGCAGCCATCGCGGCAGGCTGATCGAATATGGTCACGGCTACGCCATTCACACCTGCGTGCTGAGGCCAAAAAGCGTGGGCGAGATCAGGCTGTCGCGCGACAATTCCGGCCGCGACGTCCTCATCGACCACCGCTTCTTCACGCATGAAGACGACGCCATGGTGCTGGTCGAAGGCATCAAGATCGCGCGCCGGATTTTTGCCTCGTCCGAATTCGACGCGGTGCGCGGCAAGGAGATGCTTCCGGGCAAGGATATAAGCAGCGACGACGAGATCCTCGCCTATCTGCGCGCCGAGGCGCTGACCGTCTATCACCCGGTCGGGACTTGCAAGATGGGAACGGACGACATGGCCGTCGTCGATCCCTCTACGCTGAAGGTTCGCGGCGTGGACGGGCTTCGAGTTGCGGATGCCTCCGTCATGCCGAAGCTGATCGGCGGCAACACCAACGCGCCAAGCATGATGATCGGCCAGAAGGCTTCCGAGATGATCCTCGGCGCGGCTCGCAACGGCAAATAGGTCGCCGCTGTTTCGGTGAACCGTCACAAACGTCCGGAATTGCCCTAAGCCCTCCAAACATCGTCATTCCATGGCGGAGCAAGGAGCGAAGCGACGCGCGCAGACCAAAGATTCCATTCCGTTATGCTAAGGCGTTGCTACCGTGCAGAATTCTGCTCCGCTGCATCCCCCGGCCAAAGTCACGGAATGGATCCTCGGGTCTCCGCGTCCGCTTCGCCCGTGGATGACGAAGCTGTGAGGCTTCGGCCATTGCCCAGCGTCTGCGCTGAAGCCTGCCACCTTTTCAGAAACCCGAGAGGCTAGTTTAGTGATCCTCGTCGATCTCGTCGTGCAGGAGGCCGAGGATGCGGCGCTTGAGCGCGATGAAGTCGGGCTCGAGGATCACATCCATCGAGCGCGGCCGCGGGATGTCGACCTTGATCTCGGCTTTGATCTTGCCTGGTCTGGCCGTCATCACCAGCACGCGATCGCCCAGCACCAGCGCCTCGTCGATGTCGTGGGTGACGAAGAGCACCGTCTTCTGCTGCCGCTCCCAAACGCGCAGCAAGAGCTTCTGCATGGTGCCGCGCGTCTGGCTGTCGAGCGCGCCGAACGGCTCGTCCATCAGCAGCACGGCCGGGTCGTTGGCGAGCGCCCGCGCGATCGCCACGCGCTGCTTCATGCCGCCTGAGAGTTGCGCCGGATAATGATCGGCGAAGGGCGCGAGCCCGACCTCGTTGAGATACTGGTCGACGATCTGCCGGCGCTGCTCCGCCGGCAGGCCCTTGCGCTTCGGCCCATATTCGATGTTGGCGCGCACCGTGAGCCAGGGAAACAAGGTGTAGCTCTGGAACACCATGCCCCTGTCGGGACCAGGCTCGATCACTTCCCTGCCGTCCACCTTGATGCTGCCGGAGGTCGCGTCGTTGAGCCCGGCCGCGAGATAGAGCAGGCTGGATTTGCCGCATCCCGAGGGACCGACGATGACGCAGAATTCGTTCTTGGCGACCTTGAGCGACACATCGTCCAGCGCCAGCACGCCATTGGCATCGCCATAGCGCAATGTCACGTCCTCGATGGCCATGGTGGTGCCGGCCGAACGCTGATCGCCGGCTGCATGGGTCGTGCCAGCCGGGTTGTTCGCCTTGATGGTTTCGGTCATCACTACCCTTGATCCGGCTGCGGTTTGCGAGGAGGCGTTCATAGTCAGGCTGCCCATGGCGCGACCCTTGCCCGGAGAATGCGGAATGCGGTGTCAGTGATGAGGCCCAGAAGCCCGATCGCGGCGATCGCCATGAAGATCACATCGACCTGGAAGCCGCGCATCGCCTTGAGGCTAATATAGCCGAGGCCGCTCGATGCCGCGACCAATTCCGCCACGACCAGATAGGTCCAGGCCCAGCCCATGGTGACGCGAAGCGTGTCGAGGATTGCGGGGAGCGCCGCCGGAAAGATGACGTGCCACACTGCTTCCGAGCGCTTGGTACCCAGAGTGTAGGAGGCGTTGACCAGGTCCCGGGAGACGCTGCGCGCGCAGTCGGAGATCATCACGAGCTGCTGGAAGAAGGTGCCGAAGAAAATCACCGCGATGCGCTGCTCGATGCCGATGCCGATCCACAGGATGAACAGCGGCACGAAAGAGGTCACCGGCAGGTAGCGGATGAAGTTGACCAGCGGCTCCAGCGGCGCCTGCACCGCCCGGTAGGTGCCCATCCACAGCCCCAGCGGCACCGCGACCACCGAGGACACGATGAAGCCCAGGATCACGACCTTGGCGCTGGTGAAAGTGTGATAGAAAAGACTGCCGTCGAGCGACATGCGGTAGGCCGTTTGCAGCACGGTTCCGGGCGTCGGCAGGAACATGTTCGGCACGACGCGGCCGTAGGACAGAAGAGCCCAGCCGCCGATCACGGCTATCCACATCGCCAATGCGAGCGTGGTTGCGGTGCTGGCGGGAATGTTGGCGAATGGGGTCGTCAGGCGCGTCCACGCCGTTCGCCTCTGTGCCATAAGATGGCCTCCGTAGATTTAAGCGCGAAACTGAAGCTTTCGAGAAAAAGCGGGGTCGGCCTGTCAAGCCGACCCCGATGAATTTCGAAGGCTTACTGTTCCTTGATGAAATCGGTGTCGAGGATGGTCTTCGCGTCGATCGTCATCTTGAGCTTGCCGGCCTTGCCCCAGATATCCTGGGCGAAGTTCACCAGGTCGGACGCCTCGCTCTTTTCCGGAGTGCCGAAGAATTCCAGGTTGCGGGCGCGGTCGTAGTAGCGCACGCCCTTGGCGCCGGCGGCGAAATCCTCGGGCTTCTCGAGATAGCCGCCAATGCCCTTGGCCATGATCTCATAGGCCTTGTCCGGGTTGGTCTTGATATAGTCGACCGCCTTGTAATAGCCCTTGATAAGAGCCTTCACATCCTCGGGGTGCTTCTCGATCAGGTCGCATTTGAGCGCGATCACGTCGACTATCAGGCCAGGCGTCGTCGCGGAGTCGATCAGCACCTTGCCCTTGCCGCCCTTGCGCACTTCGGTCAGGTGCGGCTCCCAGGTCACGGCGGCGGGAACCTGGCCGGCGATGAAGGCCGTCGCGGCGTCGTCGGCGGTCATATTGGTGATGCTGACATCGTCCTCGGTCATGCCCTCCTTCTTCAGGAGCACGTTGAACCAGAATTCGGAAACGGAGCCCTCGTTCAAAGCGACGGGCTGGCCCTTCAGATCCTTGAGCGACTTGACATCGGCCTGCGTGACGACGCCGTCGCCGCCATGGCTGTCGTCGAGCGCCACGACATATTTGAAGCAGAGGTCGTCGGAGCGGTACTTCATCAGCTCGTCGACTGTGGATGCGGCGCCATCGAGATCGCCGCCGGCGACCGCCGCCATATAAAGCGCCGATTCTTCGATCACCTTCAGGTCGACGTCGACGCCGGCTTCCTTGAAGTAGCCGAGGTCGCGGGCAAGAAACAGCGGCCCGTAGCCGACCCAGGTGGTCATGCCGAGGCGGATGGCGCCGGCGTCAGCGGGAGCGGCAAGCCCCAGGCCGAGCAGGCCCGCGCCGACCGCGGTCAGCAGGCAATTGCGGAATGTCTTCATTGTCGTGGTTCCCCATGGCTGTTGCTGGCATCGGCCCATTCGAGTGGCATATGCCAGGCTGTCGTTTCGGCAGCCGCTCTCTTGTTATGCGTCGCCCTCCCAGGCGGGCCTTGTTCTAGGTCCCGCAAGAGAGCATCCGGGCCGGGTCGCCTAAAGAAGTCTTTTTCTGTCCTTTGCTTCGCCGAAACCGAAGCAGCAGCCCTTGCCCCGTCGATGAACTCGAATTGGCGGCGCCAGGCGATTGCTGTTCCGCCGCTTCGCGCCGGCCTGCCAGCCGATCTCGCTGCACTTCTGGCCGATGCCGACGCGGCGGCCTCGCGCGGGGCGCTGTTCGACGACGATGGCGCGCTGGGGCGGCTGATCGGTCGTCCGACCACCTCGATGCAGAGCCTCGTCGCGGCCTCCTTGCACGGCTGAGCCAAGTGCTCAGTCCGCGACATAGGCTGCCAATTCATCGGCCGTCCCCTGCGGAAAGGCTTCCTTCAAGTAGTCGAGGAACGCTGACACGCGGGGGCTGAGCAAACGCCTCGAGGGATAAAGGGCCCAAAGCGCCGTCTCGGGACCCGACACATCACCCCAATGCACCAGCCTGCCGGCAGCCAAATCGCCGCTGGCAAGCGACAACGGCAGGCGCGCGGCGCCGAGCCCCATGCGCACCGCATCCCGGACCATGACGAACGACGACAGGCCGAGCACTGGCTTGGCGTTGATCGTCGACTTGCCGGACGAGGTCGTGACTTGCCAGGCTTCGGACTCGTTCAACGAGCCTCGACTGATCGCGGGAACGAGACTTCCCGAGGCTGGGAACGTCAGGTGCGGACTGGCCACCACGACCATTCGATCGCGCAGGAACACTCGCCCAACAAGGGTGGCATCCGGCTCCGGGTTGACCCGGATTACGAGGTCGTAGGCTTCTTCGATCATGTCCACGGCCCTGTCTTCCGTGGTGATCTCCAACCGAACCTCCGGGTATCTAAGGACGAAGCCGGCCGCGAGCTTTCCGACCGCGGTCTGAGAAAAGAGCAGTGGCGCGCTGATGCGTAGCCGGCCACGCGGGCTATGGCCGCCCGAGGCTATCGCCTTCGCCGTCTCATCAAGTTCTGTGAGCAGAAGGCCCGTTCGTTCAAACAGGGCTCGTCCCTCCTCCGTGAGCTTGAGCGTCCGCGAACCACGTTCGAACAGGCGCAGATCAAGACTTGCCTCGAGATCGGCCACGCGTCTGGAAAGAGTAGCCTTTGGCCGGCCGGCTGCACGCGAGGCCTTTCCGAACCCACCGTGGCGGGCCACCAGGTTGAAGTCGGCAAGAGCCAGAAGATCCACGATTTTGTTCTTTTCTGTTCCACCAATGAGACGACCTGTCCAAACATACCATCTATCGGGATGAATGTGGATCACTCACTTTGAGCGTGCCTTTTGACTCAAACAGAAAGTGAACCCCAATGACCATCCTCGTTACAGGTGCCACCGGCCGCGTCGGCCGCCATGTCGTCGATCAACTCCTCCAGCGCGGCGCGACGGTGCGTGTGCTGACCCGCGACCCCGCGAAAGCCAGCTTTCCGACCGGTGTCGACGTCGCCAAGGGCGATCTCCTCGACATCGATGCACTGCGCAGCGCCTTCAACGACGTGACCACGCTCTTTCTGCTCAATGCCGTCACGGGTGACGAATTTGCCCAGGCGATCATCACGCTCAACGTTGCTCGCGAAGCGGGCGTCGACCGTGTCGTCTATCTCTCGGTTTTCGAAGCCGATCGGGCGGTGAACGTCCCGCATTTCGCCGTGAAGTTCGGCGCCGAACGCATGCTGATGCAGATGGACTTCAGCGCCACCATCTTGCGTCCGACCTACTTCATCGACAACGAGTCGATGGTAAAGGACGTCATCATGGAACACGGTGTCTATCCGATGCCGATCGGCAGCAAGGGCGTAGCCATGGTCGACGCCCGAGACATAGCGGAAGTAGCCGCGATCGAGCTGATCCGCCGCGACGCCGCACCCGGCAAGCTGCCGATCGAGACCATCAACGTGGTGGGGCCTGACACGCTGACCGGGCCAGACGTGGCCAGAATCTGGTCGGACCTTTTGGGTCGCCCGGTGGTCTATGGAGGCGACGATCCCGGCGCGTTCGAGCAGAACATGGCGAGCTTCATGCCAAAATGGACGGCCTACGAGATGCGCCTGATGGCCGAGCGCTATGTCAGCGACGGCATGATCCCTGAGGCCGATGACGTTGTACGGTTGACCAGTATTTTGGGCCGCCCCCTGCACACCTATCGCGACTTTGCGGCCGGGATCGCGAGCGCGGCCTGAGGGCCGCGCCATCCGCCTGTCGCAAACGACACGCAGTTGTGTCGCGGTTTACGGAACAGTGCACGCCGTCGCGGATGGTAGCCGGAAGGTGCGCTTGGCTCTCTACGGGCCCGAGCGCCTCTTCGCGCCTACTCTTCCATCTTCTTGCCTTTGGCCAGCGCCATCACCCGGTCGATATAGGCCAGCATCAGCGCCGAAAGCACGAAGGCCAGATGCATGATGGTCAGCCACATCAGTTGCTCCGCCGTGTAGGAAGCGTGGTTGAGGAAGATCTGCAGCAGATGGATCGACGAGATCGCGACGATGGTCGAGGCGACCTTGACCTTCAGCGAGCCGACATCGATCGTGCCCAGCCAATGGACCTCACCGTCCTGATCGTCGAAGCGGCTGACGAAATTCTCGTAGCCCGAGATGATCACCATCACCACCAGTGAGGCGACAAGCGCGGCGTCGATCAGACCGAGCATCTTCAGGATCGTGTCCGTGTCGCCGAGCGTGAAGACGCTCGTCACGAACTCGTAGAGCTTCTTGCCGAAGGAGAGCGCGTAGATCGCGAGCGCGACGCCGAGCCCGAGATAGAAGGCGACCAGCAGCCAGCGCGAGGCGAGGATGACGGATTCGATGGCGAGTTCGAGACGCTTCATGAAGGGTTCCGGTCAGATTGCGATAGAGGGTATTTCGGCAAGACAGGGCCGGTTTTCAAGCAAAAAACCCCGCCGGAGAGGGGGACCGGCGGGGCTCAGTCGAGTCCCGCTGGAGTCGGGACAGGGCAGGGAACGCCCTGACCGGAATCTGGGTGTCGCAATGCGGCAATTCAATGAGTTAGCTCCAGTCGACAGGACAAATCTTCTTGAGCCAGGAAAGGAAAAGGCCCGTCCGACGCGCACGGGCCTTCCTCTCAAGCTCTCAATCCAAAAATCCGACCAGGAGCTTGAAATCAAAGGCTAAACCGCGCCGCGCTGAACGAATTCAGCGCGGCGCGGTCTATGTCATTGTCTAATGCATGTCGTTGCCCCAAAACCGCTGTACACTTTTGGGCGACATGCATCGATCACTGCTCGCTGTTGCTCGCCACCGGCGCCACCAGCGAAGTGATGCGGCGGATGGCAACACGGCGGTTCTCACGGTTCGGCCCAGGCGTGTTCACTTTGAGATACTCCTCGCCATAGCCCTGTGTGGTGAGGTTCTCGGCCGGGATGCCGAAGGCGTTGGTGAGCGCCTCGGCAACGGCTTCGGCACGGCGGTCCGACAGCGCCAGGTTTGCCTCCGGCGTGCCGACGGCGTCGGTGTGGCCTTCGATCAGGAAGGTCTCGGCCGGGTTCTTCTTGAGCAGTTTTTCTATGGCGCTGGCGACGCCATCGAGCTTCTGCACCTCGGTGTCGGAGATCGTGGCCGAGCCGAAGTCGAAGTTCAGCGTGTCGAGATCGATACGCCGGGCGATGTCGCGCACACGGGCCGACCGCTTCACCTCGTCGATCGAGTAGAGACGCTGCACCCTTTCCACCGGCGGCTGCTCGAGGAAGGTGTAATAGTCGTCGTCGCTCTGGACATCCTCGGAATCCAGGATGTAATCCCGCCGCGGGATGGTCAGCCGCATCGGCGGCAGCTCGTCGCCGGGATCGCGCCACTCGTCGACATCGTTGTAGTAGCGCTCGTCGACATAGGTCAGCACATATTCGCGGCCATCCGGCGTAATGCGCGATCGCCGGATGACGTCGCCATTACGATTGCGGACGGTGATGATCCTGACGCCGTTGTCGCGCTCGACGATTTCGCGGGTGCGGCCGCCCGAGAGATCCTCGTAGTAGACATCCCTGGCGCCGCGGGTGATGCGAGGCGCCTCGTTGCTTTCCACGAAGGTCTGGTTGTTGAACTGCAGGATCACGCGGTCGCCGAACTGCTTGACGACATCCGCGCCCTGCGGCCGGCGACGCTCGCGCACGACCTGTTCCGGCGTAAGCTCGATGCGCTTGCCTTTCTCCTGGTCGACCGGGACGATCCTCTCTGGCTTGATCGCCTGCTGCGCCGACTTGTCGTCTGAGGGCGGCGGGCCCTGATCGACCGCGGCCGGCTGCTGCGCCTGCTCGCCGCCTTGCTGTATGGTCGCATTGCCGCCCTGGCCGTTGTCGTTCTGGCCGCCGGCGTTTTGACGACCGCCGCCATTCTGGCCGCCCCGGTGCTTGCGGAATGTATCCTTCTGGCTGTCGAGGAGGGGCGCCTCGTTCGGGTTCGCGGGCGCTTCGCCTTGCGCGGCGTTGCCGCCATTGGCGGGCTGATTGTTGTTGGCCGGCTGTTCACCTGTAGCAGGCTGTTGGCCTGTCGCCGGTTGCTCTCCAGTCGTGGGCTGTTCGGTCAACGGCTTCTTGCCGAACTGCTTCCTACCTTGGGTTTGCTCACCCGTTGTTGGCTGCTGAGTGCCTGTTGCCGGCTGCTCGCCCGTCGCCGGTTGCTGCCCGCCGGCAGCAGGCTGCTCGGCAGTTGGCTTCTTGCCGCGTTTCTTCTTGTCCTGGGTCTCTCCGCCCTGGGCCGGCTGCTCGCCGGTCTGCAACGGTTGGGCCTGCGGCACGGGTTCATTGGTCTGCGTCTGCTCCGCCGGGGCGACCTCGCCCTGCTGGTTCTGCTTATGCCTCTTCTTGAACTGGTTGCCGCCTTGCTGATTGTCGTTGGCGGGGGCGGTCTGGTCGGTCGGCGCGACCTGCTCGCCGGCCTGGCCGGCGGGCTCGCTCTGCTGCTGATCGTGCTTGCGCTTTTTGCGGCCCTGGTTGCCTTGCTGCTGGTCACCGGCAGCCGGCGCCACCTGTTCCGCAGGCTGCTGGTCGGCCGGCGCTGCCTCGATCTGCTGCTGCTGGTCGCGCTTCTTCTTGCGCGGCTGCAGTTCCTCAGTCGCGGGCGCGCCACCCTGGTCGGCTGGCGCGGCTTCGATCTGCTGTTGCTGGTCGCGCTTCTTGCGGGGCTTGAACTGCTGCTCGTCGGTCGCGGGCTGGCCGCCCTGATCGGCGGGTGCTGCCTCAATCTGCTGCTGGTCGCGTTTCTTGCGCGGCTTGAACTGCTGATCGGCCGGGGCTTCCCCGGACTGGGCATTGTCCATCTGCTGCTGCTCATGCCGCTTCTTGCGCGGCTGTTGTTCGGTCTCGGCAGGCGCAGCCTGCTCGGCTGCCGGCGCCGATTCGCTTTGCTGCTGCTCGCGCTTCCTCTTCTTTGGCTGTTCGGCTCCGCCCTGCGCGCATTCCTCGGCCGACTGGCCTTCTGCGCAAGCGGCCTGAGCCAGTATCAGCGGTGCGCCGTGCAGGCTGCCCGAAGCGACACCTCCCTGCAGGGGGTACGCGCCCAACGGCGCGGATGCCATAAGCAGGCCGATTGCCGTGCCCGCCAGAATCCGTGGTTGGCGTTTCATATCATCTTCTCCTAATAGGGTCCCATCCCTGCCCAAACTTTCATCAGCCGCAATTGGTTCCGTTACAAGGCATTGACGCCAGCCAAGGATGTTCGACCGGCCTTTTGAAGGCAATTTCGTGTCTTTCTAATGTTGATACCGAGTCACTGTGACAGCAGCGCTTGACCGGGAGGCCGCGGAGGGCCAAATCCACCCCCATGACCGCGCCATTCTGGAAAACCAAGACGCTTGAGGCGATGACCCCGGCCGAGTGGGAATCGCTATGCGACGGCTGCGGCAAATGCTGCCTGTCGAAGCTCGAGGACGAGGATACGGGCGAGATCTTCTGGACAAGCGTTGGCTGCCGGCTGTTCGACGCCGAAGGCTGCCGTTGCTCCGACTATGCAAACCGGCTGGCAAGGGTGCCCGACTGCGTCGGGCTGACGCCGCAGAACGTGCGCACCATCACCTGGCTGCCCAAGACCTGCGCCTACCGGCTGATCGCCGAGGGCCATGATCTCTATTGGTGGCACAGGCTCGTTTCGGGAAGTGCTGCGACCGTGCATGAAGCCGGCATTTCGATCCAGGGCCGGGTGAAGGCCAAGGAAACCGATCTGGCCGAGCCGGACGACTATTTTGATTACATACTCGACGACGAACCTTGACCGGTTCGCATCGTGACGACCGAACCCTGAGCGCGAGCTTTTTGACGAGAACGACAACCCCTGGCGGGTTCGCGTCTAGAAGCCAGACGGGGCACTTTTTGACGGGAACGACGAACCCTACGGGTTCGCGTTTAGAACCCTGGCGGGTTCGCGCTTACATGAACCGGACATGAATGGGCGGTTCGCGGAAAGTTCAGACACAAAAAGGCATTCTCCAATCATCGGTTCTAGGGGCGAAAGCCCGCAACAAGGAGAGAAGACGATGTTCAACACGATCAAGACGGCTGCCCTTTCGGCGTTTGTCGGGCTCGGCACGCTCGCCGCGATTCCGGCGCATGCGGACAGCCTCTATCTCGGTTTCGGCAACAACCAGGATCCGCGCTTCGGCGTCTATACGGGCGACGATGACGGCTACTACCGCCGCGACTGGCGCCGTGACCGCGACTGGCGCGGCTGCTCGCCGGACCGCGCCCTCGACAAGGCCGAGCGTATGGGCCTGCACCGCGCCCGCATCGTCGACATCAGCCGCCGCACCGTGAAGGTGGTCGGCCGCCAGTATGGCGACCGCGTCGTGGTGGTGTTCGCCAACGAGCGCGGCTGCCCGATCATCTATCGCTGAGGTTGAGAGGGCGATCTGCGAGGATCGCCTATAGAGCCGCTCACGATGAGGCGTGGCTCGAAAAAAGCCCCGGAGGAAACGATCCTCCGGGGCTTTTTGCGTGTTGGTGGTGCGCCTGCGGCGCGCCGGCCCGGCGTTACTTCAGCTCGAAGGTCACAGTGACCTGGACGTTGTAGGAATTCTCGCCAGCCTGCACCGGGACGGCCGAACGGGCCGCGTCGAATGATTTGGCCGCCATCGGCATCGGCGCCGGCGCAATATTCTGGTCGGTGATCTCGAGCACCTTGCCCAAGCTGACGCCGGCCGCTTCGGCGAGCGTCTTGGCCTTCGCCATCGCATCGGCGACAGCCTTCTTGCGCGCCTCGGTGATCGTCGCCTTCGGATCGTCATTGGTGAAGGCGATGCCGCCGCCCTGGTTGACGCCGAGCGATACCGCCTTGTCGAGGATCTCGCCGGTCTTGTCGACGTCGCGCACCCGCACCGACAGTGTGTTGGTCACCTGATAGGCGACGAGCTCGGCCTCCTGGCTGCCGTCGGCCTTGTTGGTATAGTTGTAGCGCGGGTTGATCTGGATGCCCGCCGTCTGCAGGTCGCGCTCGGCAATGCCGGCGGATTTCATCGCCGCAATCACCGCCGCCATGGCGTCGTTGTTGGCGTCGAGCGCTTCGCGCGCGCTCTTTGCCTCGCGCATGACGCTGAGCGAAAGGATCGCCATGTCGGGCGCCACCGTCGCTTCGCCTTCGCCGGACACGATGATGCGGGGTGGGGGCTGCGTGTCGGCGGCGCTCGCCAGCGCCGGGAATGCGACCGCGGCAGCGAGCGCGATAGGCAAAAGATGTCTGGTCATGAAAACTCCTCGAGGTCTGCGATCCGACGCTCCGCGCCGCATCTGCCTCGACCCCGCAAAAGCGTCGATATCCGGCAGCGCGGCGCAAGGGCCGGACCTGTTTCGCGCCATAAGGCGCAGGCCGCTCTACGGCGCGAATATGGGCTGATTTTGGCATTTTGCGCCAGCGCTTTCGAAAGCCCTGTGCGAAGACAGAAAAACACTAAGCCAGCCCGCGCGGGGCTTTAGCTCAAGCGTTAGAGCCGGCCTCAAAACCGCATGGTTGGAGTTCGAATCCCTCCGGCCGGGCGTTACCTTACGCGGTTCGCCAGAGATGAGGCCGACGGCCATCGGCTGCTTATTGGTTCATTGTGGAACATCCTTGGGGATCGCTTGTTAGCCAAGCAGGAAGGTTGCACCTCTGGCCGTGGTGTTCGCACGGGCATGTGCTTTGACGATGGTGTTCGATGGCCAATGACATCCCAGGGAAGAAAGCGCGCCAGGGTGGCCGCGGACTTCCGGTTCTTGCCGTTTTGATCTGTGCACTGGTGCTGGCGGCGATCGCATGGGGCGTTGCCGAGATTTATGGTGAGGCGGCAAAGACGCCCGCGACCGAGGAGAAGCCAGCGCCACCGGAGAATAGTCAGGTACCCTCATCCTCCAGCCCGAACCCTGCGGAAAGTGATCCGGCAAAGTCCAAAGCGGACAACATGAACGTCACCCCGGTGGATCGGAATCCGGAGGTGGACAGGGATCCAACGCCTCGATCCAGCACGGGCGGCGATCAGCCGGGCAAACAGCCTTCACAGCCCGCTTTGCAGTAGGCCGCCGGGTGCAGTTGTGCGCATCGATAAACCGCCGCGAATGGGCCCGCCTCTTAGGACCACCCCCGGCGCCGCCGGGTGACTGGCATCCAACCTGAAGCGCGAGGTCAACCTATGTAAACGCGGCCTCCCTAAGATGGTAAGATCACTGCCATGGCACCCTTTGAAATTTCCCGCTTGAATGTTGTTCGTTTGCTTGGCCCCTTGCGCAAACAAGCCGCTCGCTACCGAGGGGGTTCGGTAGTGGCCGGCGACGATCTGGTTGTCCTGACACTCCAGGCTGCGATTGCAGAGCAGGCAACTCGGCCTGCCGGCATTAGCGTTTACAGGTGGCTGTACAGCATCATGTGGCGGCGTCTCAATTGAGTGAAGCGCTCAAAAAGTTTGTGCGTGATGGTTCTGGTCTCCGTTCGGTGAGCCAGGTGCATGGCCAGCATCACGAACATGCCGATCGTGCATTCGGAGCCAGCGATGATGGGAGACCGGTCTAATGCCGGACCAAATTCCTCCTTTCGTTTTCGAAAGCTTTTTCATGGCTGGGTTCGAGTGCTCCTCGCACCGTCGGAAAGATGGCCATCGTCTGGATCTCGTGCGGGCGACAAGCCATGACATTCACGCGGCGGACGACTATCGTCGTTGCGCGGATTTGGGGTTGAGGACCATCCGTGATGGGCTGCGGTGGCATCTGATCGAGAGCGCCCCGGGCGTCTATGACTGGTCGAACTGGGTCTCGATGCTCGAAGCTGCCAGAACCGCGGGCGTTCAAGTTATCTGGGATGTCTTTCACTACGGGTCCCCTGATTATCTCGACCAGGGCAGCGAGCGAATGATCGAGAGCTATGCCTCTTTTGCGGGCGAAGCCGTCAGATTGCATCGAGCAATGACCGGCAAAGCCGCAATGGTTTGCCCGATAAACGAAATTTCGTTCTTCGCGTGGGCCGTCGAAGTTGGCTATTTCCCGCCTGCCGGACCTAAGAGGAAGGGTTGGTTCAAGCGCCATCTGGTGAAGATGGCCGTCAAGGGTATCGAAGCAATGCGTGAAGCTGATCCCGAATGCCGCTTCATTTGGGCGGAACCGCTCATCCACATCGCGCCGCGGGATCGCAGCGGTCCTGAGATGCGCCGCGCGGAGAATGCCCGCCAAGGACAATTCGAAGCCTACGACATGTTGATGGGGCACATCGAGCCGGAGTTGGGGGGAGCCGAGGATCTGATCGACGTGGTTGGGCTCAACTTCTATCCACACAACCAATGGTATCTGCAGGGACCGACAATCCCAATGGGCCACCACGAATACCGCGCTCTGTCGGAAATGCTCGTCGAAGTCGCCCACCGCTACCGCAAGCCCCTCTATATTGCAGAGACCGGCGCAGAGGGGACTGCAGGTCCCGCATGGCTTCACTACGTCTGCGATGAAGTGCGGGAGGCGATCAGCCAAGGAGCCCCCATCCAAGGAATCTGCCTCTATCCAATAACGGCCTATCCGGGATGGGACAATTCCCGCCACGCCGAAGTTGGCCTCTTTTCCGTCATCCACGCCGACGGCTCGCGTCGTGTCCGCCAATCCATGGCTAACGAACTCGCACGACAGCAGAGGCTCTTCAGAAATAGCTGACCCTCGCAGGGTTGCTGGGCCGGATAGACAAACTGTCCTATGCAGGTGCCGCGATAGCCGGCTGCAAACCGTGTGTAGCCGGAAGCGCTTTTTGAATACGTGCGAATGTCGCCAATGCCTGCCCTACGACCTGATCCATATTGTAATAGCGATACGTTGCCAGACGGCCGACGAACCACACATTGGGACAATTCGCGGCAAGCGCTTCATATTGTTTATAGAGCGCTTCGTTTTCCGAACGTGGCACGGGATAGTACGGGTCGCCAATGTCTGTCGGGTATTCGTAGGTGAGGCTGGTCTGGGCATTCCTCTGGCCAGTCAAATGCTTGTACTCGGTGATGCGGGTATAGGCTTCCGTCTGCGGATAGTTCACTACGGCTACCGGCTGAAATTGCTCGTGGTCGAGGGTGACATGCTCGAAGCGCAGTGAGCGGTAGGGCAGGCGGCCCAGCTTCCAGTCAAAGAATTCATCGATCGGTCCGGTGTAGATCAGCCGCCGGAAGGGAATTCGCTCTCGGATCTCTCGATAATCGGTCTGCAGCATGATCTTGATCCTGGGATTGTGCAACATTCGTTCGAACATGCGCGTATAGCCGCCGGCCGGCATCTGCTGGAAGCTGTCGCCGAAATAACGATCGTCACGGTTCGTTCTGGTTGGGACGCGGGCCGTCACCGACTTGCTCAACTGGCTGGGATCGACTCCCCACTGCTTTATGGTGTAGCCGCGGAAGAATTTCTCATAGAGCTCCCTACCGACGGTGCTGACAACCACGTCCTCGGCGGTGCGGACTTCGCCAACGGTTTCACGGCGCGACGCGAAGAACTCTTCCAGCTCTGCCGGGCTTAGCTCGAGACCATAAAGACGGTTGATCGTGTCGAGGTTTATCGGAATCGGCAGAAGCTTGCCGTCCACGAAAGCGAGTACACGGTGCTCGTAAGGGCGCCAGCTTGTGAACTGCGACAGATAGTCGACGATCGACTGGGCGTTCGTGTGGAATATATGCGGTCCATAACGATGAATGAGAATTCCCGCTTCGTTGTAGCAGTCGTACGCGTTGCCGCCGATGTGGCTGCGACGGTCGATGAGGAGAACGCTTTCGCCCCTTTGCGAGGCGATCCGCTCCGCGAGAACACTGCCGGCAAAGCCTGCCCCGACGATAAGCCAGTCGAACATGTCATGCGCTCCTGCGGAAGGGCACGACCTTCTTGCTTGTACCGGCTTTCTTGATATGGGCGGCCATGGCATCCCATGTTCGCTGCCATGACATATTTGCGAGATAAGCATCGACCGCCGGCAGGCGCATTTCGCGCGGTTGCGCGAGAACGGAGCGCAGTTTGGCCTCGATGTCGTCGGCTTCGGCGATCTCGACGAGGCCGGCGGCAGCGTAGCTTCGCACCACATCGACAATCGCAGTTGAGACCACGGGCAGGCCGGCGGCGAGGAACTCGGGAGTTTTCGTGGGGCTGATGAAGCGTGTCGCGTCGTTGAGCGCGAACGGCATCCAGCCGGCATCCCAATGCCGGAGATAACTGGGCAGATCCTGGTAGGCTTTGCTGCCGAGCCAATGCAGGTTATTTGCCCTCGGCAGGATGTCCGGATCGATTTTGACCACCGGACCAAGCATCACGAAGTGCACGTCTGGCATCGTGCTGGAAGCCTGCGCCACAAGATCGATATCGAGGCGCTCGTCGATGACACCGAAGAAGCCAACGCGAGGATGCGGGATGGTGAGCTGATCCGCCGGCTCCCCGCCGGGCGCCCTCGCCTTGTGAAAGTGGTCGACGTCAATGCTACTGGGGAAGGGATAGATCGCCCGATGTTGGCAACGCTTCGCTTCGAACAGGCTTAAGCCGCCCGTGAAGACCACATCGGCGCGTTCGAAGAGCGCCCGTTCCAGCAACGCAAGCTGGGCCGGCGCATTCTTGAACGCCGCAAGCTCGTCCATGCAGTCATAGACGCACACGTCGAAGTTGACATGCGCGCTGAAGCGCAGCGCCATCGGGGTATAATACCAGGCAGTCAATTGGGCATGCGGTGTCGATGCGATGATCCGGTCCAGATATCTGCGCTGGATCGCATCGGCTCTGGCGGGGCTGGTGCCGATCGGGAGCAGAGGGGTCGCTACCCGAATGCCCGGCGCAGCGTCGCAAAACCGAATGGACGAGTGGGAGCATTCTTCAAAAACGGGCTCCTCGAAGTAGAGGATTTGGTGCTCCCTCGAGGCATGCGTGAGAATGTGCTGCGGACGTTGATAGACGAAATTCCATCGCAAATGGGAGAAGCATATCAATAAATCTTGCTCTTTTCTGTTTTTAATGGTTGCTGGTATTCTTATCGCCGCGTCCATATAAGCTTTTCCCTAGTGACATTGCCGTTTAGACTGCGAATAACATTTGTTAATCGCGAGATGCAGGAAGCTATTCCTGCCGCATGTCTAACTGTCCGCCGATTAACTTGTTCCAGCCCGCGAGCGATATGCAGGCGGAGTGCCGGCCAGAGCGTGTGGCATCTCTGGCTGCAGCTTTCTGGGGACGGCCGCTCGGGTGCCGCATTTTCGTTGAATGAGCAGCTAAAATATTCAATGGCTTGAATTGATTCGTCGGACCGACGCCACCGGCGTTTAGTGGCTGACAATCCCTGGGGCAGACAGATGAAGATCGATTTCGAGACGAATGTGTTCCCGTTGTTTCACCCGCAAGCGGTGGACGATCTCAAGGACCCGTGCCCGGTTTATGACGGCCGGCTTTGGCATGTGTTCGGATCGAGCGGCACCGTGACTAGCGAGACCTGGAAGATTCTTCACGCCACGGCGCCGCAGTTGCATGGACCATGGACGGAGCACGCGCCAATTGGGCTCCCTGTCGCGGGGTCGGGCGTTGCGGCGCCTGGCGTCGTGCACGAAGACGGCGTCTTCCACATGTTCATCCAAACCGAGTTCATGAAATCCGGCGGCCGCTGTGAACACGCGGTGTCAAATGACGGGTTCAACTGGGTTGTGCTCAATCCGGCAATTCTGTCCGTGCCGGACACGGATGAAGACGGCATCTACGACCCGCACCCCGCTCTCATCGGCGGGAAGCGCTACCTCGTTTATTCCGGCATGCCGAAATTCACCCGCGTGCCGCAGCCGGACATCTATCTGGCGCGGAGCCAGTCCGATTCATGGTTCGGGCCTTGGAAGCGCTTGGGCAAAATCCTGGACCACAATGACATTCCCCACCACAACACGCGGGACGACCCCGACTACGAATGGGGGATTGAAGGTGCCCAGTTGGTGGAACTTCCAGACGGCCGCGTGCTCCTCAACGCCACCTGCTTCCTTCCGCACGGACCGCGCGGTAGCCGGCAGCGGGTGTTCTTCGCCGTTGCGAGCGCCCTTACCGGACCTTACGTCTCAATCGGGCCGGTGCTCGACCCGGGAGGGCCTGGAGAAAATGGCCACTCGACGGTGATGATCGATGGCGAGCGGCTGACCCTGTTCTACCAGAGTCGCGTTGCGGCGACGAACCATCGCTGGCGCTACGGCTTGGCGAGCTTCGACGTGTCCCTGCTTTCTAAGGTGGCCTGACCGGCTCTTAGCAAGCTCACCGGCCTTTTCGGCATAGCTGGTCCGTCGAACAAGATTGTCGTCGGGAACAATGTCTGTCCGCCGTTGTTCGGTCGCGTTCCAGTGGAGAGCTGCTAGCCATGTGCTTGCGGCAAACAACCAGAAATTCGCGGCCCATCCCCAGAGGGCGAACCGGGCTCATGGTCGTTGTTTTTGCAGCCCCATCGTCTGGCAGGCTAAGAATGCAAGCTGATGCGAGGACGTCATGCGCCCCGGTATGAACATTTTCAATTTCGGAAGTGACAGCGCTGAAAGCGACGTCCGCAATGCAAATCGCATTTCGACAAGCGATGTAGACCAACTCGCTTATTTCGCCGCAGTGAACGGCATCACGGAGCAACAGGCACGGGACCTGATCCAAAAGCATGGAGACAATCTTGCCGTGCTCGTCAAGGAAGCTCGGAAGCTGCGCGAGCTCGAGTGACGTCATCTAGGTCAACCAAGGCCAACGCAGAGCGGATCCGGGGACATTTTTAACGAATTCCGGTTCGGATATCGCGGCACCCAGCTCCTTGCTATTCCCGGTGCCTAGTCGGAGCTCAACTCCGCTCTCTGGCATAGGCCCGCCCGACGGCAAGAAGGCCGCGGCGGACTAAGGCCGCCTGCGCCCTTCAGTAGATTCTTCTGACCTTCGTCTGCGAGTTCGCAAACACCTCGTCGGGAACGAAGAAGTCGCCTGCGAGCTGATCGGCGGCGCCAGGCGCGTATACCGAAAAATCCGTCACGCCTTCGGCGCGCAGCACCTCTTCGTCGATGTAGAAATTGCCGGTCGCCTCACGCGACGGTCGCATGAAGATCGCATGTGCGGCGTCGGCCATGATGTCGGGCGAGCGGCTCATCGCCGCCACCGTCGCGCCGCCCAGAAGGTTGCGCACAGCGGCCGTGTCGATGGTCGAGATCGGCCACAGCGAGTTGACGGCGATGCCAGCTCCAGCGAACTCGGCGCTCATGCCAAGCGTGCACATCGACATGCCAAATTTCGCCATCGTGTAGGCGACATGGTTCTTGAACCATTTGGCCTTCATGTCGAGCGGCGGCGCCAGATTCAGGATGTGAGGGTTCTTGGCCAACTTCAGGTGCGGAATGCACATTTTGGAGACCAGGAACGTGCCGCGCGTGTTGATCTGATGCATCAAATCGTAGCGCTTCATGTCGGTCTCCAGCGTGCCGGTGAGCTGGATGGCGCTGGCATTGTTGACGCAGATGTCGATGCCGCCGAACCGCTCCACGGTTTTCGCCACCGCCTCGGCGACCTGCGCTTCGTCGCGGATATCGCAAAGCACCGGCAGCGCTTTGCCGCCGGCCTGCTCGATTTCTTGCGCCGCGGTATAGATGGTGCCCGGCAGCTTCGGATGCGGCTCGGCGGTCTTGGCAGCGATCGTCACATTGGCGCCGTCTCTCGCTGCCCTGAGCGCGATCGCCAGCCCGATGCCGCGCGATCCGCCCGAGATGAACAGCGTCTTTCCGTTGAGCGACATCCTTCGCCTCCCTCTGCAATAAGGCAGGCAACTTGCGCGGCAGACAGCCGTGGCGCAAGAGCGGAAAGCAACCCGAGTGTTTACGTTGCGTAGCGCAGGAAACCTTGCTGGCACCGGGCCGGGGTCACTTGAGATTCAGATCAGGCCGAGTCGAGAATGATGGCTTCCGAGAACCGGAGCGGAGCGTACTTGAAGTACGTGAGCACCGGAAGCGCAGGAAGCCGTCGTTCGCAGGCCGGCATCACCTGAATATCAAGTGACCCCTAGACCAGCACCAGCCCCTGCCGCATCGCAATCGCGATCGCGTCCGTCCGGTTGGCGGCGCCGAGCTTGATCAGGATGGCGGCTACATGGAACTTCGCCGTGTGGACCGAAATGTTGAGCCGGCGGGCGATCACCTTGTTCGGGGCGCCTTCGGCGAGCAGCGCCAGCACCTCCGCCTCGCGCGGCGACAGGGCCGGACGCGCCGGGTTGTCCTCCGGCACGTCCTCTTCGGCGAGCCCGTCATGGAAATCGCCATGCGCGACTTCCGATGGCCCTGCCCTGTCGATGCGATAACCGGAAGCTGCGAGCCGCGCCGCGGCAGCGATCAGCAGGCCGTCGGCCGACGGCGGCAGCACGGCGACCACATTGCCGGGAAGCCGCTCGTGTCCACTGCGGCGGGAGAGCAGCACAACAGGCATCGTCGAGCCGACGGCCCGGCTTTCCAAGGCCGCATCGTCTGTCACCGCAACATCCGCGGACTGGCCGGTGCTGCTTCCGGCCAGCGTCGGTAGCAGATCGTCACTGGCGGCGAGCGCATCGGCAAGCTGCTCGGCACGCTGCGCATCGCCGAGCGCCACCAGCACCGTTAGCCGGTGGGCTGACGGTTCCGGTCGTGCGATCATCTGTGCCGCGCTGCTTGCCATCGATCCTCTCAGCTCAGTGGCTTCTCGCCGATGGTGATCGAGACGTCGCGCTCAGCGCCGCCGCTCGAAACACCAAGCGTCACGGTGGTACCCGCGCTGTCCGGCCCGAGCTTGCGGATCAGTTCGCGCGGGCCATGCACGGCTTCGCCGTTCCAGGAAACGACGATGTCGCCGACATGCAGGCCGGCGGCCTTGGCAGGGCCGTTGTCGTCGAGGCTCATCACCATGGCGCCTTTGGTGTCGCCGTTGCGGATCGGATGCAGCCCGGCGCCGAGATAGCCGCGCGCCACGTGGCCCTTCTCGCGCAGCGTCGCGACCGCGCGCTCGATCGTCTCGAAAGGCATGACCAGCGCCCGCCGGCGCGGTCCGAACAACAGCATGCCGATCAGGCCGCCCTTGGCGTCGAGCACCGGACCGCCCTCGAAGCGTCCGCCGGTGTTGATAGCGAGGTTAATGCGCCGGTCGATCGTGCCGCCGCGCATCGAGCGCCAGGCTGGCCCGACCTCGCCGACCGTGCCGAACACGGTAAGTGCTGCGCCATCGCTGTTGCCCACGGCAATCGCCAGATTGCCGGGCCGCACGGTGCCGGCCTGAGTGAGTTGCGGCAAACCCGCAGCGCCGGAAGCCGGCTTCAGCAGCGCAACGCCCGTCGACGGATCGCGGCCGACGAGTTCGGCCTTGGCGGTTTCGCCGGAGGCCAGCGTCAATTCGATCTCTTCGCCGGCTTCGACCGCTTCCTCGGCGGTAACGAAGTAGCCGTCGCGCCAGTGGAAGGCGCTCGCGGTGCGGTGATGGTGCGTGACGAAACTCGCGAGCGCGGGCGCAGCGGTGGCGGCGACATCGGCGATCGCGTCGGAAAAGGCACTGAGATTGAAGTCGCTCATAAGACTGTCTCCTGGGTTCGGTGACCCAGATATCGCTCCACAATGCCGTCGCGGATACTCGCCTGACGGCTAGTCACCGCCCCGACTGGCCATCTGGTCAGGTCGCGGCAATTGCGGCCGCTTCGCACATATAGTCATCATTCCACGAGGGAACACACCGATGGCCTTCGCAGCCGAAAAACTTCCATCCGATGACGCTTTGCTCGACGCTTACTCGGTATCCGTTGCCGACGCCGTCGACCGCATCGGACCGGCCGTCTGCCGCATCGAACGCATCGGCGCCGGCGGTCACGGTTCGGGCTTCGTTATCGCGCAGGATGGACTGGTCGTCACCAACTTCCATGTCGTTGGCGATGCGCGCGCCGTGCGCGTCACCATGCCGGACGGCGCCTCTCGCGAAGGCCACGTGCTTGGCCGCGACCCGGACACCGACATCGCGCTGGTCCGCGCCGACGGCAGTTTCGCCGATGTCGCGCCGCTCGGCGATTCCAAGCGCCTGCGCCGCGGCCAGATCGCGATCGCGATCGGCAATCCGCTCGGCTTCGAATGGACCGTCACCGCCGGCGTCGTCTCCGCGCTCGGCCGCTCGATGCGCGCCTCGACCGGCCGGCTGATCGACGATGTCATCCAGACCGACGCCGCGCTCAATCCCGGCAATTCCGGCGGACCGCTGGTGTCGTCGGCGGGCGAGGTGATCGGCGTCAACACCGCCATGATCCACGGCGCGCAAGGCATTGCCTTCGCGGTCGCCTCCAACACCGCCAATTTCGTCATCTCGGAAATCATCCGCTTCGGCAGCGTGCGCCGCGCCTTCATCGGCGTCTCCGCCGACACGACCAACCTGCCGCGCCGCGCCGCGCTGTTGTCGCAGGTGACCACGAACACGGCGGTGCGCCTGCGCAGCGTCGAGAAGAACGGCCCCGCCGCCAAGGCCGGCCTGAAGGAAGGCGACATCATCGCGGCGATCGACGGCCGGCCGGTGACCGGCGTCGACGACCTCGTGCGCATGCTCGACGCCGAGCGCATCGACCGCGAGACGCTCTGCACCGTCGTGCGCCGCACCGGCGTCAGCCAAGTTGTGGTGGTGCCGGTGGCGCGGACAAGCTAAGCCTCGCTGGCTTAGCTTCCCGCCATCCCCTCGGCATATTGCGCCAAAAATTCCTCACTTGGCGGGATCGGCTTGACGACGTCGATCAGGACACCATTGGGGTCCCTGGTGATGAAATGGCGCTGGCCGAACGGCTCGTCGCGCAAGCTGCGCAGGATCGGCAGGCCGGCAGCGACGGCACGCTCATAGACGGCGTCGGGATCGCGCACCTCGAAGTTGATCAGCAGGCCTGACGTTCGTCCGCGCCCCTCCTCCGGGATCGTCTCATGATCCCCTTGCACGACGCCTAGATTGACGCGCCTGTCCTCAGCCGATTGCAGATGCACATACCAGTCGCTTTGGAAGAGCGGCTTGAAGCGGAAATGCTCGACATAAAAGGCCGCCGTGCCTTCGACATCGCCCGTCATCAGCACCGGATAATAGCTGGTCGTCTTCATCTTTCCTTCTCCTCGCATCCAACATACAGTCTGTATGTAAGTGAAAATAACATACAGGCTGTATGTATGCAACAACAGTCCGGACGCCGCTCCAACCGCGACCGCACCGAGGCGACGCGCGCCGATCTGATCCGCGCGGCGCGAAAGCTGTTCACGGAAAAATCCTATGCCGAGACCGGCACGCCGGAGATTGTCGCCGAGGCCGGCGTGACGCGCGGCGCGCTCTATCATCATTTCGCCGAC
The DNA here is from genome assembly GCF_004963255.1 of Mesorhizobium sp. GTDB lineage: Bacteria > Pseudomonadota > Alphaproteobacteria > Rhizobiales > Rhizobiaceae > Mesorhizobium. The sequence continues at coordinate 12,290 of NZ_SUGA01000014.1, read as the reverse complement.
AAGCAGGCCCTGTTCGCCGCGGTCGTGGAACAGGAAGCGGCGGCCGTGGCGGCCGAGATCGATCATGCCTCACCGCCGTCGCTCTCCGCGCGCGACGCGCTGATCGCCGGATCGGACGCCTATCTCGAGGCAATGCGGGCGCCCGGCCGCACGCGGCTTCTGCTGCTCGACGGACCGGCCGTGCTCGGCCGCGCCGCCATGGACGAGATCGACAACCGCCACGGCAACCGCTCGCTGCGCGAAGGCTTGGTCGCCGCGATGCGGGCGCAGCAGCTGACCAGATTGCCGGCCGAGGCGCTGACCGCCCTGCTCGCCGCCGCCTTCGACCGGGCGGCTCTGGCCATCGAGGCCGGCGCGCCTGCCGAGGATTATCGCGCGGTGCTGATCGCGCTCATGGACGGCTTGTCTCCGGTTCCTCCTCCGTCCACACGCCCGGCTCCATCTCGTTGAAGCAGCCCAGCTGGCGCCTGAACTCGTCGATAAGCCAAGTCGCCGCCGGCTTGGGGCTGCGATCGTTGCGGTGCATGGCGTAGAGCGGCGAGCGCACCTCGCGATAGGGCTCCAGATCGAGCTCCACCAATCGGCCGCTGGCTAGATCGTCGGCGATCAGCCAGCGCGGCAGGCCGCCCCAGCCGAGGCCCTCGCGCATCAGCGCATGCTTGGTGCGCATATCGGTCAGCCGCCAGGTGCGATAGGCAAAAACGCCATAGTCTCGCCCGCGCGTCCGCTCCGACTGGTCGGTGACGACAAGCTGGATATGCTCGCGCAGGTCCTCGACACCGACCGGCTTCGGCAGTTTGGCCAATGGATGTTCGGGCGCCGCCGCAGGCACCAGGGAGGTGAAGCCGATGCGCAGCAGATTGACGTCGGCATCGCCTTGCAGGCCGCCGAAGCCGAGATCCACCTGGCCGTTGACGACCTGGTCTACGATCAGGCCGAGCGAGCCGATATAAAGCCGCAGCATGACCGCCGGGAACTGCGCCTCGAAGGCCTTGAGCACGCGCACCAGCGCCGGTGAAGGCAGCGTCACGTCGACCGATATCGCCACTTCCGCTTCCAGCCCTTGCCGGTAGCCGTCGGCGCGCGAGCGGATGCGCTGCAGCACGCCGATCATGCGCCGCGCATCCTCCAGCATCGCCTTGCCGACATCGGTCAGCTGCGGCTCGCGCACGCCTTCGCGCTCGAACAGCTTCAGCCCAAGCTGCGCTTCGAGATTGGCGATGCCGTAGCTCACCACCGACTGCGCCCGGTTGAGCTTGCGCCCTGCTGCCGAGAAGCTGCCGGTATCGGCGACTGCCACCAGGATCTGGAGTTGGTCCAATGTCGGGTTCGGCTGGATGGCTATGCATCCATTTTGTTGATGGATTGTATACATATTATACCAGTTATCCTGATGGAGCAGCAATCCCATATTGGCGTGGAAAGTTTCAATCCAACCCCAAGGGACACCGCCATGTCTATTCTTCTCGTTACCTCCAGCCCGCGTGGCGCCGCTTCGCACTCGACCCGCGTCGCCACCGATCTCGCCCGGAAGCTTGTTGCCGCCGATCCGACCAGCACGCTTGTCGTGCGCGATCTGGTCGCCAATCCGCTGCCACATATCGACCCTGATTACGCCACCGGCATCTACACGCCGGCCGAAGCCCGCACGCCGCGCCAGGCCGAGGTCGTGGGCGTTTCCGACGCCGTGCTCGACGAGGTCTTCGCCGCCGACACGATCATCCTCGCCACCGGCTTCATCAACTTCAACATCTCCTCGACGTTGAAGTCTTGGGTCGACCACGTTGCCCGCTCCGGCAAGACCTTCGCTTACGGCGAGAACGGTCCGAAGGGCCTCGTCGCCGGCAAGAAGGTCTACATCGTGCTCGCTTCCGGCGGCATCTATTCGGAAGGCGCCGCGGTGCAGATGGACCATGCAGTCCCCTATCTGCGCAGCGTGCTTGGCTTCCTCGGCATGACCGACGTTGAAGTGATCCGCGTCGAGGGCGTCGGCATGGGCGCCGATGCCGTGACCGCCGCGCTCGCCAAGGCCACCGCCAAGGTCGACGCGATCGCTGCCGCCAATGCCAATCAGGCCGCCGCCGCTGCCTGATCGCCGATGCAGGACATGAAAGAGGCAGGCGCCCACCGGCGCCTGCCTCTTTTGCATTTGGCTGGCGATTTCCCACCCTACAGAGGCGGCAGCACCACCGCCGGGTGGCGGTCCTCGCGCAGGATCAGTCCAAGGCTGTAATCCAGCGCCAGCTTCATGGCACCGAGCGCGGTGCCGACATCTTCCAGCGTGCTGACCGCGATCGGCGTCGGCCAGGCCAGTTCGCCGGCCACCCGCTCGACCTCCGCCGTCATCAGCGCGTTGCGGCCGACGCCGCCGCCAAGCACGATCAGGCCCGGATCGAGCATGCCGATACAGCCGGCCGCGAGCCGGCCGATATCGGCGGCATGGCGCGAGACCGCCTCGGCGGCCGGACGCGATCCTGCGAGAGCCAGCGCGAACAACTCCTTGGCGGAGTTCGGCGGGGTCCCCTCTTGCGCCGGCCATGCCTGCCGGCTGCGCTCGACAAGCGCCCGTGAGCCGAGATAGTGCTCAAGCCCCTCGCGATAAGGCACGTCGCTGGCCGACCACGGAAATGGCATGCGGCCGACTTCGCCGGCCGCGCCGCCAGCGCCGCGATAGAGCCGGCCTTCATTGATCAGGCCCAGGCCGACGCGAACGCCGACCTGCAGGAAGGCAAAGGTCTCGTGACCCTGCGCGGCGCCGAAATGCCTTTCGGCGATCGCCGCGCAGTTGACGTTGTTTTCGAGGATGATCGGCACATCGATGTTGCGGCGGAGCGTATGCAGCACCGCGTCCGGACCGTTGCTCTGGCCATTGCCGAGGCGGCTGTGCGAGACGATGCGCGGCACCGCAACCGCGATGCTGCGTAAGGTGCGAAAAGCCTTGCCGACCTTGGCCGGGATCGATTTGGCCACCGCAAGAATGACTGCCCCGGTCTCATCGGCGGTCGCCCCGTCCGGAATGCTCTCTTCCACCGTTGCCAGGGGCTGGGCATCCATCGAATAGGCGACGGCGCGCACCTGTGCCGCGCCGACATCGATGCCGATCACATAGCCGGCGCCGGGGCCGATGCCATAGATGGTGGCGGTCCGCCCGATGGCGCCGCGTTCGGTCCCGCGCGACGCGACCAGGCCAAGCGCGCTGAGCTCGGAAACCGCGGCCGACATGGTCGGCTTGGAGAGTTCCAGCATCGAGCCGAGCTTCGGCCGGGTCACCGGGCCCTGCGAGGCCAGCAGGCGCAGCACGGCGCGGGCGCTTTCTGTCAGGCTTGGGATTTCGGATGGAGCCATCTGCGACGTCGTTCCGCCTTCATCCTCTTGGCGCTCGGCCAGCCGCGCTGGTTCGCATAGCACGAATCAAACCGCGACAATTGCCATTCTGATGCGTTTCGGCGGATTGCGCGAATGCGCCCTGCCGACAGAACAAGCCTGGCGTCCAGAAGAACTAAAGCTCCGTCGGCGACCAGGGCTTGAGCTTGGTGTCGGTCTGCCGGTAGCGGAAAGTGATGTCGGTCAGCCCGGCCGCATCTTGCATGTCCGCGACGACCATCTGCAGCGCGATGATCTCCAGGATGCCGTCCGCGATCGCATTGCCCAGCGCCGGGACGACTATCACGGCGAGCTTCTCGGTGGCGGCGATATCGGTCCGTCGCGTGATCAGCACAGAGGGGCAGCCGAAGCCGGCGACATCCTGCGCGATCTTGACCTCGCGGTGCTCGCCGAAGGCGATCAGGCCGCCGGTGGCCGAGTCCTGCGATTCCATCGGGCCGTGCAGATAGTTCAGCGTGTCCCAGCCTGAGGCAGGAACCCGGACCGCCTCGCGTATCAGCATCGCCGCCTCGCCCGCATTGGCAAAGCCGATACCGGCGCCAACGATGTCGATGGACGCACGCGCGGCCAACAACCTGGCCGCGCGGCCGGCGCTCTCCCAGCCATCGGCCAGCAGGCGTTCGACCGCCGGCGGCAATTGCGTCCAGTCGAAGCCGCCGCCGGCGATCTTGTCGACCAGCATGCCCAGCGCGAGCAGGGTGCCCGTGTAGCCGGTCGAACTGGCGCCGTTGTCCGCGCCCGAGTCCATGGCGATCACCGCGCCGGTGATGTCGGCCAGCGGATTGTCGGCGCCGCGGCAGATGGCAAGCCGCGGATAGGCTTTCGCCTCCAGCATCACATCGGCGATTTCGCGGCTCTGGCCGGAAGCCGACAGGGCAACAAAGGCGTCCGCTGCCGCATCCGTCCGGCCATAGAGCTCGGTCGGCACGAAGGCGAAACCCCGCCTGCCGAACTGACGCAGATAGAAGGCGCCGGCAAGCGCCGCCTGATAGCTGGCGCCAATGCCGGCAAAGCCGATCGCGCCGCCGGCAAAGCCGGACAGGTCGAGCATATCGAGCGTCCTTGCCACGGCCTGTCTTCCGATTTCCAGGCTTTCGGCCTGGCGTGACACCGCCGGGCGGTAACCGATGCGCTTCATGTCAATGCTCCTTGATCCGCCCTCAGCCGTTGCCGCGCTTCTTGCCCGCGACAAGGCGCCCAGCCAAAGCCACCGCGCCGATCACCGGCGGCTCGCGCAGCAGGACCACGCGGCTCGTTGGCGACACCGATGCCATCGCCCTGACGAAAGCTTCCATCAGCATCGGCTGCTCGGCAATGACGCCGCCGCCGGCGACGACCAGCGACGCATTGGCGCCGCGTTCGATCAGCAATTGCACTAGCGCCGCGAGCCCCTCCCCGCCTTCCTCGATGACGCGCGAAGCGAGCGGCGAACCGGCGTTCGCGGCATCGAAGACGGCGTTGGCGTAGCGGCCCCAGGCCGCGGCGCCCCGCGTCTCGTTGAGCAATATGCCGAGCTTGGTCTGGTCGTCGGTTCCGATTTCGCGCATCAGCATGGCGATCAGCGGATCGCTCTCCTGGCCGCGGTCGAGCGCGCGGCGGATCGCCTTGGCGGCTTCGCGCACCAAGGCAGCAGCACTCCCCTCGTCGCCCAGGATCCAGCCCCAGCCGCCGGCGGCAAGCATCTTGCCCTCGACCGTGCGCGCGACCGCGATCGAACCGGTGCCTGCCACGACGCCGATGCCGTCATCATAGCCGGCGGCGGGCACCATCAGCTCGGCATCGTTGACCACCTGCACGCTGGTTTTCAGATTGGCCGATAGCAGCGCCTGGAAACGCAGGCATTGCTCGTCGGTGTCGCAGCCATGCGCGCCGATGGCTATCGCCGCCGGCGCCGAAGCGCCGCACAGATCCATGACGATGGCCGAGAGCTTCAGCGCGTCGGCCTCCATCTGGCGGATCCGCCATTCGTCGGTGATAACCGTCTTGTCGAACAACACGGTGTCGTCGCGACGCCCCAGGATGCGCGTCTTGGTGCCGCCTACATCTACGCCGACCAGCAGGTTCTGACCCACGAGCATTCCCTTCGCCAGACGCGCCGCCGAAGCGCCGCGCAATGTAAGCAATCACGTTAGTTAGGAAACTTTACAAACTATCTTTCCAGACGGCAAGAACTATGATTTGATCAATCGCGTCAAAGCGCATGAAGCGCTGAATGGGAGATCAGCAAGATGAGCAGGAGAAGGATCGGCCTGGCCCTCGCGGCCGCCTCTTTCGCATGGGGATGTGCAACAAGTCTGGCGCACGCCGCCGACATCTCGTTCTGGACCTGGCGCCAGGAAGATAAGGCCGCCTATAACGCGCTTTTCGCCGACTTCACCAAGGCCAATCCGGACATCCACGTGAAGTTCGAATCCTTCCCGGATGAGAACTATCCGACGATCGTCTCGACGGCATTGGCCGGCGGCAAGGGCGGCGACGTCATCCACACTCACGCCTATGGCTGGCTCGAGCAGTTCGTGAAGGCCGGCTATTTCGAGCCGCTCGACATGGCGACGGTTCCCTCGCTCGCCAACCAGCCGGCGGATGCGCTGGTGTCCGGCACTTACCGCGCCGACAAGAAGGTCTATTCGCTGCCCTTCGCCTCGCAGACGCTTGGCCTATTCATCAACAAGGACGTCTTCGCCAAGGCCGGCCTGACGCCGCCGACCACCTGGGACGAGTTCATCACCGTCAGCAAGGCGCTGAAGGAGAAGGGCATCTATCCCTTGGCCAACGGCATGGGCACCAGCTGGTTCAACGAAATGTTCGTGGCCATCTTCACCAATCCATTCCTCGGCCAGGACTTCGTCAGCGACCTGACCAGCGGCAAGACCACCTTCAAGGATCCGCGCTATGTCGCGGCGCTCGGCAAGCTGCTCGAGCTACGCCCCTATATGCCCGACGGCTTCGAAGGCATTGACTACGAGACGGCCGGCCAGCTGTTTCTGAGCGGCAAGGCGGCAATGCTCGCCGGCGGCAGCTTCGACATCGCCACTTACCGGTCGCAGAACCCCGCCATCAACATGGACTTCGTCGCCCCGCCGATGGCGAAAGCCGGCGACACGCCGCAGGCCACGAAATTCTTCGACGGCGGCTACGCGGTCAATTCCAAGTCGGCCAACAAGGAAGCGGCGCTCAAGCTGGTCAACTGGATGGGCACCAAGGAGTTCGGCGACAAGTTCTCGGCGCTTCTCGGCAACATCTCGCCGATCAAGGGCGTCGTCATCAAGGACGAGCTGCTCTCGCATGTCGCCAAGTTGAACGAGACGGCGATGCCGCATATCAATGTCGTCTATTTCCGCTTCGAAAAGCCGACGGGATCGGAACTGCTGCAGGGCGACATCACCAAGATGATGTCGGGATCGATCACGCCGGACCAGCTTGCCGCCGACCTCACCGACGGCCTCGCCAAATGGTACAAGCCGTTCCAGGGCAAATGAGATGACAGAAGGCTGGCGCCACACAGCGAAACCCTTTGCGTGGCGCCGGTCGCTCTGGATTGCCGCCCTGCTGACGCCGGCGCTGCTCGTCATGGTGCTGTTCGTGCTGTGGCCGCTTTTGTCGGCCTTCCGCTTCGCCTTCTATGAATTCAACGGCTTGCGGCCTTCGGGTTTCATTGGACTTGAAAACTTCCGCAAGGTTCTGTTCGAAAAGCCGTACAGCGACTGGACCTGGAATGCGTTCAAGCACAATGTCATCGCCTTCCTGGCGCTGATGCTGTTCGAGAACGGCACTGCCTTCCTGATCGCCTTTGCGCTGCTCAAGGCGCTGCCGGGACACCGCATCCACCAGGTCATCGTCTTCCTGCCGGTGGTGCTGTCGGCGGTGATCGTTGGTTTTCTGTGGAAGCTGTTCCTGCATCCGCTGTTCGGGCTGGTGAACCAGTTGCTCGGCCTGGTCGGCATCGGCGCGGTGCCGTGGCTGGGTAACGAAAATACCGCGCTCGGCAGCATCCTGTTCGCCAACATCTGGCACTGGCTCGGCTTCCCGACGCTGGTGCTGCTCGCCGGCATGCAGCGCATCAGCAAGGACGTGCTGGAGGCCGCGCGCCTCGACGGCGCCGGCGACTACGCGCTGATGACAAAGATCGTCTGGCCGCTGATCGCGCCGAGCGTCACCATCGTCACCATCCTGACCTTCATCGGCAGCTTCAACTGGTTCGAGATCCCCTATGTCATGGCCGGCCTGACCGGTTCGCCGGGCGGCTCGACCGACGTGCTCGGTCTCTATTTCTACCGCACCGCCTTTGGCAGCACGACCACCGGCATCCAGGATTTCGGCCAGGGCAGCGCGCTGGCGGTGCTTATGTTCGTCTTCGTCGCCGGCATCACCGCAATCGCTTTGCGCTACCTGCGCCGCCGCGAGATCGAGCAGTGAGGGATCGCGGCGAGACGATCAGGAACGGCGCCATCCAGCTCTTGCTGGCGGGCAATGCCGTGATCATGATCTATCCGCTGTTCGTCATGGTGGCCTCGTCATTCAAGACCAATGCCGAGATCTTTTCCTCGCCGCTTTCGCTGCCGACACATTTCTCGAGCGCCAATCTGGAGAAGGTCTGGACCGAGACCAATTTCGTCCGTTACCTGGCGAATTCGGTCGGCATCACCGCCGCCTCCGTCGCGCTGATCCTGCTGTTCAGCACGCTCGCCAGCTACGCCATCGCCCGCTACCGGTTCCGGCTGAGCTCGCTGGTGCTGATGTTCTTCCTCAGCGGCATGACGGTGCCTTTGAAGCTGGCGATCATCCCGCTGTTCATCCAATTGGACACGCTCGGCCTCGTCGACAGCTATCTCGGCCTGGTGCTGGTCTATGTGGCGATGGGCATTCCCTCGGCCGTCTTCATCATGACCGGCTTCCTGCGCACCTTGCCGCGCGAGCTGGAGGAATCCGCCCGCATGGATGGCGCCAGCGAGCTTCGCATCATGTGGTCGATCATGCTGCCGCTGGCGCGGCCGGCGCTGGTCATCGTGGCGATCCAGAACGCGGTGCCGATCTGGAACGACTTTTTCTTCCCGCTGGTGCTGATCACCTCCGACAATTTGAAGACACTGCCGCAGGGGCTGACCGTGTTCGTCGGCGAATTCACCACCGACTGGGGGGTGCTGTTCACCGGGCTGACACTGGCGGCGCTACCGATTACGCTGCTCTATATCGTGCTGTCGAAGCAGTTCATCTCCGGCATCACGCAAGGCGCGGTGAAATAGGCGCGGTCAACTAGCGAGAGATCGAGGATCATCAGTGGCGAACCAGAACAAGATCATCATCACCTGCGCGGTCACCGGCTCGATCCACACGCCGTCGATGTCGCCGCATCTGCCGGTAACGGCCGAGGAGATCGCCACCGCGGCAATCGAGGCGGCCGAGGCGGGCGCAGCGATCGTCCACCTCCATGCCCGCAATCCGGTCGACGGCCGCCCCGACCAGTCGACCGAGGCCTTCGCGCCGTTCCTGCAGGTCATCAAGCAGCGCTCCAACTGCGTCGTCAACATCACCACCGGGGGTGCCGCGACGATGAGCGTGGAGGAGCGCGTCAGGCCGGCGAAGGTGTTCGCGCCGGAGGTCGCGTCGCTCAACATGGGCTCGATGAATTTCGCGCTGTTCCCGATGCTGGAACGCTTCAAGACCTTCGGGCACGACTGGGAACGGCCTTATCTCGAATCCTCGCGCGACCGCATCTTCCGCAACACTTTCGGCGACATCGAGCACATATTGCGCACCTGCGCCGACAACGGCACGCGCTTCGAGATCGAGTGCTACGACATCGGCCATCTCTACACGCTGGCGCATTTCGTCGAGCGCGGCCTGGTCAAGGCGCCCTTCTTCGTCCAGAGCGTGTTCGGCATCCTCGGCGGCATCGGCACGCATCCGGAGGATGTCGCGCACATGAAGCGCACCGCCGACCGCCTGTTCGGCAACGACTATCACTGGTCGGTGCTTGGCGCCGGCCGCCATCAGCTGCCGATCGCCACGCAGGCGATCGCGCTCGGCGGCAATGTGCGAGTCGGCCTGGAGGATTCGCTCTGGATCAGCAAGGGCAAACTCGCCCGCTCCAGCGCCGAACAGGTCACCAAGGTCCGCCAGATCATCGAAGGCCTCGGCGCCTCGATCGCCACCCCCGACGAGGCGCGCCAGATCCTGCAACTCAAGGGCGGCGACAAGGTCTCGTTCTGATCAAGAGAAGCTGGCCGGCGCAGTCGAAGCTACGGCAGCTAGCCGAACATCCGCTCGCCCTGCTCGTCGACCAGCTGGATGCCCTTCTTGATCGAGATGTCGACGGCGTCGTCCAGACCGGCGAAGCGGTCGGCGCGGATGAAGCGGTGCTCCTTCAGCACGCCGTCCACTTCCTTCGAGACGACGCCGCATGTCTGGTATTGGCCCTCGGCCTTGTAGGGCGTCGCGCTGATCAGGAAGCCCTTGTGCTCGACCTGCTTGGCCGGCTTGGCGCTGCCGGTCTCCGTGGCCTCACTGCTGCCGCCGCCGAAAAGCTTTTTCAGAAAAGACATTTTTTGAAACTCCATTCACGCGGGCGTCGAAGATCCAGCAGCGCCCTGTTTAATCTGACTTTGTCTCAGCATGCGCGAATGCGCCGCCATGTTCCAGTCCCTTGACGAAAACGCCGACCAGCAGCTCGATCTGATGCCAGATCTCCTCGGTCTGCCTGCTGTTGGAATTTGCAACGTAGCCGCTGGTCACGATGCCGTGCACGCTTGACCACAAGGTTCGCGCCGCAAGCGCGCGGCGGCCGTCGTCGAGGCCGAAATCGCCTGCCTTGAGCACGCCGGCGACGATGTCGAAGAGCGCATCAAGCAGCGCGTCATAGGCATCCGGACCCGGCCGCGTCGCGCGGCGGCGATTGAAGGCAAGCACGGCCGGCCAGCTCCCGGGATGCGCCTCTACGAAGCGCACATAGGCCGCCGCCATGGCCAGGATGCGGTGCTGAACATCGGTTACCCCTTGCCTTTCGAGATCGGCCATGGCCGCGAGGCCCGTCGCGCCGAGCCGGTCGAGCAGCCGCATGTTGACAGCCCGGTGCACCTCGTCGAGATCGGCAAAGAGGTTGTAGACCGATCCGACCGAAATGCCGGCCTGCTCGGCGATGGTGCGCGCTTTCAGGTTCTCGGCGCCGCCCTCATTGAGCAGCGCCTCGGCGATGGCGAGCACCTTCTCGCTCATTTCTTCCTTGTCCAGCGCCATGCTCTTTCCTGTCGTTCTGTCGGGTGGCCGGCATGCCACGTTCATTCCGTCTGCCTGCGTTTACCATGCTCGACGCCTCATGAACAGCGTTCAAAATAGCTCTTGAACAATGTTCATTTCTTGGTATGTTGATTTCGTGAACAACGTTCACATCAACAGGGAGAAGACTTAAATGCTTAGCCTGATCAAGACATTGCTGGACGGCGCCAGCGCCCGGGCCGAGGACAATCTGAAGGACCGTTTCGCCATCGACCTTCTGGCGCAGCGCATCCGCGACGCGGAGGCGGGCCTCGCCGCCGCAAAGCAGACGCTTGCCTCGCTGATCGTGCGCCAGCGTGCCGAGCAGACCAGCCTCGACCAGCTCGACCGCCGCATCGCCGATCTGGAAACCCGCACGCTGAGTGCGCTTTCGGCCAACAACCAAGCACTTGCAGAAGGCGGCGCCTCTGCGATCGCGGAGCTCGAGAACGAGCGCGAGGTGCGCCGCGCCACCGTAAAGAGCCTGGGCGAGAAGACCTTGCGGATGCGCCTGTCCGTCGAACAGGCGCATCGCCGCATCATCGGCCTCAACCAGGGCATGATCTCGGCCAGGGCGATCGATGCCGAACGCAAGGCGCAGTCGCGCCTCAACCGATCGATCGGCCGCACGGCGAGCATCAATGACGCGGAGGAACTGCTGGCCCGCATCAAGGACAGCCCGGACCCGTTCGAGGAGGCCGGCATTCTCGACGAGATCGACGGCGAGCTGCGCCACGAGGCGATCCGTGAGCGCCTCGCAGAGGCAGGACACGGACCGGCCACCAAGGTCCGCGCCGAGGATGTTCTGGCACGCCTGAAATCGCTGAACTGAACCCGCAATTTTCCCAGTCAGATCAATCAGATCAAACCAAAGGAAGACGACGATGAACGGCAACCAGACCTATATCCTGTTCAACACCGTGTCGGTGGGCGCCGCCTATTTCATGCTCGGCCTGTCTCTGTGGCTGGCGCCGGTCGACCTCTCGACCAAGGGCTACTGGGCAATGGGCATCCTCCTGCTTACCGGCAGCCTGGTGAACCTGGTCAAATACCGCACCGACGAGCGGATCGCGGCCGAGACCACGGCCAAGATCGAGAAGGCGCGCAACGAGAAGCTGATCAGCGAATATGTCGGCAAGGAATAGTCCCTGCCCTATCAATCGCTGACTGAATGCAAAAAGCCCGGATCGCTCCGGGCTTTTTGGCTGCTCTTATGAAAATGGCTTAGCGCCGCGCCAGCGCCTCGATCGCCTCGGCGGCGTCTTCCAGGATGCTGATCGCCTCGGCCTGCTTGTCTTCCGGCGCGTCGGCGATGTCGCCGAGCGCGGCGCGCAGACGATGTCGCAGCGCGCGGAACTGGTCGCGCTTTTCCGAACGGCCGCGGCGCCCCTCGTCCTTGTCGTCGCCCCAGCCGAACCACTCGCGCGCCGCGGCCATCTTGCGGCCGAAGCGCTCGAGATGGTCGAGCACGCCGTCGATCATCTCGCGGTTCTCGTCGAGATGCGTCCTGCCGGCCTCGGTGATGGAAAACACCTTCTTGTTGCCTTCGCTGGACGACACCGCGTAGCCCGCCTCTTCCAGGAAGGTCAGCGTCGGATAGACCACGCCCGGGCTCGGGCTGTAGACGCCGCTGGTGCGCTCTTCCAGCGCCTTGA
>NZ_SUGA01000149.1 GCF_004963255.1 Mesorhizobium sp. | reverse complement strand
AGTTTCGACGTAGCGGATGATCGCGTCTTCACTTTCAAGATTCGGGAAGGGCATAAATGGTCTGACGGTAGCCTGCTGACGCCGGAGGATTTCCGCTATTGCTGGGAAGATGTCTGGCTGAACGATGAGCTCTCGCAAGGCGGGCTTGCCCCGGCCCTGCTGGCGGACGGCAAGCCGCCACGCTTCGAGATCGTCGATCCGTCGACGGTCCGCTATAGTTG
>NZ_SUGA01000148.1 GCF_004963255.1 Mesorhizobium sp. | reverse complement strand
CTCGATCGCGAGCGCGAGAAGCTCGACAAGGCGCTGGGCGGCATCAAGGACATGGGCTCGACGCCCGACCTGATGTTCGTGATCGACACCAACAAGGAAGCGATCGCCATTCTCGAGGCCAAGCGCCTCGGCATCCCGGTCGTCGCCATCATCGATTCCAACTGCGACCCGGACAAGATCGATTTCCCGATCCCCGGCAACGATGACGCGGCCCGCGCCATCC
>NZ_SUGA01000147.1 GCF_004963255.1 Mesorhizobium sp. | reverse complement strand
ATGGCATGTCAACCAGTGGCTGAAGAAAGCGGTGCTGATGTCGTTCCGGCTCAACCCGATGGAGATCATCAAGGGTGGTCCGGGCCAGGCCGTGTGGTGGGACAAGGTGCCGTCGAAATTCGACGGCTGGAGTGCCATCGATTTCGAGAAGGCAGGTTTCCGCGCCGTGCCGTCGTCGGTCGTGCGGCGCTCCGCCTTTGTCGCGCCAGGTGCCGTGCTGATG
>NZ_SUGA01000146.1 GCF_004963255.1 Mesorhizobium sp. | reverse complement strand
GTGTGAATGCGATGACGGATCTCGGGCTCTACCGCCATCTCGACGAGATGGCGCCTTGGAACGACAGGCTTCAGGTGCTGGAAGTGATCGGCGTCAGCGACGAGGCGCCTGACGTGAAGACCTTCACCTTCCGCTCCGACAACCAGACCTGGTTCCGCTACAGACCGGGGCAGTTCGTGACGCTGGAACTGCCGACCACTGACGGCCCGCTGATGCGGACCTATAC
>NZ_SUGA01000145.1 GCF_004963255.1 Mesorhizobium sp. | reverse complement strand
GTCTACACCACAGACCCGCGCATCGAGCCGAAAGCGCGGCGGCTGGCCAAGATTTCCTTCGAGGAAATGCTTGAAATGGCCTCTCTCGGCGCCAAGGTCCTGCAGGTACGCTCGGTCGAGCTTGCCATGGTGCACAGGGTGCGTACTTTCGTGCGGTCGTCCTTCGATGATCCCGACGCGCCCGGAATGGGGGATTTGCTCAATCCGCCCGGAACGCTTATTTGCGA
>NZ_SUGA01000144.1 GCF_004963255.1 Mesorhizobium sp. | reverse complement strand
CAATTACGACTGCACGTAGTTTGCCGCATTGTGCTTTTTCAGCACCTCGTCGAAGCGGCGGGCGAAGGCATCGTCGGCCAGCTTCTTGCGGCGCTGGATGTCGGCGGTCGCCACCATGTTCTTCTCGTGCATTTCGAGGAGATCGCCGATGTGCTTCTGCGAGGCAGCGCCGATGCCGGCCATGGTCTCCTCGGCGGTGTTGTCGACCTGGCTGCCCAGGGTGTTGAT
>NZ_SUGA01000143.1 GCF_004963255.1 Mesorhizobium sp. | reverse complement strand
AGGCACATGCGGAGGTCACCCCGAAGACCGGCCCGCGCAAGCCGAGGCTCAAGCTCACCTGGCCGGCGGCGGCGCTTGGCATCGTTTTGGGTACAGCGAGGATGCCAACTCGCCTCGCGCCGTCCAAAAGGAGGGCCCGGTAAGTTTCCTCCATCACATCCCAGCCCAAGCCGCCGACGCCCACTGTCGCGCCGAAGCGATGGGCATTCCCCTCGTCGCAGGAAAGTC
>NZ_SUGA01000142.1 GCF_004963255.1 Mesorhizobium sp. | reverse complement strand
TACCGAATCACCAACTCAGTTCCGTGCAAAGCCCTCCTTGCGGGAGAAGGTGGCCGCGGAGCGGCCGGATGAGGGGTGTTGGAAGGATCGCTGCGGCGAATAAATATGCGCTTGAAGCATACTATTCTTCCGCGCCTCATTTCTTCCAGCACCCCTCATCCGTCTCGGCGCTATCGCGCCGATCCACCTTCTCCCACAAGGAGGGTTTTGCACGGGAGCCGATATTTAG
>NZ_SUGA01000141.1 GCF_004963255.1 Mesorhizobium sp. | reverse complement strand
GCCGCCGCGATCGGCATCGTCTTCGGCCTGCCCAGCCTGCGGCTGAAAGGCTTCTATCTGGCGGTCTCGACGCTCGCCGCGCAGTTCTTCGTGCAATGGGCGCTGACCAAGTTCAGCTGGTTCTCCAACGACTCGGCGTCAGGCGTCATCGATGCGCCGAAGCTTTCCATCGCGGGCTTCGAATTCGACGGCGCGGTCGGCCGTTATCTCTTCGCGCTTACCGTCGTGGTCGTC
>NZ_SUGA01000140.1 GCF_004963255.1 Mesorhizobium sp. | reverse complement strand
CGGTCGACCCGGCCATCACCTGCCAGGTGATCTTCACCGGCGAGTGGTCGCTGGCGGTCAAGGAGGCGGAAGCCACCAATGCACTGGTCGATCAAGGTGCCGACGTCATCACCTGCCATGTCGATAGCCCGAAAGTGGTGGTCGAAACGGCGGCGGGACGCGGCGCCTTCATCTGCGGCTACCATGCCAACCAGAGCCCGCTGGCGCCCGAAAAATATCTGACCGGCGCGGAATGGAAC
>NZ_SUGA01000013.1:85831-140805 GCF_004963255.1 Mesorhizobium sp. | reverse complement strand
GCATGACCAGCAATATGGCCGCCCCCTTTTTGCAGAACTTGACGCACACAACCAAGAAAAAGGCGTCCTGAAGGACGCCTTGAGAAATGGGATGCTGTCACAACGGGGGCTTGAGCTGAACCTCAGGGGACGAGGAACGGGATTTCTCCCTCAAGTTACACGCGACTATCGGGGTCGTCCCTTAACAACTCCTTACCGGGCCGCGGAAAAATTTACGAATGTGTACCACCCGTGAAATCTAGGTAAATTCGCTGGAGAGATTTCGTTAACCATGCCGCCCGTCAGCCCGCCAGCTGCGGCAGGTTGCGGAACAGCTCCAGCGCTTCCGGGTTTGCAAGCGCTTCCTTGTTCTTGACGGCACGGCCGTGAACCACGTCGCGCACCGCAAGTTCGGTGATCTTGCCGGACTTGGTGCGCGGGATGTCGGTGACGGCGACGATCCTGGCCGGCACGTGACGCGGGCTGGCGCCGGTGCGGATCCTGGCGCGGATTCGCTTTTCCAGATCCTCGTCCAAGCCGACGCCGGCTGCCAGACGCACGAACAGCACGACACGGACATCATTGTCGAAATCCTGGCCGATGCAGAGCGCCTCGAGGATTTCCGGCATCTGTTCGACCTGGTTGTAGATCTCGGCCGTGCCGATCCGAACCCCGCCCGGATTGAGCGTCGCGTCCGAACGGCCATGGATGATCATGCCGCCATGCGCCGTCCATTCGGCGAAGTCGCCATGGCACCAGACATTGTCGAAACGCTCGAAATAGGCGGCGTGATACTTCTTGCCCTCGGGGTCGTTCCAGAAGCCGATCGGCATCGACGGGAAGGCCTTGGTGCAGACGAGCTCGCCCTTCTCCTGCCGGATAGGCTTGCCGTCGTCATCCCACACGTCGACCGCCAGGCCGAGACCAGCTCCCTGGATCTCGCCGGTCCAGACCGGCTCGGTCGGCACGCCGAGCACGAAACAGGACACGATGTCGGTACCTCCCGAGATCGAGGCCAGATGCACGTCCTTCTTGATGCCGTCATAGACGAAGCGGAAATCCTCCGGCGACAGCGGCGAGCCGGTGGAGGAGATGGTGCGCACGCTGGACAGATCGTGGCTGACGATCGGCTTGAGCCCTGCCTTGCGAACGGAATCGATGAACTTCGCCGAGGTGCCGAAATAGGTCATCTGCTCGGCGTCGGCGAAATCGAACAGCACGTTGCCGTCGGGGTAGAAAGGCGAGCCGTCATAGAGCAAAAGCGTAGCGCCCGAGGCGAGGCCCGAGACCAGCCAGTTCCACATCATCCAGCCGCAGGTGGTGAAATAGAACAGGCGATCGCCATCGAGCAGGCCGGCATGCAGCCGGTGCTCCTTGACGTGCTGGATCAGCGTGCCGCCGGCCGAATGCACAATGCATTTCGGGATGCCGGTCGTGCCCGAGGAAAACAGGATGTAGAGCGGATGCGCGAAGGGCAGCCGCTCGAAGCTGACGGTCTTTGCGGCGAATGGCGAGAGCGCTTCTTCGAGCGCGGTCGCCTTGTCGATGGTGGCGGCGACGTCGGCCGAGGTGCCGAGATAATCGACGATCAGCACCTTGCGCAGTGTGGTGAGCTTGGCCGCCACGGCGCGGACCTTGTCGGCCACTTCGATCGCCTTGCCGTTGTACCAATAGCCGTCCGGCGCGATGAAGACGACCGGTTCGATCTGGCCGAAGCGGTCGAGCACGCCCTGCTCGCCGAAATCGGGAGAGCAGGACGACCACACCGCGCCGATCGAGCTTGCCGCCAGCATCGCGGCGATGGTGTCGGGCATGTTCGGCATCATGGCGGCGATGCGGTCGCCAGCCTTGACGCCGACCGACAGGAAAAGCTGCTGCAGCCGCGAGGTCAGCGCGTGAAGCTCGTTCCAGGACAGCCGGCGCTCGACCTTGTCCTCGCCGCGAAAGACGATGGCCGGGCCGCCGCCGGTCTTCTGCAAAAGGTTCTCGGCAAAGTTCAACTTGGCGTCAGGAAAGAAAGCCGCGCCTGGCATCCGCTCGCCGTCGATGAGGTGCCGCTCGCCCTTGTCGCCGACAAGCCCGCAGAAATCCCAGACCAGGCTCCAGAAGGCTTCTCGATCCTCGATCGACCAGCGGTGAAGGTCCGCATAGCTGGAGAAAGCCTCCCCGGCCTTCGCAGCCGCGGCCTTCATGAACGCGGTTAGAGGCGCTGCGTCGATCCGCTCCTGCGTCGGGGTCCACAAAGGTGTGTCGGCGGCCATGATCGCTCCTCCCAAAGCGCGTCGCGAACGAGCCAGTTAAGCTCAACGTCGCCTATGCCATCGTTCCAAAAACGGCGCGCAACCGTGGACCGGGGTCGTACGGTTCGCTTATGCATATTGCAGCGCAGCAGAGCAAGATCTTGTTCACGCGACCCATCGCTGTCGCTGCGCAAATGCCATCGCAAGGCCATAAAGACTTGAAAAGCGTCGGCGCTCGGTTACACCCGTCGGGCGATTTTGTCGGCAATAGAAGCATACGGGGCAAAATGCCATCATCTTTGATCCGGCGCGGGGTGTGGGCGATCGGCGTCGCCGTGCTCGTCATCGCGCTCGCGGTCGCGGCGCTGCCGCTGATTGCCTCGACCCGCATCGTGCGCGATCGCATCGCCTGGGAATTGAGCGCCTGGAGCGGCTTCAGGGTGACGATCGACGGCTCACCGCGCATCGAGGTGTGGCCGAAATTCCGGGCCATCCTCAGCGACGTGACACTGTCGCAATGGACCGAGACCGACGCGCCGCCGGTGGTCGAGGCCGATCGCGTCGAAGTCGACCTCTCCGCCATGGCGGCCTTGCAGGGCAACGTCGCCTTCTCGACCGCGAGGCTGGTGCGCCCGACGATCAGGGTCCAGCGCATGGCGAACGGCTTCTACCTGCCGCCGCTTCCGACCGGGGGGCGCATCACGCGCTCGATCGATACCGCGCGTGGCGTGGTCACCGCCAACCCGCAGAAGCCGGATCTCGGCCGATTGCCGTCCGATCCGTTCGGCACCGTCGAATTCCGCGATGGTCGCGTGGTGACTTCGGTTGACGGCAAGGACGCCGAAGTCCTGAGCAGCCTGAACGGCCAGGTGAACTGGGAAGCGATGAACAGCGATGCGTCGCTGACCGCGACCGGGATCTGGCGCGGCGAAAGCGTGCAGCTCGATTTCTCCTCGGCGAAACCGCTGGTGCTTTTCGCCGGAGGCGCGGCGCCCGTCACCCTCTCCTTCAAGGCGGCGCCCGCGACATTCTCCTTCGACGGAACGGCCTCGATGTCGGACAACGCCTATCTGGATGGCCAGGCCAAGTTCGCCGCGCCGTCGCTGCGGCGCGTGCTGGAGTGGTCGCAGGCCGGCCTCGCGCCGGGTGCCGCGATCGGTGCGGTCTCGGTCACCAGCAAGGTGAACGCCTCGGCGGGGCGTGCGAAATTCGAGAACACGACCGTCACGCTGAACAACAATCCGGGCATGGGAGCGCTGGATTTCTCCTTCGCCGAAGGGCGCCCGGTGATCGCCGGCACGCTCGCCTTCGATACGCTGGATCTGAGATCTTTCCTGTCGGCCTTCACGCCCGTCGCGCCCACCGGCGAGGCCGGTCCAGGCGACATCGACACCAGCTTCGCCGACCGCATCAACCTCGACCTCAGGCTGTCGGCGGCGCATGCCATGGCGGGACCGGTGCAGTTGGCCGACGTCGCGGCGACCGCGCAGGTCAAGAACGGCCTTGCCGTCTTCGACATATCCGATGCGTCGGCCTTCAACGGCACCATCCAGAGCAGCCTGCGCTTCGACCGCAAGCCGGAAGGCACGCAGGTGGAACTGCGGCTCCTGGCGTCGGATGTGGATACGGGAGCCTTTGCCACGGCGGCGGGAATGACGCGGCTGGTGCCGGCCGGCACCGGGACGGTATCGGTCATCCTCAAGGGACCCGGCAAGGCGTGGAACTCGATCTTCGAGAATGCTGACGGATCGTTCTCGGCGACGTTCGGGCCGGGCACGCTCAACGGGCTCGACCTGCCGGCCTTCCTCAAGCGCAACCAGCAAGGCGGCTTCTTCGCGCTTGACGACGTCGCCAATGGTGCGCTGCCGATCGACGGCGCCGAGATCAAGGCTAGCATCTCGAAAGGCGTGGCGCGCCTCGACAAGGCCGAGATCAATGCGCAGAAATACAAGATCTGGCTGTCGGGCATCGCCTCCTACGCCGGACGCGGGCTGGCGCTCTCGGGCGGCGTGGTGCCCAGCGGACAGCCGGCACAGCAGCCCCAGCAGACCAACGGCCAGGCTGCCAGTCCGCCTCCCGCTCAGCCGAACCAGTCGCTGTTCTTCGTCGGCGGCAACTGGAGCGCGCCGTTCATCTCGCCGATCGCTCCCGGCGTTTCAGGCCAGTAAGGCGGGGCGCAAAGCGTCCCCGCACCCAACTGCTCAACCGCGCTGCGCGGCCTGCTCGTCGAGCTGGCGCTGGATCTCGCGACGCTTGTTGGCGATCGAGGCGATGATGACGCCGATCGCCACGACCGCGATCAGGATGGTGCAGGCGGCGTTGATTTCCGGCGTCACGCCGAGACGCACCTGGCTGTAGATCTTCATCGGCAGCGTGGTGGCGCCCGGACCCGAGGAGAAGCTCGCGATGACCAGATCGTCGAGCGAGAGCGTGAAAGCCAGCATCCAGCCGGAGATGATCGCCGGCAGGATGACCGGCAAGGTGATCTGGAAGAAGGTCTTCACCGGCGGCGCGCCGAGATCCATCGCCGCCTCCTCGAGCGAGCGATCGAACGAGACCAGCCGCGACTGCACGACGACGGCGACGAAGCACATGGTGAAGGTGATATGCGCGAGCGTCACCGTGAAGAAGCCGCGGTCGAGTCCGACGGCGACGAACAGCAAGAGCAGCGACAGGCCCGTGATGACCTCCGGCATGACCAGCGGCGCGAAGACCATGCCCGAGAACAGCACCCGCCCGCGGAAGCGCGTGTAGCGCGTCAACGTGATGGCGGCGAGCGTGCCGAGCACGGTCGCCACCGTCGCCGAGATGACGCCGACACGCGCAGTCACCCAGGTGGCGTCCATCAGGCCCTGATTGTGGAACAGCGACACGTACCATTTGGTCGAGAAGCCGCCCCAGACGGTGACGAGCTTGGACTCGTTGAAGGAAAAGACGATCAAAAGCACGATCGGCAGATAGAGGAAGGCAAAGCCCAGCACGATCGAGGTGATGTTGAAGCGACTCCAGGTCGAGTTCATCTGCCCTGCTCCTGTGCCTTTGCCTGCGCCTGCTGGAAGAACATGATCGGGATGGTCAGAACCAGAAGCAGGATGACGGCCACCGCCGAGGAGACCGGCCAGTCGCGATTGGAGAAGAATTCGTTCCAGAGCGTCTTGCCGATCATCAGCGTCTGCGAGCCGCCGAGAAGGTCGGGAATGACGAACTCGCCGACGGCCGGGATGAACACCAGCAGGCAGCCGGCGACGACGCCGGGCAGCGACAGCGGGAAGGTGATCTTCCAGAAGGCGCCGATCGGCGGACAGCCAAGATCCTCCGCGGCCTCGACCAGCGAATAGTCCATCTTCTCAAGCGATGAATAAAGCGGCAGCACCATGAAGGGCAGGTAGGAATAGACGATGCCGATGAAGATCGCCGTGTAGGTGTTCAAGATCACCAGCGGCTGGCTGATGATGTGCAGCGACATCAGCAACTGATTGAGCAGCCCTTCGGGCTTGAGGATGCCGATCCAGGCATAGACGCGGATCAAGAACGATGTCCAGAAGGGCAGGATCACCAGCATCAGCAAGGTCGGACGGATCGTCGCCGGCGCCCGCGCCATGCCATAGGCGATCGGATAGCCGACGATCAGGGTGAGCATCGTCGAGATGCCCGCGATGATCAGGCTCGTCACATAGGCGTTGAAATAGAGCGCATCCTGGGTGAGCCAGGTGTAGTTGTCGAAGTTGAGCTCGCGGAAGCCGGCGAGGAATCCCGAGATGCCGTCGCTGAAGTCGAGCACCGGCGTATAGGGTGGCATCGAGATCGCCGTCTGCGACAGCGATATCTTGAAGACGATGATGAAGGGAATGAGGAAGAAGAACAGCAGCCAGAGATAGGGGATGATGATGACGAGGCGGTTGACGAAGCCCTTCGCCAGCCTCGCCGGCAGTGTCGGGGTTTGCGTCGACGGGGCGGCAGTCGCTGCGATATCGGTCATCTCAGCCTCCTACCTGGTCAACACGACGCCGGCATCGGGCCGGAAGGAGACCCAGGCGCGGTCGTTCCAGGTCAGCGGATCCTCGGTGACACGCGAGGCGTTCAGCGCGCTCGCCCGCACGATCTGCCCGTCATCGAGCTTGATGTGATAGACGGTCATGTCGCCGAGATAGGCGACGTCATAGACCTCGCCTTCCAGCGCATTGACGGCATCGGCGGGCTTTTTCGAGGAGACCTTGATCTTTTCCGGCCGGATCGCGAAGACGATGTCGGAGCCGGCAGCGGCTTTGCCGCCATTGTCGACGACGATCTCAGCCCCGGTCGCGCCGGTGATGCGCGTCGCGTTTGCGGTATGCTCGGCAACCTTGCCCTCGAACATGTTCACGTTGCCGACGAAATGCGCCACGAAACGCGAGGTCGGCGCCTCGTAGATCTCGGCTGGCGTGGCGACCTGCATGACCTCGCCCTTGTCCATGATGGCGATGCGATCGGCCATGGTCATGGCTTCTTCCTGATCGTGGGTGACGACGACGAAGGTGAGGCCGAGTTCCTGCTGCAGGTCCATCAGTTCGAACTGGGTTTCCTCGCGCAGCTTCTTGTCCAAAGCGCCGAGCGGTTCGTCGAGCAGCAGAACCTTGGGCCGCTTGGCGACCGAGCGGGCTAGCGCCACGCGCTGGCGCTGGCCGCCCGAGAGCTGATGCGGCTTGCGCTTGGCGAACTGCTCGAGCTTGACCAGCTTCAGCATCTCGGCGACGCGCTTTTCGATATCGGGTCCCGGCATGCCTTCCTGCTTGAGGCCGAAGGCGATGTTCTTCTCCACCGTCATATGCGGGAACAGCGCGTAGGACTGGAACATCATGTTGACCGGCCGCTTGTAGGGCGGGATGCCGCGCAGGTCCTGACCGTCCAGCAGGATGCGGCCCGCCGTCGGCTCCTCGAAGCCGGCGAGCATCCTGAGCAGGGTCGACTTGCCGCAACCGGACGCGCCGAGCAGCGCGAAGAATTCGCGCTCGAAGATGGTCAGCGACAGATTGTTGACGGCGGTGAATTCACCGAACTTCTTGGTGACCTTGTCGAACTGGATATATGGCTTGGCGTTCGGGTCGTTCCATGGCGCGAAATCCCTGCGGATGCTGCCAAGCGATTTCATGATCCCCACTCCGTTACTTTTTGATTCCCCAAAAGAAAGCGACCCCGGCAGTTGGCTGCCGGGGTCGTGTCTCAATGCTTACTGACCGGTGACGATCTTGGTCCAGGTGCGCGTGATGACGCGCTGTGTCTTTGGATCATATGGCTTGACCGTATAGAGCTTCTTGATCGTCTCTTCGTCGGGATAGACCGAAGTATCTTCCAGGATCGCCTTGTCGACGAATTGCTGCGAAGCCTTGTTGCCGTTGGCGTAGAGCACGTAGTTCGACGACTTGGCGATAACTTCGGGGGTCATCATGTAATTGATGAACTCGAGCGCTTCGGCGACATGCGGCGCGTCCGCCGGGATCGCCATCTGGTCGAACCACATCTGGGCGCCTTCCTTCGGCACCGAATAGCCGATCTCGACGCCCTGCTTGGCTTCCTCGGCGCGGTTGCGGGCCTGGAAGACGTCACCCGACCAGCCGATCGCCAGGCAGATGTCGCCATTGGCCAAGGCGTTGATGTATTCGGACGAATGGAACTTGCGGATATAGGGGCGGACCTTGAGCAAAGCTTCCTCGGCCTTGGCAATGTCATCCGGCGAGGTGCTGTTGGGATCGAGGCCTAGATATTTCAACGCCGCCGGAATGATGTCGGCGGGAGAATCCAGCACATAGACGCCGCAATCCTTCAGCTTGGCCAGCTTGTCCGGATTGAAGAAAACATCCCAGCTGTCGATCTTGTCGGTGCCGAGCGCGGCCGTCACCTTCTTGACGTTGTAGCCGAGGCCGACGGTGCCCCACATGTAGTTGACCGAATATTCGTTGCCCGGATCGTATTTGGCGGTGCGCTCGGAGATGACGTCCCACATGTTGGAGATGTTCGGCAGCTTCGACTTGTCGAGCTTCTGGAACACGCCCGCCTGGATCTGGCGCGCCAGGAAGTTCGCGCTCGGCACGACGACGTCGTAGCCGCTGCCACCGGCAAGCAGCTTCGTTTCGAGGATCTCGTTGGAATCGAAGGTGTCGTAGACGACCTTGATGCCGGTCTTCTTGGTGAAGTCGTCGATGATCGAGCTGTCGATATAGTCCGACCAGTTGTAGACGTTGACGACGCGGTCCTCGGCATGGCCGCCTGCCGTGAAAAGCGTCAGAAATACCGACGTCGCCGAAAGCCAGAGCGCTTTGCGGATCATGATGTTCTCCTTTGGTGAGTGTTCCCTTGCCGGCTCGTCGCGATATGGCGGCGCGGCATTGATTTCAGACTATTGGGCTTTCCGGAGGGCAACAAGCGCGACCTGTCGGCACTGCGCCGGGTTGCCGGTCGGTGGTCGAAGACCTCCCGCAGGGTGCCCTTGTAGGGTACCCGGGCGGCGTCAGCGGCATTTGCCGTGGCGTGGGCAGAGATACGACGATGTGGTCCGGCCTTGGCCAGGCCGGCAGAGACACTTGGCAAGATACGCCTGTCTTGTTGTTGCCGTGATCGCAGCCTGCCCGCCCGGCAGCGGGGTTGTCAATGGGGAAGGCTGCCTAAAGCGCGTCGCTCTGAGAGGGATTCGGGCGAGGCGCTTTGGGTCTTTGTTTTGATGCATGTCGTTGTCCCAGAACCGCTGCACACTTCTGGGCGACATGCTGTTGTCTTGATACATGCATGTCGTTCTCCCAAAACCGCTGCGCACTTTTGGGCGACATGCATTGGTCAATTGGGCGACGGCAGGCCGGTGATGCCGGGGCGCGCCGGCCGCGCCTGACGCTTGAACTCCAGGCCGATATGGACGAGCAACGCGGTGACCACGACCGTGCCGCCGATGATGGTGCGCACCGACGGCACCTCGGAATGGACGAGCCAGACCCAGATAGGCCCGAGGATCGGCTCGAAAGTGCCGAGCAGCGCCGCGATTGCAGCCGGCACCAGCCGGGCGCCCATGGCGAAAAAGGCGAGGCCGACGCCGAGGTTGACGACACCGAAGGCGAAAAGGAAGCCCATGTCGCGTGCGGACACCGCAAATTCCGTGGCCTGGGCGGCGGCAAAGATACCGGCAAGCAGCGCGCCGAGACAGGTGGCCGGCACCATCCGCACATGAGCAAAGCGCCGGGTGATCACCGTCGCGAACGAAAACATCACCGCAATCAGCAGAGCCAGGCCATCGCCGATGGGCGAGACGGCGCCGCCGAGGGATTCGGAGACCATGATGGCAACGCCGGTGATCACTGCGGCGATGGCGACCCAGGTCGCCGGGCTGACACGCTCGCGAAACAAGAGCCACGCAAGCAGAGCCGCCAGCAGCGGAACTCCGGCCTGCATCAGGAGGATGTTGGCAACGGTGGTGTAGGCAAGCGCAACGATAAAGCTGGTCGAGGCCGTGGCAAAGCACAAGGCCACGCCGAGACCAGGCAGGCCCATATCGCGGAACAATCTCAACGTGCCCCGCCAGCCGTCGCGCCAGACCATGAACGCGACGAGGAAGGCCACGGCCCAGAGCGAACGCCAGAACACCACGGTCCATGAGTCGCCGATATGGATGAACCGGGCGATGGTGCCGCCGAAACTCCACATCAGCGCCGACAGGAAGACCAGGAGCATGCCGATCCGCTCCTCGCGCGGCGAGACGGCTGGCAAGACGGCACTGGACGAGGCGGTATCGGACATGAATAGGACTGTCAGCGAGTTATCTGCGCGCTACGATGCACCCAGGACAACAGGAACTCTGTGTTCCGGACGACAAGACTGTGTCTCAATCACGTAGCGCAAAGCACAAGGCCCGGCGTGATCCAGCATTCGCTGAAATGTGGGACAACTATCCCTGGAAATCGAAGGCGCTGAGGCCCGTCACCATCTCGTCAAGGCCGAGCGGGCGCGTCACCGGCGGCTCGGCGCGCGCCAGGCAGCCGGCGCGCTCGCAAAGCCTGCAGGCGGGACCGACCGGAGTGGCGAAACCTTGCCCGGGCTTGCCGGAGGATCCGGCCGGCAGCGCCGCGCCATAGACGATCTCGTCGCGAAAGCCGATATCGCAACCAAGCAGGAGCGCGGTGCGGCGCGGGCGTTCGGAGAAGGCGCCTTGCGGGCCCTCCAGCGTGCGGGCGACGCAAAGGAACTCGGCCCCATCGGGCATTTCCACCGCCTCGACCAGGATCTGGCCCGGCTGCGAGAACGCCGCGTGAATGGGAAGCTTGGGGCAGCCGCCGCCGAAGCGGCTTTGCGGATAACCCTGGCTGCCGGCCTTGCGGAAGCGGTTGCCGGCATTGTCGACTTCCAGCATGAAGAACGGCACGCCCGCCGCGCCCTGCCGCTGCAGCATGGTCAGGCGGTTGGCCGCCTGTTCGAAAGAGACGCCGAAACGAGAACGCAGGACATCGATATCATAGCGGGCGCGAACGGCGGCGGCATGGAAAGCCTGATAGGGCATCATCAGGGCGTGCGCGGCATAGCGGCCGAGCTCGAAGCGGGCGAGCCGGCGCGCCTCGTCCGTGCCGAGCTTCAGAGCCTGGATCTCGCCCGCGACGGCCACCGACATGCGCATCAGGCTCGCCTCCATGGCGACCTCACGCAGCTGATCGAAGGGCGACAGCCGCTCCGACAGGAACAGGCGTTGCGAATGGCGGTCATAGCGGCGGCGCCAGTTGGGCATGGTGGCGACCGGCAGCACCTTGACGACGATGCCATGCTCGCGCCTCAACCAGGCCTTCAGCGCGCCGAACAGATCGTCGCCGGGCTCGAGGAGCGATGTAAAAGCCTCCGCCTCCTCCTCCAGCGCGGTAAAGTGGTTCGGCCGGCGTTCGAACACTTCGTGGACTTCGTCGGCGGGCAGGCGCGCGCCGGACAGCGCGGTCGCCCTGCCCTCCTTCGCCAGGAGCTGGTTGAGGTCGGACAGACGCTCGGCCTGCTCGCGATAGGCGCGAAAGAGTTTTATCATCGCGGCCGAAGCGTTCGGCGCCGTCTCGGCGAGGTCAATCAACTCCTGATCGCCCGGAAGTTCACCGGTCAGCAGCGGATCGCCGAACACTTCCTTCAGCGCCGCGACCGATCCCCTGGCCTCTCCCTGCAATTCATGCGGATCGACCTTATAGACGGAGGCCAGCTTGAGGATGAGCTGCACCGTCAGCGGCCGCTGGTTGCGCTCGATGAGGTTGAGGTAGGACGGCGAGATGCCCAGCCCTTCGGCCATCGCCGTCTGGGTCAGGCCCCTGGCGTTGCGCAGCCGGCGCAGCCGAGGCCCGGCAAAGATCTTCTGGTCGGCCATCGCTTCCACCCTTGACAAGAATTTACAGACGCATCGAACCCGGCGCCCGCCTTGCCGCTTTTACAATCATGACAAATTTACAGAGCGGACTTGTCAATAGCAACACAGTTTTTCCTCTATTTTTGGCGCAAAATGGCGGTTTCCCTGGCGTATTTCGCGCTGCAATGTAAACGATGTCACACGCAGACGTCGCGGGATATGCCTTTGCGATGCGGCGCTGAAGCAGTTTTCAAACGATCCGGAGTGACCCATGACCGATTTTTACAACCTCGTCCCGTCCGCGCCGGAAGGCCGTTTCGACGGCATCGAGCGCCCCTATTCGCCAGAGGATGTGAAGCGGCTGCGCGGCTCCGTGCAAATCCGCCAGACGCTGGCCGAGATGGGCGCGAACCGGCTGTGGAAGCTCATCCGCGAGGAGGATTTCGTCAACGCGCTCGGCGCGATGTCCGGCAACCAGGCCATGCAGCAGGTGCGGGCCGGGTTGAAGGCGATCTATCTCTCGGGCTGGCAGGTGGCCGCGGACGCCAACACGGCTTCGGCCATGTATCCGGACCAGTCGCTTTATCCGGCCAATGCGGCGCCGGAACTCGTCAAGCGCATCAACCGTACCCTGCAGCGCGCCGATCAGATCGAGACATCCGAAGGCAACGGGCTTTCGGTCGAGACCTGGTTCGCGCCGATCGTCGCCGACGCCGAAGCCGGCTTCGGCGGCCCGCTCAACGCCTTCGAGATCATGAAGGCCTTCATCGAGGCGGGTGCTGCCGGCGTCCACTATGAGGACCAGCTGGCGTCGGAAAAGAAGTGCGGCCATCTCGGCGGCAAGGTGCTGATCCCGACCGCGGCGCATATCCGCAACCTCAATGCGGCGCGTCTGGCGGCCGACGTGATGGGCACGCCGACGCTGGTCGTGGCGCGCACGGACGCGGAAGCGGCGAAGCTCTTGACCTCCGATATCGACGAGCGCGACCGGCCTTTCGTCGACTACGATGCCGGCCGCACGGTCGAGGGCTTCTACAATGTGAGGAACGGCATCGAGCCTTGCATCGCGCGCGCCGTGGCCTATGCGCCGCATGCCGACCTGATCTGGTGCGAGACCTCGAAGCCGGATCTGGCGCAGGCCAGGAAGTTCGCCGAAGGCGTGCACAAGCATCATCCGGGCAAGCTGCTGGCCTACAACTGTTCGCCGTCGTTCAACTGGAAGAAGAACCTCGACGACGCAACGATCGCGAAGTTCCAGAAGGAGCTCGGCGCGATGGGCTACAAGTTCCAGTTCATCACGCTGGCCGGCTTCCACCAGTTGAACTTCGGCATGTTCGAGCTGGCGCGCGGCTACAAGGACCGCCAGATGGCGGCCTATTCGGAACTGCAGCAGGCCGAGTTCGCGGCGGAAGCCAATGGCTACACCGCGACCAAGCACCAGCGCGAGGTCGGCACCGGCTATTTCGACGCCGTGTCGATGGCGATCACCGGCGGCCAGTCTTCGACCACCGCCATGCATGAATCGACCGAGCACGCCCAGTTCAGGCCGGCGGCCGAGTAACGGATAACAACCAGAGGAAACGCCCGCAGGGCATCTACATCGAGGAGAAGACCAATGGCATCGATAAGCCGCGTCAAGGAAAGGGCGGAAGAGCAATCAAGCGCGATGAGCGTCGACCAGCAGGCGACGATCCGCATGCTTGCCAACGATCTGCACAGGCTCAACCAGTCGGTCATGAAGGCGGTCGAGGCCGGCGTCTCGGTGGAGCTGGTGCGCTCGGCCAGGCACCATGGCGGCGACGGCAACTGGGGGGACCTGCTGATCCCCGTCATCGTCACCCATCAGAGCCACACTTGACGTAACGTCAACAGTCTCGGCGACAGTCTTCCGTGCGTTATACGTTCGGGAGACTGTCGCATTTTTTCGATTTGCCTTTCTCGTCGGAAGGCACGACTTACGCTGAATTCAGGATTTTCTTGCTATATTTTCGGCTTCGACCGTTTCAGCTTGACACCGGCCGCGATCTCACTCAATTCTGCCTCAGGTTTCAACCCTGCATTGAACCAGAGTGCCAGCCCGCCGATGTGTCCCGCCGACCGTGATGACCACTCCGAAAAACATCCAAGACCGGCAGTCCGCGCCGGTGCGATGGCGGCGGACTTTTCCAAGGTGCTGGTCGTCGGAAAATCATCGATCAATCGGGTTGTGGTGTCGAAAATCGTCGAGAAATCGGGCCTGAAGCCGATCTCGGAACTGCCCGAAGCGGCCGAGAAGACGCTGGCCCGCCAACTGCCCGGCGCCGTCATCCTGGACGGGGGGCCCGACAACAAGGATTGCGACGCGCTGCTGTCGGCCATCGACGCGCGGCGGCGCGTCTCCGGCAAGCCGCTGCCCGCGGTTATCCTGCTCTCAACCAGGAATGGCACGCCGGAGAGCCTTGGCCTATCGAGCGTGATCGACGCGGTGGTCGCCAAGCCGATCACGCCCGAGAGGCTGCAACCGGTGGTCGATCGCCTGACAGGGCGCGGCTAGACCAGAAAGCGTTCAGCCGCCCTTTGCGATAGCCTCGACCAGGCTCGGCAACTCGCCGAGGTCGGCAATCTGACGGAACCGCGGCGCCTCGACAGGCGCCTCGGCATGTTCGACCGCCCAGGTCAATTCGTGCGGCACATGAATGCCCCAACCGCCGGCCTCGATGGCGGGAACCACGTCGGACTTGAGGGAATTGCCAACCATCATGCTGCTCTGCGGACCACGGCCATGGCGGCTGAAGATGCGGGCATAGGTGGCGGCGGTCTTGTCGCTGACAATCTCCACCGCGTCGAAGAGGTCACCCATTCCCGACTGCGCAAGCTTGCGCTCCTGATCGAAGAGATCGCCCTTGGTGATCAGCACCAGATGGTAGGAGCCCGCCAGCTTCTCGACGGTCTCCCGCGCATGCGGCAGCGGCTCGATCGGGTGGCTGAGCATCTCGCGGCCGGCAGCCAGGATCTCGCCGATGATCGAACCAGGCACCCCACCACCGGTGATCTCAACCGCCGTCTCGATCATCGACAGGGTAAAACCCTTGATGCCGAAGCCGTAGAGGGCGAGGTTGCGCCTTTCCGCCTCGAGCAGCCTTGCCGCGATATGCTCATGGTCGCCGTGCTCCGCCAGCATTTCGGCAAAGCGCTTCTCGGTCATGCGGAAGAACTGCTCATTCTGCCACAGCGTGTCGTCGGCATCGAAGCCGATTGTGGTCAAATGAGAGGCGGGTCCGTTCTTCATGACGGCCGGTGTACCTGCTGTTGCGGCGCGCCGCCAGCCTGAAGACGGATAGCTGGTTGTCCCGCCTCCCCTTTCCTTTCCCCGTGGCGCCCGGCTATAGTCCGAAATCCGCAACACAATCTGGTGAATGATGCCGCCTGAGAAAAAGGAAGTCCGTCCGTCAAGCCGGGGGGGACGCGCCCGCACGCCTGCCTTCCTGAAAAACGAACGCGGTGTGAAGAACTGGAAGGAAGCCAGCGCCTGGCTGGAGTGGCGCGGCATCGAGGACATCGAATGCATCACGCCGGACCAGGCCGGCGTTGCCCGCGGCAAGATGATGCCGTCAAAGAAATTCACCTCCAACACCTCGCTGGCGCTGCCGTCAGCCGTGTTCATGACGACGATCTCCGGCGGTTACCCGGAAGACGGCAACGGCTTCCACTATCCCGAAGACGATGGCGACCTGAAGCTCTTGCCCGATCTCTCGACGCTGACCGTCGTGCCCTGGGAAGAAGACCCGACGGCAGCGGTCATCTGCGACCTCGTGCACCAGGACGGCCGCTCGGTCGAGTTCACGCCGCGCAACGTATTGAAGCGCGTGCTTGCGGCCTATGACGAGCGCGGGCTCAAACCGGTCGTGGCACCCGAGATCGAATTCTATCTGGTGCGCAAGAACCCCGACCCGGACTATCCGCTGACGCCGCCCGTCGGGCGTTCGGGGCGGCCGATCGGCGGCGGCGCCGGCTATTCGATCGCCGGCGTCAACGAGTTCGACGAGTTGATCGACGACATCTACCATTTCTCGGAGCGGCAGGGCCTGGAGATCGACACGCTGATCCATGAGGAAGGCGCCGGCCAGCTCGAGATCAATCTGCGGCACGGCAACCCGATCGAGCTCGCCGACCAGGTGTTCATGTTCAAGCGCACCATCCGCGAGGCGGCGCTGAAGCACGAGATCTACGCCACCTTCATGGCAAAGCCGATCCAGGGACAGCCGGGCTCGGCCATGCATATCCACCAGTCTGTGGTCGACAAGAAGACCGGCAAAAACATCTTCTCGGCCGAGGACGGCTCCGAGACAGACGCTTTCTTCCACTTCATCGGCGGCATGCAAAAGCATGTGCCGAACGCGCTGGTGATGTTCGCGCCTTACGTCAATTCCTACCGCCGGCTGACGCAACAGGCCTCGGCTCCGGTCAACAACAAATGGGGCTACGACAACCGCACCACCGCCTTCCGCGTGCCGCGCTCGGACCCGGCGGCGCGGCGCGTCGAAAACCGCATCCCGTCGTCGGACGCCAACCCCTATCTGGCGTTGGCCGCGTCGCTGGCCTGCGGGCTGATCGGCATGACCAAAAACGTCAAGGCTGAGCCGCCGGTGCTGACCACGGCCAATGCCGACGAGATCGACCTGCCGCGCAGCCTGCTGGAAGCGGTCGACCTGTTCGAAGGCGATCAGGAGCTCGCGGCCATCCTCGGCACATCCTTCGCCGCCACCTACGCAGCGATCAAACGGGCCGAATTCGAGACCTTCATGGAAGTGATCAGCCCGTGGGAGCGGGAATATCTGCTGCTGAATGTGTGAGAAAAGGCAGTAGGGGAGTAAGGCAGTAGGGCAGTAGGGGGAACGATGGCGAAGATCGAATCGTACAGGGATTTGGTCGTCTGGCAGCAGGCTATGGACCTCGCAGTTTCGATCTACGAAACGACAAGAGCCTGGCCGAAGGAAGAACTCTATGGATTGACAACTCAGCTACGTAGGGCAGCCGCTTCCGTGCCTGCCAACATCGCTGAGGGCTATGGACGAGAAAGCCGAGCGTCCTATCAACAGTTTCTTAGAATTGCACAGGGATCACTCAAAGAGTTGGAAACTCACTTGCTGATCGCGCAGCGCGTCGGAATCGCCTCCAACGAAGCAGCTCAACAATTGATGGTGCAAAGTGAGAGCGTAGGAACACTCTTGCGGCTCCTCATCCGTAAATTAGCGCCCGAGTAGCTCCTACTGCCCTACTGCCCTACTGCCCTACTGCCCTACTGCCCTACCGCCCTACTGCGAGCATCATGCCCTACCAATCCCCTATCTCTCCCGGCCGGTCCTGGTATGAGGATACGGTCGGCCCTCGCCCCGAATATCCGCCTCTCGACGGCGACCGGACCTGCGACGTCGTCATCGTCGGCGGCGGCTTTACCGGCCTCTCGGCTGCAGCCCATCTGGCGAAAGCAGGCGCAAATGTCGTGCTGATCGAGGCCTATCGCTGCGGCGACGGCGCATCGGGACGCAATGGCGGCCAGCTTGGCACCGGGCAGCGTGCCTGGGCGGAAGAGTTGGAGGCCGAATACGGGCTTTCCCGCGCCAGAGCGCTGTTCGACATGGCGGAAGAGGCCAAGGCGCATCTGCTGGACTTCGCTGCCGCCAACGCGATCGACATCGACTATATGCCGGGCCAGCTTTCCGTAGCGCACAAGAAACGTTACGTCGACGACTACAAGCGCCACGCCGAGATCATGGCGACCCGCTTCGGCTATCCGCATTTAAGCTTCATGGACCAGGCGGAGACGGCGCAGCGGTTGGGCTCGTCGCGCTATTTCGGCGGCACCCGCGACATCGGCACGGGTCACATCCATCCGCTGAAGCTGGTGATCGGCACGGCGAAAGTGGCGACGGCCGCCGGCGCGCATCTCTTCGAGCAGACGCCGTCCACCGGCATCGTTTCCAGCGGCGGCAAGGTGAAGGTCACGACGCCCAGGGGCACGATCACGGCCGACAAATGCCTGATCGGGGTCAATGCCTATGGCGGCAATCTCGAGCCGGTGAGCGCGGCGCATATCATGCCGATCGGCTCTTTCATCGGCGCGACCGTGCCGCTCGGCGCTGCTTCCAAAGTGCTGCCGGGCGGCGAGTCCGTCGACGATTCCCGTTTCGTGGTGCGCTATTTCCGCAAGTCGAAAGACGGCCGGCTGTTGTTCGGCGGCCGCGAGGTCTATGCCGTCGCCGATCCGAAGGACATCCATATCCACATCCGCAGGCAAATCGCCGAGCTCTACCCGGACTTCAAGGATGTCGAGATCACACATGGCTGGGGCGGTTATGTCGGCATCACCATGCCGAGAAAGCCGTTCGTGCGCGAAGTGATGCCGAATGTGATCTCGATCGGTGGCTATTCCGGCCACGGCGTCATGCTGTCGAACTTCTTCGGCAAGCTCTATGCCGAGACCGTTGCCGGCAATCGCGACCGCCTGAAACTGATCGAGGACCTGAATATCCCCGCCTTCCCGGGCGGCCGCCGCTTTCGCGCGCCGCTCTTGTTTCTGGCGCTCAGCTGGTTTGCGCTGCGCGACAGGATTTGAGGCTGGCGCCCGGTCGAGGCCCCGATTCGACGATGGCGGCTTCCACGAGGCAGGTTGTGGAAGCCTTAACGGACGCGCAGAATTTCGCAAATTGGCTCACTCATGCCATAATCAGCAGTAAAAGATGCGATCATGGGCGAAAGTTCTGGGGATTTCGCGGGCCTTGTCCGCTGTGATTTCGGGACCGATGCCGATCGATGCCAACCCTCGCGGCAATGATCGAAAGAACGTCGGCTCGCTTGTTGGAGGTGGTTTGAGTGAACGAGCCCTTCAGTTTCGGCACGCCGGAACGGCAGCGCTTCACAATGCAGTTCGGTTATAACGTACGGCCATCCTTCTGGCAGAAGGTGCAGTCGAACGCGCATCTGGTCATCGCAGCGGTGGGCACGGTCGCGCTGCTCGGCGTGGCCGCGGTGGCGCTCTGGTTGTGCATTCCGGGCAGCGGCCGGCAGGTTGCCGCGGGCAGCGCCGAGCAGACCGTGCCGACAATCCCGGTGAAGACCACGAAGATCGCTCCGGTGGCGGCGGCGGTGACCGTGGCCCCGGCACCACAGGCCGCTCGCAAGGCGGATGCGGTTTCGCCGGCAACAGCGGCCCGCGAAGCCAACATTCCGGCGCTGGCGTCGAACAGCCCCCGCTGGACGGCTCCCGACTCCAAATCCCCGTCGGAGCCGGCAGGGGATCAACCAGCTCCATCGAAGCAGGCCGCCGAGCCTGGCGCTGCGCAATCGACCGACACGGCCTTCGCCGAACCAGCCGCGGAGAACGACGCCTCGGATGCGCTGTCGCAGGTTGCCGCACCCGCACCGGCGGGCGAGACGACCGCGAAGACGCCAGGCGACAAGATGGACGGCGCCGAGACCGCCGCCATTCCAGAGGCCAAGCCACAGGCTCCCGATGCCGATCCGCCAGCAACCGACAACGCGGCGCAGTCCAAACCGAAACCTCAAAAGGTCGGCGCGGCTGCCAACGGACGCATCTTGCGGGCCGTCACCATGCGCTCCGGACCGAAGAAGGGCGCAGCCGCGATCGTCACTGTGCCCGCCAAGGCCTCGGTGCAGGTGATGAGCTGCAAGCAATGGTGCGAGATCGTCTATAACGGCAAGCACGGCTGGGTCTACAAGAGCTACGTCAAGACCGGCGCGTGAGGCCGTTGTGCCGGCGGCGCCCGCGGCCGAACCGCGATGCCGTCAGCCGCCGAAGAGGTGACGAAGTCGCTGCCGCCAGCGATCATGCCTGCGCCTTTTGACGGCCTCCCGATGCTCCTCGAACGGCACTTCGAAAAGGCCGCAAGTCTGGCAGCCTTCCTTCTTCCCGCAAGCGGGAATCCAGCATTTTACATCATGTGTCCAGGCGAGCGCCAAACGTTCCAGGTGAAGACTGGAAGAACTCTTCAGAAGGATGAGTTCGCCTGGTGCGGCAGTGCGCCTGAGATGATCGGAAACCTCTTTCGGCGTCCGCAGTTCGACGAACCGGCCGCTGTCGCGATCGGCCTGGCTGGCTTTCGAGCGATGGGCATGCTCCCCGACATAAATCACCTGGTCGGCAAGCTCGCGCGCACTTTCATAGGCGCGCGCATATTTTGCGTTCGAGCCGCCAAAGTCCGACAGCTGGCCAAGCACGATCCGCTTTCGCCCAGCCCTTGATCTTGCAATCATGTCGAAGGCGAGCGACAGCGAATGCCAAGGGGCCTTGGCGGTGTCGACGACGAAATGCGGCCCTCCATCGACGACCAGGACGCGACAGCGGTTCGTCAACGGCTCGAATGCCGCGATCCTGGCCTCCACCATTCGCGCTGGTACGCCAAGCTCGAGCGCGGTCGCGGCCGCGGCAGCCGTCGGCAGCCAGAAATGCTCTCCCGGAAACGGCGTCTTGAGCTTCAACACTCCGGCCCGCCAATGAAGCGTGAAGCTGAGCGTGCGCGGATAGGCGGCGCTGATATCGGCGACGCGATAGTCGGCCGTTTCCGACTCGCCGAACGTGACGAGGCGATGCGCACCGCCGGATGCCATGGCCAATACATTGGGATCGTCGGCGTTCAGTACCGCCAGCCCGTCAGGCCCCAGCGCCTCGACCAAAGCGCGTTTTTCCCGAGCGACGTTCTCCAAGGCCTTGAAACTGGAAAAATGCTCAAGCTGCACCATCGTGACAACAGCCACATGCGGCTTGAGCAGCTGTGCCATGGGCCTGATCGTATCGACGCCGGAGGCGCCCGCCTCGAAGACGACATAGTCGACCTCGCCGTGCTTGTTCATGTGCCTGTAGAGTGTGCTGACCAGTGAATTTATCGTGTTGGCCAGAACCCGCGTGTAGGTCCGCCCGTGGCCGGCCAGAATGTGCCCGAGCAGGCCCACCGCGGTCGACTTTCCTGAGCTGCCGGTTACGCCGATGAAGGTGGCCTTGCTCCGCGCCCTTGCGCGCCTCGCCCGGTAGATCTTGAGGCGTTGCCCCAGGTCCTTGCGAATTCTCCGCAGTCCGGCATTCATGGCACCCGCCTCATCCAGGCACCGTTATGCCTTTCGCCGGATCGTCAAGTCAAACTCAAGCCGCACGTCATCGACTAGACACAGCGGCCGCCATCGACCTCCAGCGCCACGCCAGTGATGAAGGCGGCCTCGTCCGAAGCCAGCCACAGTGCCGCATTGGCGATGTCGAGAGGTGTCGAGAGCCGGCCGAGCGGAATCGAGGCGCGGAACTTCTCGCGTATCTCCGGCGTGTCGGCGCCCATGAATTTCTCCAGCATGCCGGTCTCTCCGGCAACCGGGCAAAGGCAGTTGACGCGAATGTTCTTCGGCGCCAGTTCAACGGCCATCGACTTGGTGGCGGTGATCGCCCAGCCCTTGGAAGCATTGTACCAGGTCAGTCCCGGCCGCGGCCGAAGCCCTGCGGTCGAGGCCGTGGTCAGGATGACGCCGCCGCCCTGCCGATCCATGATCGGCACGACGGCGAGCGCCGCATGGTAGATCGCCTTGATGTTGACGGCGGTGATCAGGTCGAAGGTTTCCTCGTCGACGCCCAGCATATCGCCGTTGCGGTGGGTGAAGCCGGCATTGTTGACCATGATGTCGATGCGGCCGAACGCGCTCTTGGCGGCGTAGATCATCTCGTCGAATTCGGAGCGCAGGGACACGTCGGTCTGGGTCCAGATCGCGTTGGCGCCGATCTCGTCGGCCACCCGCTCCGCGCCCTTGGCGTTGAGATCGGCGACGACCACGCGCGCCCCCTCTTCGGCAAAGCGTTTCGCCATGCCCTCGCCGAAGCCCGACGCGGCACCGGTGATGATGGCGACCTTGTTTTCCAGACGCATGGCTTTCCCGCTCATTGGATTTCCGCAGCCATCTCCCTTAGCTTTCGTCACATTCACGTTCTATGGTGCAGGCGCGAATGCTGCCGGAAGCCATGGCTTGCCGACAAGCCTGCCGGCAGTGCGCGAGTGTCGGGAAACAGGTGGACCGATGCAAGTGCAAGCGATTGGTCCTGCCTGTGACACCATGGCACTGGAAAATTTAAATCGATTAGAATATACCAACCACGCTGCCGCCATCAGGCATCAAATCGGACTGACCATGACCAGCCAGATCATTCCTGTCGATCCCTTCGACTTCATCATCTTCGGCGGCACCGGCGACTTGTCGGAACGCAAGCTCCTGCCGTCGCTCTACCATCGCCAGCGCGACCATCAATTCTCCGAACCGACGCGCATCATCGGAACGTCGCGCGCGAAGATGAGCGATGCCGAATTCCGGACCTTCGCCAAGAAGGCGATATCCGAGCACGTGAAACCGGAGGATGTCGATGCCAAGGAGCTTGAGACTTTCTTGGCGCGGCTTTCCTACGTGTCGGCTGACGCGACCACAGGCGCCGGCTTCGGCGAGCTCAAGAAGGCGATCGGCGACAGCGACCGCATCCGCGCCTTCTACCTCGCGGTGGCACCGGCGCTGTTCGGCGACATCTCGCACAAGCTCAAGGAGCACAAGCTGATCACGCCGAATTCGCGCATCGTGCTGGAAAAGCCGATCGGCCGCGACCTCAGCTCGGCGCGCGCCCTCAACGACGCGGTCGGTGGCGATTTCGACGAAGGCCAGATCTTCCGCATCGACCACTATCTCGGCAAGGAAACGGTGCAGAACCTGATGGCGCTGCGCTTTGCCAATGCGCTCTATGAGCCGCTGTGGAATTCGGCGCATATCGACCATGTTCAGATCACCGTCGCCGAGACCGTCGGGCTCGAAGACCGCGTCACCTATTACGACAAGGCCGGCGCGCTGCGCGACATGGTGCAGAACCATATTCTGCAGCTGCTTTGCCTCGTCGCCATGGAAACACCGTCGTCCATGGACGCCGATGCGGTGCGCGACGAGAAGCTGAAGGTGCTGCGGGCTCTGAAGCGCATCAACGGCAACGGGGCGCCCAAGCATACGGTGCGCGGCCAGTATCGCGCCGGCGCCTCGGCGGGCGGTCCCGTCAAGGGATATGTCGAGGAACTCGGCAAGGATAGCAACACCGAGACTTTCGTCGCCATCAAGGCCGAGATCGGCAACTGGCGCTGGGCCGGCGTTCCCTTCTATCTGAGGACCGGCAAACGGCTCGCCACCCGGGTCTCGGAAATCGTCATCGAGTTCAAGCCGATCCCGTATTCGATCTTCGGCGACAGCGCCGGACCGATCTTCGCCAACCAGTTGGTGATCCGGCTGCAGCCGAATGAAGGCGTCAAGCAATACATCATGATCAAGGATCCCGGCCCGGGCGGCATGCGGCTGCGCCAGATTTCGCTCGATATGAGCTTCGCTCAGTCCTTCGACACGCGCGCGCCGGACGCCTATGAGCGGCTGATCATGGATGTGGTGCGCGGCAACCAGACGCTGTTCATGCGCCGCGACGAGGTCGAGGCGGCCTGGAAATGGATCGATCCGATCCAGAACGCCTGGGAGAGCGCCAGGCAGGAAGCCCAGGGCTATACGGCCGGCACCTGGGGGCCGTCGGCCTCGATCGCGCTTATCGAACGTGACGGACGGACATGGCACGAGAGCAATTGAGCGAGGTCAGCTACGGCTGGAACGGCTTTGCCGATCGCCAGGATCTCGCAACGGCGCTCGCCGGTGAGATCGCGGACCGGTTGACCAAGGCCATCACGGAACGCGGCGCCGCGCTGCTCGCCGTGTCCGGCGGGACCACGCCGGCGAAGCTGTTCGCCGCGCTCTCGACCACGCCGATCGCCTGGGACAAGATTATTGTGACACTGGTCGACGAGCGCTTCGTGCCGCCGTCCTCGCCGCGATCGAATGCCGGGCTGGTGGCAGCGAACCTGCTGCAGAGCAAGGCCGCGGCGGCGCGCTTCGTGCCGCTCTACCATGAGGCGGCAAGCATCGAGGACGCCGCGGCGGCAGATAGCGAAGCGCTGCGGTCGCTGCCCTGGCCGCTCGACGTGGTTATCCTCGGCATGGGCGGCGACGGCCATACGGCTTCGTTCTTTCCGGATGCCGGCAACCTCGAGGAGTTGCTCGACCCGGCGTCCCAGCGCATCGTGCTGCCGGTGCATGCGGCGAGCGGCGGCGAGCCGCGGCTGACGCTGTCGATGGCGCGCATCGTCGCGGCCGGCTTCGTCGCGCTGCACATCGAAGGCGAGGACAAGCGCACAGCGTTCAACGGCGCGATGGGTCCAGGCGCGAAAAAGCCCATCCGCAGCGTGCTCGAGGCGGCGCCGGGACGGATAGAGGTGTTCTGGGCACCCTGATTTCATATGAGGACAGCCCGGTGGCAGGGGAGGACGCTTACCGGGCTCGAAAGGACGGACCATGACAGCCAGACGCGATATCGAAGCCATCACGGAACGCATCCGCCAACGTTCAAAAGCCGGGCGAGAAGCCTATCTCGGCCGCATCGCCGGAGCGTCAAGCAATACCGCCAATCGGGCGGTGCTGGGCTGCGGCAACCTCGCCCACGGTTTTGCCGTGTGCAGCCCGTCGGAAAAGATCGCGCTCGGCGGCGACCGCGTGCCGAATCTCGGCATCATCACCTCCTACAATGACATGCTGTCGGCGCATCAGCCCTTCGAGACCTTCCCGGCACTGATCAAGGAAGCCGCGCGCGAGGCAGGCGGCATCGCCCAGGTGGCCGGCGGCGTGCCGGCGATGTGCGACGGCGTCACCCAAGGCCAGCCCGGCATGGAGCTGTCGCTTTTCTCGCGCGATGTCATCGCCATGGCGGCGGCGATCGGCCTGTCGCACAATATGTTCGACGCCGCCGTCTTCCTCGGCGTCTGCGACAAGATCGTGCCCGGGCTGGTGATCGCGGCGCTCACCTTCGGGCACCTGCCGGCCGTCTTCATTCCGGCCGGGCCGATGACGACCGGGCTAGCGAATGACGAGAAGGCCAAGGTCCGCCAGCTCTATGCCGAAGGCAAGGTCGGCCGCGCCGAACTGCTCGAG
Source organism: Mesorhizobium sp. (assembly GCF_004963255.1). Taxonomy (GTDB): domain Bacteria; phylum Pseudomonadota; class Alphaproteobacteria; order Rhizobiales; family Rhizobiaceae; genus Mesorhizobium. The sequence goes on along the minus strand of NZ_SUGA01000013.1, from coordinate 116,235 downwards.
GCGGAATCCAAGTCCTATCACGGGCCTGGCACCTGCACCTTCTACGGCACGGCAAATTCCAACCAGATGCTGATGGAGATCATGGGCCTGCACACGCCCGGCGCCTCGTTCGTCAATCCGGGCACGCCGCTGCGCGACGCGCTGACCAGGGAAGCGGCCAAGCGGGCGCTGGCGATCACGGCGCTCGGCAATGCCTACACGCCGGTCGGGCGCATGATCGACGAGCGTTCGATCGTCAACGGCGTGGTCGGCCTGCACGCCACCGGCGGCTCGACCAACCATACGATCCACCTGATCGCCATGGCCGCGGCCGCCGGCATTGCGCTGACTTGGCAGGACATATCCGACCTGTCCGAGGCGGTGCCGCTTCTGGCGCGCGTCTATCCGAACGGGCTCGCCGACGTGAACCATTTCCATGCCGCCGGCGGGCTCGGCTTCCTGATCCGCGAGCTGCTCGACGAAGGCCTGCTGCATGAGGACGTGCAGACGGTGTGGGGTGAAGGCCTGCGCCCCTACGCGGTCGAGGCGAGGCTTGGCGAGGACGGCAGCGTGGTGCGCGAAGCGGCGCCGGTCGTGAGCGGCGACGAGAAGGTGCTGGCGCCGGTCAAGAAAGCCTTCCAGCCGACCGGCGGGCTGAAAGTGCTTGGCGGCAATCTCGGCCACGCCGTCATCAAGACTTCCGCCGTCAAACCGGAGCGCCGCATCATCGAGGCGCCGGCAAAAGTGTTCGACAGCCAGCAAGGCCTGAACGACGCCTTCAAGGCCGGCCAGCTCACCGGCGACTTCGTCGCCGTGATCCGCTTCCAGGGCCCGAAGGCGAACGGCATGCCGGAGCTGCACAAGCTGACCACCGTGCTCGGGATCCTGCAGGATCGCGGCCAGCGCGTGGCGCTGGTGACCGACGGGCGCATGTCGGGCGCTTCCGGCAAGGTGCCAGCGGCGATCCATGTGACGCCGGAAGCGGTCGAGGACGGCCCGATCGCCAGGATCCACGACGGCGACGTCATCCGCCTCGACGCCGATGCCGGCACACTCGAGGTGCTGGTGCCGGGAACGGAATTCGCGCTGCGCCGCACGGCGGACGCCGATCTCATCGGCAACGAATTCGGCTTCGGCCGCGAGCTGTTCGCCGGCTTCCGCCAGCTGGTCGGCCGCGCCGACCACGGGGCGGCGGCATTCGGAAACGCCTGACGTTTCCGGTGTCAAAAGACAAAGGGCGGCCTCGCGCCGCCCTTTCTCTTTGTTCCGGCCGAAACGACTACTGAACGGTGACCTCGGTCCGCTCGCCGGCCTTGATCGTCACCGGCATCTCCTTGTCCTGGCCCTGGTCGGAGGCGTGCCGCACGACCACATAGTCGCCGGCGGGAATCGTCTGCTGCCAACTGTCGCCATAGCTCAAGCCCAGCGACTTGCGCTTGCCCTCTATGTCCTTCTTCGACGAGAACACCTCGATCGAGTAAGCGCCGGGCGCCGACATCGCCAGCACGCCGGCGTCGAGCGGGACCTTGATGTCCTGGTTGTCGCCGGCCTTGATGGTGAAGGGCTGCTCGGCAACGGCAAGATCGAGCGTGGTGAGCGCGACATAGTCGTCCGGCGGCAGCCAGAACTTGCTGTCGGGACCATAGGAGTGCTCGACGCTCTCGCGGGAACCGTCGATCTTCTTCTTAGCCTTGACGATTTCGAAGCTAGTGCCGGAATTGTCGGCCTTGTCACCGCCTGCCGTATAGAAGGCATTGAGCACGGCGTGACCGACGCCGACGACGACGTCCTTCTCGACCGTCTGTCCGGCAGCAAGCTGGATGGTCTCGGTTACCGTGCCGGCGCCGATCTGTACCGTCACCTTCTGCTCGCCGGCGGGGACAGTCGCCTTGGCGTCGCCATAGTGGGTGGTGCTGCCGCCCGGATAGGCGAAGTCGACACGCGCCTCGCCGCTGATCTCCGATCCCTGGCTCGCATGCGGATGGATAACCAGCGTACCGCCGTTGAGCGTGAACAGCGGCTTGTAAACCTGGCCGGCCTCTATTTTGATCTTCTGCTCGCTTCTTGCCTCGTCGTCGCGGCCGACGACGATATAGTCGCCCGGTTCGAGATTGGTTTTCAGCTCACCATACTCGGTCATGACCTGATCGCCGCGCGAGCCGTCCGCATTGGCCTTGTAGATCTCCCAGGCATTGCTGTTGTCGGAGATCTCGGGACCCCCCTCGGCCATGACCACGCTCGGCATGAAATTGAATTCAGGCTTGGCGGGCGCTGGCGCGGGTGCCGAAGCCGGCTCAGGCGCCGGAGCCGCCACGGTCTCGACCAGCGCGTCCTGCAGCGCCTTCTCGTCGGAGGCCTGGATGTATTTCCCGCCGGTGTTTTCGGCGAGGCAGGCAATCTGTTTGCCCTCGTCGGCGGTCAGGCCGAAGCCGACGACATCGGCGGTGAAGTCGACGCCGCTTTCCTTCAGCTCCTTGCCGAGCGCGCAGGGATCGCCGCCGCAGGTCTCCAGCCCGTCGGTGATCAGCACCACCGTTGCCTTGTCCTCGGTGTATTTCAGCGCCTCGGCGGCCTGCTTGACGGCAGCCGTGAGCGGCGTCTTGCCCAGGAATTTCATGCTGTCGGCCGCGGCCGAAATGGCGCTGGCGGAGCCGGCTTGCGGCGGCACGATCAGCTCGATGTCGTCGCAGCTGCCCTTGGTGCGATGGCCGTAGGCCATGAAGCCGATCTCGTCGTCGGCCGGAACCGACTGCAGCACCGTGCGCAGCGATTCACGCGCGATCTCCAGCTTCGGCTTGCCATCGATCTGGGCCCACATCGAGCCTGAAGCGTCTAGAATGATGATGACCTTGTTGGCGGCAAAGCCGAAACTGGTCGTCGACAAAAGGAGGGCCGCCGCAGCGACGCTCCGTATCAGTCCCGCCATGGATGTCTCCTGATTGTTCCCTCGTCCGCGCCCGGAAAGCTATTTTAGGTGGCCTGCGGAGACAAGCTGCAAAAGCTTGTGGTCAGGAGCCCGGCGCCTGTGTCGGGACAAAGCCCTCGGCCTCGACGATCGCCCGGTAGCGCGGATCGCTGCGCAGTCCCCTGAAGGCCGGGTCGACGCGTACGCCGAGCAGATCGTCCTCCTTGCGCCTTGCCGATTCCTCGAGATAGCGGATCGCATCGTCGCCTCGACCCAGCATGGCGGCGGTGGTGGCGAGCTTGTAGGCAGGTTCGCGGTCGCGCTGGTATTGCCGCAGCTGCTCGGCCAACATCGCCTTCAACAGGCCATCGCCGCCCTCGTCATCCAGGCCCTTTTCGGCGGCATCGGCAATGGCCTGGCGGGCATCGTTGCCGGAGATGACGGCTGCCATGCGATACTCGCGCAGGAAATCGCTCCAGCGATGCTGGTCGAGATAGATGGTGGCGAGATATTCGGGCGGCGAACGCAGGTTCGGCTCCGCCTCGGCAAGCGGCTGCAGGATCGCCAGGGCCTCGTCGACGCGGCCGGCATGGAACAGGATGAGCGCCTTGTTGGCAAGAATGCTGCGCGACTCCGGGCTGAGTTCCTGCGCCTTGGCGATCTCGCTGAGAGGGCGTTCCGTCTCGCCTGCGACCATGAGCGTCAGCGCATACCAGTGGTGAGTCTGGGCGGAACCCGGATCAAGCCGGATCGCCCGCTCGAACAGCGCGCGTGAGCCGGCAAAATCCTTGTCCCAATAGAAAGCCGCAAAGGCGAGCGCCGCGTAGCCGCCGGCATTGTGGGGATCGAGCGCTATGGCGCGATTGGCGGCGGCCTCAGCCTTCGGATAGGCGTCCCTTGCCGGCATCAGCGTGAATTGGCTGACCATGTTGTAGCTGTCCGCCAGCTTGGCGTAGGCGTCGGCATAGCCGGGATCGAGCGTGGTCGCCTCGGTGAGCAGTTGCATGGCGCGGTTCAGCCCGCTCGCCTGCCTCGTCTCCAGATAGTAGACGGCGTCGAGATAGAGATCCCGGACCTTTGGATCCGGCCTGTACGCAGCACGGCCCGGCAAGATGGGAGCATCGCGCATCGAAAGGATTCCGGCGATGACGACAACGGCAAAGAGCATGATCGCGCCGGCGATGAGGAGAGCCGGACGATGGAAGCCAGCGACCCGTGAGGCCCCAACGGTATCGGCGGCCGGAACTCGCGGCGTTCCATCGGGCCCCGCCGCGGCGGTCTCGGTCGCAGGCGCTTCCTCCGGCGCCGGGCTGTCACCCCGCAGCCATCTCTCCAGCTCATCCGCATAGGCAAAGACGAGATTCCTTGCCCCACCGGAAATCCGGTGAACCGGCAGGCCGCGCTGGCGCTCCCAACGCCGCACGGTGCGCTCGTCGCGGCCGAAGAAGGCAGCGATTTCCTTCCAATCGTTCAACCGACGGTCACGCCTGCTCGCCAAAGCCTGCCTCATTGACCCTAGAGCGTCTCACCGTTTCACGGAAACGGCGAACCGCTCTATCCCTTTGTTTGACGCAATTCCGGACAGAAAACCGCTCACACTTTTCCTGGAATTGCTCCAGTGCCCGTATCTGCCCGCATTTGCCGGACGCGCCCGGTCGGGCTTTCGTCTAGCGTCCGGGCATCGCTGGCTCGACGCCAACCGACGGCACATCCCCGGCGGACAAGCTCGCTTGGCTTGTGACGCAATTCAACCCGGCGAAAATGTGAGGTACCAGCGGCCGCGTCACCCAACCGGCGACATCTTCCCACAGCAATCAGTAGGTGGTGCGGCGCTCTTCCGATGGCGGGCGGCCGAACTGCAGCCGGTAGCTCTGCGCGAAATAGGAGTGCGAGGTGAAGCCGGTGGCGATCGCCACGTCGAGGATCGGCATATTGGTCTGGCGCAGCAACTCGCGCGCCCGTTCGAGCCTCAGCCGCATGTAATAGCGACCCGGCGTCACGCTGAGATGGCGCAGGAACAGTCGCTCGACCTGACGCACCGACAGGCCCGCCGACTTGGCGAGCTGCACGGCGGACAGCGGCTCGTCGAGATGGTCGGCCATCAGCTCGACGATGCGCCTGAGCTTCTCTGATTTGCCGGTGAGATCGCGCTCCGGTCCGACGCGCTGGCGGTCGCCGGCCGAGCGGATGCGCTCGTGCTGGAACTGGTTGGCGACGCCGTTGGCGAGGTTGGAGCCGAAATCGCTGCGCACGATCTCCAGCATCAGGTCGATCGAGGTGGTGCCGCCGGCGCAGGTGTAGCGCTTGCGGTCGATCTCGAAGACATTGCCGGTGCAGTTGATGTCGGGAAAACGCTCCATGAAGCCGGCGCGGTTCTCCCAATGGATGGTGCAGCGATAGCCGTCGAGCTGCCCGGCTTCGGCCAGCAGATAGGAACCGACCGACAGCGCGCCGAGCGCATTGCCGCGCCGGCCCCAGCTGCGCAATGCCGCCAGCACCTTGCTCTTGCCCGGGAATTCCGTGGTGAGCCCGACCGAGACGAACAGGATGTCGACCGGCGGCATGTCGGCGACCGAATAGTCGATCTTCAGCGGCAGGCCGTTGGAGGCCATGACCGCATCGCCGTCGGCCGAAATCGTCGTCCAGCCATAGAAGTCGCGACCGAGCAGGCGGTTGGCGGAGCGGAAGCAGTCGATGGCCGCGGCCAGCGAGAACATCGAGAACTTGTCGACGAGCAGGAAGCCGAACTGACGGCCGCCCTGAACGGGATCGTTCGTGATCGGCCGTTCGACAGGAGCAGTAAGGTTCGGCAAGGATCTGCTTTCGATCAGAAGGACGGCCGCTTCAGCCCGGCCGCGAGGTAGGCGGAAGCTACAGTGTTCGCCATCAGCATGGCAATGGTCATCGGCCCGACGCCGCCGGGCACCGGCGTGATGGCGCCGGCGACCTTGGCCGCCTCGGCATAGGCCACGTCGCCGACCAGGCGGCTCTTGCCTTCACCCTTTTCGGGCGCCGGGATGCGGTTGATCCCGACATCGATCACGGTGGCACCGGGCTTCACCCAATCGCCCTTGACCATCTCGGGGCGGCCGACGGCGGCGACCAGGATGTCGGCGGTGCGTGCCAGCGCCGGCAGATCCCTGGTGCGGCTGTGGGCGATGGTCACCGTGCAGTTGGCGGCGAGCAGCAGATTGGCCATCGGCTTGCCGACGATGTTGGAACGGCCGACGACGACGGCATTGAGGCCGGAAAGATCCTTGCCGCGCACGCGTTCGATCAAAAGCATGGAGCCCGCCGGCGTGCAGGGCACGAAGGCCGTGTCAAGCTCACCGGTGCCGAGCTTGCCGACATTGATGAAGTGGAAGCCGTCGACATCCTTCTCCGGCGCGATCGTCTGGATCACCTTGCCGGCGTCAATATGGCCGGGAAGCGGCAGTTGCACGAGGATGCCGTGGATCGACTTGTCGGCGTTGAGATCGCCGATGATCTTCAGCAACTGTTCCTCGCTGGTGTCGGCCGGCAGCGTATGCTGGAGCGAATGGAAGCCGCATTCCTTGGCGGTGCGCGATTTAGAAGCGACATAGACCTGGCTTGCCGGGTCTTCGCCGACGATCACCACGGCAAGGCCAGGCTTGGTGGCTCCCTTGGCCGACAGCTCCGCGGTCAGAGCCTTGACCTTCGAAACCACGTCCTCGGCGACACTCTTTCCATCAATCACTTCGGCCATCACCAACCCTCAGCTTCGCTCCGAGGCCGATGCATGGCCTCATTCCTCGATCGGCATTGTCGATCCGCCAAAGCGAGACGCTTGCGGCCGAAATGCAGCGCGGCATTTTCACGAAAATTCGACAGGGCAATCCCGTCAAAGCGTCGTCTGATGCCGTAAACCCGAAACCGGCAGCTTTTATCGAACCGCGAGCGATCAAGAAATGTGGAGTGTCAATAATATGACGCTTCAGAAATAGCGACGGCGCGAGCGGCTTTCGGTCAGCTCGCGAACCGCCTCGCGGAATTCGCGCAGGCTGGCGCGGATCTCGTCGATCTCACCCTGGTCGGCCGACGATAGGCGGGCGTCGCCCGGGACTGGCGGTTGCGGATCATAGGAGGCGGGCGATGCCGAATAATGATCTTCGTACGGGTCGGTCCGGCCATGGGCCGGCCGATAAGAATAGGAATAGCCCTGCTCGTATGGCGGCTGAATATTCTGCCGCGCCGAGGTTTCAGCCCCAGGGTAGCGTTCCTCCCGGCTGGGCGCGCGCCAGGCGCTTTCGGGCGGCACAGTGTCCAAATCCACCGTTTCAGCCGGCTCGCGGCGCGCGAAATAGCGGAGCGCCGAGGCAAGCGACCCGAAAAGCCCGGGACGGACTGCGTCATTGTCCGGCATCGGTGGCGGTGTGACGGGTTGGACCGCAGGCTGCGCAGCCACCGACGCAGGCTGAGGGGCCGGAGGCGAGGCAGGCGGCGGTGTGTAGGATGCGGCCGGCGGCGGCGCGAATGACGGCGGCGGCGCGACAGACGCGGCTGGGGGCGACGGGGTGAATGACCGAGCCGGAGGCGGAGCGGAAGGTGGGGCCGGCGGCGTCACAATCGGTGGCGGTGGTGGCGGAGCGGCCCTGTCGGAACTGTTTTCCACCATTGGAACACGCTCATTGACACGGCGACGAGAACGGCTATCGGCCGTCTCGCGCAGGCTCGCATAGACGCCGCGCAATCCGCCAAGGCCGATGCCGGCGAACAGGCCGGCAAACAAACCGGCCAAGGCCATCACGGCGCGCGACGGACCCTTGGCTTGCAGCGGCGCATAGGCCTCCGAAATGACGCTGATATTGGCGGTGTTGATGTCCTTCTGCTCGCCGGTTTCCTTGGCGCGCAGCAGGAACTGCTCGTAGACGGAACGCTTGGCGGCCGCCTCGCGCTCCAGCTCGCGCAGCGAGACGAGGTTGTTGTTGACGTCGCCGCTCTGCACCTTGGCCTGCGCCAGGCGCGAGGAAAGGTCCTGCTCGAGCTGGACGGAGCGCTTGAGGTCGACCTGCAGCGAAGACGCGATGCGCTGCAGCTCGGCGCTGATGCGCTCGCGCGCGCCGGCAAGCTGGGCATTCAGCGCCTCGATCTCCGGATGGCGCGGCCCGAGCTTGACCTCGGCGCGGTCGGCTTCCTGCTTCAGGGCAGCATATTGCGAGCGCAGCTCGCTCATCATGTTGGAGTTGATTTCCTCGGGCAACGTGCCGCTGAGGACCGAATTGACGTTCAGCGAGCGTGCCGAAGCAGCGCGTGCATTGAGCTCCAGCGTGCGGGCGCGGGCGACGGAAAGCTGCTCGTTGAGCTTCAGCATCTGGTCGTCGCTGATCAGGTGACCCTGCGCGTCGACGAGGTCGTGGGTTGCCCTGTAATCCTCGACGTTGCGTTCGGCCGTCTCGACACCCTTGCGCAATTCGTCGAGCCTGGCGGTAAGCTCGTCATTGGCGCGGCCCGCGGTGCTCGACTGGATCTCGCTGGAAATCTGCTTGAAAGCCTTGACCATGGTGTTGGCGATCAGCGCGGATTTCTCGGCGTTCTGCGTCGTGGCGCTGACCGAGACCACGAAGGTCTTGCCGCCACGCTCGACGTCGAGGCTGTCATACAGTTTGCCGACCGCGAGCGCGCGCTTGCGCGCTTCGTCCGCGGCACCCGCATCCTGCCGCGACAGGATCGAGCGGAGCGTCGAGATCAGGCCGAAGCCGCCGCTGCCCTGGCCGTTGAATTCAGGATCGTTGGTGAGGTTGAGATCGGTGACGACCTTGTTGAGGACGGTGCCCGACGTCAGGATGCGGACCTGGTTCTCGACGATGGCAAGCGTCGCATCCGAGGCGACCACGTTCTGCGTCAGGTCTCGGTCGGTGAGCTTGAGGTCGCGCGGATCGACGATGACGTCGGTGGTGGCCTCATATTTCTTCGGCGTCGACAAGGCGATGGCGACGCCCAGGGCGGCGCCCAGGATGGTCGTCGACAGGATCAGCGCCTTGGATCGCGTGATGCCGTGCACGACCTGCATCGGGTCGATCAGCGGCTTCCACTCCTGGGAATCGTCGGCGGCGGATGGCCGGCTCGACTGAGGTTCGGGGGCAGCTTGCGGCTGCTGGCCCCGCGCCGGGGCTTCATAGGACGGCCCGGGCGATGCGGACTTATTTCTTCCGCGCCAGTCATGTTCGGTCTCGACCGGCTCGGATTCCGCTTGTCCCTGATCGCGGCCAAACTCGCCGGTATCATCGGGCCGCGGATTCAACTTCCCTTCGCGCTCGGAACGCGCGGCGCGATGGCGCGCCGCGGCGTCCTCGCGCCAGGAGGAATTGGCCCGGTCGCCGATCGAAACCGTGTTGTCGTCGCCACGCATGGCCTGGCCGAGCGCCAGCAGAGAACGCTCGCGCCTCCAGTCATCACGGTTATCCCTGTCGACCATTGTCCTGGAACTTGCTCTCTGACGGCTTGGGCGCGGCGGATCGGCCAATCGTTAAGCCACGCTAAACGGGCATAGGAAACAAACGGTTAATTTTGCACCCGGGCCAACACGGTTTCTCGCCTTGCTCGCGGCATTCCGGCGCCGCCAACACAGGCGCCAGAACGCCGCGTTAAACTTTCCAGCCTATCAATCGCCCGACATGACCCAGGCCAGCGACATGCCGCAAAGGCGGAGCTTCGCGCGGATCGGCCACTTCGTGGCCACCCGCCGGAAACTGGTATTCGACTATCTCTCGGCGATCAGCGGCGCCGGCGGCCGGCTGGTGTTCTCGCTCGCCTATTTCGTCGCCTTGGCCAACACGCTTTCGATCGCCGAGTTCGGCATGTTCGCGACCGCCTCGGCCGCCGGCATCATGCTGTCACGCATCCTCGCCTTCGGCTTCATCTCGGCGCTCTACCGCACCGCCACGATCCGCCCCAACCTGATCGGCACATTCACCGCTGGTTTCCTGCTTCTCGGCGTGTTGTCGCTGCCGTTCCTCGCCGCCGCATCCTACATCGTGTACTTGGTCTTCTTTGCCGGCACCGTGCCGCTGTCGGCCTTTGCAGCGATCGTCTTCGCCGAGGCGCTGTTGTGGCGGCCGGTCGAGGTGGCGCTGATCGTCAACAACGGGCTCGGCAAGTTCGGGCGCGCGGCAGTGCTCGCCATCCTGGCGACGGCGCTCAGGGCAGTCGGCGCGATCCTGTTCATGCTTGCCGCGTCGCATACGATCGGCGTCTGGTCGCTGTTCTACATCGGCGCCAATGCCGCTTCGCTGATCGTCGCCTTCGTCTTCTTCTACCCACGCCAGCGGCTGAGGCTGCGCGCCGAGCTCTATTTCCGGCGGCTTGCCGATTCCATCTATGTCGCGGGCTCCGAAGTGCTGTTCTACCTGCAGATGGAGTTCGACAAGCTGCTGGTGCTGTCGATCGGCGGGCCGCATCTGGCCGGCATCTACGCCATCATCATGCGGCTGGTCGATCTCACCGCGATCCCGATCCGCACATTCTCGATGATGCTGGTGCAGCGCATGATGCGTGCGCCGGAGTTGCTCTCGCGGCTGGCGGTGAAGAGCGGCATCGAAGGCGGCGTGTTCCTGGTCTCGACGCTGGCGCTGGCGTCGCTCGGCATCGTGCTGCATTTCTTCCCGAATGCGCTCGGCAGGAACGTCGCCGAGGCGGCACCGCTGGTGGCGCTGGCGGCCTGCGTGCCGGGGCTGCGCAACCTCGTCGAATACCAGGCCGAGCTGCTCTTCGCGCGCGGCCAGACGGCGGTGCGTGCGATCAATCTCGGCCTGCTTGCCGGATTGAAGGCAGTGCTGTTGACCTATGTGCTGACAACCATCCCCGACACGGCCAATCTGGTCCTGTCGCTCAACATCGTCTTCCTGCTGCTTTATCTTGCCTCGACATTGTTGACCTATTCGGCGATGCGCCGGCCGGCCAAAGCGATCTGAGCCTTACGCAGCAAGCCCGATCAGGCGGCGGATACGGCCGATGTCGGTACCGATGAAGGACTGCATGCCGATCGCCACCTGTTCCGGCGCCATGGTGTCGACGAAACGGCGGAACTGGTCATCCGAGAGCGGCGCGCCGTTCCAGTGGACGCGGCAGAACTCCTCCGAGCCGTGGAAATGGCCGGCACCGTCGAGCACATCGTCGACGTAGCGGCCATAGATCATGCATTCGGAGAATTTTCGCGCCGAACCGACCACGCTGACCCATTCGCGGCCATGCACCTTCTCGATGCGCTCGCACATTGCGTTGACCGTCTCGCGGCGCCAGGCGATCAGCGTCGAGATGTAGTCGTGGCTCGATGGGTTGGCGGATTCGATGCCGAGTGCTGTGCCGGCATTGCGTGACCAGATGCGATGCTCGTCATGGCCGTCGTTCGACAGGACGCCGTCGCGCCGGAACAGCCGCACCTTGCCGTCGCGCCAGAAGGCGTCCGCGTCGAACGGTTTCAGGAAGGCGACATCGGAATCGCAGAAGACCAGCACGTCTTCCCTGGTGTGGCCGGCAATGGCGATGCGGCGCAGCTGCTGCACATGCCAGCCGCGCAGCGGCTGTGTTTTCAGGCTCAGCCAGATGCGCCGGCGGAAACCGCTCAGCGGATCGTCGAACGCGCGCAGCCAGCGCGGCAACAGGTCCCGCTCGTCGACAACGCTGCGGCGGCCGGATTCCAGCTGGCGAAACAACGCGACGTCGCGATGTTCGGTCAGGATGTAATGATGCGCCATGCCGGCGACGTGACTGTCGATGGTTTCGCACAAAAGCCGGCAGCGTTCGAAATCGGGTGCGTAGCTTGCCGTGACGATCGCGGCCAGGGGTATGCGCGGCAGCGGTTCGATTGCGGTGGACGTATCCGGCACGAAGCGGCTGTTCACCGGCGTGCCCCCAGCGGTCGCGGCCCGAGCGACAGCTTCTGCTTGACGACACGCCACAGGAAGAGCGGGTTGCCGACGATGTAGCGGCGCCACAGGCGGCCGGGTTCGATCCACAGGCGGAACAGCCATTCGAGCCGCAGCCGGCGCAGCCATAGCGGCGCGCGCGGCACCGAGCCGCTCATGAAATCGAGCAGCGCGCCGACGGCGACCGGCAGCGTGCAATGGCGGCTGTCGATGTGGCGCTCGATCCACAATTCCTGGCGCGGCATGCCCATCGCCACAAGCAGCACGTCCGGCCGCAGCCTGGCGATGCGCTCGAGGATCGCCGGCTCCTCGGCGGCGGAGAAGAAGCCGTCATGGATGACGACGAAATTGTGCTGCATGGCGAGCGTCGACAGCTTCGCGCATGCGGCTTCGGCATTGGCGCGCGTCGTGCCGAGCAGCGCCACCGTCAGCGGATGCGATGAGGCCTGCAGGAAGGCAGGAATGAAATCGGTGCCGTTGAGGTTGCTGGGGAAAGGCGCGCCGTAAAGCAGCTTTGCCGCCATGTCGACGCCGACGCCATCGGGAAGGATGAGGAAGTTTTCCAGCGCCTCGGCAAAGACCGGATCGGTGCAGGCAAGATTGGCATTATGGGCGTTGAGGAAGCTTACCTTGGTGAAGCGGCGCTCGTCGATCAGCCTGGTGAGCAAGGCGATGGCCTCGTCCCAGCGTATGGCAAGCACCGGAATGCCCAGGATGGTCTTGAGCGTATCGAAGCCGAAGGCGGCGCGCGCGGTGTGCATGTTCATGCGGCGGCCTCCTGCCTGACGGCGCCGAGCTTCTCCAGGCCAAGCCCAATCGCGGCGTCGAGCGCCTTGAGCTGGCGGCGGTGGAAGGCGCTGCCATCGACGTCCCGGACATTGGCGGCGGCCGCCTGGAGGGCGGCGGCGAAAGCGATCGGATCGTCGGTCACCACGCAGTTGTCGGGACGGTAGCCGATGCCGCGCAGCGAGCGGCTGGTGGCGACGGACGGCAGTCCGAGCTCGAAGGTCTCGATGGTCTTCAGCTGCACCCCGCTGCCGGCGGTGCTGATCAGGGGAATAACGGCGGCGCCGCGCACGAAGGCCTGCGCGTCCGGAACCCTGCCGACGAAGGAGACGCCCGGATGCGCCGAGCTGACGCTTGCAGGCACGTTGCCGGCGATCTTGACGCGGAAATCCGGCTTCAGATGCGGCACGACCTTGGTCAGGAACCAGTCGAGCCCGATGCGGTTGGGCTGCCAGGTCCAGGTGCCGATCAGCGCGGCGTCGCAATCGATATGTCGCGTCGCCTTTATCGGCGCCTGCGCGCGGGTCACCAGCGGCAGCACCGCCGAGCGTGTGCCGGAGGCGACGCCAAGTGCCGCGCGGTCTTCCTCGGCCAGCGTGAAGACGAAGCGCGCGGCACCGCAAAGGCGCTCCTCGATGACCTTGAGCAGCCTGGCCTCGCGGCGGAACAGCCAGCGCTGCAGCGCGCTGCCGGCCGCGGCGGCGTTCTCCTCGGCCGAGCGATGCTCGACATTGTGCGCGACGAAGACGAATGGACGGTCGGCGAGAACCTTCTCGAACGCGCCGGCGAACTGCACCGAATTCAGGACATAGCCGTCAAAGGGACCGGCGCGTTCGATGGCGGCGCGGACTTGCGCCTCAGAAACGACGCGCAACTTGACCGACGAGAAGGTCAGGCCGGAGGAAACCGCCTTGCCCAGCCAGGCAAGTTTTTGCAGCGGCGAGGCGCTTTCGGTGCGGACCTCGACGGCGTCGAGCACGATGGTGTTTTGCGGATCGGACGGGGCCTTGCCCGGCCAGATGAAGCCGATCACCGTCACGCGCACGCCGGCGCGCCGCAGCGCATCGATGATCGCGGCATTGGCAATCTCGTAGCCCGAGGCGAGTGCGCCATCGGGCACGATCGATGTGGCGAACAGCAGATGCATTTCACCTATCCTTGGCTGCAGCCGGTAGCAAAACGCGGTGAAGCCTTGATTAAATGGCACCGTCAAAGGCCAAAGACCCGGCTTTTCCGACAGCCGGGCGAGAAGGTGATTAACGAAACGTTATCACCGCGATGCTATCGAGGGCTCGAACCCACGCTGCTCAAAAACGGGATGATCCCTTTGCCGTCCGACGCTTCTGTATCGATCGCAGGACGGTCGCCGGGGCTAGCCGCCGAGAGCGTCGAGGCGGTGGTGACGCTGCCGACCTTCAAGCGGCCCAAGCAGGTGCTGGAAACCCTGGCTTCGCTCAAGGCGCAGCGGACCGGCAGGCGCTTCGCCGTCATCGTCATGGAAAACGAGGCCGAGGTGCGCGAGGGCGCCAAGGCGGTGCTGCCGCTGTTCGAGAGCGGCGAGATACCCGGTCTGGTGATCATCGCGCATGAGCGCGGCAATTGCAGCGCCTACAATGCCGGCTGGCAGACGGCGATCCTGCAATTTCCCAACTTCAAGCACCTTCTGGTCATCGACGACGACGAGATCGCCGAGCCGAACTGGCTGGAGAGCATGTGCAAGGCGGCGGAGACGCTTCACGCCGACATCGTCGGCGGCCCGCAAGTGCCGGTGTTCGCCGATCCGAGCCACGCCCGATGGGCCGAGCATCCGGTGTTCGCGCCGCCCTACCGGGAAACGGGCCGCGTGCCGGCGCTCTATTCGTCCGGCAATTTGCTCGTGGGACGCAACGTGCTCAAGGCCATGGGACCGCCCTTCCTCGATCTCAGGTTCAATTTCATGGGCGGCGGCGATTCCGACTTCCTCAGCCGCTCCGCGCAGAAAGGCTTCGTGCTCGGCTGGTGCGCCGAGGCAAAAGTCAACGAGACCGTGCCGGCGCGGCGCGTCGAGGCCGATTGGATCCGCGCCCGCAGCCTGCGCAATGGCGTGATCTCGACGCTGGTCGAAAAGAAGAAACGCGCCGGCACGCCGCTTGCCGGCTTGAAAGTTTTCCTGAAGAGCCTGGCGCTGCTGGCAGCCTCACCGCTGCGCGGCGCCATCCGGTTGGCGCGAACCGGCTCGCTGACGACAGGCCTCTACCCGGTCTATGTCGCTCTCGGCCGGGTGCTTGCCGAATTCGGATATGCCAATGAGCAGTACCGACAGCCTGAGAAGAATTGAGCGCGCGCCGCTCGGCGCCGCCTTCACCAGGGAAGGTGTGGCGACGGCGATCGCCGCGCTCCTGTTCACCGTCATCATGGTCTCGTTCCGGCCTTTCCAGCCGGCGGGCGCGGAACTGACCGGCGACGGCGGCGACATCGTCAACCAGCTCGGTTTCGGCTCGCTCGGCGCGGTCTCCATCTTCTCGCTGCTCGCCTTCGCCGATCCGCGCGTGGTTCGCTCGCTGGTGAGCCCCTCCTGGGCGCTGATGCTGGCCTTCTTCTTCCTGTCGGTGGTGCTCGCCACCGATCCGCCCGCGGCGATGCGCGCCGCCTCCTTCACCATGATCGGCATCATCACCATGGCGACGATCCTGGTGCTGCCGCGCGACGCCGAGTCCTTCGCCCGCGTGATCATCTTCACCGCCGTCGTGGTGATCGGCCTTTCCTATATCGGGCTGATCGTCTTTCCGCATGAGGCGCTGCACACCGCCGATTCGCAGGAGCCGGAGCATGCCGGCCTGTGGCGCGGCGTCTTCACGCATAAGAACATCGCCGGGCCGGTGATGGCCTGTTTCAGCTTCGCCGGGCTTTATCTGTTCCGGCGCGGCCAGCGCTGGTGGGGCGCCGGCATCTTCGGCGCGGCAATGATCTTCATGCTCCACACCGGCTCCAAGACGACCGCCGGACTTGTGCCGTTCTCGATCATGATCGTCGTGCTGCCCAGCCTCATCGGCATGCGGCTCGGCACGCCGATCCTGTTCGCGCTGGCGATCGTCGCGACCGCGGTCGGCACGCTCGGCATCGTCTTCATCCCGCCGGTGAAGCATCTGGCGGCGATCTATTTCCCCGATCTCACCTATACGGGACGCACGACGCTTTGGGAGTTCGCCGGCGAGATGCTGGCGAAGAAGCCGTGGACCGGCTACGGCTACGAAAGCTTCTGGGGGACGCCGCTGCTGCTCAATCAGGACCAGCCCTTCGACAGGCCCTGGGATATCCGCACCATCGTGCATGGCCATGACGGTTATCTCGACATCGCCGTGCTGATGGGCATCCCGGCGCTCTGCGTCGCCGTCTACACCTTCCTGGTCGCTCCTTTGCGCGATTACATGCGCATCCCGCCGCGCAAGGAGAACATCTTCCTCGGCGACTTTTTCATGATGGTGGTGCTGTTCACGGCGCTGAACGGCTTCCTGGAAAGCTTCTTCTTCCATCGCGGCGATCCGGTCTGGCTGTTTTTCGTTCTCGGCGTGCTTGGCCTCAGGCAAGTTTCGCTGCGGCCGATCCCGGTTCGCCTGTCGCGATAGAGCGTTTCACCATTTCACCGGAACGGCGAACTCCTCTATCTCCGTCCTGACGCAATTGCGTGCCGAAAGCCGCTCGCCCTTCCCCGGAATTGCGCTCAGTCCTGGACGATCGATCTTCCTCACGCTGGGCTTTTCGCTGGCCGCGCAAGCGTCTAAGGAGAGCCATGCTAAGGAGATTTTGATGACGATCAGGCTCGTTCTCGCCGGCTGCGGCAATATGGGTTACGCCATGCTCTCGGGCTGGCTGAAGTCCGCAAGGCTCGAGCCGTCGGCGGTGTTCGTGGTCGAGCCCAACGCGGAACTGCGCCAGCGGGCCGAACATCTCGGCTGCCGCGTTTCCGCCGACGCCGAGGCCATACCGGCCGATGCCGCGCCGGACCTCGTCGTCATCGCGGTAAAACCGCAGGTGATCCGCGACGTGACGGCGCAGTACAAGCGCTTCGGCGATGGCAGGACGACTTTCGTCAGCATGGCCGCCGGCACGCCGGTCGCCACCTTCGAGGAAATCCTGGGCGAGCTCGCGCCGGTCATCCGCTGCATGCCGAACACGCCGGCCGCGATCGGCAAGGGCATGATGGTGGTGTTTTCCAACCCGCTGGTTTTCGACGACGTCCGGCGCTTCGTCCTTGAGCTGCTTTCGGCAAGCGGTGTCGTGACGACGATCGACGACGAGGGCCTGATGGACTCGGTGACGGCGGTCTCCGGCTCCGGCCCGGCCTATGTCTTCCACTTCATCGAGGCGCTGACGGTTGCGGCCGAGAAGGCCGGCCTGCCGGCCGAGACCGCGAAGCTGCTCGCCATGCAGACCGTCTTCGGCGCCGCCTCGCTCGCCGCTGAAAGCGACGAGGAGCCGGGCGTGCTGCGTCAGCAGGTGACCAGCCCGAACGGCACGACCGCCGCCGCGCTTGCCGTGCTGATGGGCGGCGACCGCCTGACGAAGCTCGTCACCGAAGCCGTGGAAGCGGCGCGGCTGCGGTCGATAGAACTCGGCAAGTAGCACTCCGACAAACAGTCCAGCCTGGGATGCGCCAAATCCGCGAGGCCTGATCGACGATTGCCATATCGGCTAACCGGTTTCCCAAACAATCGGTGGGGTTTCCCTTTGGCCCAAAGGATTGCCGATTGACTTTGGCATAGACCGCCCAGATAAAACTTTCGTTCGCTGACAAAGGCAAATGTTCACTCATCTTGACTGAGCATTCCGTCCTCGCCGGCGAGTGGGGAGTGCCTTGGCCGGGAGGGTCGAGGCGTCATTGAGTTGCGGGCATCATTCACGCTTCGAGCCGAAGCCGATGCCCCTGGGGAGGTAGAATGGACACCATACTTGCAGGCTTAAAGGGAGCCATCGACACGCTCGGCGCGACTGTGCTCTTGCCGATCGTCATTTTCATCATCACCGTGGTCCTTGGAGCCAAGGTCAGCAAGGCATTCCGCGCCGCCATCACGATCGGCGTCGCCTTCATCGGCATAAACCTCGTGCTCGGCCTGATGTTCACCTCGATCGGCGACGTGGCCAAGGCGATCGTCACCAACACCGGCATCCATCGCGACATCATCGATGTCGGCTGGCCGTCGGCCGCCGCGATCGCCTTCGGCTCGTCGGTCGGCCTTTGGGTCATCCCGGTCGGAATCCTCGTCAACATCGCGCTTCTGCTCACGCGCATGACACGCACGCTCAATGTCGACGTCTGGAATTTCTGGCATTTCGCCTTTGTCGGCTCCCTGGTCGTCGCCGCCACCAACAATCTGGCCTACGGCATCATCATCGCCGCGCTTGTCGCGGCACTTGCGCTGCTCTTCGCCGACTGGTCGGCGCGCGCGGTGCAGCAGTTCTACGGCGTGCCCGGCATTTCCGTGCCGCATCTCGCCTCGGCGCAGATCCTGCCGATCGCCATCATCCTCAACTGGATCATGGATCGCATTCCGGGCATCAACCGCATCAACATCAGCACCGAAACCATCGAACGCCGCTTCGGCGTCTTCGGCGAGCCGGTGATACTCGGGCTGATCATCGGCCTGGTGCTCGGTCTGATCGCCTTCTACAACGCCGGCGATCTCGGCACGGTGCTGGCCAAGGTGCTCGGCACCGGCATGACTCTGGCGGCGGTGATGCTGCTCCTGCCGCGCATGGTGAAGATCCTGATGGAAGGCCTGCTGCCGGTTTCGGACGCCGCGCAGGAATTCGTGCGCAAGCGCACCGGCGACCGCGAGTTGCTGGTCGGGCTCGACTCCGCCATCCTGATCGGCCACCCCGCCGCGATCTCGTCGTCGCTGATCCTGGTGCCGATCGCGATCATCCTGTCGATTATCCTGCCCGGCAACCGCGTCATCCTGTTCGCCGATCTTGCGGTCATCCCCTTCATCGTCGCGATGACCGCACCGCTGGTCAGAGGCAATGTCTTCCGCATGGTGGTCATCGGCACGGTGACGCTCGCCGTCGGCTTCTACGTCGCCAACGCGCTGGCGCCGCTGTTCACAAGTGCTGCCGTCGCGTCCGGCTTCAAGCTGCCGGCGGATGCGCTGCAGATCACCTCGGTGGTCGACGGCTTCCTCTGGGTTCCCTATGTGATCATCGAAGCGATCCAAGGACTCGGCGTGATCGGCATCGTCGTCATCGCAGTGGTCATCGCGGCGTTGTTCCTGTTCTACCGCCGCAATCCGCTCGGCTGGGAGCGCGCGGCAGGCGCCGAGGACGAGCCGGTCGAAGGCACTGTCTGAACTGAACCGGGCCGCCTTACCTGAAACCATCGTGCGCCCCGAAACCGATACGGCGGGGCGCACGGTCCGCATCGATGGAGCAACCCTTGTCGAACGGCCTGATCCAACTCCTGGACCCCGAGGCGGTCGTCCTTGGCTCCGACGCCTCGACCAATGAGGAGATCATCCGCATCCTGGCCTCCAGGCTGGAGGCGTTGGGCTACGTCAAGAGCAGCTACGCCGACGCCGTCGTGCGGCGTGAGATGACGATCCCGACAGGTCTGCCGCTGGAGCGCGCCGACAATGTCGCGGTTCCGCATACCGACCCCGAACATGTGCTGAAGCCGGGTGTCGCGATGGGCACGCTCAAGCGGCCCGTCACCTTCGCCAATATGGAAGATCCCGACGAGAAGCTGCCGGTGGGCCTCGTCTTCCTGCTTGCCATCAATGACAAGGACAAGCAGATTGACACGCTGCAGACCGTCATGGCCACCATCCAGAACCCCGCGGCGCTGGATGGCTTGAGGACGGCCAGGACCTTCGACGACGTCCGCGCCATTCTCGGCTGACAAAGGAAAGATCATGTCCAGACAGAAAACCATTCTTTTTGCCTGCGGCACGGGCGTCGCGACCTCGACCGCGGTCAATGCAGCGGTGACCGAAGCGATGAAGAAGCGCGGCCTCACCTTTCACGCGCAGCAGGCCAAGGCAACGGAAGTACCCGGACTGGCCGACAACGTCGATTTCATCGTTGCCACCACACCGATCTCGGCATCCGTGAAGAAGCCGGTGATCAAGGGGCTCCCTTTCCTCACCGGCATCGGCAAGGACAAGGCGCTGGACGAGATCGAGGCGGAGCTGCGCAAATAGAGCAGTTCCAGGAAAAAGTGTGAGCGGTTAAGTTCGGCGCCTTCGCCGTAACCTTCCGTCCGGAATTGCGTCAAAACAAAGAGATAGAGCCGGTTCAGACTGACAGGGCCGGCGAAGCGATCTTCGCTCCGTAGAGCATGTCGTCCTGCAGCCGGCGCAGGGCGTAGAGCCTCGTCGTCCTGTCCGGCGCGGCATTGTCCTCGGTCAACAACTCGCCCTTCTTCACCGGCTTCAGCACCTTGCCGCCTTCGAGCAAGCCGACCGGCACGGCGCGGCTTGCCCGGGCATCGCCAACGGTCATGGTCCAGGAGCGGTAGCAGGTCTCGCCGATGGCGTCGAAGGTCTCCCCGGCGGCAAGGTCGCGCTTGGCGACCGCGCAGACCTCCGCCACCGGCCTCGGCAGCGGCACCATGTCGGGCTTGCCATGGAGCATGATGCGGGCAGCGGTCAGCGGAACCTCCAGAGAAGTCAGGTGATAGGGCCGGAACAGGCCATAGTAAGGGCCCTTGCCGACATGGAGATCGTCCATGCGCTCGACGACGCGCGGATGCATCGCCTCGACGATGACGAAGACGCCAGGCGCCACGCCCTTGCCGATCGTGTAGTCGACGACGCCCTTCCTCGACAGGAGACCGCCATCCTCTTTTGGGATCAGCACCTTGGCCAGTTGATCGCGATCGGCCTTGGGGCCGTGCATGCCCGCGACGTCCGGGACCAGGCCGGTGGCATTGGCGATGGCGCACATCTCGACCATGGTCTTCGAGCCGTCGACGAACTCGACCAGCATGCGCGGGTTCATATTGCGGCGCTCCGCCTCTTCCCGGTAGTCGTCCGGAACGGCGTCATGGTTGAGCGGATTGTTCTTGCCCTTGCCCGCCGCGACGATGCTTAGCCCGAGCGCCGAGGCGAATTCGATCAGTTCCATGCAGCTTGACGGCTCGTCGCCGGCGCCGACGGAGTAGACCACACCCAGCCGGTCGGCCTGCTGCTTCAGGTAACAGCCGATGGTCACGTCGGCCTCGACATTCATCATCACCAGATGCTTGCCATGTTCCATGGCCATCAGATCGAAATCGGCTGCGACGCCCGGTTTGCCGGTGGCGTCGATGATCACGTCGATCAGCGGGTTGGTGACCAGCAACTCGTTCGAGGTGATGGCGATCCGGCCGTCTTCGATCGCCCGGGTGACCTTGGAGCCGGTTTCGGCTTCGGCGGCCATCGCCTCGTCGCCATAGGCGATGCGGATCGCCTCGCGGGCTGTGTGCGGGCGCCGCGTGGAAATGGCCGCGATCGATATGCCCGGCATCAGCATGCCCTGCGTCACCAGATCGGTGCCCATCTCGCCGGAGCCGATGACACCGATGCGCACCGGCCTGCCCTCGGCGGCGCGGCGGGCAAGATCGCGGGCAAGCCCGGTCAAGGCGATATTGGTCATGCAAGAAGATCCACTGCTTTTTGATCCGGCACGCAATACAGGGAACGATCACCGTTTGCCAACCAAACCAGCCGGACATGGCGATTTCTTGCGCATTGTTTGCAGAGCTGGAGCAGATTTCGCGGGAGCTTATGCGTGGCCATCCCACGATTCGCCATTTCTTTCATGCCATTAACCATACAGGGCTTTCCGAACGGGAAAAATCCCGGCGGGCGCCACCGGTTTCTGTGCCATTTTTGCTACAGGCTTTGGCCCTAATGCCCGGAATCGCACTTTTGAGGTGTGTCTAATCCATTATATGCTCACAACCGCGAAAAATCTGATAGATACTGGCCGAAAGCTCCGGTGGCAGGCTTGGGCAAATAAGCGCCAATAAAAATAAAATGGCGCGGGGATAGTCACGGGGTAGAAATGACCAGGACGGGTAATGTGACCGTCGGCTGGAGCCTTGCGCTTGCCGTCACGGTGTCGATGCTGGCTTGCGGTAGCGCCAGTGCACTCACACTCAAAGAAGCCGTTGCCGTCGCAGTGGAATCCAATCCGGAGATTGGCCAGGCGATCGAAAACCGCGAAGCGATCGAATTCGAGCTACGCCAGGCGAAAGGCCTTTATCTTCCGAGCGTCGATCTGGAAGCGTCGACAGGTGTTCGCCGCCTGGACAATGACACGCGGCGCGCGCTCGATGAGGATCACAAAGCCCTCTATCCGAACGAGGCCGACCTCACCGTCTCGCAGACGCTTTATGACAGCGGCGCGCGACGCGCGGAGCTGAACCGCCAGGCGTCGCGGGTCGACGGAGCCTCCTTCCGGGTTCTGGAGCGGTCCGAGTTCATCGGGCTCGCGGTGGTCCAGGACTATCTGGAATACATGCTGCAGGCTTCGATCGTGGCCGAGGCCAAGAAAAACCTTGGCTTCCATCAGTCCATCCTCAGCGATATCAAGCAAGGCATCGCAGGCGGCGCGCTCAATGACGCCGACCGGCAGCAGGCCGAGGAACGCCTTTTTGCCGCCAAGGCGCGGATGCAGGAGGCAACCGAAGAACTCGAGGCGGCCAAGATCCGCTTCTTCAAGAATGTCGGCAAGCCGCTGACCAGCCCATCGCGGCCGGCCGATGTCTCGGCCGCCCTGCCGCGGTCGCTGGACGACGCGATCGGGCTTGCCAGGCAGAACAATCCGCGTGTCCACATGGCCAACAGCGATATCGACGCCGCGGCCTCGCTGGTCGATGCGGCGCGGGCAAAATACGGTCCGACGATCTCCGCCGAGGGTGTTGCCCGCGGCGGGTACGATATCGATGGCGACAACGGCGACACCAGCGACCTGCAGGCTCGGGTGGTGCTGCGCTGGAATCTGTACCGCGGCGGCATCGACAAGGCCAACGAGCAGGAACAGATCCGCCGCACCAGCGAGCAGCGTCTTGCGCTGCACCAGGTGCTGCGCGAGATCGAGGAAGCCGTCCGCACCTCCTGGGACCGACGCTTCCGCCAGGCGGATCTCGCGAAGACACTGCGGCAGCAGGCGGCCACCAACGAAAAGCTTGTGGCGTCCTATCGCGAGCAGTTCAAGGTCGGACAGCGCTCGCTGCTCGATGTGCTCGATGCCCAGAACACGCGCTTCAACACCGCGACACTGGCCGACACGTCGTCCTACGCGTCGCTGTTCGCGGAATACCGGCTGCTGGCCGCGACCGGCGAATTGCTGAAGACGCTCAACATCCAGCCGGCCAAGCAGTCCGCGGCCTACGCTCGTGAGGAATTCGGTGTGCCGGCCACGGCCGATACCGAGACCTACGCGCGCACGCCGTCGGAGCAGAAGAACGATCTGCCGTTCGACATCCTCGCGCCGGTCAGGAAAAAGTAGCCGATGTAAGCATCGATCTCTGTTCCTTCGGGGCGGATCGTGAACCAGCAACCTCATATCTTGTCGCCCAAGGAGGCTTTCAAAGCCTGCTTCTGCGCTGTTGCGGCCTATCTCGGCAGGCCGAGCGCGGAAACGGTTCTGTTTGCCGGCGTGCCGATTTCGGAGACGCGCATCGAGCCGGATGAAATCCGCCACCTGGCCGAGCGCATCGGACTGGAGGTCCATGATTTCAGCCATCGCGATTTCCTGCGCGGCCGCTTCGATCTCCCGGCGATCGTCTTCCGCGTCAGCCAATTGCCGGTCGCGCTACTGGCGGAAATGGAGGGCGGGCAATATCTGACGGCGCCCCAGGAAAACGGCCGCACCACGATCGACAAAGCGGAACTCGCCGAGAACTACATCAGCGGCGGCACGTCCTTTTCGATCACCTATGCCAACACGGCCGAAGAGATGACCGTCGGCACGGCCGCGCGGATCGAAAGGCGCCACTGGCTGACCGGCACCATGGGGGCGTTCTGGCGCACCTACTCCAAGGTGGTGCTGTCGGCGGTCTTCATCAATCTTTTGGCGATCGCCTCGCCGATCTTCACCATGAATGTCTACGACCGCATCCTGCCGAACAAGGCGATCTCCACGCTTTGGGTTCTGGCGCTCGGCATCGGCGCGGCCATCCTGTTCGACCTGCTGCTCAAGACGGCCAGGGCGTCGCTGATCGACTATGCCGGACGCAAGGCGGATCTGCGGATATCCTATCTGCTGTTCGAAAAGGTGCTGAATTCCTCGCTTTCGGCCCGGCCCGGATCGACCGGTGAGTATGCAAACCGTGTCACGCAATACGAGTTCGTGCGCGAGTTCTTCACCTCGAACACCATCAGCGTCTTCATCGACACGATGTTCGTGTTCGTCTTCCTGGCTGTGATCTATGCCATCGGCGGCTGGCTGGTGATCATACCGGCGCTGGCTTTCATCATCTCCGTCATCGTCGGGCTGATAACGCAGCGGCGGATCGGCAAGCGGGTCGCGGCCTCGATGAATGAGGCATCCCAGCGCCAGGCCCTGCTGGTCGAATCCATTTCCACGCTGGAGACGATCAAGTCGCTGCGCGCCGAGGCCTACCTGCTGCGCAAATGGGGCGAGCACTCGAAGAACGCCGCCAACACCTCGGAGAAGATCAAGGAGCTCTCGGCGGCGGCAGGTAACATCACCGGCGCCATCCAGCAATTCGTGACAGTCGCCCTGGTTGTGGCCGGCGCCTATGCCTTCTCCGAGGGACAGGTCTCGACGGGCGCCATCATCGGCACCGTGATGCTCGCCGGCCGCGCCGTGGCGCCGCTCGGCCAGATCGCGATCACGCTTGCGCGTTTCCGGCAGGCCATGCTGTCGCTCAGGATCATCAACACGATCATGTCGCAGCCGGAGGACCGCCCCGACACGGTCGGTTTCGTCAACCGGCCGATCCGCAGCGGCGCGCTCGTCTTCAGGAATGTCGGTTTCGCCTATCCCGGCACGGAAAACGAGGTTCTGAGCGGGCTCAACATCACGGTCAGGCCCGGCGATCGGGTGGGCATCATCGGCCGCATCGGTTCCGGCAAGACCACGATGGGCCGGCTGATCGGCCGGCTTTTCCTGCCGACGTCGGGGGAGTTGCTTCTCGACGGCATCGACATCCGCCAATACCACCCGTCGGAGGTTCGCGCCGCGGTCGGCATCGTCGCGCAGGCCGGCGACCTGTTTTCGGGAACCATCAAGGAGAACCTCCTGATGGCGGCGCCGGAAGCGACCGACGAGGAGATCATCGACGCGGCGAAGGCCGCGGGCGTCGACGACTTCGTCTCGCGGCATCCGCGCGGCTACGACATGAATGTCGGCGAGCGCGGCACCAATCTCTCGGGCGGGCAAAGGCAGTCGGTGGCAATCGCCCGGCTGCTCTTGACGAAGCCGAAGATCGTCTTCCTGGACGAGCCATCGGGTTCGATGGACCTCGCCTCGGAACGGCAGTTGATCAAGCAGCTCAAGGTGGCGTTCGACCGCAACACGACGCTGATCGTATCCACCCATCGATACAGCATGCTGGAGCTGGCCGACCGCCTCATCGTCATCGAGCAAGGCCGCGTCGTCGCCGACGGGCCAAAGGAACAAGTCATCCAGGCACTGCAGAAAGGCAGTGCCTGACCGGAACGCAGACATGCTTGCAAGGGAAGACCGGCCACCTCTTTTCGCCTCGGCGTCCGTCTACATCGTCGGCGCCCTGTTCGTGTGCTTCACGGGCTGGGCATCCTTTGCCGAGGTGGACGAGATCGCGCGTGGCGAAGGCAAGGTGATACCCGCCTCGAAGACGCAGGTCATCCAGGCCAGCGAACCCGGCGTCGTGCAGGAGATCGCCGTCCAGATCGGCCAGACCGTCAAGAAGAACGACCTCATCATCCGTCTCGACAATTCGGGCAACACGTCGAGCCTGGGCGAGGAGAAGGCCAAGGCGCGAGCGCTGCAGGCACGCATCGCGCGGCTGCAGTTCGAGCAGAGTGGCAATGTCGAAGGGGCCTTCCCCTGCCCCACGGAAATCCAGACGGTCGCGCCGGAAATCTGCGACAACGAGCAAAAGCTGCTCGTCGCGCGGCGCGACAATTTCGAGGTCAAGCTGTCGGTTCTCAAATCGCGCCTCGACCAGCGCGAGAAGGAGCTGGACGAGGCCACCGCCAATTCAGACCGCCTGGCCAAGAGCCTGGCCGTGACCGACCAGGAAGCGGCGCTGGTCGAACCCATGGTCAAGAAGGGCCTGATGGCCAGGACCGAGCAGATCCGCGTCGAGCGCGAGCAGACCGACCTGCACGGACAGCTGGCGCTCGCCGGAGAAACCATCAAGAAGACCCAGGCGGCAATCACCGAAGCGCAGCTTCAGGTGAACGAGCTCGGCCTGCAATTGCAGCAGGAGGCGCTGAGCGACCTGACGCAGGCGCTGGCCGATCTTTCCGTCGTCGACGAGACCATCCGCGGCGCCACCGACAAGGTCGCGCGCACCGATATACGCTCGCCGGTCGACGGCATCGTCAACACGCTCGACGTCAACACGCTTGGCGCCTTCGTGCAACCGGGCGCGGTCGTAGCCGGCATCGTGCCAACATCCGAAACGCTGCTGGTCGAGGCTCGGGTTTCGCCGCGCGACGTCGCCTTCATCCAGCCGAACCAGGAGGCGCTGATCAAGGTCACGGCCTATGATTTCTCGATCTTCGGCGGCATCGAGGGCAAGGTCTCCAACATCACCGCCGATAGTCTCGTCGACCAGAAGACCGGCGAGCCCTATTATCAGGTGCGCGTCGCCACCGAGAAGTCGACGCTGACAAGGAACGGCAAGACCTATTCGATCATCCCTGGCATGATCTGCTCGGTCGACATCAAGACCGGACGCAAGACGATCCTCAACTATCTCTTGAAGCCGATCAACAAGGCGCGTCAGGAGGCGATGAGTGAACGATAGCGCCATCCGCCCGGACACTCCGCGCGAACGGCTGCTGCCGGCGCTCGCGGCGGAGGATTTCGGCCCGGAATTCCGCGTCGTGGCGCGCGGCGGCGTGCGTCGAGGCATCCGGCTCGAGCGCGCCTTCTGGGTGTCGCTGAAGCACATGGCGGAAAGCCGCAAATGCACGATCGGCATGCTGGTCGAGGAGATCGCGGAGCATCATCCCGACCAGGGCAACCTCACCTCGGCGATCCGGGTCGCCTGCATGCGCGGCCTCGCCGAGGAAAGCATGGAATTGCGCAAGCTCGCCTCGATCCGCACGATCAACGCGATCCTGGTCGCCTGCCCCTCGCCCGCCTTCGCCCTGTCGTCGTCGAAAAAAATCCTGGCCTTCAACACGCCGTTCCAGCAACTGGTCAGGCGACAGTTGCCGAGCGCGCCCGGAGAGGATGGGCGGCAGGATTTGAAGCTGGCGCTCGATCTCAACGTCACCGACATCTTCGCCAGGCTCGACGCCAATGGCGAAACGCCGGTCACCAGCGGCTTCGTCATCGGCGCCGGCGAGCGGCGCTATCGTGGCCAGCTCAGCGCCGTGCGCGCGCCTGTCGCCGAGCCGGAACTTCTGATGGCTTTCGTCTTCAACGGCTAGAGCCGGTCGGCCTACTGCTTCGATACGACAGTTGATTCCGGCGAGCCTTCGCCCGGAGCGACCGTCGCGAAGCCGCCGGCTATGTCGGCGATCTGCGCGCCTGACTTCGATCCGTGGATCCAGGCGCGATCGGTGCTGAAGGAATAGAGCGGAACATAGTCGGGCAGATCGCTGTCGCGCAGGACGGCGTTGCCCAGGCTGTCGAGGATGAAGGCGCCGCTTGCCGTGCTGACCGACAGGACTGCATGGAAGAACTTGCGGCGGCGATCCTGGAGCACCACCAGCGACATGCTCTCAGCCGGAATGCCGGCCCTGAGCAGCGCCGCCATCTTGAGTATGGCGAAGTCCTCGCAATCGCCGGCGCGATGCTCGAGGATTTCCGAAGGCTTTGCCCAATAGTCGAGCTTGCCGTAGACGACGCTGTCCTTGCGATAGGCGATCAGGCGGTTGATGCTTGAGTTGACGAAGGAGAGCTTGTCGCGAAAGCCCTTGCCCGCGGCAATGTCGATGATCTCGGAGAAAGCCGGGCTCTCATGGTCGCAAGGGCTACCCGCCGTGCAGTCGACGATGGCCTTGTAGACGGGAGCCCAGCGCGCCGCTACGGGGAAGTTGTGCATCGACAAGGCGACGGAGCCGAAGACACCGGGGATGATCGCGGCGGTATGGATCGGGTCGATGCCGGGTTCGGCCTTGGCGGCGAAAAGCGCTCCGACCTCGGCCGCCGGCGCGTAGCCAGCCGAAATGTCCGCGATCCGGTATGCGGCCGCCGGCTGCCAGGGCTGCGGCCGGGCCAGCGAAACGCCGCCGAGATTCGCCGGCGCAATCACCTTTTGCAGGGCCGGTTCCGGACCGGAATTCGCGCTGGCGGATGATGGATTTGCCAGGCCGGCAAGGCCGACAGCCAGCAAGAAAACCTTGATCCCCGTCATTCCCGGGGCTGCTTTTTGTATTTTCATAACGCCCACCTTTGACTGTGGACGCTACCAATCTTGTCTCAAATTATCGGAAAGGAAGGTGGGTAAGTTTCCGCGAATCACTCTATTCTATTTTGCGTCAAATTTTATTTAAATTTGTACTTCTATTTACCAAACCGACGCTGCGCGCCGCGGCCAATTCCGCATTCCTTAAGATCATACATAACCGCGTATATCTTTGCGATTTACCAAGTGCAAAAAATGCGATTCTCTACATATTTGAATATATGAAATAGCTTGAAGGTCTGTTGCAAAGTCCGGGCCTCACATGTCTCTTTCCGGGAAATGCCGGAGGGGCTTGAGCTATGACGACCAATATCGAATTCGACGCCGTTTCAAATTCCTGGAACGAGCACAGCAGCGCCGCTGAAAACCACAACTCGACGGGTGTCCAGGTCGCGCAGGCGACCACCGGCCAGGCGGCGAGCGAGCCGGTGCCGGTCGATGTCGGCAGCGGCGCGCCGGCGCAGGGCGCCGCAAACCAGCCGGCAGCCAATGCGAATGCCCCCGCCTCCAACGCTCCGGCTTCCAATGCCGCCCAAGGGAGCGCACCGGCCGCAAACGCGCCGGCGTCGAATGCAGCGGCCGCGAACGTGCCGCATGAATATCACGCCGAAGCCGGCAATGTCGTCAAGCTCCCGGCCAATGTCTCGATCGACAACATCAAGGTCGACGGGCACAACCTCGTGCTTCAGCAGCCCGACGGATCCGAGATCGTCATCAAGGACGGCGCGCTCAATGTACCGACCTTCATCATCGGCGATGTCGAGGTGCCGCGCGTGGCCCTGATCGCCGCCCTCGAGGCCAGCCATGTCGACGTCGCCTTCGGCGCCGACGGCTCGATCTCGGCCGGCGGAAATGGCGCGCCGGGTAGCGCCGGCGGAAACTTCTCGGTGCCTCCCGGCGGTATCGGCGACGGCTTCGGCCTGACCGCTCTGCTGCCGCCGACCGCATTGCAGTTCGGCCAGCCGGAGCACCGTGAGCTGTTTCCCTCTCTTGTCGACAGGGGCATTTCCGTCGTGGCGGTGTCGCTGCTCAGCCCGAGCGAGGCGGCCAGCGAAACCGGCTTGAACGGCGGGCCGCAGCAGTCGCCAGGCAGCGACGCGCCGAGTAACGCGGAAACGTCGAGCACCGGAACGATCACCATCGACGCGCCGGACGGCATCGGATCGATCGTCATCAACGGCGTTGCCGTCACGACCGTCGGACAGCAGATCCAGGGCCAGTTCGGCTACATCACCATCGTCTCGCTGAACACGAGCACCGGGGTGGTCGAATACAATTATACCGTCACCGAATCGGTCACGCATCCAAAACATACGGACGGATACGACCAGACCGACACGGTTCCGGACAATTTCAGCATCACTGTCACCGATTCCGACGGCGACACCGCCAGCACCACTTTTGCCGTTGCCATCATCGACGACGTGCCGACGGCGGTCGCCGATGTCGACAGCGTAGGGGCCGGCCAGCTCGGCCCGGCTACCGGCAACGTGCTGCTCGGCGGCACTGATGCAGGGGACAGCAACACCACGGACGGCGTCAAGGACGTGCAGGGCGCGGATGGGGCGAAGGTCGTCGGCGTCGCCAAGGGCACGACAAACGCCGATCTGGACGACGCGAGCACGCTCGACGTGCAGGTCCAGGGCGCTTACGGCAAGCTGACGCTCCACGCCGACGGGAGCTACACTTATGTGCGCGACGCCAACACGCCCGGCGGCGTCAACGACGTCTTCACCTATACAATCAAGGACGGCGACGGCGACACCTCGCACACCACGCTGACCATCGCGATCGGCAATTCGACGCCGGAGATCAGCGACCTCACGCCCGAAGCCAATGGCGGCGACACCGTCGTTTACGAAAAAGGCCTGCCGGCAAGCTCAGGATCTGAAGGTTCCGGCGAAGCACAGGATCCCGCACCGCAGACCGACCAATCCGAGATCAATACCGGGACGTTCAAGATCGCTTCGCCCGACGGCATCGCCTCGCTGTCGATCGAAGGTCACGAGTTCATCACCAATGGCGTGTTCACGGGCGGTTCCTTCACGACGGCGTTCGGCAACACGCTGACCGTGACCGGCTATGATGCCGGCACCGGCCAGGTCAGCTACACCTACACGCTCAACGACAATGAGGCGCACGACCCGGTTCAGGGCGCCAATAACCTGTTCGAGAGTTTCAACGTCACGCTCACCGATCTGGACGGGCAGAGCGACAACGGCACGCTGACCGTCAAGATTGTCGACGACGTGCCGACGGCGCATGCCGACACCAATAGCGTCTCGGAAGGCTCGCA
>NZ_SUGA01000013.1:0-85735 GCF_004963255.1 Mesorhizobium sp. | reverse complement strand
ACCTGGTGCTCAATGCCGACGGCACCTACACATACACGCTGACCAAGACCTATGACGGGGCGACCGCCAACAACGGCATCACCACTGAGCAGGACAAGGACAGCTTCACCTATACGGTGACCGACGCTCACGGCAACACCACCACCGGCACCATCCTGGTCGACATCGTCGACGACGTGCCAGCTTACACCCTCGTCAATGACGGTAATCACGACGGCATCGTCAGTTTGTCGGTACTCAATCCGGCAGCGACTACAACCTATACCGGTCAGTTCGCCGAATGGCAGTATGGAGCGGACGGGTTTGGCAGCATTTCTGCCACGGGGCAGAACGTGCAAGTTGCTTCGAGTTCATCGTCCCAGATCGTGCTGAACCTGATGGACGGCTCCGATGTCGCTGCAGTCCTGACGCTGAATGCCGACGGCACCGACTCGCTGCAGGTTCTGCACCGGGCAGGTGATGTCGTCTTTACTCCAATCGCGGCGACTTCAGCGACAGCCGGGGGACCGACAGGTTCACTGATCGTGGACTTGGGCGCTGCCACCGACTTCAATATTCTTGTGACCGGCGATGACGGCGTTGCCCCCACCGGCCAATCTGGCGATTTGGTGAACACCAGTAACCAAGGCTGGGCGGTCAAGGGGAGTTCCGGCCAGACAAATGATCCCGGTGAATCCATAAAATTCGCATTCGTCAACGATAGTAACAATACGACGCCCCATACCGTCGACGATTTCAAGTTCACGACCGAGGGCTACACGGGCGGCATGTCGACGGCCAAGATCACCGTCCTGGTTTACACCGATGCCACGCATTATGACCAGGTGACGCTCAACGTGACGTCCGGCCAGGTAATTCAGATCAGCCAGCTTAACTGGTCGGCTGTCGCGGGTACCGCCAATTATGTAGTCGGCGACGACATTTACGCGGTCAAAGTCCTCAGCGATGCCTCAAATAGCGGCGGATTCCGTCTAAACGGCGTCGAGGTCGGCTCGCAGTCAGAAGCGCCGCCGTCAGATCTGGACTTCAACGGCATCAACGTATCGATCACGGATGGCGACGGCGATGTCTCGACGCAGACCTTCAATGTCCACATCGATGGCACGCCAGGCAGTCAGCTGACGGTCGAGTCCATCGCGGGCACTTCCGGAGACGACAATCTCCTTGGCACCGGCGGCAATGACACGCTGGTGGGCGGCGCAGGCAATGACTTCCTGGACGGTGCCGCTGGCAACGACATCCTAATCGGCGGGTTGGGCTTCAATCACCTCACCGGCGGCTCGGGCAACGATACGTTCATGATCGATCCGTCCAAACTCACGGTCCATGTGGCCGACGTCATCGCAGACTATACGCCTGGCCAGGACGTCATTGACCTGTCCGACCTTCTCAAATCACTAGGTGCTGGCGCGCCGACTACCGATGCGCAGGCAGGCTCCTCGATCGATGTTACATTTTCGGGCGGCGCGGCTCACGTGATGGTTGACAACAATGGCACGGCGGCTGGCGGAAGCATGGTCGAGGTGGCCTCGTTGACGGGAGTTGCAAGCGGCTCTGTAATCAGCATCCTCTATGATCACAATCAGCCGACCCATACGGAGACTGTGACCTGACGATGCGATCGTCTGAATGACGCAAACTTTGGTGGCTCGGGGGCGTGGCGTAAAGCCTCGCTTCTATGCTAAGCATTAGCAACGCATGAATTCGCAATTCGAAGAGGGGCTTACATGAAACATTCCGCAAGATTGCTGGCTTCGGCCGCGGCGCTGCTTTTGGCCGGGTCGACGGGCTTCGCCGCCGATATCATCGGCGAGCCGGCGGTGAATTATTGCCGCACCGTCGGCACCTCGGACCTAGTGCTGACCGACAACATGGTCGAGCTCAAGGACCATGTGGTGAAGCTGATGGACGAATCGGTCGCCGTCGCCAACAGCCCGGAATGGATCAACTCGTCGCGTCCCGCCTTCGTCTGGGCGTCGGAAGCCAAGGTCGCCTGCGGCATGGCCTATGGCTACCTCAAGACGAACTACAAGGACGAAGACACGCTCAACAAATGCGAGTGCTTCCACGACCGCATGGTCGAGTACATGCACTGAGCTGACGGGCGTGCGCCGCGCCGACCAGTTGCAATGATGACGATGCGAGCCCGGGCGGACGCCTCAGCGACCGCGCGGCCGGCTGCGGCGCAGACCGGCAGGACGCCGGCAACTGATCTCCGGCGCGAGCGTTGGCGAGCCATGGCGCTCGCCCTCGCGGTCGCGGCGGCAGCGTCTGGATGCCAGTCCAAGAGCGGCGCGTCGGACGTGCTCGATCCATCGGCGATCGCGGCGCCGGCCGGCCAGGCGGGCGCCGCCGCGGCGCAGCAGGCAAGCGGCGCGACCGCTGGCAACCCGGCCCCCGCGGCACAGAGCGCCGGCATCGCGACCAGCGCGACGTCCAGCGGCCCGACCTCGGCCACCGCCGCCAAGGCCAACCTTACGCTTGGCACGGGGCCGACCAAGGTGACCATGCTGCTGCCGCTTTCCGCACCCGGAAGCACGGGCGAGAACGGCCGGAAGATGTATGACGGCGCGCGGCTCGCAATGGCCGATCTCGGCGACAAGCTTTTGACGCTGACGATCCAGGATACGCGCGGCGACAGCGGCTACGCCAAGGACCTCGCCGTGAAGGCGATCACCTCGGGCACGGCCAAGGTCGTCGTCGGCCCGGCCGAGCTTGCGGCCGCGCAGCACCTTGCCAAGCTCTCCGGCTCCAAGCGGCCGCCGGTGCTGGCGTTGGCAGACAATTTCGCCGGCGGCCCCGGCGTCTATTCGGTGCGGCTCAGCGAAGCCGACAGCGCCGCGGCGGGGGCGGCGGCGATCGCCGGCAAGGGCGCCAGGAAATTCGTGCTGATGGTGCCGGCGGGGACGGATTCAAGCGCCGTCGAATCCCGGGTGGCCAACGCGCTCAGCATCTATGGCGCCACGCTTGCGGTGACGCTGCCCTATTCGCCGACGGACGGCGGCGCCAAGGTGGTGTCCGACATGGGCTCGCTGGTCGAGGCGCCGGATGCCGTGGTCATCGCTTGCGGCGACGGCAGCCCGGCCGCGGTGCTGGTGGCGCTGAAGGCGAAGGGCATTCCGGGCAAGACGGTGACGCTGATCGGCACCGACCGCTGGCTCGAGCGGCCGGTGGATCCGCTCTATGAGGGCGCCTATATCGCGACGCTCGACCAGAGCGAGACCGGGCCGATCGCCGACCGCTTCAAGGCGACCTACAACTACCAGCCGGACGTCAACGTGGCCTATGCCTACGACATGGTGGCGCTGAGCGCGGGCATAGCGAGCTCCGCCGGCCCCGACGGCTTCAACAAGCAGGTGCTGGAAAACGCGACCGGCTTCCGCGGCTCGACCGGCTTGTTCCGCTTCCGCAGCGACGGCTCGAGCCAAAGGTCAATGCCGTTCTTCAAGGTGGAGAAGGGCCAGCTGAAGCTGGTGGAGAAGCAGACGGCGGGGTTTTGAGGGGGCGGGGCCCGAGAAAAGTGGACATTTCCGATACCGTTCAGACAAAACATTTCCGCATCACGACGCGCAGCGTGGCCTTTCTTTGTCTGGCATATGTCGGCGCAACCGCCGTGCTGGCGCCCGCTACTTTTTTCGCGATGCTGACGGAATACACGCTCAAGAAATATTCGCTCGCCATTCCTGTCTTCGCGCTGCTAGGGATGGTTTGCGTGGCCGTGTCCTCCCGGCCTCGTTCCCCTTTGACCTTCATCGTTGAGAAGTTGCGCGGCCGTGGCAAAGGCGCGCTTGTAGTAGTCGGCATTTTCGTTCTTTGCGCCGCCGCGTTCTCCACGCTCAAGCACGTCACGCCGCTCTATGTCCCGTTCTTTGCCGACCCATTCCTGGTATGGCTGGATGCCAAGATACATGGCGGGGATCCCTGGAGGGTGGCCCATGCGGTATTTCCGCAGCAGCTGGAGCCCGGCTTGTTTGTTCTTTATGGGCCGGTCTGGTTCGCCCAGATGGTTGGCATGGTTCTCGTCGCCGCTTTCACCAACGACAGCAATAGTCGAGCACGCTACTTTTTATCGTTGCTGCTTGTTGCCGTCATTCTCGGCAGCGTGCTGCGGGTTATCGGCTCTTCGGCAGGACCGATTTTCTTCGATCGGATGGGCGACGGCAACCGTTTTGCCGATCTGATACCCACGCTTGCGTCAAGTCCCTCCGGCGGGGCTATGATTGCCACCTCGGATTACCTCTATTCGTCTTACGCCCTTGACCGCACCGTCTTCGGAACCGGCATCGCGGCGATGCCGAGTCTGCATGTGGCCGTGGCCTTGCTTAACGCCCTGTTCCTTTCGCGCTCGGGCCGCATAGTTAGGTATTGGGGTTGGTTTTATTTCTCAGCGATTATGCTCGGATCCGTCTACTTCGGCTGGCACTATGCCGTCGACGGTTACGTGGCCATCGCGGCAACGCTGTGGATTTGGAAATATTGTGGCCATCGCACGGATGTGCCGTCGTAACGCCTCGCAGATACAGTTCGTTAGTTGAGCTGCTCCAAAATTCCAGAGCTCGTTGCCACCACAATAGCGTGATACATTTGCAAAGCTATGGTGCAGATCGCGGCCGCCGAGATTGGCACGCCGAATGGCACGACGCCCTTGCGATCCAAGTGTTGCACATAGTGGCGGAACATTCCGGCCGGCAGCAGGAAGGGGTTCTTGACCACGGCCGCCGTAGCGACTGCGAAAACCAGCAGCAAAATGGAGAAGACGGCGAGACTGCTTCCGCCGATCAGAAAAGGTGTTACGCTCATCAGCTTGACATCGCCGGCGCCGATCTTGCGCAGGAGCCAGAAGGGAAAGAGCGCGAGGAACAGGGCAAGCCCGCCGAACGCACCTATGCCCATCTCCAGCCACGAGTGGGCTTGCAAGGCCTGGAATTGCAAAGCGCCGAGGCCAAGGCAAAGCAGCAGCAGGACATCACGGTTGGATATGCGTTGCGTGGAGAAATCAGTCCAGGCGATACGTCCAAGCAACAGGATTGCCAGCCCCTGGAAGACAAGCGAAGCGGCCAGCAAAAGGCTCATGACCGCTCGATGTTCCGCACGCTGGACGACAGCAGCTTCAAATTGTTGGCCACGGTCGGATCGTTTGGCGCCAATTCATAGGCCTTGAGGAAGTTGCTGCGCGCATCCTGCAGCTTGCCGCGCAGCAGATAGGAATAGCCGAGATTATTGTAATATTCCGGCGTCGCGCCAAGCAGCCGATAGGCCTTGGCATAAGCCATGTCGGACAGATCGAAACGCCTGATCCGATCGCAGGTTGCAGCAAGGCCCAGCCAGGCCACGCCATCATTAGGCGTCAGGCGCGTAGCCTTGTAGAACAAGGCGCCGGCATTGCCGTAGTTTTCGGAACGGAACTGGGTCTTGGCCTCGGTGACCGCCTGGTCCGAGGCGTAGTAGTCGACGTTGCTGATCGTTTTCAGCCCGTCGAAGGTATCGCCGAAGGCGGTGTAGTCGCCCTTGGCCGGCTCGTTGGTGCGCACGACACCATCGGTGGTGTCATTCGTCTGGCACCCTGCAAGAAAAACGAACAGCAGGCTGGTCGCGACTGCGAGGCGCTTTGTCATAGTGTGTCCCACGAGTCCCCCGACTCTGTTTTAGAAGCTAATCATATGATGGACTAGAAGAAAATGCCCTTCATGCGAATGATGATGGGCAGCAGGATAATCATGAGAACCACCGGAAACACGCAGACTCCAAGGGGTATCATCATCTTCACCGGCAAGGCATTGCCGCGCTCCTCAGCGCGCAATATCCTTTTGGTCCGCATTTCATCGCTATAGACTCGCAATGCCTCGGTTAGACTCGTGCCAAGTTCTTCTGACTGTCGAAACAAAACCGCCAACGCTTTTGCCTCGTCAAGCCCTATACGATCTGCTAATTCGCGTAAGGCCTCCCGCAGTGGTTTGCCGGCCCGCAACTGCAAGTTCATGATCGCTAGCTGGATGCCGAGCCATTTGTGGGTGCCTGCCAATTCTGTGCTAACCCGCTCCACTGCGGCCTCAAGGCTCATCCCTGCGTCAGCACATGTTATCATCATATCCATAAAATCGGGAAAGCCGCGCCGGTAAGTTTCCTTCTGCGCGCTTTCGAAGCGGTCGAGCATGATACTGGGGATGACAATGCAGGCGAGCCCAAACAAGGCAGCAACGGCAAAGGTGAATATTCCGGGGATTTGTGGCGGCACAACAGCAGTTAGGCCAGCATAACAACCAAGAAAGCCAATCCCCACGGCGGTAATTCGGGACAGGGTGTAGAACGCCGGCGCGCTGGATTGATAGAAACCCGCGCGGAACAGCTTAGCCTCCAAGGCATTCGGTTCCCCGCGTTCCTTCTCCAGCGAGCGGAAATATGCATCGACGGGACGCTGCGCCGCAATCTTGGCAAGTTGTTCCTGACCCGCGAGAGAACGGCGGCTACTGACGCCCTCCGTCAACAGGCTTTGTGTGACCAGCTTACGGGTTTGAAGCGCCGGCAGAAAAATTAGCGCACCGAACAAGAATAGCGCTACTGCCGCCAGGAACACCGCGGCCGATACCAGAAAGCTCAGATCCTGAGTACTCGAAAACAGGTTTATGGCTCGCCTCCGTCAGAAATCGAAGTTGACCATTCGATACATGATGAAATCGCCCAGTAGCGCCCAAGCTCCAAAAATGAGGAACGCAGGCAGGATCAGTGGGCTGTTCCACACGCCGCCGTAATAGCTTGGCGCGATAACCAAAAGCAGGCAAAACATGACGACCGGGAACAAGGATATGATCCAGGCAGACACACGGCCCTCGGCCGACAAAGCCCTAATCTTGAGCCGCAATTTCTGCCGCTCCCGCAACACCATTGAAAGATTCCCCAAAATTTCGGTGAGGTTGCCACCTGTCTTTGCCTGAATCGAAAGTGATACGGAGAGCAGATGAAGGCCTTCGAAACCCACGCGCTGAGAAAGTTTTCGCACTGCATTTTCTAGACTAAGGCCGAATGTGATCTCGTCGGAGACAATACCGAATTCCGTTCCGAGCGGATCCGCCATCTCGCGCGCGACTAAGTTGATTGCAACCGTTGTTGGGTGGCCTGCGCGGAGCGAGCGAACGATCATGTCAAGCGCATCAGGAAGTTGCGCCGCGAATTTCTGAATACGCCTGTTGCGGGCTCGTCGCAGCACAAGCAGCGGCAACGCGATACCGACAAACCAAAAAGCCAATAGCCCCACAATTGGCGAAAAACGCAGTAGCAACGGCAGGACCAACGCTATAGCCAATCCTGCTAAGAGGAACATGGCGGCAAACGCAAGCGGACTACCAGTGATACCCGACTGTGTGTAGAGCCGGTTCAACGCAATCATGCCTGAGATGTAGTCGCCTGCTTCGGTCAGTCCGCGTTCGCGCAATAGACCCTGCAAGGTCTTTTCGGCCGGAACTTCCTCGGCAAGACGGGCAAGGCGATGGTTGATCGTTCCGGTCCGAACGCGACGCGCCGAGTACGATACGTAAAGCGACTCGGCGGTAAGTATGACGGAAGCGGCCGCCAGAACGTAGATGAAATAGAGCAGAGTCTGTCCAGTCAGCATCACAGTGCAACCTGCGGGTTGAAGGCATCCTTGCCAAAATGATGTCCCTGCGTGGCTACCTCCTGCGCGAAGCGAGGGCGGACCCCTGTAGCTCGGAACTCCCCAACTATCGTGCCGTCGGCGGCGACGTCGCGCCGGACGAAATGATAGATCTCCTGGAGTTGGACGACATTACCCTCCATCCCGGTGATCTCCGAGATCGAGACGACGCGTCGGCCGCCATCCGAAAGTCGCTGCGTCTGCACGATGATGTCGATAGCCGAAGCGATCTGCGCACGAATCGACTCATGAGTCATCGGCATGCCGGCCATGCCCACCATTTGCTCCATGCGAGACAGCGCATCGCGCGGTGTGTTGGCGTGAATCGTAGTCATAGAGCCTTCATGACCCGTGTTCATCGCCTGCAGCATGTCGAAGGCCTCCTCGCCGCGCACTTCGCCGACGATGATGCGGTCGGGCCGCATGCGCAGTGCGTTCTTGACCAATTCGCGCTGCCGTACCTCGCCCTTTCCCTCGACATTGGGTGGGCGGGTCTCCAGTCGGCCGACATGCGGCTGCTGCAACTGCAGTTCCGCCGCGTCCTCGATGGTGATCAGGCGCTCGGCGCTGGGAATGTAGCTCGACAAAGCATTGAGCAAGGTGGTCTTGCCGCTGCCGGTGCCGCCCGAAACCAGAATCGACTTCCGCGTCTGTACCGCAATTCGCAGCAAGTCGACCATCGGCGGACGGATCGAGTTGAATGCGATTAGGCGCTCCAACGAATAGGGATGCTTGGAGAATTTTCGAATGGAGACCAGCGGGCCATCCACCGAGATCGGCCGTACGGCAATGTTGACGCGTGAGCCATCGTCCAGGCGCGCATCGACCATCGGTGACGACTCATCTACGCGCCGGCCGATGTTCGAGACGATCTTGTTGACGATGCGCAGCAGATGCGGCTCATCGCGAAAGCGGATCGAAGTTTCCTCGAGGACACCTCGCCGTTCAATGAAGACGTGGTTGTGGGTGTTGATCAGGATGTCGGCGATCGAGTCGTCCTTGAGCAGTGGTTCAATAGGGCCCAGTCCCAGCATCTCATCGGCCGTGTCGCTGGTCAGTTGATCCAGCTCTCGCGCGTTGAGCGGCACGTTCCGGCCGCGCACGAATTCGCGCACAATCGGCCGAATCTCGTTGAGAATCTCGTCCTTGGAAGCATTTTCAAGCGCGGTCAGATTGAATCGGTCAATCAGGTGCCGGTGCAGATCGACTTTGAGCGACAGGAAGTCGTCGGCGGCTGGTTCGGCCTGGACCGGTTGCGCCACTGCCGCGCCATTAATGACCATGGGCGTCTGCGTTGGCTGCGTTGCGGGCTGCTCACCCTGCCCTTTGATGAAGCGACCCAACATGGCGCCGAACCCCTGCTGATTTCCCCAAGGTCGAAACTAAGCGTTAACCACATGAGGCACAAGCGGCCGTAGCGCAAAGCGCGGATATTACTTGAGACATAGTTAAGAACGTGACCGCGAAACCACATAACTATTTCAAGGCTGTCTTTGACCTCCGGACTAAGGTCTTAGGACTTTTGCCGCAACAGAAGCGACAATGCCCCTAAGCCATTAGATATAAAGAAGTATGTAGGGACCCTAATCAAACCGCAGAAAGGCCTAACCGTGGCCGAATTGTGAACGAATGGTTAAGGAGACTTGAAAAATGAGGCGAATCAAACCCTTGTCCCAAATGAAATTGCCAAAAGTCGAGTATTGAAAGGTTAAAGCTCCGTTAATCCGTTTGACACTGCTTTTTCGCACGACCTAGGATTGAACGTGACGGGGGATGCTTGGGTATGGGGTTCATCCTTGGCTCTGTCTCGTCGGGTTCAAACCTCCAAAGGGAGAAATTGGCATGAAGAAGCTCATGACGATGGCCCGGCAGTTCCGCGACGAAGAAAACGGCGCTGCTATGGTCGAATATTCAATCCTGGTCGGCATCATTGCCGGCGCAGCGATTTTGATCATCGTCGGCATCGGTCTGTGGGTGAATGGTCGCTTCACCGACCTTTGCACCGACTTGAACGCCAGCAACATCGGCAGCTGCGGTTCCGGCACTGGTAGCTGATCG
This sequence comes from Mesorhizobium sp., assembly GCF_004963255.1. Taxonomy (GTDB): domain Bacteria; phylum Pseudomonadota; class Alphaproteobacteria; order Rhizobiales; family Rhizobiaceae; genus Mesorhizobium. Next base: position 76,029 of record NZ_SUGA01000013.1, on the reverse strand, counting down.
ATTTCTATACGTCAGGTCCGGGCCTATTTGGTCCGGACCTGACAGAACAGAAAATCCGCACCGGGGCAGATGCGGAAGAGAGATGGCCTTCTGGGGTTGGGCTGATGCGCGCAAATACAGTTATAATGATTGTCCTTGCCGGCGTGTTCGGTGTTTTGGCGGTCGTGCTCGCCAACATCTGGTTGGCCAACCAGCGAAGTGCGCTGGCTCAATCGAACGGCGTGCAAGCGAGCACTCTTGTGGTAGCGGCTACTCCGCTGAAGTTCGGCGACACGCTTAGCGCCGACAAATTGCGTGAAATCGCATGGCCGGCGGGATCGGTGCCTGCCGGAGCGTTCAAGACAGTCAAAGACGCGCTGGCCGGCAATGGCACGCGTCAGGCCTTGCAGACAATCAGTGTCAACGAGCCGGTTCTGACTAGCAAGATCACCGGCGCCGGACAGCGCGCCACGCTTTCGGCCGTGCTCGGCGAAGGTATGAAAGCGGTTTCGATCCGCGTCAATGACGTGCTCGGCGTCGCGGGCTTCGTCTTTCCGGGTGATCGCGTCGACATCCTCCTGACTCGCAGCGTGCGCAGTAATGATGGTCCGGAAAAGAGCTTCGTCGACGTGCTGCTGCAGAGTGTCAAGGTGCTTGCCGTCGATCAGGTCGCCGACGAAAGCAAGGAGAGTCCGACAGTCGTCAAAGCAGTCACCGTAGAGGTCAGCACCAAGGATGCGCAGAAGCTGACGCTTGCCGCCGGCGCGGGCCAGTTGTCTCTGGCGCTTCGCCAGACTGCAGCCAATAAAGGCGAGACCACCGAGCGCGTGACGCTCGCCGATTTAACCGGCGACACGCCGGACGATGTCGCGAAACGCCAGGCAGAGCTCGACAGGAAGAAAGCGGCAGACGCCGCGGCTGCCGAAGAGCGCAAGCGCGCCGATGACAAGATCGATGGGTTAGCCAAGGCAGTGGAGAGCGTCGGCAGCAAGATCGACCAGTTGAACAAGGCGAAGCCTGCGCCGGTCGTCGCTCCGGCTCCGCAGGTCAAGGAAGTGGTCAAATACGTGCAGCCTGAGCAGCCCACGCGGGTGACCGTCGGGGTGTTCCGTGGCGTTAAGCTGGAATCATATGAGGTGCCGCGACAAGACTGACGAGGGTCGGCGCGGCGGGCTGCCACAGGCAGCAAATTGGGGAGACGGGAATGCTGGGTTTTTGGTTCAGGAGAGCGGCGGCCGCGCTTTCCTTCGTGGTTGCACCGGCGATGCTTGGCCCTCCGGCCAGCGCGGCTGACCGCTTCATCGACGTGTCGAGCCCCTCGCTGCATCGCGTATTCGTGCCCGTCTCCCAATCCACGACCATCACGGTCAACGCGACGTTGGGCGATATCGTCGTCGGCGACGAAAAGATCGCCGACGCGCAACCGATGACCGACAAGACACTCTACATCATCGGCAAGAGTCTCGGCACCACTACAGTCAACCTATTTTCTGAGGACAAGCGCTCGCTGGGCGCTATCCAGATCGAGGTCGGCCAGGATGTCAGCGACATGGCGGCCGCGATCCGCCAAGTGGCGCCAAAGGCACGTATCGAGATCGGCTCGATCAACGGCAAGGTGCGCCTGAGCGGCCATGTCAAGGACGCCGCGACGCTGGCACAGATCGTCGAAGTGACGCAGCAATATGGCCCTGACGCCATCATCAATGCCGTCACCATCGATGACAGCGAGCAGGTCAATCTGTCGGTGCGCATCCTTGAGGCCAAGCGCAATGCCGGCCGCGATCTCGGGGTGTCGATCAGAAGCACGAACAGCCGAGGCACGACCCGAACCGGCACCGGAATCGCTGCTGTCGACAAAGACAACGTGGTGCTTGGCCCCGGCGATCTTTTAACTGGTCTGCTGTCAAACACGAGCCCATTCGGAGCTCTGATTACTCGCGTCATCGACAGTAACATCAAGGTCGACCTGATTATCGAAGCGCTAGAATCGAAGGGCGTCGTGCGCCTGCTGGCGGAACCCAACTTGACAACGGTTTCCGGCGAAACCGCCAGCTTCAACGCTGGTGGTGAGGTGCCTATCCGCAGTGTCAACAGCCAAGGCGAAATCGAAATTGTATTCAAGCAGTTTGGGGTCAATCTGAATTTCACTCCGGTGGTGCTCGACGACGGCAAGATCCACATCAAGCTAGCGCCGGAAGTCAGCGACCTGACCGGCTTCACGCCAGCAGGCGACCCGATTTTCACCAACCGTAAGCTGGCAACCGTCGTCGACCTGCGTGACGGCCAGAGCTTCGCTGTTGGCGGTCTGCTCTCCAGCAAGAATACCAGGCTGCAGGATCAGGTGCCGTGGCTCGGGCAGGTGCCGATCATCGGCGCGCTGTTCCACAATTCGAGCACGCAGAAGGAAGAGACCGAATTGGTCGTCATCGTCACGCCGCACCTAGTGCGCCCGGTGAAGCCCGGCGAGCAGCTGGCGACGCCCTTCGACAAGACGAAGCCGGCCAACGATCCGGAACTCATGCTGCTCGGCCAGCTCGAGGTGAACAAGGACATGATCCGCATGTACGAGCATGGCGAGGGAGTCACCGGGCCCTATGGCCACATGCTGGACGTAAAATCGAAGGACAAGCTGGTCTATGTCAAGAAATAAGCTTCTGCTCGTTCTTCTCGGCACTGGCCTGCTTTCGAGCTGCGCGGCCGACTATCTCAACAATTACGACACGATGACGCTGGCTTCCGGCGACTCCCAGAAGGCCAACCAGCTGCTGCAGACAGTCGATCCGTACAACCCGGCATCGAACGACACGAAGATCGAAGGCGACGGCGCACGATCGGTCGGCGTCGTTCAGAAATACAAGCTTCCGCCCAAGACGTCCGCACCGGCGACGAACATGACGGTGAATGTCGGTCCGACTGGCGTAAGTACACCGTGAACTGAGCAGAAGATGCGAAGAAGGCGCCAAGCAGCGAGGATCGGCGCAGAAAGAATAGAGAGTAAGGTCATGTTGGGGACCATGCGCAGGTTCTGGCGCGATCAGAGGGGTATAGCGCTTATCCTCGTCAGCATAATGCTGCCAGCCATCATCGGCCTATCTATCCTTGCGATAGACATGAGCCGGGCCAACAACCTGCACAACGATCTGCAGAAGGGCACCGATGCCATGGCGCTCGCCGCCGCTGCGGAACTCGACGGTCGGTCGGACTCGATCATCAGAGCAGATAGAGCGTTAGCAAATCTGGTGACCAACCACTACAGGTTCTCGGGCCCGACCGGCGTCGAGCAAACTCTTCAGGCGGCCGGCGTCACCAGGCGTTATCTGAGATCTATCCCGGCCACCGACAATCTCCCAATCACAGCAGCCAATGTCATTACCAATGAGGCATCAGGTGGCGCGCTCGAGGCTCGATACGTCGAAGTGACGGCCACGCCCGTCGGCTTCTCTTCGATGTTTCCGATCTCATTCATCAGCGGGAATACAGCTGACAATTCGTTCACCGTAGGGACCGTCTCGGTCGCCGGCTTCACTCGTGGCGTCTGTGACTTCACGCCGGTTTACATCTGCAATCCCTATGAAAATTCGACGACCGAAACCGTTTATTCAGTCGCCGCAGATCCAGCTAAGCGCCGGCGCCTTATCGAACTGCGCCAGCAAGGCGGCTCAACGGCGCAGAATTCACCGGGCAACTATGGCTTCCTGCAGCCGCCTGATGATTCACACGGGGCCAACGGGATCAGGGACATGATCGCCAAGACCAAGTCGGCGGCGTGCTACAATTCGCGAGGCGTCCTGCTGCGGCCGGGGTTCATCGCGACGGTCAGGGACGCGCTTAACGTCCGCTTCGACGTCTATAACGGGTCGATGAATGGCAACAAGAACGACCCCAACTATGCTCCCGGCGAAAACGTGCGCAAAGGCTATCAGATGCCGTCGAAGGGCAAGGGGAACGCGTGCAACGCCGATCTCGCCAGCCCGCCCGATCCCACCAAATACGATGCCTTTCCGCGCGACAACTGCGCTACTGGGGGCTGCACCAACAACAATCGCATTGGTAACGGCAATTGGGACTTCAACCAGTATTGGAGCACCAATTTCGCGACCACTATCAATCCTGTGAGCGTTCCAAAGCCCCTGGGAGCGGATGGCGTGAACCCTGCCAGCAATACGAACCAGCCCACCCGCTACAGTGTCTACCGCTATGAGATAGCGCAAGGCATCGTCGGACATGCCTCGAACGGCGGCGAGGTCGGAGCACCCGCTTGCTCGTCAAACAAAGTCTCCAATCCCGATCGACGCATTCTCTATGGCGCCATCCTGAACTGTCAGGCGCTGGCGGCGGCCGGGCTGATGGGCGGCGGCAATTCCTCGCCACCCCTTCCGGTCGAAGCCTTCGGCAGTTTCTTCATCACCGAGACCGTCGAAAGCGGATCAGACCAGACCATTAGGGTCGAACTCGTTGATGTCACTGGGCGTGAGGGCCAGGGCACGCTCGACAAATTCCTGCGCGATGAAGTGCAGCTATACCGGTGATAGCCATGGCGAAGTTCCTGTCCTGTGTCTTCAGTCGTTTTCGCCGAGACGAGCGTGGCACCGTGCTGGTCGAAATGGCGATCGTTGCCCCGCTGATGTTCGTTCTGTCTGCGGGCGTGTTCGAGTTCGGCAACCTGATTCACGAAAAGCTGCTGATGGAAACCGGTCTCAGCGATGGCGCGCGCTTCGCGGCACGCTGCAACAGCCAACTTTATACGGATGCCGGACTCACTGCGATCGATTGTGCCAGTATCGCCACGAATATTGTCGTCTTCGGCAATGTTGCGGGGACCGGGTCAGCACGCATCAAAGGCTGGCAGTCATCCGATGTCGCGGTGACTATCGCCGATCCGGCCGACTGCAAAAACGCAGTAGACCCCGGCACCGGCACTGTCCTCTATCTTTCGACGACGTCGCAGGTTTGCATTGTAACGGCTTCAGGCACCATCAATTATAGCGGCGTCGGCCTGCTGTCGCTGCTTAATATCGGTCCGATTACACTGACGTCCAGTCATCAGGAGCGGTTGATCCGGTTCTAATGATGCTAACGCGGTTCACAAAATCGGAGGACGGAGCGGCAATGGTCGAAATGGCCATCGCCATTACTTTGCTGCTCACCCTCAACCTCGGCTTCGTCGACTTCGGCTACGCCTTCTATCAATGGAACGCGGCAACCAAAGCCGTGGAGATGGGCGCAAGGCTGGCGTCGATTTCCGATCCGGTAGTAAACGCAGCCACGCTTGCAGCAGCAGATCCGGCTTCAAATCCCGGGGCGCCTATCACAGCGGGGACGTACTCGTTCGAATGCAAATATTCCGGCAGCGCGGGCGCATGCAACGGCAATTCCGCGATATTCAATTCTGCCGCTTTCAGTCGAATCTTTCGTGGCGATACCGCAGCCACCAACGACGATGCTTGCCCTGTACTGTCTGCCAATCAGAGACCCGGCATGTGCCATTTCTTCCCTGGCCTGAAGCGCAATAATGTCGTGGTGACTTACACGGCAACCGGCCTCGGCTATCAAACGCGGCTCGACGGCCCGGTGCCGACCATCATTGTCAACCTGCAGAACATCGACTTCCAGTTCTTCTTCCTGGGCGGTTTGCTCGGGTTTGGAAACATGACGATGCCCTCCATGCTGAGCACGGTGACGGGCGAAGACCTGAAAACGAGCGCGCCAACATGAACGCCATCGACACAAGAGTTCTCCCAACCAAGCGCAAACAGGTCGCCCTGTTTTCGTCGGATCCGAATTTCAAGCGCGACGTCACCACGCGGCTCGACGCGCTGGCGATCTATGACGTCAAGGTCTCGGACGCGGCGGAGTTCCTGAAGGGGCCGCCGGTCGACAGCCGGCCGGGCATCATCATCCTCGACCTCGGCAATGGCGAGCTGCTCGGCAATCCGGCGATCGTCGAGGCGCGCGCGGCCTGGGCGTCGGTGCCGCTGATCGCGATCTCGGACGAGCTCACCTCCGAGCAGACGCGCGTGCTGGTGCGCATGAACGCGTCCGACTGGCTGCACAAGCCGCTCGACGCCAAGGAGCTGCTCAACGCCGTCACCTTCCACGACACCGGCAGCCAGGGCACCAAGAGCCGCATCATCACCTTCATCGCCGCAAGCGGCGGGGCCGGCGCCACCACGCTGGCGATCTCGGCGGCGGAGCACCTTGCCTCGAAGTCGGCCGAGCGGGCGGCCGCGACCTGCCTCGTCGACCTCGACTTCCAGAGCGCCAATTGCGGCGCCTATCTCAACCAGTTCAATCAGTTCGACCTTTCCGGCATCATCGGCCAGCCGGACAGGCTCGATGTCGAGCTGATGGACGTCATCAAATTGTCGCGGCCGTCAGGCCTCACGCTCTACTCCTTCGAGCGGCCGCAGCTGCCGTTCGAGCCACACGGTTCCGACTTCGTGTTCCGGCTGCTCGACCTCGTCGCCTACCGCTTCGACGACATCGTCATCGACCTGCCCAATATCGAGGCGCCGTGGCATGACTCGGTGCTGCGCACGAGCGACGAGATCTTCATCGTCTTCGAGCTCAACGTCGCTTCGCTGAGGCAAGGCAAGCGGCTCTACAAGAAGATCCGCGAATTGCGCGGCAACAAGGTCAGCATCACGCTGGTCGCCAACAAGCACAAGCGCAAATGGTTCGGCAACCACTTCTCGCGCAGCGAGCTGGAGAAGATCTTCAAGGCGCCGCACATCAAGTCGCTGGCGCTGGACAACGCGCTCCTGGCCGATGCTCTCAATCGCGCCATCCTGCCCTCCGAGGTGGACGGACGCGCGCGCTTCAACAAGGACTTGAAACGCATGTTCAAGGAGCGGCTGGACAATGCCCAGCGCTAGCTCGAAGCGGCGCGTGACGGCGCGCCTCGCGGCTGCCTGCCTGATCGGCATGGCGTCGATGTCGGCCTGCGGTTTCGCGCAAGCCGCGTCAAGCCTGCCGCCGCTGCCCGCCATGGGCCCCAGCTTGCGCAAGGCAGTCGCCTTTGAGAGCAGCGAGCAGCCGGGCACGATCGTCATCCGCAAAAACGAGAAGGCGCTTTATCTGGTGACGGGCCAGGGCCAGGCGCTCCGCTACCAGATCAGCGTCGGCCGCGACGGTTTCGGCTGGACCGGAACGGTCAAAATCGCCTCCAAGACCGAATGGCCGGAATGGCGCCCGCCCAAGGAAATGCGCGCGCGCCAGCCCGAACTGCCGGCGATGGTGCCGGCCGGTCCCTACAATCCGCTCGGCGCCAGGGCGCTTTATCTTTCGCGCGACGGGCGCGATACGCTCTATCGCATCCATGGCACCAACGATCCCAAGGGCGTCGGTTTCGACGGCACGTCCGGATGCTTCCGGCTGACGAACACCGATGTGATCGATCTCTTCAAGCGCGTCGTGGTGGGCGCAAAGGTGGTGGTTGAATGACGATGATCAGCGAGCCGGACGTTCCGGCAATCGAACTCGGTCACCGGGAAACCGTTCCGGGAAAGCCCAGCCGCGCCAGGATGATCGGCGTCATCGCCGTCGGCGCGTTGCTTGTCACCGCCGTCAACGTGACGGCCGCCGTCTATCTCTATCGCGGCGTCAACGACCTCAAGACGATAGAGGCGCGGCTGGGAGAGCTCGGCCAGTTCGAGCAGCGCATCGGCGCCCGCATCGACACCGTCAACAACGGGTTCCAGAGCCGGTTCGAAACACTTGACCGCCAGCTGCAGGCGAATTTCGGCCAGATCAACGGCAATGTCGCCAGGCTCGAGCAAGGCCAGCCCGTCGGGGCCAGCGAACCGGCGACCGGCGCTCCGGAGCCGAGCATGCTCGGCAACACAACGGTGGCGGATGCGTCCGCAGTCGATGAAAGCTCCGGCGACGGGCTGCCCTCGTTCAAGCGCAAGGTCGCGCCTCCCGGCCCCAACCCGTCCTACCAGCGCATCCAGCAGCCCGACGGCAAGGTCTATTACAAGAAGATCAACTGAGCCCGCGGGCCGTCGCCCGGGCCGGCGGGTTACAGGTCGCGCTGCAGCGCCAGCATGCGGGCCGCACGGGCTTCGGCGCGCAGTTTCGCGTCGCGCAGGAAAGCCACGTGGCAATAGGCGCACGCCGCGAGACCGAGGCACAGCACCAGGCAGTTCTGCAGGCTGAAATCGACCATCAGCGAGTATCGCCAGCCGCGCGGCGTCGTGAAGGCGGCAATCGTGCTCGCTGTCTCGGCATGGCTGCTCAGCGCGATCATCAGACCGGCGAAAAGCATGGCTGCATGGTTGGCAAGGAAGAAGCCGGACGACCTCTTTGCCTGGCAAACCATCCAGCAGGCGCCCGCCGCGAAAACAAGGATAGCGGCGTCGACGGCCATCGATCCGCCGAGATAGACATGCGCCTGCTGCCAGAACATGGTCGAGTAAGGTCGCAGCTCAAGCCAGGCGTGCCACACGGCGGGGCTCGCCGGATAAAAGCCGAGAAGCAGCGCCGCCATCCGCTCCGCCGCCAAGAGAAGCAGCATCAGGGCCGGAAAGGCAAAAAGCAGTATCGGCTTGCGCATCATGTCATCCCCTCGACATCCGATGGCCGATTCTAGGCCGCATTGGTTGCGCGAGACTTAACGCAACGCCTTGCTTTTCAAGGAATGTCGCTCATGTCTAATGTGCGGAGGGATCAACGGTCGGGATGGCGTCGTGTCGACAGGAGCTAACGGGGTCGGGCTGGATCAGCATCACCGGCCGTCGGCGCGATTTCGCGGAGGCGCGCGCGTGAGCCAGGCGAGACCGCCCAGCCGCCCGCTACTGGCGCCGATGCTCGGTGGTCTCGGGCTGCTCGCCGGCATGCTGCTGATCGCCGAGGGCAGGCGCTGGCTGCCGCCCGACCCGCCTCCGGTCACGCCGACCCAGGATGCCGACGACCTCAAGCTTGGCTCTCAGGCCCCGGTGCAAGACACGCGGCCGGGCGAGCCGGCACGCAAGATCGCCGAGAATCTCATTGCGCCGCCGCCGCTCGACCCGTCCGGGATCGATCGCATCGAGCCGCGCCCTCCGCTCGGCGAACTCGGGCTCGCGCCGCGACCGAAAACGCCGATGCCGCGGGATTGGCGCGAGACGCTGCTTTTCGGTCCGGTTGCGACCTCCTCGGCGGTCTTCGAGGCCATGGGACGCACGGTCGCCATCAGCGGCACGATCGACATGGCCCCCGACAGGACCTGCACGTTCGACAACACCGCCTGGCCCTGCGGCCAGCGGGCGCGGGCCACCTTCAACGCCTGGTTGCGCGGCCGGGCGCTGAAATGCCTGCTGCCGCCGGATGCCGACCGCTTCGCGATCGCCGCGCCCTGCGCGCTCGGCAAGCAGGATGTCGGCGCCTGGCTGGTCTCCAACGGTTGGGCGCTGGCCGCTCCCACCGGCATCTACGGCAAGGCGGAAGCGGTGGCGAGAGAAGCCAGGATGGGCATTTTCGGACCACCGCAATAGCGCCGCGGGGAAGCCGGTTCCGTCATAGAATTGCGTGAAAGCAGAATGGTCAGAGCGATTGAGCGATTCTAGAAAATGAGGGCTGCCCCGGCCGGCAGGTCATCAAGCGCGCAAGCCGCGGGCCGCGGTCGCATGCGTGGGCCGGATCCAGCGCTTCCATGGAGAAGAAGTCGACTTTGCATCAAATTGTACGCTTCCCTGAAACCGAATTTGCAACGGACCTCCTGTAAGGCAATGCGTCGAACAGGAGATTGGCCCTTGACCACGAAAACACCGACCGCGCCGGCTCAAACGTGGAAGCACCTCACCTTGCTGGCCGTGCTTGGCACCGCCGGCTGCGTCACCCTTTCGCTGGCCCTGAATTACCTGATGCTCTTCAGCGACAGCCTGACGCCGTTCGCCCGCGGGGCCGTCACGGCCATCATCGTGCCGATCGTCATCGGCCTGCCGCTGTTTGCCCTCACCGGCTGGCAACAGATCGAGATCCGCCGGTACCGGCAGGAACTCACCAAATCCGGCACCTACGACCAACTGACCGGCTGCCTGAACGGCAAAGTGTTCACATCGATGGTCGACAGGAGAGCGGCGAGACCGGCCGGTCCGCGCTCCGGCGCCTTTCTGGTCATCCATCCGGAGCATCTGGCGTCGATCAACCTGCGCTTCGGTCTGGAATGGGGCGACGAGGCCTTGCGGCTGATCGCATCGGCGATCCGATCCGCGGTGCGCAAGGACGATCTGATCGGCCGGCTCGGAACCTCGATGTTCGGCGTCTTCCTGCCGGGTGCCAGCGACCAGGACGCCAAGGAGATCGGCGAGCGTATTCGCGGCGCGGTCGGCGAAATCTATTTCGCGCCGAAGGGCGACAAGGACGTGCTTGCGATCAGCGTCGGCGGCGTCGTCTTCGAACATGAGCTCGACTTTGAGGACATGTACCGCTTCGCGGAGGAAGGCATGGCCGAGGCCCCCGACGAAGCCGGCCTGCGGCTGTCGCACGTCACCAACTGAGCCGGCGCGATCGGCCTGCTTCCTGGTCGCACCGGTAAACACGGCTGGGCCGTGGTGGCGCCGGAACTGGAGGCCTCGCCCGGAATCGAACCGGGATTGAAGGATTTGCAGTCCTCTGCGTGACCATCCCGCCACAAGGCCTCGCAGGCGAGGCATTGCCATTGGGTAGGCGCCAGACCATCGTCAGGCGCTGCCCTATGCGACAATTGCAGGGGAAGGCTGGTGCTGCGAGAGAGGATTGAACTCTCGACCTCTCCCTTACCAAGGGAGTGCTCTACCACTGAGCTACCGCAGCCTGCGATGGCGGCGCTTCTGCCATATCGAACCGGCAAGCGCAAGGCCAAGAAAAACCCAAAGCGTCGCATGCGATTCTTGGCCGCCATTAAGCGGTTTGGGACGGTATGCGCGGCCGATCCACAGCGTGAAACCCGCCGGACGGCCTGCTTTCATGACATCGCCGGGCCAAAATGCTACCCATTGCGGAATCGCAGCCGGCTGACCACCGGTCAGGGATTGGATAATGGGCGAGAAGACAAATCCACCGAAAAAGGGCGAAGCCGCGCGCAAGGAACGGTTGGCCGAGGCGCTGCGCGCCAATCTGCAGAAGCGCAAGGCGCAGACGCGTTCGCGGCGCGCTGGCGACGCTGACAAGCAGCGCGCCCGCGATGCCGATCAACGGTCGGAAGGCTTGCCGGCTGCTGGAAAAATGCACAAGGACTGACCAAATCAGCCATACTGCCCGGCCATAGTCGGTCCGGTTTTAGGAAAATCCTATTTCTTGAACCAAGCCGGCCAATGGTCTAAGCCGGGCGCATCAACCGATTGAACCGGCTTGTTCTGGCCGAGGGGACGTTTTCTTATGGATCGCATCAGAATTGTCGGCGGCAATGAGCTGGCCGGTACCATTCCGATCTCGGGCGCCAAGAACGCGGCACTGCCGCTGATGATCGCCTCGCTGCTCACCGACGACACGCTGACGCTCGAAAACGTGCCGCATCTGGCCGATGTCGAGCAGCTGATCCGCATCCTCGGCAACCACGGCGTCGACTATTCCGTCAACGGCCGCCGCGAGAGCCAGCAGAAAGGCTATTCGCGCACGATCAATTTTTCCGCCCGCAACATCGTCGACACCACCGCGCCTTACGAGCTGGTGTCGAAGATGCGCGCTTCCTTCTGGGTCATCGGGCCGCTGCTTGCCCGCATGGGCGAAGCCAAGGTGTCGCTGCCCGGCGGCTGCGCCATCGGCACGCGCCCGGTCGACCTGTTCCTCGAGGGCCTGCAGGTCCTTGGCGCGGAACTCGACGTCGACAACGGCTATGTCCTGGCCAAGACCCGGAATGGCCGCCTGGTCGGCAATCGTTACGTCTTCCCGAAGGTCTCGGTCGGCGCCACCCATGTGCTGATGATGGCGGCCTCGCTCGCCAAGGGCGAGACGGTGCTCGAAAACGCCGCCCGCGAGCCGGAGATCGTCAATCTCGCCGAATGCCTGATCGCCATGGGCGCCAAGATCCACGGCGCCGGCACCTCCACCATCACCATCCAGGGCGTCGAGGCGCTGTCCGGCGCCCGTGTCCGTGTCATACCCGACCGCATCGAGACCGGCACCTATGCCATGGCGGTGGCGATGACCGGCGGCGATGTGGTGCTGGAAGGCGCGCGGCCCGACCTGTTGCAGACGGCGCTCGACGTTCTCGTCGAGACCGGCGCCGAAATCACGCCGACCAACGAGGGCATCCGCGTCAAGCGCAATGGCGCCGGCATTGCGCCGGTCGACGTGACCACCGCCCCCTTCCCCGCCTTCCCGACCGACCTGCAGGCACAGTTCATGGGCCTGATGACCATGGCCAAGGGCAAATCGCGCATCACTGAGACGATCTTCGAAAACCGCTTCATGCATGTGCAGGAGCTCGCGCGGCTGGGCGCCCACATCACGCTTTCCGGCCAGACGGCGATCGTCGACGGCGTCGCCAAGCTGAAGGGCGCTCCCGTCATGGCGACCGATTTGCGCGCCTCGGTGTCGCTGGTGATCGCCGGCCTTGCCGCCGAGGGCGAAACCACGGTCAACCGCGTCTACCACCTCGACCGCGGCTTCGAGCGGCTGGAAGAGAAGCTCTCGGGCTGCGGCGCGGTGATCGAGCGCATTTCGGGCTGACGCGCACGAAGCAGGTGCTCCAGACAAAATAAGCCTCATAAGCCTCGCACGTGTTAGGGGCGGCCAATTTTGAAGCTGGCGCTGCCCTCATCCGCCCTTCGGGCACCTTCTCCCCGTGAACGGGAGAAGGCCGCGACTGCACCCTTGGCGCCTTTGCTGCAACGTTCGCGATTGGCGAAATCCCTGACGAAAGCCTCCCTTCTCCCCGTCACTATGCGGAGAGAAGTGCCCGGCAGGGCGATGAGGGGCAGCACGGACCCGGCGTGATTGCCTTTGGCTGCATCCGTGCCGAGGTTGCACGGACTGGAAAGACCGCCTAACAGAAGGCTGAAACCAACCTTAGGTACAAATTCCGCATGGCAGCTCTCAAGCTCATCGCGCTCGACGATCAGGATCTGAGCATCGTCTCGGCGCATGTCCAGGACGCCGTGATGAAGGTCTCCGACCTGGAGTACCTGCCGGCGGCCAAGCGCTTCGTGCTGACCATGAACCGCTTCGTTTGGGAGGCGAAATCGGGCCTGTTCCGCCAGCACAATGAACGGCGGCAGAGTGTCCTGCATTTCGACCGCGTGCTCGGCGTCAAGACCAGCGGCATACAACGCGACAAGCCCGCCGAAGTGCTGTCGCTTCTGGCGATCAGCTTCATTGCCATCAGCAAGCCGGCCGGCATCGTCGAATTGGTGTTTTCGGGCGGCGGCACCATCATGCTCGACGTCGAATGCGTCGAGGCACGGCTTGCCGATGTCGGCGGCGCCTGGGAAGCCACCTCGCGACCTGTGCACAGAGGCTGACGATGGCCATCACGCTCCGCCAGTCCGATACCGATTTCGAGCAGCGCTTTTCGGCCTTCCTCACCACCAAGCGGGAAGTGTCGGCCGATGTCGAGGCCGTGGTGCGGGACATCATCGCCCGCGTGCGCGCCGAAGGCGACAAGGCGCTGATCGACTACACGCTGAAGTTCGACAAAGCCGATCTCGGCGCGCTCGGCATCGCCGTGTCGAAGGACGACATCGCCAAGGCTTATGAAGCGGCCGATCCGGCCACCGTCGAGGCGCTCAAATTCGCGCGCGACCGTATCCGTTCGCATCACGAGCGGCAAAAGCCGAAGGACGACCGCTACACGGACGCCGCCGGCGTGGAGCTCGGCTCGCGCTGGACGGCGATCGAGGCCGTCGGCCTTTACGTGCCCGGCGGCACGGCGTTCATCAGCACCGAGCTCGGGTAGCTCGCCGTGCCGGCCAAGGTCGCCGGCGTCGAGCGCATCGTCATCGTCGTGCCGGCGTCGGGCGGCGTCATCAATCCGCTGGTGCTGGTGGCGGCCGACCTTGCCGGCGTTTCGGAGATCTACCGCGTCGGCGGCGCGCAGGCCGTTGCGGCGCTTGCTTATGGCACCGAGGCGATCAGGCCCGTCGCCAAGATCGTCGGTCCCGGCAATGCCTATGTCGCGGCGGCCAAGCGCCAGGTGTTCGGCACGGTCGGCATCGACATGATCGCCGGACCGTCGGAAGTGCTGGTGGTGGCCGATGCCGACAACGATCCGGACTGGATCGCGGCCGACCTTCTGGCGCAGGCCGAGCATGATGTCTCGGCGCAGTCGATCCTGATCACCGACAATGCCGAATTCGGCAGGGCGGTCGAGCAGGCGGTCGAACGCCAGCTGAAAGTCCTGCCGCGCGGCGAGACGGCGGCCGCCAGCTGGCGCGATTTCGGCGCGGTGATCCTGGTGCCGACGCTCGAGGCCTCGCTGCCGCTGGTCGACAGGATCGCGGCGGAACATGTCGAGCTCGCCTTCGACGATGCCGAGGGCTTCCTCTCCAGGATGCGCAACGCGGGTGCCGTGTTCATCGGCCGGCACACCCCGGAAGTGATCGGCGACTATGTCGGCGGCTCCAACCACGTGTTGCCGACAGCACGTTCGGCGCGTTTCTCCTCGGGTCTGTCCGTGCTCGATTTCGTCAAGCGCAGCTCGATCCTGAAGCTCGGGCCGGAGCAGCTCAAGGCGCTGGCGCCCGCCGCGATCGCGCTTGCCAAGGCGGAAGGGCTCGATGCGCATGCCCGCTCCGTCGCGATCAGGCTGAACATGTAGCGATGCCCGGCCGCGACCAAACCCGCGACAGGCTGATCGACGTCGAGCTCGACGAAACGATCGGACGTTCGACGCCCGATGTCGAGCACGAGCGGGCGGTGGCGATCTTCGACCTCATCGAGGAGAACAGTTTTCGGCCGGTCAACGACGACGGTGCGGGTCCTTACAGGCTCAAGCTTTCGCTGGCCGAGTCGCGCCTGGTCTTTGCCGTCAGCCGCGAGGACGGCGCCGAGGTGGTCACCCACATCCTGTCGCTGACGCCGCTCAGGCGCATCGTCAAGGATTATTATCTGATCTGCGAAAGCTATTACGAGGCCATCCGCTCCTCGACGCCCAGCCATATCGAGGCGATCGACATGGGGCGGCGCGGCCTGCACAATGAGGGCTCGCAGACCCTGATGGATCGGCTGGCCGGCAAGATCGAGATCGATTTCGACACGGCGCGGCGGCTGTTCACGCTGGTCTGCGTGCTGCACTGGCGGGGCTAGATCAGGATGACGTTTCGTTGAACCGCCGTCCTGGTCCCGCTCTTTATTGGAGCATGATCTTTTCCAAAAACCGGTTCCCACTTTTCGGGATCATGCTCTAGTGCCGGCCCCCCTGCCCCACTCGATCCTGTTTCTGTGCGGCATGAACGCCGTGCGCTCGCCGATCGCGGAGCAGCTGGCGCGCCGCATGCTGCCCGCCACCACCTTCGTCGCTTCGGCCGGCGTGCGCGCCGGCGAGCGCGATCCGTTCGTCGATGCGGTGCTTGCCGAGGACGGCCTGTCGCTTGGCGAGCGCCAGCCCCGGACGCTGGAGGATCTGGAGGATGACTATTTCGACCTGATCGTGACGCTGGCGCCGGAGGCCCACCACGCCGCGCTCGAGCTCACCCGTTCGCTCGCCGTCGAGGTCGAATACTGGCCGATGCCGGACCCGACCGACACCGGCGGGACGCGCGAGCACATCATGGCGGCCTATCGCGATGTGCGGGAGCGGCTGAAAACGCGCATAAGCCGACGTTTCCTGCGCCCAGAGGCAGGAAACACCACGGATTAAGCGTGTTCACAAGCGCACGATTATCATATAGGTTCCGCCGCAATTTCCAGCCGGGTGCTGGACCTACCATCCAAGCAAAGGTATCGAATGCCGAAGGAAGAAGTCCTCGAGTTTCCAGGTGTGGTCACCGAACTGCTGCCCAATGCGATGTTCCGCGTGAAGCTCGAAAACGAACATGAAATCATCGCCCACACGGCCGGCCGCATGCGCAAGAACCGCATCCGCGTGCTGACCGGCGACAAGGTCCTGGTCGAGATGACGCCTTACGACCTGACCAAGGGCCGCATCACCTACCGTTTCAAGTAGCAAATCGGCGTTAAGCACGATGAGCATCCTGCAGAAGCTCGTGCTTGCCTCGGGTTCGCCGCGCCGCATCGAACTCTTGCAGCAGGCCGGCATCGAGCCGGACCGGGTGCTGCCCGCCGATGTCGACGAGACGCCGCAGCGCGCCGAGCATCCGCGTTCGCTGGCCAAGCGCCTGTCCAAGGACAAGGCCGAGAAGGCGCTGGCCTCGCTGAAAAGCGAGGAAGATTACGCGCCCGCCTTCATCCTCGCCGCCGACACGGTGGTGGCGGTGGGGCGGCGCATCCTGCCCAAGGCCGAGACGATCGACGACGCCATCAATTGCCTCGGCCTGCTCTCCGGCCGCTCGCACCGCGTCTATTCCGGCGTCTGCCTGATCACGCCCGGCGGCAAGCTGCGCCAGCGGCTGGTGGAGACCAGGGTGCGCTTCAAGCGGCTGCCGCGCGAGGAGATCGACGCCTATATCGCCTCCGGCGAATGGCGCGGCAAGGCCGGCGGCTATGCCGTGCAAGGCCTGGCCGGCTCCTTCGTCGTCAAGCTGGTCGGCTCCTACACCAATGTGGTCGGCCTGCCGCTTTATGAGAGCGTGGCGCTGCTTTCCGGCGAAGGCTTCAAGGCGCACAAGAACTGGCACGTCGCGCGGCCATGAGCCTGGACGACAAGGTGACACCGCTTCGGCCGAAGCGGCCCTGCCCCGAATGCGGAAAACCGTCCTCGCGCGAGCACTATCCGTTCTGTTCCGCGCGCTGCAAGGACATCGACCTCAATCGCTGGCTGAAGGGCGCCTATGTCATCCCCGGCCGTGACGGCGAAGAGGACGACGAGGACAGCCCGAAGCCTGACCCCAAGGACGAGGGCTAAGCGCCAGCGGCACGCCCGCTTCTAAAGCGCGTCGCGATCTTTCAGAATCGCTCCATGCGCTTTAGGTTTTTGATTTACGCATGTGGTTATCCCGAAACCGGTTCCCACTTTCGGGAGACATGCTTTAGGGTGGTTGCGGGCAATCAGATTCCGGCTTTGCCCGAAAGTGCGATTGCTCCTTTGCCGACATCGTTCGAACCCCATCAGGCGCCTGCGACAATTGCCCCGGAAAATCGCCCGTTAGGCGCTGGACAGCCAAGATTCCCGTGCTATAACCCACGCGCTTTCAAGGGGCGCCGCCTGGTGCCTTCGCGAAACCCGGCGGGCGCATCCCGTTAGCCGGCGCAGGCCCAGATAGCTCAGTTGGTAGAGCAGCGGACTGAAAATCCGCGTGTCGGTGGTTCGAATCCGCCTCTGGGCACCATCCCCTCTTCTCCCGACATTCCCTTTCGCCGAAGCTTCTACGCTGCGGCTTCCGCAAACGCATGAAATCGTTGATCTTTTTCTGTCAAATGGCGCATTTGCGCTGGCCAGGAGCGCTTCGGGCGCATTTGGTCCAACGAGGCGGGGGGGTGGTATTTACGTTGGTATTCGACATCCTGATGGTATCGAAGCAGCCAAGGGAGACCTGACAAATGGCCCTCTCCGACATGAAATGCCGCAACGCCCGCCCCGCTTCCAAGCTTGTCAAACTATCAGACGGAGGCGGACTGCAGCTATGGGTGCAGCCCACGGGCTCTCGCCTCTGGAGGCTCGCCTACCGCTGCGACGGCAAGCAGAAACTGCTAGCACTGGGCGGCTATCCTCTTATCTCCCTGGCCGAGGCGCGCCAAGCGCGTGATGACGCTAAACGGCTCCTGATGGCTGGCATAGATCCTGGAAAGGAACGCAGTTTGCGGAAGGCAGACTCGGCAAAGGACTCCTTTCGCTCAATTGGGGACGAATATGTTGAGAAGCTGAAGAAGGAGGGGCGTGCCGACCGGACGATCAGCAAGGTCAAATGGCTCCTCCACTTTGCCTATCCGACAATTGGCGACATGTGCATTCGGGACATCGATCCGGCCACTATCCTTACCGCCCTTCGTCGCGTCGAGGTTCGCGGTCGATACGAGTCTGCTAGGCGACTACGCTCCACCATCGGCACGGTGTTTCGGTACGCAATCGCGACCGCACGCGCCGGGGGAGATCCGACCATCGCCCTGAGGGGCGCACTCATCAGTCCGACGGTCACGCCTCGTGCTGCGATTACCGATCCTAAGGCCTTGGGGGGCTTACTGAGGGCGGTCGATGCATTTGACGGACAGCCAACAACCAGAGCCGCCTTGAAGCTGATGGCAATGCTGTTTCCCCGCCCGGGTGAGCTGCGCGCGGCTGAATGGGGAGAGTTCGATTTCGAAAGCTCGGTCTGGATCATTCCTCAATCACGTATGAAAATGCGACGGCCGCATCGCATACCCCTTCCGAGGCAAGCCGTCAGCGCCCTGACCTCACTTCGGGAAATCTCAGGTGGAGGGTCACTGTTGTTTCCTGGGGTCCGTTCGGGTTCGCGCCCAATTTCCGACAATACGCTCAATGCCGCCCTGCGCCGCATGGGCTACGGCAAGGACGAAGCTACCGCCCATGGATTTCGAGCAACTGCGTCAACTCTGCTGAATGAGTGCGGTAAGTGGCATCCTGACGCGATAGAGCGGCAGCTGGCCCATATTGAGAACAACGATGTCCGTCGCGCCTACGCCCGAGCAGAGCACTGGGAAGAGCGAGTTCGGATGATGCAATGGTGGGCCGATTATCTTGATGAACTAAAGCGCAAAGACTCATGTGTGATCTCAATCGCGGTACGCGGCAAGCCTCCTGTCCATGCATCATCGCGCCGGATCCTGCTTGCGCACTCAGATGGCAAGCAAGGCGAACCGGCTCCGCCAAAGAAATCGAAGCGCTGATATCTAATCACCCCATGGCGCACTACGATTCCTGGCGGGACTATCTCATGACGCGAACTGATGACGTTGTGACATTGAGTTTCAAGTCTTTGGAAAAAATGGCCAGCTTACCGGCCTCGGCCCGGAAATACGATTGGTGGTGGGCCAACGAAGATCCCAAGACAACGACCCATGTCCAATGCAAGTCGTGGCAAGCGGCCGGATTTGACGCGGATGTCGATCGTGCCCGCGCCATTGTGACGTTCAAGCGCAAGACAGCACGAGGCTAAAGGCGGGATGCGCCAGTCATGCCGCAGCTGCGTCGAGGACGGATTTGCGGGTCTGGAGAGCCGTTCATGGATCTCGCCTCCAGACGTTCCGTCGCAGGAACAAAAGCTGCCGGCGCCGATTGATTTCTCGAAGGGACGGCAACCCGAAAGGATGCCGAACGATGATCGAACTTACGGTCTTGGAGATGGCGGTCGCACGGCAACGCGCAAAGCGAGCCGAGCACTCGCTGAAGCAAGCGACGGCCCTGCTCGATGAGGACCACGGCCTCGCCGTTAGTCTGGCCCTTTGCAGCCGCATACGAGCCGGCCAGGCACGGGCGAAAGCTGCTCGCCGTCGGCTGCTCAAGATCGTGCCGGCAGCTCACTGAGGAGCGACCGTCATGCAGATCGCCGATTTCGATACGGCATCGATGCATCACCACCAGCTATTCCGCGATGCCAAAATCGCGATGCTTACGCATCGGGTATTGTTTCACATGCAGTTAACAGCGACCTCAGTCGACGAAGTCGAAGAGGCCTTGGAGGAGTTCGCCGATGCGGCCACGCAGGAGAGGCCGGCGGCAGACTTTGCCAAGCTGGAAGCGGGCGAAACGCTCGGGTTCTGACGCCCATCGGCTCTCGGAGTACGTCAAAGGGTGGAGGCGTTTCGCCACATGGCGATCTCGCGGTGGCGACGGGTCTGAGCGACCATATCCGCTCGTACCGCGTGCCGAGTAAGTGTTTTGCGTTTTGAAGCTTTGACCATTGGCGAGAGGCGTTCCGAGCTGCACCAGCTAGTGCGTCTCCGCCTCCGGATTATGAGGCGGCTCGATGAGGTCGAGCGCTCTGCAGATCTGGTTCTGAAGGCAGCGGCCGAGGTGACCGAAGCTGTGTCGCTCGAGCGTGACGGGCCGATGAGGATGCCAAGGGCCAACTGGACGCTTGGTCTCTGAAAGCATCAGCCAGTCAGTCATTCCGACCCTCAGGAAAGCGGCGGCACCATTCCCCTTACAGCACGCCTGCCACCAAGTCGCCGGCCGGTGTACGCGTCGCGTCATGCGCAGAGTGGTGCTCGGCGAGGATGTATCTTCGGGCATCCGCTCGGCGGCCGATGGCGGGCCGCGAGATCACTGCCGCGACACGTGAAGAGGCCGTGGCCCGCGTGATCAGCGACGCTGTTGTAACGGAAGACTGGAAAGCCAGCGCCGACGAGAAATGGGTGAGAGTGGCGGATAGCGAGCGGGGTATCATCTATCGATTTCGAATCCCGGTTAAGACGGCTGAATAGCGGCGAATCGGTTCCAACTACGGAAAACTCGGGGGCCTAAGCCTCCTTCCATTTGACAAGGCAACCCAAAGAAAAACCCGCCGACCTAAGCCGACGGGTTATCTTCCCTCAAAACTGCTGTGCGCCCCTTCCCCGGATGGTCCGCCCGAAACCCAGGAAACCCAGCACAGGCCTTTCCTAATAGAATCTCAGGTAAAGCGCTGTAGCTCGGCCGCAACAGCTAGCTCGACTTATGAGGCAACGACGGCGAAGCCGCTACGACATGTGTGAGCGGCCCCAAGGTAGCCTTGACAGCGAGACAAGCTCTTCCTCACCCTCGATGCTGGCCATGAAGTTGGCTAGGATGCGGGACGCCAGAGCCTCACGTTGATCGGCAGTCTGGTCCTCATATTTCAGGCGGTCGAACACCCTTGCCAGGAACTCCAATTCGGCAGGCTCGAAAATTCCGGCCTCCTGTGCCTTCTGGCGAATTGGCATCGCAGTAGCTCCACTACTCTTCGCGTGCCGCAGATCCTCTTCGCCGCGCATGTTCTTCACGCGGCCGACTAGCCCGGATTGACCCATTGCGTCGCTGGCCGCTTCATGCCCTTCGGCGGCGACCCAGGACGCTTTTGCACCCGCTTCCATAGCCGTTCCCGCATCTCGCGATTCAAGGTGATGAAGGCCGATCCGACATAGCGCCCCGTGTTGCGCTCGGCCATAAGGGCAAATGCCGGTTTGCCGGGCTCGCGCTCAGCGCCGAGCAGATCGTATTCGTCGATCGCGTACGACTTGATCTTTAGCCATGCCGTTGAATTGCCGCCCCGATAAACCCTGTCCTTGTGCTTCGAAACCAAGCCTTCAAGCCCGGCCTGGTCGATGAGATCGAAGATCGATCTCGCGTGCGGGAGCTAGCTGGGGCTCCGGTTGAGCCAGGCGTGGAAGCCTGGGCGGGATACGTCCAGCGCCTCGCACAGCCACGCCACCGGTGCCTCGCGATGAAAGCGAACCTCATATCCTTCCCTCGCGGCGAAGGCTGCGGCCTTTTTAGGATGCCGCGCTCCGCCTTCAGCTTCGCCACTTCCTTCCGCAGCCGGTCGATCTCGAGCTGCTCCTGCTTCATCCGATCGTGGCCGGGAAAGTAACTTTGCGCGGCCAACGATGTTCCCGGCTAGTGGGGATCCTGCGAAACCGGAAACGACTGAGAGACGCTAATGGTGGCAGCATATACCACTTTCCGAGCCTCGTTCTGCACGGAAACCGTCATGGTTGAATCCAAATCGCTGGCGAACATTTCGTCGATAGCGATGTCATGGAGAGTCTTGAGCGCTTCTCGTCGCAACTCACTCCAATTGCCGAAATCGACCCAGGCATCTCCCAGAGATTGCCCGTCTCGCACAACCTCAAAGAGGTACTTCGACATGCTGCCATTTTGACACAAAATAGCTATAGCGGCATTCAAATTTGAGAGCCGGCTGTCTATTCCTTTAGGCCCGGGCGCAGAACCAGCGGACTCCGCACTGGCTTTTGTAGCAACGTGCCTGGGCAAATAATCGCGCTGCATCCCGCCTTCAGGATTTGCTCGTGTGCTTAACGGAGCGCTCTGCCGTTTCGATTAGCCAGAGCGACTCGAAGCGCATGCGGCGACGATGCACGCCGCCGCAACAGGATGCTAGCGCTATGAAATGACGGGGAAGATCAGGGTTATTGTCGTACCCGCGGCAGAGCTCTCTTGCTGGACATGGCCACCCATTTGCCGGGCGAGAGCCTGGATCAATTTCTGTCCCGACCCGCCGGGTCGGGGGTTTTGAATGCCGCGACCGTTGTCAGCTACGGTCAGGCGTGCCTCGCCGTAGCCGATCCCGGACTCAAGCTTGACAACGATACGCCCGCCCTCGGATCCGAAGGCGTGCTTGACTGAATTCATCGCAGCTTCATTCAAGATGAGACCGAGCGGCACCGCGCGTTCGATCGAGAGCTCGACCTCGTCGGCCGCGAGCTCGATCGTAGCAATTTCCACCTGCGTCTGCAGCGACGCGCAGAGCGCACGCAGGTAACCGGCGACATCCACCGTTCGAAGGTCCTGACTGGGTGCCAGCTGATCGTGGGCAAGCGAAATGGCATTAACTCGGTTAGCCACGTGTTCCAGGGCCCGGTGCGCCTCCGGGCTTTCCAAGCGCCGCTTCTGGATGGCTATCGAGGCCAGGATGAGCTGAAAGTTGTTCTTCACGCGGTGCTGCATTTCCCGCAACAGCACCTCGCGTTGTTGCGCCTGAACTAGATGTGAGCTTTCAGGAGGTTGTTCATTCGGTCCCGAGCGAGGAAGCTGAAGTTGCTGAAGCTTTAGCGATTCTCACAGGAGGACCGAATGAACATCCATAAGAATGCCCGACTGACGCCGCACGGTCGAGAGCGAGTTGTGGCTGAAGTGCTGCGCGGGCAGACGCCGCAGGCCGCCTCACGTGCCGCAGGCGTTTGCCCGCATACGGTGCGCAAGTGGGTTGCGCGCTATCGAGCCGAGGGTGTGGCCGGTCTGCAGGATCGTAGCTCTCGACCACGGCGTCTGTACCGTCCGACGCCGCCGCAAGTCGTTGCTCGCATCGAGGCCCTGCGCCGGGAGCGCAGGTCCGGAAAGCACATCGCCAAGGAGGTCGGCGTCTCGCCCGCGACGGTCAGTCGTGTACTCAGGCGCCTCGGCCTGAACAACCTCATGGCGTTGGATCCGCTGCCGCCGGTACGCCGTTATGAACGTGCCCATCCGGGCGAGCTGATCCACATCGACATCAAGAAGCTCGGCCGCTTCGAGCGGGTTGGTCATCGCATCACCGGCGATCGCACGGGCCAGAGCACCTGGCGCAGTTCCAAGCGCGGCGGTCCGGGTTGGGAGTTCGTCCATGTCTGCATCGACGATGCATCCCGCGTCGCCTTCAGCCAAATCAAACCCGACGAGAAGACGCGCAGCGCCATCGCCTTCCTCAAGGCTGCCATCGCCTATTACAGGGGCCTCGGCGTAAAGGTGACCCGCATCATGACCGACAACGGTAGCTGCTATATATCGAGAGTCTTCGCCAAGGCCTGCAAGCGATTGCATCTCAAACACATCCGCACAAAGCCGTATACGCCAAAGACCAATGGCAAGGCCGAGCGCTTCATTCAGACTGCCCTACGCGAGTGGGCATACGCCAGGGCTTACGACACCTCCGATCAAAGAGCTGAAGAGCTGCCTCTCTGGCTTCATCGCTACAACTGGCACCGACCCCATGGTAGCCTTAAGGCCAACACGCCCATCAGCAGACTCGCCTTGTCCGAAGACAACCTGTTGAGGCTCCACAACTAGAGCGGTGGTGGCTTCCACGTTGCTTCGGTCCACTTCTGGCTGCCGCATTACTGAAGCGACGAGGGCGGCAGCAGCTGTCATGAAGTCGACGGTATCTTCGCTGAAGTCGCGCGTGACCGAGGAATCCACTTCCAACACACCCCAAGCAGCGCCTTTGATCAGGATCGGCACGTTCGCCAGCGATTTGATGCCGTGTTCTTTCAGCACATCGGAAAAGACGTATTCGCTATCCTCGTCGGCGGCCGCGCCATTCACAATCACCAAAGGCTCAGCCGTCTGATAGGTTCGGCCAGGCGGTGATCGCAGATCCGCCGAAAAGATGGCGTTGCGCACAGTCCCCGGCCTCCATCCGAAGCCGGCCTCCATGAACAGGTCAGCCGTAGGGGGTCGGTAGCGAAGGATCTTTGCGTGGTCTATTTCAACGGCCCGGGCTACCTGCACACAAGCCTGATCGAGGAAGCGGCTGAGCGAAGCTTCCTCTCCCGCCATTCGGCCAAGGTCTACTAGAATGCGGACATGTCGGCGCAGCTTGGCTAGCTTTGCAGTAGTGTCCAATGACGTGGGTCCTTCGAGTAGAGTTGAAAGCCAACGCATGAACCGGCGTATTGCTCCAATGTCGCGCTCCGCTCTCTAATCGATGGACACGCTCCGCACATGCCATGATTGCAGCCGGTGGGCCAAAAGTGTGAGGGCTTTTCAGCGCATTGGGGAGCGCTGGTCCCTCAGCTCCATTCTGGTGTCTGCCGTATCGGGCAACTATAAGCGTCAAATCGAGCTTCCCTGCGGTTTGGCTTTCCAGACCGCGTCCAAGGCCGGCTGCATTTCGCCGAAGGGACCGGAGGCAGTTAGCAAGAGCGTGAATGACCGATCACAGTGGCGAGTGTTCCAGAAGTTGGATTAGAAGCGCTCTTCAAGCCACTGTGAACCACTTCGGAGCTCTCCCTGCCCATCAAACTAAATAGTTGGTCCGCTAAAGGCGCCACGAGCAGCGTCTTGGGCAAACACTATCCTGCAACCGCAATGCGGAAGGCCCGTCGTGGCGCTTTCTCAAAGCCGCGATGGAGCAGATCCATCGCCTGCAGATCCGCGAAGCTAGGGGCTCGAAGCTTCAGCGGCAAGGCTTGTTGATACCGTCCGCGACGAGATAGACGCCACAGTCGCCTTGGGGCGATTCGACTGCCGCGTAGACCTTCCCCGGGCCACGCGAGAACGCCGGTGATAGCCGCCCGTCCGTTACTCCACCGTCACCGACTTCGCCAGATTGCGTGGCTGGTCGACGTCGGTGCCCATGAACACGGCGGTGAAATAGGCGAGCATCTGGATCGGCAGCGCGTAGATGATCGGCGCAATAATCTCCGGCACCTCGGGCAGGATGATCGTCTCCATCGTCTTGATGCCGGCCTGCGCCGCGCCCTTGGCATCGGTGATCAGGATGATCTTGCCGCCGCGCGCCGCCACTTCCTGCATGTTCGAGACCGTCTTTTCGAAGATGCGGTCATGCGGGGCGATCACGATCACCGGCATGTTCTCGTCGATCAGCGCGATCGGCCCGTGCTTGAGCTCGCCGCCGGCATAGCCCTCGGCGTGGATATAGGAGATCTCCTTGAGCTTCAGCGCCCCTTCCATGGCCAGCGGGAAATTGGTGTCGCGGCCGAGATAGAGCACGTCCTTGTAGCGCGACAGCTCGCGCGAGATGCGCTCGATCTGCTCGTCGAGCTTCAGCACCTGAGTGGCGAAACGCGGCGCTTCCGAAAGCTCGCGCACCAGCTGCTTTTCCTGATCGGGCGAGATCGTGCCGCGCGCCACGCCCGCGCGGACCGCAAGCGCGGCCAAGACGGACAGCTGGCAGGTGAACGCCTTGGTCGAGGCGACGCCGATCTCCGGGCCGGCAAGCGTCGGCAGCACGACGTCGGATTCGCGCGCCATGGTCGATTCGCGCACATTGACGACGGCGCCGATCTTCATGCCGGCCTGGCGGCAATAGCGCAGCGAGGCAAGCGTGTCGGCAGTCTCGCCCGACTGCGAGATGAAGAAGGCCGCGTCATTGGCCGAAAGCGGCATTTCGCGGTAGCGGAACTCCGAGGCCACATCGATATCGACGGGGAGCCGCGCATAGCGCTCGAACCAGTATTTCGAGATCAGCCCGGCGAGATAGGCGGTACCGCAGGCCGACAGCGCCAGCCGGCCGATCCTGGCGAAGTCGAACGGCAGGTCGAGCGGCTTCGACTTGCCGGAAATGAAATCGACGTAATGCGCCAGCGTGTGCGAGATCACCTCCGGCTGCTCATGGATTTCCTTTTCCATGAAATGCCGGCGGTTGCCCTTGTCGACCATGAAGCTGGTCGACAGCGACTGCTGGCGCTTGCGGTCGACCTTGTTGCCGTCGATGTCGTAGATGGTCACGCCTTCGCGGCGCACCACCGCCCAGTCGCCATCCTCGAGATAGGTGATCGAGTTGGTGAAGGGCGCCAGCGCGATCGCGTCGGAGCCCAAAAACATCTCTCCATCGCCATGGCCGACGGCCAGAGGCGGACCGTTGCGGGCGCCGACGATCAGATCCTCGTCGCCCTTGAACATGATCGCCAGCGCGAACGCGCCGGACAGCCGCTTCAGCGCAGCATGCGCGGCTTCCACCGGCTTCAGACCCCTCGCGAGCTCGCGCGCCACCAGATGCGCCACGACCTCGGTATCGGTCTGCGAAGCGAATTTGTAGCCGTCGCGGGTGAGCTCGTCGCGCAATTCGGCGAAATTCTCGATGATGCCATTGTGGACGATGGCGACGCCGCTGGAAAAATGCGGGTGCGCGTTGGTCTCATTGGGCACGCCATGCGTCGCCCAGCGCGTGTGGCCGATGCCGATCGTGCCGTCGAGCGGCTCGTCCTTCAGCCGGCGCTCGAGATTGATGAGCTTGCCTTCGGCGCGGCGGCGACCAAGCTCACCATGCTCGATGGTGGCGACACCGGCCGAGTCGTAGCCGCGATATTCAAGCCGCTTCAGCGCATCGACGATGAGCGGCGCGACCTGGCGTCGGGCGACAGTTCCAACGATACCGCACATCGTACTTGCCTTCCCTTCAGCAGAAGATCGAGCTGGACATTCTGCGCAGATAATAACTCTGCCTCACAAGCAGCTGATCGTTCATTCGAAGGAACGCAACTGGGTCTGGGGACCTTTCGAAGTCCACTCAGTGACTGCGGCGCAGTCCCCAACCCACAAAGGGCTCCGACTTTTGCATTGTCAGACCTCCTGCAGGAATTCGGCGATCGCGAGCTGCCTGGCGAGGTCGCCAGACACAACGACCTTTGCTTGTCGGCGAGTTGTCATGCCAGCGGCGACTGGCAGAACCGCGGGCCGATTATTCAACGCATTTTAACATATGTTGCCGACCGAGGTCTGATGTGCCCGGGCATTGGTCCATGGTGTGAAACGATTAGGCCGCCGCGTCATTTGGGAGACGGTCAGAAACGTATCTCTCAATTCAGACTCCTGGCGGGCGGCCTTTCATTCCAGCCGCCGCGACCGTCCGGGGCGATAGGAACCGTGAGGCAGGGGTGCCAATTCCTCAATATCTAAACGAACAGACGCTCAGCTTTGAATGTCCGCGATGCCACCATCTCATCGCGAGGAAGGGCTCATGGTTCAAGGTCATCTCCACATTCGAATGCCCGGCCTGCGGTGCAACGTTGCGTCTTGGCTATCCAGAAAAGCTGCGAATTTTTGAGCGCCACAAGCACCTCATTGCTCGACCAGCTGACCGTTGACAGGTCCAGTCAACACCGGCGGAGCCGAGGTCGCTTGGCGCGACCATCGTCTGTTTGCACGGCGATTACATTCCCAGGTATTGATAGTTTCAATCTAGCCGACCTTGCCCAGGGTCGGTTAGGCCCGACGGTTCGCCGAACGCACCCCAACGTCGTAACTGTCGGGCCGCCCAGCAGGGCACCATCGCCGATTGTATTCCTAATCTTAGAAGCAACTTCGGAGCGAAATCTCCCGCTGGATATAGGCAAGACCATCGAACACTGCATCCCACAGCTGGTACCCGAACGCCGCCTGGTTGCCCAGGCCGCGGACACCGACTACTTGGATGCGCACTTCGTGTGATATTCAGATGCTCATGCCAACCGAAGCTTTGGCTTCAGTATTCGGCCCGCCCAAGGATCTATGTTGAGACCGCTGCGCATGGCGCAAGGCTGCTCCTACGCCTGATAGAATTCCCGATACCATTGAACGAAACGCGGAACTCCAATCTCGACGGGGATCGTGGGCCTGAAGCCAGTTGACTTCTCTAGTGAGGTGACGTCCGCGGAGGTAGCAAAAACGTCGCCGGGCTGGGGGGGCATGTGGTTGCGGTTGGCCTTTTTGCCAAGCGCACCCTCCAGAACTTCGATCAATCGGTTAAGCTCAACTGGGGAGTTTCCGCCGATATTGTGTATTCTGAAGGGTGCGTTGCTGCTTGCCGGATCAGGTGCCGCGCTACTCCATTCTGCATTGGCTCTCGCGGGCTGTTGCATCACGCGGACCACACCCTCGACGATATCATCGATATAAGTGAAATCACGTTGCATGTTGCCATGATTGAAGACGTCGATCGGCGCGCCGGCAAGTATGGCCTTCGTGAAGATGAACAGGGCCATATCCGGCCGGCCCCATGGTCCATATACGGTGAAGAACCGCAGTCCCGTCGTCGGGAGCCTGAGAAGATGGCTGTAAGAATGCGCCATCAGTTCGTTGGCTTTCTTGCTGGCGGCGTACAGACTCAGTGGATGGTCGGCGGAATCTTTTTCCGAGAAGGGCATACGTGTGCTGCCACCGTAGATCGAGCTCGACGATGCGTAGACCAGATGACGAACAGAAGCGTGGCGGCATCCCTCGAGGACATTGAGAAACCCTTTGAGATTGCTTTCCCCATACGCGTGCGGATTTACGAGCGAGTAGCGCACTCCGGCCTGTGCCGCGAGATTGACGACGATCTCGGGATCGACTGAGCCGAACAGCGCCGAAATACGGGTCCAGTCCGCGAGATCGGCGTGCTCAAACTCAAAATGCGGAAATTCTAGCAGCCTATCGAGCCGGGCGCGCTTCAGGTTGACGTCGTAATACTCGTTCAAGGAATCGAGCCCGACGACTTTCCAACCGTCGCAAAGCAGCCTCCGGCAGAGATGAAAGCCGATAAATCCGGCTGCTCCAGTGATCAGAACGGGCCTGCTGACGGTCATGCATATCCCAAAAGCTTACAAGTCGGACCAACCTCACGAGCGTTTCGCATTTCACGTCTGTTGAACACGAGACGCATCATCAGAATGATCGATGAAAGTTTCGCCACGCAGATCGATAACCGGAACATCACTCTTAGCTCAGGCAAGCCATGCTCCCGGCGTACTTGAAGGCAACTGTGGCGGATCACGACCTTGATGAGGCACCTCTTGCCCTTGAGGACTCCAGGTGGACTGACGTGGCTGCCTACGCACTGGACGACGGCGGACCGATCCTGCGCCCATATTCGCCTTTGCCAGGGGAATTTGCGGAAATCGGGATCGCTCATCATCTTGAGACCGTCGTAAGGCGATACCCCGACAAGGTCGCGATCCATGATGGCTCGGAGCAACTGTCATATTCGGCGCTCGGCGCGGCGGTTGAAAAGCTGTCGCGGCGCGTTGCAAGGTCTGCGGCGCAAGGCAGCCCGGTCGGTATCTGCCAGCCAAGTTCCGTCTGGAACGTCGTTGCCATGCTCGCAACGATTGCCGCCGGGCGGATTTCAGTGCCGCTGAACGCAAAGGACCCTGACGCCCGGATCCTGGAGATTGTGTCAGCGGCCAGGCTTTGCGCGATGCTGGGACTGGGCCGCAGGCCCGGCGACCTGCCGGCGGACGTCGAATGGATTGATGTGGGCGCCGACGCGGACGGTGACCTTTTGGCCGCGCCGCTTCCCTCGCCCCGCGTCGATCAGCCGGCGATCATCCTTTATACGTCGGGCAGCACGGGGCGTCCCAAGGGCATAGTCAACAGCCAGCGCGCCCTGCTTTGGCGTGTGCAACAATATGTCGATGCATGTCACATCAACTCGGACGATGTCTTTCTTCCCCTGACAGGCCCGGCCACGATTGCCGGCTGTCGCGAAATTCTTGCGGCCGTCCTGACAGGCGCCACCTTGCAGCTCGTCGATCTGGAAGCGATTGGCCTGCGCGGCGTTTGCGCCAGGATCAAGGACCAGGGCACCACAGTCACCTACCTGGTGCCGGCTTTGCTTCGCGCGCTCCTGTCCAGTTCTCCCGTCGAAACGTTCAGTTCGCTGCGGGTCGTGCGGGTCGGCGGCGAGAGAGTCCTCTGGAGCGATATTGCGCTTCTGCGCAAAGCAGTTTCGCCAGGTTGTCTTGTCCAGATTGGCTATTCGTCGACAGAGACCACCGGATCACAGTGGTTCTTGCCCCCGCAACCGGCAGACGCCGAGGCGGACGTGCCGGTTGGGCGTCTGTTGCCGGGCATAGCCTTTGCGATAGTGAACGAGCAGGGACGTGCCGCACTCGCCGGCGAGACAGGCGAGCTGGTGATAAAAAGCCCTTATGTGCTTCTCGGGCACTGGGAAAATGGCGCCGTCCTTCCCGCTGAGCCCGACCCCGTTGACCCCAACCAACGGATTTTTGCCACCGGCGATCTTGTACGATTGGGTGGTGATGGCCTGTTGAGGATCATTGGCCGAAAGGGTCGCCAGATAAAGATCAACGGCCGCCGCATCGAGCCAGCCGAACTCGAGAGGGTAATGCGATCGGCCTCATTCGTTCAGGAAGCAGTGGCGGTAGTGACGGAGACAAACGAGCTTATCGCGTTCGCAATCCCGAGTGATGCTGCCGGCCCAGGTTTCACAGACGATCTTCGCAGGCTGATTTCAGATGCGTTGCCTTCGCCCTTGCGGCCGCTGCGACTTCACCGCGTGGATCAGATTCCCCGCCTTAGCGGCGGAAAGGTTGACCTGGCGAAACTTGCGAAAATGGACCATCTGGCAAGGAAGCCGACGACCATTGCCGATCCGCCAGGTCCTGGAAATGACTTCAAAACACGCCAGCTGGTGGAAAAGGCGTGGCGCAAGGTTCTCAACACACACGTAGCAGCAGGGCGATGGGACGAAGCCGGAGGGGACTCACTGAAACTGCTGCATTGCGTCATGGAGATCGAGACGCTCATCGGCCAGGAACTGGGCCTTGAGGGCTTCACCGTTTCGATGACCGCGGATGAGATGGTCAGGGCGGTCGTCGCGGCGCAGGCAGCCTCTTTCGGTAAAGCCGCCCCGGAGCATGATCCGCCGCTGCTTTTTCTGTTTCCTGGATCTGTCGGTTACGGTCCAAGCCTTGCCGCCTTCGCATCGGCGATGCGGGCGACCGCAAAGGTCGTACCGGTTCGCTACCCCGGTCTCGCGATGATCCTCAAGGGTCAACGCGACCTGGCAAGCATGACGGATGCTGCGGTCCAACAGATCAACCGTGTCCAGCCGTCGGGGAATGTCCGGCTACTTGGCCACTCGCTGGGAGGGGCGGTTGCAATGGAAGTCGCCGCCCGCCTGCTCGAGGCCGGCAGGCCCGTGAAGTTCGTGGGGATCCTGGATACCAGCCTCGAGGGTGAGCGCAGCCGCATTTGGGATACGGTCGCACGCACGTTGCGCAGACTACGCTCCAACCGTATCTCGTTTTATCGCGTTGCCTGCCGCGCACTCGCGAAGATCACGGTCAGAATGGGTCATGAAAGCCGTCTTGCCGACGCTATCGACCGTTACACCGACGGCCAGTTCAACGGGGCTTGCTTCCGCATCAAGCTTGAGCTGCAGGAGGTGCTGCGGGCTCAGGCGTTCTTCCGCTGGCTGAAGGAACCTAAGCCAGCACTTCCAATCCATGGCACGCTGTTTCGCTGCGCCCGCCCGGGCATGTCCCTCGCCATCGGATGGGATCGGGTGTTCTGCCAGCTTCAGGTTGTTCCAGTCGTCGGCAGCCACATCGATCTGGTCGTCGAGCCACATGTTGCAACCAACCGACCGCTGATCGAGAAGGCCGTTCTAGAGACCTATACGGGGATCGAAAGGCTTCGACTGGGGGGCTAGCAAGCATGATTTCGAAATTCACAAGGCAAGCATTGGACTTGGATGCCGCGACAGAAGCGGACCGCATCATTTCATCGACGCGCGAACAGGTTCTGGTCACGCTTCGGCGGCGCGGCGTGGTGGTCGGGCTGTCGGGTGGCATCGACAGTTCCGTCGTCGCATCCTTGTGTGTACGCGCCTTCGGCAAGGAAAAGGTGTTTGGCATACTGATGCCGGAGCGAGACTCCTCGGGGGACTCGCTGAGGCTGGGACGTGTCATCGCGGCCCAGCTCGGCATCGCCACTCTGGTCGAGGACATTGCCCCGGCGCTCGATGCCATAGGCGCATACCGCCGGCAGAGCGAGGCGATCCGCTCCGTCGTTCCTGACTATGACGAAGGTTGGAAATGCAAGCTGGTGCTGACCTCCATTCTGGAAAGCCAGGGCCTCAACATCACCCGTCTTACGGTTCAAGATCCAAATGGGAGGACCAAAACGGTCCGGCTGCCTCCGGCAGCCTACCTGCAGATTGTTGCCGCGACCAACTACAAGCAGCGCATCCGCAAGATGACCGAGTACTACCATGCGGACCGTCTCGGTTACGCTGTTGCGGGTACACCCAACCGGCTCGAATACGACCAGGGTTTTTTCGTCAAGCAGGGGGACGGCATCGCCGACGTCATGCCGATCGTGCACCTTTACAAGACACAGGTCTACCAGTTGGCTGAATATCTCGGGGTGGACGAGGAAATCCGCCGCAGGCCCCCGACCACCGACACGTTCTCCCTGGCGCAAAGCCAGGAGGAATTCTACTTTGCTCTGCCTTACCATCTCACCGATCTGTGCCTTTACGGCATGAACCATGGGATAGGAGCCGACGAGGTAGCGGCGGCGGCGGGCCTCACCGGCAGCCAGGTCGAAAAGGTCTTCAAGGACATCGAGGCCAAGCGCCGGGGAGCGCGTTATCTGCACTCTCGCCCTTTGCCATCCGTTCCGATGGACGTGGACTGAGCCGATGTGCGGGATCGCGGGAATATTGGCGCTGAACGCCACGGCGAAGCCGCCTTCCCGGGAGGCCTTGCTACGCATGGCTGCCGCGGTTTCCCATCGCGGTCCAGACGAGCGGGGGCTGTACCGTGACAGACGTGCCGGCCTGGCGCATGCCCGTTTATCCGTTGTCGATCTCCAGCACGGCCAGCAGCCGCTTGCCGATGCAGAAGGCCTGACTTGGATAGTGTTCAACGGCGAGATCTTCAATTACCTCGAGTTGCGGGACCGGTTGATCGCTCTTGGCCATCGGTTTCGCACCCGCTCCGATACCGAAGTCGTCCTGCATGCCTATCAAGAGTGGGGACAGTCCGCGTTCGAACGATTGAATGGCCAATGGGCTTTGGCGATCTGGAACGCGGTTTCTGGGCGCCTGGTGCTGTCACGCGATCGCTATGGCATCTGCCCGCTGCATTTTTGCGAGCACGGCGGCCACCTTTTCTTTGCAAGCGAAATAAAGGCGATTTTCGCGTCAGGGGCCTCCATACCGCGCAGCCTTGACCCGGCGGGCCTTAACCAGACCTTCACCCTGTGGGCGGCTGTCGCTCCGCAGACCGTATTCGAAGGCATCCGCGAAGTTCGTCCTGGGCATGTCCGCGTCTACGACAAGGGCGTGGCGCACGAACAGGCATTCTGGCAACCGCGCTTTCCGAAAATTGGCGACCAGGACGAGGATCGGTTCAGAGGCTCCTTGAATGAAGCCGTCGAGGTGGTGCAGGCGGCTCTGGAAGCCGCGACGGCCTCGCGAATGACGCAGGCCGATGTTCCGGTCGGCTGCTATCTGTCTGGTGGGCTCGACAGCTCCCTTGTCGCGAAGCTCGGAAGGCGCTTCGCCGGTGAGCGTTTCCACACCTTCTCGCTGCGTTTCGCCGACGCCGAATATGACGAGACCGATTTCCAGCGTCTGGTTGCCGCGCGGACGGCAAGCGAGCACCACGAAATCGTCGTCTCGCGGGGCGACATCGCAGATGTCTTTCCGGAAGTGGTCCGCCACGCGGAGCGGCCAATCCTCCGAACCGCTCCGGCGCCGCTCTTCCTGCTTTCGAGACTGGTCCGCGAACGCGGGATCAAGGTGGTGCTGACCGGGGAAGGCGCCGACGAGATGTTCGCCGGCTACGACCTTTTTCGCGAAGGCAAGATTCGCCGCTTCTGGGGACGCCAGCCGACGTCGACGAGGCGCGCGCTCCTGCTTCAGCGGCTTTATCCTTATCTCTCGCGGTCTCCCGTCCATGAGCAGGCGCTGGCGCGGCAATTCTTCGGGCGCAACATTGCTGCTCACCAAGCGCCTGGCTTCGCGCACGACACGCGCTGGCGCACGACGAGTGCAATCAAGCGATTGTTCTGCCCGGATATATCCGCCGCCGTGGAGCGCTGCGACGCCGTGACCGAACTGCTCTCGATGCTGCCGCCAGAATTTCGCCGCTGGAATACCCTCGCTCAGGATCAGCACCTGGAGATCCAAACCTTGATGTCGAGCTACCTGCTTTCCGCGCAGGGCGACAGGATGTTGATGGCTCACTCCGTCGAGGGCCGCTTCCCCTTCCTGGACGATAACGTCGCTGCCCTGGCAAACAAACTCCCGGACGCTTACAAGCTGCACGGCCTTGATGAAAAACATGTGCTGAAGCGCATGGCGGCGCCCCTCCTGCCGCTGGAAGTCGTCGCCCGAAAGAAGCAGCCCTATCGGGCTCCGAATGCGCTAAGTTTCTTCGCCAGCGGCGCGCCGGCTTACATCGGCGATGCATTGTCCGAGACGGCACTGCGTGCAGCTGGCGTCTTCGACCCCAATTCGGTGACCAGTCTGGTCAGGAAGTGCCAGGCCAAAACCGGCGGCGGCGATATGTCGAATACCGACAACATGGCTCTGGTGGGAGTGCTGTCGACGCAGCTTCTCCATCAGCAATTTGTAGCGGTCCGGCCCGATGGCGCAGTGGTGCCGGACCTAAGCGTCGATGTCGACTATGAGAACAGGCAAAGGGTGCCAGCGTGATCCACGATGCTGTACCGCTCTTGCAAGACTATCTCGTCCGGTCGGCCGGCCGCCTTGCCGACAAGGTGGCGTTGGTCTGCAACAGGCAACGCCTCACCTATGCCGAAATCGATGAGCGTTCGAATGGAATCGCATGCTATCTGGCGACCGCTGGCGTGCAACGCGGCGACCGCGTGATGATCTTCGCCGACAACACAGCGGAGACGGTCATCAGTTTCTGGGCGGTGCTGAAAGCGAACGCAGTCGTGTGCATCGTCAACCCGCTCACCAAAAGCGCCAAGCTTGATTATCTGCTCAATGACTGCCGCCCGGCGGCGCTGATCACCGACCAGCATCTGCGCTCGGTATTCAGTGGACCTGCGCACACGTGTCGATCGTTGCGCCAGGTGATCGTGTCAGGGCCGATCCAGGAGGACGAGCTCAGCCGGTTGCCCAGCGCCGTACGCTGGGAAAAGGCCGCCGAAAGAACGTCGGCTGGTCCGGAACGCAAATCGATTGACATCGATCTCGCCGCCATCGTCTACACGTCCGGATCCACCGGCGAGCCCAAAGGCGTGATGCTGACGCACCGCAACATGACCGCCGCATGCACTTCGATCGCGTCATATCTTGAGCTTCGCGAGGACGAAGTCATTCTCAACGTCCTGCCTCTCGCCTTTGACTACGGTCTCTATCAGATGCTTATGGCCTTCCGCGCCGGCGCCCGGCTGGTTCTCGAGCGCTCCTTCGCCTTTCCGGCGCGGATCCTTCAGATCGTCAAAGACGAGAAGATCACCGGCTTTCCCGGCGTGCCCACCATCTTCGCGTCGCTGGCGGAACTGAAGTCGCTGAAGAACCACGACTTTTCGAGCATCCGCTATGTCACCAACACGGCCGCCGCACTGCCGCTCAAGCATATCGCCATGCTCAGGGAGCTGTTTTCGGGCGCCAGGATCTATTCAATGTACGGGCTCACCGAGTGCAAGCGCTGCACTTATCTGCCGCCCGAGGATCTCGCGCGAAAGCCGCTGAGCGTCGGAATAGCTATCCCGAACACCGAGATGTGGATCGTCGACGACAAGGACCGACGGGTGGAGCCCGGCAACGTCGGCCAGCTCGTCATCCGCGGCGCGACGGTGATGAAAGGTTATTGGGGCAAGCCGGAAGAGACCGCCACGCGGCTGAAGCCGGGTCCCTTGCCGGGCGAGCTAGTGCTTTACACCGGCGACTACTGCCGCATGGACGCCGAGGGCTATCTTTACTTCGTCGGCCGTGGCGATGAGATCATAAAATCCCGGGGAGAAAAGGTTTCCCCAAAGGAAGTCGAAAACGCGCTGGTGAACATTCCAGGCGTCAAGGAGGCTGCCGTGGTCGGCGTCCCCGATGAACTTCTGGGCCAAGCTGTCAAAGCCTTCGTAGTGCTGGAGCAGGGCGAGCGTGCAGGTGAGCGGCAGCTCCAGATGGAATGCCAGAAGCGGCTCGAGAACTTCATGGTCCCAAAATCCATCGTCATTGTATCCAGCCTGCCAAGGACGGAGACAGGAAAACTCAAGAAGGTTGCGCTTTTGTAGCCGCGTCGAGGTGCACACCGTATTTAGTTTTAACCGGAGAGCGGATTATGGATGCGATTTCGGCAACGAAGTTCGAGGGCGAGATTTACACCAGACAAATCCGCGATTTTCTGGCGTCGAACTTTTACATCGCCGACGTAAAATCACTCAGCGCCACGCAGTCGCTGCTCGACCAGGGCATTGTCGATTCCACCGGCGTGCTCGAGGTCATCGGCTTCATTGAAGAGACCTTTGGCATCATGGTCGAAGACAGCGAGCTACTGCCGGAGAACCTCGATTCAATACAGGGAATAGCGCAGTTCATCGCCCGCAAGAGAGCATGAGCCGGTGAATGTTGCGTCAGGCAAGCTTGGCGTTCGGCGCTTCGGTGAGGAGCCGGACCCAGGCAGCCTGCCCAGATCAAGACGACAAAGCCGCCTCTGAACTTCCTGGAATCACCGGTTCTAAATCCGCGGTTTCGCGTATCCAAGCACGACACGCGCCTCGCCGGCACGGTTGCTGACGGTGCGAACGCCATCATAGCTCCTGCTGCGCTCGAACAGACCTGCGACCTGACGTTCCTGGCCCAGTCCTACCTCGAACAGAAGCGCGCCACCAGGTCGCAGATACCGATGCGCATCTTTGACCACGCGCATGTGGATGGCGATGCCGTAGGGTCCGGCCGCGAAGGCTTCACGCGGCTCGAGAGTGATCAGATGTGAACGGTCGCCCTCTAGCCGTTTGTCAGAGATGTAGGGCGGATTGCAGACGACAACATCGATCGAACCTGGAGACACCAGGGCGGACAAGGGTTCGAAAAGATCGCCCTGCATGACCGACACGCGGTTGGCCAATCCGTGATGGGAGACGTTGCGGCGCGCCACCTCGACACAACTATCGGTAAGATCGCTGGCCCAGACCTGCGCCGTGGCAACATGATGGCCGATGCCACAGGCCAGATTTCCGGCGCCGCAGCACATATCGACGACACGCGGCGCCGGCAGCTTCATTTGGCGCAAAATGTCGACCGCGGTCGAGCCAAGCAGCTCCGTCTCCGGCCTCGGGACAAGGGCGCCTGAGGAAACCAGCATCTCCACGCCCATGAAGATGGTGCTGCCTTTGCTGTAGGCGTGGGCGACGTCGATATCCTCGCTCAAGACCTGCCTCCATCCTAGAAGCCGAGCGGTCGCCTGGGCCACGTAGCGCTATTGCGCTGCCGCGCTTTCCATCTCGTTGTTGAACCGGACCTCGATGGTGTCTCCCGGCGCTACCGCGGTGTCCTCGTCCGATGCTTGCTTGCGCCATTGTCCATCGACGTTTCGGACGATCGTCATTTGAGCTCGAACGGTTTCGCCGGCGATCGACAAAGGTGCGGCGGTCGCACCCAAGGGCTGGAGTTTCTGGCTTGCGGCGCGCAGTCGGGTGCCGATATCGGCGAGGCGAACCTCCGTATCTCGCAACTCGTTTAACAGACCGATGCGCCTTTGGTTCTCGTTGCGTTCGATTTGCCTGACAAAATCTTCCTGCTGGCGCTGGGTTCGCATCAGTTCCACCGAGGTTTCCAGCGCACGGGTTGACGAAAGCAGGACAGCGCGACGGACATCGGCAAGTCTGTTGTTAGTGAGGTTGCCAGCCTTGAACGCCTTGGTGACCTGCTGCAAATCGTCTTCATCGGCCTTCACTCCGGCCGCTTCATCCTGTGCGCGCTTCGTCAGCGTTTCGATCTGGGCTGCAGCATCGTTCGCGCCCTTTTCGATAAAGCTCTGTTCTTGTTTGAAATTGTTCAAGGAGAGCTTCAACGCTTCCGCTTCAGCCTTCGCTAATCCTGCTGCGAGCGCCGGGGCAAGGGGCGATCCCTGTGGCGGCTGGGTGTCGAAGTTTTCCTGCTTATCCAGTTCGGCGCGCAGGCGGGCGCTGTGAAAATATTCCCTAGTGTATTCGCCCCAGATCATCTCGTAATCACGTCGCAGATCGATTGGGTCCGGGCCTGCCTGGTTGGTGCGCGCCCGCAATAGGCTGAACCCGCCGGCGACCGCGATTGCCTGTCGCACCGTCATCAGCGGACGATAGGCCTGCTGTCCGGGGGTGAGCACGTCGCCCGTAACATAGATGGGACGATACTCGGCGATTGTCGCTGTCACGTCGCTCGGCCTTACGACCGCCATCTGTTCGCGACCGTCCGGCGCGCGGACGTGAAAGATCTTGGTCGGCAGGATCGTTTGCATTCGGCTTTGCAATTCTGGCCGCGTCAGGCCGCCGACGGAAACCGCGCCGACTTCAGGCAGCACGATCGTGCCGTCCACCTGGACGACCGCGCGTTGGGTCCGGTCGGCAATGGAAGCAATTCCGATCTCGACCGTGTCGCCGGGCGAAATCCGATAGAGGGACGACGTGTCGGCCGCCACGGCCAACGACGCCGTGCCCAAAACCGCGAGAACCGCAACGGAGAACCGGCTATGGCTGGCCATTTGAAGCGACCTCCTTCGGAATTCGACATTCGCTTGAATCGAAGCATGCGACTTATCGCGTTGCGTGTCGCCGGACATGCCGCATGCATTTGGCGCCAATGATGCAGTACAGCCTTTTGCGTGCTGTACGAGATTAATGGAACTCGTCGGCGCGATGGCCGGCTTGGGCGACGCAAAGGAATAAGCGCGTACCTTCGGCGACTGCACGCAGCCCACGGGCCGAGGGCGCTGCAGGCAACGAGGCAGTGCGACAGGAAGAGTGGTCAGCTTCACGTCATGTAGCCCATTTCATGGCGCACCAGCCCACGGTTGAGACGCGCCCGCCACCACGCAATGGTTCGTTTCAGGCCCTCGCGCAGGTCCGTGTGCGCCCTCCACCCGGTCGCGCGCTCAAGCCGGGACGAATCCGCCAGCAGCGCGCGAACCTCGGAA
This sequence comes from Mesorhizobium sp., assembly GCF_004963255.1. Lineage (GTDB taxonomy): Bacteria > Pseudomonadota > Alphaproteobacteria > Rhizobiales > Rhizobiaceae > Mesorhizobium. Next base: position 36,804 of record NZ_SUGA01000013.1, on the reverse strand, counting down.
TTTTGCGGGCGCAGCCGGCTCTCGTCGCGGCGCACAGGCTTGTTGGAGCCGCTCAGTTCCAACACCAGATCGAGCACGTCCGAAATGGTCACGGCACGCTGGCTTCCGGCGTTGTAGGGATGGCCGAATTCGAGGTCAGCCGAACCGGCGCTAAGAAACGCCGCGGCAGTGTCTTCGACAAAGGTCAGGTCACGGATCGGACTTGTGTCGCCCACCATGATGGCCGGGCAGTTCGCATCGATCGCTTGCCTGATGAGGGTGGGAACGATCGCACGCTCGCTTTGCCGAGGGCCGAAGGCATTGAATGGACGAAGCATCACGACCGGTACGTCGAAGGAGCGCGCGTACGACTCGGCCATCATATCGGCTCCGATCTTCGAAGCTGAATATGGCGACTGCCCCTGCAGCGGATGGGATTCACTGATCGGCATCGTCAATGCGGTGCCGTAAACCTCACTGGTGGATGTATGCACCACACGCTCGGTATCCCACTGGCGTGCCGCTTCCAGGACATTCACGGTGCCCATGATGTTGGTCTCAACATAGGATTGGGCGGCCGCATAGGAATACGGGATAGCGATCAACGCGGCGAGATGGAACACGACGGACTGGCCGCGGACGATCCGATTCAAGAACGCGCTGTCGCGAACATCGCCGCGAACCAGCTTGAGGTGGTTGCGGATCTCGTCCGGGAGATCATCGAGCCATCCATGGCTGTCGAAGGAATTGTAAAGAGCCAAGGCAGTTACATCGGCTCCGCCGCGGACCAGAGCCTCAGTCAGGTGCGATCCGATGAATCCATCCGCTCCGGTCACCAGAACTCTTTTGCCTTTGTAGTTCATAATCGAACAATCCCTGCAGCACCTTGATTCGAAAGGCCAAAATCGTGACTACGTATCGCTTGGACGCCTCGCAGTCATCCCAAGGACAATGAAAACTCCTCGAACGATCATTGCTGCATCCGACACAAGTGTCCGGCGCGCATAGTAGGAAAGATCAATCCTGGCTTTGGCCGGAAACAGCACTTCTTTGTAGAAGGTTGTTGGCTCGACATCTCGGGGATAGAAGAGCGCCTCGTGGCGGAACTTGATCTGGGCGGGACCGAACAAGCCCGGCTTGTATTGCAGCACGGCTTCGTAGCCGTCCCTGAAGCAGTCGGCGAACGACAAGCTCTCCGGACGAGGGCCGACCAGGGCCATTTCGCCCTTCAGTACATTCCACAGCTGCGGCAGTTCATCCATCTTGCTGGAAGCGAGAAACCTGCCGACCCTTGTCATGCGCTGGTCATTGGCAAGGGTCAATGCGAGGCCCGCTGCATCGCACCGCGGATAGAATTTTCTAAACTTGTACATTCGAAAGAGCTGGCCGCCCACGCCTATGCGGGTCTGAACAAAGATCACCGGCCGCCCACCTTCCAGCAGCAGAGCCACCGCAACAAGCAGCATCAGCGGCGAGAACACGACGAGGCACGAAATTGCCGCGATGACATCCATGGCGCGCCGGGCAAGCCCGTGGTGTACCGATCTCGTGGTGAGGCGATGAATGGGCAGGTCCATCGCGTTCATGCAGCGGCCCCTTCACGCGTGCTCCTGGCGACTGTCGAGGCCAACGCATCCACCACGGCTTCCACGACTGGTGATGTGATCTGGGGATGCAGAGGGATGGTGAGCTCGCGTTCGGCAAAGTCTTCCGTGCACGGCAAGTGGACGCCTGGGCAACGTTCGCGGTAGAGCGTCATTTGGTGCACGGGGGAGTAGTGGATCGTGGTCTGTATGCCTTGCGCGCGCAGCCCGTCGATCACATCTTGCCGGTTGACGTAGGCTGGCAAGAGAATTGGCATGATGTGGTATGCTGACGTGCGGGGCTCGCTGAACGGTATAGAAATGTCCGGGCACCGCGTGGCGATGAGACGGCGGTAGAGCGCAACAAGAATGCGCCTGACGTCGTTCCACTCCTGCAGATTGCGCAACTGAACCAGGCCCAGCGCGGCCCGCATCTCGTCCATGCGGTAGTTGAAGCCCAACATCGTGACGTCGTATTGTGGGGTGCGACTGTTCAGTCTCTGATGGGTCCCCGTGGTCATGCCGTGGCCGCGGGCTTGGCGGATGGCGTCGAGTAGATCCGGATCCCTTGAGATGACCGCGCCGCCTTCAGCGGTGGTCATGTTCTTGTTGCCGTAGAAGCTGAAGGCCGCCCCGGCGCCGAAAGTGCCAACTTCCTTGAGGCCGGGTGCGTGCGCTGCATCCTCCACGATGCAGAGGCCGCGCACGCTTGCGAATGCCTGCCAGTCTTCCTTGTGGGCCAGATAGCCTGCGAAGTGGACCAGAATCACGGCTCTCGTGCGAGGCGTACATCGGGCCTCTGCGTCGGCGACTGACATGAGAGGAACGTCATCCGACTCTATGTCCACAAAAACCGGGGTGGCGCCGACATAGAGCACGGCGTTCACCGTCGCCACGAAAGTCAACGAAGGAACCAGCACCTCGTCGCCGGGTCCAATGCCAAGTGCGTGCAGGATGAGGTGAAGGGCTGCAGTGCACGAGTTGACGGCAACGCAATCATCGGCGCCATGCATCGCCGCGAATGCCTCTTCAAACGCCCGGACCCGCTCGCCCATTGTCAGCCAGCCGCTGTCGATCACTTTCGATAAGGCAGCCTTTTCCGGCACGCCCAATACGGGCTCACTGACCAGGAGCATCACAACCTCCGCTGAACTCGCCTGGTTCTAGACAGCTTCATGCTGCCGCGACCTCAATTGACGCCGACTGCTCCTCCCAAGAAGTAGCCTGCGCCTTCTGGAAGTCCTCGACGCGACCGATGTCTAGCCAAAGACCGTCGTGCTTAAAGACATGGACGGGCTTGCCGCTCTGGAGCATCTGCAGCATTAGATCGTCGAATCCAAAAGGTATTCCTGACGGGATAAACTGCATGACGCCCGGATCCATGCAGTATATCCCCATACTCACCAAGTGTGAGAGTGACGGTTTCTCGCGAAAGACCTGGACGGTATCATTGACTTCGTCAATAACTCCGAAATCCATCTTGGTGATGCGCGAGGCAGTCGCGATGGTTACGAGGTCGTTGTGTGCCTTATGCGCTGCCACGAAGCGGCTGAGGCTCAAGTCGGTAAGCACGTCGCCGTTGAGAACAAGAAACGGCTCATCCAACTCGTCCCTAATCAGGGACAGCGGCCCGATCGTCCCCAACGGCTCCATCTCCTGCGTGTAGCGGATCTTGATATTCCATTGCGAGCCGTCGCCGCACACGCTGCGGATCAGATGTCCAAGATAGCCGGTCGTGACATAGACATTCTCGATGCCGTTGCGCCGTAGCCATTTAAGCAGCAATTCGAGCACTGGCCGGGCGCCGATCGGCATGAGAGGTTTCGGCAGCACCGAGGTGAACGGCCGAAGCCTGGTGCCCATTCCGCCGCATTGAATAACCGCTTTCATACGATCCTCCCGCACAAATGACCGACACGGCCAGTGACCAGAGTTTTGTCGATGACCAACCTCTACGGACCTGGTCCCCGACCTCCTGCGAGAAAATTAGTCCTCTGACAGCGGGCTGTCGTCGTGCGTTCGAATGGCGATCTGTTCGTTGCCAATACGGATCATGCGCCGGCAAATCGAGGCCGAACATCGTCAGGTCGTGTCAGGGCGATCTCCTTGACGTGTCCTGCGGTCACCTTTGCGATGACCTTCTCGAAATTGTGAGGGTCGTCGCCGTTTACTTGTATCAGGGGCCAGCCCTCCCGGTTCAAGCACTCGCCGACCTGCCTTGCCAAGTCAGCCTGCCTCAGTCCCCTTTCCACCCCAAGTTCGAACAGCAACACCTCGAGAAATGGTTGCCGCGCATATCGATCCATAAGGCGGCGGCGCAGAGTTTCTTGCGACGCATCCAATTGAACCAGGATATCCGGCCTCGGCAGGAACGCCAGGGTCTCGCGTATTGCGTCAACGCTGGGATTGCGCGCGAAAACCAGCATCGCGCACAGCGCCTGAATGAGGCCTTCCTCGAAAATAAAGCAGCCCTCGGATTCTTGCGCTTTATGCCAGGACTCGCACAGCAGAGCGATGTCGACCTTCATTCGCCATGACCAGGTGCGGCTTCGAAGAGGGAGGGACGCCAGGAGACGCGCCGCGACACTGTCGTTCGGCAAGGTGGACAGCAGGATGGGACCGCAAGTCGCGATCTTCCGGCCGATCCTGCCTATCCCGTGGCGCGTTTCGGGGACGTCTTGCGATGCCGACGCTTGTTCAATGAGCCGATAGCCGTTCACGGTCTTTACGCTAACGCCTCGCTCAGCCATGCCATGACAGACGCGGCGTAGAAGTGTCGTCTTGCCCGCGCCAGGCGGCCCGAATAGTTCGATGATCATGTCCGTGTGCGCGCCCCTGACAATCCGGTCAGCTTTTCGCGGAGCCTTAGGTAGAATCCGGACCACGCCAACATTCGTTTGGATGATTGCGGTTCCTCGCGAGACCTTTGAAGTCATCGAACTGGGTCCCTTCGTGCCGGACTTGCACAGTCGGCCGAAGAGTCGGCGGGCGGTCATGAAGGGCATGAACCCACCTGCTGATGCCGTCGTACGTTCAGACGATGCGGGCCCTTCAAAGACGGGTTAGACAGAAGCCGCCTGGCAAACAGTCGAGCGCAGGAGCCGCATGCACATGCAATCCGCCTCAGCCCCCTCTCCTCCTGGCCACGCGCTCTCACATGACTACCGCCTAAGCCATGCTGCCCAAGGCTGCGGCGCCAGATACGCCACTACGTTTCAATCTGGCTATTACGGTGCGCTTTGGGAAAAAATTGAGAGACCCATCGTTGAGGAGATATTTCGCTCTGCAGGGGGGCCAGATCGTCATTGCCTCGACTTTGCCTGTGGTACTGGCCGAATCACAAATGTGGCCGCGAGATATTTTGGAAAGGTCGTTGGGGTCGATGTGTCAGAACCTATGCTTGCAGGCGCGACGCCCTGCAGCAATGTGCGCCTTTGCCTCATCGACATTACCAATGAGCCGCTAAACCAACGATTCAACGTCGCTTCGGCTTTTCGGTTCTTTTTGAACGCAGACGACGATCTAAGACGCCAGGCGCTGCGTGCGCTTCGAGAGCATCTGGTTGAAGGTGGCCAGCTTGTCTGCAATATTCACCTCAACGCAACCTCGCCGGCCGGGGTGGCCTCAAGGCTTCTCAACACGGTTGTCGGACGCACCAAATACAACACGCTAAGACTTGATCGCATGGAACAGCTTCTGGCTGATGCGGGTTTTATCGTCGAGAAAGTCATTCCGTACGGCTTCCTTCCTCGGCCTGGCCGGTTTGCCCCGAGCCTTTGCGAAGCGTTGGTGGAGCCCGCAGAGACAATGAGCAGGGCGCTTCAGATTCCTGCGCGACTTGCAGAAAGCTTCATCGTCGTGGCCGCAAAGCCCAAGCCATCGCAATGTCCGGTTTGATGTACTCCTCGCACGCCGGCCTTCTTTCGCTTCCTAGCCTGATCCCTCGCAGGACCTGCGCCTTTGGGGGGCAGCCGCTTTCATTGGCGCGCTACAGATAGTCGAGTGCTTCACAGAAGTGCCGCACTTCCGCTCGGCCCCGTGTCGTTCAAAAGGAAGCGTGGCCGGTCTGATGTCCTTTTTCGTTGGCGGCCGGATGGTGGCCACCAGGACGACTGGAATAGGCGCGGGTCTTTGAGCTCGAGCGGCTGCAACCGGCACCTGCAGAATGACAGAAAAACACGGACCGGAGGCAAGCGCCTGGCCCCACCCCGGCATGACCGGGCTCGGCATTACGGCCTCCTCTGCGGCATGGTTAACACAAGGTAGCTTTTGTTCTTGCCGACGAATGCATTAGAGGTGCATAATCAAACCTGCGTTTGCGCATCGTTGGGGATAGACCAACCGTGGGTAGCAGTTCGGTGGCAGCAGTATCGCGCCCGATATCGCTGCGATCGATTGGCATTGAAGCCCCGATGTGCGGAAGTGTGTGTGCGTTGGGGTAATATGTACAAGATTGTCATTGCCGATGATCACGGGCTTTACAGACGTGGCTTAAGGTTGGCGCTGAGCGCTGGCATCGAAGACGCGGAGATACTGGAAGCTACGTGTTTTGACGCGGTTGTTAGCCTTCTGGCCGAGCAGGAGTGCGTCAACCTCGCGATGCTCGATCTGAACATGCCGGGTCTTTTCACCCAGGACGTGCTGGGGGATGTCCTGGTGGCCTACCCGAACACTCGGTTTGCGATAGTTTCCGGCAACGATTCGCGCTCGGAGATTCTGACCGCCCTCAATGTCGGCCTGCACGGCTATATCGTGAAGTCGCAAAGTGATGAGGAAGTCGTGCTGGCTGTGAAGGAAATCCTTTCGGGTCGTATTTATGTACCGGCGCTCCTATCGCGACCAGGCAGTCACCAGCAACCCATCGATGTCCGCTATGGCGGCAGCAACGCCGGCGGTGGCTCTCTTGAAAGGCTCACACCTCGGCAAAAGGATGTGCTGCGGCTGATGGCGGAGGGGTACTCCAACAAGGAAATAGCGCGAGATCTCGATATCGCCGAGGCTACGACGAAGATACATGTTGCGGCAATCATGCGGGAATTGGGGGTTCGAAACCGAACGGAAGCGGCAGTTCTGATAAAGACATGGCTCGGCTCGGTGTAAGCTAGGCTTGAACTTCCTTGGACGACATTCGAAGCGAATATCGGAACCCGTCCTCCCGAACCTGGAACTGCGAGGAATGTCCGACCAGGGGCGTTCCATCAACCCCCAGGACCATTGATCCGAAGCCTTGGCGCGTGATCGGAGCCGCGCGCCGGCGGCCCGTCTCTATCCATTCAAAAACAATGTCGGCGCCAGTCTCGGCTGAGTTGAAATCCCAGCGCACCTCAACCGCGCCCGCAGGGTCGCCCAGCACCCCATGTTTGATCGAATTGGTGGTGAGTTCGTGAATGATCATGGCAAAACTCTCCGCTGCGCCGCCTGAAATCTTGATGTCGGCCCCCGTGATTGTCGCTTTGCCGCCTTGCAAGAATGGCCCTAGTTCCTGACCGACCAGATCACGAATCGTCGATCCACCGGCGCTGTTCGTCAGCAGCATATGCGTCGCCTCGAGCGCCCGAATTCGGTCAATCAGCGTTGCCTTGAATTTGTCGACGTCGCCGTCAGGCGCGCCCAGCATCTTCACTATCGCCGTGATGACGGGAAACAGATTGCTGAACCGGTGGCGCTGCTCCTGCATCAACTTTTCTTGGCGTCTTACCGCGGCTCGCAGCAGCGTGGTTTGGCGGCGCTCTGTCAGGTCTGCGGCGATCCCGATACGCTGGTCACGGCCGCCTTGGTCTTCTTCGCGGCCCCGCAAGGCGACCCAACGGACCTGGCCGTCCCCGCGCTGTATACGAATCTCGACGTCGTAATTGGCTCCCGGCCGCACCTTTCCTGGAGGCGATGCCAGCTTGCCCCAGTCCGCTGGGTGGACGATGGATGACAGATCGGACAGCGGGCGGGACGCGGCCGGGGACAAGCCAAGAATGTCCCAGAACTGACGCGAGCCTGCGATGACGCTTTTGTCGTACTCTATTCGCCAAGTGCCCAGTCGACCGGCCGACAACGCGAGGTCGAGCCATTCGTTTTGGGCTCTAAGCGCCTCCTCGGCCGCTCTGCGTTCGGTTATGTCGTCCACTACCACAAAAAGGCTGTCTGCCGGGATCGCGTCCGAGGCGGAAAGAGAAAGCGTTACCGAGGCCCAGAGCGTGCTGCCGTCGCTTCGGGTCAGGCGAATTTCCGAACCGAACCAGGGCGCTTGGGACCTCAAGGCGTTGAGCGAATTCTCCAGCAGCGCACGATCGTCCTGATGGACAAGCTCATCCAAGCGCTTCCCGACAAGATCATTTTGGCCGTAGCCGAGAAGAACACCGAGGCGTTTGTTCACCCCCAGCAGTTCTCCGCGGTCACTGGCGGTTGCAAAGCCCAGCGCGGCTCGCTCGAAGGCCCGGCGGTAACGCGACTCCGCAGCTTCGACAGCAGCGAGCTTGACGTCCATCGCGGCCCGCAAGCCCTGACGGGATCGATCGAAAAGCATCGCAATCATTCCACCGGAAAGCACGAGCAGGATGGCGCGTGCCAACTCATCGGCAAGAGGCTGATGCTTGATGATCAGTCTTGCGCCAAGCCCGGCGGCGGCCAGCAACAAAGTTGCTGCGGCTGCGATCCTTCGATCTTCAAGGAACGCGATGACAACGATGGCGGGCACAAATTCGAGGAAGGCCAGGTCTGTGCCACCCGCGTGAGAAATGCCAAACTCAAAGAGCAGCGTAGCGACCACAACAGCCGTCGACGCCAAGCGTGTCGGCGACAGAATTTGGACCTCCTCGGCAACCTCCTGCGGACCTAGCTACACCTTTTGGCCTAATCCGTCGAGGTTAGACCGGAGAGCGTGCACGTAGTTCGCTTGCCAGCTTTCCCATCGAACGAAATCGAGGCTTTATTAAGCCGGCTATATCGCCCTTGGGCGAGATAGGGAATAACGACGAGGAGGAACTATCCATGGGTCTGAATAGCGGGCAAAGCGGCATGGGATCGATCGCGGCGCCTGGGGTGGCGCCGGTCCGCTTCGGGGGCAGAGCAGCGACCAACCCCGCTCGACGCGTCCCTCGCACCACGGCAAGGTCAATAACGGGCAGCACATGCGCGCGGCCGTCGCTCGATTCGGCGACCGGCATGCTTGAACGCATGGGGTGCGGGTGGCTTGTGCTGAGTGAGGCAAGAAGAGTACTTGAGTGGAACGCGGCCGCCGAAACCATCCTGCGGGCCTGCGACGAGTCCCTTGATCCGCGCAGCGATCTGACGGCAGCCCTGAGGAGCCTGATAGCTGGCGTGCCGGCTCATTTTGCTGCCGGATCGCTTTCCTGGATCGTCATTCGCAACCCTGGCGATCGGCCGATCATCGTGAGCGAGGAAGGCGCCGTCACTCCTGATGGGTCGATCCTGGTGGCGCTCCTCGATCGCCAGCCGAGGACTGGCCCCAATCCAGAGACCCTACGAAAGATGTTTGGATTGACCGGTGCCGAGACGCATTTGGCATTGCGTTTGGCGAGCGGCGATGCACCCTTGACAATTGCCGAGCGCAGCAGGCTGAGCCGAACCACTATCCGCACCCAACTCGCGTCGCTGTTCGCCAAAACAGAAACGAGGCGTCAGGCGGAATTGGTTGCCCTTTTAGGGCGCATATCTGTGCTGCCGTAGTGTCCAACGGTCCGGCAGCGCTGGTTTTCGCAGTTCGCCGCCAGTTCAGGGATCACCGCCCAGACATGATCTCAATGAGGCTTGGATCGACGCAAAGTCGAGCCTCATTGAGGTAGCTTCTTTTTGCGGATCTGCACGGCATTCACATCGTGAACAGAGCATAAAAGATTTCCGTGCTCACGCCACGGTGAACGACGATGCTGTCAAGGGCAAATGATGCGAAAGGGCGGCAAACTGAATTTGATGTGCACCGCCGATCCCATCGCTGTCGAAATAAAGGGCTCCGGTCGAGCTGTTGTAAATAATGTGATCGGTGCTGTCATGTGCACTCGCGCCCACGTGAAACTGTCCTGCTGCTAGAGGGCCCACATGGAGACCCGTGAAAACGTTGTGGTCGAGCTGGATCTTGTCGTGGATCACACTGAAATCGGCGACCTTGGCGACATCACCGGTCTTGAGCACCGAATCGAAGACGAAAACGTCGTTCCCACCCCCTCCCCGCAAGATGTCGTGCCCGCCGCGGCCGTTGATGACATTGTTGCCTGCGTTGCCAGTTACGGTCTGGGAGAACTCATTCCCCGTCAGGTCGATTGCGGCCGTTCCGGATGGATTGGTTGTTGCGAGACGCTCGATCGCCGATCCAGTCGAGAGTGCATAGGTCACTGATGCAAGCACGGTATCGCGGCCACTACCGGCGAGCTCAACCACCTTGTCGCCAGCGTTGTTGACGTAATAGGTGTCGTTGTATCCGTAGCCAATCATGGTGTCTGCGCCGGTGGTGCCATGAATTACATCCGCACTCCCGGTGCCATTGAACACGTGATGACTGGGCGACGTGACGGTGGATGGAGCGCTGGTCGACGGCGTGGAAATAACCGGAGGCGTTGTGGTGGGCGCAGGCGCATCGCCGGAGTGGTCCAGATTGTCCACGCTTTTGTTGTGCTGAAGGAAAAACGCCTTAAGCGCCGGTGATTGACCAAGCGCGGTGTCGCCCTGTTGAGAGCCCCAAGCATATGCGTAATCGAAGGCAGGTGATGGAACCAGCTTGGCAAAATGGTCTATGATGGTCTGTTCCTGCGCGGCAGTGGGAACGACGTATTTTCCACCTGTGTCGGTATTGTAGTTGCCGCCGCCAAATGCCTGGTAGCCTGGGATCATCTGGCTCACCGGGATGCCCGCCGCCTTGGCGGCAGCGACATAGCGGTCGATCATGTTGTAGTCGATCACGCCGCCGGTGCGCACCGGATAGGCATCCACCCCGAAATAATCGATATGCGTGTTGGCGGGGTTGTATGTGTTCGAAAAGTCGGGGTTCGCAGAGGTGCCCAAACTCATCATCGTTATATAGGTTTTGGTGCCGGGCAGATGGGAGTGGATCCAGTCCGATTCCGCCTTTAGATTTTCAGCACTGGCATAAGTGCCCCATTTGCCGGTGGGGTCCGGCTCATCAACTAGGAAGAAGCCGAACACCTTCGGGTTGCCGATGAAAGGCGTGACCTTCTGGATAAAGGATGCGGTGGTCCCGTTCGTCTCGCCCAGCCAGACCAGTCCCTTCATACCGGCAGGTAGGGCATTGAGCTGGTCGACAGATGATACGTCGGCCAAGTTGAATCCCGCTGTCGCAATGTCGGCGCCCGATCCGCCAGACGTGTAGTGGAGAGTGGCCATGCGCATTTCCTTCAGCTGTTCGACAAAGCCCCTACACCCTACCTATTGGAGGTCTAAATTAGCGCCAAATCAAAAACGGTCGGCTGGTGAGAGATTTCTTGATCGCCCGGCAGGGTGGCGCGCACGTATCGCAGACGGCGGAGCACCAAGCGTTGAAGCGCTACGCATTGAAAGAAGGCCGTACCTGCATCATGTCCGGCAGGTTCTGCTTATCATACCTCAACGGTGATCACCTCATCCTGCCGACACTCCGCATATCAGCCGCGACGTAAAGGTCCTCCCCAGGCATGTGATTATGAGGTCAGTGTGTGCGAGGTCGGCCCTACTTGCTGCGCCGCTGGCGCGAGCCGATAAACCCAAGGCGTCAGGGCGCGGACAATTGGCCTGCGCACCGGCGTTTCGATGAAGCGACAGACAAGAAAGGAGGCAAGCAGGACCCCACCTGACACGACAAGAAAAGCAACATTCTTCCCAACATAGGGAGCGAGCGCATTCAATGAAATATAGCCAATATACTGATGCAAAAGGTATAGTGGATAAGTAAGTCCGCCGAGCATTACAATAAGCTTTGACGGCCTTATGATTCTGCCGAACGACACGGCGCAGACAAATATCCCAAAGACCACTGTATTGGCGACAACGAGATCAGCGGGCGAAAGCGAGACGCCATAGTGCTCCTGCATCCAGGCTTGGGGAAGAACCATGGTCTTGTAGGACAGCAGCAACGCGGCAGCAAAAAGCAGGAGCGCTGCGGGAGAACGTCCCCTTGCAACCAGGTCTTCGGCCAGGATGCCTCCCGCGAAGAAGGGCGCATAATCCGTGATGAAAAGAAGGCGTATCGCCGGGTTTGCGAACACGAGTTCGTTGCCTGCCGCGACGGCCAGCCACATAGCTACGATCAGCAATTTCCAGCGCTGAAAGGCGCCCGCCAACATCAGCATCGCGACCCAGCCATAGAATAGAATTTCGACCATGATCGACCAGTAGACGCCGTCCATGGACTGCCGGCCGAAAATTCGAGCGAACATTGTCAGATTGGCGATATAGGTCGCAGCGTCGGTCGGCAGCCGCTGATCCTTGGCAACAACCAGAAAAAGGAACGTAGCCGTCATGCAGACGAGAAACCCGGGATAAAGCCTAGCGAAGCGCGCGACAGCGAATTCTTGCCAGGTTCGGCCTTCGGCGGACCAGGCAATGACGAACCCGCTGATCAAAAAAAAGAGATTGACCCCGAGGTTGCCATAGATGGCGTAAGGTGCTGCATAAGGGTAGCTGACATCGAGATTTCCAGCGATCGCGCCGCGGAAAAGATAGTGGTAAAGCATCACTGCCAGAGCTGCCATCAACCTGAGCAGGTCGAGCGATGTCATCCGCGAAGTGCCTACCTTGCCAATGGACGCCATAATCAGCTCCCGCCCCGCGCTCGACGATCAGTCGAGCTCCGGGGCTATGCCTTTTCAAGGACGAAGACCTGCTCGCACGACAGGAGCGGAAGGATACTGAACGATCTGACGAGCTTGAGGCCAGCCTGCGAGAAATCTTCCCGGGCGACACTGAAATCGACTGGATGGGGCGCGGAAACTCTGCCCGTGATCGAATTCCGCAGTTTTAGTCGTATTCTCTGAAATCGGGAAGCCAGGCCGTAAGAGACGATGAGGCGGCGACTCGTAACGCGCGCCAGTTCATTGATGATCTTGCGCCTGAGATGCGGCGGAATGAGATGGATCAGTCGAAGGCAGATCACCGTATCGAAGCTTTCATTGGCCATTGGCAACTGCGTTACATCGCATCGTACGAAACCCTGGAACCCAGGTCGGCCCTCATATGCGGTCTTAGCCAAGGCCATCATTTCCATGGAAATGTCAGCAGCCATGACCTGGCAGTTGTGCCGGATAAGCACGTCAGCGAGCTTTCCGGTTCCGCAGGGAATATCCAGTATCTGAGACGGCAGTGGAGAACAGGTCTCCAGCGCCTTGGCGATGCAGTTCTGCTCCCGTCGTGCGATGACGTAGGACGCAAAGGTGGACAGCTTCAGGCGTCCGGCATACCCCGCTAGATATCGCTCCGCAAAACCAAGGTTTTGATATCTGGGTTTGGTCGCGAGTTCGTAGGCCGCGACATCGGCATCGTAATTGACCGGCTCCGCGAGGATTGCTCCTGCAGTCTCACCCGCTTCGTGATCCTCGCTCATTCGCCGGCTCCCATTCAGGCCCGGCCGGAATTTTCTGTCCAATACGTTCATTGAAGCACAGCCTTTGCTTTTTGGCGGCAAGGCATCCTTGCCGATTAAGTCTGCCGACTATGACCCCGGTTCTTGTGGGTTCGGCGTGGTCGAAACTCTTGCGGGCAGGTCGCTCCGACCCAACTTTGTTTGACGGCCCCGTGAGTAAACGCTCGGCCAATCCGGACCGAGATTTTGATATGCAATGTCCATCAAACCCATGCTGACGTGGCCGACAAGATCGACACTTTCGCGGGGGTAAACTTCCAGATGGGTGTGCCCGACGCATCCCCCGAACGGATGACGACTGGCGATCACTTATGGCTACCGTGATGTTGAAGGGCGCTGCCAAATTGGTGTGCCAAGAGGCCGTGCGGGGACAGATCGGAAAGAGAATGCCAGGGCGATCCGGAAGCATAGCTACTGAAGCGCCGCCAGTGGCCTCTCTCGGAAAGCCGGATTCCCCGAGGATGTCCATATTTGGTCCTGCCGAGACCGCGGAATTCGACTTGGCGACTGTCAATGGGACGGCCACTGCCAGCAGCGTTGACCTGGGTGCGAGAACGCCTGGCGACACTCACGGTTTGACCCAACGGCTTTCGCACGCGAGCCTTTGGGCGTTCTTCATTTACATGGCCGGCGCCGCCCTGACCTTCGTCACTCAAGTTGCCATTGCGCGGATGGTCGGACCGGCAAGCTACGGCATCTACGCCTATGTCTTCGCCTGGATCGCGCTATTGTCTTACGGCGCAACGCTTGGCTTCCACGTGGCAGTCATGCGGTTCGTGCCGACCTACCTAACCACCAAGCAGCCTCCGATGGCGCTGGGTTTCATCATGCTAGGTGCAAAGGCCTGCATAGCCGCGGCGCTGGTCATTTCGCTCGTTGGCATCTTGCTTGTCACCCAAGAGGCCGACGAACTCGATCCGGAACTCGCCGGCAGTCTATTAATAGGCATGGCGACGCTCCCCCTGGTCACCGTCTATCTTGCCGGCGGGGGTCTCGTGCGCGCGTTTGAGGCGTTGATATCTGCCCTGCTCCCTGAGCGGATCGTGCGGGACGGACTTGTCCTCACGCTTCTCTGCGGGGCAGCGTATCTGACGTCATGGCGTCTGGACGCCGTGGCGGTGATGTGGATGTTGTTCATTGCCTCCGCCGTTGCGGCATCTATCACAGCTTTTGCCAGCTGGCGTCATTGGCCGGTTGAACTGAATTTCGGGAAGCCGGCCTATGCGTTTCGGGAATGGTGGCCTTCCCTCCTCCCGATAGTGATCATGGTTTTCATCGACACCCTGATGAACCGGACAGCCGTGATGCTGCTTGGATGGGACGGTTATGTAAAGGATGCAGGCATATTCTCGGCCGCAGCGAATATGGCGATGCTCATTGCTCTGCCGCGAGTTGCGGTGAGCAGCGCGTTCGCACCCACGATAGCGCGCCTCTCAGCGCGCAACGACGTGGCGAGGCTCCAGACTGTCTTTGCCAAAGCCACGATTCTGTCTTGCGCGGGGGGGCTGGCGCTGGCGATGCCTCTGCTGATGTTCACCGAGACGATTTTTCACTTGCTTGGCAGCGGATTTTCCTCCGGTGTGGAGCTGACCCGAATTCTCGTGGTCGGACAGTTGATTGGGGTCGCCGCAGGGCCGCAGCAGCAACTTCTGACCATGGCAGGACACGAACGCGCGGCCGCCACGCTCATGGCTGTTTCGGCAGTCATCAACATCTTGGGATGCATAGCGGGCATAGCCCTGGATGGAGTCGTGGGGGCGGCTATCAGCACAAGCGCGATGCTGATTTTTTGGAGCATTTCACAAGCGGTCTACATCCACGTCCGCCTTGGAATTCTGCCTGGCGTGGGATGGACGCTGAAGGCGCGTGTGCGATCTGAACAGAGTGACAAAGTTCTATAACAAAGCCAGCTTCTGTTGGATTGAGAGATGATACTGGAAGTATTCGGCCCCTCAGGAGCTGGCAAGACGACTTTCACGTCCGGGCTGGTGCCTGTTCTGCGCTGCCACGGGTATCCCGTCGTGTTGCAGATCGGGGACCGGCGGCATCCAATTAGAAGAGCCGCGTTGAAGCTGGCTTATGGTTTGCATTCAAAATGGGTGGGTCAAAATCCGCTGACCACCGAGATATTCGAGCTGTTGCCACCAAAAAGCGACCTCTGGGCAACCCGCCTCAAATGGCATTTCGAGCTCTTGATACAGGTATGGAATGCCGCTCTGACTTCCAACGAAACGATCTCGATCTTCGACCAGGGCATGGTTCAATTCGTCTGCTCGCTGGTTATGTTCAGCGGGGTTACCAACCAAGAAAAGATAGAGCGCGCGCTAGACCTTGTACCCAAACCGAATTTGCTCGTCAGATTACAAGCGCCAAGAGAGATTCTCGAGTCTCGGCTTAGGGAGCGCCAGCGACACCTTGGCATAGTTCAAAGGCTCCTTGAAGTCGATCTTCAGACCAGCCTCGACAACATTCGGCACATCACTCTGGTCGGAGAGCTCGTGGAATCGTTTGGCGTGCCAACGATTTCTATCGACAGCTCGCACGCAAGTGGGCGCGCAGCGGCTCTCGACATGATAGCAAGAGACGCGATCGAAACGATGCAGGGCTCATTCACAAAAAGATCTGAAGTTGAATTCAGATACGGAAAATTACAAGCGACAATGAAGTAGAAAAAACATTGAATACGTGAGTTCAGCTTCATGAAGCCCCGTCAGTTATTCGGCCTTGTTGGAATTCTGGTCTCTTTAAATGCCGTCTCTTCAGATGTGGAGGGAGCCTCAGGTCCGCAGGAGATATCGACAGGGTTCGTGGCGCCGGTAGCGATGCAATTGCCCGAATACCTGCAAGCCGCTTTGGATCCGGCGCCAGGAACAAGCTTCACGCTAATCACGAGACCCGGCCTCCTTGGCAATGACATTGCGTGTCGTAATTATTGTAGCCACCGCTATTCGAGTGCGCAGGCCTGGAATTCGGATCAGAGCCTTCTTGTCATCAGCAACGGGTGCGGAGGCTTGTGTTTCCTTGACGGACAAACTTACGTGCCGCTCTTTCGCCGTGCTCAGTCGGCCGAATGCGAATGGCACCCGCGCGATCCCAATATGATGATTTGCGTAGGCGGTCAGGAAATCTTCACCTGGGCTCCTCGCACAAATCGAAAGCAGGTTCTGTTTGTCTCCACTGACGGCAGCATTCTCCAGTTCGGCCCGTACAAGGGAAATCCAAGTCGCGACGGAAGCCGTATCGCTGTACGCGCCGTTCGACAGGATGGGAAAATGGTCGTCTTTGCATTCGACCTGCTGCAGCGTCGCAAGTTTGCGGAAATCGATCTTGCACAGATAGAGGGATCCAACGGTGCATGCTCGATCTCGCCGCTGGGCATTAACATCGTATGCATTCAAAAGGGTGACGTTGAACACACGTTCATTTTCTCTGTTGATGGCAATTTGCGCCAGCAATGGACTGAGCATCACCGGCCCGGCCACGGCGACATGACGGTCGACGCCGATGGCTGCGAAATATATGTCGGAATCAGCAAGTCAGATCCTGACAAATTCCAGGTCATCAAGCGCAGGCTTGAAGACGGTAAGGTCACCTCGCTGATGAGATACGGCGAAGCACAACACGCATCCCTCAGGTCCCTTGGCAGGCCCGGTTGGGTCTTCCTTAGCTATTCCGGGGATCCGGGTGAAGTCTCGAAGCATCCTGACTGGGCACCCTATGCGCGGGAAATCATTGCGCTGCGCACCGACGGCAGCGGAGAGGTACGACGCATTGCCCAGACGCGAAACGCTCCCTCTGATTATTGGAGTGAGACCCACGCCTCACCTTCGCCAGACGGTTCGCAGGTGATATGGTCCAGCAACTGGGGCCTTCCTGGAGGCCCGGTATACGACTTCGTCACCCGTGTTGACTGGCGACAATACCCCGACAGAGGGCGGGAGGCAGGGACCCCGAACTGCCTTCATTAAGTAGGCCATTTCGGACGATGGCTCGCACCCGAGCGGCCTGTCCAAACACTGCCTGCGGGACCGAATATTGCCCAGCCCCGCCGAACGGGGCAGGCAGAAGACGAGGGCGTACTCTCAGAATTTGGAGCTCATCGCCACGCTGATATCGCTGCCATTCATGCTTCACCCATGCGCCTCAAGCTATTGATTGCTTGAAACCCAGTTCGCCCGGCCCGGCAATTCATTCAAACTGACGAGGAAAGTGTCGGACGCTCGAACTAGGATGGATGCCGTGTTCACGGAAACGGGATGGGACCCGAGGCCTGAGCGCCGTTTGCAACAACAGTGTCAACGCTCAAGTCGGCCCGCTGAGGCAGTTTTCTAGTCCCTAGATGGTTGCTCCCTATACGTCCATGATGCCAGTCGGAGTTGATGGCACTGACAGAAACAGGCCCAGAGGGGTCCAAATGTTGCTCTGTTCGGGCTGCGTCGACGTTTGCCGAAAGATCGCAGACCACGTGAAGCCGGGTGATTGCATAGCATGACAAACCCTTGGGATTGCTGTTGGCGGGGCGCAGGTAAGATGGAGAGACGACAGGATGAAAACGCTTTCCTTTAACCCTGCGCTCTTGGAGCGGCTGGTATGTCCTATGACCAAGGGTTCCCTTGCCTGGAACGCGAACAATGGTGAACTCATCTCAGCGAGCGCCGGGCTGGCTTATCCCGTACGTGACGGTATACCGGTTATGCTCCCGTCCGAAGCGCGGACGATCAGAGCCGCCATCGTGCAATATCGCGCACCCCAGACGTGATCAACGCGCCAGCACACGAGAGATCTGCAACTGACCGGCCATCACAAAACAACGGACTCGGTGCGCTTCAGATCAGGCCCTGGTCTAGCCCGCAAAGTGCTGTTTCCGGCTGGTGCCGACAAAGACGACGGCCCAGTAACAAAGCGCCAGGACTGCTTCCCATGGAGTGGTGTGGTGCCTCGCAAGGCTCGAGACAGCTTTTCGGCTGACGTGCCGAACGATGGCCGATTTCAGGGTGTCTGCGCCGCCAAGAGATCCGCGCTATCGTGGAAACGATATTTGGCGTGCCGCTTCAGATTGACCCGCGTGAGCACGCACGCGATTGGAACAGAATCGGCACCGTCTCTTCTCAGAAAATCCAAAACGCCTCCCGCGATATGGCGTGGCGTCTTGTTCCAACGGATCGCGAAAAGTATCGTGTCGGCCCAACTCGTCAGCAGGCTTGCTTCGGGTCCGGCGAGCCAGGATGGTCCGTTGATGACCACAAGACTGTACTGCGCCCGTAGTTCATCCCTGCATTCGAGGCTGTCAACCCGCGTCAGCAGCCCGAGAAGATCGTCCCCTGACGCAATGGTCATCAGGTCGACGCCGGCGCCAGGGACGCTCACGACTGCGTCCTTCAGGCTGCAGCGAGTACCGACAAAATCACCGAACGATCGATAAGCTTTAGGTCCCCCGGCCTGGCGGATGAACTCTTGCGTAAGCTGATGATGCGAGCACTCAAGATCGATCAGCAGCACGGGGCCACCCAACCGTGTGGCTGCCAAGGCCAGACTCCAGGCAAGTTCACTGGCGCCTTCATAACGAACGCTGGACGCGACAAGAATAGTCTGCGAAGCATTGGTCCGGGCTTGATTTGGCCATGCCCTGACCAGAAGCGACGTCACGGCTCGGCTGTAGGCCGCTTTGGGCTGATCCAGGAGCAATTCCCGCAGCTTCTTCATGGTGACCTTACCGGGCTCCGGCACCATACCGACGCAAGGAACATTGAACGCAGCCTCGGTTTCGGCCTCGCCCCGCAAAGTGCGATTGGAACGATTGTAGATCAACACGAGGGCCGCACCAAGAATGGCAAAACCGATCATGCCGGGTGGGATAAGGAAGATCGGTGGCAACGTCTGCGGCTTTGTCGGCGGCCATGCTGTCGAAAGGATCGAGACGCCTGCCGTTGGAGCCGCAATGCGTCTGGTCAGCTCCTGCTGATGGCTCAAGAGCTCGTTGTATCTCTGAGTGAGCAGAGTTACCTGCGGTTCAAGCGCGCGCAATCCGGAAAGTCTGCCGGCGGTGTCTGCCCCGACCGCATCGAGAACATTTTGACGATTTTCCAGAGTGCTGACCTGAGCCCGATAGGTGTTCACTTCCGAATCGAGCTTGGCAAGCCCTTGCTGGACGGCGTTTTGGATTGCAGAGGCAAGATCCTTGTCCGCAGGGTCACCAGCCTGACGCGCTGCTAGATCCGCCAACTCGGGCGACCCCAATGCTTCGGCGAGAGACGCAACCGGCGCGCCGCTGTTGCGAAGATCATTGGTATGTTCAAGGCGCGATTCCATAGCCCTGAGATCGGCCTTTGACATGGATATCTGCTGGCTTAGATCGGCTCTTTCGCGGGCGGCGTTATCGGCTGAGCCTTGATCTACGGCCCCAGCACCCAGACGGTACTTCTCCAGCCGGTCGATCGCCGCAACGAGATCACTCTGCACCCGCGGCAGACTGGCGATCACCACGTTGAGATCTTGCCTGTCCTCCGCCAATCTCCTCTTTGCAAGCTCGTCGATGTAGACCTGAGCGAATGTATTGGCCACTAAAGCGGCTCGGGCTGGATCCTCGTCCGCGAAGGCGATTGAAATGATCCTCGAGCGCAGCTCCTGCCCAATCCTTATTCTATTGCGCAGTTGCTTGAGGTCGGGGTCGGACGCCCCCTGATCGCTTTGTGGCCAAAGCCGCTCGACAATCCCTGCAGCAATTGTCTGCAGCGATGGAGTTTCCACACGCATTTCGGGAGCTTCAGTCTTCGACGAACCCTGCCCCGGCGCAACGCCTTCGATCGCGTGCAGCGCCGCTGCGACACGTCGCAGATGGCCCTGCGAAGAGAGCATGGTGATGTGATCATCGATACTGGAATCGATGACGTCCTGTGCGGAACCTGCTCCAGGAGCAATGGACACTCGCGCTGGGGCGTCGATGATCAACTGACTCGTCGCCTCAAACATCACCGGCCGAGCGAGACCGAGGATCGCAGCGAGTATCCCGCCGACTATCGCCAGGGCTAGGATAAGCCATTTTTTTCTTGCCCAATCTGCCATCAGCTGATGCGTGGGAGATGATTGCTCGTATTCGCGCCGAGGGCGCAATCGCTGACCGGCTTCCACGACTGCCGGGACAGATGCAGGAACGGACGCGGGAATTTTGATCCGGCTGACGGCGGAACTTGCCATTTTCATACTCCTGCCATGTCGAGTTGGCGCGAATGAGCTGCGCATGGCGTTTTCCTGGTCTCATTTCGCCAGGCCTGAAACATCAGCGCCGACCACAATTCGCGTGAGCAATCTTGCCCCTGCATGTGATTGCGCCAACATCTGTCCACCTTGGAGCTGTCCAGCACCTCATCGCCATCGTGCCGGATGTCGGCCATAAGATCGGTCGCCCAGTTGCGCAGCGACCCCCTTAGCCAGGTGGATACCGGCACGTCGAAGCCTTGCTTCGGCCGCTCGATCAGCCGGTCCGGAACATAGCGACGCAGCAGATTGCGAAGGATCCATTTGCCCTTGCCGTCGCGCACCTTTGCATTGGACGGGAGGCGCCAAGCGAATTCGATCACCCGATGATCAAGCATCGGACATCTTCCCTCAAGCCCGTTGGCCATGGTCGCGCGATCTAGCTTCACCAATATGTCGCCGGGCAAATATCCCGCCATGTCATCGTAGAGGAGCCGTGACAGCAGCCCGTCGAGCTTCGGTATGTTGTGAGCCGGTATGGCCTGCCCGCGGCGAGTGAGGTTTGCCGTCGGAGGCGTTACCAAGCGCTGATACAGATCGTCCTCGTGCCTTGCACCCATCAGGCTGGAGATCCGATTGAGACGATCGCTGCGGAGCATATGACTAATATCCGGTCCGAGAGGAAGCCGGCGCAGCATGTCCTCACGCACTGCGCGGGCGAGGAGGTTCAACCCGGTAGCCATGGTTCGCCGTACTGCAAAGGGCAGCTGTTGGCGGCGCCGCAACCAATCCGCCATAAAGTGACGACCGTAGCCGGCGAAGCACTCGTCACCGCCGTCGCCCGACAACGCTACGGTCACATATTGGCGGGCGAGCCGCGCTACCAGCAGGGTCGGTAATTGGGATTCGTCGGCGAACGGCTCGTCCCATACCTGCGGCAGTTCCGGAATGATATCGAGCGCGGCATCAGGCGAAAGCTGAAGCTGCGTGTGGTCGGTACCCAGATGCCGCGCCACTTCGGCTGCATAGCCACTCTCGTCGAAGCCGCATTCCCCAAACGCGATTGTGAAGGTGCGCACCGGACTGGCGGATTGTGCCTGCATTAGAGCCACCACGGCAGAGCTGTCGATCCCGCCGGATAAAAAGCCGCCTAGCGGCACATCGGCGATCATCCGCTCGCGAACCGCGAGCCGCAGCAGGTCATCGAGTGCGTTGGTGAGATCATCGTCGGCGCCGACGATTTGTTCGGCACGTCCGATCCTGGCGACCTCGGCCAGCGACCACCAATGGTTGACACGCTCTGCAAGCGAAACCGCACTGACAACTTTCGCGAGATCCGAAGATTTGACCGAAAGGAAGGAGCCGGGAGGCAGCTTGAACGCGTTTCGCCAGATGCAGGCCTGATCTGGAACCCAGCCTTGCGACAGCATGGCTTCGGCGGCTTCAAGATCGATCTCGGCTGAGAAGGATGGAAAGCACCTGATTGCCTTGAGTTCCGAGGCGAAGACCAAGGCCCCCCCTGCCAGAGCCACGTAAAGCGGCTTCTTGCCCACCCGGTCCCTGGCAAGGTGAAGAGTTCTGGTTTTGAGATCCCACAATGCGAAGGCAAACATCCCCGCGAGGCGTTTGAGTGCGGCTTCCAGACCCCATAACTCTACCGCGCAAAGCAGCACTTCAGTGTCGCCGGTGCCACGGAATTCGCAGCCCGCATCCTCGAGCTGGCGCCGCAAGTCGCGGAAGTTGTAGATCTCACCATTGAAGGAAATGATGTAGCGACCGGTTGCGGAACGCATCGGCTGTTGACCGGTGCTCGACAGGTCGACGATCGCGAGCCGACGGTGGCCCAAGGCAATGCCGGCATCACGATCAATCCAAAGTCCTTGGCCGTCAGGTCCGCGGTGGCGAAGCGAACTCGTCATGTGCCCGATCGGCTGTAGCGAGTTTGCATCCATGTGGTCCGGCGCGACTAGAATTCCGGCAATCCCGCACATCAACTTACCTCTGCATACCCGGGCCGCTGCCCGACTGCTGGATGCATTCCCGCCACTAGGCAGAACGTCAGCGCAAACCAAACGATGGGATGGCGGATGATCAGATGCGGCAAGCTGAAGACGACCACCGAGGCAAGGAGCACCGAGAGCGCGTCGAAGCGGCTTCGCCAGGCTGACATTGCGGCCGACCCCACGATCCAGACCAGCGCCAGGACCGCCACCAACCCTCCTTGCAGATAGAGATCCAGTATTGTGCTGTGGGCCTCAAATGGGCGCTCCAAGAACTGTTTGTCGGCGACCGGCGGTCGCTCAAGGTGTGGTCCCGGACCAAGGCCAAGCGACCAGGATTGCAGTCCCGTCTCGATCGCCTGCCCCCAAAGAAAAACGCGCAGGTCAAATGTCTCCGCTGTTGCTTCGTCGCCCCCGTCCTTGGTGAGGCTCTTGGCAAACTCGGCCACGCTGCTCTCTTCGGTAACTACGTATGGTGCAGCCGCGATGGCGAGCGGAACTGCACCGACGACGAGCAGCAGGGCAATCTCTCTGGACAAGGTGGCTTTGCCGGAACTTGATGCGAACCACGCCCTGAGCCACAGCCCCAGAAATACGAGACCGCTCAAAACAGTGGTGTAGAGATAGGTGTCGCTTTTGGTCAGCCGTCCGACGTAGAAGATCGGGACAAGGCTAGAGAACGCGAACAACTGAGCCCATCGGCTCTGTGTTGTCGTCGCCAGGTGCAGCGCCAGAGGACCGAAGACCGCGCAATAGAGTGCGAGCTGGTTGGGATTCTCCGACCAGCCTCGCAAGCGGTCCCAATACCATGGCTCGACGTCCGACTGATGGATCCAGCCCCACGCCACCCCAAGCTGAACCAGGAAGGCTCCGGTGGCGATCGCGATCACCCACCAAGCGCTCCGTCGTAAGCGCAATTCCGCATCGGGTTCCAGTGCTGCAAGGCAGGTGACACTCGCCAGCAACACATAAGCCATTGCATCGTGTGATAGTCCCGTCAGATAAAGCACCGACGTGAAGTAGCCGACGAAGGTGCCGACCGCCAAAGTCAGAGACAGAAGCAACCAGAACTTGGCCAATTTCGCGAAGGCCGGCGTGGCTACTATGGAACCGCCCGCCAAAATCCGGCCGAGCGAGAGCATTATCCAAATTATCAGAAAGAGTTCGCCATATCCGAATGGCAGACCTGGGACGGAGATCTGCGATGCGAAAGACAAGGCGACTCCCGCAGCAAGCAATGCGTCCCTCATCATCAGCGCGACTCCCCCATTCTGCTGTTGGAGGGGTGGCGTGCCAAGAATGAAGGGCCGGGAGAGCCATCGGAACGAGCAGCAAGGACGTTCCGGTATAGATCGGAATACTGGTCGACTACCCCGGAAAGGGCGAAGCGCTCTTTGACAAGATCGACGGAACGCCTGCCCATGTTGACGGCGCGCTGGCGGTCAGCGAGCAGGTCGACGATTCGGTTGGCCAATGCATCCGGATCGCGTGGCGCCACAAGATGCCCGTTCCACCCATCCTGGACGACATCAGTGCAGCCCGGCATCCTTGAGGCAACAATGGGGAGCCCTGCAAGCGCGGCCTCCAGCAACACGCGAGGCACTCCCTCACGGTATTCCGTTGGAAAAGCAAACACATCAGCTATACCCAGAAGGGCCGGTATGTCGCAGCGCTTGCCCAAAACCACAACATTGGAACCAAGCTGCCGAATTTTCGATTCGGCGACGGCGAACGGCCCCTCGGACTGCCAAGGTCCGACCAGCACGAAGCGCGCATTCGGGCGTCTGGCCAGAACCTTCGGCACCGCCTTGAGGAG
Organism: Mesorhizobium sp.; assembly: GCF_004963255.1. Taxonomy (GTDB): domain Bacteria; phylum Pseudomonadota; class Alphaproteobacteria; order Rhizobiales; family Rhizobiaceae; genus Mesorhizobium. Next base: position 12,654 of record NZ_SUGA01000013.1, on the reverse strand, counting down.
GGTCGGAATCCCCTTCTGACGAGTCAATCTCCCGACAAACATGATGACTTCTGCCGATTCAAGCCCGAATTCCTGGCGAAGCCGCGCGGCTGGTGGCCCAAGATGCTGGGCGGCCGCGAAAGCGCCTATGTCTATGCCGGAACCCGGAATCAGGCAGTTGGTGCCATGGCCTAGCAGCCGGTATCGATGAAAGAACTTCTGATCGTCTCGGTTCTGGAATACCGTCGCCGCCGTCCAAAGGGACGCAAGCCGTTGCAGTCCGATGAAAAGTGGCCGCAGCATCAAGGCGCGCAGCGCAAGGGACGAGAACGTCCACCCCAGTCCGTTGATGGTACGAACAACCGGCACCCGCCCCCGCGCCGCGAGCGGAGCCAAAAGATTTGGCTTTGTGTCGAAGCTCTGCACGATGTCCGGACGCAGCTCGGCGATTAATTCGCGGAGTGCTCTGATTGCGCCGGCTTTCCCGCTGCCATTGCTGAAGCGATCAAACTCGTATCCCTTGTGGGATATCCCGTGCCTCCGGAAAGAGGCGCCGTCGCAAGTCGAAACTGCCGTGATCTGGAAACCTCTCGCACGCAGTTCCAAGAAGAATGGAACTCTCAGAGCGTGATCTTCGCCACCGACGCAGACCAGATGCGGCCTCATTTTGCCGCTCCACTAACACTGCGGCCGGCCAGCAGTCCGACATCGACGGAATCGTAATGATCTCTCATGGCCCGATTACTGTGCGAGAATGCCTAAGTCACGCTAGGGAGGGGTCTAACGTTTGTCCTCGTCCGTTCGAATGATGGACGACGGACCTCTCTTGGCGGGAACTGTAGAACCTCAGTCATCCAGCGCTAAAGAGGAAGCCGCGAGGGCTCAAACCGAAAGCTGTCTTGGCTCCACTGTCGGCCACGCCGTCCTACGCCAGCGGCGGATAGTGCGCGCGCAAGAACCGGCTGGTCAGCGTGTCCTTGCAGCGCGACGCAACTGAGGTCTGCTCAAGGAGCAATCCACTACGGTGCCGGCCTGGTTCGAACGCCGTCATCCGTCCGAACTCTGAGGCTCTCGAGATGAATCCTGGCTTGTCTGGAGTGTTGCAGCAGCATTTGGGAATCGACGCTTTGCCCTGCTATCTACGACCCCACCCATTCACCTCCCGCCAGCCCGCCAAGATCAACCGTGGAAAAATGAACGCGCAAGTTTATCACGTACCGATTTCGCCGGACAAAATAGTTGATCGAGGCCGCGTATCACAAAGATGTCTCACGAACAAAAAACTCCACGTTTCCAGCGCGCTGGGTCCAGAATAGTCGAGGTTAACTCGGTTTTCTTCCACGGCGTTATCCCCGAATTTCACCGCTCTAGCTGCCGGCGAGCGCACTCAACGCCACGATTTTGCTTCATTTTGATTAAAATTCGGATATCTTAGCGACGCCTCATGTTCACGTTATTCACGGGGAAATTGGCCCGAACTGAGAGCATTTCCAAGGTCGGGGTTTCCCCTATTGGCCAAAGCCCAACAAAGCCACGCGGCACTCCTGCGTGAAGAATAAGAGGCAATGAAGACCAAGCAAGTATCGTCCCTTTTACATAGCGCGATGTCGGACTGCGCACCGGGGCTTTTTGGGGTTGGGCTTTTTTCCGCGATGACCAATCTGCTGGCGCTGACCGGGTCGCTCTATATGCTGCAGATCTACGATCGGGTGCTGCCATCCCAGAGCATACCGACCCTGGTCGGATTGACTGCTGGCATGCTGGGTCTCTACGCGGCCTATGGACTGCTCGACCTCGTTCGACTTCGACTGTTGGCCCGCATTGCAAGCCGGCTCTACAAAAATCTCCATCAAAGGGCGTTTGCGCTTTCGATGCTCTTGCCTCTGAAAGCTGGCCGAGAGGCTGACCGGCTGGATCCGCTTCGAGACGTCGAGCACCTGCGTGGCTTTGTTGCAGGATCAGGGCCGACTGTGGTCTTCGATGCGCCCTGGATCCCTTTTTATCTGATGATCATCTACATGCTCCACCCGGCGCTCGGCGTGCTCGCGACAATTGGTGCTGTTGCAGTGGTTGCAATAACCGCGCTTGCCGAAATTTTCGGTCGCAGGCCGGCCAAGCTGACCTCAGAGGCAATGATATCGCAACGCGCACTTGCCGAGTCCGGGCGGCGCAATGCCGAGGTCGTTTACGCGATGGGCCTACTGCCCAGGCTGGCGGGACGCTGGAGCGAACTCGTTCTTGGTTATCTGGCGCACCAAGAGCGGCTGTCCGACATCATTGGCGGAACTGCTTCGTTGTCAAAGGCGCTAAGGATGTCACTGCAATCGTGCGTGCTGGGGCTTGGCGCCTACCTGGTGATCGGCGGCGAGGCGTCGCCAGGCGTCATCATTGCTTCATCGATTTTGCTTGGCCGTGCGTTGGCTCCGGTCGACGCAGCGATCGCAAACTGGAAGGGCTTCCTGTCCACCCGACACAGCTATTTCCATCTCAAGGCTACGCTGGAGGCATTCGAAACTGCGGCCGACCCCATGGAATTGCCGCCACCGCATACACAGCTGACCGTCGAGAGACTGACTGTAGCTCCGCCTGGCATGCCGAAGCCGACGGTGCTCGATGTAAGCTTTCGCCTTACCAGCGGCGCCGGCATGGCCATTGTCGGCCCAAGCGGCTCAGGCAAGACCACCCTCGTGCGGGCACTGGTCGGAGCCTGGGCTCCCCTCCACGGCAAAGTCCGGTTGGACGGAGCCTCGCTCGACCAATGGAACCCGCGCTCGCTTGGCTCACACATCGGTTACCTGCCACAAGACGTTGAACTCTTCGACGGAACGGTTGCGGACAATATTTCGAGGTTCGGCGGAAAGAGCGACCCGAAAGGTATCCTTGCCGCCGCGAGGGCTGCAGGCATCTATTCGTTGATCATGAGCTTGCCGGAGGGCTTCCAAACGCGCATCGGCGACGGAGGCAGGGCCTTATCGGCTGGCCAAAGACAATTGATTGGCCTTGCCAGGGCGCTCTATGGTGACCCATTTCTTGTTGTTCTAGATGAGCCGAACTCAAACCTCGACGTTGAAGGCGACGCCGCGCTTGCCGGTGCGATCCTGGCGGTGCGACAGCGTGGGGGCATCGTCATCGTGGTTGCGCACCGTCCCTCCGCTCTCACCAACATCGATCAGGTATTGGTGCTGGCTGATGGTATGGTCAGGACGTTCGGCTCTCGCGAAGAGGTGTTGGCTGGCATCGTGCGCCCGCCCCCTTCCCCCGCGCATCGTCCGTCCGCGGCTATGCCCATTCGAACTGGTGTTAGCGGACATGCGTGACGTTCTGCCTCGCTTGCTTTCGTACCTTCCATTTTCCGCCTGGCCCGATGCCGGCTCGTGCTCGAAGACCTCGAAAGAGCTTACACCGACGGGCGACCTCGGACCCAGCCTGACGCTGGGGCTGACGGTCACTTGCCTGCTGGTCGTAGGCGGAGGGCTATGGCTCGGTTTGACCGAGATTGCGGGCGCAGTGATCGCACCGGCAACTGTAGTCGTGGAAAGCGACACCAAGAAGGTACAGCACCAGACGGGTGGCACCATCAGTGGAATCTATGTGCAGGACGGCGACCATGTCCGGGCAGGTGCCGTGTTGGTCCGGCTGGACGACACGCTGGCTCGGGCAAACCTCGAGATCATCAGCGAAGATCTAGACCGCACCACGGTGCGACTTGCTCGACTTGAGGCTGAACGTCAAGGGCTGTCGACAATGCGGATCCCAAGCGGCCTGCAGGCCGACATGGGCAATCCGAACGTGGTGGCGCTGGTCAACGGCGAGCGTACTCTGCTCGAAACAAGGGCATCGGAACTGGCCGGTGAGAAAACGCTTCTTAGAAGCCAGACCGAGCAGATTGAGCGTCAACTCGAGGGCCTCAAGGCTCAGCAGGCCGCGATGGACGAATCCGCTACCTTGCTCGGCCGCGATCTCAGCGATGTTGATACCCTGTATTCCAAAAAACTGGTCTCGAAAGAGAGGCTCAGCAATGTGAGGCTTGAGGCCACAAGAGCGAAAGGCGAGTCAGGGCGTCTGGCCGCGGCTGTAGCGGAAGCACAGGTCAAGATCACAGAAACCGAATTGCAGGTTCTGCAACTTGACGAGCAAACGCGCAGCGAGGTGACCAAAGAGCTGCATGAAACAGAAGCCAAGCGAACCGAGCTCGACGAGCGCAAGATCGTCGCGGAGAACGAGCTGTCCAAAACCGAAATCCGCGCCCCGCAATCGGGAACGATACAACAATCCACTGTTCACACGATTGGCGGTGTAATCGCTCCAGGGGAATTGCTGATGACGATTGTCCCTGATGCGGACAACCTCGTAGTAGACGCGCGCATCCCCCCCTCCCAGGTTGACGAAGTCCATTCGGGTCAGCAAGTCTCAATTCGCCTCACGGCGTTCGATGCGGGCACGACACCGGCGTGCAGTGGCAAGGTGAAATGGATTTCGGCAGACCTGATCAAGGATCAGCAGCACCAGCTCTCCTATTTCTCGGCACGCATCAGTGTACAAGACAAGACCGATTGCCTGCCCGACGCAAAGGTGCTCAAGCCGGGTATGCCGGCCGAGGTTCACGTAAGAACCGGCCGTCACAGCGTCTGGTCCTATCTTCTGAAGCCACTCACGGATCAGATGTCACGTGCATTCCGCTAAACCCACACTGCTTGCAGTGGGCTAGCCAGACAACGCGACAGCTCTCCTCCGAGACCAAAAAACAGGCGGCGAGAACCAGCTCACTATGTAGATGATGCTGAGAGGACGACGATAGGCAAATACGAATGTTCTGGATCTCAGCAGCTCCTGACATCCTTCGTTCGCATGGCATTCAGCCTTGCAAACCCTGATATAACAATGCCAGCCGGCGACCTGTAGCTAGTCCGTGCCCCCGCCGGTCAGACCCGGCTCGCGGCTCCCCCGCCTTGAGCCGGGCCGCCTGATCAGTTACGGAACGGGATCCGTAGGAGCCGACAGTTCAATGCAACCGCTAGCGCGTCTGACTCGACCGTAGAGACGAAGCCTGAACTGGGCAGGGTGAGCGTGTGAGCGGTAGCGCTCTCTGCCGAACGCCGCCCGCGGAGATCTGCAACTTGCGAAATCGGCTCCGCCAACTTCCCTCATAATCTCGCTCGACGCTACTTTCACTCCTCAATTGTGGACCTGGCCGGCATCCGCTTTGGGGCCGAAAGGGGTGGTCAGCTTATGGCGTCGACCAGCCAATGCAGGCCGTTCGCCCAAGTAGAAAGACTGAAAGTCTCTAACTCGCCCTAGGCGGTTTTTTCAGATTGGACCCCGCTGGTGGCGTTGTGGGCATGTAGTGGGCCTGGATCACATGCGGCGCCAGATCTGAAAGCTGGGCAAGGCGGTCCATCTCGCATTCAGCAGGTTGCCTGGGGCTGAGCTTAGCTCAATAGCGAAGTCGAGTTCTGAGGCTTAACGCGCGTGCCTCTCCTACGGCTCTTCTTGGCCAGATCGGCAAGGATCGCGGTGGCCGCGTAAATTCAGGGGCTATTTGCGTGTAACCCCTTCGACACGCAGCCGCATCGCCTGGCCCTGCGCAAAGTTCCAAGCCCATTCCTCTCCAAAGGAGCGAACGACAGGATCAAACCCTGGCTCTTCGATGGCAATGCCATTGGTGGTCCAACTGCGTGACTGAACCGCCTTCAGCGGCGTTGTGTTGGTGGCGGTGCATAGCGACGACCATAACAGAGGAATTTGGCCCGCCGCCAAGCGAAAGTGTCCACCTCCCTACAGGCAGCGGGCCGTCAGAGTCGCGGTCATGTTCGTGCTAGCCGCTCGAATTGCTCTCAATAACAATGGTTAGTTTGCAGCCGGGATTAGCGTGCAATTTGATCACAAAAGTTGCCTTTTTTTTAATGAAAGGCCCACCACGGGAGCACAGCGGTGGGCCTGATATGGCACTAGGGATGGACAGCCGATTTTAAGGGAGGTTGGATCGACCGCCCGACACCGAACTACGAGATGCGCCTCGTGTTCCAGCCTAATCTCCCTTCAATTTTTGCCAGGCGCTACGGGCAGGAGCTTGTGCATCACCCGGTCGAGCATCGTCAGGGTAGATGACCTCTATGAGTGATTCATGCATGGCACACTCCCGGGAACCCAGCGACCCGGCGTGCTTATGTGGTGACACAGGATTTGCGGGCCGGGTCAGTCTGACGGCGGAGCCCCCGGACAGGCTAAGGCTGCACCTTCCACTGAGTGTCGCTTTAACAAATTGCGGATGATGATCTGCAGGGCAACCACCGGCTTTGATCGAACCGTCGGTCACGCTCCCATTGCGGCCACCGACCGGCACAATTGCCTTGAATACAGCAACCGTGCTTTCCACCATTGATCGCCATGCACCTTGTTCAGATTCTACTCCCATGCATGGACAACGAAGGGCGGCCTTTCGGGCAGGAAGACTTCGAGAGGGTAAAGGAAGAGCTGGCTGGCCGTTTCGACGGCGTTACCGCTTACCTCCAGGCTCCTGCGATGGGCTGCGGAGAAAAGGGGCCGAGTCAAACGCCGACAAGATCGTCATCTTTGAAGTCATGACCGACGAGATCGACCTCGACTGGCGTGATCGTCGCATGGCTCTCGAGCGGCGTTTCCGGCAGGAGAAGGTGATCATCCGCCATATGCCGATCACGTTGATCTAGCGCCGGCTCTGCCAAAAGGAGCTTGCTTGCTGTGATCCAGGCCCGACAAGGCGCTGGGGAGGGACGCGCTATCGAAGCAGTGTCCCGCAGCGAGCCTTGGGATTAACTCGGGAGCCCGCCGACCACGCCCAACGGCAAGGGGGATTCAGCGCAGCAGCCCTTTCTCCTGGAAATCTTCCCAGCCACGCATCTTGGACCGGGGATCCTCGTCTCTGCTGCTGGTACTTTGCTCCTGCCGCCTGCCCCCTTCTTCTTTGCGCGCTTCAGGGCTGCCTTCGCGGCGGCGCGCTTCCAGTTCTCGGCCGCCGCCGCGGCGTCTTCTTCGCGCCAGACGGTGACAACATCGCGATCGAGCACATCCTCGATGTGGTGTGGATCGAAGAGACATGGAAGGTGATCTTTCGCGCGCGGCCCCGGAGTTTGACCGTTCTGGTCCCAGCACTCTGCAAGAGACCATCTTTCAGCCAGCGGTGCCGCTCCCCAGATGAAATTGTAAGAATGTCCTAGGCTTCACGCGGGATAACCGGAAGTCCGTCGACATCCCGAATCGCGTTGGAAACAGTCGCCTTTGCCGCCTCGACATCCGCATCCGAACCCTCCGGCAGCCGCAGAGAGAGAACTCTTGAGTCGATATGAAGGAGCTTTCTCAACGCCGCTGGTAGGCGGGCATTCCAGAAAGATACCCCGCGCCCGGACCGACGATCCAAGCGTCGCAACCGACGACAGCGGCCACTCTGCAATTACCCTTGTATTTCGGCTCGTTTGTTCGCCGCACAGCCATCAGCTCTAGATAGGTCTTTAGCCAACCTAACTCAACGCGCGAGCGGAGGTGCGCAGGCTCCTACGAGGTGTGGCAGGATCCCCGGACTGAAATGGATGCTGGCATCTCCTCGCTCTCTCGACAACAGCCGATGGAGCGAATTGGCAAACAGGGAGTTAGGCTGCCTATACGGGAGACACAGAAATGAATCCCAAACGCGCCCCTCAAACCATGGGCTCCGTCACGCCCACGACCCCGGCGGCGGAGGGCCTCGCCCCTGCCCTGGCGCGGAATATAGAGGCACTGATCGAGAGACGAAAACGTGACGCCGAAACAGGGTCCTTGGAGGAACGCACGGCTGCTGCCATCAGCAGATTCGCCGGCAGCATGGCCTTCGTCTACATCCACCTTGCCTTCTTTGGAGCATGGATTGCACTCAATCTCGGCGTCGTGGCCTTTATCAAGCCGTTTGATCCATCCTTGGTAATCCTGGCGATGTTTGCTTCGGTCGAGGCCATTTTCCTGTCGACGTTCGTGCTGATCAACCAGAACCGCATGGCGGCCGAGGACGATGCCAGGGCGGACCTCGATCTTCAGGTCAGCCTTCTTAACGAACATGAGACGACCAAGCTCATCGAGCTGGTGGAGGAGATTGCCAAGCGCCTGGACGTCAATACCGACGCAGACGACGAGTTGAAGGAGCTCAAGCGCGACGTGGCACCGGAAGTTGTTCTGGACAAGATCGAAGAGGTGGGCGAGCGCAAAACGCCGACTTGAGCTGCGCAGTTCTCACGCAGTCCTGACCGGGGCTCGCTTAACCGCATTCCGCCCAGTGAGGCGCGGGCAGGCACAGGGAACCGGCGGTTATTTTTGGCGTTGTTCCGGGTTGCCGCCGCCGGCACTGCCCGGCGCATCTATTATGAGGGGAAGCAACGTGGCTGATGACCAAGACGGAACCACAAGCGGCGTTGATCATGTTGAAGACTCGGGAGAAAGGCGCATATCGACGGGCAGCGAGGGGCTGGACGATATTTTAGGCGGCGGGTTTGACCCCGACCGGATGTATCTTTACGAGGGCCGCCCCGGCACCGGCAAGACGACAATAGCGCTTCAGTTCCTGCTCGAGGGGGTCCGCCTCGGCGAACGCGTGCTCTATATCACTCTTTCGGAAAGCCAACGGGAGCTGGCCTTAGTTGCCAAGCGGCACGGTTGGACCCTGGACGGAATTGACATTTTTGAACTGGTGCCGCCGGAAACGTCGTTGGATCCCGACCGTGAACTGACGATCCTACACCCTGCCGAGGTCGAACTGAGCGAAACGACCAAGCTAGTGTTTGACAAGGTTGCCGCCCTTGATCCCACGCGCGTGGTGTTCGACAGCTTGTCGGAGCTGCGATTGCTGTCTCAGAACTCGCTGCGCTACCGGCGACAGGTTCTCGCCTTGAAGCATTTTTTCACTGCACGCCGTTGCACGGTCGTTTTGCTGGATGACCTTTCGTCGTCGGATACCGATCTGCAATTGCACTCGATCTGCCATGGCGTGATCAACCTGGAACAACTCGCGTTGGACTATGGCGCGGAACGGCGTCGCATTCGAGTCGTCAAGATGCGAGGGATTAAGTTTCGAGGTGGCTATCACGATTTCACAATCGTAAAAGGCGGCCTTAGAATCTTCCCTCGCCTCGTAGCTGCGGAGCATCACAGGAAGTTTGTCGTCGAACCGGCGCTGAGCGGGAATGCCGAACTGGACAAATTGCTCGGCGGGGGGATCGAGCGGGGAACAAACGCGTTGTTCATCGGCTCCGCCGGTGTTGGAAAATCGTCCCTCGCCTTGACTTTCGCCCTAGCTGCGGCTCGGCGGGGTGAGCACGCCGTGTACTTCGCGTTTGACGAGGGCCGCGGCACGATTGAGGCGCGGGCACAGACATTGGGGATGCCGCTCGATCAGGCACTGAATGATGGAACCCTAAGACTTCAGCAGATCGATCCGGCCGAGCTTTCGCCCGGAGAATTCGCCGCCGGAGTGCGCGCGAGTGTCGAGCGGGACAAGGCCAGAGTTGTCGTCATCGACAGCCTGAACGGCTATCTGAACGCGATGCCTGACGAGCGCTTCTTGATCCTTCAAATGCATGAGTTGCTCAGCTATCTTGGGCAGCAAGGCGTGACCACCATCCTCATTCTCGCGCAGCATGGTCTCGTTGGCCCGATGGATACCCCTCTCGACATCAGCTATCTGAGCGACGCCGTGCTCATGCTGCGCTACTTTGAGTTCGGCGGCTCGGTCCGGCGCGCACTTTCGGTGGTGAAGAAGCGCAGTGGCAATCACGAGCATACGATCCGGGAATTCCAACTGACGCCAAAGGGCATTGCACTCGGTCCGCCGCTCACGCACTTCTCCGGAGTCTTCTCGGGGACACCGACCTATACCAGCGACAAAGAACTGCCGATGGTGCACGGTGCCAACAATCAGGCCTGAAATGGACAGCGGCGCAGTTCTTGTCCTTGCCCCAATCGGGCGAGATGGGCCAGCGGCGGTCGAGATTTTGTCGCGCATCGGAATCTCAGGGATCGTCTGTGCTGATTATGGCGCATTGATCGAGCGCCTTGGCCCGCAATGTCTTGCCGTCATCGCCGCCGAAGAAGGTCTCTACGGTCGCGATCTCAGCAACTTGATCCGCTGGACCAAGGATCAGCCGGTCTGGTCGGACCTTCCTTTCATCATTCTCACAAGCCACCTGTCCCATCAGAGGGCCACAGCATGGCGAGCCGGGCTTGTCTCGTCGCTCGGAAATGTCACGCTGCTGGAGCGGCCGGTCGAGTCAATTACGCTCACCAGCTCGACCAGGGCAGCACTGCGTGCCCGTCAGCGCCAGTACGAGCTCAGAGGGTTGTTAAGCGAGCTGGAGCACGGAAATGAGCGCTTCCGCCTGATCGTCGAGAATGCCCGAGACTACGCCATCATTTTAAGCGACCCCGACGATCGCATCGTCGATTGGCTGCCCGGGGCTGCCGCGGTGTTCGGCTGGAGCGCAGACGAAATGCTGGGCAAGCCGACCTCCTCGATCTTCACACCCGAAGATCAGGCACACGGGGTTCCCGAACAAGAACTCAGCCGGGCGCGCTCTGAAGGTGTCGCTCCCAACGTCCGTTGGCATAAAACCAAAGACGGTGGCCGCGTTTTCCTTGACGGCCAGACGGTTGCACTCCGCAACGATGACGGAACCATTCGTGGGTTCATGAAGATCGGCAAGGACATCACCGACCGCAAGCGCAACGAAGAGCGCCAGGCGGTGCTGACGGCTGAGCTACAGCATCGGGTCCGCAACGTTCTTGCCATGGTCGCTTCGCTGGTTAAGAGAGGCGACGCGACCGGCTCCACCCAGGAGTTTCGTGAACGGTTGAGCGGGCGAATTGCCGCCATGGCGCGCACTCAGACGCTACTGACACGCGGAGCCGCGGAAGGTGTGGAACTGGACGGCATCGTGCGTGATGAACTCCTGGCGCAAGCCGCCGATGCGTCCCGGATTTCGGTCGATGGACCTTCCGTCATCCTGATGCCAAAGGCGGCCGAGGTCCTGACGTTGGCAATTCACGAATTGGCGACCAACGCCGCCAAGTACGGTGCCATTGGCGCGCCGCAGGGTAAAGTCATCGTTCACTGGCGGCGACAGCCGCGGCAGGGCCGGGATTGGCTGGAACTGACGTGGCAAGAGATCGGCGTCGAAGTTTCGCCAGGTCGGCAGACGCGGAAAGGCTTCGGAACTGAGCTAATCACCCGCCGCGTGCCATTTGAGCTCAAGGGTGTGGGTGAGATGCAGCTTACCGAAACCGGGCTGTTGTGCCGCATTTCGTTTCCTCTACAGCCGAGCGAAAGCGTGCTGCAGACTGACGTGCCCGCAGAGCGCGGCGAGGAAAACAGGAGGAGTTCATGAGCTTCGACCTGCACGGCCGAGCAGTGTTGGTTGTCGAGGACGACTTTTACCTTGCCGATGACACTCGACAGGTGCTCGAAGACGCCGGGGCCAAGGTGCTGGGTCCTGTCAGCGCAGCCGACGAGGCTCTCTCGCTGCTGGAGCTTCAGAGGCCGGACTACGCCGTGGTGGACGTTAACCTCGGCGCTGGTCCGAGCTTCGGGCTGGCCTCCGCCCTCCAGGCACGGGGAATACCTTTTGTCTTCCTTACCGGCTATGACCCCGACATCATTCCGGCCGAGTTCAGGAACGTTCCCTGCCTGCAAAAGCCGGTAGACCCTGAGAAAGTGCTCGTGACGATTATAACTCTCGAAAGCGGCGCTCCGAACCTTTCCGGGAAATAGCGACGACGCAGATCCTGACGTTCAGTCTTGGTGATGCAAGGGGGGTTGACAGACCCTCCCAAGCTTGCGTTTGTCTCGCTCGAGGGGGCGAAGAGAGACAAAAGCGCACGTCAATGATTCAGAGAAACCCATGCTTTCCGTTTGTGCGATTGGACGCCGCATGGATGTCCACATGAAGCTCTGGCCTACGCAAATACAATGGCCCATGGGGAGCAAACCGTCTTCGATGGCTGTGTAACAAACTGCGTAACAAGCGATAAAAAAATTTAGCGATTTCAGCGGTTTAAGCGCGAATTCGAAGGACGCCCAGTCGGCTAGAGTCTTTCACGTTTTGACGGAAGCGTATCCGGCGTTTTCGAAGTATTTGTTGCATTCGGCCGCCTCGACGGTTTCGACGAGGTGTCCGATGTGGCGCCAAGTGTCTTCGACGGTGCGTTTCTGGGCCTGGCGCATCCAGTGCTTGATCTTGGCGAAGGCCTGCTCGATCGGATTGAGGTCGGGTGAGTATGGCGGCAGGTACCAGAGCCTGGCGCCAGCGGCCTTGATCATCTGCCTGACGGCTGCGGATTTGTGGCTTCCCAGGTTGTCCATGACGACGATATCGCCGGGCTTCAGCACGGTGATGAGCTGCTGCTCAACATAAGCGCGGAAGCATTGGCCGTTGATCGGCCCGTCGAAGACGCAAGGTGCCGCGAGCCGATCCCAACGCAGCGCGCCGAGGAAGGTCAGCGTGCGCCAGTGGCCGTGCGGAGCCAGGCCGCGCAGCCGCTGGGCCTTCGGCCCCCAGCCGCGCAGCGGAGCCATGTTGGTCTTGATCCAGGTCTCGTCGATGAAGACCAGACATTGGGGATCGAGGCGTAAGCGGTGTTCTCAGGCCACGGCCTTGAGCTCGAGCTTGTTGATGTAGACCC
>NZ_SUGA01000139.1 GCF_004963255.1 Mesorhizobium sp. | reverse complement strand
GGATGGTCAGTGCAGTGCGCACCGTGTCGACATTCGGCGCCGAGGCCAGATCCTCGATGACGAAGGTCTGGAAGGCGCCGAGGTCGCTCGCCACGCAATGCAGCAGGAAGTCGGATTCGCCCGATACCATCCAGGCGTCGCGCACGATCGGCCAACCGCGGGTGCGTTCGGCGAAGGTTTTCAGCTCCGCATCGGCCTGGTGATGCAGGCCGATGAGGCAGAAGGCGACGACATCCAGGC
>NZ_SUGA01000138.1 GCF_004963255.1 Mesorhizobium sp. | reverse complement strand
AGCAGACCTTGGCGCGACGACGCTCAACTCCGATACGCGGCTGCGGCCGCCCCGCATTAAACCGGGTGTCCTTCGATAAGGAAATTTCACCCTCTGGTTCCGAAATAGAAAATACAATCTCTACAGGTGAACTAGACTTATGCTTGATGAGCGGCCAGCGCGCGGCTGGCGCCACTGGTAGGAAAATCATTTGCCTCATTGAGCAGGATGGACATGGCTGCCGAAATCCCCGACCGCATCAAA
>NZ_SUGA01000137.1 GCF_004963255.1 Mesorhizobium sp. | reverse complement strand
CTGATGGATATCACCGTCAACATTCTTTTGACCATCGCAACCGCGGCGACGCCGTTGCTGATCGCGGCGATCGGCGAGCTGGTGGTCGAACGTTCCGGCGTGCTCAATCTCGGTGTCGAAGGCATGATGATCATGGGGGCGGTCGGCGGTTTCGGCGCCGGCTATCTCACCGGATCGCCGTGGATCGGGTTGTTGGCGGCGATCGCCTTGGGTGCGGTGTTTTCGCTGCTGTTCGCTGTCATGACG
>NZ_SUGA01000136.1 GCF_004963255.1 Mesorhizobium sp. | reverse complement strand
TCTTCAGGTCGTTCGTTCCCTCGCCCTTGCGGAAGGCGAGGCTGAACGTGTCGCGCGCCCCCATGTGAAACACGGATTTGAGCTTCATGCCGTTCTGGATGGCGAAGGAGAAGACGCCGGGCGAGGGAAAGCCCATGTCAGCCTGGCCGACATCGACGAACTTCACCGTCGCGGTGCCGTCCGACGGGCCCGGCTGCATGTCGGTGTCGAGGTCGCCGAAATAGCCTGCCTTCTTGGCCGCCCAATAGGGA
>NZ_SUGA01000135.1 GCF_004963255.1 Mesorhizobium sp. | reverse complement strand
GCCTGCCATGACCGCCCTCTCTCAGCGAATTTGCAGAACTCTCAGCACACTACCGGTTCCTCGCCCCACGATAGTGGGGAGAGGTGGCCCGGCGAAGCCGAGACGGAGAGGGGAGCACCCTACGAAGGCCCCTCTCCGTCCGCTTCGCGGACACCTCTCCCCGCCTTTAGCGGGGCGAGGAACCCCAAGCACTATCACGTCGGCGGGACAGCGCCCCCCTCTGTCCTGCCGGACATCTCCCCCACGAGGGGGGAGA
>NZ_SUGA01000134.1 GCF_004963255.1 Mesorhizobium sp. | reverse complement strand
CGTGCGATGGCCGAACTTCTCCTGCGCAATGCGGATCGCCTCGACATTGAGGATGCCGTTGACGATGCCGAGGTTATGATAGACCGAACCGATACGCGACTTGTCCTCGAGGTTGCCCTTGCCGGCACCGTAGACGGTCTTCACGATCTCCTGCACCACCGGATAGGTGTTGCCGGAAGCCTGCGTGGTGATGGCGGTGTAGCCCTTGGCCGCGTCGCCGGCCGGGATGACGTCTTCTTCCGAATTCGACCAGACATTGCC
>NZ_SUGA01000133.1 GCF_004963255.1 Mesorhizobium sp. | reverse complement strand
GCACGCGATAGCCGCCATAGCCGTCGACCTGCAAGATTCCGGTGAAGCCTGCGAGCGATCGGACGCTCGGCCTTCCGGTCGGGTGCGTAGACATAGGCGACGCCCGCCGGGTCAGCTCCCTGCCATGGCCGATCATCACGCGCATAGGCCCAGAGTTGGCCTGTCTTTCGTCTTGCCGCGGCCCGGATCGAGCACTGGCGCGGTCGTCTCATCGGCGAAGAGTTTTGGCGAGGACTTCAGCTTGCCAAGCAGCCGCTCATGCACCG
>NZ_SUGA01000132.1 GCF_004963255.1 Mesorhizobium sp. | reverse complement strand
ATGAATGGGCGTTCGGCGACCGCGAGTTCCGCACTTCCCTCCTCAACAACATCATCTGGCTGGCGGTCGTGCCTGCCGCCTGCACTTTCTTCGGGCTGATCATCGCCGTCCTCACCGACAAGATCTGGTGGGGCACCATCGCCAAGAGCCTCATCTTCCTGCCGTTGGCCATCTCGTTTGTCGGCGCCAGCGTCATCTGGAAATTCATCTACGAGTATCGCGGCGCGGGCCAGACGCAGATCGGCCTGCTCAACGCCATCATCCAGTATTTC
>NZ_SUGA01000131.1 GCF_004963255.1 Mesorhizobium sp. | reverse complement strand
TCAGCGCCGACGGATCGATCAGGTCGAAGAAATGCTTGAACAGCCCGGTATAGCTTCCTTTGTAGGTCGGCGAGCCGACCACGAGCACGTCGGCTGCAATGACCTGCGCCAGGATCGCCTGCCCCCGGTCATCGAGATCGCGCGACCATTTGGCTGCGCCTAGCGACGGACCGACATCGTCGATGTCATAGGTGTGCCCCGTCAGGCCATGGCGCGCGGCGATGTCCTGGACGACGAGATCGACGAAACTGCGCGTCTTCGACGGGCGGGTG
>NZ_SUGA01000130.1 GCF_004963255.1 Mesorhizobium sp. | reverse complement strand
CGGCTGTTGCCGTCCTTGAGCTTCGGCGAGATGCCGGCGTTGTTGACCAGCGCATGAAGCTGGCCGCCATGCGCTTCCAGCCGATGGCGGATTTCCGAGATCGCGATGCCGACATCCTCCTGGTCGGCGAGATCGACCTTGATATGGTCTTCCGGACCAGCCGGCCACGGGCAGTCCTCGGCAAAGGCCTGGCGCGAGCAGGTGATGACGCGCCAGCCTTCGCGCGAAAAGCGCTTGACCGTGGCATGGCCGATGCCGCGGCTGGCGCCGGTCAGCAC
>NZ_SUGA01000012.1 GCF_004963255.1 Mesorhizobium sp. | reverse complement strand
TATGTGAGGCTGGCGCGGGCCGAGGAGCGCGAAGCGATTGCCGAATTCGGCGACGTCTATCGCAAATACATGACACAGGTTCCGGGATTCATTCCGAGCTGGAACCGGTTGTCCGGCGGGTCGGTCGGCGGCCCTGGACGAGGCCTTGCGCCATGACGCGGCACCGCCGATCCTGGCCGTTCTCGGCGATCCTGCTCGCGGTCTTCGGTGTGGCGCTCTTCTGCATCGGCGCCTTCTTCGTGTTCTTCCGGCCGCCGCTCCTGCCGGAGGACGTGCGGTTCGTCGGTCTGTCGCTGCAACAGCTTCAGGCCGAGCAGCCACGCATGGCATCGTGGCTCGAGCGCGTGTTTCAGGTGCTCGGCGGGTATGCCGTCGCCTCGGGCATCCTCACCGTCACGGTCGCCGTGACGTCGTTCCGGCGGCACGAGCGGTGGGCTCTTCTGGGCGTGCTCGCCGCCGGCGTCGCCTCCATCGGATGGATGGTCGTCGTCAACTTCGCCATAGAATCCGATTTCCGGTGGGCCTTGCTGGCTATCGCGATCCTATGGGCCGCGGGCGTGGGCATGTTCCTGGTCGAGCTCAGGCAAGCTGCCATGCGGGCAGGCAGGGCGGAGTGATCCATGTCCGACCCTGTCTTCACCGCGAAGGACCTCACCAAGACCTACGTCTCGGGCGAGTCGCAAGTGCACGCCCTGCGCGGCGTGAACCTGGAGATCTCGGCAGGGGAAGTGGTCGTCCTGCTCGGTCCGTCGGGCAGCGGGAAATCGACCTTGCTCAACATCATGGGCGGGCTCGATCACGCGAGCAGCGGCGAGCTGTTCTTCAAGGATTTGCGGCTGACCGGCCTCGATGACCGGGGGCTGACATCCTATCGCCGCCGCCACGTCGGTTTTGTGTTCCAGTTCTACAATTTGATCCCGAGCCTGACGGCCTACGAAAACGTCGCGCTGGTCACCGAGATTGCCGACGATCCGATGCGCCCCGAGGAAGCTCTCGCCCTCGTTGGACTGGAGCCGCGCATGCATCATTTCCCGGCGCAGCTGTCCGGCGGCGAGCAGCAGCGCGTCGCCATCGCCCGCGCGATCGCCAAGCGTCCGGAAGTGCTGCTGTGCGACGAGCCGACAGGCGCGCTCGACTCCAGGACAGGCGTTCGGGTGATCGATGCGCTGATGAAGGTCAATGCCGAACTCGGCACGACCACCGTCATCATCACCCACAACGCCATCATCCAGGAGGTCGCGCACCGGGTTCTGTTCTTCAGCGACGGGCAGATATCGAAGGCCATCACCAACGAAGCCCGGCGCGCCGTCGCCGAGCTGCAGTGGTGAAGACATGCGCGCCCTGGACATAAAGCTGTTGCGCGATCTCGTCCGCCTTTGGGCGCAGGCATTGGCCATCGCGCTGGTGGTCGGCGGCGGCGTGGCAACGCTTCTGCTTGCCGTCGGCTCCTACCGTTCTCTCGACGAGACGAGGACGGCCTATTACGAGCGCTACCGCTTCGCCGATGTCTTCGCCACCGTGCGACGGGCGCCGAAAGCTCTCCTCGGCCGGATCGCCGAGATTCCAGGCGTGGCGGCCGTCGATGCACGCATCGCACAGTTCGCGCTGCTCGAAACACCGGGCCTGACGGCTCCGGCCACCGGCGTGGTCATCTCGCTGCCCGAGATCGGCGAGCCGAAGCTCAATCGCCTCTATATGCGTGCGGGCCGCACGCCGGATCCGAGCCGGGACGACGAGGTCGTCGTCAATGAGACCTTCGCCGAAGCGCACCGGTTCACCCTGGGCTCGAGCTTCGCGGCGACCCTCAACGGTCGCAGGCGCGATCTGACGATCGTCGGCATCGCACTTTCTCCCGAATACATCTATGCCGTCGGCCCCGGCGACATCATGCCCGATGGCCACCGCTTCGGCGTCATCTGGATGTCCGAACGGGCTGTGGCCAGCGCCTATGATCTCGAAGACGCTTTTTCGTCGGTGTCGCTGAAGCTGCTGCCGGGAACGTCGGAGCGCGAGGTGATGATGCGTCTCGACAGCCTGCTCGATCGCTATGGCGGGCACGCTGCCTACGGGCGCAAGGACCAGACGTCGCATGCCTGGCTCGACCACGAGCTCGACATGCTCAACAACATGAGCCGCACGCTGCCGCCGATCTTCCTGCTGGTTTCGGCATTTCTTGTGAACCTCACCCTCAGCCGCCTCGTTTCGCTTGAGCGCGAGCAGATCGGCCTGGTGAAGGCACTCGGCTACCACAATGCCGGCATCGTCCTGCACTACCTGAAATTTGTAGGCGTCATCACGGCGGCCGGCATCGTCATCGGCAGCGTGATCGGCACCTGGCTCGGCAGCTATGTGACCGGAATATTCGCCGACTTTTTCCGCTTCCCGTTTCTGCTGTTCACCAAGAGCTCCGATCTCTACGTCGCGGCGGCGGGACTGAGCGCGTTTGCCGCTGCAATCGGCGCGCTGCGCGGCTTGCGCGAAGTCGTCAATCTGGCGCCCGCGGTTGCCATGCAGCCGCCGGCGCCGCCGGTTTTCCGCCGAACGCTGCCATTGAGCCTCAGCGCGGCCGGCCTTGTCTCGCAGCCGATGAGAATGATGCTGCGCAACGTCGCGAATCATCCAGTTCGATCCTTTCTCACCGCATTCGGCATGTCGCTGGCGACGGCGATCCTGATCGTGTCGCTCTTCACGAAGGGCACGATGGAGCAGCTCGTCGACGTAACCTACTTCCTCGCGGATCGGCAGGACGCCACTGTCAGCTTTTTCGAGAAGCGCCCGAGGGAAGTGGCCTTCCAGATTGCGAGGCTTCCCGGAGTGCTGAATGCGGAACCCTATCGAGAAGTCCAGGTCCGCATCCGCAATGGCCATGTCGAGCGCCGCATCATGATCCGCGCCAGGCCGCGCGGGGCGGAACTCAACCGTATCATCGATGCCGATCTCCGGCCGGTGGTCCTGCCGGAATCGGGCCTCGCGATCTCGGACATGCTAGCCAAGATACTCAAGGTGCGGGTCGGCGACACCGTCGAGGTCGATCTGCTCGACAGCGAGCGCCGGACGGTCTCGCTTCCGGTGGCGGCGCTGGTCGAGGACTATCTCGGCATGCGCGGGATGATGGACGAGGAAGCGCTCGCCAGGCTGCTGCGCGAAGCGCCGATGGCGAACGGGGTGAGCGTCAGCCTGGACAAGACCAGGCAGGACGAGTTCTACGCGGCGGTCAAGGCCATGCCGGTGGTGAGCAGCCTGGCTCTGCAGACGGCGTCCCTCGCCACTTTCCGCGACGCCGTGGCGCTTCTGGTCACGACGATGTCCAGCATCTACACGGGTCTCGCAGCCGTCATCGCGTTCGGCGTGGTTTACAACAACGCCCGTGTCTCGCTGTCCGAGCGGGCCCGGGAACTGGCAAGCCTGCGGGTGCTTGGCTTCACCCGCGGCGAAGTGCTCGGCATCCTTCTCTTTGAACTCGCGCTGTTGACCTTGATCGCGCAGCCGCCGGGCTGGGCCCTCGGCTATGCTCTTGCCTGGATCATGAAGACGAACCTGGCCGGCGAACTGATGCGGGTACGCCTGGTTGTCGAGCCTGCCACTTATGTCTTCGCCAGCGCGATCGTCATTACGGCGGCTGTGCTCTCCGCCCTGATCGTCCGCAGGCGGGTTAATCAGCTCGACCTCGTTGCTGTTCTCAAGACGCGGGATTGAAGACCATGCGCACCAGATCGATGACCAACTGGATGAGGAGAATCGGTGGCATCGCGGCCTTTGGCCTGATCGCCGCAACGGCGATCTGGTTCGCATGGCCGCAGCCGATTCCCGTCGACCTGGCGACGGTAGCCAAGGGTCCGATGGAGGTGACCGTCGATGACGAGGCCAAGACCGAGGTGCGGCACATCTACACGGTATCCGCGCCGATCGCCGGTAAGGTGCTCAGAATTTCGCCGCCGCATCATGTCGGAGACGAGGTAGCCAAGGACGAGACGGTGGTGGCGGTCATGCAGCCGACCATCCCCGGTCTCCACGATGTTCGCACGCACGAAGAACTGTTGGCGGCGCTTGGCGCGGCAGAAGCCGCCGTGACGTTCGCGGAAGCGGAGGTGAAACGTCTTGAGGCGGCGCTTGCATATTCGCGCACCGAACTCGATCGCGCTGAAAGGCTGGCCAAGTCCGGAGCGATTTCGCAGAACGCCCTCGACAAGGCGAAGTTCGAAGTGGACACCAACGAGGCAGCCTTGGCGAGCGCGAAGGCGCAGGTCGAAGTCCGGCGCAATGAACAGGCGATGATCCAGGCGCGGCTCGGCCAGCCTGCCGGAGATGTCACACCATCCGATCCGGCCTGCTGCGTCCAACTTCGTGCGCCGGTGAGCGGCCGCATCCTGAAGATCGTTCAGGAGAGCGAGGGCATGGTCCAGCCGGGCGCACCGCTTGTCGAGATCGGCGACCCGCGCGACCTGCAGGTGGCGGCGGACCTGCTCTCGACCGACGCGGTTCAGATCAGGCCCGGTGCCGCCGTCCGGATCGACGGTTGGGGCGGGCCCGCGCTTCAGGGCAAGGTGACGCGGATCGACCCGGCCGGGTTTCTCAAGGTCTCGGCGCTTGGGATCGAGGAGCAGCGCGTCCACACGGAGATCGATATCGTCGAACCCGCCGAGATGTGGTCGCAGCTTGGGCACGACTATCGCGTGATCGTGCACGTGACGAATTGGCGGGGCGACAATGTCCTTGGCGTCCCGGTGGCGGCACTGTTCCGGCAGGGCGACGACTGGGCCGTGTATCTCGCCGAGGCCGGACGGGCGCGCACGGTCGTAGTCAAGATCGGCCACCGGGACAGCAGGATGGCCGAGGTCGAGTCCGGCCTGTCGGAAGGCGATCGGGTCGTCCTGCACCCGAGCGACCGGGTGGGCGACGGCGTGGCCGTGCGCGAGCGGAGCGTTCGATAGCCCGGTCGGCCTGTAAGCTGCCCTGGGCCCTCCTTCGCCGAGGCTTCGGAGGGCATCCCGCTTCGCGTTGAGGAGAATTCGCGGATTTGTCCTGCAAAGCGCGCAACGCGAGGCAGGATGGCGGAGAGGGAGGGATTCCCTTTCACCTCTATGATACTGAAAATACTAGTCTTTTCGCGCTTTTTGTTACACAGTTTGTTACACAGCTACAACTACGATTTATAACCGCTCTAAGCTCGCAGCTTTTGGGCTCGCCTGCCCAATCCATCCGATCTGTCGAAACCGATGGCTTGTAGGACACTCCCGCGTGTGTACGTTGGGGCTTGGGTCAGAAGGTGACCCACAGCAAAGACGGGAGCGCCGCAGCGCAAAAGATCTCATCGGTCAAGGAACAGATAGTGAAGTAGCCTGTGACAATCGGCGCCAGCATCACCTCCAAAGCCGACCAGGAAAAACCCGCAAAAAACGTCGCCCTCAGATACCCCGTCGGCAATGAATATGGGACCGAAGTTGCGCGGCAGATCGGGCGTTAGATGCCTTCATGACATCTGAACCTGAGCAGGCTCCTACGCCGCGAGCCGGCACATTTCCGAACGGAGTTTCGTCCGGCTGCGCAAAAAGGTGCCCTGTCGAGACTTACTTGTTGGCCAAATGGCTTAGCAGGGACGAACTCGTGAAGAGATTGATAATGCAACACTATCAGTCGTTGTGCTGATCCGACAGGCTGTGCGTTTTGGCACGAAAATCATGGCGAAAAGCGCACCGGCACTTTACTCTCCAAATTATGATTCACCTCGATCCCGCGACCGCCAGCTCCTCTGCGCCGCCCTCCGTTCCCGCGTGGGCGATCACAAGCGCCGGCGCGCCGAGTGACGGCGACGCCGCCTTCCGGGCCGGCGCCGCCCTGGGTGCCCTCGACACGCTCGCCCGCGCGCAGGCAGCCTGGGCCGGCGCTTGGCGGCAGCGGCTGGCGGTTCGCTGCGCCGCCTCCAGCATGCGGCTCGCCGGCCGCGCCGAGGATGCGGCCGCCTTGCGCGATGCCTGGCATTTGCGTCCCCTACGTGCTGACCCCGGTCCCGCAGGCGCCGTCTTTGGCGCCTGGCGGCAGTTGGCCAGGCAGCCGCCCGCCGCTACGCCCGGCCGGCTCGGGAAGATACTCGACCAGCTTGGCCTCCATTGGGACGGCGCCGCGCTCGCCGACCTTTGCACGCAGATCGAAAAACTCGGGGTATCCCAGCGGTCGGCGCCATTCGACGCCGCGGCGATCGCCGCTGAGGTCGTCGCCATGCGTCCCGATGCCGAACTCTTTGGCTGGTGGCTCGCCGACCTGGTACTGGCGCAACGCCTGGGCTGGCCGCAGCCCCTGCCGCTCCTAATGGCGCAGGGTTTTGGACCATCTTTCCGCACCGAGGCCGGCGGTGGCCGGCGCATCCGGCCCGGGGACAAGAATTTTGAGCGGGCGGTTTGCATCGCGCTCGTCGCGGCCGCCGCGGACGCTTGTCGGTTGGCCGCCGAGCTGTCGCGCCGGGCCGAAAAACTCCTGGCGGTGGCGCCGAAACTGCGCGCCAAAGGCGCCGGCGACGTAATCTTTCTGCTGCTCAGTGAAGACGCCGTGTCCGGATCGCTGACGACGGACAATCTGTCGCGCTTTGCATCGCGACGGCTGTTCGAACGGCTGCAGCAACTGGAGGTCGTGCGCGAGCTCTCCGGCCGCCCCACATTCCGGCTGTTCGGGCTGTAGCGATGAGCGAAGCGTCCGCCCGCCGCAAGCCAAACGATCAGCCGGCGCTGCTCGACACCGAACTGGAACATCTGCCGCCGGAGCTGCGCTGGTGCGAATGGATGGCCCGCGTCGAAGCGGTGATCTTTGCGGCAAATGAACCGGTGACACGTAGTGTCCTCGCGCGGGTGGTGGGAAAAAACTGCAATATCGAGCTGATCATCGACGACATTCGCGCCGAACTCGCCGGCCGCCCTTACGAGCTGGTCGCGGTCGCCGGCGGCTGGCAGCACCGGACCAAAAAGGTTTTTGGCGACGCCATTCACGCAGCCTTCGGCACGGCAGCGGGCGAGGGAGCAAAAGAACTGTCGCAGGCGGAGGCGCTTGTCTTGATGTGCATTGCCTATTTCCAGCCGATCACCCGTGGCGAGCTGTCGAGCTTTTTCGGCAAGGAGGTGTCACGTGACCTGATCGGCGTGCTGCGCGCTGAGCAGCTGGTCGCCTCGGGGCCGCGCAGCCCGCAGCCGGGCGCGCCCTACACCTATGTGACGACCAAAACTTTTCTGTCGCAGTTCGGGCTCGACACGCTGCGCCAGCTGCCGGATTTCGAGGCGCTCGAGGACGCCGGGCTGCTGTCGAAGGAGAAGCTGCTGGATCATCCCAGGGTTTGCAGATATCGACGATGATGGCGCCAGCGCCGCGCTCGACGAATAGATGATCCCATCACGGCGGGACACACGCGATCTCGCCGCTCGTCACATAGAAGATTGCGCCACGCACGCCGTCTGGTCTCGCCGGCTGGGTCCTTCGCGTGACGGAAGGGAGGTGGCGGCACGCGTCCGCTTGTCGATGAAGGATAAGCGAACAGGCAATTGATCGAGCCTGGTCGCACATGTCGATCACCATTGAGAGCTCTCGAAGGGAGAAAGTTCAATTGAACCACGTCTACCTTGAGCTTCTCGCGACGATTGAGGCGTTAAGATCCAGCCCATCGGGGCGACCATTCAGACGCTGATGGACAAGGTTCGCGACCTTTCACAGACGATCAAAGCCCTGAAAGACGATCTCCACCAGACAGCCGGCTATGGCCTGCTAAGAACCTAGCCAGCCGGCGAGTGCCCATCCCGGCCATTGTCAGCGAGGCGGCCATCCCAACAAGATCGCCTTGCCGCCACCGCCAATGGCGGATGCTGACAGCAGCGCCATAAGAACGCCAACGTAGATGGGGAAGATCATCCTCGGGCTATTCGTCCTTCCAAATGACAGTCTTCCCCCGAAAATCCCAATGAAATTTGAGGTTGGCTTTCAGTACCTCGGTGGGGATCCTCGGCTCGATCGCTGTGTGGAGAGCGTTATACGTTTCTCGGCAGAAGCTCGGCGGCGGGACATTCAGCTTGTACCCCGACGGGTACCTAAAATCTTGCTGAGAATTCATCAGGTCAAGGTTGTTGGCAATCATCTTCACGTTCCCAATCGGCGGCATTCCTAGGGCCACTGCGGCTTCGTAAATGTCCTCGATCTTGTGACCGAAGCCGAGCCGGAGACCGCGTTTCGACACGCCCTTTGAAGCTAGATACGCTTTCAAGAGGAGTTCTAGGTGTGAGCTTTCGAGAGGTTGTCCATTCGGACCGGACCGAGGAGACTGGAGTTACCACGCTTCAGCATCCATCGGAGGGTCCGAATGAACATCCACAAGAATGCCCGTCTCACACCGCTGCGTCGAGAGGAGATGGCGTTATCGGTGATAGAAGGCGCTTTTTCCAAAGCCCATGCGGCGCGCGTCTATGGCGTGTCGGCCAAGATCGTGGCGCGCTGGGTCGAGCGCTATAAGACCAAAGGGCGGGCCGGCATGGTCGACCGCTCGTCGCGGCCCACCGTCATGCCGAGCCTGACCGAACAGTCCGTGGCCGAGCGCATCGCAGCCTTGCGTCGCCAGCGGCTGACCGGCAAGCACATCGCCCATGAGGTCGGCGTCTCGCCCGCCACCGTCAGCCGGGTTCTCAAGCGTGCCGGGCTGTCGCGGCTCAGGGATATCGAGCCGGCCGAACCGGTCCGGCGCTACGAGCGGGAGCATCCCGGCGAGATGATCCATATCGACATCAAGAAGCTCGGCCGCTTCAGCCAAGTCGGCCATCGTATCACCGGCGATCCGCAAAAGGGCAAGTCGCGCGGCGCCGGCTGGGAGTTCGTCCATGTCTGCATCGACGACGCGTCCCGCATCGCCTTCTCGCAAATCCTGCCCGACGAGAAAAAGGAGTGCGCCATCGCCTTCCTCAAGGCCGCGGTCGCCTATTACGCCAGCCTCGGCGTCACGATAGCCCGCGTCATGACCGACAACGGCTCCTGCTACAGATCAAAGGCCTTCGCCAAGGCCTGCCGCGATCTCGGCCTCAAGCACGTCACGACAAGACCCTATACGCCCAAGACCAATGGCAAGGCCGAGCGCTTCATCCAGACAGCACTGCGCGAATGGGCCTACGCCATTGCCTATCCGACATCCGATCATCGTGCCGCCGAACTGCCTGTCTGGCTGCACAGATACAATTGGCATCGTCCACATGGCAGCCTAAAGTCAAAAACGCCTATCAGTCGCCTCGCCCTGATCGAGGACAACCTGTTGAAGCTCCACACCTAGTGCTTGACCGCGCCCTCCGTAAGGGCGCGTACGAAGTATCGTTGCAGGAGGAGAAACAGCACCACGACGGGCACGCTCATCATGAAGCTGGCCGCCATCAGGCCAGGAAAGTCCGTCGTGTTCTCCGAGAAGAAACGCTGGATGCCGACAGGCAGCGTCAGCTGTTCGTTCTTGGAGAGGAAGGTGTAGGCGTAGATGTACTCGTTCCAGGCGCCGATGAAGGAATAGATCGCGGTGGCGATGATGCCCGGCGTCGAGAGCGGCATCACGATCAGCATGAAGGCCTGGAACCGCGTTGCGCCGTCGATGCGCGCCGCCTGCTCGAGCTGCACCGGGATGTTGTCGTAAAAGCCCTTCAACAGCCAGATCGCCAGCGGCAGTCCGAAGGTGAGGTAGGTCAGCACAAGCGATCCATGAGTGTTCACCAGCCCGATCGCGCGCATCAGGATGAAGAGCGGCACGAGGAAGATCACCGCCGGGAACATGTTGCGCAGCAGGACGGCGAAGAACAGGAAGTTCCGGCCCGGGAAGGTGAAGCGCGAGAACGCGTAGGCAGCGGGAACCGCCACGATCACCGAAAGGATGGTTGTGGCGGTCGAGACGATGAGACTGTTCCAGAAGAAGCGCAGGAAATCCTGGCCAACGCTGTTCTGCGGATCGAGCAGTTTCTGATAGCTGTCGAGGGTCGGTTGGTCAGGCCACCATTGCGGCGGAAACTGCATCGCCGCGAAGCCGGACTTGATCGAGGTGAGCAGCATCCAGATCATCGGCAGCGCGGTGTAAAGCAGCATGAACACCAGGAAGACGCGCCCGCCCCATCGCCACCCGTCGACACGCATGCGGCGAGCGGATTGGCCTCGTGAGATTGTCTCGGAAACCGTGCTCATGCGCTGCCGTCCTTCCGCTCGTTGCCGCTCAGCGCGCGGACATAGAAGTAGCCGAGCGTCATCAGGATGATGAACAGAAGCACCGAATAGGCCGATGCCACGCCCCAGCGCTGGCGGCCGAAGGCAAGTTCGTAGATGTGGGTGATCCAGATATGCGAAGCGTTGGACGGACCGCCGCCGGTCATAATCCAGGGGATGATGAAGGAGTTGAAGTTGGCGACCGCGAGCAGCAGGATCGTCACCGTCGAGACATTGCGCAAATGTGGGAAGGTGACGTGCCAGAAGCGTTGCCACGCGTTGGCGCCGTCGACTTTCGCAGCGCGCAACAACTGTTCGGGAACGGTCTGCAGACCGGCCGTCATCATGATCATGGCGAACGGAAACTCGCGCCAGATGTTGACGACGATCAGCGAGGGCAGCACCGTTGACACGCTGTCGATGAAATTCGGCGGCCGCTCGGCCCATCCGAGCTCGACCAGTATCGCGCCGATAATCCCGAAATCCGAATGGTAGATCCACTTCCAGATATAGGAGGCGGCGACCGCGCTGATGACCCAGGGAATGATGAGAATGGCGCGCAGGACGCCGCGGCCGACAAAGTCGCGATGCAGCGCCAGCGCGGCGGCAAAGCCGAGCACGAAGGAAAAGAAAGTGGATGCGACTGTCCAGATCAGGGTGTTGAAGGTGACCTGCCAGAACACCCCGCTGGTCAGGATGGCCGTGTAGTTGTTGAAACCGACGAAGATCTTGTCGCGAAGCTGCAGGCCGGGCGGCGTGTTGAAGAAGGACAGCTCGATCGTATAGTAGATCGGATAGGCGATGACGATGAGCATCACGGCAATCGCCGGAAGCACATAGGCATAGTCGGCGCGATGCTCCCACATCTTGCGGAGCACATCGGACCTGGCGGATTGCAGTCTTCGGCGAGCCTCGGCCTTGCCGCTCACGATCGTCACTTTGGCGTGCCCTTGTTCATCGGAACGAAGCGGCTGCGTTGTCGGCGCAGCCGGTGAGATCGCAGGTCGGGCTTTGCTTAAAGACCGCCGCCCATTAGATCCTTGACCTTCTTGGCCGCGTCATCCGCCGCCTGGTCGACGGTCATCGCTCCGGTCAGGGCATTCTGCAGCATGTCCGGGACGATGATGTTCATGATCTCGGGCGATTGCGGCAGGGCCGGGAAGGGGATGCCGTATGGCAGCATCGACGTCGTGACATCGAGGAACTTGATGCTGTCCAGACGCTCCTTCATCCATTTGGTCTTGAAGCCGTTGAGGTTGCCGGGGTTCGAGCCGGCGTAAGCCATCTTCAGTGACCATTCGGGGCTCGTCCACATGCAGATGATGGCCTTTGCCGCCGGCTCGTCCACCTTGCCGCCCTCGACATATTCGGGCTTCAGGATGTGAATGTTCGAGCCGCCGAAGACGACGGCGCGCTTGCCGTCGGGACCGGTCGGAATGAGGCCGTAGCGCATGTTGTCGATGACGGTCTGCGCCTTGTCCTTGTCGGTGCCCGTCGCCTTTTTTTGCAGGTCGAGCATGACATTGTAGTCGGACGGATGCGAGATCATCATGCCGAGCTGACCGGCCAGGAACAGCGGCTGGTTGTCGGCCTGCTGGTTGGTGAGCGCCGAAACCGGAACCGATTTGTCGCGGACATACATGTCGTAGGAAGCCTGCAGCGCCGCCTTGCTCTGCGGGCTGTTGAGCAGGACTTCCTTGTAGGTTGGGCTGGGTGCCGCTTCGTCGAACACGCCGCCGCCATAGGCCCATAGCTGCGGCATGAAGCGGTAGGGCGTGTTGCCGGCATTCTTGCGCGCCACGAGGCCGTAGCCGGCAATGCCTAGCTTGTCGTGGATCTGCTTCGAGTATTTGACGACGTCGTCCCAGGTTGCCGGCGGCTTGTTCGGATCGAGACCCGCGCGCTTGAAGATGTCGGCGTTCCAGATGAACGCCATCGTCTCGTTGTTGGTCGGAATGCCGTAGGTCACGCCGTCCCAGGTCACGGCTTTCATGGCGCCGGGCCAGAAATCCTCGGTCGAATAGCCGACGTCCTCGGGTTTCAGCGGCTGCAGATAGCCCTTCGAGGCGAACTCGGTTCCGCCCAGGATTTGCAGGCGGACCGCCATCGGAGCGGCATTGCCAAGGAGCGCCGTGCGGAACTTGTCGAGCAGGTCGTTGTAGGTGAGGGCCTGTTCCTCGAGTTGGATGTTCGGGTAGGTCTTGCGGAAGGTCGCGAAGAAGTCCTTGTAGTACTGGCGCAGCAGATCGGGGTCGCCCTCGAACACGCCCTGATACCAGAAAGTCAGTCGCCCCTTGTAGTCGAGCGGGGTGACCTTGGCGCAATCGCCGGCGGTGTCGAAATCCTGCGTGCCGGCAATCGAACGCACATATTCCGGCGACCACTTGCTCAGGTCGACCGGCGGCGCGGCAAGAGCCGAGCCCGACATCAGCGATATCGTCAATGCAGTGGAAACAGCGCCGCGCAGCACGGCACCGCCGACTGTGATCCTCCTCATAGGTCTCCTCCCAGGTTCTCCTACGCCGCTCTGCGCCTAGGCAAGCGGTCCTTCGTCGTTTCGATCGCGGGGATATTTCTCCGCCCTAATGTATCCCTTCGATCACTTCATACGTTTTCAGATCGCAGAATAGCTGTCAACGCAACAAATCGTACATTGTTTGTCGAAGATGTGCGTGATATCGATCGGATCGTGTAGTGACTATGGGGGATGGCCTTGGCGGAAACGAGCGATTTCAAAGCAGAACCACCCGAGGGGATTGACGCTCTCGGGGCATCAAGCGAGGGCGCCTCGCTTTACGAGCAGATAAGGGAAGACATCATCGAGGGACGGCTGGCCGCCAACGAGCGGCTCGTGGTCACCGATCTCGCCCGCCGTCATGGCACCTCGACCAATCCCGTGCGCGAGGCGCTGCAATTGTTGCGCGGCGAGGGCTTCGTCACCTTCGTTCCCAACCGGGGCGCGCGCGTCCGGCCCATAGATCAGGACTTCGTCCGAGATATCTACGAGATCGGCGTTCTCATCGAGCCCGCCCTGACCCGCTGGTTCGTGGGAATGGCGACCGAGGAGGACATCGCCGAGCTCGAACGTCTCCAGAGCCTGATCGAAGAGAACAACTTCGCCGACACGTTCAGGCACAGCGAGCTGGATACCGCGTTCCACACCGTGATGTACCAGCGGCACTACAACCGCCATGCCGCCGAGCTCTGGTGGAAGCACCGCGAGGTGCTTCGGGCGGTCAGCCGGCGTTTCAATTTCACGCTTGCCCGGCGCGCCGCGATCATCCGCGAGCACCGCGAGCTCATCGCGCTCGTGAAATCGGGAGAGGCCGACAAGGCGGCCGAACTCATTGCCCGCCATGTCGAGGGCTCCGGCCGGCATGTCCTCGAACACATGCGCGCGCGCAGCGCCGCCCGGGCAGGGTAGCGGATCCGCAACATCGTCAGCCGGGCCATTTCAGGGAGGATAGTCCAGATGAAAATCACGAGCATTCGGCCATGGCTGATCAAGTCCGGCGCTTCCTACTGGGGAGAGTACCTGTTCGTCGAAGTGACGACCGACGAAGGGGTCAGCGGGTGGGGCGAGATCACCACCACGACGAAGCTCGCCAACCGCGCGCTCTGCACGATCCTGCGCCAGATCGGGCTTGCCGTTGCAGGCGAGGACCCGGCGCGCATCGAACATCTGTGGCACAAGATCTTCCGCAGCTTCACCTATATGGGCAGCCGCGGCGCCGCCGTGGAATGCGTGAGCGCCATCGACATCGCGCTCTGGGACATCCGCGGCAAAGTCCTCGGCAAGCCGATCTATGAGCTGCTGGGCGGGCCGGTGCGCGATGAAATCGCGCTTTACACCCATCCCAACCAGGCCAAATTCACCAGCAAGGAAGCGGTGGTCCGCGAAATTCGCGACATCGTGGAATCCGGTCACACCGGGCTCAAATTCGATCCGTTCCCGCACCAAGGGCCTAGCGTCGATGGCATCGCCCGCGAAAGACGGGACGGCTATCTCGACGGCGGCATGACCCGCAAGGACGAGCGCGAAGCCGCCGAACTGACAGCGCTTATCCGCGAGACGGCGGGGCCCGATGTCGACATCCTTATCGACGCGCATGGCCGCTTTGACGTTCCCACCGCCATCCGCCTCTGCCGCAGCCTCGAGGAAGCCGGCCAGATCGACTGGTTCGAGGAGCCCTGCCCGCCCGAGAGCCTCAATGCGCTCAAGCAGGTGCGCGACAAGGTCAGTGCGCCCATCTCATGGGGCGAGCGCGGCCACACGAAATGGGATTTCGTGCCGGTGCTCGAGAACAAGCTCGCCGACTACATCATGCCCGACGTCACCTGGACCGGCGGCATCACCGAGCTCAAGAAGATTTCCGCCCTTTGCGAGGCCTATTACATCCCGGTCTCGCCGCATGACGCCGCGGGTCCGATCAACGTGGTCGCGGGAGCGCAGGTGATGATGACCGTGCCCAACTTCTACAAGCTTGAAACCTCGGAGTGGGACCTCTCCAAATACGATCACCTCATCGACAAGCCGCTCGAGGTGTCGAACGGCAACCTCAAGCTGACGTCGAAGCCGGGTCTCGGTGTCGAGATGAACCGCGACTACCTGCAGGCCCACGAGATCGAGCTGGGCTAGCACTGCTTAAAGCAGGCCCGGCGGGCGGGGCCACTCCCAGCGGAACGAGGACAAATCATGCCAAAGACGGATGGAGCCGATGAGGCTCTCAATCGCATCAACACGAATTCCAGGCCGTCCAACCTGCGCATTACCGACATGCGGGTGGCCGAGATCGTCGGCGCGCCCTTCACCTCGACGCTGCTCAAGATCTACACCAACCAGGGCATTGTCGGGCTCGGCGAGGTGCGCGACGGCGCCAGCGCCACCTTTGCGCTGATGCTGAAGAGCCGGCTGCTCGGCGAGAACCCCTGCGACATCGACCGCCTGTTCCGCCGTATCAAACAGTTCGGCGGTCATGGGCGGCAGGGCGGCGGCGTCTCGGCGGTCGAGATTGCGCTCTGGGATCTCGCCGGCAAGGCCTATGGCGTGCCAATCTACCAGATGCTCGGCGGCAAGTTTCGCGACCAGGTGCGCGTCTATTGCGATACGGACGCCGAGAAGCCCAGCGGCACCGAGACCGGCAAGCGCCTGAAGGCGCGCATGGAGCGCGGCTTCACCTTCCTCAAGATGGATCTGGGCCTGATGCAGATCGCCCACATTCCGGGCGCCGTGACAGCGCCCGCCGGCGCGCTCGAAGGGGTCCGCGCCAATCCGCGCGGCCGCGGCGGTACGCTCGATGAGCGCAAGGCCCGCAATCTCGCCTATGATGCGCAGAACGTGCAGCACCCGTTCACAGGCCTGCATTTCACCGAAAAGGGCATAGACCTGCTGGAGCAATATATCCACGAGGTCCGCGAGGTCATCGGCTACGAGATTCCGCTAGCCATCGATCATGTCGGCCACATCTCGCTGCAGGACGGCATCCGCCTGTCGCGCCGTATCGAGAAATACGTGCCGGCATGGCTCGAGGACGTGATCCCCTGGCAGTACACCGAACAGTACCGGCAATTGCAGCAGGCGACGTCGGTGCCGATCTGCACCGGCGAGGATATTTATCTCAAGGAGGGCTTCGAGCCGCTGCTGAGGAGCGGCGGCCTCTCCGTTATCCATCCGGACCTGCTCACCAGCGGC
Source organism: Mesorhizobium sp. (assembly GCF_004963255.1). GTDB lineage: Bacteria > Pseudomonadota > Alphaproteobacteria > Rhizobiales > Rhizobiaceae > Mesorhizobium. The sequence continues at coordinate 125,443 of NZ_SUGA01000012.1, read as the reverse complement.
GGCATCCTCGAGACCAAGAAGATCGGCGACATGGCGCAGGATCACGGCGTCGCCATGGCGATCCACATGGCCGAAAGCCCAATTGCGGCGATGGCCGCGGCGCATGTCGCGACCGCGACCGAAAACTTCATGGCGCTCGAATACCACTCCGCCGATGTCGACTGGTGGGATGACATCGTCACGGGTCTTCCCAAGCCGCTCGTCAAGGACGGCTTCATCACCATTCCGGACAAGCCGGGTCTCGGGATCGACGACGTCGTCGACGAAGTGATCTCTCAGCATCTGCAGCCCGGTGTCACAGGGATATGGCAATCCACCGAGCATTGGGACAATGAACATAGCTGGGACCGGACCTGGAGTTAGCCCGGACGCCCTTGCCCTCATCCCCAAGGTCACAGAGCCACGGACCGACCATTCGTGTCGACCTCTCCCACGGGAGAGGCGAAGAGAGAAACGGACGAAACCATGATCTACGAATTGCGCATCTATGACTGCCTGCCGGGCCGGCTGCCGGCTTTGCTCAAGCGCTTTTCCGAGCAGACGCTGGCCATCTGGGAGAGGCATGGCATCCGCCAAGCCGGGTTTTTCACCACCGTGATCGGTGAAAACAACAATCGCCTCACCTATTTCCTGGCCTGGGAGTCGCTGGCCGAGCGTGAGGCGAAATGGACGGCTTTCGTCACCGATCCGGCATGGCACAGGGCCCGGGACGAATCTGAGCGCGACGGGCAGATCGTTGCCAATATCAGCAGCCAGCTGCTCACGCCGACAGCTTTCTCGTCTGTGAAATAGGACTGCGCCATGAAGATCACCGACCTGCGCTGCGCTGTCATCGGCAAGCACCCGATCGTCCGCGTCGTGACCGACGAGGGGCTCTATGGGCTTGGCGAAGTCGAATACACAAAGACCTACCTGAAACCCTTCGTGCTGCATTTCCGCGAGGCGCTGATCGGGGAGGACCCGACCGATGTCGAGCGCGTGATGCTGAAGATCCGCCAGCGCGGCTCGTTCAAACCCTATGGCGCGGCAGTGAGCGCTATCGAGCACGCGCTGTGGGACATTGCCGGCAAGGCCGCGGGCGTGCCGGTCTACAAGCTGCTTGGCGGCAAGGTGCGCGACAAGGTGCGCGTCTATAACGGCTCGATCCGCCGCAAGCGTACGGGTGACCGGCCGGAGGATTACGCCGCCGACGTCAAATGGATGATGGAGCAGCCGCAGAACTTCTTCATGGTCAAGCAGGGAATCTCGTTCCACTCCAACATGAAGGACTCCATCGAGGGTTTCCATTACGGCGTGACGCAGAAGAAGGCCGGCTATCACGGAGCCATGGATCAGGGCGTGATCAGCGAGCGCGGTTTCAATCACATGCTCGACTGCGTGGCGGCGATGAAGGAAGTGCTGGGCGACAAGGTCAGCCTGGCGCTCGACTGCGGGCCGGGCTGGATGTTGCCCGACGCGATCAAATTCGCCCGCGCCGTCGAGCAGTACAATCTGATGTGGCTCGAGGACATGCTCACCGGCGACTATGTGCCCTGGGTCAATCCGCAGGCCTATCGCGAGCTGACCACCTCCACCTCGACGCCGATCCACACCGGCGAACAGATCTACCTGCGGCACAATTTCAAGGAGCTGATCGAGACGCAGGCGGTGCGGGTCATCGGTCCCGATCCGGCCGACATCGGCGGCATTGCCGAACTCAAATGGGTCGCCGAGCACGCCTACATGCACTCGATCCTGATGGCGCCGCACGGCACCGCGAACGGCCTGCTCGGCCTTGGTGCGCTGATCAATGTCTGCGCCACCTTGCCCGCGAACTACATCGCCTTCGAATATCCGAGCGCCTCCGACCCGTGGTGGGAGGATCTGGTGATCGGCCTGCCGAAACAGATCGTGAAGGACAGCATGGTGGACCTGCTGGAGGCGCCGGGGCTCGGCCTCGACATCGACGCCGAGGCGGCGAGAAAATACCTCAAGGAAGAGGATGCGGGCTTCTTCGACTAACCTTGTCGCCGCTCGCATTTGAGCGACAGGCAGTGAGCTGACCCTTAAGGATCAGCTCACTGTGTCCGCCAGTCATGCTCTTGCCGGAACCCGAGGACGTCGCGCAGCTTCCGGTTCGAGATCGGTCCCTCGAATGCGTCCATGGCGCGGGTGACCGGTATGTCGGGCGCATGCTTCCTGAGAAACTCCGCCGTCGGTAATTCAGACACGATGTTGTCGTTGACGGCGTTGAATATCTGGAAGCCCAGGCCGTCCTTCTCGACGCACAGGTCGACGATCTGGCCAAGATCGCGCGCGTCCATGTAGGTCCAGGCGTCGCGCCTCCGCTTCGACGGATTGGCCAGGAATTCCGGAAAGCGGGCATAGTCCTTCGGTTCCACGACGCCGCCGATCCGCAGCGCATAGATGTCGGCTCCTGTGCGGGAGGCGAAAGAGCGCGCGATCTTCTCGCCCAGCAATTTGGAAAGGCCGTAGCTGTCGGTCGGATCGGCGTCGTAATCCTCATCCACTGGGAAGGATGAGAAGTCGCGTTCGCCTTCGGCAAAACAGATGCCGTAGACCGTCTCGCTGGAGGCCGTGACGATCTTGCGGATGCCGAGCTTGGTGGCGGCCTCGATCACATTGTAGGTCGACTGCACATTGGCGGCGAACATGGCGTTGTCCGGCCGCAGGAATATTCGTGGCAGCGCCGCGAAATGGATGACTGCATCGACCGGGGCGCGGCCCTTGCCGCCAAAATACTCACTGAACCCGAAATGCAGCGTCAGCGCATTGTAGGCCTCGCCCGCGTCCGCAAGGTTGGTGATGACAGTGTCGACGCCCGGCACGTCCAGCGGCGTCAGGTCGAGGTTGAGGACCTCATGCCCGCGCTTGAGCAGGTAAGGTATGACGTGACGGCCGATCTTGCCGCTGCCGCCGGTGAAGACGATCCGCTTGCCCATGGCTTCCTCCGAGCGAATTTGTTTGATCGAGCAGCGAGCCGGCCGGTCGCGCGCTATTCAAATATGCCGAAGCCGGGCACGGCATGTTTGTGGACGCCCTCCATGTTGAGCTCGACGCCGATGCCTGGCACGTCAGGCACCGCGATGTGGCCGTCTTCGACGATGGACTTGGCGCCGTTCGGCAAGCGGACATAGCTGTCCCAGGCGTCGCGTTCCTCCAGCGCGTGCCATTCCAGCACCAGGAAGTTCGGGACGCTGGCGCAGACATGGCAGGTCGCCATCGTGCCCAGCGGCGTCGACACCAGATGCGGCGCGAAGGGCACGTAATACATCTCGGCGAGGTTCGCGATCTTGCGGCTTTCGGCAAGGCCACCGCATTTCGGCACGTCGGGCATGACGACGTCGGCGCCGTAGTTCTGGAACAGCTCGCGAAAGCCCCAGCGCAGATAGAGGTTTTCGCCGACGCAGATCGGCGTCTTGGTCCGCATGCGGATCTGCTTCAGGGCCTCGACATTTTCCGCCGGGATCGGCTCTTCGAGCCACAGAAGATTGAAGCGCTCCATCTCGGCCGCGATGCGGCTCGCGCTGAGCACATCATAGCGCGCATGCAGGTCGATGCAGAGATCGATGTCGGGGCCGGCCGCTTCGCGCACCGCTGCAACGCGCTCGATCATGAAGCGCAGCTCGGCGCCGTTGATGGTGTGGTTCACCGCATCGAACTTGCCCGGGTGGCGCAGATTATCGATGTCGAATTTCAGCGCCGTGAAACCTTCCGCAACCATGCGGCGGGCGCGAGCCGCGCATCCCTGCGGCGATCCCGATTCATCGTCGCCGTCGCCGCAATCGGCATAGAGCCTAATGCGGTCGCGGAACTTGCCGCCGAACATACGGTAAAGCGGCTGGCCGGCGGCTTTCGCCGCCACGTCCCACAGCGCCATTTCGAGCCCGGTGAGGGCGATGAGAAAGATGCCGGCCTGCGCGCCGGAGAAGACATGATCGCGGCGGATCTTGTCCCAGCAATATTCGACATTGCGCGGATCCTGGCCGATCAGTTCGGATTTCAGCTCCGAGATCAGCCCGACGATCGCGGCCGCGCCCGCATCGGGGTTGGCTTCGCCATAGCCGGAGATGCCGGCGTCCGTATCGATCCGGATGAGGGTCGCCTTGCCGTGATAGGCGACGACCGCCGTTTTGATGTCCACGATCTTCATCGGATCCCTCTCCCCGTGATGGCGCGCGCTTACAAGCGCAGAATTCTGCCTATGGAAAACTTGTCTAATAAGCATACAAGAACGGACAATGTGCCGTAAACCCCCTTCTGTGGATTTTGCATGGGCGGACATTTCGAGGCGCTGCTTGTCATTGTTTTGCTTGGGAAATTCAGAGGCGTGGCCCAAGAATCCAGAAACTCAAACTTCACACTTGTTAGACGAGTATATAAGCGTATAAATTGGGTGACCGCAGAGCTATGGCTCATGCGTGTCGTCAATCGGGAGGAACAGGATGCAACAGCGACAGCTCGGATCGTCGCCGGTGAAGGTATCGGAAATCGGGCTCGGGACTTGGGGGATGTCCGGCGCGTTTTGGGGCGCGGCTGACGACGAAGAGTCGATCCGGGTGATCAGACGCGCGCTTGATCTCGGCATCACGCTGATCGACACGGCCGAAGCCTATGGACACGGCCATGCCGAGGAAGTCGTCGGACAGGCGCTGGCCGGCCGCCGCGACAAGGCCGTGATCGCGACCAAGGTCGCGCCCAATCATCTCGAACCCGCCGCGATCGAGGCGGCGCTCGACGGTTCGCTGAAGCGCATGCAGACGGACCATGTCGACGTCTATTTCGTCCACTGGCCGAATTCGGATTTTCCGATCGGCCCGACCATGGAGATGATGGAGCGGCTGCGCGCGTCGGGGCGGATCAAGGCGGTCGGCGTCTCGAATTTCAGCATCGCCGACATGGACAGCGCCCGTCAGCACGGCGTCATCGACGTGCTGCAGCCGCCCTACAACATGCTGTGGCGCGAGGTCGAGGCCGAGACGCTGCCCTATTGCCGCGAGCACAATATCGGCGTCATGCCATACAGCGGTCTCGCCCAAGGACTGCTCACCGGAACGCTGTCAACGGACACCAAGTTCGTCGAGGGCGATGAGCGGCGCACGACGGTGCTGTTCCAGCCGGGCACCTACGAGCGGGCGGTGAATGCCGTCGATCTGCTTAAGCCGATCGCGGCGCGCTACGGCAAGACGGTTCCGCAGCTTGCGATACAGTGGCTCACCAGCAGGCCAGGCGTCAGCTCGCCGCTGGTCGGCGCCCGCACCGTCAAGGAGCTGGAGGAGAACGTCGAGAGCGCCGGCTGGACGATTTCGGACGCGGACATCGCCGCCATCGACAGGATTACCGCGCCCATCTGGGCGGAAATCAAGGACAAGGGCGACATGTTCGGTTTCCGCGCACGCCAGCGCCAGGAACAACGAGCGAAGAGAGCCTAGTTCACTTCTGCGGGATTGCTCACGTGTCCTCCCGGCACGCTGCGGCGCGGCCAGCGCAAATGCTGGCTGCGCCGCTTCTTCAGCGCGGCAGGCCGACCGCGGTGGTTTTCTTGAGGTGCCGGCGCATCGCTTCCTCGGCCCGCTTTTCGTCGCGCGCCACGAGCGCCTCGTAGATCGCCCTGTGCATTTCGGTTGCGGAGGGCAGCGCATGAGGCATCTGGTTGCTGATGCGCCTGCTCGCCATCTGCCACCACCGGGACGAATACATGAAACGGTCGAGAATCCTGTTCTGCGCCGCCCGGCAAATCTCCATGTGGAAATCGAGGTCGAGCTTCAGATAGGCGTCCGGATTGTTCTCGCTGGCCGACATCGCCGCCAGCAAAGTGCCAAGGCGTTCGAGATTTTCCTTGGTCATGTGCTTGGCCGCGATGGCGGCGATGGCCGGTTCGATGATGATCCGGGTCGCATGCGCTTCGGCCAGAATCTCGCGCATCTGCTCATGCGGCAGCCAGTCGATGAGCAGTGGGCTGAGATAGTCCCACTCCTCAGCTGGACGCAGCACCACGCGCCGCCCTTGAGCGATCTCGATCATATCGAGCGACGCCAGGATCTTCAGCGCCTCCCGCGCGACCGCACGCGAGACTCCGAATTCCTGCAGGATCTGCTGTTCCGACGGCCCCTGGGCGCCGGCGACACCGCTGCCGGCGATGCGCCGCGCCAGCACACCAGCCACCTGCTTGGGCAAAGTTTGAAGCTTGACCTCAACGGTATCCATCACTAACATCCACTTGTCTGATAAGCTTATAGGCTGATAGCTAGATATGCAGTCAACTTATCTCATAAAAATGCTCACTAGCCTATAACACGGCCTGCGGAAAGGGATCGAGGCGGTGTTGAGCCGCCGTTCCCCGTTGCCGCCGGTGTCGAGATCACGATCGATACGCCTCGCAACTGAGCGAGGCGTGTTGGAGCGCAAGTGCCGATCGCCCGGAGGCTCGCAAGCGTCGTTCGGGAACCAATCCACGCAGTCTGGCGGCGGGAGGAGCACGCCGCTGGCTGCCGAGGCTGAAAGTCGTCGGCCGTCCCTGGATGGACCGACCAATCAAACCAGGAGGAGATTGTGATGTCCGGAAACTTATCGAGACGCAAATTCCTGGCCGCGAGCGCGGCGGTGACGGCCGGCTCGCTTGCCGCGCCGTGGGTTGCCAGGGCGGACGCTAAAGAGATCACCGCATTGCTGATCACGGGCGGCCCGCTCTATCCCAAATATTGGGAGAAGATCGTTCAGGACTTCACCGCCAAGACCGGCATCAAGGTTCGCTATGACCTCCTGGAATTCACGCCCTTGACGGCGAAGGTGGTCACTTTGAGCGCGGCGCGGTCGAGCCAGTACGATGTCTACAGCACCCACACGGCGCAGATCGATTCCTACTTCAACCATTTCGCGCCGCTGAACAGCTATTTCAGTGACGCCGAGCTGGCGGACTTCTATCCCGTCGCGGTCAAATATTTGCGCGATCCCAAGACCGGAAATCTGGCCGCGATTCCGCGCAACATGGATGCGCGCGTTCAGTATTACCGCAGCGACATCTACCAGGAGAAAGGCCTGAAGCCGGCCGAGACGTGGGAAGAACTCGTCGATGTCGGCCTGAAACTCACCGGCAACGGTCACTATGGCCTTGTCGTGCCGGGGCAGGGCGACCCTGCCCAGCGCACCTTCAGCGACCTGCTCTGGCAGGCTGGCGGCGACTGGGTCGACCAGGCCAACAAGCCGGCCTTCAATTCCGAAGCCGGCATCAAGGCGCTCACCTTCTATCGCGATCTGATCCAGAAGCACAAAATCGTCCCGCCCGACGCCGTCGGCTATCAATGGAACGAGAACTCGACCGAATTCTCGTCCGGCACGGTCTATGCCACTTTCGATTGGCCGGGCGCCTTCGCCACTCTGTCCAATCCGGAAACCTCGCGCGTCGTCGGCAAATGGTCGACGGCGCCCTATGTGCGGGACAAGGCGGCGATCTCATGCGCCATCTCCCATGCCATGGCGCTCAATGGCCAATCCGGCCGCAAGGAAGCCGCCGTCGAGTTCATTAAATACACGGTCAGCACCGACGCCCAGCGGCTGCAGTTCGACCAGTTCACCAACTTCCCGAGCAGCCAGAGCCTGGCCAAGGAAGTGATCGCCGCGGCCAAGGGCCCGCAGGCGACTTGGCTGCAGCAGCTGGAGACGACGATCGCCAACGGCAAGGAATGGCCGAAGCTTGCCGGCTTCTCGAAGGTCTGCACCTTGATGTTCTCGGCCATCGAGCAAGCCCTGTCCGACCAGGCTTCCCCCGCCGACTCGCTTAATCAGGCGGCGAAGGAAGCGGAAGAGACCATGCGCAGGGCCGGAGCTTACGATTGAGCATGGCGCCCATTGCGCAGGCTCCGGTGACAGGGCGCCGGCGACGTTCGCCGCTGCCCTACACCTGGCAGAGAGGATACCTGTTGGCCAGCCCGGCGCTTCTCGTCATGCTGGCCATCCTCATCTATCCGCTCGGATACTCCTTCATCATGAGCTTCTTCCGCTGGGACCTGAGCGGCTCGGCGCCATTCATCGGAACGGGAAACTACACCGACGAGCTGTTAGGCCGACAGTTCAACCAGGCGCTGCGAAACCAGACCATTTTCAGCGTCGTTTCCATCACGATCGAAGTGGTGGCCGGCATGGCGATCGCGGTGCTCGTCAACGGCAAATTGCGCGGCATGCGCCTTGCACGCACCTTGCTTCTGGTCCCGCCGATGATCGCGCCCGCCGTCGTCGGCCTGAACTTCCGCTGGCTGTTCAACACCCAGTACGGGCTGGTCGACGCGCTGCTGCGCATCTTCAACCTGCCTGACATTCCGTGGCTCACCCATCCGGCCTGGGCGCTCATCTCGGTGATCGTCGCCGATGTCTGGCAGAACACGCCGTTGATGGTTCTCCTGTTCCTTGCCGGCCTGCAGTCCCTGCCGCAGGAGCCGCTGGAGGCGGCCACCGTGGACGGCGCCACGCCATGGCAGCGCTTCTGGCATATCGTGCTGCCGCTGATGCGCCCGGTGATCATGATCGCGCTGATGCTGCGCATCATCGACACGTTCCGCACCTTCGATGTCGTCTGGCTGATGACGCAGGGCGGACCGGGCGGCGCCACCAACCTGCTCACGGTCTATTCCTACCTGCTGGCGTTTCAGGCGGTGGATTTCGGACACGCGGCGGCGGTCTCCTACATCGCGCTGGGCATGTCGCTGTTCGTGCTCGGCCTGCTCTACGGGGTGCCGTGGCTCATTGCGAAACGGAGGGCGATATGACCGAAGCCGTCATCGTCGGCGCACGTTCCGTGCCAAAGCGCCGGCGCCGCCGGTTCACGGCGGCGATCGCCGGTCAGTATTTGGCGCTGGTCCTGACCGTCGCGCTCACCGTCTTTCCGCTGGTGTGGCTGTTCCTGACCTCGATCCGCAGCTCGGCCGACATCTTCTCGGTTCCGGTGCACATCATCCCCGAGACCGCGACGCTGACGCAGTATGTCGCGGTCTTCGCCCAGTACGACACGATGGGCTATGTCTGGAACACCGTCATCGTCTCGGTGGCGACGGTCGTCCTCGTCCATCTGCTGGCGATACCCTGCGCCTATGCGCTGTCGCGCTTCAGGATGCCGGGCGCCATGCTGATCTTCGGGCTGCTTTTGATCATGCGCATGATCCCGGTCATCGCGCTCGCGATTCCGCTCTTCGCCGTGTTCGCCGCCATGGGCCTGCTCGACACCATTTGGGCGCTGATCCTCAGCCATACGGCAGCCAAGCTCCCTGTCGCCATCTGGCTGCTTCTGGGCTTCATCCAGGATGTGCCGAAGGAGATCGAGGAGGCCGCCCAATCGGACGGCGCCGGCACCGTGCGCACGCTGGTCCAGATCGTCGCGCCGCTGATTGCGCCGGGCATCGGCGCCAGCGCCGTGATCACCTTCCTCTTCACCTGGAACGACCTGCTGCTCGCGCTAACGCTGACCTCAAGCAAGGCGGCGCAGACACTGCCCGTCGGGCTCACCAATTTCGTCTCGCAGTACGGCATCGACTGGGGCGCCATGTCGGCTGCCGGCGTGCTCATGGTCATCCCGACTTTGGTGTTCGTCTGGTTTGCCCAGGGGCTGCTGGTCAAAGGCCTGACGACCGGTGCGGTTCGCGGTTGAACGGCTGGAACGATGGTTGAACGCAACTGAGTGACGATCGATGAGGCTTGCGCCACAGCGCAGATTGGAGGAACGGAATGCAAGCTGACCAGATACCGGCGATACCGGACATTTCCCGGCCGCCACGAGAACTGGTCGACGCGCTGGCGGCGATCGGTTCGGCGACGCTGGCCAGCGAGCTCTACCACAAGATGGGCATTCGTGATCCGCAAATCCGTGGCCCGCGTCCCTTGCGTTCCGGCAGCACGGCGGCGGGGCCGGCGCTCACGCTCCAATGCATGCCGAAGCGCGAGGATCTGTACAACGAGACGGAATATGAGGAGCCGGAGCGGCAACTGCACCGCCACGTGCTTTATCCCACACAGCCGGGCGACATGGTGGTGGTCGACGCCCGCGGCGATCTGGGCAGCGGCATCTTCGGCGAGATGATGCTGACCTATTTTGCCGGGCGTGGCGGCGCCGGCGTCGTTGTCGACGGCTGCATTCGCGATTCCGCTCAGGCGGCGGCGCTCGATATCGGCATCTGGGTAAGAGGCGTCACGCCGAATTTCCATGCCCAGACCAACATCGTTCCCTTCGCCGTCAACGTTCCGATCGCCTGCTCGAACGTGCTGGTCATCCCCGGCGACATCATCGTCGCCGACGACGACGGCGTGGTCGTCGTGCCGGTCGCGCTTGCCCCCAGACTGGTCGAGCTCGCCGGCGCGCATATCGAGTGGGAGGAGTTTTCGCGCGCGCGGCTCGCGCAAGGCGGAGACCTGCGGAAATATTATCCGTTGAGCCCCGAGGGCGAGGCCGAATACCGCGCATGGCGGCAGGCCCAGGGCAAATGAGCCGCGCCGGTACGGGAGAAGAATAGGTGTCCGCAATCGAGATAGAACAACTCGGCAAGAGCTTCGGCGCGGTGGAAGTCCTGCGCGACGTCAACATCGAAATCGCCAGCGGCGAGTTCGTGGTCCTGGTCGGTCCGTCAGGCTGCGGCAAGTCAACGCTGCTGCGCATCATCGCGGGGCTCGAAGAGCATACGACTGGTGAGATCCGCATCGGCGGGCGCGTCGTCGACGAGATGCCGGCCAAGTCGCGCGACATAGCCATGGTGTTCCAGAGCTACGCGCTCTATCCGCATATGAGCGTGGCCGACAATATGAGCTTCGCGCTTCGGCTGGCCAAGGTTCCCAGGGAGGAGATCGTCTCCAGGGTGAAGGCGGCTGCCGAAATCCTCGGTCTGCAGGACCTGCTCGGCCGCATGCCGCGTCAGCTGTCCGGCGGCCAGCGCCAGCGTGTCGCGATGGGTCGCGCGATCGTGCGCGCGCCCTCGGCCTTCCTGTTCGACGAGCCGCTCAGCAATCTCGACGCCAAGCTGCGCGTGAAGATGCGTGCCGAGATCAAGAAGCTGCACCAGCGGCTCGGCCGCACCAGCATCTACGTCACACATGACCAGACCGAGGCGATGACGCTCGCCGACCGCATCGTGGTCCTGAACAAGGGCCGCATCGAACAGATCGGCACCCCTTCCGAGCTCTACGAGAAACCGGCCAATCTGTTCGTCGCGGGCTTTATCGGCTCCCCGGAAATGAATCTCATCGAAGGTCGCGTCGACAACGGCGCGTTCGAAGCCGGTTCGGGCCTTCGCCTGCCATTGCCCAAAGGTCTGGAGTTCCACGGTGCACAAGAGGTGATTTACGGGATCCGTCCCCAGCACATCATCGTCGGCGGCGACCATGCGAGGGCAAGCGTCCAGGTGGTGGAGCCGACAGGAGAGGCTCAGGAACTGACGTTGAGGACAAGCGGGGTCGAGCTCGTGGCCGAAGTTCGGGATCGCCCGCCGTTCAAGCCCGATCAAGAGGTTGGGTTGGAGGCGATGGTTTCGAAGGTCCACCTGTTCGACGCGCGAAATGGCATGAGGATAAATCGGGACGAACTCGTCAGAGGGTAGGGGGAACTGCTCGCCCGTGGAGCTCGAGTTTAAGCGGCCGAGGCCGCGAATGGGTGCACTCGGCCGGATCGCGCGCGACCAATGGCGGCCGAACCAGCTCAGCCGACCGGGCCGGCTGAGCTCGCGTTCCGAGGGTTGCAGCCGCGGCGCCTCAGGCCTGCTTTTCATAATCAATGACGATGCGGCCCTGGATGTCGCCCCTGTGCATGCGGGAGAAGATGTCGTTGATGCTCTCGAGCTGTTCGGTCTCGATTGTCGCCCTGACCTTGCCGTCCCCCGCAAAGTCCAGCGCTTCCTGCAGGTCGAGCCGTGTCCCGACGATCGAACCGCGGACGGTCACGCCGTTGAGCACGGTATCGAAGATCGACAGTGGGAAATCGCCTGGCGGCAGACCGTTGAGCGACACCGTCCCTCCGCGGCCGACCATTTCCGAGCGCCTGCTCGAAGGCTTTCGGCGACACGGCGGTGACAAGAACCCCCTGGGCGCCGCCGACCTCCTTCTTGACGAAGGCGGCGGGATCGGCCTGGCGGGCGTTGACGGCCAGCGCGGCGCCGAGGCGTTTGGCGAGGTCGAGCTTCGCATCGTCGATGTCGACGGCAATGACGTTCAGCCCCATCGCCTTCGCATATTGAACCGCCAGGTGGCCGAGCCCGCCGATACCCGAGATCACCACCCAGTCGCCAGGCTTGGTGTCCGTGACCTTGAGGCCCTTGTAGACGGTGACGCCCGCGCACAGGATCGGCGCGATCTCCGTGAATGATATGTTGCCCGGCAGATGGCCGACATAATCGGGATCGGCAAGGACGTATTCGGCAAAGCTGCCGTTCACCGAATAACCGGTGTTCTGCTGCTCCTCGCAAAGCGTTTCCCACCCGCCGAGACAATGTCTGCAGTGGCCGCAGGCGGTATAGAGCCAGGGCAAGCCGACGCGATCGCCTTCCTTGACGTGCTTGACGCTCGATCCAACCGCCACGACGTGCCCGACACCCTCATGTCCGGGAATGAAGGGCGGCTTGGGCTTCACCGGCCAATCGCCTTCGGCGGCGTGCAGATCGGTGTGGCACACGCCGGTGGCCGCGATCTTGACGAGGATCTGGCCGGCTCCGGGCGTCGGCACCGGAACCTCTTCGATCACGAGAGGCTTGCCGAACTGGCGAACGACGGCGGCTTTCATAGTCTTGGCCATAGGAATACTCCTGGGTTGTGAGTGGATCCTATTTCAGGAACTGGCGGAAGCGCCCGAGCGAGAACGCAAACAGGAGCGCGCTGATGACCAGCAGCGCCACGAGCTGCGGCCACACGACATCGAGGCCCGCACCGCGGAACAGCACCGCCTGTGCCAGCATGACGAAATGCGTGTTGGGCGCTGCGAACATGATGGCCTGGATGGGGAGGGGCATGCTCTCGCGCGGCGTGACGCCGCCGGACAGCACCTGCAAGGGCAGAAGCACCATCATCAGCAGCAGGCCGAATTGCGGCATGGACCCGGCGACGGTGGCAAGGAATATCCCGAGGCAGGTCATGGCGACTATGTCGAGCGCCGCGCCCACCATGAACAGCGTGATCGATCCATTGATGGGGACCGACAGCAGTCCCTGGATGACGAAGACGAGCGCAAGGCCGGATGCTGCAAGCACAACGATGCTCATCGACCAGATCTTGCTCGTCATGATCTCGAACGGGGTGACGGGCATCACCAGGAGATGCTCGATCGTACCGTGCTCGCGCTCGCGTATCAGCGCCGCGCCGGTGAGCACGATCGACAGCATGGTGATGGAGGAAATCGCGTCGGTGATGGCGCCGAACCAGCCCTTGTTGAGTTCGGGGTTGAAGCGCGCCCGCAGGTCGAGGTCGACGGGCAGGGAGGCCTCGGCACGGTAGTGGTCGAGGAATTCGTTCACTTCTCCGGAAACGATCGACTGGATATAGCCTCCGCCGGTAAAGGCCTGCGACATCCGGGTGGCGTCGACGTTGAGCTGAACCGTCGGCGAGCGGCCGGCCAGCAGATCGCGCTGGAAGTTCGGCGGAATATCCAGCGCGAAAGTATCCATGCCTGAATCCATCCGACGGTCCATCTCGGGCTGGGAGATGAGCAACGGTGCGGTGAAGTAAGGCGGATAAAATGCCGTGACGATACGCGACGAGACCGGCGACTGATCCTCGTCGACGATGGCGATCGGAGCGTGATTGAGCGTCTCGGGCATCGCCTTCGAGGCGGTGTAGATGGCGGCGGTGAAGGCATAGACGATCAGCACGAGCATCATCGGGTCCCGCATGAGACCGCGCAGTTCCTTTATGCCGAGATTGTATATGTTGGCGATGCGCATCAGCGGGCCTGTTTTTTCAAGAACGCCGCTCCAAGGCCGAGCAGCACCGGAATGGCGACGAGTAGCGGCACGAACGCGCCGGACAGGTCGGCAAAACTGAGCGCCTTGGAAAAGACGCCGCGCGAGATCGTCACGAAATAGGTGGTCGGATAGATCCGGCCGACGAATGCGCCCACGCCCTGGAGCGACGACACCGGGTCGATCATGCCCGAATATTGGGTGGCGGGGATCATGGTGATCAGCGCGGTTCCGAAGATTGCCGCGATCTGGCTGCTCATGAAGGTCGACAGGAAAAGCCCCATTGCCGTCGTGGCCGTGACATAGACAAGGGCGGCGGCGGCAAAGGCCGGAAGGCTGCCGGTCAGCGGCACGCCGAAGAGGAAGACGGCGAAGCCTGTCAGCAGCACGAAGTTGAGCATCGCGAGGGCGACATAGGGAATCTGCTTGCCGATCAGGAACTCCAGCCGGGTGACGGGCGTGACGTAGAAATTGATGATGGAGCCGAGCTCCTTCTCCCGCACCACGCTGAGCACCGCCAGCATCGCCGGGATCAGCAGCAGAAGCATCGGGATAACCGCCGGAACGATGGCATCGAGACTTCGGACGTCGGGATTGTAGCGGTAGCGGATGTCGAGCTGGAAGGCGCTGGCGGTGGCGGCGTCGCCATAGAGTTCACGCGCCTTCTGCGTCAGCCAGCCGGCATGCATTCCCGAAACATAGCCTTGCACGGTTTCGGCCCGTGTCGGCATGGCGCCGTCGATCCAGGCGCCGATCGTGACGTCGCGGCCGCGCGCGAGGTCGCGCCCGAAGCCGGGCGGGATTTCGATCGCGAGGCTGAGTTCCCCGTCCTCCATGCGCCGGTCGAGATCGGCATAGTCGATGATCGGCGCCTTCTCGGTGAAATAGCGCGAGCCGGCGATCTGCAGCACATAGTCCCGGCTGATCGTCGTGTCGTCGTGATCGAGGACGGCGAAGGAGAGGTTTTCGACGTCCATGTTGATGCCGTAGCCGACGACGAACATCAGGATGAGGCTGCCGACGGTCGCCAGCGTGGCCCGGATCGGATCGCGCAAGAGTTCAAGCGCCTCGCGCCGCGTGTAGGCGAACATGCGGCGCAAATCGAATGAACGGCCTGTGCCGCGCCTGCCAGGACGACTGGTCGGCGCTTCCGGGACCGGCATCGTCCCGGCCGCCACGCTCGGCGTTTCTGCCTGCGTGCCTGTCGCCTCCTCGAGATATCCGACGAAGGCTTCCTCCAGCGTTGCCGCCGACCGGCTTTTGACGATCGCGGCAGGCGTGTCGCTGACCAGGACCCTGCCGGCATGCATGAGCGAGATGCGATCGCAGCGTTCCGCCTCGTTCATGAAGTGCGTGGACACGAAGATCGTCACGTTGCGCTTGCGCGAGAGGTCGGCAAGAATCCGCCAGAAGCCGTCGCGGGCAACCGGGTCGACGCCGGAGGTCGGCTCGTCGAGGATCAGTATCTCCGGAGAATGGATCATCGCCACAGCCAGCGACAGCCGCTGGCGGATGCCGAGCGGGAGCGCTTCGGGTAGCGTGTCGACATTGGCGGCGAGGCCGAATTGCTGCGCGACCTCCTCGACCCGGGGCGGGATCGCCGCATCGGTCATGCCGAAGAGACGGGCATGGAGCTCGAGATTCTGCCGGACCGTCAGCTCGGAGTAGAGCGAGAACCCTTGCGACATGTAGCCGACGCGCCGACGCACCTCGATGTCGCGGGTGTCGATCTCGCGCCCGAACAGCCGTGCCTTGCCCTTGGACGGCTCAAGCAGTCCGGTCAGCATCTTCATCGTGGTCGTCTTGCCGCAGCCGTTCGATCCGAGGAAACCGAAGATCTCGCCGCGGCCTATGCGGAAGCTCACGTCGTCGACGGCGGTGAAATCGCCGAAGTGCATGGTGAGGTGTTCGGCCTCGATGGCAGGTTCGCTGTCGGCGTCGGCGGGCCGCGGAGGGATCACCACGGCCTCGTGGCTGTCCCGCTTCTCCGGCGGGAGAAGGGCTATGAAGGCGGCGTCCAGGTCGGGCGCGCCGGTTCTTTCGAGCAGGTCGGCCGGGGTTCCGGAGGCGAGCACGCGGCCCGCGTCCATGGCCACCAGCCAGTCGAAGCGCGCGGCCTCTTCCATATAGGCCGTGGCGATGATGACGCTCATGCCCTCGCGACCCTTGCGGATCTCGCCGACCAGTTCCCAGAACTGGCGGCGCGACAACGGGTCGACGCCGGTGGTCGGCTCGTCCAGGATCAGGAGGTCCGGATCGTGGATGAGGGCGCAGCACAGGCCAAGCTTCTGCTTCATGCCGCCCGAAAGCTTGCCGGCCTGCCGCTCGGCGAAAGGCGCCAGCCCCGTTCGCTTCAGAAGCTCGCCGATGCGGCGCTCGCGCTCGCGCCGATCATGCCCGAACAGGCGGCCGAAGAAATCGATGTTGTCGAAGACCGACAGCGTCGGATAGAGGTTCTTGCCCAGGCCTTGCGGCATATAGGCGATCCTGGGGTAGGCGCTCTGCCGGTGGCCGAGATCGGCCATGTCGCCGCCCAGCACCTCGACATGCCCCTGCTGGATCGTCCGTGCTCCGGCAATCAGGGAAAGCAGGCTGGATTTGCCGACGCCGTCCGGCCCGATCAGGCCAACCATGCGGCCGGCCGAGAAATCGAGCGTTATGGCATCGAGGGCCCTGACCTTTGCGTAAGCGTGGCCGACATTCTCCAGCCGTGCCACGTAGCTTGACGGAAGGGCCGCGCCGGCGTCCGGCCGCGCGTTCATTGCACGAGCTTTCCCTTGAGGCTCGCCGGCCATTCGGCCTGGGGATCGAGCCGCACATAGGCCACGCCGGGCAGGCCGGTCTTCACCTGCTGGATATATTTGCGGAGCAGCTCCGGTGCGATGTGCGCCTTGATCCGGAACATGAGTTTCAGGCGCTCCTCCTCCGTTTCGACCGTCTTGGGCGTGAACTGCGCGACGTCCGCGACGAAGGTCACCTTGGCGGGGATGATGTATTGCGGCGCCGCGTCGAGCACGAGGCGCACATCGGAGCCGATCGCGACACGTCCCGCCTGCGCGGTCGACAGGAAGAAGGTCATGTAGACATCGCCGAGGTCGACGAGGTTGAGCACGCGCCCACCGCCCGCCAGCACCTCTCCGGGCTCCGCCACGCGGAACTGGATGCGCCCGTCACGCGGCGACGCCAGCGTGGCGTCGCCGATATCGGCGTCGATGCTTTCGATCGCGGCCTGCGCCGCATCGACCGCGGCCTTGGCATCGACCACCTGCGCCCGCGCGGCGTTGATGGCTGCTTCACTGGCGGCGAGCTGGGCCTGCGCGGCGGCGACGGCGGCTTTCGCGCTCTGCTCGGCCGCGCGGTCGTTGTCCAGGACCTGCTGGGAGACGGTGTTGTTGACCGCAAGCTGCTGCGAGCGCGCCAGGGTCCGATCGGCGGCGTCGAGCTCGGCTTCGCGCTGCGCGACGACAGCGCCGGCCGCCTTCTTTTCAGCCTCGCGCTGCGTCACCAGGCTGCCAGCGGTCTCGACCCCGATGGTGGCGCGCTGAAACTGCGCCTCGGCCTGACGGCGCTGCGCCTCGAGCTGTGCTGTGTCCATGCGGGCAAGCATCTGGCCGGCCTTGACGAAATCGCCTTCGCCGACAAGGATTTCCTTGATCCGCCCCGCCGCCTTCGTCGAGACGTCGATTTCGACCGCCTCGATACGGCCATTGCCGCTGGCGATGCCTTCCGGCAGTTGCCCGTCCTTGGAGCGCTGCCACGCATAGTAGCCGCCTGCTCCGATGGCGATCAGGGCGCCGAGGATCAGCCATCGCGGGGAAACCTTCATAGCCGGCCTCCTGCGTTGCGCGACCCGTCCGGTTCGGCTGGCGTCAGGAACGACCCTTCGGCATAAACCGGTGCCGGAGACACCGGCCCCGAAGCGGAGAAGGGAAGGATCCTTGCCGAGGCAATCTCCCGCTGCCAGGCGCCGATCTGTTCGGCGCTTAAGGTAATGCCGTCCATGTCAGGGGAACTCCGTTCAGGCTGCCAAGTTGGCGCGACCAAAACAGAGACCGGCTGCGGCGACCTTGATCCACATCAATTATGGGGGAAGGGTCCGCTGTGAGCGTCGGGCCTGGAGCAATTTCAGCAAAAGTGTGACGCGGGTTTCCGTCAGGAATTGCGACAAAACCAGAGCCCGCGCCCTTCGCATTAAGCCAATGCAATATGGCGACGACGATGCCGTCTTGAGGGCAGTCGAGCGGAGCTGTTCGGCGGCCGCAACGTCAGACAAATCGCGGGAAAGCGTCCGCATCGGGCGCGTTCGCCCAGCTCTGCAATGTCTGTCCGCCGTCGAGAAGCCAGTCGACGCCGGTGACGTGGCGCGCATCGTCCGAAGCCAGGAAGGCCACGGCGGCGGCGACATCCTCGGGCTGGCCGATACGGCGCAGCGGAATGCGGTCGGCGAAACGGCGAATGCCGGCTTCATAGGCTGCCTGGTCCTGCGCCGGCACGCCGAGCCGGGTCTCGATGACGCCGGGGCAAATCGCGTTGACGCGAATGCCATAGGCGGCGGCGTCGAGGGCCGCGATCCTGGTCAGGCCGACCACGCCGTGCTTGGTCGAGGCATAGCCGGCGCCGCCGGACAGCACGTCCCAGCCGGCCATGGACGAGCCCATATTGACCACCGATCCCTTGATCTTGCCCGCGATCATGGTCGCCAGCGTCGCGCGCAGGACGTAGAACATGCCGTTGAGGTTGATGCCGACGATGCGTTGCCAGTCCTCGGTGCTCAGCTCGTGGACCGGCGCGACCTTTCCGGAAATGCCGGCATTGTTGAACAGCACATCGATCCGGCCGAAGCGCGTAACCACCGCCGTGACCATAGCGTCCACCGCCACGGGTTCGGCGACGTCCACCGCGAAGGCTTCGGCGCGGTCGCCAAAGGTCGCGGCCAGGGCCTGAGCACGAGGCCCGTCGAGATCGGCGACGGCGACTGTAGCGCCTTCTTCGACGAAGCGGCGCACCGCCGCGGAGCCGATGGCGCCGGCGGCGCCCGTCACCAGAACGATCTTGTCCTTGAAGCGCATCTCTTGTCTCCGATAGCCAGATGCCGGTCAGCGATAGTCGCGCCATGAGAAGCGCGGCTCGAATCCCAGCGCC
The DNA here is from genome assembly GCF_004963255.1 of Mesorhizobium sp. GTDB lineage: Bacteria > Pseudomonadota > Alphaproteobacteria > Rhizobiales > Rhizobiaceae > Mesorhizobium. The sequence goes on along the minus strand of NZ_SUGA01000012.1, from coordinate 106,382 downwards.
GCTTTGGCCGCCGAGGTGTCGATGAAGGCGGCGTTGCCATCCAGCGGGCGCCTGATCGGAACGTCCGGATAGGCTTGCGCCGCGAGCGTTGCGCTGGGCACGTCCATATAGCTGTCGGCCGCGCTCAGAAAGACGCGCAGATGCGCGTCCGCCGGCCTTTCGACCGCCGCGACGAAGGCAGAGGCGGCATCCCGCGCGTCGAGATAGGCCCAAAGGTCGCGGGCGGCATCTGCCTGCTCCCGGCGCGGCCCGACGGCGGCTTGAAAGCTTTCCGGTGTCTGGATCCAGGGCATGCGCAGGCTCACGGCGGAAAACGCGCCGCGCCGCACCATGGCCTCGACCATCTCCTCGCCGAGCCACTTGGTCGTCGCGTAGACGTCCTGTGGCGCGGCGGGGTGGCCTTCGTCGACCGGCAGATAGGGCGGCACGACAGGTTGCTCGAAGAAGGGATAGCCCAGGACGCTGAAGGAGGACGCATAGACGAAGCGGCCTATCCCCATCAGCCGCGCCGCCTCGGTTACAGCATACATCGCGGCCATGTTGATGCGGAAGACATCCGCCGCCGCCCGCCCGGTCGGTCGCGGAATGGCGGCGATGTGCACCAGCGCCTGACAGCCCTTCACCAACTCGCAGACAGTTGCGAGATCCGTCGCGTCCGCGCTCACATGCCGCCACGCCGAGCCGCCTGGCGGCGGAGCCAGGTCCAGGCCGATGACGTCATGCCCCGCCTCGGCAAGCGCCGCGGCGACATGGCGGCCGAGCAGGCCGCTCGATCCCGTAACCAGGATGCCGCTCATGCCGCGGCCTCATTGAGCGCTCTTGCCGGGAGCGCCTTGATGATGCGTTCGGCAAGTTCGAGATCGTCAAGCCCGCCCTGAAGCGGCGTGAGCGGCATTGCCTCGCCACGCACACAGGCGATGAAATGCTGCCATTGGCGGCGGAAGGCGGTCTCCGGCGTGCCGGGTAGGATGCGCTCGCTCGGGCCTTCGCCCGCGGCTTCGCGCAGGCGCACGATGGCGGCGGCGTTGCGCACATACGGGTTCTGGAAGTCGATGCGCACCTCGTCAGCCTCGCCGTGGACTGTCATCCATTCGTCCCACCATTCATATTGCGCCCCGAACGCGACTTCCAGCAGCGCCGGCACGCGATCGGCAAAGCCCAGCACCGCCATCAGATGGGTGGGGCCGACCGCCTGCGCGTAGGATACGGTCTCGGCCACGCCGAATGCGCCGCGCAGCACGGCGAGGTCATGGCTGCCGAGCATCAGCAGCGTCATATAGAGATCGGCATAGGCTGTGTGTCCGCAGCCCAGCATCGTCGCGACGCGACCGGCCACCTCCTGCTGACCGGCCTTGATCAGGGCGGCGTCGACATCCTGGCCGCGCAGCTGGGTGTAGAGCTGCTGATAGCGGTCGAAGCGGCCGGCGAAATCATGCACCTGGATCATCTTTGGCCGGCCGATCGCCGCGATCTTCTCCAAGGCGAGCCTGTAGCCGGGATCATAGAGCTTCATGTAGCCGACCAGGGCTGTCAATCCGCTGGCAGTGGCCGCGGCCACCAGCGGGCGCGCCTCCTGCGCCGTGAAGGCCAGCGGCTTCTCCACGATGAAGTGCTTGCCCGCCTCGATGGCTGCCCGCACCACCGGTCCGTGGTCGAAGGTGCATATCACCACCGCGTCGACCGCCGGATCGCGAAACAGGTCGTGATAGTCGCGGTAGCGCGCCGCGACGCCGTAGTGATCGCCGAGGCCGTCGAGCACGCTTCGCGACAGGTCGCAGAGCGCGGCGATCTTGAGCTGCGGCAATTCGTGAATGATCGGCAGATGCATGAGCTGCGCGATTTCCCCGCAACCGATGACGCCGATGCCCAGCGGGCGCGTTTGGGGTGCGCTCATCGCAATCTCCGTTCAGGACTTTACCGCGCCGGCGGTCAGGCCGGCGATGAAATGCCGCTGCATCAAGAGGAACACCGCGATGACCGGCAGCGTCGTCAGTGTGAGCGCGGCGAAATACAGGTTCCACATCGAGCCGTATTGCTGAAAGAAGGCGACGAGGCCGAGCGGGATCGTCTGCACCGACGGCTCGCGCAGCAACAGGAAGGCAAGGAAGAAGTCGTTCCAGATCTCGATGAAGGCGAAGATGGTGACCAGCGCGATGCCCGGGCGGATGAGCGGCAGCATCACATGCCACAGCGTCTGCAGCCGGCTCGCGCCGTCCATGCGGGCGGCATCCTCCAGTTCCATCGGCAGCGTCAGGAAGAAGCTGCGCATGATGAAGATGGAAAGCGGCAATGTCGACGCGGCATGGATGATGGCGATACCGACACGGCTGTTGACGAGCCCAAGGTCGCGCGCCGTCATGAAGAGCGGGATCGCCATCACCTGCGGCGGCACCAGCATTGCGGCGACGATGAACGCGATGACGACGTTGCGGCCGCGGAACCTGATCCGCGACAGCGCGTAGGCCGCGGGCGTGGCCGCGAGCACGAGAAGCAGCAGCGCGCCGGCGGTGATGCTCGCCGAGTTGAAGATGCGGGCCCCCATGCCGGAAATCGTCCAGGCTTCCGCATAGTTCGACCACAGAAGCTGTGTAGGTGGTCCCCAGACATTGGTGATCACCTCTTCCTTCGACTTGAAGGAGCCGAACAGAACCCAGATCAGCGGATAGAGCGTTTCGATCAGGACAAGCGCGAGCAGGCCGTAGACGAGGACCAGTTCGCCAATGCTTTGGCCGAAGATGGCGCGGCGCCGCCACCGCATCGGAACGGAGGCGGCTTTGCCGATCGTGACGGCAGGGGCGGGCGCCGCCATCGTCACAGCTCCACCCTGGAGCGGCGCATGAGCGCCAACAACGCCACGCAACAGAGGCCGACGATCAGGAACAGCGTGAAGCCCATGGCGCTCGCATAGCCCATATTGCCGTCCTGGAAGGCGGTCTTGACCATCAAGGTCATCACCACTTCGGTGGCATGGTTGGGACCGCCCTGGGTTAGCACCTGCACGATGTCGAAGTTGCGCACGAAAGCACCCGAGAGGCCGAGGATGACGTTGATCAGCACCACCGGCATCATCAGCGGCAAGGTTATGTGGCGGAAGCGGTGAAACGCATTGGCGCCGTCGATGCGCGCCGCTTCGTATAGCTCGGCCGGAATGGTCTGCAGACCTGCGAGATAGATCACCGCGTGGAAGCCCAGCCACTTCCAGATGTCGACCGCAACGATGGCGTAGAGGGCGATCTCGGCATCGCCCAGCCAGGAGCGCTTCAGGCCGGCGAGCCCGGCAAGGTCCAAGGCCGCGTTGAGCAGGCCGAACACCGGATTATAGATCCATGACCATAGCAGGCCGGTCGCGGCAAAGGACAGCGTGACGGGGATGAAGACGGCGGCGCGGATCGGTCCGCGAAGAAACAGCGCGCGGTCGAGCAGCAGCGCGAGCCCCATGCCAAAGCCGTTCTTGAAGACCAGGATGAGGGCGACGAAGATCAGGTTGTTGATGAGCGCGCCCTGGAACAGTCCGTCGCCGAAGAGCCGGGCGTAGTTGGCGAAGCCGACGAAGACCGGCGCGGAAAAACCGTCCCAGCGTGTCGCGCTGATCCACAGGCCGCGCAGGAACGGCCAGACGAAGAAGAGGCCGAGAAGCAGAGCAGCGGGAGCGACCATGAGGGCGGCGGCGAAAGCATCGCCGCCCATCGCTTCTTTACGCCGCGCGCTGGCCGCCATGTCGCGGTTAGCCCTGTCCGGGGGCCAGCGCCAGACCCAGCGTGCCGGTGAGATATTCGATGCTTTCGAGCGCGCTCTGCTCGGCCGTCTTCTGGGATGCGTCCAGCTCGACGACGGCAAGTCCGTCATAGTCCGCGTCGAGCAAAACGTCGACCAGACCCGGCAGATCCACCACGCCGGCGCCAAGCTCGCAGAAGGCGGCGTAGCGCTCCGGCCCCTTCAGGTTGTCGTCAACATGAGAGTCCTTGAAGTGCATGTAGCGGACCGCCGAGACATAAGTCTTCAGCGCATCGACCGGATCGGAATGCGTTTGCACCAGATGGGCGGGATCGATGCAGAGCCCCGCGTGGCGAATATCGAGCTCGTCCATCATGCGGTCGAGTTGCTCGCGGCGCTCGATGAAAGTGTCGAGATGCGGGTGGTAGACGGTGGCGATGCCGAGATCGGCGGTGCGGCGCCCAATGTCTTCGAGCGCGCGGCAGAACGCCTTGTAGTCCTCGGCGCCATGCGCATTGCCGGACGCCACCGAAGGGCCGCCGCCCAGCACCAGAACCGGCGCGCCAAAACCTTTCAGCAGGCGCGCAAGCGCCACCAGGCAGTCGCGCTCATAGGCCCAAAGGTTGGGATTGATGAAGGTCGCGTTGACATAGAGCGAGGAGAGCTTGATGCCGAGATCGCTCTGGGCTTCCGACAGCAGCGCATAGCGGCGCAGGATGTCGGTGTCGGTGGTGACACCGGGGGGCGGCAGATCGCCGAGCTGCATGTATTTGCGCGCGAACTGGTCGGACAGGCTGGTGAAGGCGAGGATCTCGAACCAGCCGAAACCCTGGGCGGCGAGGAATTCGAGGGCGGGGCGCAGCGGTTGGCCGGTCAGGTCCCAACTGTTGAGATGGTAGCCGATGGAGAACCGCTGTCGGGCAGCGCGCGTCATGGAAGTGTCTTTCTGCCTGGAATGATGCCGCGGGCCGGCCCGAGTGCCCGGCCCGCGGCGGGGGGAGGATGGTTGCTGTGATTGGAAGGGTCCCGGCTCAGTCCTTGGGAGGCCAGTTGCCCTCGTCGACGAGCGTCTTGAACGCCGCCTGCACGCTGGCCGCGGCATCTTCGGGCGTCGTGGTGCCGCCGACGACGCCGGCGATGCCGGAGGCGACCGCCGTTGTCACCTCGCTCGGCCACATCCAGTCGAGGAACTTCACTGTGTTCGGGAAGGTCGTTTCACGCAGCGACGCGGCATAGGGTTCGTTCACGCCATCGACGCCCTTGATGGAGGTTGCGATCGGCTGGTCCGCCGCCAGGTAGATCTTTGCCACCTCCGGCTTGGTCAGATAGGCGATGAAGTCGAGCGCGGGCTTGACCTTGTCGTCCGGGATCGAGGCCGAAAGGCACATGCCGTTGTCGGCGCCGCCGCCATGCTTCGGCTCGCCCTTGGTTCCAGGCATCTTGGGGAAGGGGAACACGCCCCAGGTGAAGCTCTTCACGCTGTCCTTCAGCGACGGCACTTCCCACGTGCCGCCATAATACATCGCGCTCTTGCCGCTGGCGAAGGCGGCGCGCATGCCGTCCATGTCGACCGAGAGCGAATCCTTCGACAGGATGCCGTCATCCACCCACTGCTTGATCAGCCGGAAGGCTTCGACGCTGGCGGGATCGTTGAACGGTTCCTTGCCCTCGAGCTGCGCTTGCGTCAGGGCGATCGGATCGCCGCTGGACTGCGCCAGCGCCTCGAAATACCACATCGGCCACATCACCGCGTTGGCGCCCTGGTGCAGCAGCGGTATGACGCCGGCCTGCTGCAGTTTCGGCACGGCCGCCTTGAGGTCTTCATAGGTCGGCTTCTCGGGAATGCCGAGCTTCTTGAACAGCTCTACATTGTAGAAGATCGTCGAGGTCGACAGCGAGCTGATCGGCACGCCATAGAGCTTTCCATTGACCGTGAAGGCGCCGAGGCTGGTGGCGTCGACATTGCCCGCGAACGGCTTGACCTCGTCGGTGATGGGCTTGAGCAGGCCGCGCCGGACATAGGCGCCGTTGACCCAATAGGCGGAGCAGGCAATGAGGTCCATCTCCTGGCCGGAAAGCTTGGCCGTCACCGTCCGCTGCAGCGAACCCGATTGCGGTCCCTGCGCGTCCCATTCGACGCCGCTGACGTCAGGGTGCTCTTTCAGGAAGCCCGAGACGATCTCGTCGCGGATCTTTGTCTGGACTTCCGGCTTTTCGCGCGGAGCCAGCACGTCCAGCGAGGAGCCGCCGAACACTTTCAGCGTGACGCCATCGGCATGTGCCAGGCCGGAAAATCCCGGGCCGGCGAATGCTGTCGCCAGCGAGACGGCGAACACACCGGTCTTGAGCGACGCGGGGGTAAAGGCAAGGCGCAATCTGGGCATGAAATCAGACATTTCAGGATCCCCTCTGTTGATCCCCGAACCGTCCTGAAGTTCGAGAATTCATTGATTGTCATATGAGTAAGCGGCAAGGTTCTGGCCTTGTCAAGTTGCAAGTTTTGACCTTTTCGGCACTCAACCAGGTGTGATTTTTCGCGATTATCCGAGATTTACGCCGCTGAGCCAAAAATGGCCTTGACTTCACATCCATTCAGCGTCTTGTTTGATCATCAATGATAACCGCCAGACGGCGGCGAAAAGGAGAAGCCATGTCGGTGGATGTCTTTTCCGCGCATTTCCAGGATCGCCAGCTCAGGCTCGATCCCGCGCGCACCGCGCTCGTGGTCGTCGACATGATCAACGAGTTCTGCAAGCCGGGCGGCAAGATGGTGCTTCCTGGTTATGAACGGCTCGTCGCGCCGCAGCTGGCCTTGATCGAGGCCGCGCGGGCGGTCGGCGCGCCGGTCATCTGGGTGCACGACGCGCATCGCCCCGGCATGCGCCGCGAGCGCGAATGGGAAAAGCGCACGCCGCACGGACTGGAGAAGACGTGGGCGGTCGAGATCATCGAGGATCTCGGGGCGCGAGCGGACGAGATCCACGTGGTCAAACGGCGCTATTCGGCCTTCTTCCAGACGGATCTGGACCTCACCCTGAAGGACATGCAGGTGGACCAGCTGGTGATATGCGGGGTGGTGACCAACATCTGCGTGCGCTCCACGGTGCATGACGCGTTCTTCATCGGCTACGATGTGGTCGTTCCGGCTGACGCTTGCGCGGCGACGGGGCCGCGCGAACACGACAGCTCGCTGTATGACATCGCCACGCATTTCGGCGTGGTGTCGGATTCGGCCACCGTCGTCGCGGCGCTGCGCCAGGGCGCGCCGATCGCCAACATGATTGCCGCCTGAGACAACGACGTTTAGCTTCTGCAGTGGAGGGCTCGCGGCCTTTGAACGAACAGAAAAACATGGAAACCGCATTGAGTGGCGAAGAGGAGATAATCGAAGAGACCCTGCCCGCCGGTTCGGGCTCCGCGTTGGATTTGCCGGAATTGGGCCGCGAGGAAATTCTCGCCTTCTATGCGCGCACCGGATATTCGCTGGAGCACCATGCCGCGCATATCTTGCGCAGAGCGCATCAGCGGGCGACGGCCTGTTTCCAGGAAGTGATGCCGCATGCCGACCTGACACCGACGCAGCATGCGGCGTTGGCGACCTTGCTGCGCTATGGTGAGGTCTCGCAGAACCATCTCGGACGGCTGACGCAGATGGACCCCTCGACCATCAGCCTGGTGGTGAAGGCGCTGATGAAAAGGGGACTGATCGAACGCAAGCGCTCGGAGACCGACCAGCGCATGACGATGATCACGCTGACCAATGCCGGTGTCCATTACACCTTGCCCTTGCTCGACCGCAGCATGGAGGTGGTGCGCCGGCTGCTTGCGCCGCTGACCCCGGGAGAGCAGGCGACGCTGCTTGAACTCCTCAACCGCATCAGCGGGTCTGACGAAACGGCATAACACCCCAGGCGAGGGGCCGGCCGGTCCGGCTCTCGCTCCAATCGATACCCCGGCAGAGGTCAGGGTCCGCATGCCTGCATGCCGGACGATCCGTCTGCCTTTGCAAGTCAAGAACGAGGACTTCGGCAGCATGCAGCATTCATCCAAGCCCCGCGGCGCCGCGAGTCGCCTCGTCATCCGCAACCTCGGTCTGGTCCTGACCGGCGACATCGCCCGGCCGGTGGCGGACGCGGATATGATCGTCATCGAAAACGGCCTGATCGCGGCGGTCGGCCGCCAAAGCGCGATCGGGATCGGCTCCGCTGGCGCCGTCATCGACGCCAAGGGTTCGGCCATCATGCCCGGCATGATCGACAACCATTCGCATCCGGTGATGGGCGACTGGACGCCGCGGCAGAACCAGCTTGGCTGGATCGAATCCACGCTCCACGGCGGCGTCACCACGCTGGTCTCGGCAGGCGAGGTGCATGTGCCCGGACGTCCAGGCGACGTCGTCGGCGTCAAGGCGCTGGCGATCACGGCGCAGCGCGCCTTTTCGCGTTTTTCGCCGCTCGGCATGAAGGTGCTTGCGGGGGCGCTGATTCTGGAGAAGGGACTGGAGGAACGTGATTTCGAGGAGCTTGCCGCTGCCGGCGTCACGCTGGTCGGCGAGTTCGGGCTCGGTGCCGTCAAGGACGGTCCCACCGGCCGCAAGATGATCGAGTGGGCGCGCCGCAACGGCATGACCTCGATGACGCATACCGGTGGCCATTCCATTCCGGGCTCCGCGCGCATCGGGTCGGAGACTGTGCTCGAAGTCGATGCAGATGTCGCCGCGCATCTCAATGGCGGCCCCACCTCGCTGCCCGAGGCCGAATTGCGGCTGATCTGCGAGAAGAGCCCGCGCTACCTCGAGATCGTCCACAACGGCAACATGCGCGCCGCCCTTTTCGTGCTGAACGTGATCCGCGAGATCGGCGCGTTCGACCGGCTGGTGCTCGGCACCGACGGCCCGGCAGGATCCGGCGTGCAGCCGCTTGGCATGCTGCGGCTGGTGACCATGCTTGCCTCGCTGGGTGACGTCCCGCCGGAAGTGGCGATCTGTTTCGCCACCGGAAACGTTGCGAGAATGCGCGGGCTGAAGGATCGCGGCCGCATAGCCGAAGGCCTTGCCGCTGATCTCGTCTTTATTGACCAGGCCATGGGCGGCGCCGGCGAAGGCGTGCTCGACGCCATGACGCTCGGCAACATGCCCGGCATCGGCATGATCCTGGTCGATGGCGTCCAGCGGATCGGGCGCAGCCGCAACACGCCGCCTTCGATCATCGTGCCTGAATTCCAGGCTGCCTGACCGGCCTCGACGCGGCCACGTCCGAAATCAGAAAGCCGCTCTCGTTCCGAGCGGCTTTCTCGACCCTTCATCAAGCCTTCGGTCAGCCGGTCGTCAGACCATGCCGTCGACCCCGACGATCCGGTCCTTGGTCAGTCCGCCGACGCGCGGCAGCGGCCGGCCGGAATCGGTGACGGCGACGGCACCGCGATCTCGTCGGCCCGCGGCGCGTCGGCGACGCGAACTTCCATGCCGTCGAAATGGCTGCGCACGCGGGCCGCGTCCTTGTGGCCGAGCGGAATGTCAAAGGCCGCGCCCGGTGCGCCGCGTTTCTTGGAAGATGGAATGAGCGCGGCGCCGCCACCCAGCACATCGCGGAACGGGGCGCCGAGCTCGGGATGCAGCAGGGCGGCCGCGTGTTCCAGTTCGCCATCCTCGCCTACCAAGGCGGCCTTGCCGAAGCTCTCGACCTTGTCGCCCGGAATGCCGAGGGCGGCCACCGCGCGCTCCGGCAGGATGCGGCCGAGCGCCTTGCCGGTTGCCATCAGCGGCGACAGGTCCTCGTGATAGGCGCCGGCGAAAGGATTGGCGATGATCGCCACCGCGGCGGCGCGACGCGTCGGGGTTTCCAGAACACGGCCGCCTTCGATCAGTGTTTCCTCGACGATGGTGACGATGCGGCGCACGCCGATATTCCCGCTCATCGCAAGCCGTCCTCGCCCTTGATCTCGCTGGCCTTGAGGCCGCCGACACGGGCGTGCACGCGCGGGCCCGTGGTCATGGCGAGCGCGACAACCATCTCGCTTGCCCGCGGGGCATCGTTGATGCCCACCTCGATGGCATCGAAATGGCTGCGCACATAGGATGCGTTGATGTGGGTGATCGGCACGTCCAGCCGGGTCCCCGGTCCGCCCACCTTCTTGGTGGACGGAACGATCGCCTTGGCGCCGCCGAGAATCTCACGCATCGAATAGCCGCCGGGATTGTGCCAAAGCGCGGCGTGCTCGAGCTCGCCCGCGGCGCCGACGATCGCGCCCTTGCCGTAGCCCTCGATCGCCGCCGGGTCACCGCCGAGCGCATCGAGCAGGCGCCGGGCCATCTCCAGGCCGAGCGGCTTGAGCTTGTCCATGAACGGCATCAGCTCCTCGACATATCCGCCCGCGAACGGATTTTCGATGACGGCGAGGATGGCTCCGCGCCTGGCCGGGGTCTCGGCCGCCGGGCCGCCTTCATGAAAAATCTCATCGACGGAAACGACGAATTTCCGCACCGCGACCTCTGCCATGTTATGCTCCAGAATTCATTTGAGTAGCAACAGTCTTTCGACGCGCTGCCAAAGTCAACCCTGGTTTCGTTCCGGCGCGGAGCCGGCGCAGAAATCCCGGCCATCGCCTCAGGACCTCAGCGAGAGCCAAGGTTTTTTGCTGAGTCTCAGCGGTTTCATGACTTGCGGGGTCAATTCTAAGATTGCGGTGGGGGATTGACAACGCTTCCGCATTTTTCGATGGTCATATGACCATCAACAAGATCGGCGGTGAGAAGACCGAGTTGATGACACTGCCGACAGGCTACCAGAGGGTTGAACCAAATGAAGACATTCGCTCGCCTTTTGGCGGCCGGTATCGTGCTGGCCGCTTCCTCGCTCCCGTCGCTCGCGGCCGACAAGGTCCATGTGGCCGCGATCTCGGGTTATTTCGCGCAAGGGTTCGGCGTCTCGATCGTCAACGGCCTCAACAAGGCCAAGGACGATTTCGGCATCGATCTCAAGCTGGTCGATACCGGCAACCGCTCGCTCGACTATGAGGAGCAGTTCGCCAACCTCGCCAAGAGCGGGGAATACGACCTGATCTTCGTGATGGGCTGGGAGCTGGTCGACGCGCTGCAGAAGGTCAGCGCGCAATACCCGAACCAGCGTTTCATCTTCATCGACGGCGTGCTCGACAGCAAGTCGATGATCTATGCCAACTTCGCCGAGGAGCAGGGCTCCTTCATCGCCGGCGCGCTGGCCGGCATGGTCGAGGATCTGGGACCCTCCTTCGACAAGATCGGCTCCGGCAAAGCCATCGGTTTCGTCGGCGGCCGCGACATCCCGGTCATCCGCAACTTTCTCGGCGGCTATGAGCAGGGCGTGAAATACGCCGCTCCCGACGTCAAGGTGAACGCCGTCTTCGCCGGCACCTTCGACGATCCGGCCAAGGGCAGCGAACTTGCCCAGACGCTTTACGGCCAGGGCGCCGACATCGTCTACAACGTCGCCGGTCCGACCGGCGAGGGCGTCATGCAGGCGAGCGCCGCGGCCGACAAATACTCGCTCGGCGTCGACATCGACATGTGCTCCTCGGCGCCGGGCAACGTGCTTGCCAGCATGCTTAAGCGCGGCGACGTGGCCGTCTATTCGATCATCAAGGACGAGGTCCAGGGCAAGAAAGTGCAGCCCGGCGCCCGCACCTTCGACCTTGCCTCGGGCGGTGTCGAGGTGAAGCTTTGCGACGACGTCGCGGCGAAACTGCCGCAGGCGATCAAGGACAAGCTCGAAACCTTGCGCCAGGACGTGATCGCCGGCAAGATCACGATCGCCAAGGCGAAATAGGCCTGCCGAAACCGGCGGCCGGCGCCCCGGTGCGGCGTCGGCCCTTCATCTGCCAGCTTTCTTGTTTCGGCTCGTCTTCATTCATGGACATAGCGGTACAGCTTCAAGGCATCACAAAGCGCTTCGACGCGTTCACCGCCAACGACCGCATCGACCTGTCCGTGCGGCGCGGCGAAATCCACGCCATCATCGGCGAGAACGGCGCCGGCAAGACGACGCTCATGAACGTCCTTTTCGGGCTGCTGCAGCCCGATGAGGGCACCATCTCGGTCAACGGCAAGCCTCTCGTCGTCACCAGCCCGGCCGTCGCCATTGCCGAGGGGCTCGGCATGGTGCACCAGCACTTCAAGCTCGTGCCCTCGCTCACCGTTGCCGACAACATCTTTCTCGGCATGGAGATCCGCAAGCGTGGCCTGATCGACCGCAAAGCCCAGATCGAGCAGGCGCGGACGCTGTCGCGGAAATTCGGCCTCAACGTCGATCCCGCCGAGCGCGTCGCCGGTCTTTCTGTCGGCATCGAGCAGCGCATCGAGATCCTCAAGGTGCTCGCGCGCAACGCCCGCATCATCATCCTCGACGAGCCGACAGCGGTGCTGACGCCGCAGGAGAGCCGGGATCTGTTCGCCACGCTGCGCAGCTTCGTGGAGGACGGCATGACCGTCATCTTCATCTCGCATCACCTCGAGGAGGTGATGGCAGTTTCCGATACCATCACCGTGCTGCGCGATGGCCGCGTGGTGGCGACACGCGGCAAATCCGAGCTTTCCAAGCGCGAGCTCGTGCGGATGATGGTGGGGCGCGACGTCAGCTTTGACCGGCGGCCGCGCTCGCCGGGTTCCGGACGCGCGGTGCTGTCCGTCAGCGATCTGTGGGCACGCGACGATCGCCGGCTGCCGGCTTTGAAGGCGGTCAACCTGAGCGTGAGCGCGGGCGAGATCGTCGGTATCGCCGGCGTCGCGGGAAATGGACAGACCGAGCTTGCCGAGGTCCTGTCCGGATTGCGGCCGGCCAGCCATGGTTCGGCGCTGCTGCACGGCAAGGAACTGCTCGAGCATTCGCCGGCTGAGATCCGCGCCCGCGGTCTGGCCCACGTCCCTGGCGACCGCCTGGCGCGCGGCGTCGACGGCAACGCGACGCTGTCGGCCAACATGCTGATGGGGCGCCAGCGCAAGCAGCCCTACAGCCGTCGCGGGCTGATCGACTGGCGCGCCGTGGATCGCGAAACGAAAGCGCTGATGCAGCGCTTCGACATCCGCGCGCGCGGCCCGCGCGACCTCGCAAGCAGCCTGTCGGGCGGCAACATCCAGAAAGTGGTGCTGGCGCGTGAATTTACCGCCGGCGGCGATTTCCTGCTGATCGACCAGCCGACGCGCGGCGTCGATATCGGCGCCCAGGAGGCCATCCACAGCGAGATCATGCGCCAGCGCGCCGACGACAAGGCCATCCTGCTGATCTCGACGCAACTGGACGAACTGGCAGCACTTGCCGATCGCATCCTGGTGATGTTCGAGGGGCGCATCATGGGCGAGATCGACGGAGCGGCGATGGACGAGGAGAGCATTGGACTGATGATGGCGGGAATAGATCCGGTCGCCGCGGCGGAGGTTCAATGATCTCCTCGCTCCTGCCAAGAAACCTCAGGCGCACGCTTGCCGGTCAATTGCTGGCGCTGGCGATCGCGCTTGCGCTGGGCGCCGTCGTCATCCTGATGATCGACGAGAATCCGCTGCGAGTGTTCGCCACGCTGATGCGCGGCGCCTTCGGCGATTCCGAGAAGATCGCCGGCACGCTGCTGCAGACCACCCCGATCCTGATCTGCGGCGTCGCCGCCTGCATCGGCCTGCGCGGCGGCATGTTCAATGTCGGTATCGAGGGCCAGCTCTTTCTCGGCGGCTTCGCCGCGGCATGGGTGGGCTTCTCCTTTGCGCTGCCGCCGGTCCTGCATGTGCTTGTCGCGGTGGCGGCGGCGGTCGCGGCGGGTGCTGCCTGGGTCTCGGTGCCGGCCTATTTCCGTGTCCGGTTCGGCGCCAACGAAGTGGTGTCGACCATCCTGGCCAATTATGTCGCGGTGCTGCTGACGTCCTATTTCACCATCTTCCTGTTCAAGCGGCCGGGCGGCTGGTCGGAAACGCCGCCGATCCTGCCCAGCGCCTATCTGCCGGAGCTGTTCTCGTTCTCCCGGCTCAACATCGGCCTGTTGATCGGACTTGCGCTCGCGGTGGCGACCGCGCTGTTCTTCCGCTTCACCACCACCGGCTACGCCGTCACCATGGTGGGATCGGCGCCCAAATTCGCCGACTATGGCGGCATCAATGTGCGCCGCGCCGGCTTCGGCGTCCTGCTTGCCTCCGGCGCCGTCGGCGGACTGGCGGGCGGCGTCGAGACGCTGGGCGTGCATCACCGTTTCATGGAAGGGTTCGCGCCCGGCTTCGGCTTCGACGGGCTGATCGCGGCCCTTCTCGCCAACGGTTCGCCGATCGGCACGATCTTCACGGCGCTGTTCTTCGGAGCGCTGCGGGCGGGTTCGCTGCTGCTCGAGGTCGACACCACGGCGTCGCGCGAGATCATCACCGTCATCCAAGCCCTGATCATCCTGGCGGTCTCGGCCGATCTCCTGCTGCGCCGCAAAGGTGACCGCACCGGGGGGCGCCGATGGAAATTCTAGCCACCTTCTTCAATGTCGGGCTGGTCGTCGCCACGATCCGAACCACCACGCCCATCCTCCTGGTGGCGCTCGGCGGCTCCTTCACCACCAAGGCCGGCATCTTCAACATCGGCCTGGAAGGGCAGATGCTGATCGCCGCCTTCTTCGCCGTCATCGGCTCGATCTGGACCGGCTCCTCTTTCGGCGGGCTGTTGATCGGCGTGGCCGCGGCGCTCGCCTTCGCGCTGGTCTACGCCGTGCTGGTCGTCAGCTTCCGCGCCAATGAGGTGGTCGTCGGCCTGGCGCTCAACATCCTTGCCGGCGGCATGACGATCTCGCTGATGAAGGCGATCTTCGGCACGCGCGGGTCGGTCGTGGGGCGCGGCATTGTCGGCCTGCCGAAGGTGCAGCTTCCGGGCGCGCGCGACATCCTCGGGCCGTCCTATGCGCAGCTCATTTCCGGCTACACGCCGCTGGTCTATGTCGCCTTCCTCTCGGTTCCGCTGCTGGTCCTGTTCTACGCCCGCACGCGGCTCGGCCTTTATCTGCGCGTCGTCGGCGAGAAGCCTGAAGCCGCCGAGACGCTGGGAATCTCGATCGCCAGGGTCCGCTACATCGCCTCGCTGCTGTGCGGCCTGTTCGCGGGCCTCGCCGGCGCGCATATGTCGCTCGGCTACATCACCATGTTTACCGAGAACATGTCGTCGGGACGCGGCTTCATGGCGGTGGCGATCCTGATCTTTTCCGCCGGCGACCCGCTCAAGGTGCTGCTCGGCTGTCTGCTGTTCGGATTTGCCGACGCCTTTTCGCTGCGTCTGCAGATCCTCAATTTCCCCTCCTACCTGATCCTCGCCGTGCCCTATGCCGTGGCGCTGCTGGCGCTGTTCGCCCTGTCCTGGCGCACGCGTCCCAAGCTGATCCGCGAGACGCTGGAGACGATGCGCAACGCTCTGGCGGAGAAGCCGCAAGACAGCGGCGGCAAGCTGCCCGCCGACAACCGTCCGTAATGCCCTTCAACCTTTCGAGGCTCTTCATGCAACGCATCATCCTGGACGTGGATTCGGCTGGCGACGACATTCTCGCCGTGCTGTTCGCCGCCGCCCATCCGGACCTCAGGCTGGAAGGGGTGACCACGACCACCGGCGCCGCCGGACCGATCAAGCAAGTCACCGACGTGGTGCTCAACACCTTGTCGCTCGCCGGCAAGGACGACGTGCCGGTGCATGCCGGCGCCTGGCGCCCGATCGTCGGCAATTCCAAGCAAGACATGCTGGCGCCGGTCCATTTCGAAAAAAGGCTGACAGCGCGCTTCGGCGAGCGGCTGAAGGCTTTCAACCCGCCGGCGCCGGAGCCGAAGCGCAAGGCGACGCCTGGCCATGCGGTGGATTTTATCATCGATACGGTGAGGTCCGCGCCCGGCGAGATCACGCTGATTACGACCGGGCCGACCACGAACGCCGCGCTGGCATTCCTGCAGGAACCGAAACTGCCGTCGCTGCTGAAGAACATGCTGGTGCTGGGCGGCAATTTCTCGACGCCCGGCAATATGACGCCGCTGTCGGAGTACAACATCTGGGCCGATCCCGAGGCCGCGCGCATCGTGCTCAACGCTGAGGTCGACAAGATCCTCGTCCCGCTCGATGTCTGCGAGGACAACCGCGTCGCCGACTCGATGCTGACCCGCGACGACCTGGCCGACATGGAAGCCGCGGCCGCCGACAGCACCAACCCGGTGGTTGAGATGATCAGCGAGGTCTTTCCAATCTATATCGACATCTGGCGCGAGTTCTTCGGCCTGGTCGGCTTTCCGATGGACGACGTCATCACCGTGGCGCTGGCTGTCGATCCGGGCCTCGTCGAGGCAAGCGCGCCGCTCTTTGCCGACGTTGTGCTGGAGAGGGGCGTGGCGCGCGGCCAGGTCGTCGCCTATCGCGGCCACCAGATCCTGCCTGGCGGCGGCCCCAAGACGACATGCATCGCGACGGGGCTCGACGGCCGCCGCTTCCTTGACATGTTCAAGACCACCATGGCCCGCTACGGCCGGCCCGCAGCCTGAGAGTCCACGCCCATGCCGACACCGATCCTCTACGACTGCGACCCCGGCCATGACGACGCCATCGCGCTGGTCATGGCGCATCGCTCGCCCGACATCGAGCTTCTGGGCGTGACAACCACCTGCGGCAACGCCGAGCTCGAGAAGACCACCGACAATGCGATCCGCGTCCTCGATTTCGTCGGCGCGACCGATGTGCCGGTCGCCGCCGGCTGCGCGCGGCCGCTGGCCAGGCCGCTGGTTCTCGGCACCGCGGATGGGCCGAGCGGGCTCGAAGGCTCGCCCTATCTGCCGCAGCCCTCGCGAGGGCCGATCAAGCAGCATGCGGTGGACTTCCTTGCCGAGAGGCTCGCGGCATCTCCGGAACCGCTATTGGTGGTGGCGACCGGCCCGCTCTGCAACATCGGCTTGCTCGTGCTCAAGCACCCGCACGTGCTGCCCAAGATCAAGGAGCTGATCTGGATGGGCGGCGTGTTCTATCGCAAGAGCGAGATCATCACGCCGACCGAGTTCAACGCCTTCTGCGACCCCGAGGCCCTGAAGCTGGTGCTGGACGCCAGGGTGCCCATCACCATGATAGGGCTCGACGTGACCATGCAGGTGCTGATCGAGGCGCCGCAATATGAGGAACTGGCCAGGATTGACACGCCGCTCGGCCGCGTGGTCATGGACTGGCTGAAATTCTACGAGAAGCTGCACCGCAACTCGATGGGCGTCGGCGGCGCCATGCACGACCCGCTGGCGTTGGCGCTGGCGATCGATCCGACGCTGGTGCGCACGCGTCCGGCCCATATCGGCGTGGACCTGTCCGGCAGCTACACATTCGGCGCCACGGTGGCCGATTTCTGGCATGAGCGCGGTGAGGAGGACAATGCGCGCATCGCCTATGAAGTCGATGCGGATCGCTTCTTCAAGCTGATGTTTGACTTGCTCCGCTAAAGCATGTCTCCCGAAAGTGGGAATTGGTTTCGGAATAAAGACATGCGTAATCAAAAACCTAAAGCGCATGGAGCGAATCTGAAAGATCGCGACGCGCTTTAAGCCGTAGGAAGGCTCACCGCTGCAGGCAGATCGCGACACCCTGGCCGCCGCCGATGCAGAGCGAGGCAAGGCCCTTCTTCGCTCCACGCCGGACCATCTCGTGGAGCAGCGTCACCACGATGCGGCAGCCGGAGCCGGCCAGCGGATGACCGAGCGCGATGGCGCCGCCGCTCATATTGATGATGTCCTCGTTCCAGCCCATCTCGCGGTTGACCGCGATGGCCTGCGCGGCGAAGGCTTCGTTGATCTCCATCACGTCGAGATCGGCATGGCGCCAGCCGGCCTTGTCGAGTGCGCGGCGCGAGGCCGCGACTGGACCGAGGCCCATGTCCATCGGCTCGACGCCGGCGGAAGCGTAAGACGCGATGCGGGCGAGGGGCGTCAGGCCGAGTTCCTTCATCCGCGCCTCCGACATCACAAGCACCGCGGCGGCGCCGTCGTTGAGACCGGATGAGTTGCCGGCCGTGATCGTCCCCGCCGCATCGAAGACCGGCCTCAGCCGGCCAAGGCCCTCCATCGTGGTGGAGGGGTTGGGATGCTCGTCCCGCTCGATGACGAGATCGCCTTGCCTGGCCTCGATCGATACGGGGACGATCTCGTCGTCGAATCTGCCAGCCTGGATGGCGGCGTCCGCCTTCTCCTGCGAGCGCAGCGCGAACCTGTCCTGTTCTTCGCGGGTGATCTGGTAGCGCTGCGCCAGCGCTTCGGCGGTGACGCCCATATGCACCTGATGGAAGGCATCCCACAGCCCGTCAGTGATCATGGAATCCTTGACCGTGCGGTCGCCCATGCGGATGCCGCCGCGGACGCCGGAAATGAAATGCGGCGCCGAGGTCATCGAATCCTGCCCGCCGGCGATCACGCAGTCGGCGTCGCCGCAGCGGATGGCCTGGGCGGCGAGATGGATCGATTTCTGGCCGGCGCCGCAGACCTTGTTAACGGTCATGGCAGGCACGCCGACCGGCAGGCCGGCCTTCAGAGCAGCCTGCCGGGCGGGATTCTGCCCGGCGCCGCCGGTCAGCACCTGGCCCATGATCACCTCGCCAACGGCATCGGGCGCGAGATCAGCGTCGGCGAGCATGGCCTGGATAAGCTGCGCCCCCAGCTCCGCTGCCGACAGACCGGCGAACGCGCCGTTCAGCTTGCCGATGGGCGTCCGCTTGGCGGCAACGATGTAAACGGCGTCCATGTCTGTTCCTCCGGCAGCGCGGTTCGCTTGGGCGTGATCGCCGCTTGACATTCTGGTTATAACCAATAATCATGAAATGGATCGGCAGGCAAGGTCGCGGCATCGAGCCGGGCCTGCATTGCGGGAGGAAATCCATGTCATCCGTGCTTTGGACGCCGGCGCCGGCCGCGTTCCAATCGTCCAACCTTGCGCGCTTTTCGATGGCCAACGGCTTCGATCCGCGCGACTACGAGACGCTGCATCGCTGGTCGATCGGCGATCCCGGCGCCTTCTGGCGAGCGATATGGGATTTCGCCGAGGTCATCGGCGATCCTGGCGCGATCTGCTTCCTGCGCGACGACAATGCACCGATGACCGGGAGCCGTTTCCTGCCGGAAGCGACACTCAATCTCGCGGAAAACCTGCTGCGCGGCGATGAGGCGAGGGTTGCTCTCATCGAGGCCGACGAGAGCGGCCATTTCCGGGCCATCACACTGGGCGAATTGCGCCTGCTCGTCGCCAGGACGGCGCATGGCCTGCGCGCGGCCGGCGTCGGCAAGGGCGACTGCGTCGGCGGTATCCTGCCAAATAGGGTCGAAGGGCTCGTGGCGCTTTTGGCGACGCTTTCCGTCGGCGCCATCTGGTCGTCCTGCTCGCCGGATTTCGGCGCCGCGGCGATCGTCGACCGCCTCGGCCAGATCGGCGTCAAGGTGCTGTTCGCCGCGCCGCGCTACCGCTATGCGGGCAAGGAGCACGACATCTCCGGCAGGCTGGCCGAGATCGTCGCCGCGATGCCGACGGTAACGACGCTGGTGCTGACCGGCGAACCGGGCCCTAGGCCAGACTGCGCGGCGGATTGCATTTCGCTCGACGATTTCGGCCGCGACGCTCCACTCTCCTTCGAGCGCGTGCCCTTCGACCATCCGGCCTATGTGCTCTACACCTCCGGCACGACCGGCGCACCGAAGGCGATCGTCCATCGTACCGGCGGCGTGCTGCTCCAGCACCTGAAGGAGCACCTGCTCCACGGCGATGTCCGCCCGGGCGACGTCATGAGCTGGTACACCAACACCGCCTGGATGATGTATCACTGGCTGATCTCAGGCCTGGCCTGCGGCGCGAGCGTGGTGCTCTATGACGGCGCGCCGATCCTGAAATCGGCCGATGGTCTCGACCCCAGTCCGCTCTGGACGATGGCGGAGCGCGCCAGGGTCACGCATTTCGGCACCAGCCCGAAATATCTGGCGACACTTGCGTCCGAAGGCTACGCGCCGGCGCGCCTGCATGATCTCTCGTCGCTGCGCTCGCTGCTGTCGGCCGGTGCGCCTGTCTCTCCCGGGCAGTTCGACTGGGTCTACGATCATGTGAAGCGCGA
Source organism: Mesorhizobium sp. (assembly GCF_004963255.1). GTDB lineage: Bacteria > Pseudomonadota > Alphaproteobacteria > Rhizobiales > Rhizobiaceae > Mesorhizobium. Next base: position 86,585 of record NZ_SUGA01000012.1, on the reverse strand, counting down.
TATGATCTTCGCTTCGATCTCCGGCGGCACCGAGATCATCGGCTGCTTCCTGCTGGGATCGCCGATCCATCCTGTACGGCGCGGCGAACTGACCGTGAAAGGGCTCGGCCTCGCCGTCGGCGTCATGGACGAGCGCAATGCGCCGGTCATCGGCCGTCAGGGCGATCTCGTCTGCACCGAGCCGTTCCCGTCGATGCCGCTGACCTTCTGGGGCAAGGATGGCGACGAGCGCTATCACGCCACCTACTTCGCCGCGCGCCCGGAAATCTGGACGCATGGCGATGTCGCCGAGATGACCGCTTACGGCTCGGGCGTCATCCACGGCCGCTCGGACACAACGCTGAAGCCCGGCGGCGTTCGCATCGGCACCGCCGAGATTTACGCCGCCTGCGAGAATTTTGCCGAGATCGAGGATTGCCTGGTCTTTGGCGCGCCGGTCGAGGGCGACGAAGAGATCGTGCTCTGCGTCAAGCTCAAGGACGGTTATGCGCTGAGCCCAGAGCTTGCCGCGCGAATTCGCAAAGCGATCCGCGAAGGCGCCTCGCCCCGCCACGTGCCGCATCGCATCCACGCGGTGCAAGCCGTGCCCTACACGCTGAACGGCAAGCGCGTCGAGGGCGCTGCCCGCACCACGCTCGAAGGCAAGCCTGTCAAGAACATGGCTTCACTCGCCAATCCGGCCTGCCTCGAGGAATACCGCGTGCTCGACCGGAGCAAGGCGGCATGAGCCGGGCAAAGGGAGCGATCGTCGGCATCGGCGAGTTGAAGCCGCAGCGCCTGACGCAAGGTGTGACCACACTGGAGATGATCGCCGAGGTCTCGCGCCTGGCGGTATTCGACGCCGGCTTGGAGCCGGCGGCGATCGACGGGCTGCTGGTCGGGCCGCAGGTCGGCGAGACGCCGCAGCATGTTCCGGCGACCATTGCCGAATATCTGGGCCTCGCGCCGACCATGGCCAATGTCGTCGACCTCGGCGGCGCATCCGGCGCCGGCATGGTCTGGCGCGCGGCCGCCGCGATCGAGGCCGGCATGTGCGAGGCGGTGCTGTGCGTGCTCGCCAACAACCGCGAGGAGGTTGCGCCCCGCTCGCCCAACCGCAACCCAATCCGCGAGTTCGACGTGCCCTTCGGCGCCTCGGGCGCCAACATTTCCTACGCGCTGCTGATGCAGGCGCATATGGCGGAATATGGCTCGACCGCGCGTGATTTCGCGCTGATCGCCGCGGCGGCCCGCGCCAATGCGCAGCTCAATCCCGACGCCATCTTCTTCGGCAAGCCGGCAGATGTCGAAGCGGTGCTTGCCTCGCCGATGATCGCCTCGCCGCTGCACCTCCTCGAAATCGTCATGCCGGTCGCCGGCGGCGAAGCGGTCGTCGTCATCTCCGCCGAACGCGCGCGGTCGTTGCGCAGGCCGCCTGTCCATCTGCTCGGCGCCGGTGAGAAGGTCACGCACCGCGCGGTCAGCCAGGCCCCACACCTCACCTCCGGTCCGCTGAAGAGCGCCATGGCGCGGGCCTTCCAACAGTCCGGCACGCGGGCCGATGAGATGGACCTTCTGTCGCTCTACGACTGCTACACGATCATGGTCGCGACCACGATCGAGGATGCCGGCCTCTGCGCGCCGGGCGCGTTCGGCGCGTGGCTCAACGACCACGATCTTTCCCACAAGGGTGACAAGCCGCTCAACACGCATGGCGGCCAGCTCGGCTTCGGCCAGCCCGACCTTGCCGGCGGCATGACCCATGTCGTCGAGGCGGTGCGCCAGCTGCGTGGCGAGGCGGGCGAGCGCCAGATCGGCAACGCCGGGCTCGCGCTGATCACCGGCAATGGCGCGACGATGAGCGAAGCGACCGCGCTGGTGTTGGGAGCCGCCTGATGTCCGTCGATCTCAACACGCTGAAAACCCCTGGCCCGACGATCACCGCGCTGACCAGGCCGTTCTGGGATGCCGCCGCCAAGGGCCGGCTGACCATCCAGCACTGCGAGGATTGCGGCAAGGCCATCTTCTATCCGCGCCCGATCTGCCCGCACTGCTGGAGCAAGCGTCTGGTCTGGAAAGACGCATCGGGCGGGGGACGGCTCAAATCCTTTTCGGAAGTGCACAAGCCCGGCCATCCCAGCTGGCTGCCCGCCGCACCTTACGTGGTCGGCCTGGTCGAGCTCGCCGAAGGCCCGACGATACTGAGCTTCATCTTGCCCGGCACACGGCCGCTACAGGTCGGGGACATGCTGCTTCTTGCGCCGACTGCCATCGGCGGCCGTGTCCTGCCTGCCTTCAAACCAGTCGAACCCAGAGCAGAGGAGAAGCCGCAATGAGCACCGAAATGAAAGACGGTTGGGTGGGTGTCGTGAAAGGTCGTCCGCAGGTCGGCGATTTCGCCGAGCGCACGCGGCGCACGAGGGTGAGCGACATCGAGGCCTTCACCGACATCACCGGCGATCGCAATCCCCTGCATTACGACCGCGCGCTGGCCGAGAAGTCGGTGTTCGGCAAGCTGATCGTTCAGGGCGGCGTGACCTCCGGCATCCTCAACGCGCTGGTCGCCGAGGATCTGCCCGGCCCCGGAACCGTGTTCCTCGAAGTGGCCTGGAAGTTCGTCAAGGCGGTCGGCGTTGACGAGGAGATCACCGGCCGCGTGGAGGTCAAGGAAGTGCGCCCCGACAAGCCGATCTGCAAGATCGAGACCAGCGTGCGCAACGGCCAGGGCGAGCTTTGCCTGACCGGCACGGCCACGGTCTTCACCGTTCCGCTGCAAGGCGCATGAGCACGGCCGGCCGGCTTGGCGTGGCGGCCGACAGCGAACGCTGGCGCGTGCTGTCGCTGCTTTGCCTGGCGGTCGTCCTGTCGCTCACCACCTGGTTTTCGGCGACCGCGATACTCCCGGAACTGAAGCACGAGCTGGCGCTGGGCCCGAGCGCCGAGGCGTGGCTGACCAATGGCGTCCAGGTCGGCTTCGTCATCGGCGCGCTGGCGGCGAGCCTGGTCAATCTTCCGGACCTTGTACGGCTCAGCCGCTTGATGGCGGCCGCGGCCCTTGTTGCCGCTTTGGCCAACGCGACGCTTCTGCTTCATCTTGGGCCGAGCGGCGTGATCGCAGCGCGTATCATCACCGGCGCCGCACTTGCCGGGGTCTATCCGCCGGCGCTGAAGCTGGTCGCCACCTGGTTCACGCGCGACCGGGGGCTGGCGCTCGGCGCGGTCATCGGCGCGCTGACGGTCGGCTCGGCGCTGCCGCATCTCTTCCGCGCGGTCTCGACCGCGCTCGACTGGCGGCCGGTGGTCGCCGCCGCCAGCCTGGCGACGGCGGCGGGCGCGCTGCTCTTCCTGCTGTTCGCCAAGGAAGGACCCTATCCCTTCGGCAAGGCTATCTTCGAGCCCTCGCGCATCGGCCAGGTGTTCCGCGAAAAGCCGCTGCTCCTCGCCAATCTCGGCTATCTCGGCCACATGTGGGAGCTCTATGCCATGTGGGCCTGGCTGCTCGCCTATACGCGCGCGGCCTTCGAGGCTCAGGCGATCGGAACCACCGCCACCGCCTCGCTCGCGACTTTCCTTGTCGTCGCCTCCGGCATTCTCGGCTGTCTGCTCGGCGGCTATCTGTCGGACCGGATCGGCCGCACCGCCACTACCGCCGGCATGATGCTCGTCTCGGGAAGCTGCGCGCTGCTGATGGGCTTTCTGTTTACCGGACCGCTCTGGCTGTTCATGCTGGTGGCGATCGTCTGGGGCGTTTCGGTGATCGGTGATTCGGCGCAGTTCTCCGCCGCAGTCACCGAACTTGCCGACCGCCGCTTTGTCGGCACCGCCCTGTCGGTGCAACTCGGCGCCGGTTTCGCGCTGACGGTGCTTGCCATCTGGCTGACGCCGCGCTTCGCTGACTTCATCGGCGGCTGGCGCTGGGCCTTCCTGCTCCTGGTTCCGGGGCCGCTTCTGGGGGCCGCCGCCATGCTATGGTTGCGAAACTTGCCGGAGAGCGTGAAAATGGCGGGCGGCCTCCGGTAGGGTGGCGCTGCCGCTTTTTGAGTCGCGGCAAAACGATTTGCGGCGGGACCCGAATGGAACAGGCAACCAGAACGCGCGGGCGTCCTCGTTACGATCAGGAAGATGCCGAGGCCGCCGCAGCGTTCCGCTCGATCGGCTCGAAAGTCCAGCTCAATCGCGACGAGGCGGCCCCGCTCTGGGTGCAGCTGCGCAACCAGGTCGAGGAGGCGATCAACACCGGCCTGCTGGCAGCCAATTCGCGCATTCCCTCGGAACAGGCGCTTTGCGATTTCTTCGGCGTCTCTCGTCCCGTCGTGCGCGCCGCGATCGGATCGCTGTCCAATGAAGGCCGCATCATCAAGATGCCGCGCAAGGGCATGTTCGTCGCCGCTCCCCGCGAGCATGTCGACTTCATGACCGCCAATCTCGGCGTGTTCGACGATTTGACCGCCAAGGGCCACAAGGTCTCGACCCGCACGCTGGAGATCTACCGCTGCCCGCCGAGCGAGAAGGAGTCCAAGGTCTTCGGCATTCCCGCCAATGGCAGCGTGGTCCGCATCAGCCGCGTCTACATGACCGACGGCACGCCGATCACCATGACGCGCATCAGCCTGCCGGGGCATCGGGTGCCGGGTCTGGAGAACATCCTGTCGGAAAACCAGTCGATCTTCGGCACCATCCGCGCCGTCTTCGGCCTGACGGTGAAGCGTGCCGACCGCTGGCTGCGTGCCGCGCTTCCCACCAAGGAAGAAGCCGATGAGATGGGTGTCGCTGCCAACACGCCGCTGATCGAGATCGAGTCGATCGCCTATGATTCCGACGGCGCCGCGCTTGAATATTACGAGGCCTTCTACAACTCCTCCGTCGCCCGCATCCACATGGCGGTCGAGCAGCCGTCGGCGACGGTGAACGGTGTCGATCGCACCTGAATTGCACTCATCCAAAAAAGATTCCGTTTTCTGGTTATAACCAGATTGACTGACCCAGGAAGCTTCTGTAACGTCCTTGTCATGGGGTCGGGAGGAGCCTGACCCCGGAGGCATTATCAGGACTGGTCGGCTTGCGGCGCTGCTTCGGCGGCGAGGGTAGCGTTTTGCCCGCGCTCAAGCTCAAGTCCGTCCTGATGGAGGACGTGCATGGATTACCGGTCGCAATTCGACCTGACGGGCGAGGTTGCCGTCGTCACCGGCGGCGCCAGCGGGATCGGACTTGAGGCCGCCAAGGCGCTGGGGACTTGCGGCGCGAGGATCGTCCTGCTCGACATGAATGCGGATGGGCTGAAGGCCGCCGCCGAGGCGCTAGAGGCTGCCGGTGTCGCAAGCGTCGATGGCCGCGTGTTGAACGTTACCGATCCGCAAGCCGTCGAGGCGATGGCCGCTCAGATCGTCAGTGATTTCGGCAAGGTCGATATCCTGGTCAACAGCGCCGGCATCGCGCGCCTCAACACCGCGCTCGACACGCCGGACGAGGAATGGCGCCTGGTGATGGATGTCAACGTCAACGGCGTCTACTGGGCTTCTCGCGCCTTCGGCCGCTCGATGGTCGACCGCAAGAAGGGTTCCATCGTCAATCTGGGTTCCATGTCGGGGTTGATCATCAACCGTCCGCAGACCGCGCCGTCCTACATGGTGAGCAAGGGCGCCGTGCACATGATGACCAAGGCGCTCGCGGTCGAATGGGCGAAATCGGGCGTGCGCGTCAACGCGCTGGCGCCGGGCTATGTCGGCACCGAGATGACACTGAAGATGCGCGAGCGTCCCGAACTCTTCAACACCTGGATTGACATGACACCGATGGGCCGGCTGGGCACACCGCAGGAGATCGCCTCGGCGATCCTGTTCCTGGCGTCGCCGGCCTCGAGCTACGTGACGGGCGCGATCCTGTCGATCGATGGCGGCTACACGGCCTGGTGACGGACTGAGCAAGGATTGGAATATCGCATGACCGTTTCGGACCGAGATGTGCGCCAGGCCATCATCGACGCCTGTATCGAGATGAACGCACTCGGCATCAACCAGGGCACATCAGGCAACATCAGCTGCCGCCATGGCGAGGGCATGCTGATCTCGCCGACGAGCACGCCCTATGACACGCTGCAGCCGGAAGACATCGTCTTCATGGGTTGGGATGGCGAGGTCGACGGACGCCTGCCGCCGTCGAGCGAATGGCGCTTCCATCTCGACATCATGAAGGCGCGGCCCGAGGTCAACGCGGTCGTTCACGCGCATCCGACTTACTGCACGACGATCGCCATCATGGGCCGGAAGATACCGGCGATCCACTACATGGTCGCGGTCGCCGGCGGCAGCGACATACGCTGCGCGCCCTACGCCACCTTCGGCACGGCGGAGCTTTCGGCGCACGCGGTGGAGGCGCTGCGCGACCGCAAGGCCTGCCTGCTCGCCCAGCACGGCATGATCGCCGTCGGGTCGAGCCTCGCCCAGGCGATGTGGCTGGCCGTCGAGGTCGAGACGCTGGCGCGCCAGTATCACGGCGCCCTGCAGATCGGCGAGCCGCCGATCCTGTCCGACGAGGAGATCGAAAACGTCATCAAGCGCATGGCCAGCTACGGCCTGCGCGACAACGACGCCGCTGCCTGAGCGGAGGGCTCTGCCCGAAGCGACCAACAAGGGGCTGGAGCAGCAATTCAATGTTTCGCATATCCTCCGGGAAGGCCCGGAGCGATCAACAAGGGAGGAAATGAAATGAGGAATTCAATGAAAGGCCTCGTCAAGGCGCTCGCTCTGGGGTTGGCGGCGGCTTGCAGCCTGGCCGCCATCTCGGGCGCCAGCGCTGAGGAACTGTCGCTCAAAGGCAAGCGCATCGGCGTCTCCGCCATCGGCACCGACCACTATTGGGACCTGATGGCCTTCAAAGGCATCCAGGACCGTGTCAAGGAGCTCGGCGGCGAAGTCATCGCGCTCGACGCCGGCCGCAAGGACCAGCAGCAGATCGCGCAGCTGCAGACGCTGATCGCGCAGAAGCCCGATGCCATCATCGAGCAGCTCGGCAATCTCGAAGTGCTGAATCCGTGGCTGCAAAAGATCCGCGATGCCGGCATCCCGCTGTTCACGGTCGACACGGCCACCCCGCACGCCATCAACAACACCACCTCCAACAACTACAATATCGGCGCCGAGATCGCGCTGCAGATGGTCGCCGACATGGGCGGCAAGGGCAATGTGCTGGTGTTCAACGGCTTCTACAGCGTGCCGGTCTGCAAGATCCGCTACGACCAGCTGAAATATGTGCTGACCTCGTTCCCGGATGTGAAGATCGTCGAGCCCGAGCTGCGCGACGTCATCCCGAACACGGTGCAGAGCGCCTATTCCAACGTCACCGACATGCTGACCAAGTCGCCCGAGAAGGGTTCGATCGGCGCGGTCTGGGCCTGCTGGGACGTGCCGCAGATCGGCGCCACGCAGGCGGTCGAAGCCGCCGGCCGCAACGAGGTCAAGACCTACGGCATCGACGGCAGCCCGGAAGTCATCAAGATGGTGATGGACCCGAAGTCCTCGGCCGGCGCGGTCGCGGCGCAGCAGCCTTATGAGATCGGCAAAACCTCGGTCGACAACGCCGCCAAATATCTGGCCGGCCAGAAGGTGCCGCCGTTCACTTTCGTGCCTTCGGTGCTGATCAACAAGGAAAATGCCGCCGAAAAAGGAAAGCCGTTCCTCGACGCCGCCGAGAAGGCTGGCGTTAAATAGGACGGAACGAAACGTCGGGCAGCCGCGCCTCTGCGGCTGCCCGTCACATCCAACCAGGACAGATGGCCATGCAGACAGCAAAGCGTGACATTGCTGTATCGATGACAGGCATTTCGAAACGGTTCGGTCCGGTGCGCGCGTTGGAAAACGCGAACCTCGAGATCGCGCGCGGCTCGATCCTCGGCCTTGTCGGCCAGAACGGCGCCGGCAAGTCGACCATCATCAAGGTGCTGGCCGGCATCATCAAGCCGGACAGCGGCTCGATCCTCATCAACGGCGAGACCGTTACTTCGCTCACGCCGGCGTCGGTCGAAAAGCTCGGCGTGCACTTCATTCATCAGGACAGGCTGCTGGTGCCGACCGCGACTGTCGGTGAGGCCGTGTTCCTCGGCCATGAGATCGGCCTCGGCCCGTTCGTCAGCCGCCGAGCCATGGAGCGCAGGGCCGCCGACCTGCTGAAGCGCTTCTTCGGCATGGAGCTGCCGGCCGGAACGCTTGTGAAAGATCTCACCACGGCGCAGCAGAAGGTCGTGCAGATCACCCGCGCATTGGCGCAGAAGGCATCTGTGCTGGTGCTCGATGAGCCGACGGCGGCGCTCGTCAAGCGCGAGGTCGACAGCCTGTTCGACGTGCTGCGCCGGCTGCGCGACGACGGCATCGCCGTGGTCTTCATCTCCCACTACATGCAGGAGATCGAAAAGCTCTGCGACCGCGTCACGGTGATGCGCAACGGCACTGACGTCGGCACGGTCGACCCGCGCCAGACGCCGATCGACGAGATCATTGCGATGATGATAGCTCGCGATGTCGGCGAGATGTTCCCGAAGCGCTCGGTCACTTTAGGCGCGCCGGTGCTGGAGGTTTCCAACCTCCGTCTCGGCGGCAGCTTCGAGAATATCGGTTTCAACGTCCGCGCCGGCGAGATCGTCGGCCTCACGGGCCTGCTCGGCTCCGGCGCCAAGGAGATCGTGCAGTGCCTGTTCGGGCTTAAGACCGCCGATGGCGGCCAGGTCAAGGTCGAGGGCAGGGAGGTCGCGCTGTCGACGCCGGTCAAGGCGGTGCGCGACGGCATCGCCATGCTGCCGGAAGACCGCCGCGCCCATGGCGTGGCGCTCGGCCTTTCGGTGCGCGAGAACATTTCCCTGGCCAGCCTGCGCCGTTATTCCAAGAGCGGGTTGGTCAGCCGGAGCAGCGAGAACCAGGCGGTGGACGGCCTGATCAAGGAACTGTCGATCAAGACGCCGCATCGCGACGCGCTGGTGCGCGAGCTCTCCGGCGGCAACCAGCAGAAAGTGGCGATCGCCAAATGGCTGAGCTGCCAGTCGCGCGTCTATGTGCTGGACGAGCCGACGGTGGCCGTCGATGTCGGCGCCAAGGTCGAGATCTACAATCTCCTCAATCGTCTGGCGGGCGAGGGCGCGGCGATCCTGCTTCTGTCTTCCGACCTGCTCGAACTGGTCGGCGTCTGCGACCGCGTGCTGGTGGTCTATCGCGGCAGGCTTGCCGGCAGCTTCTCCGGTGCTGCGATGAACAGCGATGCGCTGCTGGCAGCTTCGTCCGGCGCGCGTTCGAGCATCGATGGAGTGGCTGCATGAGCGCGAGCGTTCTCCACTCGGAAGTCGGCGTGTCCGACGAAAAACAGGCCGCCGCCAAGAGCGCCGGCCGCCGCTTCGGCGCGCTCGTCGTGCGGCTTGGCGCGATCGCCGCCTTCGCCGCGATCATGGCCTATTTTGTCATCTTCGCGCCGGGCTTCACCTCGACCTTCAACCTGATCAATGTCGTCGAGCAGTCGGCGATCCTGGGCGTGCTCGCCTATGGCATGACTTCCGTCATCATCGGCGGCGGCTCCGATGTCACCGAAGGCGGCATCGATCTCTCCATCGCCGCCAATATGGGCCTGTGCGCCGCCGTGTATGCGACGCTGCTGTCGATGGGCTACGGAGACTTCCTCTCGGTGCTCGCGGCGATTGCCGTCGGCATAGCGGTCGGCGCGCTGAACGCCCTTGCCGTCGTCGGCCTCGGCATCCTGCCGCTGCTTGCGACGCTCGCCGTGCTCAACGTCGCAGCCGGCATGGAACTCACGCTCACCCAGAACACGGTCGTCGGCGCATCCTCCCCGCTGCTCGGCGTGCTGGTCTCCGGCAGCTTCCTCGGCATCTCCGCGCTTGCCTGGGCGCTGATCGTCTTCTCCGCCATCATGATCGTGATCGTTCACGGCACGTCGTTCGGGCTGAGGCTCTACGCGGCTGGCGGACACCCGGAAGCAGCGCGCGCGGCCGGCATCAGCGTGCCCTTCTACGTCTCCTTCACTTATGTGCTGAGCGGCTTCTGCGCGGCGGTGGCGAGCATCCTCACCGTCTCGCGCCTGTCGGCCAGCACGCCCGGCTCCGGCGAGTTGCTTCTGTCGGTGCTGGCGGCGGCGCTGCTCGGGACCGTCTTCTCGCGGCGCTTCGTGCCGACCATGGGCGGCACGCTGCTCAGCGTGTTGTTCATCGGCCTGCTCGCGAACGGCTTCCAGCTGCTCAACGTCTCCAGCTACTGGGTCAACGGCGTGCAGGGCGCGCTGATCCTGCTGGTGGTGGCCATCACATCCTTTGCCCGCGGTTCGGAGGGTTCGCGATGAGCGTCTCGGCCAACGACAACGCTGCCAAGGTCGGCCTGCGCAGCTTCCTCGCGAAGTACAGCGTGGTCATCGCCTTCGCGGCCATCGTGATCTTCTTCGCGATTGCGAGCCCGACCTTCCTGACGCCGGCCAACCTCTTCAACGTGCTGGTCAACAATGTCGTCATGCTGGCGATCGTGGCGCTGGGTCTCACCATCGTCATCTCCTCGGGCGGCATCGATCTCTCGGTCGGCGTCTCGGTCGACATGGCAAGCATGATCTTCGTCATGCTTCTCGCCGCCGGCTACAGCGGCGTGGTCGGCGTCGCGGGCGGGCTCGGCGCCGCGCTGATCGTCGGCGTGCTGAATGCGATCCTCATCACTAGGCTCAACATCAGTCCGTTCCTGGCGACGCTCGGCGTCCTCTTCATCGGCCAGAGCACGCAGCAGCTCGCCACCAGCGGCGGACAGCCGATCTATCTCACCAGCGGCTATGCTGCCGACCAGTTCAACGCCATCGCCCGCACCGCTCTGTTCGGCGCGCCGACCCCTGTGATCGTGCTGATCGTCCTTGTCGTCGCCGTTCATGTCCTGCTGCATCGCTCGGTCTTCGGCCGCTATGTCCAGGCGATGGGCGCGCAGCCGGGCGTGGCCTGGTATTCCGGCATCCGCGTGCCGCGCGAATTGTCGATGGTGCATGTTCTGTGCGCGCTGCTCGCCGGCGTCACCGGCATCCTGTTGTCGGCGACGGTGAAGTCCTACGTGCCGCTCTCCGGCAATGCTTTCCTGCTCGACGCTATCGGCGCAACCTTCATCGGCACGACGCTGAGCCGCGAGCGCAAGCCTTCGGTCATCGGCACGCTGCTCGGCGTGCTGCTGCTCGCCATCGTCAAGAACGGCCTGCTGCTGGTCGGCTGGAATTTCTACTGGCAGCAGGTCGGCATCGGCGTGCTGGTCTTCCTGGTACTCGCCGCAAGCTTCGGCCTGCGTCGCGCCGCCCATTGAGTTCGAAAGGTCAAGTCAGCCATGCCACAATTCGACGTCAGCTCGATCGGCTTCTACGTCCTCGACATCGTCGGACGGCCAGTCTCGCGCATCCCCGAAGGCGGCCGCGCCGACTATATCGAGGAGATTCGCATGACTGTCGCCGGCACCGCCGGCGCCACCGGCATGGACTGCGCCATCCTCGGCCTGAAGACGCGCGCCGTCACCACGCTCGGCACCGACGACATGGGCGACTGGTTCCTCGCAAAGCTGAAGAAATATGGCCTGGAGACCAGCCTCGTGCGCCGCGACGGCAGCGTCCAGACCTCGTCCACCATCCTGCCCGTGCGGCCGAACGGCGAGCGTCCAGCTCTGCATGTGCCGGGCACCGCCACCTTGTTCGAGGTCGCCGATGCCGATCTCGATGCGGCGCTCGATGCGACCGTCGTCCATGTCGGCGGCACCGGGCTCCTGAAGCGCTTCGATGGCGAACCGACCGTCAGGCTGTTGAAGCGCGCCAAGGAGCTTGGCCGCGTCACCACTTTCGATCTCATCCAGGCGACGCCGGAGACGTGGAAACTGGTCGAGCCGTGCCTTCCTTACATCGACTATTTCGTGCCCAGCATCGACGAAGCCGGCGAGATGGCGCATGACCGCGATCCGGCCCGCGTCGCCGCCTTCTTCAAGGCGAGGGGCGTGAAGAACTGCATTATCACGCTGGGCGCCGACGGCGTTTATGTCTCGCCCGAGCATGGCGAGGATTTCCATCTGCCGGCCTTCGAAGTCGAGGTCTTCGACACAACGGGCTGCGGCGATTCCTTCACGGCCGGCATCATCGTCGGCATCGTCAAGGGCTGGGACCTGAAACAGTCCGCGCGCTTTGCCAGCGCGGTTGCCGCCAAGGTGGCGATGGGGCTCGGCTCCGACGGCAAACTCGTTTCATTCGACGACACGGTCGCGGCGATGGACGCGCTTCCGGTCAAGACATCAAAGGTGGAAGCAGCATGACCATTCTCCCTGAGGCCAAGGGCAAGACGGCTCTCATCACCGGCGCCAGCCGCGGCATCGGCAGGGCGCTCGCGAAGGGGCTCGCCGAAGCGGGCTTCGATGTCGCCATCACCGATCTGCCCTCGCAGGCTGCCGAGCTCGACGTGACCAGGGGCGAGATCGAGGCGGCCGGCCGCAAGGCCTATGTCTATACGATGGATGTCAGCAAGAAGAAGGACATCGAAGCGACCGCGCAGGCATTGCTTGAAGCGGCGGGCAGCATCGATGTGCTGGTCAACAACGCCGGCATCCTCAAGCCCAGCCTGCTGCAGGATCTCGATGAAGCCAATTGGGACGCGCATTTCGACGTCAACGCCAAGGGCGTGCTGATGATGTGCCAGGCGGTGCTGCCGCATATGCGAGCCAGGAAGTCGGGCAGGGTGATCAACATCGCCTCGATCGCCGGCCGCCAGGGCGTGCCGACGCAGGGCCATTACGCCGCGACCAAGGCGGTGGTGATCACGCTCACCCGCGTGCTGGCGCAGGAGGTCGGCATGGACGGCGTCACCGTCAACGCGATCTGCCCCGGCATCATCCTGACCGAGATGGGCAAGAACAATCTGGGAAGCGAAGCCGCGATCCGCCACTGGGAAGAGGTCGCGGCGCTGAAGCGCCTCGGCGCGCCCGAGGATATCATCGGACCGGTGCTGTTCTTCGCCTCGGACCTGTCGGCCTTCGTCACCGGCCAGGCGCTCAACGTCGACGGCGGCATCTACTACCACTGAGGCTCGCAGCGGGCCTGCGCTATAGCCGTGGTCCCGCGACCATCCGGGCGACGCGCGCCATGTCGGCGCTCATCTCGCGGTCGTCGTCGAGCGGGGCGACGAGCGCCCGCACGGCTTCGTAGCTGCGCCGCGGGCCTTCGCCCATCGAGTCCAGCACGCCGCGCAGCTCCACGCCCGTGGCCGCGAAGATCAATTCCATCGCCACCAGATAGCGCAGGCGCTCGATGATCCCCGCGGTCTTCGCCACCACGCGTGGCGCCATCGACGACTGGTCCTCGACGCCGTCCGAGATGGCCAAGGGGCTAAGCGACATCGGATTGGCGAGGTGCCGGATCTCCGCTTCGAGCGCGGCGACCGGCTTCTGCAGTTCCGCATAGCCCTGGCGGCTGCCGCCCCTGGCCGACAGGAAGCGCGGCAGTTCCGCCACCGTCGGTGACATCAGCTTCATCGAGCGGTTGGCGGTGCCGACCGCGCAATGCGCCAGCGCCTGGCCGAGATTTTCCCAAGTCAGCGTGAAGGCAGTGAGGTCGAAATTGCCGTTGGAGATTACGCGCTCGGCCTCGGGCCGGATGACCGGATTGTCGCCGGAGTGGCTGAGCTCGATCTCGGTCGCCAGTTTCGCCTGCTCATAGGCATGGAGCAGGCCGCCCCATACTTGCGGCACGCAGCGGAAGCTGAGCGGATCCTGCAGGCGCCGCGCGGCGTTGTCTTGCCACAGCCCGCTGCCTGAAAGCTCGGCCCGCAGCCTTGCGCCGATCTCGATTTGGCCGAAAGCCGGTCGCGCCGCAAGCGCATCCTCCTCGATGGCCTTGAGCGACGCCCGGAACGCCTCGTAGTTGAGCGCGACAGCCGCCAGCGACCAGTCGATCAGGCAGGCGATCTCCTCAAGCGCGAGGCACGCGGTCCCAGTCGAAAGGCTGTTGGCGACGATGATGGCGTGGCCGTCCTTTTCGCGCAGGTCGAGCGGCTCGAGCCCGGCCAGCTTCAACGCCTCGGCCGACGGCATGATCCTGCCCTGATACTCGCTCTCGCCGTCGCCGCGCAACGCCCGCGCCAGATGGCCGAGCGGCGCGAGATCCGCGGCGCCCACCGAACCCCAGCTTGGAATGACCGGATGGACGCCGGCATTGAGCGCGGCGAGCAGGCCGAGCACCACGCCTTCCGAGGTGCCGGTGCCGCCCGCCGCCATGCCGCAGATGCGCGCGACCATCAGCGCCCGCACCGCCTCGGTCGGCAGCGATGGGCCGGCGCCCATCGAGTGGCTGAGCGGCACGCTGTGCTGGAAGGCGATCAGGTCGGCTTGCGCCAGCGGCGTGTCGACACAGGCGCCGAGCCCGGTGGTGACGCCGTAGAGCGGCTTGCCGAGCTGGGTCAAATGCTCGATCAGGGCGCGGCTTGCGCGGATGCGGCGCATGGCTTCCTCGCCGAGCATAAGCCGGGCGTTGCGCCGCGCGATCTCGGCTACATCTTCCGTGCTGAGCGGCTTGGCGTCGAGGACGATCACTCTGGCTGTCATCGGGCTATTCCTTGGGCCTCCGGGAATCGCGGCCGAACGAATGCAGGATAGCCGGCATAGGCGCCGGCCATTGTCGAAAATCCGCCGTCGCGATTGCCGTTATCTTTCTTGAGCTGGCTGTACGGTGCGAGAAATGCCCCATACGGGAACTTTTGCGCCGCCAGCGATTTTGGATATGCTGCGAATCCAAACTGCCGAAAGGTTGCCGTCGATGATGAAGTACCTGGCCCTCTCTGCTCTCGTGCTGGTCACGGCCGCCAGCATGTCCGCCTCGGCGGTCGCGGGCGAATGGCATCATCATCGCTACCATCGTCATCAGCCGCCGGTCGAGCATGAGCGCTACGTTCCAGCCAGCGACGATATCCTCTACCAGCTGTTCGGCGGTCCGCGCTATTACGACCAGCAGCTGTTCACCGCCGCGGCAGGCCCTTGTTCCTACGACCGCGTCGGACCGGATGCGAATGCGATAAACAAGATCAACGACCACCATTGCGGGAAGTAGCCTTCGGCCGGTCCCGATGGGTGCACACACTCTCGCGAAAGATTGTATACAATACCGAAGAAAGATGTTGACAATCTTTCGCAGCCGGTTTCCCTTAACACCATCCGCGCAGCCTATGAGCAAAACACAAAGCGCGATAACCAAGGGGAACTACCAATATGATCAACCGTCGCTCGACTCTGAAATCCATGGCGCTCGGCGCCGTCTCGACCCTGGCCATTGCCGCTCTCGGCATTTCGTACGCGCAGGCTGAAAACAAGGAACTGAAAATCGGCTTTGTCGGTGTCACCAGCGGCCCGGCCGCCGCCTGGGGAACCTCGAACGTGCGCTCGATGCAGACGCGCGCCGCCTGGCTCAACGAGACCGGCGGCGTCAAGATCGGCAACGACACCTACAACATCAACATCGTCACCTTCGACGATCAGAAGGACCCCAAGCGCGCCATCGCCGGCATGGAGAAAATGGCGCAGGAAGGCATCCACTATGTCGTCGGCCCGAATGTCGATGACGGCGCCGCCGCGGTGCGCCCGGTCGCCGAGGCCAACGGCATCATCTATTTCCCCTACGCCTTCCCCAAGGCGCTCTACCAGAAGCCCGCCTCCAACGCCGTGCTGGGCATGATCGCCAACTACCAGTCCGGCCCGGCAATCTATAAATATCTTAAGGAAAACAAGGGCGTGAAGAAGATCGCCTTTGTTGCGGCCAATGAATCCGACCCGCTCAGCCAGCGCGACTCCGGTGTCGAGGCGGCAAAGGCTCTCGGCCTGGAAGTCGTCGCCCAGAACGACACCTACCAGAACGACACGCGCGACTTCACCCCGGTGCTGACACCGATCGTTGCCTTGAAGCCCGACCTGCTCGTCCTGTCGGGCGTAGCACCCGCCAACGCGCCGCTGCTCATCCGCGCCGCCCGCGAGCTCGGCTATGAAGGCCTGATCTCGACGGAAACCGCGCAGGACGC
Source organism: Mesorhizobium sp. (assembly GCF_004963255.1). Lineage (GTDB taxonomy): Bacteria > Pseudomonadota > Alphaproteobacteria > Rhizobiales > Rhizobiaceae > Mesorhizobium. The sequence continues at coordinate 70,564 of NZ_SUGA01000012.1, read as the reverse complement.
CAAGGTGCTGGAAGAGGGCGCCGGCGAATATGCCAACGGCTTCATCTCCGTCGGCGGCGCCTCCACGCCGGAGATCGCATCGGACGAGATGAAGGAATTCGTCACCCGCTACACCAAGATGTTCGGCGAATACAACGACGAGTCCAACACCAAGGTCTACGCGCTGGAATACATCCTCGACACGCTGAAGGCCAATCCGGCGGCCATCAACGATGTCGCCGAATTCAAGAAGACCATGGACAGCTTCTCGGCGCCCAATCCCTTCCTGAAGGGCGACGCGAAGCTCAGCTATGTCGGCGCGACGTCCTTCGGCCAGAAGCGCCAGCTCTCGGTGCCGATGGTGGTCAACGAATACAAGGACGGCGCTTTCCAGACCCTGTTCGTCGGCTCCGTCGACTAGCATTACCTTCGAGCGTATTTCCTCAAGCTTGCCGCGGGGTCCGGTCGATAGGCCGGACCCGGCGGAAGATCGAAGGTATCCATGGAACAGGTCATCGCCAACGGACTGTATCTCGGTGCCCAATACGCGCTGATCGCGCTGGGGCTGACCCTGATCTTCGCCCTGATGAACGTGCTCAATTTCGCCCACGGCCAGATGTACGTGTTGGGCGGATTCATCACCTACACCGTCTACGGCCAACTCGGCCTGCCTTTCGTGGTGGCGCTGCTCGCCTCGGGCGTGACGCTCGCCATCATCGGCGCGCTGATGGAGAAATTCCTCTTCCGCACCGTCATCCGGCGCAGCCATCGCGAGGAAAGCACCATGCTGCTCGCCGCCGCGACGGCCTTCTTCTTCGATGCCGTCATCCTGCTTCTGTTCGGCGAAAAGCAGCGCGGCGTTCCCAAGATCGTCAAGGGCGTCTTCAACGACGTTGGCATCATCATGCCATACGACCGCATCGTCGTCGGCGCGCTGGCGATCGTCTTCATCGCCGCCTTCGTCCTCTACATGCAGTACAGCCGGGTCGGCCGCGCCATGCGGGCGCTCGCCCAGGACCGCGTCGCCGCCCAACTGATGGGCGTCCGCGTCGACCGCTATTCGATGATCGGCTTCGCCATGGGCGCCATGCTGGCGGGCGTCGTCGGCGGGCTGCTGGTCACCATCACTGGCGTCAATTCAGGTATCGGCGGGCCGATCTCGATCAAGGCCTTCCTGATGGTGATGATCGGCGGAGCCGGCGTCGTCGGCGGCGCGATCGCCGGCGGCTTCATCCTCGGCATGATGGAGTCGGTCGGCCTCACCGTGCTGCGCGAATATGGCGACGTAACCTATCTCGTCATCTTCGCCGCCCTGATGGTGTTCCTGTCGATCCGCCCCAACGGGCTGATGGGCAAGCCCTGGGGTTGATCGCGCCATGACCCTCAATCGCAACCTGAAGATCGCCGCGGTCGTCGCCTTCCTCGCGATCGTCTTTATCGCCGTGCCGGCCGCGATCTCGTCGAGCGGCCGCTTCGACCTCTATTACACGCTGACCTCGGTGGCACTGCTCAGCATCGCCAGCGCCGGCGTCTGGCTCACCTTCTACATCGGCCGCATCAACATCGGCCAGGGCGCCTATGCGCTGACGGGCGGCTACGTCTGCGCCATACTGGTGATGAACCATGGCTGGTCGTTCTGGCTGACGCTGCCGGTCGCCGGCCTGTTCTGCGCCGCCGCCAGCGTGCTGATCGGCCTGCCGATCCTGCGTCTGCGCGGCGTCTATTTCGCCATGGTCACGCTGGTGCTGACCGAGGTGGCGCGGCTGCTCGCGCTGGCCTTGCCGATCACCAACGGCGCCAAGGGCATCGTCAGCATTCCGCTGCCCGGTGCGCTGTCGGTCTTCGGCATCACGCTGATCCCGGATTTCGCCACCCTGCAGAATTCGCGGCTCGCCTTCTATCTGCTGGCGGTCACGCTGATGGTTGTCTGCTTCGCCATCATGTACCGGCTGGTCAACTCGCGCATCGGCAAGCTGTGCCAGTCGCTGCAGCAGAACGAGGAGCTCGCCTCCTCGATCGGCGTCAACATCGCCTATCTGCGCGTCATCGCCTATGCCGTCTCGTCCTTCTTCGGCGGTGTTTCCGGCGCCATCTTCGCCGCCATCTCGCAGTCGATCTATCCGTCGAGCTTCACCGTCACCGATTCCGTCAACTTCATGCTGAACTGCTTCCTCGGCGGCCTCGGCTATGTGTTCGGTCCGATGCTCGGCACGCTGGTGCTCTATTTCGGCTGGGACCTTCTGTTCCAGACCGGCCAGTTCCAGCTGCTCATCTATTCCGGCCTGATGATCGTCCTGATGCTGGTGCTGCCCAACGGCCTGCTCAGCCTTGCCGAAACGACCCGGAAGAAGGGTTGAGCCATGGCCGAAATGCTCGAGGTCTCCGGCATCACCAAACGCTTCGGCGGTCTGGTCGCGGTCAACAACGTCTCCTTTTCGGTGCGCGAGAAGGAGATCCTGTCGGTGATCGGTCCGAACGGCGCCGGCAAGTCGACTTTGTTCAAGCTGATCTCGTCCTTCCTCAGGCCGACAACCGGCGAGGTGCGCCTGAAGGGCGAACGCATCTCCGGCCTCGCGCCGCACATCGCCGCCCGCAGGGGCGTGGTACGCACCTTCCAGGAAACCACCATCTTCAAGAACATGAGCGTGCGCGACAACGTCATCATCGCGCACCATCTGCGCTCCAAGGCGAGCCTGTTCGGCTTCTTCCTAGGCACGGGCACGGCGAAGGCGGACGAGGCGGCCTTCGGGCAATCGGCCGATGAGATTCTGGCGCTGCTCGGCCTCTCCTCGCTCGCTTATGAGATTGCCCGCAACCTGCCGCATGGCCATTTGCGCGCGCTGGGCATCGCCATCGGTCTCGCCACCAATCCTTCCATCCTGCTGCTCGACGAACCCTTCGCCGGCATGAACCATGACGGGACCATGGGCATGGTCGAGATGGTGCGGCGTCTGCGCGAGCGCGGCCTGACCATCCTTCTCGTCGAGCACGACATGCCGGCCGTGATGAAGATCTCCGACCGCCTCGTCGTGCTCAATTTCGGGCAGAAGATCGCCGAGGGAACGCCGGCGGAGATCCAGGCCAACGACAAGGTGATCGAAGCCTATCTCGGCAGCGAAGACGAGGCGATCGGCCTATGAACCAGATCCTGAACTTCGCCAATGTCGAGCTCTATTACGATCACGTCTACGCGCTGAAGGGCGTCTCGCTCGAGGTCAACGAGGGCGAGACCGTCGCCCTGATCGGCGCCAACGGCGCCGGCAAGTCGTCGATCCTTCGCGCCATCACCGGACTGCGCAAGATCAGGTCCGGCGAGATCCATTACGGCGGCAAGCGCATCGACGGCGCCGGCCCGGACGAGATCGTCAAGATGGGGATCGCCATGGTGCCGGAAGGGCGTCGCGTCTTCCCCTACATGTCGGTCAGGGACAACCTCCTGATGGGCGCCTTCACGCGAACCAGCAAATCCGAGATCGCCGCATCCATGGAGATGGTGCTGGGCCGCTTTCCGCGGCTGAAGGAGCGCTTCTCGCAGGCCGCCGGCACGATGAGCGGTGGCGAGCAGCAGATGCTGGTCATCGGGCGCGCGCTGATGGCGAAGCCGAAGCTGTTGCTGCTCGACGAGCCGTCGCTCGGCGTCGCGCCAAAGCTCGTCCAGGACATCGCCCGCTCGATCGTCGCCATCAACCGCGACGAGAAAGTCAGCGTGCTTCTGGTCGAGCAGAATTCGCGCATGGCGCTGCGCATCTCGCAGCGCGCCTATGCGCTGACCACCGGCAGTGTCGCGCTGAGCGGCAATTCCGCCGAACTGCTGACCGACGACCGGGTCAAGCGTCTTTACCTCGGCGGCGAGATCTGAGGCTGATTGGAATGCGCATACTCGTCATCAACCCCAACACGACAGCGTCGATGACCGCCAAGATCGGCGAGGCGGCGGCAAGCGTCGCCTCCGGCGCGACAGAGATCGTCGCCGTCAATCCGGCCGACGGCCCGCCCAGCATCGAGGGTTACTTCGACGAGGTCTTCGCCATTCCGGGCATCATCGCCGAGATGGGCAAGGCACAGGCCGACGCCTATGTCATCGCCTGCTTCGACGATACCGGCCTCGATGCCGCGCGCTGCGCGACGGAGGCTCCCGTCATCGGCATCGGCGAGGCGGCGTTCCATATGGCGAGCCTTGTCGCCGGCAAATTCAGTGTCGTCACCACGCTTGCCCGCTCGGTGCCGGCGATCGAGCACAATCTGGCCAAATACGGCCTCGCTTCGCGCTGCGCCAAGGTGCGCTCGTCGGATGTCGCCGTGCTCGAGCTCGAACGTCCCGGCTCGAATGCGAGACATCGGATATCGCAGGAGATCGCGTGCGCTATCAGCGAAGACAGGGCTGAGGCGATCGTGCTCGGCTGCGCCGGCATGGCCGACCTTGCGCACAGCCTGTCCGAGGAGCACGGCGTTCCGGTTCTCGACGGCGTCGTCTGCGCTGTCACGCTGGCCGAGAGCCTGTTCAGAGTCGGCCTGAAGACATCGAAGATCGGCGGCTATGCCGCGCCACGCGGCAAGCGGTTCGCCGGCATGTTCGCGCCGCTGTCGCCGGCCGGCTGAGACGCGCCGTTTAAGGCCGGCTGCGCGGGATTGACCACCGCGCAAGCCATATTAGATTGAACCGACCTCTACCAATGGAGGCAAATCAGGCGGGCTGCGCCTGCGCGTTGAAGAGCATGTTGACGGTACTCAGGGAAGAAGATCGCGATGATAAGCCGGCGGCGCGCTGGTCGCCGATCTATTACGGGCTGAGGGACGCCATCGTCAGCCACCGTCTCGCGCCGGGCACCAAGCTGCCGGAAGACGAGTTGGCCTCGATCTATTCGGTGAGCCGCACCGTTGTTCGAGCCGCCTTGCAGGCACTCGCGCATGACCGGCTGGCGCGGCTCGAGCCCAATCGCGGCGCCTTTGTTGCCCAGCCCTCGAAGATCGAGGCGCGCGAGGTGTTCGAGGCGCGGGCGTTGATCGAGCCAAAGGTGGCGGCGCTTGCCGCCAAGGCGGCGGTGCCGTCGGACATCGTGCAATTGCGCCACCATCTCGAAAAAGAGCACGAGGCGCTGCATGACGGCCGCGACAGCGACGCCATCATGCTGTCGGCGCGCTTCCATGTCGGCATCGCCGAGATCGCCGCGCATTCGGTGTTCACCAATTTCGTGCGCGACCTTGTCTCGCACTCCTCGCTGATCATCGCGCTCTACTGGAAGCGCCGCGACGCGACCTGCGAGAAGCACGCCCATCACGCGCTGGTCGACGCCATCGAGGCCGGTGACAGCGCCGACGCCGCCGCCCTGATGAACAGTCATCTGGTCGACCTGCTCTCCGGTCTCGACCTCAGCGACAAGGTGGAAAAATCCGATAGCCTGGCGGATCTGTTGCAGACGGCGGTCCAGCCGGGTCGCTGAACCGCCGGAGGACTGGCTAGTGCGTTTCACCGTTTCACGGAAACGGTGAAACGCGCTAGCTCTTGTTTTTACGCAATTCCGGACGGAAAACCGCTCACACTTTTCCTGGAATTGCTCTAGGCCGCGGCGGCCCGCGAATAATCCATCCGCTCCAGGTCGGCGATAAGGCCGGGCCCGGTCGGCTGCCAGCCGAGATGAGCACGCGTCCATTCGCTCGACGCCGGCATGTCGAGGCCGGCGAAGATGGAAAGCCATCCGAAATGGTCGGCCGCTTCTTCCTGCGAAAGCGAGACCACCGGCACGTTGAGGCCGGCGCCGATCACTTCCGCGATCTCTCGCATGGGGATGCCTTCCTCGGCGACGGCGTTGTAGCGCACGCCGGCTTCCTGCTTGTCCAGCGCCAGGCGATAGAGCTTGGCGACGTCGAGCACATGCGCCGCCGACCACCGGTTGCGCCCCTCGCCGAGATAGGCCGAGACGCCCTTGGCGCGCGTCTGCGCGATCAGCGGGGTGATCAGGCCCTGCTTCACCGTGTCATGCACCTGCGGCAGCCGCACCACCGATACTTTGACGCCCTTCTCGGCCATTGCCGCGCCGGTGAGTTCCGACAGGATGCGCGGATTGGGATGGTCGGTGTTGAAGACGTCTTCCCTCGCCGGCTGACCGTGCTCGGCGGACCCCATGCCGACGCCCGATGTGATGATGAGCAGCCGGTCCGAGCCGGCGAGCGCCCCACCCAGCGCCTCGATGACGCGCTTGTCCTTCTCGCAATTGGCGACGAAATTCGAGAAATTGTGGTCGAAGGCGGTGTGGATCACCGCATCCGATTTCGCCGCGCCATCGCGCAGGCTGTCGAGGTCTTCGATGTCGCCGCGATGCGGCTCGGCGCCTGCGGCGACAAGCGACCGCGCGCCGGCTTCGGAGCGGGTCAGGCCTAGCACCTGATGGCCGGCGGCAAGAAGTTCGGGCACGATCCGGGAACCGATGAAGCCGGTCGCGCCGGTCAAGAATACACGCATGGGAGGTCTCCTGTGGTTGTTGGGAGGCCTTATTTGCGCTATAACTCATTCTGTTAAAGTAGTGACTTTATCATGGTATAATAATCAACAGGATCGCAATGCCCCAAGGGACCGCCAACAAGGAGACGACCAACAAGCTTGGCACCTTTCTTCGCGACCGCCGCATGCGACTTGATCCCGTAGCGTTTGGTTTCGCCACGGGGCGACGCCGCACCCAGGGGCTGCGCCGCGAAGAGGTGGCGCAGCGCGCCAATATCTCTCCGACCTGGTACACCTGGCTGGAGCAGGGGCGGGGCGGCGCGCCGTCCGCCGATGTGCTGAACCGCATCGCCACCGGCCTGATGTTGACCGAGCCCGAACGCGAGCACCTGTTCATGCTGGGGCTCGGCCGGCCGCCGGAAGTCCGTTACAGGAACGTCGACAGCGTCACGCCGCGCCTGCAGCGCGTCCTCGACGCCCTGGACCCCAGCCCGGCGATCATCAAGACCGCGACCTGGGATGTGGTGGCCTGGAACCGCGCCGCCGCGGCGATGCTGACCGACTATTCCAAGCTGCCGCGCGAGCAGCGCAACATCCTGCGCCTGATGTTCGGCAACACGCGCGTGCGCGACGCGCAGGATGATTGGCAGAGCGTCGCGCGTTTCGTGGTCGGGTCCTTCAGGGCGGATGCCACCAGGGCCGGCGCAGGAGCGGAAATCACCCAGCTCGTCGAAGAGCTTTGCCGGATCAGTCCGGAATTCGAGGCGCTATGGCGCGACAATGACGTCGTCCCCCCGCATGGCGAAGGCCTGAAGCGTCTGCGGCATCCCGAGATCGGACTGATCGAGCTGGAGTTCTCGGTCTTTGCGGTTGACGGCCGGCCAGAGCTCGGCATGATCGTCTACAACCCCGCGACGCCTGCTGACGCCGAGCGCATTCAATCGCTGATCGCGTCTCGCGCCGCAAAGTGATAGCCACCATCAAACAGACACAAAGGCAAACCGGTTAGGGTAATATCCGCTGTCCGACTCCTTCGTGGAAGATGTCTATGACCTTGAATGAGCCCAGTTGGTCGTCCTCCGAAAAGAAAGTTGCCCGTGCTGCCTATGACAAAGCTCTTGAGAGGGCTCTGGCCAGCATCATGGCCGAATTCAAAAGACGGGCGAACGCCGCGTCCACGGCCTCCGAATTTGGGAGGTTGAGGACTATCTGAAGGAGCAACGTCGAGATTTGGACCGGACGTTCGACTATCGCTATTCGCAGCTGACGATGATTTTCGCAATTCTCATCCGGCAAGGATATCTGGACGAGAATTTGCTCTCGGGTCTGACTGAAGAAAAACGCAATGAGATCCGCAGAATGCTAGCATAAGGGTTTCCGAGGCGGTCACCTTCGCACCGCCGCGCGCCTTAGCGCCTGCGGCGGTTGGCCAAAGCTCCTCATGAAAGCGCGGCGCATGCGCCCGGCGTCACCGAAGCCACTGTCCTCGGCGATGCGGTCGAGCGGCGCATTGCTGGTCTCGACCGCCACGCGCGCGGTTTCGAGGCGCAGCCGCTCCACCGCCTTGGCCGGTGTCGTGCCGGTCTCCGCAGTGAAGGCGCGAGCGAAGTTCCTCGGGCTCATCGCGGCCTGATCGGCGAGGCGCTCGACGGTCAGCGTCTCGGCGAGTCTGTCGCGCATCCATTCGATCAGTTCGACGAAACGACCCGAGCGTCCGCCGAATTCCACGAGGCCCGAAAATTGCGATTGACCGCCTGGACGGCGCTGGTGGACCACGAGCTGCTGCGCGGTGCGACGCGCGATCGCGGGGCCGAGATCGTCCTCGATCAGCGCCAGCGCCAGGTCGATGCCGGCAGAGATCCCGGCCGACGTCCACACGCTGCCGTCCTGGATGAAGATGCGCTCCGCGTCGAGCTTCACCTTCGGATAGCGGCGGGCGAAATCGTCGGTGCTCCACCAATGCGTGGTGGCGGACCGCCCGTCGAGCAGGCCTGCCTCCGCCAGCATGCGCCGGTGCACACGCTTGCCGTCCGGCGCAGCTTTGCACGCCGTAGCCAGGCGACGATCTCCTGTGCCGCGGCCATCGAGCGGATGATCTCACCGCCGGAAATGATGGCCGTGTCGAGCGGCTCGGCGTCGGACAGGGGCCGGGCCGCCAGCCGCATGCCGGATGAGCTCTCGATCTCGCCGCCGCCCGGCGCCAGCATACTGAGCCTGTAGCTGCCGGGCTGATAGTGCTCGGCCAGTTCGAAGGCTGCTGCGGGGCCGGCCACGTCCAGCAATTGGAAGCCTGGATGGATGATGATGCCAATCATGCGCATGGCAGCTTTTGCCCGATATATGTCATTTCGGCCAAAACCTATCGGAGCTAGCCTGCCGGTCAAGCGTTTGGAAGGATTTAGCCATGAGCCTGCGTATCGTGTTGTGGAGCGCCCTGGGCGTCCTCCTGATTTTCGTTACGGCCGGTGCCGCCTGGCTGCTGTCACTGCCCTCGGCATCGCTGGCCGCGGCGCAGCCGGCAATCGACGCCAAGGAGGCCGACGCCACGCTCGCGGCGTTGAAGCCGAAGCGCCAGCGCCCACTGATCGCGATCATCGGCGTCAACGATGGCACCGAGACCACCGACTATCTGATGCCTTACGGCATCCTGCGCCGCGCCGACATCGCCGATGTCGTCGCGCTGGCGACGCATCCGGGACCTGTGCAACTGCACCCGGCCTTGCGCGTCGAGCCGGATGCCACGACGGCGGTGTTCGATGCTCAGCATCCGGAAGGCGCCGACTACGTCGTCGTTCCCGCCATGATGCGCGACGACGATCCGGACATGCTGAAATGGATCAGGGCCCAGTCGGCCAAGGGCGCCATGGTGATCGGCATCTGCGTCGGCGCAACGGTGGTCGGCGCCAGCGGATTGCTCGACGGCAAGCGCGCGACGACACACTGGTATTCGCTGAGCGAGCTGCGCCAGAAACATCCGTCGGTCCGCTATGTCGCCGACCGCCGCTACGTCGTCGACCGGAATGTCGCGACCACGACCGGCATCACCGCGTCGATGCCGATGATGCTGACCCTGATCGAGGCGATTGCCGGCCGCGACAAGGCCAAGGCCGTCGCCCGCGATCTCGGCCTCGTCCATTGGGACGCGCGCCACGACAGCGGCGCCTTCAGATTCACGCGGCCTTTCGCGCTGACGGCGATCGGCAACACGCTCGCCTTCTTCAATCATGAGCAGCTCGGCATTCCGCTGACGCCGGGCATGGACGAGGTATCGCTGGCGCTGGCGGCCGACGCCTGGTCGCGGACCTTTCGCTCCCGCGCCGTCACCTTTGCCGCCAAGGATGGCGCTGTCGTCAGCCGCGCCGGCATCCGCATCCTGCCCGATCAGGTTGCGAGCGATTGGCCGGTAGATCGGAAGGTTTCAGCCATGTCGGATACGCCGCCGGCAAAAGCGCTGGACCGGACGCTCGAGGATATCACGGCGCGCTACGGAGCGCGCACCACCGATTTCGTCGCCATGCAACTCGAATATCCGCGGACACAGCCGGCCCAGTAAACCGTCGGATTTGAAGCATCAGCTTTGCCGCTGCCTGCCCGATCGCTTCGCGGGAGCCTCGGCTCCACCCGGCTGCCTTATGTGGTCGATGAAAGCGCGCAGCTTCGGCAGCACCTGGTGTCGTTCCGGGTAATAGAGAAAAACGCCCGGTGTGGTCACCGCGAAGCGGCCGAGCAGCGCCTGCAGGCGCCCGTCGGCGATCGGCGCTTCGGCGATTGGGCTCGGCACCTGCGCCAGCCCCACACCCTGGATCGCCGCGCCGAGCAACGACGGATAGTCATGCGCGATCAGCGGTCCGGAGACGATCGCCTCGACAGCCTTGTTGCCGTCGACGAAGGACCATGGCGCGACCGAGCCGTTCGAGCGACGCAGGCGCAGGCAGGCATGGTCGCGCAGATCCTCGATGCGCTCCGGCGCCGCGCGCCGGCGCAGATAATCGGGACTGCCGACGACCACCATCGGGAAGGAGGGCGTCAGCCGGACCGCGACCATGTCGGGCGCGATCAGATCGCCCATGCGGATGCCGGCATCGAATCCTTCGGCGGCGAGATCGGCCAGTTCGCCGCTGGCGACAATTTCCAGCTCGATCTCGGGATAGGTCTGGCAGAAGGAGGCGATCATCGGCTCCAGCAGCACCGGCACCACCGCTGGCGGTACCGAAAGACGCAACAGCCCGACCGGCCGCTCGCCCATCCCGCGGGCGATCTCGCTCGCGGCGATCAGCTCCTCGAAGGCCGGCCGGGCGCGCGCGAAAAACCGTTCGCCGGCTTCGGTGAGACCGACGCTGCGTGTCGTGCGGATGAAAAGGGCGGCGCCGATGCGCCCCTCCAGCGTGCGTATCGCCTGGCTGATCGCTGACGGGGTGACGGCGAGCTCTGCCGCTGCCTTGCGGAAATTGCGATGTTTCGCAACACTCAAGAAGGCTTCGACGCCGTCGAGCGCGCCATGCCTGACTGTGAAGTTCTGCTTCATGACCCATCGACATTATCGCGGATAGTTGCCGGCAGAAAGCGGTCGTATCTCTTGCTGACCTGGAAGCCTGAAGGGAAGTGGCAATGACCGACGAACTCGATCGCGTGCGCGATCACTACCGCGCGACCGGCCTGACCGATCGATTGAAGACCGCGCTGGCGGTCTTTGGACCGGAGGAACAGCGGTTGAAGCCCGAGCAATTGGCGTCGCTAGACCAGTTCCACACCCGCGGGCTCGCCGCGACGGCCGAGCTCGCCAATCTGGCGGTCATCACCGCCGACATGTCGGTGCTCGACGTCGGGTCGGGCGTCGGCGGTCCCGCCCGCTTCCTGGCGGCGACCCATGGCTGTGAGGTGACCGGCGTCGATCTCAGCGAGCCCTTCGTCGAAGCCGCGCGCTATCTGACCGCGCGGACCGGGCAGGACGGCAAGGTGTCGTTCAAAACCGGCAGTGCGCTGGAGCTGCCCTTCGAGGATGGCCGCTTCGACGCCGTGCTTCTGCAGCATGTGGCGATGAACATCGCCGATCGGCCGCTACTCTACCGCGAGATCAAGCGCGTGCTGAAACCGGGCGGAAAATTCGCCACCTTCGACGTCGTGCTGAATGGCGGCGATCCGCTCTATCCGGTTCCGTGGGCGAAGACGCCGGGCGAAAGCTTCCTGCTGACCGCCGAAGCGACTTGCGAGGCGGTTGAAGCCGCCGGCTTCGGCACGCTGGTCCGCCGCGACGACACGGCCATAGCCAAGGCCTGGTTCGCCGAACTCCGCGCCTCCGGTCCGACGTCGCTCAATCTCGGCGTCGTCATGGGGAAGGGTTTCGCCGAACTCACCACCAATCTCGGGCGCAATCTCATGGAAGAGCGGCTGGGCATTCTGACAGCAGTGTTCGAAGCCGTTCCCACCAAGGCTTTATAGGAGGTGCGGATGTCACCGGCGATGATCCTGAACATCCAACTTGGGCTCGGCTACGTGCCATGGCTGCTTTGCTTCGCCGCCTATATCTGGCCGAGACTGAGGTCGATGGAACCGATAGAAGCGCAGCGCGTCATCGCAACGTTGCACAGCTTTCGCTTCTTCGGGCTCGTCTTCCTGATCCCAGGCGTTGTCGGCCCCGACCTTGCTCCTGGCTTCGCAAGCTTCGCCGCCTATGGCGACTTCGCGACCGGGCTCATCGCCATGCTGGCGCTGCTCGCGGTGGCGAGGCCCGCGATCTTCTGGCCCCTCGTCGTCGCCTTCAATGTCGTGGGCGTGATCGACCTTGTCGGCGATTACTATCATGGCGTCATGCTCGACCTTCCCAGCCATGCCGGCCAGTTGGGCGCGACCTACGCGATCCCGGTCATCTACGTGCCGCTGCTGATGATCACGCATGTCGCGGCCTTATATCTGCTGGCGCGTTCCAGGCGCCATCAGCCGGCGACGGCCTAATACATGGGCGTCGCCATATGTTTCGGCGCCGGCCATTCGCTGGTGATCTCCGGCTGCACCGGACGCTCGAGATAGGTCGACAGCACGACATAGCTGCGCGTCGAGGTGACGCCGGGCGTGTCGTAGAGACGGGCGAGCAGGCCTTCGAGCGCCCGCGTGTCCTCGGTGCGCACCTTGAGCAGCATGCAGGTGTCGCCGGCAACCGTGTGGATCTCCTCGACCTCCGGATATTTGGAGACCGCCATCAGCTCCGGCGTCTTGCCCCAGCCTCTGGTGTCGATATGCACGAAGGCGAGCAGCGGCTTCTTCACCGCCCTTGGATCGATGATCGCCGAGGTGGTGCGGATGGCGCCGCTGCGCTTCAGCCGCTTGACCCGCTCATGCGCCGCTGGCGGCGACAGGCCGACGCGCTCGCCCAGATCGGCGTAGCTGATGGTCGCGTCCTCGACGAGAACGCCTAATATTTTTCGGTCGATCGGGTCGATGTCACGGGCCGGTTGCTTGTTCCGCTGAATGTCATCTGTTTCTGCGTCCATATGGAAATTATCCGTTGCTGCGGAATTTAATTCGGCCATTATGATGATATGTCGAATAGCAATCAATCAGCTTTTATGACTGACGCGCCGCGCGCGCCCATTCCCGCCACCGCCTATCTGCTGACCGGCTGCATCGCCGTCATCGGCTCCAATTCGCTGGTTCTGGGTCCGATCGCGCCGGCCGTCGCGGCGTCGTTCGGCGCCAGCGTGCCGGCGGTGATGACAGCCGCCGCCGCCTTCGGCCTCGGCACCTCGGCCAGCGCGCTCTTTCTTGCCCGCTACATCGACCGCATCGGCGCGCGGCGCATGCTGCAGGGCGCCTTGCTGCTGCTGGCGCTGGCACTCGTCGCCAGCGCGCTCGCGCCGACGGTGACGACCCTGGTCGCCGCCCAACTCGTTGCCGGCATTGCCGCCGGCATCGCCATGCCGGCGATCTACGCCAGCTCGGCCGCGATCGCGCCGCCCGGCCGCGAGAGCGGCACCATCGGTGTCGTGCTGACCGGCTGGACGCTCTCGATGGTCGCCGGCGTCTCGCTGTCCGCGGTGCTCGCCGATCTCATCCATTGGCGGGCTGTCTTCGCGGCCGTGGCGTTGCTTGCGGCAGCGGTCGTCGCCGGCCTGGCGATGAGCTCTCTGCACGACACCAGGAAAAGCGGTCCCGCGCCGTCGCCGCTCGGCGCGCTCGCCGTTCCCGGCATCCTGCCGTTGCTCATTGCCTGCGGCGCCTTCATGACCGCCTTCTATGGCGTCTATGGCTATCTCGGCGATCATTTCCATGAAGCCCTCGGCGAGCCGGTAAGCGCCAATGGCCTTGCGGCGGTCGCCTATGGCCTGGGCTTCGGCGCGGCCGCCTTGCTGGATGGCGTCATCGATCGGCTCGGCGCCCGCCGTGTCATGCCCTTCGCCTATCTGCTGGTCGCCGCCGTCTATGTCGCGATCGCCCTGGCGAGTGGCGGCTTCGGCCCGTTGATCGCGACGATCGCCGTCTGGGGCTTGACCAACCATTTCGGGCTGAACGTGCTGGTCATGCGCCTCACCGCGCTCGACCCGTCGCGGCGCGGCACCATCATGGGACTGAACAGCGCGGTCACCTATCTCGCCGTCACCGTCGGCACGGCAGGCTTCGGCCCGCTCTACACGAGCCTCGGCTTCGCCAACTGCGCCCTGGTCGCCGCTGGATTGATGCTGGTGGCGGCGGGCGCGGCGGCATGGCGGTCGTCCACCCGGCAATAGGCTTGCATCTGCGTTCACACCTTCGCTAAGGCTGGCTTGCGAACCGGAGTCGCAGCCGATGAAGACGACGCTCGAGATCACCGCCGAGCCCCTGCCGCGGGACCTTGCTTTCCTGGGCGAAAGTCTCACCGCTTTCAATGATGGCGACGTCGGCCCCTCAGGCCGGAAGCCTCTCGTTGTCTTCGTGCGCGACGAGCACAGCGGCGTCGTCGCCGGCATATCCGGCTACACCGCCTGGGGCTGGCTTTACGTGCAGTGGCTGTGGGTCGACGAAAGGCTGCGCGGAAAAGGCATTGCCGCCGGCATGCTCGACGCCGCCGAACAGGAAGCTGTCGCGCGCGGCTGCCATGGCGCCTGGATCGACACTTTCAATCCAATTGCCGAAAAGGTCTATCGGCGTCAGGGCTACCAGCCGTTCGGCGAATTGCCCGATTTCCCGGTTGGCCGCAGCCGCGTCTTCCTGCAGAAGAAACTGTCGCCCTGATCAGCCCGTCAGCTTTCCGCCGCGCAGCGGCTCGGGCGCGCCGGTGGTGCTCGGAAAGCTGATCGGCAGGCCGCGCAGCACGCGCACGGCGAGGAAAGCAAAACATTCCGCTTCCACCGCGTCGCCCTTCCATCCGAGCGTCTCGGCCTGAACCACTTCGACCCCGGCGCGGCTTTCGAGCATCGCCATCATCGTTGGGTTATGGCGGCCGCCGCCGCTGACCGCCAGCCGCTTCGGCCGGCGTGGCAACAGGTCGAGCGCCTTGCCCACGGCCGACACAGTGAAGGCCGTCAGCGTCGCCGCGCCGTCCTCGGCGTTCAGCCCCTCGGCCATCGCCGCGGTGAAGTCGAAGCGGTCGAGGGATTTCGGGTAGGGCTTAGTCAGGTATGGATGCTGCAAGAGCCTGGCGAGCCGTTCCTCATCGACCTTGCCGGCAGCCGCCAGCCTGCCGTCGCGGTCCATCTCGCCGAGGCCTTTCGACTTGACGAAGTCATTGACCGGCGCGTTGGCTGGCCCGGTGTCGAAGGCGACGATATTGTCCTTGCCGTCCCACCAGGTGATGTTGCCGACCCCGCCGAGATTGAGCACGGCGGTGTCGCCGCTCGGATCGGCTTCCTTGAGCAGCGCCGCATGATAGGCGGCGGCCAGAGGCGCGCCTTGCCCGCCGGCCGCGACATCGGCCGAGCGGAAGTCATAGGCCACCTTGGTGCCGAGCAGCGAAGCCATCAGCTCGCCGTCGCCGAGCTGGCGCGTGCGGCCGATCCGCCCCGGCTGCGGCGCGCGATGCAGCACCGTCTGGCCGTGGAAGCCAACGACGCCGATCTCGGCCATGCGCATGCCCTGGCTCTCGACCAGATCCTTGACCGCCGCCGACTGCGCCCGCGTCAGCGCCTCCTCTGCCTCGCGAAAAATCACCGGCTCCGGTCCCTCGAAATTCCAGGCGCGCGCCTGGCGCAGCGTCTCTTCGAGCAAGGCGCGGATCGATTGCGGGTAGGGGGCCAGCGTGTATGCGCCGGTGTCGGCGATGCGCTCGCCATCCGTCTTGATCAGCGCCACGTCGATATTGCCGTCGAGCACCGTTCCGGTCATCAGGCCGACGGCCCAGATTGGTTCCATGGTCTTGTCCCCGAATCGTCGTCCAACCACGTGTCGGACGGATCGGCGCGGCAGGCAAGTCTTTCGGCTCGCCCTTGCCGGCGGCCTTTTGCGCCAAATGGCGAAAATCGAGCAACCACGTTCTTGCCTCTTGCCGCCGAAGGCGCGAGCCTGCACGACCGTCGCCGACCTGTCTCAAGGAGAAAAATGCCATGGCAGCCAATGTTGCAGTGATCGCGGGCGCCGGCTCCGGCTTAAGCGCCTCGCTGGCGCGGCTTCTCACTCAGGAAGGCTTCCGCGTCGTTCTCGCTGCGCGCAATGTCGACAAATTGGCGACGCTGGCGAAGGAAACCGGCGCGCTGGCCGTCGAAACCGATGTGTCCGACACGGCCTCCGTCGAGCGGCTGTTCGACACGGCCGACAAGGCAGGCCCGCTCGAAATCGCGGTTTTCAACGCCAGCGGCCGCACACGCGGGCCGATCGCCGAACTCGATCCCGAGGCAGTCAAGCAAGCTTTGTTCGTCGGTGCCTATGGCGGCTTCCTGGTCGGCCAACAAGCGGCGCGCCGGCTTCTTGCACGCGGCTCCGGCTCAATCCTGTTCACCGGCGCCACGGCGAGCCTCAAGGGCTTTTCCGGCTCGGCCGGTTTCGCCATGCCGAAATTCGGCCTGCGCGGGCTGGCGCAATCGATGGCGCGAGAGCTTTCCCCGAAGAACATCCACGTCGCGCATTTCATCATCGACGGCCAGATCGAGCCGGCCGGACAGGCGCCCGAGCCCGACCGCCCCGACCGCCGCCTCTCGCCCGACGCGATCGCCGAGACCTACCTCGCCGTCCATCGCCAGCATCGCAGCGCCTGGAGCTTCGAGGTCGAGCTGAGGCCTTGGGTCGAGACGTTCTGACGACCCACTGCACGAACCTTACAATAACGCACCCTGCCGCAGCTTTATTTTAGAAAGTATGCATATTTTCTGATGCCATTTTAGCGATTTGCAATGTAAAAAAAGCAAAAAATAAAAGATACCTTTACTTAACTTCGGCGTGCATACTGCGGTTCGATCAGAGCTGTTGTCCGGCTCTCCTGCGCGAATTGAGAATGGGCATGCCGCTTACACGTCGCACGCTGTTTGCAGCCGGAGGCGGAGGGCTGCTGGTCGCGCAAGCGCAAGCCATGGCCACGCAGGCCCAGGCGCAAGACGCTCCAAAGCCCATCGTGAGCGACAACAAGCTGCGCATCGCCATGCCCGGTTTCGCCTCCGATCCGTTCTTTCCGGCCGATGGCTCAGGCGACAAGGGCATCGACATGGATCTTGCGCGCGGCATAGCCGCCGAGCTTGGCGTCGAACCCGTGTTCGACCGGTCCGCCGCGACCTTCGATGGCATGGTGCAAAGGCTGACGTCCGGTCAGGCGGACCTGGCGATCGGCAAGCTCAGCCGCACGCTTAAGCGCGGCCGCTCGATCCTCTATTCCCGGCCTTACGCCATGCTGCATCAGGGCCTGCTCGCCAATCGCGTGAACCTGGCGCGCATCACGCAAGGCAAGCCGCCCGAACAGATCATCCGCGATTTCTCCGGCGATCTCGGCGTGATCGAAGGCTCGTCCTTCGCCACTTATGCGGCGGCCACTTTCCCGCACGCCACGATCCAGCGCTTCGCGGGCTGGAACACGGTCATCGACGCGATCCGCAACGGCACGATCGACCTTGCTTATCGCGATGATTTCGAGATCAAGAAGCTGATGGTCGACGATCCGTCGATGACGGTGGTCGCGCGCTCGATCACGCTGACCGACAAGGTCGATACGATCGCGGTCGGCGTCAGTCCGGCCAATCCGCATCTGGCGGCCTTTGTCGATCTCTATCTCGATCTGGCAAGGGCTCAGCAGGTCCTCAACACCGACGAGATCATTGCGCGCTATCGCCAGGGGAGCAAAGCCTGACAATGGCCGTCTCGGATGCAGCCGCACCCATGCCTCTCGATTGGCGCCAGGCGGCAAAGCGCATCCTGCGCTCGCCGTTGACGACGATCATCATGATCCTGGCCGGGATATTGTGCGGCCTCTACTACCCGGCCGTCGCCCATGCGATCAGCCCCGTCGCCCAGGTCTACCTGAATTTCCTCAAGATGGTCGTCCTGCCTTACCTGGTCTCGTCGGTCATCTTCTCGATCACCGCCATGGTCCAGGACCCGAAATCGGTGCGCTATCTCGGCAAGGTCGGCATAGCGGTGCTGGTCGTGTCGTTCCTCGCCGTGCTGGTCAGCGGCACCTATTCGCTGATCCTCAAGCCCGGCCAGATCGAGAACCCGCAGTCGCGCATCGAGCTCGGCGAGTTCATCAATTCGCAGGGCAGCGTCTCCACCGATCTCGCCTTCCCGTTCCAGCCGCCACCGCCCACTGGCGACCCGAACGGCGGACATTCGATCTTCCTGGATCTTGTGCCGAACAACGTCTTCAACGCGCTGGCGTCGGGCCAGACCATCCAGGTCCTGTTGTTCTGCCTGCTTTTCGGGCTGGCGATGGGCAAGATTCCGCAGCCCTCGTCACTCAGCCTGTCACAAGCGCTCAACGCGGTCTACCGGGCCTGCACGGTGCTGACCAACTGGTTCGTCTGGGGATTGCCCTTCGCGACCTTCGTCCTGATCGCCGACCAGACCGCGTCGACCGGCACCAAGCCGCTGATGCTGATGGGCGGCTATCTGCTGGTGATGGGTCTCTCCTGCCTGACATTCCTCGCCGGCGCGTTTGCGATTATCGCCATCAGGTCGCGGCGAAGCTACTGGGCCACGATCAAGACCCTTCAGCCGCTGCTCATGGTGGCTATCACGACGCGCTCCACCGTCGCGTCGCTGCCCTGGGTCATCAATCTTTTGAGCGAGCGGCTGCGCTTCAACCTGGTGGTGGTCGAGCTGCTCGTGCCGCTGCAGGCGGCGCTGCTGCGGACCGGGCCGGCGCTGGTCTACACATCCGGCGCCCTGTTCATTGCCCAGCTCTACGGCCATCAGCTGGCGATCCCGGACCTCTTGCTTGTCGGCGTCGTCTCCGCGCTTCTGGCGCTGACGACAGGCGGCATGGGCAGCCTGCTCATCCTCTCGCAGATGTCCATCGTCTGCGGCTATCTCAAGCTTCCCTTCGAGGCGGCGTTCGCTCTGTTCGTGGCGGTGGACGCGGCCGTGGACACGCTGATGACGCTGTCCAGCGTCTCCACTGTGGCCGCAAGCACGGCAATGATCGCGCCCAGCCATCGAGAGACGGTGCAGGGCGTTGAAACCGTTGGGCAAGAGCTCGAAGCCGAGCCCGCCCGATGATCGACGACGCCATCCGCCCGCAGCTCGGCATCATCGGCGGTCTCGGGCCGCTGGCGTCGGCCGACTTCTACTTCAAGCTGACGCGGATGACCGAGGCGCTGCGCGACAACGAGCATGTGCCTTCCGTCATCCTCAGCGTGCCGCAGCTGCCCGACAGGACCGAAGCGATCCTGGCCGGTCATGACGGTCCGCTGGCGCCGCTGCGAGCGGCGGTCGCAACGCTCAATGCGCTCGGCGTTGCTTGCATTGCCATGCCCTGCAACACCGCCCATCATTGGTACGACAAGCTGGCGGCGGACTCGCCAGCCGAGATCATCCATATCGGCGACGCTGTGGTGGCGGAGATTCGCCGCAACCTGGACCGGGGCAGGATTGCCAACCTCGCAACCCGGGGCACCCTGGTTTCCGGTTTCTATCAGCACAGGATATCGGCGGCGGGGTTCGAACTCTGCGTCCCGCAGGACGCCGAGTTTCAGGAACGCGTCGACAGCGCGATCATGCTCGTCAAGGCCGGGTCGATCGCGGAAGCCGCGGCCGAGACCGAGCGCGCGCTTCATCTCGTGCAAATGGCTGGCGCAGATATCGCCCTGCTTGGCTGCACGGAACTGTCGGTGGTGGCAGCCAGCCTCAACGACACGAACGGATTGATCGTCATCGACAGCAATGCAGCCTTGGCGCGGGCCAGCCTGATGCGGCTGGGCTTCGGCATACAGGAAGCGCGGGGCCTGCCGACTGTGCCTCGCTTGCGGGGAAGCGATCGGTTGAGCTGGCGAGTCGCGCAGCAGGCCTCCTGAGCGCTTGCCGCTTGATCGCGTAAAACCGGCTGCCAGCAGCCAATGTTCTCCAAGTCATAAAATCTTTGAGAGAATATTTTCCGCCTCCCGTCTTAGAGGAAATGCGCTTCTTTGCCCGAGCGGGCAGCATTGGTGATGCTTGAGATCAAGGCTTCGCATCCCGCCAGGCCGAAATGATTTCAGGATCGCAAGGAACGCATCATGTCGAAACACGGCAGCGCCTCAAATTCTCTCGTTACGTCAATCACCAGGCGCGCCGGACTGGCGGCGCTTCTGGCCACGACATTGGCCGTCATCGGCCTCACTGGACCGTCGCCGTCCTTTGCCGAGGACAAGAAGGCGATCAAGGTCGGCATCATCAGCGGCGAGGACGAGGATGTCTGGCGCGTCGTCACCGCCGAGGCGGCGAAGAAAGGCCTGACGATCGAGACCGTTGTCTTCAACGACTATACCCAGCCCAACGAAGCGCTGGAGCGCGGCGAGATCGATGCCAACGCCTTCCAGCACAAGCCCTATCTCGACAACCAGATCAAGACGCAAGGCTATCACATCGTGCCGGTCGGCTATACCGGCGTCTGGCCGATCGGCCTCTATTCGAAGAAGCACGCCAAGGTCGCCGACCTGCCGGAAGGCGCTGTGATCGGCCTGCCCAACGACCCGTCCAACGAAGGCCGCGCGCTGCACGTGCTGGAGCATGAAGGCTTGATCAAGCTGAAGGACGGCACCGGCATCCTGGCGACCACCGCCGACATTGCGGAGAACCCGAAGAAGCTCGAGATCAAGGAGCTCGACGCCGGCATCGTCGGCCGCTCGGTCGACGATCTCGACGCCGCGATCGTCAACACCGACTGGGCGCTGAAGAGCGGCCTCGGCCCGGAAAATCGCATCGCGCAGGAGCCGGTGGCCGACAACCCCTACCGCAACTTCATCGCGGTCAAGATCGGCAACGAGAACGAACCCTGGGTGAAGACGCTGGTCGCCTCCTACCAGAACGAGACGGTCAAGGCCGAATTCGACAAGGTCTACAAAGGCACCGGGATCAGCGCCTATTGACCGGCGCATGGTTGGCAGAGATGGGCGGTCCGCTGCTGAGCGGGCCGCCGTCGCGTTTGCGTGGCACTGAAACGGAAACAGAGATGAACCAGCACGTCACCGCCGGACTCGCCGATCCGGTCGAGCCGACCAGGCGGGGAGACGTTGTCCGCCTCGTCGATCTGAAGCGCCGCTTCGGCGCGACGGCAGCGCTCGACGGCGTCTCGCTGACCGTGAAGAAGGGCGAGATCCTCGGCATCATCGGCCGCAGCGGCGCCGGCAAGTCGACGCTGATCCGCTGCCTGAACGGGCTGGAGCGAGCGGATTCCGGCGAGGTCTTCATCGAGGGTCGCGAGATCAGCCGCCTCGGCGAGCGCGAGCTGCAGCCGCTGCGCCGCCGCATCGGCATGGTGTTCCAGCACTTCAATTTGTTGTCGGCCAAGACCGTCGAGGACAATGTCGCGCTGCCACTCAAGATCGAAGGGCGGCCGCGCGCCGAGCGCATGGCCCGCGCGGCTGAATTGCTGCAGCTGGTCGGTCTGTCGGAGAAGGCTAAAGCCTATCCCGCCTCGCTGTCGGGTGGCCAGAAGCAGCGCGTCGGCATCGCCAGGGCTTTGGCCGCGCGGCCGGCGCTGCTCTTGTCCGACGAGGCGACATCGGCGCTCGATCCGGAAACGACGCGCTCGATCCTGGCGCTGCTCAAGGACATCAATTCCAGGCTCGGCCTCACCATCCTGCTGATCACGCATGAGATGGAAGTGATCCGCTCCATCGCCGATCGCGTGGCGGTGATCGATGCCGGCCGGATCGTCGAGGAGGGCGCCGTCTGGCAGGTCTTCGCCGATCCGAAGTCGGAGATCACCCGCAGCCTGCTCGGCGGCATCCGGCCGCAACTTCCGCCCGAGATTGCCAGCCGACTCGCCGCGGGCGAGGGCGCCGAAACGATCCTCCGGATCGACGTCGCGGGAGAAGCAGCGCGTCGCCCGCTGCTGTCCGAACTGAGCGTCAGCGTGCCCGGTGCGTTCCGGCTTGTGCATGGCGGCATCGACCATGTGCAGCAGCAGCCGGTCGGCACGCTGTTCGTGGCGGTCCCTGGAGCCGATGCCAGGCATCTGGCGGCGGTTATCGCTTTCCTGAAGAACCGCGGCGCGCGGGTGGAGGTGCTTGGCCATGTCGCCGGTCCTGTTTGAACTCCTGCTTCGCTCGATCTGGGAGACGGTGCTGATGACCGGCGCGTCCGGGCTCATTTCACTGGTCTTCGGCCTGCCGCTCGGCCTTGCGCTGGTCGCCACCGATCGCGGCGGCATCGCCGAAACTCTTTGGATCAACCGCATCCTCGGTGCCGTCATCAATGGCTTCCGCTCGGTGCCCTTCATCATCCTGCTGGTGGCGTTGATCCCGGTGACGCGGCTGATCGTCGGCACCTCGATCGGCACCTGGGCGGCGATCGTGCCGCTGTCGATCGCGGCGACGCCCTATTACGCGCGCATTGCCGAAGTGTCGCTGCGCGAGGTGGACCACGGGTTGATCGAGGCGGCGCGCGCCATGGGCGGCAACCGCTGGACGATCATCCGCGAGGTGCTGGTTCCGGAGGCGCTGCCAGGCATCGTCGCCGGCTTTACCGTGACGCTGGTGACGCTGGTGGGCGCCTCGGCCATGGCCGGCGCCATCGGCGCCGGCGGTCTCGGCGACCTCGCCATCCGCTACGGCTATCAGCGCTTCGAAACCAGCGTCATGGTCGCCGTTGTCATCGTGCTCATCGTGCTGGTCTGCGGCATCCAGTGGATCGGCGACCGGCTGGTCGCTCGTCTGGATCATCGTGGATGACGTGCGGCATCCGAACGCAATTTGCCGCAAATGCCGGGAATTGAGCGCTGGCTTGCTCCGTTTGCAATCAGATTGGTCGGCGCTTTCCTTCACCCGCAATGACACGCATGCCATCGTGCGGCGGGTCGCCAAGGCAATTCCGGGAAAAGCGCGCGGCGATTTTCTGTCCGGAATCCGAAGACATAGAGTTGCCGCCAACAGGAGCCTGACCATGCCAAGAATAATTCCGGTGCTCGATCTCGACCGCCTGGAGCAGGGTCCATCCGAACTTCGAACTTTCTTGTTTGATCTACGCACCGCCGCCCGCGATGTCGGTTTCTTCTATCTGAGCGGCCACGGCATCACCCAGCCGGAGATCGGCGCTGTGCTGCGCGCCGCCCGCGGCTTCTTCGCCTTGCCGGAAGCCGACAAGCTCGCCATCGAAATGGTGAAGTCGCAGCAGTTCCGCGGCTACACGCGCGCCGGCGGCGAACTGACCAGGGGCAAGGCCGACTGGCGCGAGCAGCTCGACATCGGCGTCGAACGCGCGACCATCGCGCAAGGGCCGGGCGTGCCGGCCTGGACGCGGCTGCAGGGCCCGAACCAGTGGCCGGCCGCGCTCCCCGATCTGAAGCCGGCGTTGCTCGCCTGGCAGACCAAGGCGACCGATGTGGCGATCCGGCTGCTCAAGGCCTTCGCGCTGTCGCTCGACCAGCCGGAGGACGCCTTCGACGCCATCTATCGCGGCGAGCCGAACCACCGCATGAAGATTGTGCGCTATCCAGGCCGCGACACGACCGGCGACGACCAGGGCGTCGGCGCGCATAAGGATGGCGGCTTCCTCACCCTTTTGCTGCAGGACGAGAACAAGGGCCTGCAGGTCGAGTATGACGGCAACTGGGTCGATGTCGACCCGATCCCGCAAACGCTGGTCGTCAACATCGGCGAACTGCTTGAACTCGCCTCGAACGGCTATCTGAGGGCGACCGTGCACCGCGTCGTCACGCCGCCCGCCGGCGTCGAACGGATTTCGGTGCCGTTCTTCTTCAGCGCCCGTCTCGACGCCACGATCCCGCTGCTTGACCTGCCGGAGGAGTTGGCGGCCGAGGCGCGCGGCCCGGCCAGCGACCCTGACAACCCGCTGTTTCGCAACGTCGGAGCCAATGTGCTGAAAAGCCGGCTGAGGTCACATCCCGACGTAGCGCGGCGCCATTATGCGGACCTGTTGGAAAAAGCATCGGCCGCCGGCTGACGACTTCACAATGATTAAGCGAGATTTTTTCGCGATCTCGGCATTTTTTGGAATGTCGTTCGTGGAAAATACGCCGCCGAGACCCCAAATAGGTTGCATCGCTCGGTGTTTTCCTCCCATTGCGCCGGGCGATGTTCCCCTCTGAAGGTTATGACCTTCATGCTTGGCCGGGCCGCTTTCGCGCCCGGCCTTTTTCTTTCAAATGCTTTAGAGATGCCTCGATCAGGCGAAGGCGATACCGATCGCGACAAGGCGGCCTAGCTCATCAGCTTCGGCAATCCTGCCGCCAGCGCGTCGATGGCCAGCCGCACCTTCAATGGCAGATGCGGCGTCTGCAGCCAGAGTGCGTGGCAATCGTAGAGATAGTCCGGCTGGCCAGGCAGCACGCGGATGAGCTTGCCCGCTTCGACACGCTCACGCACCAGCCAGTATGGCAGCCAGGCCAGTCCCATGCCTTGGCTCGCCGCGTCGGCGATGGCATCGAGATCGTCGAGACGCAATCGACCGACCGGCGCGAACTCTGCGACGGTACCGTCATCGCGAGGGAAGAGCCATGGCTGCAACACATGGCCGAGCCGCCGGTAGACGATTGGCTGATGGGCGGCGATATCCTCAAGATCGGTGGGCTTGCCGAAGGTCTCGATGTAGGACGGCGAAGCGCAGACGACCATGCGCTGGCGCGCGACTCGGCGCCCGATGATGCCGGCCCGATCATCCAGCGCGCCGGTACGGATCGCCAGATCGAAACCATCCTCGACGATATCGGCGAAGCGGTCGCTGAGCGACAGGTCCAGCTCCAGCGTTGGATGGCGTCGCGCGAGCGCGAGCAGGATCGGCGTGACGCAGTGCCGGCCGAAATGCGCCGGCATCGTCACTCGCAGTTTCCCGCGCGGCTCGGACAGTTGGTCGGCGGCCAGCGCGTCGGCCGCCTGCGCTTCCGCCAGCACGATCCTGCAGCGCTCATAATAGGCGCGTCCGAAATCGGTCGGGCTCTGCTGGCGCGTGGTGCGGCTGATGAGGCGCACCCCGAGCCGCTCCTCAAGGAAGCGGACATGCTTGCCGACCATCGGCCCCGAAAGGTCGAGAGCCGCCGCGGCGGCCGTGAACGAGCCGAGGTCGATGGCTTTCACGAACACTTCCATGCTTTCGAGGCGATCCATATTGAAAACCTATCGTTTCGACTGTCCTGCCTGAACAGCGATTTATCGGCTCTCCACGCCCCTGCATAGTTCCATTCCATCGATTGGATTTGGAGTTGCATGGATGGCAAGGGTTGTTCGCTTTCACAGTCACGGCGGTCCCGAGGTGCTTCGCATCGAGGAGATAGCGGTTCCGTCGCCAGGTCCTGGCGAGGTTCGGATCCGCGTCAGGGCACTGGGCTTGAACCGCGCCGATGCCTTGATGCGCAACGGCACTTACATCGAAACGCCATCGCTGCCGTCAGGCCTCGGTCTTGAGGCAGCCGGCTTTGTCGAGGCGATCGGCGAGGGCGTCGCTGGTTTCGCGCCGGGTGATGCGGTCAGCATCATCCCGCCGCGATCGATGGCGCGCTGGCCTGCCTATGGCGAGCTTGTGACCTTTCCTGCCGAGTTCGTCGTCAGGCATCCGCCATCGCTTTCGTTCGAGGCCGCCGCGGCGACATGGATGCAATATCTCACCGCTTATGGCGCGCTGATCGATATCGCCCATCTGTGCCGTGACGAGCCCGTCGTCATCACCGCCGCTTCGAGCAGCGTCGGGCTCGCCGCCATCCAGATCGCCAACAGAATTGGCGCCGTGCCGATCGCCGTCACCCGGACATCGGCCAAGAAGACGGCATTGCTCGATGCCGGCGCCGCGCATGTGGTGGCCTTGGCTGAGGACGATCTCCAAGCGCGGCTGAGAGCGATCGCGCCGCAAGGCGTGCGGGTCGTGCTCGACCCGGTAGGCGGCCCGATCTTCACGCCTCTTGCGGCCGCGATGGCGCACGGCGGCATTCTCATCGAATATGGCGGCCTCAGCCCTGAGCCGACGCCGTTCCCGCTGTTCGAGGTCCTGGCGAAGACGTTGACGTTGCGCGGCTACCTTGTCCACGAGATCACCGGCGATCCCGCCCGGCTGCAAACAGCCAAGCGCTTCATCCTCGATGGCCTCGCATCGGGCGCGCTGAGGCCGATCATCGCCAGGACGTTTAGGTTCGAGGCGATCGCCGAGGCGCACCGCTTTCTCGAGGCGGGCGAACAGTTCGGCAAGATCGTCGTGACTGTGTGAGGGCCTGAAAGGATCGGCGCTCGATCGAGCGGCGCGCCCGATCGATCATGCCGCCCGAACTACGCAGACCGTCGCTACCCGCGCTTTTCGATAACCGCGTAGAGCACGTTGCGGTTCTCGCCGTAGAACACCTGCGCGTCGACGGTGTTGCGGTCGACGCTGGCGTTGATGATGTTCCACATGTCGGCCTCGGAGCGCAGCAGCAACACCCAGTCCATGAAGGTTTCCCGGTAGCCGGCGTCGGGCGTGCCCTCGGCATAGTTCGCAAACAGGAACCTGCCGTTGGGCTTCAGCATCTGCAGGCAGGTCTTGGTGAGCTTCACGGCGACGTTGTGCTGGAGGTAGTCATAAAGGCCCGAGGCGTAGATGAGGTCGAACTTGCCGAGCTTGTGGCCCCTAGTCAGCACGGTCCGCACCGAACCGTCCACGGCCTCGACCGCGGTGCCCTGGAAGTCGCGCGCGATCAGCCCGACGCTCTGCGGGTCCTGGTCGAGCGCAACCCAGCGCTTGAGCCCGCCCTCGGCGAGCGCCCTCGAACGATTGGCTTCGCGCAAATGGCCGGCCGCGATCGCCAGCACCTCGGCGTCCGGCCCGTTCATCGCGGCGGTCTCATCGACATAGCGGGTCAGGAGGTCGCGCCGTTCCCGGGCCGCGACGCAGGACGGCACGTTCTGGGTGTGGCTATAGAGCGCTTTGCCGATCCCCGAGGCGTTGGCCACGTCGTCGGCCACATGCGGATCGCAATAGATAAAGTCGAGCAACTGGGCGTCGCCGGAATAGCCCCTGGGCTTGGTGAAGGACCAGTGCGTGAGCGGATCCTGGAGGAAATATTGCAGGATCGCATGGTTCTGCGCCACCGGTATCAAGGCCTGCCAAACGTCGGGATGGACCCTAGAGCGCAGCGCGCTGAGCACCGACAGCAGCCGGCGAACGATCTCGGCGGGATCCTTCCGCAGCTCGATCTGCTGCTGCGTCGTCAACAGGATGAGCGCCAGCTCCGCGCGCGCCGTTTCGAACGCTTCGCCATGATGCTCGGGCTTTCCTCGATGCAGACCTGCGGCAATCGTCTCGGCGGTAATCAGGCTTTTGCCATCAAAAACGGTTTGCACCGGATACTCCGTGGTTAACAGTCCATTAATCTATTGCGTAGAATGTCTCGTTTGCCAACGGCGATCGGTAGCATTTTAATAATATGATTAATTTCCCGCTAACCATCTCGCTTCATTAGATATTTTGCGGGTCGGAATCCGGGTTCGAGTTAACGCAAACTTGTCTCCCGCCGTGGCATTTTATTGCTCGGCAAACCGTTGTTTCCCTAGGAGCGGGCCCGCGTGGGGGCAGAAGCGAGAACAGAGTTCGAAGCGCAAAAACCCGTTGAACAGGGTTTCATTGCGAACGAACGCGTCGCGTCCAGATTGGCCGATATGGCGCATGTGGAGCCCTACGAGCCGCGCCCGGGCCCGGGGCCGAACGAACTGCGTTTCCTTTACCGTGAGGAATCGCAGGCGAAGCGGCGCAAGGAAGCCAGGCCTGGGCTTTGGATGGCCGTTGCCATCTATGTTCTTTTTTCTGCGACGGATCTGCTGCTGATACCGGATGTGGCGCTCTACACGATCACGGCGCGCTTTGCCGTGGGCCTCACGGCGCTTCTGACGCTGGAAGGGCAGCTTCGCCGCGGCGTTGCCACGCAATGGCTGGACATGACCTGCGCCGCCGCCATTATCTTTGGCTATGTCGGCTGGCTCTGGCCGACATCCTTGGGCGCGGACCGGCAAGCCGTCGCATACTATATGGTGTTCGGCACGATCTTCATGATGAGTGCCAACCTCTTCTTCACGTTCAGCTTCAAAACGTCGATCATCACGTCGACCATAATCCTGTGCATATTGTACGTGGTGAATTATTTCGTGCCCGCATCGCTCACGTACAAAATGGTGTTCGGTACGTTCTACGTCTCATGCTTCACCTTCACCTCCTATGTGAACTGGAAGCTCAATGAAGAACGCTACAATGTCTTCCTCAACGCGCTGGAAGCCAAAATCCAGCACAAGGAGGCCACCGAGCGTGGCAAGGCGCTGTTGCGGCTGTCGCGCACCGATCCGCTGACGGGCCTGGAGAACCGCCGCGCGATCGACGAGAAGCTCAGGGATTGCTGGAGCGACTGGCAGAAGCTCGGCATTCGTTTCGCGGCGATCCTCATCGACGTCGATTTCTTCAAGAAGTTCAACGACTGCTACGGCCATCAGGAGGGCGACCGTTGCCTGATTCATGTCGCCAACGCGCTGAGCGATCTCGTGCGGCAACACAATGGCTCGATCGGGCGCTATGGCGGCGAGGAATTCATCGTGCTGGCGCGCATGAACGACAAGGACCAGGTCGCGGATCTCGCGCAAGCCATTTGCCGCACGGTGGAGGACCTGGCGCTGACACATGAGCTGCGGCGGGACGGCACCTCTATCGTGACGGTGAGCGTCGGCGCCGCCTTTACCAGGACGCAGGCCGGCGGCAAGCTGGAGAAGATCATCCACGAGGCCGACCGCGCGCTGTACCTGGCGAAGGCCGGCGGCCGCAATTGCGCGCGATTGTTCGACCCGACCGATCCACAATCGAGCGACGAGAGCGAGAACATCGCCGCCCTGCTGAAGATCGCCGTCGAACGGGATCTCGTCTCGCTGGTCTATCAGCCGATCCAGGATGTCGCGTCCGGCCGGTTCGAAGCGGTCGAGGCGCTGATGCGCCTGAAGATGCTCGACGGCATACTGGTCCCGCCCAGCCTGTTCATTCCCGTCGCCGAACGCACCGGCGCCATCCTCGAGCTCGGGCGCTGGGCGATAAGGAAGGTGTGCACGGATATGCTGGCGCACGACCATGTTCGTCTCGTCAGCGTTAACGTATCGCCGATCCAGCTCAAGACGCCCGGCTTCGCGACATCCGTCGCCGGCATCCTCGGCGAGACCGGCGTCGCCGGCAGCCGGCTAGCCTTCGAGATCACCGAGGGGCGCGAACTGGAGATGGACTCCGACATCCTGCGCTGCATCAGCGACCTGAAGCTCCTGGGCATCAGGATCTGGCTCGATGATTTCGGCACTGGCTTCGCCGGCCTGTCATGGCTGCGCCTGATCGATTTCGACACGGTCAAGATCGACCGTTCGTTCCTGCACGACTGCGGCACGCCGAAGGGTATGGCCATGCTCCAGGACATCATCGCGCTGGTCCGCAACCGCGGCCACAAGATCCTGGTCGAAGGCGTGGAAACCGACGAGCAGATGGCGCTGATGCGCGAGTTCGGCATCGACAAGGTGCAAGGCTACCACGTCGGCCGTCCGCTGCCGGCGGCAAGTTTCCAGGCGAAGCGGCCGGTGCAGAAACGGCCGTTCACGGTGCTGAAGTCGGCGTGATACTGCATTCGAATTGAAAGCCCAGGTAAAGGCATTTCCGAGATTGGGTCTGAGGCGCGGGCGGGCGAGCAGTTTCTCCTTGCTGCCCCCAGCCGCCTATCCCGAACAGTTCGGCAAGGTGGTGGTCGTGGTTTGAGGCGCGCTTGCCTGTTTGCAGGCTGCTGCCCCGCTCAGCAAAAGGGTTAATAGGCCGCGGCCGAGCCGGGTATAGCCTGAAGGCGCTCGATGTCCTGACGGGGCGGGGCGCCGAACAGGCGCCGATATTCGCGGCTGAACTGGGACGGGCTGTCGTAGCCGACCGCGAAACCGGCCGTGCCGGCGTTGGCCCCGTCGGCCAGCATCAGCCTTCGCGCTTCCTGCAGGCGTAGCTGCTTTTGATATTCGAGCGGGGTCATGCGTGTGATCGCCTTGAAGTGGGCGTGAAGCGACGACGCGCTCATGCCTGAGGCGGCGGCAATCTCGTCGATCCGCAACTGCGTGTGGAAGCCGCTGCGTATCGTGGCGATGGCGCGGCTCACCTGGTTCAGGTGGCTGTCGACGGTTCCCATTTGACGAAGCGTTGCGCCATGCGGACCGGTGAGCAGACGGTAGAGGATTTCGCGCTCCACGAGCGGGGCCAGGACATCGATGGTCTCGGGGCGATCGAGCAGCTTCACCAATCGGCATGCGGCATCGATCAGGTCAGGATCGCTTGGATAGACGGCAAGCACGGGCAAGTCCTTCTCGGAAGAAACCCGCCGCTCGATCACAAGCAGGTCGGCAAGTGCCGCTGGGTCGAAGTCGATCTTGCAGCAAAGATATGGCGCGGCCGGACTGGCCTCGAGAACATGGCCGACCAGAGGCAGGTCGACCGAAACAAGAAGATAGCTCGATGCATCATAGATCACGCTCTGGCCGGCCAGCGAGACGCGCTTCGACCCTTGGGCGATTATGCAAAGCGAAGCTTCGTAGACCGCTGGCACCGGCGCGCTGGGATGGTCGGCGCGAATGAGCGACAGCCGGGGCACAGCGGTGCCGGACATGCCGGAAACCGGTGCGAACCGCGAGATCAGCTGAGCCAGGTCGGCAATTTTGTCCATGCCGCATAAATCTGCATCGCGCGCAATGTTGCAAGGCTTGGTCGGTTTATTTGGAGGATCGTGCAAACTCTTTGGACGATTACGCTACCGCTCTCCGCCTTCGCGCCACCATTTTTCGACCCGTCACCGCAAGCGAAAAGGAAACGATCATGACGGGACTGAAAGACAAGGTTGTATTGATCACCGGCGCCTCGAGCGGCATCGGCGAAGCGACGGTTCGCGAGCTCTCATCGGCGGGCGCCAGGCTGTTTATCGGCGCCCGACGCGGCGAGCGTCTGAAGGCGCTGGCCGAGGAAATCGGTGAACACGTCGCCTGGCGCGAGCTCGACGTAACGAAGGCTGAGAGCTTCGATGCTTTCGCCGATGCCGCGCACGCCGAATTTGGACGGATCGATGTGCTGGTCAACAATGCCGGCGTCATGCCGCTGTCGCCGCTTGCCGCGCTGAAGCGCGATGAGTGGGCGCGCATGATCAACGTCAACATCTTCGGCGTGCTGAACGGGATCGCTTCGGTGCTGCCACGCTTCGTCGCGCAGAAAAACGGGCACGTGGTCAACGTGGCGTCCGTCGGCGCGCATCTCGTTCTGCCCACCGCGGCGGTCTACTGCGGCACCAAATATGCGGTGTGGGCGATCACCGAAGGCCTGCGCCAAGAGCATGACGACATCCGCGCCACGATCATCTCGCCCGGCGTGACCGCGACCGAACTGGGCGACGACATCAGCGACCCGCAGGTGGCCGCGGCTTTGAAGGAGTGGCGGCAGAAATCACTGACGCCGGACGCCATCGCCCGCGCGATCCGCTTCGCCCTCGAACAGCCCGACGGCGTCGACGTCAACGAAGTGATCGTGCGCCCGACGGCGGCAAATATGTAGACATTCGTCTGCCAAGATGCCGATTGTCAGTGAATGACGGGCAGGCCGGCCTGAACGCCGGCCTGCTCCAGCTCTTGAGATCAAGCAGCCTTGACCTTCAGCTCTTCCTCGCCGCGCACCATCCTGGTCACGCCGGCGAAGTCGAGCTTGCCGGAACCGAGCACCGGCACTTTCGGCACGACGCGCACCTCGGCCGGCACCATCAGGTCCATGGCGCCATTCGCCTTGGCGAAGGCGAGGAAGTCCGCGCGGGTCGCGCCGGAAGCTTCTGTGATCAGGATGAGCTTCTCGCCCTTGCGCGCGTCCGGCACCGCCGCGACGGCTGACGGCGAGCCTTTCCAGAGCTCGCCTGCCAGCGCCTCGACCGCGGCCAGCGAGATCATCTCGCCGCCGATCTTGGCGAAGCGCTTGGCGCGGCCCCGAATCGAGATGAAGCCGGCATCATCGACGGTGACGACATCGCCGGTGTCGTGCCAGCCGTCTTTCAGTGGCTCGATCACGCCGGGGTTCTCGGCCCGCAGATAGCCCGACATGACGTTCGGGCCGCGCACGAACAGCCGTCCGCCTTCGTCGACGCCGGGCACCGGGTCCAGGCGATACTCCATGCCGGGCATGATTTTGCCGACGCTGCCCGACTTGTTGTACATCGGCGTGTTGATGGCGATCACCGGGGCTGCTTCCGTCACGCCGTAGCCCTCGAGGATGCGCAGGCCGAACTTCTCCATATAGGTCGTGCGCGTCGCCGCCTTGACCGGCTCGGCGCCGGCGAAGCAGTAGCGCACCGAGCGGAAGTCGTAAGGATGCGCCGTGCGGGCGTAGCCGGCGAGGAAGGTATCGGTGCCGAAGATGATCGTCGCGTTCGATCCGTAGATCAGTTCCGGCACGATGCGGTAGTGCAGCGGGGAGGGGTAGAAATAGACCGGCACGCCCGAAATCAGCGGCAGCACCGTTCCCGCCGTCATGCCGAAGGAGTGGAAGATCGGCAGCACGTTGAACACCTTGTCGCCCGAGTGGAAGTCGATGCGCGACGCGGCCTGGGCGGCGTTGGCCAGGATGTTGCGATGGGTCAGCACCACGCCCTTCGGCGTGCCTTCCGAGCCGGAGGTGAACAGGATCGCTGCCGGATCGTCCGCCTTGCGCGCCACCCGCGGCGTCGTCTTGCGCAACAGGCCGAGCAGCTTGTCCTTGATGCCGATCGTGGCGCGCAGGTCGTCGAGCCAGACGATGTCGACCGAACGGCCGATCTCCTCCACCACCGGCCCGAGCTTGGCCTGCTCGACGAAGGCGCGGGAGGTGAGCACGGTCTTCACCTCGGCCGCCTTGCAGGCCGACAGGATGTTG
Organism: Mesorhizobium sp.; assembly: GCF_004963255.1. Taxonomy (GTDB): domain Bacteria; phylum Pseudomonadota; class Alphaproteobacteria; order Rhizobiales; family Rhizobiaceae; genus Mesorhizobium. Next base: position 37,713 of record NZ_SUGA01000012.1, on the reverse strand, counting down.
GCCGCACCCGCGGTGAAGTTGATCATCGCCGGCACCTTGCCAGCCGACATGACGCCGAGCAGCGTCGCGCATGAGCCGTTGGCGTTGGGCAGCATGATGCCCAGCGTCGCTTGTCCCGCATAGAGATGCTCGAACTTCTCGCCGAGCACCGCGGCGGCGGTGAGCAGCTTGCCGTAGCTCAGCGAACCGGTGACCGGATCCTGCACGGCGAGTTCCTTCATGCCGCGCTCGTGAGCCGTCTCGATGATCTTCTGAAGCACCGTCTTGTCGATGTCCTGAGTGCGGAAGACGAGGTCCGACATCACCTGGTAGAGCGCGGAGCCCGCCGCGGCGCGGCGCTGACGCCCCTTCAGTTCCTGGGCGACTTCGAGCTTTACCGGCTCCAGGATGGTCACCTTGACCTTCGGGAACAGGCGATGGCGCACATGCTGCGAGGAGAGCCGCGAGAAGTAGCTCTTCTCCAGCCCCTCGATGCGCACCGGCACTACCATCGAGCCGGTCTTGTCGGCGACCATGGCGGCGCCGTCATAGACCTTCATCAGGCCGCCGGTGACGGTGATGCGGCCCTCCGGGAAGATGACCAGCGGATCGCCGCCCTGCACGATCTTGATCAGCGTGCGGGTCGACATCGGCTTCGCCGGATTGAGCGGCAGCGCCCGGGCGAGCTTCATGAAGGGTTTCATCCACCAGGCCTGGGCGATCGTGTAGTCGATGGCGAAGACCGGCTCCTCGTCGGTCAGCGTCAGCGCCAGCGGACCGTCGAGGAAGCTGACATGGTTGAGCGCCAGGATCGGCGCCTTGCCGGCCGCCTTGAGATTGTCGAGCCCCTCGACCTCCAGCCGCAGGAAGGCGCGGAACAGGATCGAGACGAAGTCGCGGAACGGATTGGTCGGCAGGAATTTCAGCATCAGCCAGGCGGCAATCGCGTTGGCGACGACGAGGCCGAACAGGATGCCCGCGATGGAGACGCCGGCAGCCTGGATGGCGGCGACAAGGATGCCGCCGACGGTCATGAAGCCGGCATTGACGATGCTGACTGCCGCGACGACACGGGCGCGGCGCGCCTCCGGCGACCAGGCCTGCACGGCGGCGAAGGTCGGCACCACCAGGAAGGCGGCGGCGATGGCCATGCCGGCGAGGTCGATGGCCACACGGATGGTGTTCGGGCCGGCGAAGAAGGACGAAAGGCTGGCGGCTGTCGGCGAAGGCTGCATGCTGCCGATGGTCCAGGCCAGGTGCAGCCCGAACAGCGCCATCAGCGCGGTGCCGACCGGCGCGGGCAAAAGCACCATGCGGCCCTGCGACATCCAGGCGGCGATGGCCGAGCCGACGGCGATGGAGACGGCGAACACTGCGAGATAGGCGGTGACGGCGATCTCATTGCCGCCAAGCGAATCCTTGATCATCGCCGGCAGGATCGAAAGCACGATGGCCCCGACCAGCCAGAACCAGGAGGTCATCAGGCCGGCGCGCCAGATGCGCGTATCGGTGCGCAGGTCGGCGACCTGCCGCCAGGTCGAGCGCAAGATGTTCCAGTCGATGGTGAGGTTGGGAGCAGCCGAACCCGTGGCAGGGATGTAGCGGCTGACCAGCCAGCAGCCGACGGCGAGCGCCATCATGATCGGTCCGAACACCGAAACGCCGATGCCGTCGGCGGAAACGACGCCGCCGGCAATCGTGCCGCCGAGGATCGCGGCGAAGGTGGCCGACTCGATCCAGGCATTGGCCTTGGGCAGTTCCTTGCGCTCGAGATGATCCGGCAGGATGCCGTATTTGATCGGCCCGAACAGCGCCGAGATGATGCCGAACATCAACAGCGCCGTCATCAGCACCGGGACTGAGGACAGCGCGATGCCGACGACAGCGACGGCGGCCGCGGCGATCTCGGTGAATTTCAGGCGCCGCGCGATCAGCGCCTTGTCAAAGCGGTCGGCGATCTCACCGCCAAGCGCCGAAAGCAGCAGGAAGGGGGCCATGAAAATGGCGCCGGCCAGCGTCACCAGCGACGCGGCCTGGTCCTTCGCCAGCGTGAAGAGAATGAGGAACACCAGCGTGTTCTTCAGGAAATTGTCGTTGAAGGCCGAGAGGAATTGCGTCCAGAAGAGAGGCGCGAAGCGCCGCGACATCATCAGATGGGTGTTCATGGCAATTTCCATTGGGCAAGCCCGGCTGGCAATCCGTTTGGACTGAGCGGACACTTGCGCGGTTTGAGCCTTGTTTACCGGGAAGCGGTTAAACTTCGTTACTGCGATTTATTCCAATCCATTTGTTTCTTGCCCTTGGCGCCCCGCACCTTTCGTCTGCGATCGGTCTCCAGGGCTTGCAGGCGCTTGAATATTTGCGGGCATGGCTGTCGGTGAGCATCGATATGGTCCTTTCGTTTCAGGCTTAGGCTGCGTCGGCGTGGGCTTGTTTCAGGCCGGATACAATCCAGTGAACATTGTTCATGTATGCAGCATAGCACATCGTGAACGTCGTTCAAGAGAAAAATGAACAGCGTTCACAGCTCGAACTGTTGAATGGGAACATCCTGGATGCGAGCTTCGCGCGACCCGGCGTTCAGGAACAACGGAACGTTGGACAAGCTTTCGATTTTGCGGCGACTGGAGCTACAACAGCCGGCCGCAAACGGCTATCAATCGTCGCGAAGTCATGCTTCGGGGTGGTGAGAGGCGCGCGGCTTGCAGCTGGATTTGAAAACAATCGAGGCTTTGGCCCCCGATCAGGCCTCGCTTGGCGCAGCCGCCAAGCTGACCAAGCGGTCGAACTGGCCCCGGCTTGAAGCGCATGAACAGCTGCCGCTGATCTGGGGCGAATGCCAGGGCTCGGGCTCCAACCCCTACCGGGTCGCGTTCGACACCTCCGACCACGGCTATAAATGCACCTGTCCGTCGCGGAAATTTCCGTGCAAGCACATACTGGCGCTGGCCTGGATCGGCGCCACGGCACCCGACAGCTTCGCCCGCCTCGACCAGACGCCCGATTGGGTGAACGACTGGCTCGGCCGGCGCCGCAAGCCAGGGCAGCCGCCGGCCACGGCGCCGGCTCGCGCGGAAGGCAAAAGCATCGACGAGGCATCGCGGCCGGAAGAGGCACCTCCTGTCGAGGACGCTGCCGCCACCGAACGCCGCGAGGCGGCGCAGCGTAAGCGAGCGGAGGACACGCGCAGCGCGGTCTCGGCCGCGCTCGACGAGCTCGACCAATGGATCGCCGACCAGTTGCGGCTCGGCCTTGCCGGCTTTGTCGATGCCTCGAGCGAGCGCTGCCGCCGCATCGCCGCACGGCTGGTCGACCTGAAGGCGACGGCGCTGGCCGGTCGTATCGACGAGTTGCCCGCGAAGCTGATGGCGCTGCGCGGCGAGGAGCGGCCGGACGCCGCCATCCGCGAGCTGGGCAAGCTGGTGCTGCTTGCCAAGGCCTGGCGCGCGGCACCCGATGATGCCGAGCTGAAACGCCTGGTCTCGGCATCGGAGACGCGCGACCAGATCCTCGCCAATCCCGACGCCGTTCAGGTCGAGAGCGACTGGGAGGTGCTTGGCGAAAAGATCGAGACTCGCCGCGACGGCCTCGTCAGCCACGCGACCTGGCTGCTCGACCTGAAAAGCTCGGTTCCGCGATTTGCGGTGCTGCTCGATTTCTTCCCGGCCTCAGCCGGCCGGCGGTCCGGCGCCTTCGCGCCGGGGGATCGCTTCAAGGCGAGGCTGGTGTTCTATCCGTCGCGCAATCCGCTGCGGGCGCTGGTCGCGGAACGGCTGGGAGATGCCGCGCCCGGTGCATGGCCGGCTTTCGCCCCGGATGCAGCCGGCGATCCGCTGGCCGCCTACGCCGCCTTCCAGGAGGGCGCCCCATGGCTGTCGGACTGCCCCATCATCCTGCCGGCCGGCGCGATCGCGTTGGACGAAAAGGACGCCGCCTGGTGGCAGGCGGCAAACGATCCGCACGGCATCGCCTTGCCTGTCGCTGGGTCCGTCCACCAGACCTTGCTCGGCATCGATCTCGCGGCGACCGCCGCACTCTGGAACGGCGCCAGGCTCGAGCTGCTGGCCTCGCAAAGCAGCATCGGGAGGCTCGATCTGTCATGAACGGGCTCGATCAAGCGGGGCTGGCACGGTTGCGCGACGGCTGGATTTCTGGCGGCGCCATGTTCGAATTCGCCCCGGTCGAGTGGAAAGAGGTAGCCACCGCTTCCAACTCGGACGAACGGGAGAGGCGGCTCTTGGCCATCGCCGCGCAGGCGCTGGATGTCGCGCTTCGCCCTGCGGCGCCGAAGAGCTTGAAGCGGCGCCTGCCGCTGCCGGTGCTGGCCTTGCCGATGCTTCCCGAACGGCTGCGGCCATTGCTGCGTGCCGCGCTTAAATATGCGGCTGATGCGCGGCTCAAGACCCGCGTGGCCGCGCTTGTCGCCAGCCGAGGCTTCGTGCTGCATCCGATGGACTGGATGCCCGCTGCGACGGATCAGGAAAGCCCGGATATCTACGCCCCCTGGGTCGACTGGCAGGCAGGCGCGGACAGCGAAAAGCAGTCGCGGCGCGAGGATTTGACGGCGGAAACCTGGGACGATTTCTATCCCGCCGCGCGCCGCAGCGCGCTGATCGATTTGCGTCGCTCCGCACCCGCATTGGCGCGGACCCTTATCGAGACAAAAGGGGCAAGCGAGCCCGCCGAGGTCAGGCTTGCGCTAGTCGAACTCATGCGTTTTGGCCTGGGGGCCGATGACGTGCCGTTTCTGAAGAGCCTGTCTGCCGATCGCTCAGGCAAGGTGCGCGAAATGGCCGGCCGGCTGCTGGCGAGGTTGGGGGAACGGGGCAATCCAGCGGATGGCGGCTCGGAAGACCCGATAGCTGAGCTCGCCGCCTTCATCGAGGAGGGCAAATCCGGCTTCATCCGCCGCCGCACCACCTACGCGCCGGTGAAACTCAAATCCCCTGCGCAGCAAGCACGTCGTGCCGACTTGTTCGCCTCCTGCTACTTCGGCGATCTCGTCGCCCACTTCGGCAAGACAGAGGCCGATTTCATCGGCGCATGGCAGTTCGGCGTCGATGACGGCGCCGATCTCTTTCTCGTTCGAATGGTCGCGGCGTCCGGCGGCGACGCGGCGGTGGCCTCTCTGGCGGATCTGCTTGCCGCAGCCGGTGGCAGGCTGGCGATTCTCGGCCTCCAACTCACGGCGCGTTTGGACAGCGGCGGGAAGCGTGTCCTGATCAGGCAGATCCTGAATGACGGGCAAAATCTGGCCGCGCTCAACATGGTCGAAGGCGCTGAGGCAGGCTGGCTGGAGTGGGGCGACCTTGCAAAGGGCAAGACGCTTTCCGCGTTGCGATCCGCCGTCTCGGGCGACAACGACGTCGTGAAACGGAACACCGAGCAGCATCTCGAATCCATCGGCTTTCTTGCCACGGCTGCGACGGCGGAAAAATTGATCGGCGAGGTCGTCGCCGCCGGCCTGCCGCCCGCATCCCCATCGCTTAGCCTGCTGCGCCTCAACGCGGCGCTGGCCGCAAACCCAACCACATGATCAACCCGGAGAAGATCGCATGAACGCAGCCATTCGCCTCCCGGCCGAACAGGTCTACGCCGCCGAACTGCAGGCCCTGGCGCGCGGCGACGACCGGCAAAAGCCTGCCGGCTGGAGCCTGTCGCCGAAAGCCGTGCTCACCTATCTGATGGGCGGGAAGGCGAGCGACGGCACGGTGATTTCGCCAAAATATGTCGGCCGCCGGCAATTGATGGAAACGGCGGTCGCCACGCTCGCCACCGACCGCGCGCTGCTTCTGCTCGGCGTTCCCGGAACGGCAAAATCCTGGGTCTCGGAACATCTCGCCGGCGCCATCATGGGCAACTCGACGCTGGTCGTGCAATGCACCGCCGGCACTGACGAGAATCAGATCCGCTATGGCTGGAACTATGCCCAGCTGCTCGCCAAGGGCCCGAGCCAGGAAGCGCTGGTGCCGACGCCGCTCTACCGCGCCATGCAGGACGGCAAGCTTTGCCGGCTGGAAGAGCTGACGCGCATGGGCTCCGACGTGCAGGACACGCTGATCACCGTGCTGTCGGAGAAGATGATGCCGGTGCCGGAGCTGAACACCTCGATCTATGCGCAGCGCGGCTTCAACATCATCGCTACCGCCAACAACCGCGACAAGGGCGTCAACGAGCTCTCCTCGGCGCTGAAGCGCCGCTTCAACGTCGTGGTGCTGCCTTTGCCGGACGATATGGCCGAGGAAGTCTCGATTGTCTCCCGGCGCGTCGGCGAGATGGCCGGCGGGCTGGACCTGCCGGTGCCGAAGAATGTCGGCGAGGAGATTGCGCGGGTGCTCACCATCTTCCGCGAGCTGCGTTCGGGCGCCACCGCGGACGGCAAGGTCACGCTGAAGACGCCGTCGGGCTCGCTCTCCACCGCCGAGGCGATCGCAACCATGGTCAGCGGTCTCAGCCAGGCGGCATGGTTCGATGACGGCAAGCTGCATGCCGAAGGCCTGGCGCCGAGCCTTGTCGGCGCCATCGTCAAGGATCCTGTGCAGGACAAGGTGGTTCTGGAGGAATATCTGGAGACGGTGCTGAAGAAGCGGCCGGACTATGCCGGCTACTATGCGGCGCTCAACGCGGCCATCTGAACCATGACGCAAGGCGGCATCAGCTATTTCGGCATCCGCCACCACGGACCAGGCTCCGCCGGGAGCCTGGTCAAGGCGTTGCAGGAGTTGCAACCGGTCGCCGTGCTTATCGAGGGGCCGGCGGATGCCTCGCCGCTGTTGCCGCTGCTCGCCAGCCCGGACATGAAGCCGCCGGTGGCACTGCTCTGCTATCCGGAGGATGATCCTGCCGCGACCAGCTTCTGGCCTTTCGCCGAATTCTCGCCGGAATATCAGGCAGCACTTTGGGCCGTCGCCAACAAGGCGGCGCTGCGCTTTATCGACCTGCCGTCGGCCGCGCGGCTTGCGGAGAAGGCGGCTGAAGCGGCAGCGGACACCGAAGCAGCCGAGGCGGACGTCACGGAAGAGCAGGGAGAAGAACCCTCGCGCATCCAGGATCCGATCGGCACTTTGGCGCGTGCCGCCGGCTACGAGGACGGCGAGAGCTGGTGGTCGGACATCATCGAGCAGAATCCCGAGCCCGGCCCGATCTTCGCGGCCATCGCCGACGCGATGATGACGCTGCGCGACGGCGAGGGTTCGATCGGCAGGTTCGAGGCTATGCGCGAGGCACATATGCGCCTCGAGATCGCCGCAGCGCGGAAGGAATTCGACGGCCCCATGGCCGTGGTTTGCGGCGCCTGGCATGTGCCGGCCCTTCAAGCGGGGCATACGCAGAAGAGCGACCAGGCGCTGCTCAAGGGCATCGGCCGGCGCAAGACCACGATGACCTATGCGCCGTGGACCGGACCGCGCCTGGCGCTGGGCTATGGTTATGGCGCCGGCGTCGTCGCGCCGGGCTGGTGCAAGCATCTGTGGCAGACACGTGGGCAGGACGACGCCTCGGTCCTGTGGTTGGCGCGGATCGCCTCGGTGCTGCGGGCGAAGGGCCACATGATCTCCACCGCCTCGCTGATCGAGGCGGAGCGTCTGGCGCGCGCGCTAGCCGCAATCCGCGAACGGCCAAAGCCGGGCTTCGAGGAACTGCGTGACGCTTCGATTTCGGCCCTCTTCAACGGCGAGGCCCTGCTGTGGAAGATGGTCGAGGCCGAGCTGCTGCTCGGCGCCGATGTCGGCGAGATCCCGCACGACACGCCGCTCGCGCCGCTGATTGACGATCTGCAGCGCAACCAGAAGGCTGCAAGGCTGAAGCCAGAGGCACTGGAGCGGGAACTTTCCGTCGACCTGCGCAGCGAGAGCGGTCTCTTCCGCTCGACATTGCTGCACCGGCTGAACGTGCTTGGCGTCAATTGGGGCAGGCTGACCGAAGTCGGCCGCAGCCGCGGCACATTCCGTGAGCGCTGGATGCTCGCCTGGCAGCCGGAATATGCCGTCCGCCTTGTCGAGAACCTGGTCTACGGCCCGACCATCGAGAAGGCCGCCAATGGCAGGCTGATCCAGATGATCGGCGCCGCCGCGACGCTCGATGCTTTGGCCACGCTGGTGCAGAGTGCGATCACCGCCGCCCTGAGCGAGGCGTCCGCCGCCGGTCTTGCAGCGCTCGAGGAAAAGGCGGCGCACAGCAGCGAGTGCCTGGAGTTGCTGGCCTCGGTGCCACCGCTGGCCGACATCATCCGTTACGGCGAAGCGCGCAAGACCGAGACCGAGCGACTCGCCGGCCTGCTGGAGCGGCTGATCATCGAAGGCTCCATCGCGCTGCCTTACGCGGCGCGCGATCTCGACTCGCAGGCCGCTGCCGCGCTGATGGGAGCGCTGCGCAAGGCCGACGAGGCGATCAAGCTGGTCGAGCCGGACGAGCATGTCCTTGAGGCGTGGCGCAACGGCCTGGCGGCCGTGCTCGACTCTTCGCGCTCCACGGCGCTCGTCGCCGGTTGCGCCGCGCACCTACTCTACGAAGCTGGACAGCTCTCAGCCGATGAGACCGCCGATCTCCTGGCAAGGCGCCTGTCGCCAGGAACGCCCGTGATCGATGCCGCAGCCTTCTTCGAAGGGTTCTTCAGCGGCGCCGGCCAGCGGCTGATCTATGACGAGGGTTTGCGCGGCGCCGTCGATGCCTGGCTAGCCTCGCTCGACGAAGAGGCTTTCGTGGCGCATCTGCCGCTGCTGCGCCGCGTCTTCTCCAACCTCGACAGCATGGAGCGTCGCCGCCTCATCGAGGCCGTGCTTGGCAAGAGAACGAGCCTGCCTGCCGGGCTGATTCCGGCGCCGGATGGTGGCGCGGCATGGCGGAGGCATTTTGGCATCCTACGCCGTCTGATCACCGGGGAGCCCAGCCATGGCTAACGATACGACCGGGCCGGACCTCGAACCGATTGCGGACAATCGCGAGCGCCGTTGGCGGCTGGCGATTGGCGCCGACGAAGAATCCTCCTCGGCGCTGTCGGCCGAGGACCGAAAACTCTCGGCGGCGCTCGATGCGCTTTATGGCGACGGCAGCGGCGACACCGCCGGCGATCCGCGCAAGCGGCGCGGCGGGCTCGGCCGCTCGGCGCCCCGCGTCGCGCAATGGATGGGTGACATCCGCTCCTTCTTCCCCGAGCAGGTCGTCCAGGTCGTGCAGAAGGACGCCTTCGAGCGGCTGAACCTGAAGCAGATGCTGATGGAACCGGAATTCCTCAAGGCGATCGAAGCGGACGTCAATCTCGTCGCCGACCTGATCTCCTTGCGCTCAGCGATGCCGGACAAGACCAAGGACATCGCCCGGTCGATCATTTCCGACATTGTCGCCAAGCTGATGCAGCGCCTGGAGCAGAAGACCGCGGAGGCGATTCGCGGTGCGCTCGATAAGTCGCGGCGCACCAACCGGCCGCGCCAGCGCGATATCGACTGGCCGCGCACGATCACGGCGAACCTCCGCCACTACCAGCCGGACCATAAGACCGTGGTTCCGGAAAAGCTGGTCGGTTTCATGCGTCGTCAGCGCCGATTGGTCGACCTCGACGAGGTGACGCTCTGCGTCGACCAGTCCGGCTCGATGGCAAGCTCGGTCATCTACGCCTCGATCTTCGCCGCCGTGATGGCCTCGCTGCCGGTAGTGCGGACGAAACTCGTCTGCTTCGACACGGCGATCGTCGATCTGACAGAGGAACTCAGCGATCCGGTCGAGGTGCTGTTCGGCGTCCAGCTCGGCGGCGGCACCGACATCAACCAGGCGGTCGCCTATTGCGCCGAGCGCATCGAACGGCCGACCAAGGCGCATTTCATCCTGATCACCGATCTCTACGAAGGCGGCAACGGCAAGGAGCTCCTGCAAAGGCTGGCAGCACTTGTCCGGTCGGGCGTCAATGTCGTCGTGCTCTTGGCGCTCACCGATCAGGGCCGTCCCGGCTACGATCCGTCGATGGCCGGGTCGGTCGCCGCGCTAGGCATCCCGGTCTTTGCCTGCACGCCCGACCATTTCCCCGACATGATGGCGGCAGCACTCCGCCGCGAGGACATCGGCGCCTGGGCGGCGGGCGCGGACATCAAGCTCATTCGCGCCGACGCGGAGACGCCGAACGCCGCCGAATAGCGTTCGGCGGCGTTCGCTATGGCCTTTTTTGCGACCTGACCGTGACAGGTCATGCTGATGCTGCTTAGCCGAATTTCGGATCGAGGCTGCCCGACTTGTAGCGCTTGGCCATCTCCGCCAACGGAATCGGCTTGATCTTCGGCGCGTTGCCGGCGGTACCGAACTGCTCGAAGCGCTCCTTGCAGAGCTTCTTCATGGCAGCCATCGCCGGCGTCAGATATTTGCGCGGGTCGAACTCCGACGGGTTCTCGGTCAGCACCTTGCGGATCGCGCCGGTCAGCGCCATGCGGTTGTCGGTGTCGATGTTGATCTTGCGCACGCCATGCTTGATGCCGCGCTGGATCTCCTCCACCGGCACGCCCCAGGTCGGCTTCATCTGGCCGCCATATTTGTTGATGATCTCCTGCAGCTCTTCCGGCACCGACGAGGAGCCATGCATCACCAGATGCATGTTGGGCAGACGGCGGTGGATCTCCTCGATCACATTCATCGCCAGCACCGCGCCGTCCGGCTTGCGCGAGAATTTATAGGCGCCGTGGCTGGTGCCCATGGCCACCGCCAGCGCATCGACATGCGTATCCCGCACGAACTGCTCGGCCTGCACCGGGTCGGTCAAGAGCTGGTCGTGGCTGATCGCGCCTTCGACGCCATGGCCGTCCTCCTGCTCGCCGCCGCCGCTCTCCAGGGAGCCGAGCACGCCGATCTCGCCCTCCACCGACACGCCGCCCCAATGCGCCATGTCGACGACGCGGCGGGTGATGCCGGAATTATAAGCGTAATCGGCCGGAGACTTGCCGTCCTCCTTCAGCGAGCCGTCCATCATCACCGAGGTGAAGCCATACTGGATCGCCGTGACGCAGGTCGCTTCGTTGTTGCCGTGGTCGAGATGCATGCAGACCGGGATGTCGGGATGGATCTCGACCAGCGCGTCGATCAGCTTGGCCAGCACCACGTCATTGGCATAGGCGCGCGCGCCGCGGCTGGCCTGCAGGATGACCGGCGACTTGGTCTCCTCGGCCGCCTCCATGATGGCGAGGCCTTGTTCCATGTTGTTCATGTTGAAGGCAGGCACGCCATAGCCATGTTCGGCGGCATGGTCGAGCAATTGTCTCAGTGTGATGCGAGCCAACGAATAGTCTCCCGTATCTGTTGCAGGCACAAGTTACCCAACGTCAGGCGCCATGGCCTGACCCGACTGCTTCTGGCCGGATTTCCGGCGGACCGCAACCCACACAAGTTGCGGTCCTGAAATCCAAATCGGTTTAGTTTAGTGCACCGCTCGTGGAGCGGTTCACGCGGCGATCCTTGCACGCGCGGCGAGGATCTCGACGCGGGCCTTCGCTTCCTTGCCCTTTACGGTGAAATGCTCGTGGAAGAAGCAGTGATGCTCGGCACTGTCAATCCACGCGTTAACGCGTGGACCGGAAGGCGCTCGCGGGTCGAGACCCTTACCGCCGGTGGGGACTTTCACCCCGCCCTGAGAACATTAGCGCGGGTTTATGGGAGAGGAGGGTTGGCGCTGTTAATTGGTGCCCAGGCGATCGCGTGGGGCGAGGAACCCAAGCTTTGAGACGCTGGCGGGGTATCTCGTGTCCTACCAACGTCTCCCGACGGGAAGACTACCCCCGTTCGGGAAACATCGCCTTCAGTCCTTCGCGCGAGGCCTTTGCCACGCCGCGCTCGGTGATGAGACCCGTCACCAGCCGCGCCGGCGTCACATCGAAGGCCGGGTTGGCCGCCGGCGTCGCATCGGGCGACACGCGCACTTGGGCGACCTTGCCGTCAGCCGTCCTCCCCCACACCAGCGAGACCTCGTCGCCGGAGCGTTCCTCGATGGGGATTTCCTTCAGCCCATCGGCCACCGTCCAGTCGATGGTGGGCGAGGGGAGCGCGACATAGAAGGGCACGTCATTGTCTGCGGCGGCCAAAGCCTTCAGATAAGTGCCGATCTTGTTGCAGACGTCGCCATTGGCGGTGGTGCGGTCGGTGCCGACGATGACCATGTCGATGTCGCCATGCTGCATCAGATGGCCGCCGGCATTGTCGACGATCAGCGTGTGCGGCACGCCGTGCCCTGCCATCTCCCAAGCCGTCAGCTGGGCGCCCTGGTTGCGCGGCCTGGTTTCGTCGACATAGACATGGACGGGGATACCGGCCTCGGTCGCCAGATAGATCGGCGCGGTGGCGGTGCCGTAGTCGACCGTCGCCAGCCACCCGGCATTGCAGTGGGTGAGGATGTTGACGGTCTCGCCCGGCTGCTTCTTCGCCGCGATCTCCTTGATGATGGCAAGCCCGTTCTCGCCGATGGCGCGGTTTAAGCCCACATCCTCGTCGGCGATCTCGGCGGCACGCCGGTACGCGGCCTCGGCGCGCTCTTCCGGCGCGAGCGGCTTAAGGAAGCGCCGCATCTCGTCCAGCGCCCAGCGCAGATTGATCGCCGTCGGCCGCGTCTTGTGAAGCGTTTCCCACACCGTGTCGAGCGCTTCGTCCGACGGATCGTCCATCATCTGGATGGCGACGCCATAGGCGGCGGTGACGCCGATCAGCGGCGCGCCGCGCACCCACATGTCGCGGATGGCGGTGGCGATGCCGGCGACGGTTCCGATCGTCTCGATGCGGAACTCATGCGGCAGCCAGCGCTGGTCGATGATCTCGACCGAGCGCTTGTCGTCACTGAGCCAGATGGTGCGGTAGTGGCGTTCGCCGACGTTCAAATACAGTTCTCCTGTTCGATCAGCGCGGCCAGATTGTTGACCTCGTCGATGCTGTGGATCTGGCGCCGGTTGACGGCGATGTGGCGGCCGAAGCGCAAAGCCTTGGCCTCACATCTGGCGCGCAGGTCTTGATCGGCAATAGTCTCGAAATCGGCATTGTGGGCCAGCCCAAGGATGCGCCGGTGCACCTCTATGCCGGCAAAGCCGAGCAGGTCGGTCCAGATGGAATGCAGCGTGTGGTCGAGCGCCTGTTCGGAACCCAGCCTGTCGCCCTGATCTTCGAACAGGCTTTTCTGGTAGAGCATGCCGGTGCGTTCGGTGCGCCAGAGATGCGAGAACTCGGCGCGGAAGGTCGCCCAGGTCTCGGCGGTGACGCCGAGCAGATAGGGGCGCATCGAGTCGCGGCTGCCTTTTTCCTCGTGTCCGCGCTGCGAGAAGAAGGCCATCCAGAAATTGGCGAGCAGCATGCCCACATCGAAGGCGATCGGGCCATAAAAGGCGAATTCCGGATCGATCATCCTGGTCTCGGTGTCGGTCACCATGATCGAGCCGGAATGCAGGTCGCCATGCAGCAGCGTCTCGGCATTGGCCGCGAAAAGGTGCTTCAGCCGTTGCGCCTCGACCTTGAGGTCGCGGTCGGCGCGCAATTCGGCAACCAGGCCGTCGAGCTGCGGCGAAGTATGCCGGTTCATCCTGGCGTCGAAATAGGGATCGGAGAACACCAGGTTCTCGGTGATGTCGCAGAGCTCGACATTGTCGGCGAACAGCGCCAGGTCGGCCTTGCGCTCTTTCGTCACCATCGACAGATCCGAGCCGCGGAACAGCGTGCGGGCCATGAACAGGCCGATGTCGCGCGCGATGTTTGGCAATTCGCGGCCGTCGATCAGCGCGCGCCTGAGGATGACGTGCGGCGGCGCCAGATATTCCATTACGATCAGCGCCTGGGTCTCGTCGAAATGGTAGATCGCCGGCACCGAGCCGGGCGCCCGGCGCTCCTGCCGGGTCAGCGCATGATATTCGAAGAAGGAGCGCTTCAAGGGCAGCGGCCAGCTGTCGCCGACCAGCCGCACATAGGGCAGCGCCTGCTTCACCACCGCCGCACCTTGGTCGCCCTCGACGATGAAGACGAGGTTCAGATTGCCGTCACCGACCTCGCGTACTTTCCAGTGGCTGGCGTCCTTGCCGATGCGCTCGGTCAGCGCCGCGGTCTCGCCAAGGCGCTTCGGCAGCGTCTCCACCGACAATGCTTCGAACTTCCCGGTCATTCTCTCCCCTCCTGCGCGTGGTGTCCGACGATAGCGGAGCCACGGCGGCGGGGCCAAGCTAGGAAGCGCTCTGGCAAATGTCAATCGTGTTGACAATTGACGAATGACCCCATAGCGTCAGGAACCAGGGAGGAAGGAATGGGCCCAGATGCCGTGTTCCATGTGGAGGGCTTGAGGAAATCCTTCGGCCAGAACGAGGTGCTTGGCGGCATCTCGCTCGACCTTTATGCGGGCGAGGTCACCGTGCTGATGGGCGCCAACGGCGCCGGCAAGTCCACCCTGGTCAAGATCATCAGCGGCGTCTACGCGCGCGGTGCCGGCACGATGCGGCTCGCCGGCAAGGCATTCGACCCGCAAACCCCCGCCGAAGCCATTCGCGCCGGCGTCGTCACCGTGCACCAGAACATCAATGACGGCGTGGTCGCCGACCTCGACGTCGCCACCAACCTGACGCTCGACCGGCTGAGCGGCAAAGGCGCGTCGATGCTGTTCAAGCCCGCCAATGTCCGTGCCGAAGCCAAGGCCGTCGCCGACCGCATGGGACTCGCGATCGACCTCAAGGCGCGCGTTAGCGACTTGTCGTTGGCCGACCGGCAGATGGTGGCCATCGCTCGCGCCATGGCGCACCAGCCCAAAGTGCTGATCCTCGACGAGCCGACCTCCTCGCTGTCGAGCGCCGAGGCCGACCGGTTGTTTTCGCTGATCGACCGGCTGCGCGGTCATGGCGTCGCCATTCTCTACATCTCGCACCGCATGTCCGACATCAGGCGGCTCGCCGACCGCATCATGTCGATGCGCGACGGTGTCGTCTCCGGCGTCTTCGATCAAAAACCGCTTGATTACGAGGGCGCCGTCAACGCCATGCTCGGCCGCAAGATTCGTCTCGATAGGGTCGTCGCTAGAAGCTCGGCGCGCGCGGTTTTCACTGCAGAAGGCCTGCGGATCGCGCATGGCGCAAAGCCGATCGCGATGACGCTCGGCGCCGGCGAGGTGGTGGCGATCACCGGCCTCGTCGGCGTCGGCAAGACGGCGCTTGCTGAAACGCTTTTTGGCGTGCGCAAGCCGCTCGCCGGAACCATGCATATGGATGGCAAGCCCTACGCGCCGGACTCGGCGCGCGCGGCGATAGCCGCCGGTGTCTTCCTGGTCGCCAAGGATCGCGCCGAAAGCGGCATCGTTGGCGGCTTCAACATCGAGCGCAACATCAGCCTGCCGTTCCTCAGGCGCATGTCGAGCCTCGGCGTCATGAAGAAGCGCGCCGAGCGCCTCGCCGCCCGCCGCCAGATCGACGAGCTCGGCATCGTCTGCCGTTCCGAGAAGGACGAGCTTTCGGCGCTGTCCGGCGGCAACCAGCAGAAGGTGATGGTGGCGCGCTGGATGTCGCAGGCCTCGCGCCTCTTCATCCTCGACGAGCCGTTCCAGGGTGTCGACATCTCGGCGCGCCGCGACATCGCGGCTAAGCTCAGGGCAAGCGCCGACGGCCGGGCCACGCTGATTTTCGTCACCGAGATCGATGAGGCGCTGGAAACCGCCGACCGCATCCTGGTGATGTCGGAACACACGATCGTCGGCGAGCACAGGAACGCCGATATCGACCTCGACCGGCTGCTGGCGGAAGTGGCCGGCGGCCCGCTTCACAGCGCGGCATGAGGTCGCGGAATGACGAGATTCGGAGTGCAGGCATGAGTTCCAGTTTGGCGGGCAGGGCAACGGCGCGGGAGCGTTCGATGACATTGCGCGACTATGCCATCCGCTGCGGCTTCATCATCCTGCTGGTCGGGTTGATCGCCTATTTCGCGATCGCGGCCGATGGTTTCGCCTCGCCGCAAAGCGCTGTCTTCATCTTCCAATCGGTCGCCATCACCGGCGTGCTGGCGCTCGGCGTCACCGCAACGCTGGTCGTCGGCGGCTTCGACCTGTCGATCGGCTCGGTCGCGACAAGCGCCATGATGGCGGCCTCCTACGCGATGGTCGTGCTGGAGCAGAACGCCATCGTCGCCGTCATCGCCTGCCTGGTCATCGGCGTCATCGTCGGCCTGATCAATGGCTGGCTGATCGTCTATATGCGCGTGCCCGATCTGCTGGCCACGCTCGGCATGATGTTCCTGCTGCTTGGCCTGCAGCGTATCCCGACGGAAGGGCGCTCGATCGCCACCGGCATGACCATGCCCGATGGCTCGGTCGCCAACGGCAAGTTTTCCGAAACCTTTCTGGCGCTCGGCCGCCACCGCATCGATTTCTTCATCCCGAACCTGATCCCGGTTTCGGTGGTGGTGCTGGTCGTGCTCGCGCTGCTGATCTGGTTCTTCCTCGAATACACCCGCTTCGGCCGCATGATGTATGCGGTCGGCTCCAACGAGAGGGCCGCTGAACTCGCCGGCGCGCCTGTCAAGGCATACAAAATCTGGGCCTATGTCATTTCGGGAGTTTTTGCCTCTATCGGCGGGATTTTGCTCGCCGCCCGGCTTGGACGTGGCGACATCGCCTCGGGTAATAATCTGCTCCTCGATGCGGTAGCGGCGGCGCTCATCGGCTACGCGGTGCTCGGCGCCGCCAAGCCCAACGCCTTCGGCACCGCCGTCGGCGCGGTGTTCGTCGGCGTCCTGCTGCAAGGCCTGACGATGATGAACGCTCCCTACTACACGCAGGATTTCGTCAAGGGCGCGGTGCTCGTCGTCGCCCTTGTCTTCACCTTCGCCCTTTCCGGCAGGGGCAAGAGATAGTTGCGACCGGGACATTGATGAGAACACAAACGGAGGAAAAAGTGAGCATCACAAGGAGACTTTTGGGGAAGGCGGCACTCGGCCTCGCCGGTGCGGCGCTGCTGATGCAGGGCACGGCATTGGCGGCGGACCGCCCGGCGCCGTTCGACAAGCCCGGCGTCAAGATCGCGCTGGTGCGCTATCTGTCGACCGGTGACTTCTTCCAGGCCTATCTCTCCGGCGTCGAGGCGCAGGCGAAGGCCCTCGGCGTCGACCTGCGCGTGCTCGACAGCCGCCAGGACGCCGCGCTCCAGGCCGACATGGTCGACCAGGCGATCGCGCTCGGCGTCCAGGGCATCATCATCCAGCACGGCCTGACGGAATCGATGAAGGACGCCGCCCAGCGCGCTGTCGACGCCGGCATCAAGGTCGTGGCCTTCGACGTCAATGTCGAGAACCCGAAGATCCCGCAGATCGAGCAGTCGGACAAGGATCTCGCCAAGCTGGCGCTCGAACAGGCGGTCAAGGACAATGGCGAGAGCTGGAAGGGCGGCTATGTCTATGTCGCCGGCATCGCCCCGCTCGACCGCCGCAACGAGACCTGGGTGGATGTGAAGAAGAAATATTCGGGCATCAGCGAGGTCGCCCAGTTTGGCACGCTCGACAACCCGATCGCCAACTCCGTCGCCAATCAGGCGCGTTCCGTGCTCCAGGCGCATCCCGACATCAAGGTGATGTTCGCGCCCTATGACGAGTTCGCCAAGGGCGTGAAGATCGCCGTCGACGAGGCCGGCCTGAACAAGGGCATCAAGATCTATTCGGCCGACATCTCGACCTCCGACATCGCCGCCATGCGCGAGCCGGACAGCGCCTGGGCCGCCACCGCCGCCACCAACCCGGCCGTCGTCGGCCAGGTCTCGGTGCGCGCGCTGGCGCAACTGCTTGCTGGCGAGGACCCGGGCCACAACGTCATCGTGCCGCCGACGTTGATCACCCAGAAGGAGCTGATCGACAAGGACATCAAGAACATGGAAGACCTATCGGCCAAGCTGCCGCAATTTGCCCATGCCGATGTCGCGATGCCGGCCTGGATGCCGAACCCCAACGCCAAGTAAGGTCTCAGGCAGTCACGAAATGAAGAGAGCGGTCCAGCGGGCCGCTCTCTGTTTACAGGAGCCGTTGCGGCCTCACCGCTGCCAGAAAGGCAGTTTGGCGATCTCTGCTTCGACCTCTTCCTTCGTCAGCCCGATATCGTCGATCAGATGCGGATTATCCGTCGCCAGGCGCTTGAGCTCGAAGCGGAAATAGGCCTGCTTGCGGTGCTCGGCGATAAGACCGCGCAGGGCCGCCAAGCTAAAGGGCCGGCGGCCTGTGTGCATTGCCGGTGCCGCCAGACATGTGGAAGGCGCAAAGCTGTCGTTCATGGCAACCTCCATCGAAATGAGGGTTTCGAAGCCCTCGACCTGATTGAGATTGCACTGTGCCGCAGGCGGCGAGCGACGTAATTAAGCCCTCCCAAATAGTTCTCAAAACTTCCAAATCGGCTATAGATGCGCCGCATGCAGGGATCGCGCTTTGCTTTCGGACCATTCGTGTTTGATCCCGGCGCGGGAACGCTGCTTCGGGGCGATGTTCCCGTCGCCGCCGGCCATCGCGGGCTGAAGCTGCTCGAGGCCCTCGTCGCGCGTCCAGGCGAAATCCTCGCCAAGGCCGAGCTGATGGACGCGGCCTGGCCGGGCACGGCGGTAGAGGAAGGCAATCTCACCGTCCAGATCGCGCAATTGCGCAAGCTGCTCGGTCCGGCGGCCGGTGGTGGCGAGTGGATCGCCACCGTGCCGCGTGTCGGCTATCGCTTCACCGGTACGGTCGAACAGGCCGACGCCACGCGCAAGCCGTTGCCGCTGCCCGACAAACCGTCGATCGCCGTGCTGCCCTTCGTCAATCTGAGCAACGATCCCGAGCAGGAGTCTTTCGCCGACGGCCTGACCGAAGACCTGATCACCGATCTTTCACGGATTCCGGGCCTCTTCGTCATCGCGCGCAATTCGGTGTTTGCCTACAAGGGCAAAGCGATGGACGTGCGCGCCATCGCCGGCGAACTCGGCGTGCGCTATCTGCTGGAGGGCAGCGCCAGGCGCGCGGCAGGGCGTGTGCGCATCAACGCCCAGCTGATTGACGCGCTGAGCGGCAAGCATCTGTGGGCCGAGCGGTTCGATCGCGGCCTGGAAGACATCTTCGCCGTTCAGGATGAGGCTACCGCCAAGATCGTCGAGGCGCTGCTCGGGCGGCTGCGCGCGCCGCCGGCCCGCAACCGGCCCAGAAATCTGGAAGCCTATGATCTCGTCGTGCGGGCTCGCAAATCGTTCGACGAATCCCCGCAGATGGCGCGCGAAGCGCATCTGATGCTGACGCGCGCGATCTCTCTCGATCCGGACTATGCCGAGGCCTATCGCTGGCTTGCGATGAACCACTGGATGGGCTGGGTGCATTGGGGCGAGCCGTTCGAACCTGCCCGCAGCACGTCCCTGGAATTGGCGCGCAAGGCGGTGGCGATCGACCCCCACGACGCCGGCTGCCGCTGGGTGCTCGCCAACCTGCTTGCCTATGAACGCGATTTCGAACAGGCCGAGATTGAGTTCGCCAAGGCGATCGAACTCGATCCGAACGAGGCGGATATCTGGGCGACATTGTCCGACATCGAGGTGCTGGCCGGCCAGGTGGACTTGAGTCTCGAGCACATCCGCAAGGCGTTCCGGCTCAATCCCTTTCCGCCGAGCTGGTATTATCTGACGCTCGGCCAGGCACAGTATGCGGCCCGTGACTACGAAGCCGCCGTCGAGACGCTGCGCCGCGACGAGACCTACCGCACCAGCTCGCGCCGCTTCCTGGCGGCGGCCCTTGCTCAACTCGGCCGGCTCGACGAGGCGCGCACCGAGGTCGCGCTGTTCCTGGTCGGGAATCCGCACTTCTCCACCCAGCGCTGGGTCGATACAGAGCCTTTCCGCGACGACGCGACGCTTGAGCATTTCGTCGACGGCTTCCGTAAAGCCGGCCTGCCGGAGTGAGGCCGGCGTAACCTCAGCGACCGGCGCGCGCCAGCCCATGCGCCACCAGCCGGTCGATGACCTCCGGATAGCTGACACCGCTCGCCGCCATCGCCTTGGCGTACATGCTGATGTTGGTGAAGCCCGGAATGGTGTTGAGCTCGTTGATCAGGAAAGTCATATCCGGCATCAGGAAGAAGTCGACGCGGGCCATGCCGTCGCAGCCGAGCGCCCTGAACGCCTTTGCCGCCGTGTCGCGCATGGCTTCTTCGACCTGCGGCGGCAATTCCGCCGGCACGATCAGCGCCGCGCCGTTCTCGTCGATATATTTGGCGTTGTAGTTGTAGAAGCCGTGGCTCTCCGCGGGCACGATCTCGCCTGGACGCGAGACGAAGAGTCCGCCCGAGGGGCTCTCCAGCACGCTGAATTCGATCTCGCGGCCACGAACGAATTCCTCCGCCAGCAGCTTGCTGTCGTGCTGGAAGGCTTCTGTCAGCGCGCGGTCGAATTTTTGGCCGGCATTGACCTTGGCGACGCCGACCGACGAACCTTGCCGCGCCGGCTTGATGAACAGCGGCAGGCCGAGCTGCTCTTCCAGTTCGGCAAGCGAAGGCACCGCGCCCTCGTCGATCGTCACCGAGCGTGCGACGGGCAGTCCGGCCGCCTTCAGCAGCCGCTTGGCAATGTCCTTGTCGAGGGCCGTGGCGGAGCCGAGGATGCCGCAGCCGGCGAGCGGCACGCGCGCCACCTCGGCCAGTCCCTGCACCGCGCCGTCCTCGCCATGCAGGCCGTGCAGCACCGGAAACAGGATATCTATGGCGGGCAGATCGTGGGGTGCGCGGCCGGTAGGGATCGCGAGCATCCGCCCATGCCCGCCCGGCACCAGGCAGAGCTGCGTGCCAACCGACGGCGTCGCCAGCGTGCCATTCTCGAAGCTGCTCAGCGCCCATTGCCCTTCGCGCGTGACGAAGATCGGAACGGCATCGTATTTCGCCGGGTCCAGCGCGGCCATGACGTTGGCCGCCGAAAGCAGCGACACGTCATGCTCGGCTGAGCGTCCGCCGAACAGCACACCGATACGAAGTCTTTTTGCGGGCATCGACAACTCCACAAATGATCAAGGATTGGAGCTCGCATGCGAAACACCAGGCATCCCCTTCAACCGTAGTAAGCGGACGATTGGAGTGGGACTTTGACCGGTTGCAGCAGTTTTTCAGCAGAAGCGCGGCAGGACGCTCCGTCCTGAGAGGCGTCAACGCGAGGAGATCGAGCGGTTCGTCGTTTTCGTGAAACGACGAACCGCTGCAACGATATTCGTCAGCGCAGCGCCGCCGCGATGTTGCCGCCGTCGACGGTGGTCACATCGGCGGTGGTACGCTCGGCCAGCGCCTGGTGCAGGAAGGCCTGCGCCACGTCGTCGGCCGTCACTTCCTGCCCGAGCAGATTCCCGGACATGTATTCCTTCTCCGATACGCCGCGAGCGCCGGAACGGCTGGCGATCATCGCGTCGGTGAGAAGCCCGGAGCGGATGCGGTCGGCGTTGACCGCATTGGAGCGGATGCCATAGGCGCCGTAATCCAACGCATATTGCCTGGACAGGAACAATGTCGCCGCCTTGGGAATTCCGTAGGCGCCGAATTTCGGGCCGGGATTGATCGCCTGCTTCGAGGTGTTGAAGAGAAGAACTCCGCCTGTGCCCTGTTCCAGCATGATGCGCACCGCGTTCTGCGCCGCCGACTGATGCGCGAAGAAGTTGAGATCGAAGCTCTTGCGCAAAGTGGCGTCGTCGAGCTCGCCGATGCGGCCTTCCCAGGCCGCTCCCGCGTTCGAGACCAGGATGTCGACGCCGCCATAGACCGCGACCGCCTTGTCGAAGGCAGCGCGCATCTCGGCCGGCTTGGTGATGTCGGCGCCGACGCCGATCGAGTTGTTGCCGGCCGCCTTCGCCGCGTCCGCGGCCTTGGCCGGATCGAGGTCGACGATCACCGCATGCGCGCCATTGGCCGCGAACAGCTTTGCCGTCGCGGCGCCGATGGCGCCGGCGCCGCCGGTGACCAGCACGACCTGGCCGGTCAGCGGCTTCGGCTTGTTGGACGCAAGCTTGGCCTGCTCCAGCGACCAGTATTCGAGCGGAAAGAGATCGGCCTTGGAGAGCGGATGGAAATTGCCGATAGCTTCGGCGCCGCGCACCGCCTCGATCCACATCTCGCCGACATCGGAGGCGATCTTCGCGTCCTTCAGCGTGCGACCATGGCCGAACATGCCGAGACCCGGCACCAGCGTCAGGCGCGGCATCGGGTCGAGCATGGTGCGCTTGACGTCGTCGAGCGCGTCATTAGTCTCGAAATAGGCGGTGTAGTCCTTGACGAAGGCCTCGACATGGCTGCGCACCACGGCCTTGTAGTCGCCGAGCTTGTCCGCATCGGGCGCCGGCACGGCCATCGGCCCGGTCTTGATGCGAATCGACAGGTCGGGCGTCGACACGCCGCGGCCGGCATAGTCGGCGATCTTTGCCGAGTTGATGAAATCGACGATCGCGTCCGAGGTGCGGAAGTCGCTGATCATACGGTCGAAGCGGCCTTCGCCGCGCGGCACCGCGACGGCACCGCGCAGCGGCGGCGCGATGTCGCTCGGCTTGGCGAGCTTTGCCGGCAGCGCCGCCTTGGCGGCCTGCGGCTTGCCGTTCTTGGCGACATAGTCCTCGGCCATGGTCACGTAGTGGATCATGCGGTCATAGGCCTGCTTGGCATCGTCGCCGAAGGTGAAGATGCCGTGCTTGTCTAGGATCAGGCCTTCGACGCTCGGGTCGGCATCGAAGACTTCCGCGGCCGCCTTGGCGAGGTCGAAGCCTGGCTTGATGTAGGGCACGTAACCTAGTCTGTCGCCGAACACGGTCTTGATCAGCGGCTTGCTGTCTTCCTGGTCGACGATGGCGAGGATCGCGGTCGAATGCGTGTGGTCGACGAATTTGTGCGGCAGGAAGGCGTGCAGCAGCGTTTCGACCGACGGGTTGGGGGAGGACGGATCGATCAGGTTGGAGCGCTGCAGCGCCACCATGTCCTCGTCGGAAAGCTTGTCCAGCGCGCGCGCCTTGAGCAGCGCGCCCATCTTCACCGCCGGCAGGCCTTGCGGCTCGATGACGGCCATGTCCCAGCCGCTGCCCTTGACGCAGAGCACGTCCCATTCGTCGCCGAGCAGGTCGGTGGCCTTGGTCTTGCATGAGGTGTTGCCGCCGCCATGCAGCACCAGCCGCGGCTCTCCGCCGAGCAGGCGGGTCGTGTAGACGCGCAATGCAAGGTCGCCGCCGACGCCCTTCTTGGCGTAGTCGGCAACCATCTTCTCCGCGTCGGCGTCATTCCAAAGATTCTTCATGTCGTTGCGTCCCGATACTCGTCTTTTTGCTCATGAACAGAAAGCCGCGACGCCTTTGTGACAGAAGCGGCGAGGGTGGTTTTCTAAGAGGCCTTTTTGGTTGCCGCCTCGGCGTATTGGAGCAGGCGCTCGGCCATATGCGCGCCGATCACCAGATGCGTGCAGAGCCCGCCGGCGATGGCCGCGAGCAGCGGCTCGAACTTGGTGTCTTCCTGCACCACCATCAGCCGCTTCTCGATGGCGCGCAGCGAAGCCAGCGCGGCGGAGATGACGCGCCGGTTGTAGCTGCAGTCGAGCACCTCGCCCCTGGCGTCGATGATCTGCCCGGCGATGACGCCGGCCGCACCCTGGCTGCGCAGCGCCTCCATCTCGGCCGGTGACAGCGCGCCGCATTTCACCAGATGGCTGTCGGCGTCGACCGCGCCGACGGAATAGAGCGCCAGATCGCAGTCGGCGATGCCGGCGAGCTGGTCGCGGATCACCGGCTCGGCGCGCAGGCTCTTCGCCAGCTCTTCCGTCGACAGCACCAGCGGCGCATAGAAGTTCAGGCCCTTGGCGTTGAGCCGTCGCGCGATCTCCATCGTGCACTGGTCGGGCCGATAGGAATAGGGCGCGCCGAGATTGCCGCAGAGCTGCACCACGGTGACGTCCTGCAGGTCGGCGAAGGACATGATGTCGGCTATGGTGTAAACGGTGCGGCCCCAGGCCACGCCGATGCGGTCGCCCTTCTTCACCAGCTCGAGAAAGACGCTGGCCGCCAGCACCGCGATGTCAGTCGAGGGATCGGCGAGATAGGCATTTTCGGGCGCGATCCAGACGGCGTCGAGCCCGAAGGCGTCTTCAACCTTGCGCGCCATGACATCGTCGGTGAAGAGCTGCGTCGAGGTCGAGATGTTGACGATGCCGGTCTCGCGCGCCTTGCGCAGATACATGGCGACCGAAGCCCGCGAAATGTTGAGCTGGCTCGCCACTTCGTCCTGGCGAAGGCCATGCGCATAGTAAAGCCAGGCGGCCTTGTGGATGAGCTGTTCTGCCGGTCTGATCGCCATGCCGCCTCCCTGGCTGACATTAGTCACGGCTCTCGACAAAAGTCAAACCTGAGTGAGCGGAGGCGTTTACCTGTCGGCACGGCTCAGCGTGGATCGCCGTTCTGTCAAGCGACCGGATCATAGCATTTTCAGCTATTCGGAGGGATAGCGTGACAGCGGGCCTGAGGTTAGAAGGTTCGAAAAGAACTTTGGGGAGAACGGGATGGCCAATCCCTACGAACAGGATCTCGACAGGAACGCCGCCAATTACCAGCCGCTGACGCCGCTCACTTACCTTGAACGCACGGCCAAGACCTATCCCGACCATGTCGCTATCATCCATGGCAGCCAGCGCATCACCTATCGCGAGTTCTGGCGCCGCTCGCTGAAGCTTGCCTCGGCGCTTGCGCGGCACGGCATCGGCAAGGGAGACACGGTGACAGTGATGCTCTCCAACACGCCGCCGATGCTGGAAGCGCATTTCGGCGTGCCGATGGTGAAGGCGGTGCTCCATTCCCTGAACACCCGCCTCGACGCCGCCATCATCGCCTTCCAGCTCGATCATGCCGACACGAAGGTGCTGATCGTCGACCGCGAATTCTCGGGCGTGGTCAAGGAGGCCCTGGCGTTGGCCAAGGCCAAGCCATTGATCATCGACTATGATGATCCCGATTACGCCGCCGACCCTCCCTACCCGAAGGGCGAGCGGATCGGCGTGCTCGATTATGAGGACTTCGTCGCCGCGGGCGACGAGGCGTTCGCATGGTCGATGCCGGACGACGAATGGGACGCCATCTCGCTCAACTACACGTCCGGCACCACCGGCAACCCGAAGGGCGTCGTTTATCATCATCGTGGCGCCGCCCTGATGGCCTACACCAATACCATCCATGCCGCCATGGCCAGGCACGCTGTCTATCTCTGGACACTGCCGATGTTCCACTGCAACGGCTGGTGCTTTCCCTGGACGCTAGCCGTCCAGGCCGGCACCCATGTCTGCCTGCGCTGGGTGCGGGCAAAGCCGATATACGACGCGATCGCCGATCACGGCGTCACCCATCTGTGCGGCGCGCCGATCGTCATGTCGGTGCTGATCAATGCGAAGGACGAGGACAAGCGCCAGTTCCCGCAGACCGTCACCTTCAACACCGCCGCCGCGCCGCCGCCGGAAGCGGTGCTTGCCGGCATGGCCGATGCCGGCTTCGCCGTCACCCATCTCTACGGCCTGACCGAGACCTACGGCCCGGCCGTCGTCAACGAATGGCACAATGAATGGGACGCGCTGGAGAAAGGACCGAGGACGGCGAAGAAGGCGCGCCAGGGCGTGCGCTACGCCGCGCTGGAAGGGCTGACGATCATGGACCCCGAGACGATGGCCGAGACACCGGCCGACGGCGAGACCATTGGCGAGGTCATGTTCCGCGGCAACATCGTCATGAAGGGCTATCTGAAGAACCGCAAGGCCACCGACGAGGCCTTCGCCGGCGGCTGGTTCCATTCCGGTGACCTGGGCGTCATGCACCCCGACGGCTACATCCAGCTCAAGGACCGCTCCAAGGACATCATCATTTCGGGCGGCGAGAACATCTCCTCCATCGAGGTCGAGGACGCGCTCTACAAGCATCCGTCGGTCGCCTCCTGCGGTGTGGTAGCCCGCGCCGATGAGAAATGGGGCGAGGTGCCGGTCGCCTATGTCGAGCTGAAGCCCGGCAAGGCCGCGACCGAAGCCGAGATCATCGAGCATTGCCGAGGGTTGCTGGCGCGTTTCAAGGTGCCGAAGGCTGTGGTGTTCGCGGAGATTCCGAAGACGTCCACGGGGAAGATCCAGAAGTTCCGGCTGCGGGAAATGGCGAAGGGGGCGTAGTACGGCGAGGCGAAGAAAGCCACGTCGGCGGGACAGAGGGGGGCGCGAAGGATCGCTACGCTAGAGGTTAGCATCCTCGTCGCCACCCGCCGGCCCTCGCAACTGTCACCATCTGTCACCAATTATACGCGTACGCCGATTCCGCGTTGACTCCTCGCTGCTTTCGTTTTACGACTGACGAAAATTGAAATTCGTCACTTATCAAACGAAAGCGCCATGTCCGAAGCCGCCAACATCGTGGCAGACCCCGCCCGACAGGAGAATGTGACCCGCATTCTCGACTGCGCCGAGCGCCTGTTCCGTCACTATGGCTACGGCAAGACCAACGTCGCCGACATCGCCCGCGAGCTCGGTATGTCGCCGGCCAACATCTATCGTTTCTTTGCCTCCAAGGTCGAAATCCACCAGGCCGTCTGCGGCCGTATGCTCGGCGCCAGCTACAAGATGGCCTACGAGATCATGCATCTGCCGGTCAGCGCGGAGGAACGGCTGCGCCGCTACATCCACGCCCAGTACAAGATGACGCTGGAGGTCATGCTCGACCAGGAGAAGGTGCATGAGATGGTCATCGTCGCGCTGGAGCGCGACTGGGGCGTCATCGACAAGCATGTCAACAGCATCCACGACCTCTTCGCCGAAGTGATCCGCGAGGGCATCGAGGCCGGCGAGTTCAGGGACCAGGATCCCGAAACGGCCTCGCGCTGCTTCGGCGCCGCCACCGTCATTCTCTGCCACCCGCAGATGGTGGCGCAGTGCCTCGCCAAGACCAATCGGGCGATGCCCGACGAACTTATCGACTACGCCATCAGAGCCTTGAAATAGAATCTGTCCGCCGCATGCGGTCGACAAATCATTTCCAGTTCGGGAGTGCTAAGGTGTCCTTGTCCAGTTCCATCCTCCGCAGGCTGCCGGCCGCCGGCCTCCCAACCGCCGCCGTCGTCGCAGCAGTGCTTGGTCTTGCCGGCTGCAGCCAGGAGAAGGCAGAGGTCGTCCAGGAGGTCGTCCGACCGGTGAAGGTGGTCGAGATCGGCGAGGCGCAGAACACCCGTCAGCTCGACTATTCCGGTTCGGTGCGCGCCCGTACCGAGATGAATCTCGGCTTCCGCATCGCCGGCAAGGTGACCGAGCGCCTGGTCGACATCGGCCAGCACGTGAATGAGGGCGACGTCCTCGCCCGCATCGATCCGGCCGATTACGAATTGTCGGTGAAGAGCGCCGCGGCCAGCCTCGACGCGGCCGAGCGCCAGGTCGAGACCGTTGACCTCGCTAGGAAGCGCGCCGAGCAGCTCTATGCCAAGAATTTCGCGCCCAAGTCGCAGCTCGACCAGGCGCGGCTGACCTACGACCAGGCCGTGGCGACCCGCGATGCCGCCCGTTCGACGCTGGCCCAGGCGCAGAACCAGGTTCAATACGCCGATCTGAAAGCCAGCAAGAACGGCATCGTCACCGCCATCTCCGCCGATGTCGGCCAGGTGGTCGCCGCCGGCACGCCGGTTATGACCGTCGCGGTCGACGGCGAGAAGGAAGTTTCGATCGCGGTGCCGGAGATGGATGTCGCCGGCTTCAAGCCTGGCAAGGAGGTCAAGGCGAGCTTCTGGTCCGACGACGGGCTCACCCTTGACGGTAAGGTCCGCGAAGTCGCCGGCAGCGCCGATCCGCAGTCGCGCACCTTCGCGGTTCGGGTGTCGCTGCCCAACGATCCGCGCGTGCTGCTCGGCATGACCGCCAATGTCCAGGCGACCGTCGGCAGCAAGGCTGAGCTCGTCTCGATCCCGCTGACCGCGATGACCGAAAAGGACGGCAAGCAGATCGTCTGGACGGTGGATCGCGCCTCCGACACGGTGCATCCGCGCCCGATCAAGGTCGCCAACTTCACAGCCGACGGCGTCACCGTGGCCGACGGCCTGAAACAGGGCGATGTCGTGGTCGCGGCAGGCACCCAGTTCATGACCGAAAACCTGAAGGTCAAGCTTTCCGGCGACGCCCAGCAATCCGCCTCGGCGGCGGAGGATGTCCCAACCACCGGCAGCCTGCACTAACCAGGCGTAACAGACGCCTTTCCCGCTCTCGCTGCATCAAGCCGCGAGCCGGGGAGGGGCATGGGTTCCGGGCGGCGAACGCCCGATCGCGGGATGCCGGCATGTTGGCTCCCCCCCGCGGCAGTGCCGCGTCCAGCGCGATTTGCGAGTCTCTCTCCGCTTGAGGGTCTCGCCGCCCGGAAACCCGACCGAGAATTCACGGGCAATGCCAGCAGTGCATTGCCGGCCAATTGGACTGGACTTGCGCCATGACCACCACGACCGACAGCAGCACTGAAAAGCGCCCCTTCAACCTCTCGCGCTGGGCGATCGGACATCCGAGCATCGCCCGCTTCCTGTTCGGGCTGATCATCCTGGCCGGCGCGCTCGGCCTGATGCGCATGGGCCAGAAGGAGGATCCTGACTTCACCTTCCGCGTCATGGTGGTGCAGGCGATCTGGCCGGGCGCCTCGATCCAGGACATGGAAGACCAGGTCGTCAACAAGATCGAGCGCAAGCTGCAGGAAACGCCGCATCTCGATTTCGTGCGCTCCTACACCCGCGCCGGCAGCGCCATCATCACGCTGCAGGTGAAAGGCGACACCAATGCCGAGGAGGTGAAGGACGCCTTCTACCAGGTGCGCAAGAAGGTCGGCGATATTTCCAACGAATTGCCGCAAGGCCTGCTCGGTCCCTACTTCAATGACGAGTTCGGCGACACCTTCATCACGCTGCATTCGATCAGCGGCGACGGCTTCACCTATCCGGAGCTGAAGAAGTTCGCCATCCAGGCACGTGACATGCTGCTGACAACGCCCGGTGTGGAAAAGGCCGTCATCATCGGCGACCAGCCGGAGAAGATCTATATCGACGTCTCGTCCAAGGCGCTGGCCGAGCGCGGCCTGACCATCCTCGACTTGCAGAACGCCGTGAAGGGGCAGAACGCGGTCGATCCCGCGGGCTCGGTCGACACCGGCCTGCGCTCGGTGCGCATCTCGGTCGAAGGCGATGTCACCAAGGCCGCGGATATCCGCGAGCTCAGGCTGCGCTCCGGCAATCAGGTGACGCGTCTCGGCGACATCGCCACCGTCTCTTCCGGCCTCGAGGATCCCTACGAGCGCAAATACCGCTTCAACGGTCATGAGAGCGTCCAGGTCGGCGTTGTCATGGCCAAGGGTTTCAACGTCAGGGACGTCGGCAAGGATGTGGAAGTGACCTACCAGCGCTTCGAGGCTGGGCTGCCCTACGGCGTTTCGGTCGATCAGATCTCGGATCAGCCGGAGGTGGTCAAGGACGCGGTGAGCGAATTCATGGAAGCGCTCGGCGAAGCGCTGCTCATCGTGCTCGCCGTCTCGCTGCTGTCGATCGGCTGGCGCTCCGGCCTGGTGATCGCCATCGCCATCCCGCTGGTCTTGGCCGCCACCTTCGCCATCATGTACGAGATCGGCATCGACCTGCAGCGCATCTCGCTCGGCGCGCTGATCATCGCGCTCGGCCTGCTTGTCGACGACGCCATGATCGTCGTCGAGATGATGGAGCGAAAGCTGGAGGAGGGGCTGGTCAAGATCGAGGCGGCGAGCTTCGCCTATACATCTACCGCCTTCCCGATGCTCACCGGCACGCTGATCACCACGGCGGGCTTTATCCCCGTCGGCTTCGCGGCATCCACCGCCGGCGAATACGTCCGCACGCTGTTCTATGTCGTCGGCATCGCGCTCGTCGTGTCGTGGTTCGTGGCGGTCTATTTCACGCCGTGGCTGGGCTACATGATCCTCAAGCAGCGCAAGCATGCCGGGACCCACCACGATGTCTTCGACACCGGCTTCTACCGCCGCCTGCGCGCGACGGTCACCTGGGCGGTGCGCCACCGCATCATCGTTCTGGTCATGACGCTTGTCACCTTCGCCACCAGCCTCTGGGCCTTCCAGTTCATTCCGCAGAACTTCTTCCCGCAGTCGTCGCGCCCGGAAATCCTGGTCGATCTCTGGTTGCCGGAAGGCACCTCGATCAAGGAAGTGGAGAACCAGGCCAAGGCGTTGGAAGCCAGGATGATGGACGATCCCGACAAGCGCTTCATTGCCACCTATATCGGCGAGGGTGCCCCGCGCTTCTTCCTGCCGCTGGACCAGCAGCTCAGGAATCCCAACTTCGCCCAGCTCCTGGTGATGGCCAAGGACGAGCCGGCGCGCGAGCGGCTGATCGTCAAGATGCGCGGCATCCTGGCCAAGGACTTCCCGTCGATCCGCGGCAAGGTCGACCGCCTCTTCCTCGGTCCGCCGACCGGCTGGCCGGTGCAGATGCGCATCATGGGTCCGGACCGCAAGGAGGTGCGCCGCATCGCCGACGAGGTCAAGGCGAAGTTCCAGGCCAACCCGCTGCTCGGCGCCATCCATGACGATTGGCTGGAGCCGGTGCCGGCGATGAAGCTGGTGATCGACCAGGATCGGGCTCGCGCCCTTGGCGTCACCTCGCAGCGCATCCGCCAGATGCTGCAGGCCACCATGTCCGGCGCGCAGCTCGACGACTTCCGCGACGGCGAGGAGACGGTGTCGATCGTAGCCCGCGAGCCGGAAGCGAGCCGCCATCTCCTCTCCTCGGTCGACTCCGTCTACATCCCGACCGACTTCGGCGGCTCGGTGCCGCTCTCGCAGGTGGCAAAGGTCGTGCCCGTCATGGAGCAGGGCATCGAATGGCGGCGCAACCGGCTGCCCACGATCAGCGTGCGCGCCACGCTGCCCGACGGCGTGCAGTCGAACGATGTGGTCACCAAGATGTACAACGACATGAAGGACCTGCGCGCCGGCCTGGCGCCTGGCTACAAGATCGAGATCCAGGGCGGCGCAGAAGACTCGGCCGAAAGCCAGGCCTCGATCGCCGCCAAGGCGCCGATCATGCTCGCCATCATCGTCGTGCTTCTGATGGTTCAGCTGCAGCATTTCGGCAAGGCGATGCTGGTGCTGGCCACCGGTCCGCTCGGCATCATCGGCGCCGCCGCCGCGCTGCTGATCAGCGGCGCGCCCTTCGGCTTCGTAGCCATCCTCGGTGTCATCGCGCTGCTCGGCATCATCATGCGCAACTCGATCATCCTGGTCGACCAGATCGATCAGGATATCGCGGCAGGCATGGACCGATCGGAGGCGATCGTGGGTGCAGCCGTGCGCCGCTTCCGGCCGATCATGCTGACCGCGCTCACCGCCGTGCTGGCGCTGATCCCGATCTCGCGCGCCGTCTTCTGGGGGCCGCTCGCCTACGCCATGATGGGCGGCATCCTGGTCGCCACCGTGCTCACCATCCTGGTGCTGCCGGCCGGCTACGCCCTGTTCTTCGGCCGCGCGCCGAAGAAGGCCAAGACCGACGAGCAGGCGCCGGCGCCGGAGAAGATCGAAGGCATCGAACGGCCGCAGCTGGCACTGGCCGCGGAATAGAGCATGACCCCGAGAAGTGCGTAGCGGTTTTTGCTGCGCTGACCTTCGGTTCGGAAGAGATGACGCTCAACGACAAGGTGGCAACCTGGGATCATCCGCCATCGGCGAAAGCCGGTGGCGGATGATCCGCATCAAAGGCCAGCCGGGCGAAAATGCTCAGCGGCAAGGCTTCCGCGAAACAGAATTCCTTTTCAGCGGCGCGATGCGGGCCGATCCTGCGCTAATATCGGAGCGGCAACGCTCGTCATCGCTGGATCATTCCCCATGTCAGAAAAACGGCAATTGCGGCTCGGCGCCTTCATGCGCCCCGTCAGTCTTCACACCGGCGCCTGGCGTTATCCGGGCGCTTATCCCGACGCCAACTTCAACTTCGCGCATCTGAAGCGTTTCGCGCAGACGCTGGAGGCGGCGAAGTTCGACGCCTTCTTCATGGCCGATCATCTGGCTGTGCTCAACATGCCTATCGAGGCGCTGCGGCGCAGCCACACGGTGACCTCTTTCGAGCCGTTCACGCTGCTGTCGGCGCTTGCCGCCGTCACCGATCATATCGGCCTGGTGGCGACCGCATCGACCACTTTCGACGCGCCCTATCACATCGCGCGGCGCTTCGCCTCGCTCGACCATATCAGCGGCGGCCGCGCCGGCTGGAACATCGTCACCACCTCCAACCCGGACGCGGCGCTCAATTTCGGCCTCGACGAGCATGTCGAGCACGACGAGCGCTACCATAGGGCGCGTGAGTTCTACGACGTCGTCACCGGGCTATGGGACAGTTTTGCCGACGACGCCTTTATCCGCGACGCCGAAAGCGGGCTCTACTTCGATCCATCGAAACTCCATGTGCTGGACCACAAGGGCGAGCACCTGTCTGTGCGCGGCCCACTCAACATTGCCAGGCCGGTGCAGGGCTGGCCGGTCATCGTCCAGGCCGGCGCGTCTGACGTCGGGCGCCAGCTGGCTGCCGAGACGGCGGAGGTGATCTTCGCTGCGCCGCCCGACCTGGCATCCGGCCAGCGCTTCCTTGCCGATGTGAAGGGCCGAGCGGAAAAGCTCGGCCGCTCACGCGACGACATCAAGATCCTGCCCGGCGCCTTCGTCATCGTCGGCGACAGTGTCGAGGAGGCGCGGGCCAAGCGCGCGAAGCTGGACAGCCTCGTCTATTACGAGAGCGGGATCGCCTCGCTGTCGATCTCGCTCGGCCACGACGCGTCCGGTTTCGATCCGGACGGACCGTTGCCGGACATTCCGGAGACCAATGCCTCGAAGAGCAGCCGCGAACGCGTCATTGAACTGGCGCGCAAGGAAAATCTCACCGTTCGCCAGCTAGCGCAGCGGCTCGGCGGCTATTCCGGCCTCGCTTTCGTCGGCACCGCCAAGTCCATTGCCGACGAAATGGAGGAATGGCTGCTCACCGACGGTTCGGACGGCTTCAATGTCATGTTTCCTTACCTGCCCGCCGGGCTCGACGACTTCGCCGAGAAGGTGGTGCCCGAGCTGCAGCGGCGCGGGATCTTCAGGCGCGAATATGAAGGATCGACGCTGCGCGAGAATCTCGGCCTGAAGCGGCCGCCGAACCGGTTCTTCGAAAGCGAGGCGGTCCGTAAGGCAGGTTGACACTGGGATCCAGACAATCGGCAAAAAGCAAACGGGCGCGCCGAGGCGCGCCCGTTTCGTTCGGGTTGCCACGTCAGATGACGAACACCCAGTTGGCGATCAGCATCACGATTACGCCGGCGGCGAGCGTCAGATAGGGCAGCATGCCCGCCTTCTTGACCGAGAGGTCGGCCCCCGCCATGCCGAGATCGGCCATCATATGGTCGGGGAATTTGCCGCCATCCTGGATGTAATGTCGGAAGCAGAACACCGGGATGATCAAGGCAGCAGTGATCAGGCCGGCCCACAGCGCCATCGGGTTCCACACCTTGGCGCCGGCGCCCATGAACACCGCGTTGACATAGGCGAAGATGGCGCCGATGCCGAGCAGCCAGGTCGGCGCCCGCCACGGCCGCGTGATGTGGCCGTTGTCGATGCGGTGGATCCAGCCGGCATTGAGGTTGAGGAAGTTGAAGATGATGTAGCCGCAGTTCGACACGGCGAGGATGAAGAAGAAGCTCGTCGCGTCGGCCGAGGCGATCGCCAGAACGGCCAGGTTGAAGCAGAGATCGGTCCACATCGCCCGCGTCGGCGCGCCATGCTCGTTGACGTGGCTGAGATAGCGCGGCAGCCAGCCGTCGACCGAGCCCTGGTAGAGCGTGCGCGAGGAGCCGGCCATCGCCGTCATGATGCAGAGCACCAGGGCCAGGATCATCAGCATGACCAGCAGGCTGTGGATGATCTTGCCGCCGCCGACCATGCCGGCCAACGCGTCGGCGACACCCGAGCCGTCGACGATCGGCGTCGCCAGCATGCCGTTCAGGCCCAGAACGCCCTGGAAGGTGAAGGGCACCAGGATGAACAACAGCATGCAGAGCAGGCCGGAATAGAAGATCGCCTTGAACGTGTCGGTGCCGGGGTTCTTGAACTCCGACGTGTAGCAGACCGCGGTCTCGAAGCCGTAGGTCGACCATGCGGCAATGAACATGCCGCCCAGCACCAAGGTCCAGCCGGCGATGTTCCACGAACCGGGGTCGGGCGCATAGGCCGCCGCCAGCGGCACCAGCGGCGAGAAGTTGGCGTAGTCGATCTGACCGGTGATGATCGGCACCACGCCGACGATCAGCATCGGGATGATGACCAGCAGGCCGATATATTTCTGCACATTGGCCGTGCCGAGGATGCCGCGATGCTGGATGGCGAAGATGACCAGCATCAGCACCGCGCCGATGAAGAAGGTGGCGTTGAGCGTGAAGGAGACCGGGCCGAGCGTATGGCCCCACAGCGTCCAGGTGCGGATCGCCGGCGTCGCCGCGGACGTCACCGCGGCGATGGCGTCGGCAGGGGCCGTCCCCGCATGCGCGGCGATATAGGCGACGACCTCCGGTGAGGTCTCGGAGAAGACCGGGATCGGCGCCAGCGCATTGAGGATATAGGCGGCGGCGATGGAGCAGCCGAGCGACAGAACCGGCGACCAGGCGAACCAGTTGCACCACACCGACAGCGGCGCGATGAATTTCGAATAGCGCAGCCAGGCGGTGGCGCCGTAGATCGAGGCGCCGCCCGACTTGTTCGGGAACAGGCCGGCAATCTCCGCATAGGTGAAAGATTGCAGGAAACCCATGATCATGGACACCGTCCAGATCAGGAAGGCCAGGGTTCCAGTCGTGCCGGCAATGCCGCCGATCGAGAACAGGACCAGCGCCGGAACGCCGCTTGCGACCCAGAAGGCGCCACGCCAGTCGATATGCCTGAGCAGCTTGCTTTCGGCAGGCTGCTCCAGGGCCGTGCTTATCGTGCTCATGTCTTGTGTCTTCCCCTTTTTTCTGTTCCCCGCCGGCGACGCTTCGGCTTTTGCGAAGCTTGCTCCCCGGCCACTATGGCCCGACCGTCGTGTTTCCACTCAGTCGTATTTTTTTCTTAAGAGTGAAGATTGATCCGACGCGCTTTCGCGTCAAGCGTTTTGTGGATGTCATGCACATGACGCTTGCGAAACGTGCTCTCTTCCCCTTCTCCCACACAGTGAGAAGGGGAAGATCGCCGCTATCAGGATCTCGGCCTGGTCTTCTGCGGATCGTAATGGGCGAAAGCCACGACGCGGGCCGGCAGCCGCTTGGCGTGGCCGTCGAGCTTACCGATCTCGACCTCCGTGCCGATCTCGGCGTGGGTGACGTCGAGCCTTGCCAGCGCGATGTTTTTGCCCAGCACCGGCGAGCGCATGCCGGAGGTGACGACGCCGATCTGGGCGCGCCCGACATGGACGCAGTCGCCATGGCCGACCGGAATGTTGGCGTCGATGTCGAGGCCGAGCAGTTTCGTCTGCGGATGCTCCTTGCGCCGGATCAGCGCGTCGCGGCCGATGAAGTCGTCGGCCTTGGTCTTCAGCGGCACGGTGAAACCGATGCCGGCCTCGAACGGATCGGTCTGATCGGAAAACTCGTAGCCGGCGAAGATCAGCCCGGCCTCGATGCGCACCATGTCGAGCGCCTGCAGGCCCATCGGTTTCAGCCCGTGCGGCTGGCCGGCTTCCCAGATCGCGTCGAAAACCTTTTCCGCGTCGCGCGGATGGCACCAGATTTCATAGCCGAGCTCGCCCGTATAGCCGGTGCGCGAGACGACGACGGGCACGCCGTTGCCGCCGCCGATGCGTGCGACCGCGAAGCGGAACCATTCGAGCTCGCCGATCGAGGGCTGCACCGGCGAGGTCCAGACGACCTCCTTCAAGATGTCGCGGCTCTTCGGGCCCTGCACGGCGATGTTGTGCATCTGGTCGGTGGAGGAGCGCACCAGCACGTTGAGGCCGAGCTTCTTGGCCGTCTCGCGCAACCATTCGCCTGAGAAATCGTCGCCGCCGACCCAGCGGAAATTGTCCTTGCCGAGTCTCAGCAGCGTGCCGTCGTCGATCATGCCGCCATGCTCGTAGCACATCGCCGTATAGACGACCTGGCCGACGCCGAGCTTCTTGACGTCGCGGGTGAGCGTGTATTGCAGCAGAGCCTCGGCGTCCGGTCCCGTGACCTCGAACTTGCGCAGCGGCGACAGGTCCATGATCACGGCTGCCTGCCGGCAGGCCCAGTATTCGGCGATGGGACCTTCCTTGGCGAAGGAATTGGCCAGCCAATAGCCCCTGTATTCGACGAAATCGCGCGTGTGCTTGGCAAAGCTCGAATGAAAGGCGGTCTCGCGGGTCATTTTCGGTTCCGAGTCGGGCTTCATGCGTCTGGCGATCGCTCGCGAGAATTTGTGCTGGCCGGAATAGGTCCGCACATGGATGTCGGTGAGGTCCCAGCCATTGGCGGGCGTGGTGTCGTCCGGGCAGGCCGAGGACACGCAGACGATGTCGGTCAGCGCGCGCAGCAAAACATAGTCGCCCGGCCGCGACCAGGGTTCGTCCGACACCATCACGCCATGCGCGTCGATCGCCGTGTTGAAGAAGAAGTTGATCGCCATCCAGCCGGCGCGGGGCGTGACACCCTTGTCGGCAAGCGCCTTGTTGAAGTTCTCCGAGCAGTTGGTGTGGCCCGGATAGCCGATGTCGTCGTAATATTTGGCGGCGCAGGCGAGCGCGAAGGCGTCGTGCCGCCCGCATGTGTCCTGCACCACCTCGACCAGCGGCTCCATGTCCCGGTCGTAATATTTCGAATGCAGGCCGGGCATCGGATAGGCCGAGCCCATCAGCGTGCGCGTCGTCGTCACGTCGAGCGGCAGGTCGTGCCCCTTGTCCAGTTTGCGCGCCGAAAAGCACTGGAAATCGGTGCACTGCCGGCCGTCGACGTCGATGATCTGCAGATAGTCGCCGGCCCTGACAAAATAGGATTCGGCGGTCGCCGAATGCACCCTGAGATCGAGCACCGGATCGGCGAGCGGATCGGCAAGCTGTCCTCTTGTCTTCAGCCGGATCGTGGCGCGGCGCACCAGCACGGTGAGCGGCGTCGCCGTGTTGTGGCCGTCGACCAGCATAGGCCCGCCGGGCGCCGCGATCAGCAGCGCGCCGTCGCGCTGCACGGAAAAACTCTGCTCGGTGCCGGCCGGCGTGGCGCCGCCGAACACGCGCACAGTTTTCGGTTGGTCGAGCTCCACCTTGCGGCGCTCGAGGCTGAGGCGAACCGCCGAGAGACTGTCGTCCCCTTCGGCAAGGAGCGCCTTGATGCCGGCCGCATTGCTGTTCGACCTCTCACCGAAAATGCCGGGATCGGTGATCCCCGTTTTATCCCAGGCCAGCAATTCGCAGGGCTGCCCGCCCTCGACATTGGCCACACTGACGCTGTCGCCCGCCTCGACGTCGATGAGCACCGCGCCATTGCCCTGCACGGTGTAGCGCTCCAGCCCGGGGGGCAAGCGGATCTCGCCGGGCCTCAGGATCAGGCTGGGCTTGGGCGGCCCGGACAGGACGGCGGGGTAGGGCGATTGGCTCATCTGAAACCCTCCTCCGAGCGAGAAACAAGTTTGCCTGTGTGTAAAATTATTTTCGCCGAGAGAATAGCAGGGTGAGGGCTTTTGGCAAGGCGGGACTTCCCTTCTCCCCTTGTGAGGGTTTTGCACGGGAGCCGATATTTAGCGCACGAGGCAGATGGGCGTTTTTTG
>NZ_SUGA01000129.1 GCF_004963255.1 Mesorhizobium sp. | reverse complement strand
GCATGACCAGCAATATGGCCGCCCCCTTTTTGCAGAACTTGACGCACACAACCAACGGGCTACGGCATGCACGCATCTTCTGCGACTGGCGGGAGTGATCAGGCGGAGGCTTGATTGCCACGTGGTTCCCCCAATCCGTCGCTGCTTGGCAGCGCCACCTTTTCCCCCTCCGGAGGGAAAGGAAGGGAGCTTGCTGGACGAGCGTTGACGGCAAAAGGGCTTGGCGCGCCTTTCCTCTACCCCGTCGATCGGGGGAGAGGTGGCTCGGCGAAGCCGAGAC
>NZ_SUGA01000128.1 GCF_004963255.1 Mesorhizobium sp. | reverse complement strand
GACCTTGGGCATGTAGCGCGTCATGATCTCGTAGCGCGATTTCGGCATTTTCGGCGTCTCGGCCAGCGACCATTTCGGACTGCCGCCGAGGCCGAGGAAGCGGATGCCCATCGGCTCGGCGATCTCGCGCACCTGCGCCAGATGCGCATTGCCTTCGCGGCAGGTCTGGTGGATCGTCTCCAGCGGCGCGCCGGACAGTTCGAACTGGCCGCCGGGCTCCAGCGAGATCGCGCCCTGGCCGGTCGGCTCGACCAGGCCGATGATGCGGCCGGCATCCATGATCGGATC
>NZ_SUGA01000127.1 GCF_004963255.1 Mesorhizobium sp. | reverse complement strand
GCACTACGCACTGTTGGGCGAAATGCATCAAACAGTTCCAATCAGCATGAAGCGGGTATAATTTTTTGTCGGCAGTTCGCCGGAGAACCGCACCTCCCGTAGCGCCGCCATTGCTTCGAAGGCTGCAAGTGAAGCCACGCAGTTGATGTGGGTCGGCTCGCTGAAATAATCGTTCGATTGCAGCA
Source organism: Mesorhizobium sp. (assembly GCF_004963255.1). Taxonomy (GTDB): domain Bacteria; phylum Pseudomonadota; class Alphaproteobacteria; order Rhizobiales; family Rhizobiaceae; genus Mesorhizobium. The sequence continues at coordinate 104 of NZ_SUGA01000127.1, read as the reverse complement.
GTACATTCGTGCCCCGCGGAAGCAGAGCAAGCCAGGCGCGCAGATCGGCTATGTGTTCGCAGCTCGTATTGACCATCAGGTCGGGCCGCACGGCCGCATAGTCG
>NZ_SUGA01000126.1 GCF_004963255.1 Mesorhizobium sp. | reverse complement strand
CGACGCCGACATCGGCATGCTTGTGCTTGACCATGGCGTTCTCGGTCCAGGAGGCGTTCGCATCCGGCACCGCCATCAGCGCCATGGCCATCGCCTTGATCACCATGTCGTTGACCGAGAGCTTGTAGGCCGGGACCTCGCCCTTGTCGGTCTTCTTCATCGGAGCCGCGGCATTCAACTGCGTGCGCAGCGCCAAGAGCGCGTCGAGCTCGCAGTCGAGCGTCAGATAGAAATGCGGGATGGTAGACTTCGCCTCGACCAGGCGGCGCGCGATGGTCTTGCGCATGTTGTCATGCGGCA
>NZ_SUGA01000125.1 GCF_004963255.1 Mesorhizobium sp. | reverse complement strand
CGAAGTAAACCATCGACGCATTGCTGCACAGGACCAGCCCCACGAGCCGACAAAAAGATGAAGTGCACGCCGCTCCCCTGGTTTTCGCCAGATCATGTTGCGAGCTCGTCGGCCGGAACATGCGTCTGGCAGTTCTTGGGGCAGACGCGGCCGCAGGCTCCGCAGCCTATGCAGCGGCCGGCATCATCGACAACCATGATCATGCGATTGAGCTTGCCGTCGAAATCGTCGTCCTCGTCATCGCAGGGGCGAGGATTTCACCCGCATCATCAACGCCGTGAAGATGCATGACATCGCGCGAGCA
>NZ_SUGA01000124.1 GCF_004963255.1 Mesorhizobium sp. | reverse complement strand
GCGCAATGGTGAGCATCAGCGCCGTCGACGCGCGCAGCGTGAGCCAGACAAGTCGGTTGAAGGGAATTTTGGTCATCTTATCCTCCTCGTGAAGTGCTGTTGGTTAATCCAGTTCGGCCGAAGCCGTGCCGCAGCTGCCGGCAGCCGGAACAGGTCCGGCGGACATGCCGTGAAGGCAGCTAGAAGGAGAGTGCAATACCTAAGACTTCCATTCGCGCGGTTGGGGAAGTTGCAATGCGATTGGTAATTCGACCCCTGGGCTACAACGGTTTGCGACCGTCACTAGTACTGGATAGCGAATCCAACCTGACAACC
>NZ_SUGA01000123.1 GCF_004963255.1 Mesorhizobium sp. | reverse complement strand
CGCGCAGCCGCTTGATCTCGTCGCGGATGCGGGCCGCCTTCTCGAAGTCGAGGTTGGCGGCGGCGTCACGCATCTGCTTGTCCATCGCGTCGAGATGGGCTTTCAGATTGTTGCCCATCATCGCGCCGGCGCTATCGGTGAACTGAGAGATGTCGGCGCGGACGTGGTCCTTTTCGTAGACCGAGTCCAGGATGTCGGAGATGCGCGACTTGACCGATTCCGGGGTGATCCCGTTGGCCGCGTTCCACTCCATCTGCTTCTCGCGACGGCGGTTGGTCTCGGCCATCGCCCGTTCCATCGAGCCGGTGACCTGGTC
>NZ_SUGA01000122.1 GCF_004963255.1 Mesorhizobium sp. | reverse complement strand
GTCCGGCGCCTATGTCGGCTGTCTGCGTTAGCTTAAAAAAATTTGCGGCGACGCTGGCCAAAACGGCGCAGGGCGTGTATAGGCACCCGACTTTCTCAGATTCCGGCCCCTGACGCGGCCCTTTCACGAGGGCAGCCGGGGCATTTTGACCATGTAGTGGAGCATATCCATGGCCGTACCGAAACGAAAAACCTCTCCGTCGAAGCGCGGCATGCGCCGTTCGGCCGATGCCTTGAAGGCCCCGACCTATGTCGAGGACAAGAATTCCGGCGAGATGCGCCGCCCGCACCATATCGACCTGAAGACCGGCATGTAT
>NZ_SUGA01000121.1 GCF_004963255.1 Mesorhizobium sp. | reverse complement strand
CACTGATCCTGTCATCCGCGCATCAAAGCAGCAGCACATGCTGGGCATTCGACCAAGCCGGGACACAGCTGAAAATTGCATTCCGCAGTTGATCAGAGTCAGACGACTGGTACCCGAGCTTTCCTGTAACCATCGGCATGCTGGCCCCTGTGGCGAGTTCCACGAGCGCGGCTAGAGGACTGCCAGATCAGAAAGAGCACGCGGCCGAAGTAGCCGGCCTGAAGCAGCAGCGAACAGGCCAGCGTCGTGACGACTGCCACACGGAGCGAATCCAAAGCGAAGTAAACCATCGACGCATTGCTGCACAGGACCAGCCCCACGAGCCGACA
>NZ_SUGA01000120.1 GCF_004963255.1 Mesorhizobium sp. | reverse complement strand
GCCGGTCCCGCGCCGATCGCCAGCGAGGCGCTGAGACGGATCGCCGAACTCTACAGAATAGAGGACGACATCCGTGGACGATCGGCCGAGCAGCGCCGTGCCATGCGCCAGGATAAGAGTCGGCCGATCGTCGCCGAACTCGAGCCGTGGCTGCAAGAGAAGCTCGGTCTGATCAGCCAGAAGACCAAGCTGGCCGAGGCCATCCGCTACACGCTCTTCCGTTGGGAGGGGCTTACGCGCTTCCTTGACGATGGTCGCATCGAGATCGACAGCAATGTCGTCGAACGCTCGATCCGTCCGATCGCGCTCAACCGCAAGAACGCGCTCTTCGCA
>NZ_SUGA01000011.1 GCF_004963255.1 Mesorhizobium sp. | reverse complement strand
CATTCCGGACCTACCGAATCACCAACTCAGTTCCGTGCAAAGCCCTCCTTGTGGGGGAGATGGCCGGCAGGCCAGAGGGGGGCGCTGTCCCGCCAGCGTTTCGAATTTCGCCGATAGCGATTGGACCGCCATATCGGTGGCGCTGCCATCTGGCTGCTCCGCCCGCCCCGCGATATCCGGCTGCCATGAGCGATGCCGTGAAGACATCCAGCTGACCGGCGCCGTTTCGCCGACAATCCCCGTGCTCATATGCGCGCTGGCGATCTTTCTTTTGTCCGGCATGGATGCGGCGATGAAATCCCTGACCATCGCGGTCGGTGTTTACAACACGCTGCTGTGGCGCAGCATGGTCTCGACCCTGGTCGCCGGCGCTGCTTGGTCGGCGGGGCCGCGCTCGAAGCCGCGTCTTCCGGTGCTGGGCCTGCATGCGTTGCGCGCCGCGATTGTCGGCATCGTCCTGGTCTTGTTCTTCTGGGGCCTGGCCAGGCTACCGATCGCCGAGGCGATCGGGCTCAGCTTCGTCGCGCCGCTGTTCGCGCTTTTCCTTGCGGCATTGTTGCTGGGCGAGCGCATAAGGCGGCAGGCGGTCTGGGCGTCGCTGGCCGGCATGGCGGGCGTCGCGATCATACTGTCCGGCCAGTTCGGGGCGGCAAGCCATTCGCCGGATGCCCTGCTCGGCACGGCCGCGGTGCTCGCATCGACGGTGTTCTACGCCTACAATCTGATCCTCTTCCGGCAGCAGGCGCTGCTGGCCAGGCCGGTCGAGATCATGCTGTTCCAGAACCTCTTCGTCGCGATCATCCTCGGTCTCGCAGCACCTTGGCTCGCCGTTGCGCTGCCGCGCGATCTCTGGCTTCCCGTGGTCGGGGTGGCGCTGCTGTCGCTCGCCGGGCAATTCCTGATGAGCTGGTCCTACGCCCGTGCCGAAGCGCAATATCTGATCCCGACCGAATACTCGGCCTTTATCTGGGCGATCGCGCTTGGCTGGTTCTTCTTCGGCGAGAAGCTGGCCTGGACAACGCTGGCGGGCGCATGCCTCATCGTCGCCGGCTGCCTGATCGCCGCGCGCGCCAATCCGAAGCTTGCCGAGCCGATCGAAGCGGCGATGTGAGACGGTCTTCCAGGCCGGCGGCTTAACCTTGCGGGTTCTGCGCCGCGGCGGCCTTGAGGCGCACGCCCCTGCCGCCGCGCTCGCTGGCCTGGTTCTCGCCGATCAGCTCCACCCCGACTTCGTCGAGCGCCTGGATGACCTTCATCAGCGTGTCGACCACGCCCCTGACCACGCCCTCGCTCGCTTCCATCCGCTGGATCGTCGGAAGCGAAACCCCGGCACGCTCGGCAAGCGTCTTCTGGTCGATGCCGGTCAACGCCCGCGCGGCGCGCATCTGTGCGGCAGTGATCATCGGCCGAAACCTGTTTCTGAAGATGTGAAAGATGTATATTTTAGATATTACAATGTCTCAAGCATCATTTTGAATGCTTCAACCATCGACGTCGCTGTCGGCCACCACTTTGCGCCGCTGCAGCAGGCGTGCCGCGAGCCAGCACAGCATGGCCCAAGCGAAGCCCGCGCACCAGCCGGCAAGCACGTCGGACGGCCAGTGCACGCCGAGATAGACGCGGCTGGTGCCGACCACCACGGTGATCAGCACGGCAAGGCAAAGCACGAAGATCTTCGTCCGGCGATCCGGAAGGAAGCGCGCCGCTAAACAGCCGAGCGTCAGATAGGTCACCGCCGACAGCATGGCATGTCCGCTTGGAAAGGACAGCGACGTTTCGGTGGCCAGGTGCGAGACGAGGTCGGGCCGGGGCCGGTCGACTTCGTGCTTGAGCAAGGTGGAAAGCACTTGCCCGCCCGCCACCGCCGCGAACACGAACAGCGCCGTCGAAGGCTCGCGGATCAACATGAGGTAGACGATTGTCGCGGTCGTGACCAGCACCAGCACCACGGTGCTGCCGAGCGCGGTGATGTCGCGCATCGCGCCCTGCAGCCAAAGCGGACCGATCGGGCTGTCCGGCTGCCCGGCATGGCGGAAGGCAAGCAGGATCTCGGTGTCGAAGGCGTGCGGCGTCGTCGCCCGCGCCACCTCCATCAGTTCTTCGAAACCCCACAGCCCGCCGGCGATGACCAACCCGGCCAGAAGCAGGGGGAATTCGATCTTGGCAAGCAGCGCGCCGACGGATGGTTTCATGAGAGGCTCGAGGTTAGAGCTTCTGCATATAGGGCCCGAGCGTGATCAGGGCGACGGCTGCGATCGCCAGCACCATGCCGGTTGCCTGGAAAGCATTGAGCCGTTCGCCGAAAAAGGCGATGGCCACGACATTGACCGCGACAAGCTGGATCACCGCCGACAGGCTGAACGCCACCGACATGCCGAACTCGCGCACCAGCCTCAGCATGATCAGGTTGCCGGCGGTATAGAGCGCCAGCGTCACAAGGAGCTTGGCCAGGCTCGGCGCCAACCCCCATTGCTTGGCCGCCATCGCCGCCAGCAGGAACATCACGGTCGAAATACCGAGCTGCGCCAGTCCCCAGAAACTCACTCGCCGTCCCCTTTTTTGAAGCGCCGTCGCCACGCCGGCCGCAGCCCTTGTTTCCGAAGCGGGCGAAACCGTCAAGCTGGGCGCGGTCGATCCCACATGCGCGTCAGGGATTGAAGCTGGACCAGCCGCTGCTCAGCCAGCAAACCAATCTTGCGGTTTGATCATGGCGATGTCACGAAAATGTGATCGGCACGCTTTAGGGGTCGAAAGGTCAACCCCAGCCACCTCAAGAAGCCAGAGGAACAGCCTATGACCGCGACCCCTGAGACCCGCTTCCGCACCAGCCAGCTCGAGGAGAATGACGGTCCGTCCGTCAACCCGACCGACAACCGAACCATGGGCGAGATCATCGCCGCGCGCTTCTCGCGCCGTGGCTTTCTCATGGGCTCACTGGCCGTCTCGGCCATTGCCGCCACCGTCAGCCCGCTGGCGCTCGTCGCCGCCGACGAGGCGCGCGCGGCGGAAGGCTCCGCTTTCAAATTCGACGAGCTCGAAGCCGGCATCGACGACAAGCACCATGTCGCGCCCGGCTATGATGCCGACGTGCTGCTGCGCTGGGGCGATCCGCTGTTTGCCGATTCGCCCGACTTCGATCCGCTGAACCAGTCGGCCGAGGCTCAGGCAAAACAGTTCGGCTACAACAACGACTATGTCGGCTACATCCCGATCGACGGCTCGGCGGAGCACGGGCTTCTGGTCGTCAACCACGAATACACAAACCCGCATCTGATGTTCCCCGGCATCGTTTCGATCGTCGAGAAGGACGGCAAGAAGGCCGCCGAGGTCGCACCGCTGTCGAAGCAGCAGGTCGATGTCGAAATGGCCGCGCATGGCGGCACCATCGTCGAGATCCGCAAGGAAAGCGGCAAATGGCAGGTGGTGCGCGACGGCAAGCTCAACCGCCGCATCATGTCCACCACCGAGATGATGCTTTCCGGCCCGGCCGCCGGTCATGACCGCCTCAAGACCAATGCCGATCCCTCCGGCGCCAAGGTCATCGGCACGCTCAACAATTGCGCCGGCGGCGTCACGCCCTGGGGCACCTATGTGATGGCCGAGGAGAACATCCATGGCTATTTCTCGGGCGAATTGCCGGAAGGCCACAAGGAAGCCGCCAACTACAAGCGCCTCGGCATCCCGGAAGGCGCCTATGAATGGGGCGCGCATTACGACCGCTTCAACCTCGCCAAGGAGCCGAACGAGCCCAATCGATTTGGCTGGATCGTCGAGGTCGACGTCAACGACCCCAACTCCGTGCCGAGGAAGCGCACCGCCATGGGCCGCTTCAAGCACGAAGGCGCGGAGTCGATCGTCGCCAGGGATGGCCGCGTCGTCTTCTATCTCGGCGACGACGAGCGCTTCGACTATGTCTACAAGTTCGTCACCGCCGGCAGGTTCAACCCCCATGACCGCGCCGCCAACATGAACCTGCTCGACGAAGGCACGCTCCATGTGGCGAAATTCGCCGAGGACGGTTCGGTCGAATGGATGCCGATCGTCTTCGGGCAAGGCCCGCTGACGGCGGAGAACGGCTTCGCGTCCCAGGCCGACGTTCTGATCGAGACGCGGCGCGCCGCCGACCTGCTCGGCGCCACCAAGATGGACCGGCCGGAGGACATTCAGCCCAATGCCGGCAACGGCAAGGTCTATGTCATGCTGACCAACAATTCCAAGCGCAAGGCCGAGCAGGTCGACGCCGCCAATCCGCGTGCTTCCAACGCCTTTGGTCACATCATCGAGATCGTCGAGGATGGCGGCGACTTCGCCGCGACCAAGGGCAAGTGGGAAGTGCTGCTCAAATGCGGCGATCCTTCCGTCGCCGATGTCGGCGCCACTTTCTCGACCGCGACCACCGCCCATGGCTGGTTCGGCATGCCGGACAATTGCGCCATCGATTCCGCCGGGCGCCTGTGGGTCGCCACCGATGGCCAGGGCCCGAAAGCCACCGGCCGCACCGACGGCCTCTGGGCGGTCGACACGGAAGGCGCGGCGCGGGCGACCTCAAAACTGTTCTTCCGCGTGCCGATCGGCGCCGAAATGTGCGGCCCGCTCTTCGCGCCGGACGACCAGACGGCTTTCGTCGCCGTCCAGCATCCGGGCGACGGCGGCGAGGACTGGGAAGCCTTTGGCCGCCCGTCCTACTACGAGGATCCGTCGACCCGCTGGCCGGACTTCAAGCCGGACATGCCGGTGCGGCCGTCCGTCGTTGCGATCACGAAGCAGGGCGGCGGCAAGATCGCGGTGTGATGCGCTGAGGTAGCGCAGACGTTGGGGACTGGCGGAAGCCCCCCCAACGTCGTCATTCCAGGGCGAAGCAGGAGCGTAGCTCCGTCGCGGAGACCCTGGAATCCATTCCGTTACCTCGGGCGTCGGGCGCTGCGGCGTAGAATTCTGCGCCGTCGCGGCGCGTCGACATCACGGAATGGATCCTCGGGTCTGCGCTGCGTCGCTACGCTCCTTGCTCCGCCCGTGGATGACGAATCCGGCGGTTCACCCCGCCCGCTGAACCACCGCGATGTTCATCACGCTGCGCAGCCGGAAGCCGATCGACTCGTAAAGCTTTATCGCCGCTGCATTGTTGGCGAAGGCGTGCAGATATGGCACTTCGCCGCGCGCCATGATGCGGTTGGCAACGAACAGCGACAACAGCCTGGCGAGGCCGCCGCCGCGAAAATCCGGATGAGAGCACACGCCGCTGAGCTCCGAATAGCCGGGCTGCTTCATGCGCTCGCCGGCCATCGCGGCCAGCCTGCCGTCGATCTTCACGCCCCAGAATTCGCCGAGGCTCAAGGCTTCCAGCGTGAACGGGCCAGGCTTCGTCAGCGAGGCGAGCGCGAGCATCTCGGCGGCGTCCTGTCGCGTCAGCTGTTCGATCCGGGGGTCGGCGACCGTCTGCAAGGCTTGCTCGGCAATCATCTGCACGGCATCGGCGGTCATCGTGGCGACAAGCTCCGGCGGCAGGACAATGTTCTCGGCCTGAGCCAGGATGACGGTCTCGCCGGCGGGAACAAGCCTTCCGAGCGCGTGCAGGCTTTCCGGATCGTCCGTTGCCGTGGCGGCGAACGGGATGATCGATGGCCGGTACCGGCGCGCGAGATCGTCACCCTCGGCGAAGGTTCTTTGCCGCGTTTCGAGCGCGCTCCAGACAGGACGGTCGAGGAAGTGCTTCATGACGCGGCGATCCTTTCGGCGCGACGGTGGAGCGGCGTCTCGGCCAGCCGGTCCTCGATGGCGGCAAGCTGGCCGAGCAGCGGCCCGGAAAGATCGGCGCACAGATCCGCGACGGCATTTTCGATGCTCGGCCAGACGTCCCGTTTCGCGCGGTCGACCAGCCGCCTGCCGTTGCCGGTCAGCGAAACGATCCTGCGCCGCTGGTCGTCATCCGCAGGGTTGACTTCGACCAGCCCCAACTCGGCAAGCAGCGCCACGCTTCGCGTTACGCCCGGTTGCGCGACGCCCAGCGATTGCGCCAGCTCACCGACCGGCAGCGGCCCCAGCCGGTCGAGCGCGGCGAGGAGCGGGTACTGGCTCGACTGGATGCGCATGTCGAGGCGGTCGAGCACGCGCTGCGTGTCGGCTTGCAACTGCTCGCCCATACGCTTCATCCGGCTGCCGAGACAGAGAAAGCCGAGAGATCGCAGAATGTCTTCCATAGCGCGCTCACCAATTATCGATAACGTGATATATAACATTGCATGGAAAAATCAAGCCGATGCCCCCAGGACGTTCCGGCGGCCGACCGCCGATGCCGGAGGCTTTCGGACGTTTGCCCTTCATTCGCCGTCAATTGCATCCTATATCGCTGACGCGACGTGGCCGGCAGCGGTCGCCAGCGATTCGCGACCTGAGGGCGGCAGGTCATCACTTCTTGGCACGCGGAGCTCATGGCGCCCCTGCGCATCTATTTCGACCGGCTTCTCGACGCCGTGGCGCCCAAGGTTCCGCGGCGCGAATTGAGCGATGAGGAGCGCCTGGCTCTGGTGCGCCGCCACGGCGATTTCTCGCTCGCCTACTCCACGGCCGTGCAGCAGAAATTGTCCTATTTCAGCGAGGGCGACGGCTACATCGCCTTCGGCACCAAGATGAGCCGTCATTTCGCGCTGGGCGATCCGGTGGCCGACCCGGCCGACCGCCCGGGCTACATCAAGCGCTTCGTCGAGGCGGCCGGCGGCCCCTGGTTCGTGCAGATCGGCGCCGACACGGCCAAGGTGCTCGCCGGTCTCGGCTACCAGGTCAACCGGCTCGGCATCGACACCAGGTTGCTTTTGCCGGCGCATGATTTTTCCGGCAAGCGCAACGAGACGGTGCGCTATTCCGAGCGCTGGCTGGCGAAGAAGGGCTTTCTCCTCGCGGAGGGCACGGGCGACATGCTGCAGGAAGAGATCAAGCAGCTTTCCGCCGACTGGCGCAAAAAGCGCATCATCAAGCGCTGGGAGATGGGTTTCCTCAACCGCCGCTTCTCCGAGGAGCTCGGCGCCGGCATGCGCCGCTTCCTCCTGCACAGCCCCGAAGGCCGGCTTCTCGCGATCCTGGATTTCGATCCGCTGTTTCGCGACGGCAAGGTGATCGGCTACACCACCGCCTTCAAGCGCAAGCAGACCGACGCGACGCCGCATGCCGAGGTCGGCCTGACCAAATTCGCCGTCGATCGCTTCCGCGAGGAAGGTATCTCGCAGGTGACGCTCGGCCTCTCGCCGCTGCTCGACATCGAGCCCAGCGGCTTCGCCGAATCGGATTTCTGGCGCAACACCTTCCAGCGCGCCTACAACTCGCCCTGGGTCAACCGCTCGCGCTTCAACCTGCAGGGCCAGGCGGCCTTCAAGCGCCGCTTCCACGGCCTCGAGGAGCCGACCTATATCGCCTTCCGCAAAGGAACCTTCGTGGAAATGCTGGGGCTGCTGCGCCTGACCAAGGCGATTTAGCCGGTCAGTTCCTCAACCGATATCCCGTCTTGAATATCCACGCCACGATCGCGATGCAGATGGCCAAAAACACCAGCGTCATGCCGAGGCTGACGCCGACCGAGACGTCGGCCTTGCCGTAAAAACTCCAGCGGAACCCGCTGATCAGGTAGACGACCGGGTTGAACAGCGTGATCGTCTTCCAGATGCCGGGAAGCATGTGGATGGAATAGAAGCTGCCCCCGAGGAAGGTGAGCGGCGTGACAATCAGGAGCGGCACCAGCTGCAGCTGCTCGAAGGTCTTCGCCCAGATGCCGATGATGAAGCCGAACAGGCTGAAGGTCACCGCCGTCAGCACCAGGAAGGCAATCATCCAGAACGGGTGCTCGATCCTGAGCGGCACGAACAGCGCGGCGGTGGCGAGGATGATCAGGCCGAGCATGATCGATTTGGTCGCCGCGCCCCCGACATAGGCGATGATGATCTCCAAGTATGACACCGGCGCCGACAAAAGCTCATAGATCGAGCCGACGAATTTCGGGAAATAGATGGCGAAGGAGGCGTTCGAGATTGACTGCGTCAAGAGCGACAGCATCATCAGGCCCGGCACGATGAAGGCGCCGTAGGCGATGCCGTCGATCTCGTTGATGCGCGAGCCGATGGCCGAGCCGAAGACGACGAAATAGAGCGATGTCGAGATGACCGGCGAGATGATGCTCTGCAGCACCGTGCGGAAGGCACGCGCCATCTCCACCCTGTAGATCGCCCATACCGCGCGCAGATTCATGGCTCTTGCCTCAGAAGACTGACGAAGATCTCTTCGAGCGAGCTGTTCTTGGTGTCGAGGTCGCGGAACTGGATGCCGGCCGTCTCGAGGTCGCGGATCAGCGAGGCGACGCCTGGACGGTCGCTCTGGTTGTCATAGGTGTAGGTGAGCTGGTTCCCGTCGCCCGACAGCTCCAGCGCATAGCGCGACAGGCTCTCCGGCAAGGCCGCAAGCGGCGCGCGCAGCTCCAGCCGCATCTGCTTGCGGCCGAGCTTGCGCATCAGCTCGGCCTTGCCCTCGACCAGGATGATCTCGCCCTTGTTGATGACGCCGACGCGGTCGGCCATCGCCTCGGCTTCCTCGATGTAATGCGTGGTGAGGATGATGGTGACGCCGTCCTCGCGCAGCCGCCTGACCATCGCCCACATGTCCTGGCGCAGCTCGACGTCGACGCCGGCCGTCGGCTCGTCGAGGAACAGCACACGCGGCTCGTGCGACAGCGCCTTGGCGATCATCAGCCGGCGCTTCATGCCGCCCGACAGCGTGATCGCCTTGGAATCCTTTTTCTCCCAGAGCGACAGGTCGCGCAGCACCTTCTCGACGAAGTCCTTGTTGGGCGGCTTGCCGAACAGGCCGCGGCTGTAGTTCACCGTCGCCCAGACCGTCTCGAAAGCGTCGATGGTGAGTTCCTGCGGCACCAGCCCGATCAGGCTGCGGGCCGCGCGATAGTCCCGGCTGATGTCGTGGCCGTCGACCGTGACGCTGCCCGACGAGCGGTTGACGATGCCGCAGACGATCGAGATCAGCGTCGTCTTGCCGGCACCGTTCGGCCCGAGCAGCGCGAAGATCTCGCCGCGCTCGATATCGAGATTGATTTCCTTCAATGCCTTGAAGCCGGTGGCATAGGTTTTCGTGACACCGGAGATCGAGATGATGGATGACATGCTGAAAAACGGCCGGCTGGAAAAGGTGACCTGATATAGGCCTGATGCCGCTCAAGGCAAACCGCAAATCGATGCGGCTCCTGACAGCTCTGGACAGTCGCATCGCAGCCGATGGTCCTGCCCGAGCCGTATCCGGGTCCCGGCGGCTGGAGGGCCGGCGCTGGCGGCAGCTTTCTTGTCCCCGTAAACGGCATAGGCGGCAAGATAGCGTCGGCATGGCTTGAAACTTGCGCTTTCTCGGTGGCTCACCTGCGATGTCGCAGGGCATGGCTGCCCATCCTCCCAGCTTGACGCCCTTCGCTCCCGCGCCCTAAGCCTGGTCTCCACCCCCAACAGGAGACCCCACCCAAATGGCAGGCACGGTCGAAGGCGAGAAGATCGACGTTTCCTTCAGCGGCAAGCGCTGCATCCATTCGCGCAATTGCGTGCTCGGCAACCCGCATGTCTTCGTGCCCAACGCGCCGGGCGAGTGGATCCATCCCGATGCCGCGAGCGTAGAACGGGTGGTGGCGCTGGCGGAGAACTGCCCGTCGGGCGCCGTCACCTACAAGCGCAAGGATGGCGGGCCGCAGGAGAAGCCGCCGGTGGTCAACACGGTGCGCGTGCGCGAGAACGGCCCGCTGGCGGTGCATGCCGAGATCATGCTGGGTGACCAGACGTTCTTCCGCGCCACGCTCTGCCGCTGCGGCGCCTCGCAGAACAAGCCGTTCTGCGACAACAGCCACATCAAGGCCGGCTTCACCGCCACCGGCGAGCCGCCGCTGAAGGAAGCGCAGATGCTGGACGCGAGGAATGGCCCGCTGACCGTAACCCCGACCAGCAACGGCCCGCTGAAGGTCGAAGGCAATGCCGAGCTCGTCACCGGCACGGGGCATACGATCGCCCGCACGACCAAGGTGTTCCTCTGCCGCTGCGGCCATTCGGCGAACAAGCCGTTCTGCGACGGATCGCATAAGCGGGTGGAGTTTGAGGGGTAATTACGGAGCCGAATCGCCTGGCCCATCCCTCCCAGCTTTATCCGCCAGCCCGTATCGGCTAAGGGCTTCGCGACCAAGCCCTCGACCCCGGACTGCCGCCCGCTCATGACCGCCAAGCCTCACCCCCTCTTCCTCGGCATCGACACCGGCGGCACCTACACCGATGCGGTGCTGTGGTCGGAGGAAGGCGGACCGAAAGGCAAGGTTCTGGCCAAGGCAAAATCGCTGACCACGCGTCACGATCTCGCCGTCGGCATTTCCGGCGCGGTCGATGCGGTGCTTCAGCAATCCGGCACCGATCCGGCCGCGATCAAGCTGGTATCGATGTCTACGACGCTTGCCACCAACGCGCTGGTCGAGGGGCAGGGTGGGCGCGTGGCGCTGGTGATGGTCGGCTTTTCCGAGGCCGACCTGGCCCGCGACGGGTTGAAGACGGCGCTGGGCACCGACCCGGTGGTGTTCTGCCCCGGCGGACACGACGTGCACGGCAATGCCGCCAAGCTTGATCTTTCCGGCCTCGAGGCGGCGCTGCCGGAATTGGGCGGCTCGGTTTCGGGCTTCGCCGTCTGCGCCTATTTCGCCACCCGCAACCCGGCGCATGAGCTGGCGGCCCGCGACCTGATCCGCGAGAAGACCGGCCTGCCGGTGACAGCCAGCCATGAATTGTCGGCCAAGCTCGGCGGCCCGCGCCGGGCGCTCACCACGCTGCTCAACGCAAGGCTGATCTCGATGATCGACCGGCTGGTCGCGGCGACCGAGGGGTTTCTGGCCAAGCGCGGCATCGCCGCACCCCTGATGGTGGTGCGCGGCGACGGCGCGCTGGTATCGGCGGCGTTCGCGCGCCAGCGGCCTATCGAGACGATCCTCTCCGGCCCTGCTGCCTCTCTTGTCGGCGCCCGCCACATGACCGGGCTGGACGACGCCATGGTCTCGGATATCGGCGGCACCACCACGGACGTCGCCGTGCTCGATGGCGGCCGCCCGCGCCTCGATCCGGAAGGCGCCACCGTCGGCGGCTTCCGCACCATGGTCGAAGCGGTCGCCATGCGCACCTTCGGCCTTGGCGGCGACTCCGAAGTGACGCTGGAAGACGGCGCGCTCGACCCGAAAATCCTGCTCGGGCCGCGCCGCCTGGTCCCGCTGGCGCTGGCCGGCATGGCGCATGGCGAGGCAGTCACTGCCGAGCTGGAACGGCAGCTGCGCGCGCCGAACCCCGGCCGCATGGACGGGCGGTTTGCCCTGCGCACCGGCGTGCCGGACAGGCTCGCCGCGGGGCTGACCGCGCCGGAAGCGAAGCTCTACGAGGCGATCGGCGCCACGCCGCTGGCGCTCGACCGGCTGCTCTCTTCCAACGCGCAGAACGCCACGCTGAACCGTCTGGTCGCGCGCGGGCTGGTGCATATCTGCGGCTTCACGCCGTCCGACGCCGCCCATGTGCTGGGCAAGCAGTCGAACTGGGACGCCGCCACTGCCCGCCTGGGCGCCGAGCTGTTTTCGCGCCGCCGCGACGGCCGCGGCCAGGCGATCGCGGCGACTCCGGAAGCCCTGGCCGAGCGCGTGCTGACGACGCTCACCCGCTGGTCGGCCGAATACATCCTCGAAACCGCCTTCGCCGAGGACGGGCTGGATGGCGCGGCGACCGTCGCGCATGCGCTGGTGCAGCGCGCGGTCGATGGCCATCCGGGCATCGCCCGCTTCACCGTCGCGCTCGACCGTCCGGTCATCGGGCTGGGCGCCTCGGCGCCGCTGCATTACGCCGGCTTGGCCGTGCTGGTCGGCAATGGCTGCATCGTCCCGGAAGACACCGACGTCGCCAACGCGCTCGGCGCCGTGGTCGGCCAGGTGCGCGTCTCTGCCGAAGCCCGCGTCAGCCAGCCCAAGGAGGGCCTGTTCCGCCTCGCCTCCGGCCAGACCGTGCGCGACTTCACCGAAGAGGCGAAGGCGATCGAGGCGGCCGAAGCCGATGTGCGGTCAATCGCCGCCGAGCGCGCGAAGGACGCCGGCACCGACAGCGCCGAAATCGACGTCGCCACCGAGTTCAAGGTCTCGACCATCGAAGGCCAGCGCATGTTCATCGAGGCGCATGTGGTTGCCGTGGCGTCGGGACGGCCGCGGATTGCGGTGTAGCGCGACCTCCTCCTTCTCCCCTTGTGGGAGAAGGTGTCGCCGTAGGCGACGGATGAGGGGTGCTCCAGGGAAAGCCGGCGTCTCAGTCCGCTGGAACACCCCTCATCCGTCTCGGCGCTCGCGCGCCGATCCACCTTCTCCCACAAGGGGAGAAGGACAAACCGCCCCGCCCTTCACCCTAAGCCGAATTGACCCCGCAACCCCAAACATGCCAAAGGCCCCGGCAAGCTACCTATCTGGAGACGTGCTGATGACCGACCGCATCGAGATCGCCGGGTTGCGGATTGCCCGGGAGCTCCATGACTTCGTCGCCGAGGAGGCTACGCCCGGCACCGGCATCGATCCGGAAAAATTCTGGGAAGGCTTTTCCGCCATCGTCCACGATCTCGCGCCGAAGAACCGGGCGCTGCTCGCCAAGCGCGACGCTATGCAGGAGAAGCTCGACGGCTGGTACCGCGAAAACGGCGCGCCGATCGACATGGAGGCTTACAAGGCCTTCCTGAAGGAGATCGGCTATCTGGTGCCGGAAGGCCCGGCGTTCAGCGTTTCGACGGAGCATGTCGACCCCGAGATCGCCATCGTCGCCGGGCCGCAGCTCGTCGTGCCGGTGATGAACGCGCGCTATGCGCTCAATGCGGCCAATGCGCGCTGGGGTTCGCTCTATGACGCGCTCTACGGCACCGACGCCATTCCCGAGACCGGCGGCGCCGAGAAGGGCAAGGGTTTCAATCCCGCGCGTGGCGCGAAAGTCATCACTTGGGCGAAGGATTTCCTCGACCAGTCCGTGCCGCTGACCACGGGCAAATGGGCCGGCGTCAACGGGCTGTCGGTGGCGAATGGCGCGCTGAAGGCGGGCGAGGGCGCCGGCGCCACGACGCTCGCCGACCCGAAGCAGTTTGCCGGCTATCGCGGCGATGCCGAGAATCCCGAAGCCGTGCTCCTGGTCAAGAACGGCCTGCATATCGAGATCGTGATCGACCACGCCAACCAGATCGGCAGGACCGATCCGGCCGGCATTGCCGACGTCATCCTGGAATCGGCCTTGACGACCATCCAGGACTGCGAGGACTCGGTTGCGGCCGTCGATGCCGAGGACAAGGTCGTCGTCTACCGCAACTGGCTCGGCCTGATGAAGGGCGATCTCACCGAGGAGATCACCAAGGCCGGCAAGACTTTTACCCGCAAGCTCAATTCCGATCGCCGCTACACCGCACCCAATGGCGGCCAGCTGCTTTTGCCTGGACGCTCGCTGATGCTGGTGCGCAATGTCGGCCACCTGATGACCAACCCGGCGATCACCGACCGCGATGGAAACGAGGTGCCGGAAGGCATCATGGATGCCGCGCTCACCGCGCTGATCGCGCTGCATGATGTTGGCGAGAACGGCCGCCGCGCCAATTCCCGCGCGGGCTCGATGTATGTGGTGAAGCCGAAGATGCACGGGCCGGAAGAGGTTGCCTTCGCCGTCGAGATCTTCGATCGCGTCGAGGCGCTGCTCGGCATGGCGAAGAACACCATCAAGATGGGCATCATGGACGAGGAGCGGCGCACCACCGTCAACCTCAAGGAGGCGATCCGCGCGGCCAAGGAGCGCGTGGTGTTCATCAACACCGGCTTCCTCGACAGGACAGGCGACGAGATCCACACCTCGATGGAAGCCGGCCCGATGATCCGCAAGGGCGACATGAAGCAGGCCGCCTGGATTTCCGCCTATGAGGCCTGGAACGTCGACACGGGGCTCGAATGCGGGCTCGCCGGCCATGCCCAGATCGGCAAGGGCATGTGGGCGATGCCGGACCTGATGGCGGCGATGCTGGTTGAGAAGATCGCGCATCCCAAGGCCGGCGCCAACACCGCCTGGGTGCCGTCGCCGACGGCGGCGACGCTGCACGCCACGCATTATCACAAGGTCGACGTGCACGCAGTGCAGGCGGCGCTGAAGAGCCGGCCGAAGGCGAAGCTCGACGACATCCTGTCCGTGCCGGTAGCAAGGCGGCCGAACTGGACGCCGGACGAGATCCAGCGCGAGCTCGACAACAACGCGCAAGGCATCCTGGGCTACGTCGTGCGCTGGATCGACCAGGGCGTCGGCTGCTCGAAAGTGCCCGATATCAACGATGTCGGCCTGATGGAGGATCGCGCCACGCTGCGGATCTCCTCGCAGCACATCGCCAACTGGCTGCGCCACAAGGTGTGCTCGGAAATCCAGGTCAGGGACTCGCTGCAGCGCATGGCGGCGATCGTCGACCGCCAGAATGTCGGCGACCCGCTCTACCGCCCGATGGCGCCCGACTTCGACAATTCCATCGCCTTCCAGGCCGCCTGCGACCTGGTGTTCAAGGGCACGAGCCAGCCCAACGGTTATACCGAGCCGGTGCTGCATGCGCGGCGGCTGGAGCTGAAGGCACGCGACTGAACGGAACACTGGAAGAAGGGGCGAGTTAAACCGGCGCGATCATTCTCATCGGTTGGCGCCGCCCCCTCGTTCCCTGCCGGGCCTGAATCTTCCCGAGAGAATGGCCGGCTAATCGTGGCGGGGAAAATGGCCACTTCAGTCGAATGTGTTCTACAAAGCTGCCGGTTCGGAAGCGGCGGCCCACGCAGCATTTTCCACTTTGAGGCGAAATAATTCTCTACTATGGTCCGCCGAGCTAAGGCATGGGGGATTGCCGATGGTTCTATCCCGCAGGGATGTCGTGCTCGGCGGCGTGGCGCTGGTCGCGGTCGGTGCAACCGGCACTGTTGTTCAAGCCGCGGCGGCAAAATCCTTTTTCGCCGGTACCGCCATCGACAACAATTTTGTCTATCGCAAGACCAACTTCGCCAAGATCGACAAGAGATGGCATCGCCAGATCGTCAAGTATTTCAGCAGCGAGCCGGTCGGCACTGTCGTGGTCGATACCCGCCACCACTTCCTCTACCTCATCATGGAAAACAAGACCGCCATCCGCTACGGCGTCGGCGTCGGCAAGGAAGGCTTCAAATGGTACGGCCGCGCGACGATCGACCGCCGCGCGCTGTGGCCGCAATGGGTGCCGCCCCCCGAAATGCGTAAGCGCAGGCCGGAGCTGCCGGCCATGATCGAAGGCGGCGCGCCCAACAACCCGCTAGGGCCGCGCGCGCTCTACCTGTACCGCGACGGCGCCGACATCGGCTACCGTCTGCATGGCACGCTGGAGCCATGGAGCATCGGCACCGACGCTTCCAGCGGCTGCATTCGCATGTTCCCGGAAGATATCATCGACCTCTACCAGCGGTGCCCTATCGGCACCGCGGTGGAGGTCCTGCCGCACATCGCCGACCAGGCGCCCGCTTCCACCACTGTCGAATGATTGGCGCATCATGGACCGCATGATTGAAAACACGCGCCGGCTGCTCGCCGCCAGCCTGCTGGTGCTGACCGCATCCTGCTCGACCAGCGAAACGCTGGCCCCTTCCATGACGCCCGACGTCACCAACACCCAGATTGCCGGCTTCCAGAACGTGCAGCCGGGCAGCGAGGAGGATTTTATCCTCAATGTCGGCCGCCGCACCTATTTCACGAAAGGTTCGGCCGCGCTCGATTCTGTCGCCAAGACTACCCTCGACACCCAGATCGCCTGGTTGTCAAAGTATCCGCGCTGGCTGCTCAAGCTGCAGGGTTTCGCCGACGATCCCGGCGCCAGCGAAACAGCGCTGTCGCAGCAGCGCGCCGATGCGGTGATGAACTACCTCGCCGCCGGCGGCATAGACCGCAATCGCATGTGGGCCAAGGGTTACGGCAAGGACAGGCTCGTCCGCGACTGCCCCGACGCCGCCTGCAGGTCGCAGAATCGCCGCGTTGTATCTAATTTGCGCGATGAGAGAGACGAGTCGTAGGGCGCTGCTGTTTGCTTGTTACCAGCTCAGAGTCTCGCAACGTGACGCCGGCATGGCTGCTTTGCGCACAATTTCGTGCGTTGATGTGAGCACTGCCGCCGCCTGAAAGCAGACATTGCCCCGAGCCGGGGGACGCAGTTGCGCCATCAATGCCCGTTCGGCGACGCGGCCGACGTTCGCGCTCCGATGCGGTCCCTCCTGTCGCATTCGCCCTAGGACCTCGTCCGTCGCCAATTGGTCAAATCACGTCGACGCAGCAGGGGGCTCAAGGGTCTGCTTCTAAAGCAATTCCAGTGTGGGCGGTTTTCCGTCCGGAATTGCGTAAAAACAAAGAGATAGGGCGTTTCGCCGGTTCATGAAACGGTGAAACGCACGGTGAAACGCACTAAGAATCCGAGGCTCACAAGCCAACCAACCGCTATCGGCCGCAGTTCGGGCCGTTGCAAACGATCGCTGATGACAGACTTGGCCGCTTAACGCCGTCGGCGACCCGACGGGCGCAAGCAGCCGCCGATCACATAAACGAGATACCGAGGTGATCGGAAACTAACCCGAAAGGCATTGACGATATCTGTCTACCTACTAGTTGGTAGGTAGTAGTCTTGATAAGAGGAATCGCCATGTCTGCACAAATGCATCAAAGCCCGGCCCAGTCTTCGAACGCCTGGCTAAAAACCTACTACTATCTGCGGTTCGCCGTATCGGCCGCCTGGGTCGCGGCGGCCTTCACCGTCGCGAAAAACAGCCCGCCGCTCGCCGCCGTCATGCTGGTGGCCTATCCCCTATGGGACGCGCTTGCGAACTACCTCGATGCGCAGCGCAGCGGCGGCCTCGGCCGCAACAGGTCGCAACTGCTCAACTTCGTGGTGAGCATCGTCACCGCGATCGCGGTCGCTATCGCGCTTGGCTACAGCATGAACGCGGTGCTCGCGGTCTATGGTGTCTGGGCCGCCTTCTCCGGCGTGTTTCAGCTTCTGACGGCGGTTCGGCGCTGGAAGACCAATGGCGCCCAGTGGGCGATGATCCTGAGCGGCGCCCAGTCGGCGCTGGCCGGTCTCTTCTTCGTCAAGATGGCGGGCGGCGCGGAGGCCATCGGCATCGCCAATGTCGCGCCCTACGCCGCTTTCGGCGCCTTCTATTTCCTGGTGTCCGCCGTGTGGCTTTCGGTGAGCGAGATGCTTCGCAGGTCGCCGCAGGCCGCGCGTTGAGATTTCCTCCGCCGGAGGTTAGAGCAATTCCAGGAAAAGTGTGCGCGGTTAGGCTCGGCATCTTCGCCGTAGCCTTCCGGCGGGAATTGCGTCAAAACAAGGAGATAGAGCGTTTCGCCGTTTCCGTGAAACGGTGAAACGCTCTAGGCATGCTTATGGACAGGCCTTCGAACACCGCCGATGACATCCTGGCCGCCGCGCGACGCTTCATCGTCGCCGGCGGCTATAACGGCTTCAGCTACGCCGATATCGCCGAGGTGGTCGGTATCCGCAAGGCGAGCATCCATCATCACTTCCCGAGCAAGGTCGACCTCGTGCAGACCCTGGTCAGGCGCTACCTCGAGGATGCCGTGACGGGCATGACGGAGCTTGAGCGCAACGTGCCTGAGCCGCCCGAGCTGCTGCGAACCTATGCCGGCTTCTGGGCCCAGTGCATCGAGGACGCCAGCAGGCCGTTTTGCGTCTGCGCGCTGCTCGCCAGCGAGCTTCCCGCCCTGCCGCCGGAGGTTGCTGTGGAAGTCCGTGCGTATTTTCAGTTTCTGTCAGGCTGGCTGACAGGCGTGATCGAGCGCGGCGCCTGGCAAGGTACATTGACGATCGCCGCCGCGCCTCGCGTCGAGGCCGAGGCCTTCATGGCGACCGTGCACGGAGCGATGCTTTCCGCCCGTGCCTATGGCGATGTCCTGACCTTCAGCATGATCTTGGCGCCGACGCTGCAGAAGCTGATCCCCGAGGCCGATTGAAGAGGAACTCAGGAGCGAAGAAACCGTCTCGGCCTCCTTGCGAGTTCCTTGACTACGCCGCCTGCGCCATCCGCTCGGCGCTCATGCGATAGGAAATCGCTTCGGCGAGATGGATACGGCCGACCGTCTCGCTGGCGTCGAGGTCGGCCAGCGTGCGCGCCACCTTGAGCACGCGGTGATAGGCTCGCGCCGAAAAGCCGAGCTTCTCGCTGGCGTCCTTGAGCAGCGTCAGTCCGGCGGCATCGGGCTTGGCGATCTCCTCGATGATCGAAGGCGGGCAGTGCGCGTTGGTGGTGGCGCCGGCGCCCAGCCTTTCCAGCCTTTCGCGCTGCATGGCCCGCGCACGCGCCACGCGCTGCGCCACCGCAGCGCTTGTCTCGGCCTTGTCCGGCCGGATCAGGTCGCTCGCCGACACCGCCGGCACTTCGATCCGAAGGTCGATGCGGTCGAGCAGCGGGCCGGAAATGCGCGCCTGGTATTCGGTGCGGCAGCGGTCGCCGCGCAGACAGCGATAGCCGGGCTCCCCCGACATGCCGCAGCGGCACGGATTCATCGCCGCCACCAGCTGGATGCGCGCCGGATAGGTGACACGGTGGTTGGCACGCGCGATCATGCAGTCGCCGGTTTCCAGCGGCTGGCGCAGCGCATCCAGCGTCTGCGGCGTGAACTCCGGCAGCTCGTCGAGGAACAGCACGCCGTGATGGGCGAGCGACACCTCGCCCGGACGCGCGCGCAAGCCCCCGCCCACCATCGCCGCCATCGAGGCGGAGTGATGCGGCGCGCGGAACGGCCGCCGGTCGGTGAGCTTGCCCTCGCCGAGCTCGCCGGCGACGGAAGCGATCATCGAGACTTCCAAGAGCTCCTTCGGGGCCAGTGGCGGCAGGATCGAGGGCAGCCTTTGCGCCAGCATCGACTTGCCTGAGCCGGGCGGCCCGACCATAAGGAGATTGTGGCCGCCGGCGGCAGCCACTTCCACCGCCCGCTTGGCGCTTTCCTGGCCCTTGATGTCGGCGAGGTCCGGCAGGTCGCGCGCGGCGAGCTGAATGCCGGCCTCGGGCCGCGACAGCACCTGCGTGCCGCGAAAATGGTTGGCGACCGCGATCAGGCTGCGCGGCGCCAGGATATCGAAATCCTTGCCGGCCCAGGCGGCCTCCGGTCCGCAGGCGAAGGGGCAGATCAGGCCCTTGCCTTCGGCATTGGCGCCGATCGCCGCCGGCAGCGCCCCGGCCACGCCGGCGATCGTGCCGTCGAGCGACAATTCGCCCAGCACCACATAGCCGGCGAGCATATCGCCTGGGATGGCGCCCAGCGCCGCCATTAGGCCGAGCGCGATCGGCAGGTCGTAATGACTGCCTTCCTTGGGCAGGTCCGCCGGCGCGAGGTTCACCGTCACCTTCTTCGACGGCATCGACAGTCCCGATGCGTGCAGCGCCGCCTGCACGCGCTCGCGGCTCTCGGCCACCGCCTTGTCCGGCAGACCGACGATCTGCATGCCGACCTTGCCCGGCCCGACCATCACCTGGACATCGACCGGCAAGGCCTCGATGCCCTGGAAAGCCACCGTGCGAACCCGCGCCACCATTTGTCTCAAGCCCCCGGCAGCAACCCCTGCGATTGTCCAAGAATGAAGCCTCGTTGAGACAATCACAGTTCTTCCGTCAAATCAAGAACATTACGAGAACAGGCAAACGCTGTGGTTGCAGGCGGATTGTGCCCCGGGTGCAAAAGCGGAACATCGTTAAGGCAAAAGGAAAACGGCTATCGCCGCAGACTCTCGACCCGTCGAAAAGGCGAACAGTCCCTCCGGCAATCCGGGGCTGTTGCCGTCTAAGCGGTGATGAAAGCATCGACCGTACCTGAAAGCGATCGATCGATTGCGATGTGGGGTGGAAGCCACTCCATGACAGGATATCGGAAGGGCCAAGGCATGGCGATCCGGCGCGAAGAACCGCTTTCCAGAAAAATCTCATTTACAAGGTCTATGAACCGCCCGCGGTCTCGTTCAACTCGCTTCAAAGTTTGCGAACGAATATAAGCCCGGGGGATGCGTCGCGCCTTCAGCGCTAAGACAGCCTCCGCGATGGATCGAGGATCGGGTGGAACTGTAAGCGAATAATCGTCATCCAGATAAAGGTCCCGGCCACCCTGGTTCGGGGTCGTGACAACAGGTAGCCCCGCGAGAAGATATTCTGTGCTGGCGAACATTGGTCCCTCCATTTCAGAGAGACAAATTCCGACGGCTGCACGGTTTAGATGCATGTTCACCTGAGCCGACGCCAACCGGACAGGCTTGCCGGTGCTGTCAAACTCATTGATGAACACGTGACCCGGCGCGAGCTCCCTGTGCCGATTTATTCGCGCCCTTTCCGACTCCGTCGTGGATGATCCGGATGAATCGCGATAGAAGACAAATGCGCAACGCTCGATGCCAAGGGACAAGTCGTGGCGTTTCCACGGAGCCAGTTGCGCATTGTAGATTGCATCAAATTCTACGGGGACGTCCTCGAGGGGCCTGAATATGTGTTCGGAGGTTGTTGAAGTCTTGTTGTGCAGGACGGCGGCCTCACCGGACTGATTCAAGAGATCAGCCTCGGCCTGTGTGTTGGACAGGAAGATCAGCGTGTGACGGGGGTTCCTAAGCCTATGCAGAACGGCATAGGTCCGGATCGTTTTGACGCTGGAAATGTTTTCGATGGACCAGGTTGGCGAGATGAGAAACCAGGCACGGTGGCTGCGTGGAAGGACAGGCATGTGACTTGCCAGTCCGAGCGGTGTGCCGGACATTCCCGAATAGGATATGAAGGGATCGTCCGACAGCAAACTTGCCTGAAGAGCAGGTTGCGACTTCGCGGTAGGATACCCTTTCCGGAGATAGCGGCGATGGCGCAACATTGCCGCGACAATCTCGAATACGGTAGGAGGGCGGTAGCCGTGCTGTCGCGTCAACATGCGGCACTTACGCGGCCGACTTCAGCCGCTTCCCCTCGACGCAATCCCAGAACAGGCCGGCGATATCCGCGCCGCCAAAGCGCTTGACCTCGCGGATGCCGGTCGGCGAGGTGACGTTGATCTCGGTCATGTAGTCGCCGATCACGTCGATGCCGACCAGGATGAAGCCGCGTTCTTTCAGGGAAGGCCCGATGCGGGCGCAGATCTCGCGCTCGCGCTCCGTCAGCTCCGTCTTCTCGGCGCGGCCCCCGACATGCATGTTGGAGCGCGAATCGTGCTCGGCCGGCACGCGGTTGATGGCGCCGACCGGCTCGCCGTCGATCAGGATGATGCGCTTGTCGCCCTTGCGCACGTCCTTGAGGTAGCGCTGCACGATATAGGGCTCGCGGAACAACTGTCCGAACATCTCGAGCAGCGAGGCAAGATTGCGGTCGGCCTCGTGCAGGTGGAAGATGCCGGCGCCGCCATTGCCGTAGAGCGGCTTGACGATGATGTCGCCGAATTCCTTGCGGAAGGCCGCCACTTCCTGGGGGTCCTTGGTGATCAGCGTTTCCGGCATCAGGTCCGGGAATTCGGTGACAAAGATCTTTTCCGGGCTGTTGCGCACCCAGGCCGGGTCGTTGACCACCAGCGTCTTCGGGTGGATGCGCTCCAATATATGCGTGGTGGTGATGTAGTTCATGTCGAAGGGCGGGTCCTGCCTCAGCAGCACCACGTCCATCTCGGAGAGATCGGTGCGCACCTTCTCGCCCAGCGAATAATGGTTGCCCTTCTCGTCGCGCACCTGCATCTCCTCGACGCGCGCGAACACCTTGCCGTCCCGCATCGACAGCCGGTCGGGCGTGTAGTGGAAAAGCTTGTGGCCGCGCCGCTGCGCTTCCAGCGACAGCGCGAAGCTGGTGTCGCCGGCGATCGACACGGTGGAGACATGGTCCATCTGGACGGCGATTTTCAGCGGCATCTCGGGTCTCCGGCAAACTCAGTCGCCGATATAAGGAAATCGGCGGCGTCTGCCAATCGTGCTTGCTTGGTGCAGACGCTCAGAGACCGTTTCGAAATTCGCTCTGGCGAGTCGTATGGTGGTGGCTTCGAGAACCGGAGCGGACTTCGGGTCCGTGAGCACCGGAAGCGGAGAAGCCGCCATCAGATGGCCGCCAGAGTAGAATTTCCAAGCGGTCTCAGCGGTCGAAGACCAGCCTGGAATAACCCAGGAAGGACAGCGTCATGGCGACGATCGAGGCGATGGCGAGCGCGGCCAGCGGTGGTAGGGCCGGCAGCGCGAGCAGGACGGCGCAGTAGACCAGGTAGTTGACGATGCTGGTGGCGATGCCGACGCCGCCATAGCGGGCGCCTTCCTCAGCGATGCTCCGGCTCGACGGCGCGAAGGTGACATGGCGGTTGATCTGCCAGGTGACGCAGAGCGCGAAGCCGATCGACAGCACGCGCGCCGAAAGCGCGCCAAGCGGCGTGGCAGCAAGCAGCAGCCAGAGCGCCGCCGCGTCGGCGGCAAAGCCGACGCCGCCGGCAAGAGTGAAGCGGAAGAGGCGGCCCACTATGCCGCCCTTGGGGCCTTGCCCGGCTCGCTTTTCGGCGAGGCCTGCGCCGGTACCCCGCGCTCTGCCCGGCCTGAGGAGATCGACAGATAGAAGATGCGCTTCTGCTCGGCCCGGCCGCGCGACACCGAATCGAGGATCAGCCCGGTCATCATCGAGAGCATGGCCAGAAGCAGCATGCCGATCGACAGCACCCATGTCGGCATCCGCGGCACGAGCCCCGTCTCGGCGAATTCGATGACCACCGGGACCATCAGGCCGATGCTCGCCGCCAGGAAGAACAGCGCGAAGGTGCCGAAGAAGCGCAGCGGCTGCGTCTCCTTCACCAGCATGGCGAACATCCACAGGATCCTGGCGCCGTCGCGGAAAGTCGACAGTTTCGACGACGAGCCCTCCGGGCGGCGGCCGTAATCGAGCGCCATCTCGCTCACCGGCAGTTTCAGCTGCGAGGCATGCACCGACATCTCGGTCTCGATCTCGAAGCCGCCGGAGACGGCGGGGAAGCTCTTGACGAAGCGGCGCGAAAACACCCGGTAGCCGGAGAAGATGTCGGTGAAATCGGTCCCGAACAGGCCCTTGTAGAGCCGGTTGAAGATGCGGTTGCCGAAGGCGTGGCCGTTGCGGCCGGCATCGTCGGTCACGCCGCGCCTGGTGCCCACCACCATGTCCGAGCGCTCGGTCTGCAGCACGTTGATCAGCTGCGGCGCGTCTTCCGGCGCATAGGTGCCGTCGCCGTCGGCCATCACATAGATGTCGGCATCGATGTCGGCGAACATGCGCCGCACCACATTGCCCTTGCCCTGGCGCGGCTCTCGCACGACGATGGCGCCAGCGGCGCGGGCCTTCAGCGCCGTCAGGTC
Organism: Mesorhizobium sp.; assembly: GCF_004963255.1. Lineage (GTDB taxonomy): Bacteria > Pseudomonadota > Alphaproteobacteria > Rhizobiales > Rhizobiaceae > Mesorhizobium. Next base: position 129,485 of record NZ_SUGA01000011.1, on the reverse strand, counting down.
CTTGGAATTGTTGTCGTAGACATAGATCGCGGCCGACGGCAGGGTCTCGCGGAAGCGCCGCACGACCTCGCCGATCGTGAGCTCCTCATTGTAGCAAGGCAGGAGCACGGCGATGACCGGCTCGTGGCGGACTGCATGCGGCATGTCTGTCTCCGGACGCCCGAAAGCCACCGGCCGGCCTGATGCCGGTCCCGTCGAGCCGTTTTACTATTTATTGAAGCCGTTAAGGCTAGGTTTAAACCGATCCTCTCCCGTCAAAGGTCACGGCAATGGGCACAGCCGACAACGGCGCCGCCGCGTGGAAATCCGACCTGGTGCTGGCGCTGCTTGCCGCCCTGCTCGCGCTCGCCATCGACGCGTGGACGGGATTCGGCCCGCTGACCGATGCCGGCGGCGACAATGACGATCTGCTGCGCCTCGTCGAGGTCCGCGACCTGCTTGCCGGTCAGGGCTGGTTCGACCTGCACCAGTACCGCATGGGGCTGGAAGGCGGCTTCGTCATGCACTGGTCGCGGCTGGTGGATGCGCCGATCGCCGCGATCGTGCTTGCCGCCTCGGCGCTCACCGGCAGCAGGCCGCTTGCCGAGGACGTGGCGCAGGTGCTGTGGCCGGCGCTGCTCTTCTGGTCGACCCTGTTCTTCACCGCGCGCGCCGCGCGCAGCTTCGGCGGCGCCGGCGCGGTGCTGCCCGCCATCCTGGTCGGCGGCGCTGGCTGCTATTTCCTCGGCATCTACGACCCCGGCGCGCTCGATCACCATAACGTCCAGCTGATGCTCACCATGGCGAGCCTCGCTTTGCTGCTCGAGGCGCCTGCCCGGCGCTGGGCCGCGCTGTTGTCCGGCCTCTGCGCGGCGCTGACGCTCGCCGTCGGCATGGAAACCGTGCCTTACGTCGCCACCATGGGCGTCTGCGTGTCGCTGCTGTTCGTCGCCGATCCGAGCGGCGAGCGGACAATCGCCCGCGATTTCGGCCTCGGCTTCGCCGGCGTCGCAGCACTTGCCTTCGTCGCCACCATCCCGCCTTCCGCATGGGGCGCGGCACAATGCGACGCCTTCTCGGTCGCGCAGCTCGCCGTCGCCGCCATCGCCGGCATCGGGCTGGCGGCGATCGCCTCTGTGCCGGCCGCAGCCAGCAGCCGGCAGCGCCGGCTGGCGTCGCTTGCCGCGCTGGGCCTGGTCCTCGGCGTGGTCGTGGCGGCGCTGTTCCCGCAATGCCTCTCGGCCCCCTATGCCAATCTCGACCCGCGCCTCAAGGAACTGTGGCTCGACCATATCGACGAGGCCCAGTCGCTGTTCACGCTGCTTGTCCACGATCCGGCGCGCGTGGCGGCGCGTTATGCGACGCCACTGGTCGCGATCATCCTGATAGTGCTGCGCTTCCGCCGCGGCGGCTGGCGGCGGCAGGACAGCCTCGTCGCGGCGCTGCTTGCCGTCTCCTTCGTGGTCGGCGCCTGGCAGCTGCGCGGCACCACCTTCTCGATCGCCTTCGCGGTCATTCCGCTGTCGGCCTGGATCGCGAAATGGCGGGCGCGGGCCGAAGCCGGCTCTTCGCCCGGCGTGGCGCTGCGCCTTGCGGCCGTCTGGCTGGTCTCGATCAACCCGGTCTGGACAGGCGTTGCCGCCGCCGCCTCGGTGGCGTTCGAAAAAAGCCCGGCTGTCGCCGACCGCGGCACGACGGACAAGGCCTGCGAGAAGAAGGCCACCTTCGCGCCGCTTGGCGGGATGAACGGCACCACCGTGCTTGCGATCTCCAATCTCGGCGCGCCGATCCTCCTCTATAGCGGCCACAAGGTCTTCGCTGGCCCCTATCATCGCAATGTCGCCGGCAACCTCCTTGCGCTGGATGCCTTTCTCGGCTCGGCCGATGACGCGCGGCGGATCGTCGAGGCGCATCGTGTCGGCCTCGTCGCCATCTGCCCCGGCAATGGCGAGAGCCGGACCCTGACTCAAAAGGCGCCACAGGGCTTCCTCGCCGGGCTGCTGCGCGGCAGCGTGCCGGACTGGCTCGAGCCGGTCAACGAGACCAAGGGCAGCCCGATCGAGCTCTATCGCGTCAGGCAAGCCGGTTAAAAGGAAAGCGCGAGCGGCGTGCGCGGTCGCACCACCGGAGCCAGCCCGGAAAGAGTATTCGATGTCTATATTAGAAGTTTCGAATGAACGAATATTTGGGAGCGGGCTGGAAGTCCTTGTCCGAGGCTGAACCGTTGCCGGCGGCGCAAGCAACTCCTGGACAAAGGAAAATCGATTTTCCGATACTTTTCCTAAACGCTTTGGTGCCAGTCTGATGAGAAATACCGACATCAGAACAGGGACATGATGCAAACGACGTTTGGCACCGGTCAGCCAGGCAGGGAAAACACGGATCTGGCCTTCACGGATTCGTTGACCGGGCTCGGCAACCATCGTCGCTTCTTCGACAAGGTCGATCGCCTGATCAGCGACCGTGCCGACGACCCCGCGCCCTTCACCGTCGGCATCCTCGACCTCGACGGCTTCAAGCCGATCAACGATCTGTTCGGCCACAAGGCCGGCGACGACATCCTGGTCCAGGTGGCGATGCGCCTGCGCGCCTCGATGGACGGCTATTCCACCGTCTGCCGTATCGGTGCCGATGAGTTCGCCTATCTCTACCCGATGGTGTTCTCCGAGGAGCAGGCGGCAGAGAAGTCGCGCATGCTGATCGAGATATTGTCGGCGCCCTATGATGTCGGTGAGCGCACCGCAAGGCTGTCGGCCTCGGTCGGCTGCTCGCTCTTCTATTCCGGCGACGAGACCACCGAGATCCTTGTCAACAAGGCCGAGACGGCGCTTTACCACGCCAAGCGCTCGGGCCGCGGTCGCGTCGTCGTCTACACCCGCGAGATGGAGGAGGCGGCCAAGCGCGTCACCCGCATCGAGCAGGCGCTGCGCCGCGCCGTCTCGGCCGGCGAGGTGGAGCCGCATTTCCAGCCGATCGTCGATTTGAACAGCCGCCGCACCATCGGCTTCGAGACCCTGGCGCGCTGGACCGACCGCGACCTCGGCGTCGTGCCGCCATCCGTCTTCATCCCGATCGCCGAGGAACGCGGCATCATCGGCCCGCTGTCGCAGCTGGTGCTGCGCAAGGCGACGGAAGCGGCGCGCAGCTGGCCGAAGGATCTGTTCCTGTCCTTCAACCTGTCGCCCTCGCAGCTCGTCGACCAGAACACCGGCCTGCATATCCTGGCCATCCTCGAGCGCACCGGCTTCGACCCGCACCGGCTGGAGATCGAGATCACCGAGACCGGCCTGATGAACGATCCGGCCTCGGCCGAGAAGATCGTCGAGGACCTGCGCCGCGTCGGCATCCGCGTCTCGCTCGACGATTTCGGCACCGGCCAGTCCTCGCTCGGTCGCCTGCGCGAATTCCATTTCGATAAGCTCAAGATCGACCGCGCCTTCGTCTCCTCCATTCTCGACGACCGGCCCTCGGAGCATATCATCCGCGCCATCCTCGCCATGTGCGAGGGGCTCGGCATGGACGTCGTCGCCGAAGGCATCGAGGACGAGGCGCAGGCCGATCGCCTCGTCCAGTTCGGCTGCGCCGGCGGCCAGGGCTATTTGTTCGGCAAGCCGGTCGATGCCGACGCCACGCTCGGCTATCTGCGCGATTCCTATCGCGGCGCGCTGCATGCCAAGGCGATCTGACAAAGGTCTGTCGATATTCAGGTGAGGCCGGTCTGCAAATGGCGGCTTCCTGCGCTTCCGGTGCTCAGGTACTTCACGCACGCTCCGCTCCGGTTATCGGTACCCACCCAGTTTGGTCGCTTCGCGCCCGTCTTCGACTCCGACTCGGCCTGACCTGAATCTCAACGAACCTGAGCTGCTTCCGGAGAGACGGAGGTGCAGATCTCATTTGTCGGACATAAGCTGCCGAATGCGCCATTTCGCCCTTGCCCCTCGGCCCGGTCTGGCTAGGATGCGCGCCGGCCAAAGGGAGAAGAAATCATGATGCCATCGGCACGCTTTGCCGACCTCGACGGCGCCTCGGTGCTGATTACCGGCGGCGGCTCCGGCATCGGCGCGGCGCTGACCGAAGGTTTCATGCGCCAGGGCTCCAGGGTCGCCTTCATCGACATCGCCGACAAGCCAAGCACGGCCCTTGCCGACCGACTGGAGAAGGAGCTCGGCCGCCGTCCGCTCTATCTCAAGGCCGACCTGCGCGACATCGAGGCGCTTCGCGCCGCCGCGGCCAAGGCGGCCGAAGCGCATGGCGATGTCACCGTTTTGGTCAACAACGCCGCGCTCGACGACCGCCACGCCGTGGAAGACGTTACCGTCGAGTTCTGGGACAACAATCTCGCTATCAACCTGCGGCCGCATTTCTTCACCGCCCAGGCGGTGGCGCCCGGCATGAAACGCGCCGGCGGCGGCTCGATCATCAACTTCACCTCCACCTCCTATCTGATCAACCACCCCGATATGCCGGCCTACACAGCGGCCAAGGCGGGCATACTCGGCCTGACGAAAGGCCTGGCCGGCAAGCTCGGCGCCGACCGCATCCGCGTCAACGCGGTGGCGCCGGGCTGGGTCATCACCGAGCGCCAGCGCGAGCTCTGGGTGACCGATGCGGGCCTCGCGGCCCATGTCGCCAAGCAGTGCATCAAGGACGTGATGCAGCCCGACGACATGGTGGGCACGGTGCTGTTCCTGGCATCCGACGCCTCGCGCATGCTGACGGCCCAGATGCTGATTGTCGACGGGGGCTTCCTGTGAGTTCGGCACCGGCGGTTGCAGCGCTCGACTGGGGCACCACCAGGCTGCGCGCCTGGCTGCTTGACGGCTCCGGCAAGGTGCTTGCCGAGCGGCGCGGCGACGACGGGCTGATCACCGCCCGCGAAAAAGGTTTTGCCAAGGTGCTGGAAGGCCACCTTGCCGCCATGGGCGCGCCGGAGGCGCTGCCGGTCATCATCTGCGGCATGGCCGGCTCCCGGCAGGGCTGGATCGAGGCACCCTATGTCACCGTGCCGGCGCCGATCGGCGCGATCCTGCGCGGCGCCGCCCGCATCGAGGGCACGCGCCGCGACATCCGCATCGTGCCTGGCCTCGCGCAGCGCCTGGCCGACGCGCCGGATGTCATGCGCGGCGAGGAGACCCAGCTTGCCGGCGCCGGTTTGCCGGCAAAGGGAAGGCATCTGGTCTGCATGCCGGGCACCCATTCGAAATGGGTCGCGGTCGAGGACGGCGCCGTCGAAGGTTTCGGCACCTGGCCGACCGGCGAACTGTTCTCCGTCCTGGCCAGGCACTCGATCCTGAAACATTCGCTGGGCGAGCATCCCGCTCCGGTCGCCCCAGACAGTCCGTTCTTCCGGCAATGGTGCGAGCGCGCCTTGGCCGAGGACGGCGATGTCACCTCGAAGCTGTTCGCCATCCGCGCCGCGGGGCTTCTGCAAGACCTGCAGCCCGCCGACGCGGCGGCATGCCTGTCCGGACTGCTGATCGGCGGCGAGATCGCCTCGGCGAGGCGCCGCTATGGCGCCGGCGAAGCGCCGGTGGTGCTGGTCGCCTCGGGCGCGCTGGCCACGCTTTATGGCACGGCGCTCGGCTTTGCCGGCCTTGCCTTCCGCAGCGTCGACGCCGATGAAGCGGTGCGTGCCGGCCTTGTCGAGGCCGCGCGCGAGAACGGCATGATTGGAGGCGCTTGATGATTGAGACCGCACCCTTCCCGAAGCTCAAGCGCGGCCTTGTCGCCATTCTGCGCGGCTTGAAGCCGTCCGAGGCGGTGGCGATCGGCAAGGCGATCCATGACGCCGGTATCGAGGCGATCGAAGTGCCGCTCAATTCGCCGGAGCCGTTCGTCTCCATCGCCGATCTGGTCAAGGCGCTGCCGCAAAGCGCGCTGATCGGTGCCGGCACGGTGCTGACGGCGGCGGACGTCGACGACCTGCACAAGGCCGGCGGCAGGCTACTGGTCAGCCCCAACATCGATGCGGAGGTCATGGGCCGCGCCATGCATCATGGCATGGTGACGATGCCTGGCGTGTTCACGCCCACGGAAGCTTTCCAGGCGATCCGGCTCGGCGCTTCGGCGCTGAAGTTTTTCCCGGCAAGCGTGCTTGGAGCGAGCGGCATCGCAGCGATCCGCGCTGTGCTGCCGGCAACGACGTTGATCGGCGCCGTCGGCGGCGTCTCGGACAAGGACTTTGCCAGCTACAAGGCGGTCGGCGTCAGCGTCTTCGGCCTGGGATCCAGTCTCTACAAGCCGGGCGCGACGGTCGAGGAGGTGGCGCGGCGCGCCAGCGCCGCGGTCGCCGCCTGGGATGAAGCTTTCGGAGGATGACAATGGAAGGCGTTTCGGTTTTTTCCGACCATATCTGCGAGCTCGGCGAAGGCCCGAGCTACGATCCCGCCATCGACACGCTGTTCTGGTTCGACATCGTCAACGGCAAGCTCCTGGAAAAGCCGATCGCCGGCGCCCTGAAGGTGCATGACCTCGGCGTCATGGCCAGCGCCATCGCCGTCATCGACGCCGGCCGCCAGCTCATCGCCACCGAGATCGGCCTGCAGGTGAGGGACGTGAAAACCGGCAGGCTGACGCTGCACACGCCGATCGAAGCCGATAATTCGGTGACGCGCTCCAACGATTCCCGCGTCCATCCCTGCGGCGCGCTGTGGACAGGCACGATGGGCAAGGGCGAGGAGAAGGGCGCGGGCTCGATCTACTGGTTCTTCAAGGGCGAATTGCGCCGGCTGTTTTCCGGCATCACCGTCTCGAACTCGATCTGTTTTTCGCAGGACGGCACGATCGCCTACTACACCGACACCGCGACCGGGCTGCTGATGCGCGTCGCCTGCGATCCGACGACAGGCCTGCCGGCCGGCGAAGTGAAGGTGTTCGTCGATCATCGCTCCTCGAAAGGCTATATCGACGGTTCGGTCGTCGACCGCGACGGCGTGCTGTGGAACGCCGTCTGGGGCGGCAGCGCGGTGAAGGCCTATGCGCCGGACGGCACGCTGCTGCGCGAGATCGACATGCCGGTGACGCAGGCTTCCTGCCCCGCCTTTGTCGGCGCGAAAGCCGACCGCCTCGCTGTGACCTCGGCCTGGAGCGGCAAGGACGAAAAACAGCGCGCGCTCGATCCGCAAGCCGGCATGACCTTCCTGCTCGATATCCCGGTCAACGGCCGCTTCGAGCCGCGCGTGCTGATCGCATAAGGCGGTTGAACACTACTATCAGGCAATCGCCTTAGGCCGGTCGGTTTCCCGCAAGCCGGCCGCTGCGGCCATGCGATGGTAGCGCCTGATTTCGCCCGGAGCATTCGATGCCACAGCCGACCCTCATCCTCGTCTACGAGCCGGAAAAGGCCTGTCTCGCCCGCCTGTCCGCCGACGGATACCCGGCGGATCGTGCCCTGGAAATCTCCTCCTATCTGGCGCAGTCGACCGACCTTGCGCCCGAATTCAACCTGCTCGCCGCCGCCTGCGAGAAGCGCGGTCTCGCTTTCAAGCCTGTCGAGCTCGACGATGCGGCGCCGGTTCTGGCAAAGGCCGATCCCGCCACAACGCTGGTCTGGACGCTGACCGACGGCATTGCCTATTTCCGTGGCGGCGCTTCGCCGGCGCTGGCGCGGCTGAACGGGCTGCGCACCGTCGGCGCCGACGATTCGCTGTTCGCGCTCTGCCAGGACAAGCTGCGCTGCGGCGCCGTGCTCGGCGCGCTCGGTCTGCCGGCGCCGCAGGCCGGCCTGGCGCGCAATGGCGAATGGCTGGTCGAGCCGCCGGCCTCGCCCAAGGGCTGGTTCGTCAAGCCGAATCGGCTCGGCGCCAAGATCGGCATCTGGCCGGATTCGCGCATCACTGATCTCGGCCATGCGCTGGAGCTTAGCCGGCGCGTCTTTTCCCATTATCGCGACGACGTCGTCGTCCAGCCCTATGTCGCCGGCCGCAACGTGCGCGCGAGCTTCCTTGGGCTGAAGCCCGAAACCGGCATCGAAGCGCTTGGCATCTTCTTCGTCGATTCCGGCGGCGATTTTCAGACCATGGCCGACTCGATGGCGCTTTATGGCGAGACCGGCCAGGCCGCGAAGGATGCGGGCACCTATGTCGAGCCGGAGCTGGAGGCTGTCGGCGCCAGCCAGCCGGAGGCGGATCGGAAAATCCGCGCCATCGCGCAGAGGCTGATAAGCGGTCTCGGCCTTGAAGATGTCTTTTCCGTCGACTTCAGGGTCGAGGCCGACGACACCGTGCACCTCATCGAGTTCGAGGTCTGCCCCGGCCTGCCCTGCTTCGATTTTCGCGACTACTGCCGCAGACAATGGGGCATGACCCTTGCCGATGCGATGGCGGAGGCAGCCGCCAACAGGCTCTTTCGCTAAACGCCCTCCACCAGCACGATCTCGCCATCGGCGACTTTCTGGCGGATGGCGGCGGCGCGCTGGTATTCCGGTGAGTGGTAGCAGTCATGCGCCACGGCCAGCGTTTCGAACTCGATGATGACGTTGCGGGCGCGCCCCGGCCCTTCCGCCTTTTCGTGCTCGCCGCCGCGCGCCAGGAATTTCGCCCCGAAGCGGTCGAAGGCGAGCTTCGCGGCGGCGACATAATCCTTGTATCCCTCCGCGTCGCGCACATCGACGCGAGCGATCCAATAACCCTTGGGCATGCGTTCCTCCTGTTTGCGCGCGCCCGGAGCGAGGACCGGTTCCGAAAGTCGCTCCGGTGAGGCAGCTGGTGGTGTTTTCGAGAACCGAAGCGGAGCGTACTTAAAGTACGTGAGCACCGGAAGCGAAGAAAACGCCGCCGGATGACCGCCGGAGTAGAGTTTCAGAACCGGTCCTCAGGCCGACTGCATCTCGGCGATTATCGCCTCGGCCGCGGCGCGGCGGTCCGGCGCCTTGATGATCGGCCGGCCGACGACGAGGTGGCTGGAGCCGTTGCGGATCGCCTGCGCCGGCGTCACCACGCGCTTCTGGTCGCCATGGTCGCTGCCCGACGGGCGGATGCCCGGGGTCACCACCGCCATGTCGGGTCCGACGATCCGGCGCACCGCTTCGGCCTCCTCCGCCGAGCAGACGACGCCGCCCATGCCGGCATGCAGCGCCTGTTCGGAGCGCCTGAGCACCAGGGTGTGCGGGTCGTATTCATAGCCGGCATCGATCATGTCCTGCTCGTCCATCGAGGTCAGCACCGTCACCCCGAGCAGGCAGAGCTCGCTGCCCTTGGCCGCTTCGACAGCCGCTCTCATGGTTTTGGGATAGGCGTGCAGCGTCAGCATCGTCATGCCCATCTTGACGATGTTCTCGACGCCCTTGGCGACCGTGTTGTCGATGTCGAGCAGCTTCATGTCGAGGAACACTTTTGTGCCGCCGCTGGCGAGCTCCCGCGCGAAGTCCAGCCCGCCGGCAAAGGCCAGCTGGTAGCCGATCTTGTAGAAGGAAACGGCGCCTTCGAGCTCGCGCACCGCCTTCTCGGCCTCGCTCAGCGTCGGCAGGTCGAGCCCGACGATCAGCCTGTCTCGCATCGTGTTGGCCTCCGCGAAATTGATCACGCCTCGATCCGGGTCGACAGCATGCGCGAGGTTTCCATCAGTGTACGGCATAGGCGCTCCATCGATTGGTGTAGTCTGGCGTCCCTGAACTGTCCGTCCTCGGCGAAGGCTTCGTCAGCCTCGGAGACCGAGCATTCCGGCGTGATCACCTCCATCTGGCAGCGCACCAGCACCGCGCGCAGATGGTTGATGCAGCGTATGCCGGCGAACTTGCCCTCCGACGACGAGCACAGCCCGACCGGCTTGCCGGCCAAAGGCCTCGACGTACGCCCGCCATCGCGCCGTATCCGACTCACCCAGTCGATCGCGTTCTTGAGCAATGGCGGGATCGAGCCGTTATATTCGGGCGTCGCGATCAAAAGCCCATCATGCATGGCGATCTGACGCCCGAGCCTGAGCGCGTTCTCGGGGATGCCTTTTTCCTTTTCGAGGTCCTCGTCCATGATCGGCAGCGGATAGTCGCCAAGCGAGATGCGAGTCACTTCCGCGCCCTGCACGGCCAATTCCTTCTGCGCCACATCGGCGGTCCGGCCGCTATAGGCGCCGATCCGGACCGAGCCGGCGAAGACCAGGATTCGTGGGATCACTGCCATTGGCCTGCTTCGCTAAGGGAGTAGGGGAGTAAGGGAATAGCGCAGTAGGGAAAGTGCGGAAGCTGAACGTTCATTCCCCTACTCCCCTACTGCCTTACTCCCCTGCTCCCTTATCCCTAATGCGCCGCGCGCCGATAAATCCACAGCTGCGTCGGCGGGATGTTGCGGAAGATGAAATCGAAATGCTCGACCGTGTAGTCGCCGCGGCCGGCGGGGATCGGCGACAGCGGACCGTAAGTCAGCTGCACGATCGGCCGTCCGGCGGGAATGCGGTCGAGCAGGCTTTCGATATAGGCGATGCGCTGGGCGACCGGGAAATTGAGCAGCGGCACGCCGGAGACGACCGAATCGAACACCATGTCGCGCTTGTCGCCGAGCGTGGCATTGAGATTGAAGGCGTCGCCCTCGATCACGTTGACGCCGGGATAGAGTCCGCGCAGGTGGCGCACGAAATCGGTCGAATACTCGACGGCGTAGAGGTTTTCCGGCTTCACGCCCTGCGCGAGGATGGCGCGGGTGATGACGCCGGTGCCGGGCCCCACTTCAAGCACGGGCAGGCCAGATCTCGGATTGACGATCGAGGCCATCTTGCGGGCGGTGATGGAACTGGTCGGAACGATCGAGCCGACCGTTTTCGGCTTGTCGATCCAGCCTTTGAAGAACTTCAGCTCGTCGTCGAATTTTTCCGCCAGCGCTTTGCGCAATCCGGGACTACGTGCCATCAGAGCTCTCCTCAATGCTCGCCCCCGATCCGCTACTTAGCAGGTGGGGGGGACAAGGCAAGGCGTCAAGCTGGCATAAGATGTTGATGACGCTTGGGAAGCGGATCGCCCCTCCCAAGCCGTGCGCAATGCGGGGCGTGACGATCAGTTTTCGCCGAACGACTCGAAGAAGTCCTTCATGCGGGCGAAGAAGCCGCTCGACTGAGGCGAGTTGTCCTTCGAGGAGAGCTGCTCGAATTCTTCCAGCAATTCGCGCTGGCGGCGCGAAAGATTCTGCGGCGTCTCGACCGCCGTCTGGATGTAGAGGTCGCCGACATTGGGCTGGCGCAGCACCGGCATGCCCTTGCCCTTCAAGCGGAACTGGCGGCCGTTCTGGGTGCCTTCCGGCACTTTGACCTTGGTCTGCGTGCCGTCCAGCGTGGTGACCTCGAACGAGCCGCCAAGGGCGGCCGTCGTCATCGAGATCGGCACTTTGCAATAGAGGTCGGCGCCGTCGCGCTGGAAGAATTCGTGCGGCTTCACCGCCAGGAAAATGTAAAGGTCGCCGGACGGTCCGCCGCGCAGGCCGGCCTCGCCCTCATTGGCAAGCCGGATGCGGGTGCCGTCCTCGATGCCGGCCGGGATGTTGACCGACAGCGAACGCTCCTCGGTGACGCGGCCCTGTCCAGCGCATTTCGGGCAGGGGTCCTTGATCGTCTGGCCGCGGCCCTGGCATTGCGGGCAGGTGCGCTCGATCGAGAAGAAGCCTTGCGTGGCGCGCACCTTGCCGTGGCCGTGGCACATCGAGCAGGTCACCGGCTGCGTGCCGGGCTTGGCGCCGCTGCCGGAGCATTCCGAGCAGGAAATGGAAGCCGGCACGTGGATCTGCGCGGTCTTGCCGGAAAAGGCCTCTTCCAGCGTGATTTCCATGTTGTAGCGCAGGTCGGCGCCGCGTTCGCGGCCACCCGACGAGCGGCGCTGGCGGCCGCCCATCATGTCGCCGAAAATATCCTCGAAGATGTCGGCGAAGCCGCCGGCACCGAAGCCGTGCGCGGCGCCGTTCATGCCGCCCTCGAAGGCGGCGTGGCCGAAGCGGTCATAGGCGGCGCGCTTCTGCGGATCCTTCAGCGTCTCGTAGGCTTCGTTGATTTCCTTGAACTTGTGCTCGCAGGCATGGTCGCCGGGGTTGCGGTCGGGATGGAACTGCATGGCGAGCTTGCGAAAAGCGCTCTTGAGTTCCTTCTCGTCGGCGCCTTTTTGCACGCCCAGCGTTTCGTAGAAATCAGCTTTCATTTTTTCCCGCTGTCCGGATGCTCAATGTCTTCAAGCATTGTTGGCGACGTTTGCCGGCATGGCCTTGGATTTAGGAGCGATGTTTCCCGGATGCTAGAGCCAAGCCAGGGTCGCTCCGGGTTTTTCCGTCACTTTTTCGATTGGGGTTGCAAAAAAGCCCGGCTTTGCGCCGGGCTTTTGCACTTATTCGCCATCAGCCGGCTCAGGCCGACTTCTTCTTGTCGTCGTCTTCGTTGATTTCCTCGAAGTCGGCGTCGACCACGTCCGAATCCTTGGCGGCATCCGCCTTGGCGTCGGCTTCGGCCGCTTCCTTCTGCGAGGCCTCGTACATGGCCTGACCGAGCTTCATCGAAGCCTCGGCGAGCGACTGCGACTTGGCCTCGATATCGGCCGGATCGTCGCCTTCGGCAGCGGTCTTCAGCGCGGCGATGGCGTCGGAGATCGCGGTGCGGTCGGCATCCGAGACCTTGTCGCCATAATCCTTCAGCGACTTCTCGGACGAATGCACCAGCGCTTCGGCCTGGTTGCGGGCCTCGACCAGGGCACGGCGCTTCTTGTCGGCGTCGGCATTGGCCTCGGCGTCCTTCACCATCTTCTCGATGTCGGCGTCGGACAGACCGCCCGAAGCCTGGATGCGGATCTGGTGCTCCTTGCCGGTGCCCTTGTCCTTGGCCGAGACGTTGACGATGCCGTTGGCGTCGATGTCGAAGGTGACCTCGATCTGCGGCACGCCGCGCGGCGCCGGCGGGATGCCGACCAGGTCGAACTGGCCGAGCAGCTTGTTGTCCGCCGCCATTTCGCGCTCGCCCTGGAAGACCCGGATCGTCACAGCCGACTGCGAGTCCTCGGCGGTCGAGAAAGTCTGGCTCTTCTTGGTCGGGATCGTCGTGTTGCGCTCGATCAGTCGGGTGAACACGCCACCCAGCGTCTCGATGCCCAGCGACAGCGGCGTCACGTCGAGCAACAGCACGTCCTTGACGTCGCCCTGCAGCACGCCGGCCTGGATGGCGGCGCCGAGCGCGACGACCTCATCGGGGTTGACGCCCTTGTGCGGTTCCTTGCCGAAGAACTGCTTCACGATCTCCTGGATCTTGGGCATGCGGGTCATGCCGCCGACCAGGACCACTTCGTCGATCTCGCCGGCCTTCAGGCCGGCGTCCTTGAGCGCCGCCTTGCAGGGCTCGATCGTGCGCTGCACGAGGTCCTCGACCAGGCTTTCGAACTTCGCCCGGGTGAGCTTCATCGTCAGGTGCTTCGGGCCAGTGGCGTCGGCGGTGATGAAGGGCAGGTTGATCTCGGTCTGCGTCGTCGACGACAGCTCGATCTTGGCCTTTTCGGCCGCTTCCTTCAGGCGCTGCAACGCGAGCTTGTCGGCCTTGAGGTCGATGCCCTGTTCCTTCTTGAACTCGGCCGCCAGATATTCGACGAGCCGCATGTCGAAGTCCTCGCCGCCGAGGAAGGTGTCGCCATTGGTCGACTTCACCTCGAAGACGCCGTCGCCGATCTCGAGCACGGAAATATCGAACGTGCCGCCGCCAAGGTCATAGACGGCGATGGTCTTGCCGTCCTTCTTTTCCAGGCCGTAGGCAAGGGCTGCGGCCGTCGGCTCGTTGATGATGCGCAACACCTCGAGGCCGGCGATCCTGCCGGCGTCCTTGGTCGCCTGGCGCTGGGCGTCGTTGAAATAGGCTGGTACGGTGATGACCGCCTTCTCGACCTTCTCGCCGAGATAGGCTTCCGCCGTCTCCTTCATCTTCTGCAGGATCATGGCCGAGATCTGGCTGGGCGACTGCTTCTTGCCGCCGGCCTCGACCCAGGCGTCGCCATTGTCGCCCTTGACGATCTTGTAGGGGACAAGCTTCTTGTCCTTCTCCGTCACCGGGTCGTCATAGCGGCGGCCGATCAGGCGCTTGACCGCGAAGATGGTGTTTTCAGGATTGGTGACCGCCTGGCGCTTGGCCGGCTGGCCGACGAGACGTTCGCCGTCATTCGAGATGGCGACGATCGAAGGCGTCGTGCGCGCGCCCTCAGCATTCTCGATCACCTTGGGGTCCTTGCCATCCATGATGGCGATGCAGGAGTTGGTGGTGCCGAGATCGATACCGATAACTTTTGCCATTGTTCTAGTCTCTCCTCTAAGCAGGCTCTCAGGACCCTTCAAAAGGCGTTCCGACGAAAGCCCCTGTTCACAAGAAATCCCGTCTTGGTCACCGGTTTTCGGGGGCCGGGACGGCTGGGGCGTATATAAGAACAGCCGATACGGGGCGCAAGCATTCTGCGCAAGCTGTTCATTGTCTCGGGCAAGGTTTGGGAGGCGATCCGCCGCGCTTAGCGGCGCGATGGGCGCGAGCCCGCGCTATTGCATTGTTCCGGCTGGCTTTTTTGGACGTGGCGCCGCTGGCGGTGCGTGCAGCCGTCATCCGGCGAGGGCAACGCTTGCCTCGGCGGGCGTGACTTTCGGTCGCGAAAGGCCGGAAAATCGGCGTCTCGGCGACGCTACGCGCATCCGCCGGCAAGGAATGGGGAGCGCCTCGCGCTCGGGCAAAACCCTGCCGGGCGCGTGGCCCGGCAGGGTTCCGGACTTAGAGCCCGTTGTCCTTGAGGATCTTGGCGGCGTTCTCCTTGGTGATCCTTTCCGTCGGCAGCGTGATGGTCTTCTCGACCTTCTCGCCGTTGAGGAACTTGATCGCCTGGCGCAGGCCCTCGGCGCCCGGCGTGACATAGGTGAAGGTCGCCGTCAGCTCGCCCTTGTTCACCATCTGCACGCCTTCGTTGGGCAGGCCGTCGATGCCGATGAACTTTATGTCCTTCTCGCGCCCGACATCCTTGGCCGCGAGATAGGCGCCATAGGCCATCGGGTCGTTGTGGCCGTAGACGAGGTCGATCTTCTCGTTGGTCTTCAGCGCGTTGGCCATGATGTTGTAGGCCTGGTCCTGCTTCCAGTCGCCCGACTGCTGGTCGAGCAGATACTTGATGCCCGGCTCCTTGTCGGTGAACTCATGGAAACCGTCATGGCGGTCATGCGCCGGTTGGGTGCCCATGCCGCCCCAGATCTCCACGACGTTGCCGGCGGCCTTGCCCTTGCCGCCTAGGAGCTCGACGGCATATTCGCCGGCAGCCCGGCCGATCAGCTTGTTGTCGCCGCCGACGAACTGCGTGTAGTCCTTGGTGTCGACGTTGCGGTCGAGCACGAAGACCGGGATCTTGGCGTCGATCGCCTGCTGCACGACGCCGGTGAGGCCGGCCGATTCCTTCGGCGACACCAGCAGCGCGTCGACCTCCTGGCGGATCAGGTTCTCGACGTCGGCGACCTGCTTCTCGGTCTTGTCCTCGCCGTCGGTGATGATCAGCTCGACTTCCGGATGCTTGGCGGCCTCGGCGATGATGTCCTTGTTGAACTGGGCGCGCCAGGGTTCGATGGTCGTCACCTGCGAGAAGCCGATCTTCCACTTCTTGTCCTGGGCAAAGGCATGGTTGCCAGACAGAAGAGCGGTGGTCGTCAGAAGTGCCGCCGCGAAAGTGGCGAGCTTCAGCATTTCACGTCGTTTCATGGTCCTGTTTCCTCCGGATTATAGAGACGAGGTCTCCTGTGACGGCCGCTTGGCCGCGGCCGTTTCCTTTTGCGCCGCCCGTCTGCCGGGCAGGCGCAGATAGCTTAAGATGTCGCCGGCGTTGCGCTCCTGCACGAGCACGGTGCCGATGATGATCGCCCCCTTCAGCACCAGCTGAAGGTTCGAATTGATGTTGTGCAGCTGCAGGATGTTGGACAGCAGGCCGAAGATCAGCACGCCGCAGAAGGTGCCGACCAGGCTGCCGCGCCCGCCCATCAGGCTGGTGCCGCCGATGACCACGGCGGCGATGGCGTCGAGCTCGAGCCCGGCGCCGGCATCCGGCTTGCCCTGCCGGTATTGCGCCACGTAAAGCACCGCCGCGATACCGGCGAGCAGGCCGGACACCGCATAGGTGGCGATCTTGACGCGCCCGGCGGCGATGCCCGAAAGCCGCGCCGCCTCCTCATTGCCGCCAATGGCGTAGACATAGCGGCCGAAGGGCGTGAAGCGTAGCACCGCGCCGTAGATCACGACCGCGCCGAGGAAGAACAGGCCCGGCATCGGCACGACGCCGAACACCAGCGAGCGCAGGATCTCGAACTCCTCGGTGGCGTTGGAGCCGGTATAGACCGGCAGCACCGCGTTGTTCTGGCCGGCCGTCAGCCTGGCGATGCCGAGCGCGGTCACCATCATCGCCAGCGTGACGATGAAAGGCTGCAGCCGCCCGGCGACGATGATGAAGCCGTTGATGGTGCCGAACAGAAGGCCGACGCAAGGCGCCACCAGAAGCACGCCGAGCACGCCGAACTTGGTCTCGACCTGCGGCAGCAGGTACCACAGCGAGAGGCAGCAAAGGATCACGCCGACCACGCCCGGGATGATCAGCCCGCGCGTCGTGTCCAGCCGCGCGTCGCGCCCGGCGTCCCCGCCGGCGCGGGATTTCTGGATGTTGAGCAGGATGAACCGGGCGACGAGCGCGCCGAGGCAGAGAGCCACCAGCGCGGTCGTCGGCACGCCGAGCGCCGCCGACGGCGTGACACCGGGCACCGTGAGCAGCATGGCGCAGACCACCGAGCAGATCGCCATCAGCGAGCCGACGGACAGATCGATGCCGCCGGTCAGGATCACCGCCGTCATCCCTGTGGCGATGAGGCCGGTGGTCGACACCTGGCGCAGCACGTCGAGCAGGTTGCCGTAGGACAGGAAGATGTTGTTGCCCTTGGAACTGATCGGCGAGCCGAACACGCCGATCAGGAAGATGGCGATCAGCCCCCAGTAAAGCTTGGTGCGGGAGACAAGGCTGATGAGGTTCATGCGGCAGGTCTCGCGGTCCTTCTGGGCGCGGCAAGCCGCATGATCGCCTCCTCGCTGGCTTCGGTCCGGGACAGGATGCCGCGCTGGCGGCCCTCCGCCATGACCAGGATGCGGTCGGCCAGATGCAGGAGCTCGGGGAGTTCCGAGCTGATCACGGCGATCGCCAGACCGTCGCCGGCGAGCTTGAAGATGAGGTCGTAGATTTCGCGCTTGGCGCCGACATCGATGCCGCGCGTCGGCTCGTCGAGCAGGAGCACGCGCGGCCGCGTCGCCAGCCATTTGCCGATCACCACCTTCTGCTGGTTGCCGCCCGACAGCGTGCCGGCGGCCTGCTCGATGCTCTCGCAGCGTATGCCGAGCGCGCTCACCGCTTCGCGCGCCAGGCCTTGCTCGCCCGAGCGCGAGCGCAGGCCGAAGCGCGCCAGCGCGCCGACCAGCGGCAGCGCGACATTGTCGGTGATCGAGGCCGTGAGATGCAGGCCTTGCGTCTTGCGGTCCTCGGTGACCAAGGCAATGCCCAGCCGGCGCGCCTCGCGCGGCGAGCCGATCTCGACCGGCGCGCCGTCGAGCTTGATCTCGCCGCCCGTGCGGCCGTCGCTGGAGCCGAAGATCGCTTCCAGGATTTCGGTGCGGCCGGAACCCAGCAGCCCGCCTATGCCGAGGATTTCGCCCGCCGAAAGATCGAAGCTCACGCCCTCGATCACGCTGCGCCAGCCATGCCGGTCCGGCTTCGACAGCGACAGGTCGCTGACCGACAGCACCGCCTTACCGCCGGCGCCGCGCTGATGATCGGAGGACGCCATAAGATCGCGGCCGACCATGGCCGAGATAATGGCGTCTTCGTTCAGCGCCGCCATGTCGTTGGTCAGCACGTGACGCCCGTCGCGCAGCACCGTCACCCGGCTCGCCAGATGCATGACCTCGTCGATGCGGTGCGAGATGTAGACGATGGCGACGCTGCTTGCCGCAAGCTGGCGGATGATGCGGAACAGTCGCTCGCACTCGGCCGGCGACAGCGCCGAGGTCGGCTCGTCCATGATCAGGATGCGCGCCGATTTCGACAGCGCCTTGGCGATCTCCACCAGCTGCTGCTCGCCGACCCTGAGCCGGCCGACGCGCGCTTCCGGATCGAGCTCGATGCCGAGACGCTGCAACAACGCTTTTGCCGCGCGGCTGCTCGCCTTGCGGTCCACCACCAGCCCGGCGATCAGCTTCTCGCGGCCGAGGAAGATGTTGTCGGCGACGCTGAGCTCGGGGACGAGGTTGAGCTCCTGATGGATCATGGCGATGCCGGCGTCCTCGGCGTCGCGAACGCCGGCGAAACGGACCGCCTGGTCGTCGATGGCGACAGTGCCTTCGTAGTCGGTATAGACGCCCGAGAGGATCTTCATCAGCGTCGACTTGCCGGCGCCGTTCTCGCCCATCAGCGCATGCACTTCGCCGGGCCTGAGGTCCAGGCTCACATCGGACAGCGCAGTGATGCCGCCAAATCGCTTGGAGATGCTGGTCGCGCTGAGGACGACGGCGGGACCATCGGCAGCCGCATTGCCAGTCGTTATGGAATCCGCGCGCTGCATGACAAAGGACGGCCTCCCTCCGTCGTCTTCTATCGCCCAAACGCTAATCTAAACGTTTCGAACGTGTCAAGCGCCTATCTGGTTGCTTAGGATTGATGCATTTCAATTCTTGCGGAAAATGGCGGCTTTACGTAGGTTCAGTCAAAGATGGGCGGCTAAACGTTTCGAAAATGATGGCGTCAGGGCGGAAAAAACAGCGGAAATCCACGGCGCCGACCATGCTACATGTGGCTGAGGCGGCGCGTGTGTCCGTGGCCACCGTCTCTGCATTGCTCAACGGTACCGCCACCGTCAGTCCCGAGCTTACGCAACGCATCGAGCAGGCGATCCGCGACATCGGCTACAAGCGCAACGCCATTGCCCGCAGCCTGAAAATGGGCACAACGCGCACCATCGGCCTCACCGTGCCGCACATCACCAACCCGTTCTTCACCGACGTCGTCTCGGTCATCCAGCAGGCCTTCGACCGCGCCGGCTATGCCGTCATGCTGTGCTGTACCGACGAGGATCTGAACACGCAGGACGAGCAGATACGTCTTTTGCTCGACCGCATGGTCGACGGGCTGATCGTGGCGCGCGTCGGCGATGGCGGCATCCTGAAGAGCATCGTCGAGGACGCCAATGTGCCGGTGGTGCTGCTCGACCGTCTCTGCGAAGGCGTCGATACCGACGCGGTGGTGCTGGACAACCAGCGCGCCGTGTTCGACGCCGTCACCTATCTGATCCATCTTGGCCATCGCCGCATCGGCTACATCACCGGCACCTCCGACATATCCCCCATGCATGACCGCATGATCGGCTACCGCGAGGCGCTGCAGGCGGCCGGCTTGCCTGTGGCGGAGGAGCTCATACGCTCCGGCAATTTCCACGAGATCGACGGCTACAACGCGACCATGCAGCTCTTGTCGCTGCACGACCGGCCAAGCGCGATCTTCTCGGCCAACAACCCGATGGTGATCGGCACGATGAAGGCGATCCGCGACATCGGCCTCTCTTGCCCCGAGGACATTTCGGTCGCCTGCTTCGACGATTTTCCCTGGTCGGACGTGTTCGTGCCGCAGCTGACCACGGTGGCGCAGCCGGTGCAGGCGATCGGCGAGCAGGCGGCGAACCTCCTGCTCGACCGACTGGCCGGCAACCGCGACGCGCCGCCGCGCAAGCTGGTGCTGAAGGGCCGGCTGATGATCCGCAATTCCTGCCGGCCGCTGGGCGCGGTCGCGCAGAGCGTCAGTGCGTAGGTTCGAAGGCCTCCGCGCACAGCGCCTGCAATCTCGGGAAGATGCGCTTGCCGCCGGCGATGACCTGCGTGCCCTGGCCGACCACAGTCTTCGGATCCGCTCTGAGCACCGTGCCGCCGGCCTCTTCGACCAGCAGCATGCCGGCGAGGCAATCCCAGGCGTTCATGTGCTCCTCGGCATAGCCGAGCAGCCGGCCGGACGCCGCATAGGCAAGCATCAGCGCTCCGGAAGCATTGCGGTAGAAGACGCCGCCCTCCGCCATGATCAGGCTGATGAGAATGACGACATTCTTGGTCGAGGCGCGGTTGGAAAGCCCGGTGCCGACGGCGCCGTCGGAAAGCGACGCCGCATTGCTGGTCTTGATCGGCTTGCCGTTGAGGAAGGCGCCGCCGCCCAGGCGGCCGTAGAACGTCTCGTCGGTCGAAGGCTCATGGATGACGCCGACCGCCGTCTCGCCGTCCCTGGCGCAGGCGATCACCACGCACCAGGCGGGAATGCCGCGCACGAAATTGGCGGTGCCGTCGATCGGGTCGATCACCCAGACATGGCCGGTCGTTCCGGTAACCGCCGCGTGCTCCTCGCCGACGATGCCGTCTTGCGGATAGGCCTCGGCGATCGCCGCGCGGATGAACAGCTCGACCTCGCGGTCGGCTTCCGAAACCAGGTCCTGATGACCCTTGCTCTCGACGGTCAGATTGTCGAGGTCGCGGAAATATTTCAGCCCCAGCTCGCCGGCGCGCCGCGCCAGGTCGATGGCAAAATGCATACGGTCGTCAAGATCTTTGGTCACCGGGGACTCTTGGCTGAGAGGGACATCTGCGCGCCCTTAACAGACCAATGTGTCAGGCAAAAGTGACTGCGCGATCATGCCGCCTTCGACATCGATTTGTGCACATCGGCGAGAATCTCGTAGGAGCGGACGCGCGCCGCGTGATCGAAGATCTGCGCCGTCACCATCAATTCGTCTGCGCCGGTGCGGCGGATGAAGGCGTCGATGCCCTGGCGCACCGTCTCCGGC
Organism: Mesorhizobium sp.; assembly: GCF_004963255.1. Taxonomy (GTDB): domain Bacteria; phylum Pseudomonadota; class Alphaproteobacteria; order Rhizobiales; family Rhizobiaceae; genus Mesorhizobium. The sequence goes on along the minus strand of NZ_SUGA01000011.1, from coordinate 108,699 downwards.
GAACCGACGACGGCGCAGGACAGCGCCTGGGCAAGCATGGTTTTCGCCATCGGGTCGAGATCGCGGTCGTAATTCTCGACCGGCGGCGGCAATTGCCCCGGACGGCCGCTGCGCAGATTGATGAAGGCCTGCTGCAGCGAGCTGAACAAGAGCTTCGCCTCGGCATCCGTCGGCGCGGCGGAGACATTGAGGCCGAGCATGACATAGGGCTTGTCGAGCTGCGCGGAGGGCTGGAAGCGCGTGCGATAAACCTCGAGCGCGTGGTCGAGCTCGGCCGGCGCGAAATGCGAGGCGAAGGCGTAAGGCAGGCCGAGAAGTGCTGCGAGCTGCGCGCCATAGAGGCTGGAGCCCAGGATCCAGACCGGCACGGTCTGGCCCTCGCCGGGTACGGCGCGGATGCGCTGGCCTTCCTCGGCCGGCTGGAAATAGCCCATCAACTCGACCACGTCCTGCGGGAAATTGTCGGCGGACTCCAGGTTGCGGCGCAGCGCCCGCGCGGTCAGCATGTCGGTGCCGGGCGCCCGGCCGAGGCCGAGGTCGATGCGGCCGGGAAAAAGCGCCGCCAGCGTGCCGAACTGCTCGGCGATCACCAGCGGCGCATGGTTGGGCAGCATGATGCCGCCGGCGCCGACGCGAATCGACTTGGTGCCGCCGGCGACATGCGCGATCACGACGGACGTCGCGGCGCTTGCAATGCCCGGCATGTTGTGGTGCTCGGCCAGCCAGTAGCGCTTGTAGCCCAGGCGCTCGGCATGGCGGGCGAGGTCGAGCGAATTGGCGAGCGACTGCGAGGCGGTGCTGCCTTGGGTGATCGGCGACAGGTCGAGAACCGAAAGGGCGGTCATTTGGTCAGGTCTCCACGATGCGTTTTTCCCTGAGCCTCGCCTCGAAGGCGGCGCGGTCGGGAATGACAATGGCGAGCTGGTTCTCCAGCACGTCGGCGAGCTCGGCGGCCGTGGCGATCTCGCGTTGCTCGCTGCGGCCGCCGGCATGATACGTCGACAGCCGGTTGTTGCGCAGCGCGTAGCGCCGGTCGGGCAGGGCCAGCGCGGCGACCAGCGTCGACAGGAAATGCGAGCTCGGATGCGTCGACAGAAAATGGCTGGCGACCCGGTAGTCGACCTCATAGGCCTGGCTCAGGTCGAAGTGGTAGAGCGTACGCCAATCACCGCCGATATCGGCCTGCAGGCGGAATTGTCCGCCGGTCTCGACGAGGCGGAAGGTCTCATGCGGCGTCTGCTGCTCCAGCCCGGCTTCTAAAAGCAGCGGCGCCGTCAGCGTCAGGCCGCCAAAGCCGACATCGGTGATGTAAGTGCGGCCGCCAAGCTCGATGCGCAGCAGCATGTGGCTGCGCGCGGTGACCGCGTCATCCGGCTGGCCCCACAGCACGCGGGCGGCAAGCCCGCCGACGGTGAAGCCCAGTGCGTCAAGCGCGTGCATGAAGATCAGATTGTGCTCGAAGCAATAGCCGCCGCGGCCCTGGCCAAAAATCTTGTCCTGCAGCGAAGCGAGGTCGAGGCCGACGGATACGCCCATCAAGGCATCGATGTTCTCGAACGGGATAGCCCTGGGGTGCGCGGCGTGCAGCGCCCGCAGCGTGGCGAGCGAAGCCTCGACCGATCCGCCGTAACCGATGCGGGCGAAATAGCCATCGAGATCGAAGTCGCTCATTCGGGGACGGGTCCGGCTTGACCGGTCCGATATAGGCACTGGTCACCGGTGTCGCAAACAATGGCCGGGATTTGGAATTGGGCCAGCCTCAGGCTGCTTGGTTGTGGTTGTTCTCGGCCGGCGCGTCATCGACGACAGTTGTTTGCTGCGCCGCCAGGAAATTGCCGAACGGGCTCAGGCTTTCGAAATGATCGCAAAACACCTTGATGACGACCAGCAACGGCACCGCCATCAGCGCGCCGACGAAGCCCCACAGCCATGACCAGAAGGCGATGGCGATGAAAATCGCCACGGCGTTGATCTCGAGGCGTCGCCCGACCACCATCGGCGTCACGAACTGGCCTTCGATAATGTCGCACAGCACCACGAAGGCCGGCGCCAAGAGCGCATAGGCGATCGTGTCGAAGCTGATCAGCGCAATGACGGCGACGATCAGGAAGGTCATCAGCGCGCCGACATAGGGCAGGAAATTGAGCAAGGCCGCCATCGCCCCCCACACCAATGGGTTGGGCATGCCGAGCCCCCAGAGGCCCAACCCGATCACCGTGCCGAGACTGACATTGATGATCGAGACCGTGAGCAGATAGTGCGAAATCTCGCGCTCGACGTCATAGACGACGCGCAACGCCCGCTTCTTCTGCGTCATGCTGGCGAAGGATTGGACGATCTTCTCGTAGAACAATGTGCCGGAGGCGAGCAGGAACAGCGAGAGCACGAAGACGATGGTGATCGCGGTGCCTGCTTCCAGGATGTTGCTGGCCGCGGTGGAGAGGATGCCGGAAGGCGCCACCGCGATCCGCTGCAGGCCGGGCTCCTGCGAGGTCTCGGTCAGCGCTTCCAGTTGATGCGCGAGGTCCATCATTCGTTCGAGCGGCCGCCTGAACGGCGCCAGCCGCTCGGTCAGCTGCTGGCCGATCGAATAGGAGTTGTTGATGAGGTCGATAACCGGGCCGCTGAGCAGATAGCCGGCGGCGGTGAAAATGAAGATCGACAGCAGCACCAGCAGCGTCGCCGACACTACTTCGGGGATCCCGTGCTTTCTCAGAAAGCGCACGATCGGCGTCAGCGTCAGCGCCAGCAGGAAGGCAAGCATCACCGGCATGAAGAAGGCGCGGGCGAAGTATAGCGCCGCCGCCGTCATCAGAATGAAGATCCCGATCACCAGCGACCGCATCAGGCGTATGTCCGCCCTGGCATCGGCACGCGGGTCAGGGCTTTCGGCAGCGCTTGCGCCCGAAGCGATCTGTTCGGCTTTCATCGGTTCCCTTGCAAGCCGCCAGCCGACAATGCATGGCGGGCCTGTGCCCGAAACGCGGGAGTTCCGGGCAAGGTTCCAAGAGCCGGCTTTCCGGCCATCCGGAGGCCGGTTTCGAGCGGACCGCTCGTCAAGCAGCCGGCGCTGGCGCCGTCTTGGCCGTCTCCTTGCGCACGACCGGCGCCACCTTGGTGCCGTAGAGCTCGATCGCCTTCATGATCTTGGCATGCGGCATGGTGCCGATCGCCATCTGCAGCAGGAAGCGGTCGTTGTTGAAGATCCTGTGCTGGGCGACGATCTTTTCAGCCACCTGCTCGGGGTTACCGACGAACAGCGCGCCGTTCGGGCCACGGGACTGGTCGAAATGGGCGCGCGAGGTCGGGCCCCAGCCGCGCTCGCGGCCGATGCGGTTCATCACCTCGGCCTGCGGTCCGTAGAAATCGTCGGCGGCCTGGTCGGTCGTCTCGGCAATGAAGCCGTGCACATTGATGCTGGTGGCGAGGCTGGCCGTATCGGTGCCGGCGCGCCGGGCCGCCTCGCGATAGATATCGAACAGCGGCGCGAAACGCGCCGGCTCGCCGCCGATGATGGCCAAGGCCAGCGGCAGGCCGAGCACGCCGGCGCGGGCTGCGGATTGCGGCGTGCCGCCGATGGCGATCCAGATCGGCAGCTTGTCCTGGAACGGACGCGGGTAGACGCCGCGGCCGTTGATCGGCGCGCGCAGCTTGCCCCGCCACGTCACCTTCACCTGGTCGCGGATGGCGAGCAACAGATCGAGCTTCTCGGCGAAAAGCTCGTCATAGTCTTCCAGATTGTAGCCGAACAGCGGGAAGGATTCGATGAAGGAGCCGCGCCCCGCCATGATCTCGGCGCGGCCGTTGGACAGAAGGTCGAGCGTGGCGAATTGCTGGAAGACGCGCACCGGATCGTCGGAGGAAAGCACCGTGACCGCGCTGGTAAGGCGGATTTTCTTCGTGCGCTCGGCCGCCGCGGCAAGCGCCACGGCCGGCGCGGAGGCGGCATAGTCGGGGCGGTGATGCTCGCCGAGCCCGAACACGTCGAGGCCGACCTGGTCGGCCAGCTCGATTTCCTCGATGAGATTGCGCAGCCGCTCATGCGGACCGATGGCGCCGGGACCCGGCTCCGGGCTGACATCGGCAAAAGTGTAGAGACCGAGTTCCATCTGGTTGCGTCCTGAACCTGTTCGTGTGGGCCTTTGCCCGTTGGCGCTCTAGGTAGCCGTATGCCTTGCCGCCCGCCAGAGGCCCGATCGGTGAACAGTGCATCGCGCATCGCCGGGCCGTATCCCTGCGGCAACAAGCCCGGTTTTTTCATGGCTGGCATACCGTTTTGACGCTTGAACTCGGCGCTTTCACGCGTATGTAAGCGTCGCGAATAGACTGCAGGGAAGTACACTTGGCTATCTACAGGGAAAAAGACATTTTCGAGCGGCGCAATGCCGCGAACGAGGCAAAGAAGGCGCTGCTCGCGCGCTTCAAGGCAAAGCCGGCGGCGGATGATCCCGCTGTGCTGGCGCGCCAGGCCGAACGCAAGGCGATCCTCGAGGCCCGCGCCATCCGCGAAGCGGAGAAGGCAAGGCTGAAGCAGGAAAAGCTGGCTCGCGAAGCGGCCGAGAAGGCCGAGCGCGAAGCCGCCGCCGAAGCGGCGCGTATCGCCGCCGAAGAGGCCGCTGCCGCCGAGGCCAAAATCCGCGAGGCCGAGGAAGCAGAGCGCATCGCGCTCGAGCTTGCCGACGAGGCCGCGCGCAAGGCCAAGCGTGACGCACGCTACGCCGCCCGCAAGGCGCGCGTCGGCAGGACGCCTCCGGGCTTCTCCGCCCGCTAGAGCAATTCCAGGAAAAGTGCGTAGCGGTTTTCCGTCCGGAATTGCGCAAGAACCAAAAAGCTTAGAGTGGGTCGGCGATTCTGTGAATCGCTGACTCGCTCTAAGTTCGGGTTCGTTGGAAGAAATTTGTCAGGGTCGCCAAAAGCGGCCCTGAGCGCATTTGTGCTGTCAGCTCTAATTTAGGCTACCAGCTTCAGCCCGACGATGCCGCAGACGATCAGGCCGATGCAAGCCAGGCGGACGACGGTCGCGGGCTCGCCGAGCAGCCAGATGCCGAGCAGCGCCGTGCCGACGGTGCCGATGCCGGTCCATACGGCATAGGCCGTGCCGACGGGCAGCGTCTTCAGCGCCAGGCCGAGCAGGCCGAGGCTGACGATCATCGAGGCGATGGTGAGAAGGGTCGGCAGCGGCCTGGAGAAGCCGTCGGTATATTTGAGGCCGATCGCCCAGCCAATCTCGAACAGGCCGGCGAAGAAAAGAAAAATCCAGGACATCGAAAACGCTCCGTCATTCCAGCATCGCCTGAGATGCTTGGTGGCGGGTCGTCCCGACCGGTTTTTCGGGGAAGCGAGGTCGTCCTCGCTCCTTGAATATAGGATGGCCTGTTTTCCGATCAACAAAACAACGGCAGCTTTGTCATGCCGCCGGTTCAGACTCCGCAGGGAGCCGGCTCGACCGATTCGGGCCGCTTACTTTTCCTTGATGCGCATCGCCTTGACCGGCGGCGCCTTCGGAGCCGGGGCCGCGGCGGGCTTCTTGGCGTCCTTCTTCGGCTTGCGGGCTTCCTTGCCCGCCTTCATCGCACCTTTAGCCATGATTCGCTCCTCCGATTGTGGGCAATCCGAGTGAAACAAGAGAAATGACGGACTGCAAGAGGCAGTGCGGCTTTGCTAAGCCGGCCGGCCGGCTGTCAACCGATTTTGCGGCCGCGACGCCAGTTCGAAACCTCGCATGGACTGGCGCATTGTCTGTAGAGCTTTGCCGGGCGGGCCGCTAAGCTCGCGCAGGGCAAGCCGGGGATCGCATGGCAGGACATAGCGGATCGAGACGGGTGATCTACGCCGCGCTTGCCGGCAATCTGGCGATCGCGGTCACCAAATTCGCGGCGGCAGCCTTCACCGGCTCGTCCGCCATGCTGTCGGAAGGCGTGCATTCGCTGGTCGACACCGGCAATGGCACGCTGCTCCTCTACGGCATGCATCGCGCCGCGCGGCCGCCCGACCGCACCCATCCGCTCGGTCACGGGCGCGAGCTCTATTTCTGGAGTTTCATCGTCGCGCTTCTGGTGTTCGCGCTTGGCGCCGGCGTTTCCTTCTATGAGGGCATCATCCACATCATGGCGCCGGAACCGGTCGTCAACGCCAGGGTCAACTATATCGTGCTCGGCCTTTCGTTCTTGTTCGAGGGCAGCTCATGGCTGGTGGCGCTGAAGGAGTTCCGCCAGCAGAAGGGCAGGCAGGGCTGGTTCGAGGCCGTGCAGTCGAGCAAGGATCCGAGCGTCTACACCGTGCTGTTCGAGGACAGCGCCGCGCTGCTTGGCCTCGTCGTCGCCTTCGCCGGCATTCTGTCGGCGCAACTCCTGGAAAGGCCGGAGCTCGACGGCGTCGGCTCTCTTGGCATCGCCCTCATCCTTGGCGCCACGGCGATTTTTCTGGCGCGCGAGAGCAAGGGCCTGCTTCTGGGTGAGCCGGCGTCGCCCGAGGTCCAGAAGAAGGTGCTGGCGATCGCCCAGGAGGATCCGGCGGTGCAGCGGGCGAACGGCATATTGAGCGTCCATGTCGGTCCGGAGGAGATCGTCGCGGGCTTGAGCATCGAATTCGAGGATCACCTCACCGCGCCCGAGATCGAAGCCTGCGTCGAGCGCCTGGAGGCAAGGCTCAAGAAGGAAATGCCGCAAATCTCCAGGCTCTTCGTCAAGCCACAGGCGACTGGCACATGGGAGCGGCGGCGCAAGGCCATGGCCGAGGCTTCGGAGGAGAGTTAGGTTCAACACGACAACGAATTTTTTGAGGAGCAAGCCGATGAAGATCGACGGCGGATGCCATTGCGGCGCGATCACCTATGAGGCGGAAGTCGATCCGGAAAAGACCTCGATCTGCCACTGCACGGATTGCCAGCAGCTGACCGGCACGGCCTTTCGCGTCACCGTTCCGGCGCCGGAAAGCGACTACAGGATCACCAGGGGCGCGCCGAAAATCTATATCAAGGTCGTGGCAAGCGGCGCCAGGCGCGCCCAGGCATTTTGCGCCGACTGCGGCTCGCATCTTTATGCAACGTCTGTCGGCGATGGTCCGAAGGTCTACGGCATCAGGGTCGGCACCGCCCGGCAGCGTCAGGACCTGGTTCCCAGACAACAGAAATGGCACCGGTCGGCGTTGCACTGGCTGCCGGAATTCGAAGGCATGACGACTCTCGAAGAGCAGTAGGCTATTCGCCGTCCTCGACGACCCTGAGCCTCAACTGGCCTGTCTTGGAGTCCGCCACCCGCGCGCCTTCCGCCTTGGCGGGGACGCCCCGCGGCGCCTCGGTCTCGCCCTCGGCGAATTCCAGCGCCTCGATCTTCTGGCCGCGCTTGGTGACCTTCGATGTCGAGACCAGAATGTCGTCGATGTCCTTGGCAGCCTGGCCGAAATGCGTCTGCAGCCGGCGCACCCGCTCGTCGACCCGTGCCACATCCTCCATCAGCCGGATGACCTCGCCCTGGATCAGATGCGCCTGCTCGCGCATCCGGGCGTCCTTGAGGATCGCCTGGATGACCTGGATCGACAGCATGAGCAGTGAGGGCGAGACGATGACGACGCGGGCGCGGTGCGCCTTCTGCACAACCGCTTCGAAATTCTCGTGGATCTCGGCGAAAACCGATTCCGACGGCACGAACATGAAGGCGGTGTCCTGCGTCTCGCCCTGGATCAGGTATTTTTCCGCGATATCGCGGATATGCACCTCGATGTCGCGCCGGAAGGCCTGCGACGCCACCTTCTGCATGTCGGCGCCCTCTGCGGCGCGGATGGCGTTCCACGCTTCCAGCGGGAACTTGGCGTCGATGGCGAGCATCGGCGCGCCGTTGGGCATTCGCACCAGGCAGTCGGGCCGGCTGCCATTGCTGAGGCTGGCCTGGAACTCGTAGGCGCCGTGCGGCAGCCCGTCGGCGACGATCGCTTCCATCCGCGATTGGCCGAAGGCGCCGCGCGTCTGCTTGTTGGAGAGGATCGCCTGCAGCTGCACGACCTGCCCGGCAAGCGACTGGATATTGCCCTGCGCGGTGTCGATCACCGCCAGCCGCTCCTGCAGCTTGGCCAGGCTTTCATGCGTCGACTTTGTCTGCTCGGCCATGGTCTGGCCGATGCGGCCGGTCATGGCGTCGAGCCGCTGCCCGAGCGATTGCGTAAGCTCCGCCTGCCTGGCGCCGAACACGTCGGCGATCGCGCCCATGCGCCCCTGCATCTCGGCCTGCGCCTGCATGATGTCGGCCATCCGCGCCTCGGCGTCGCGGGCATGGTCGGCCGCTTCCGCCGCGGCAACCGCGCGCGCCTTGGCGGCGCGCCACAGGGCGATGACGAGCGCGGCGAACAGCACGACGAACAGGATAGCGGCGATACCAAGCGCCTGGCCGAGCGTGACCGTGCTGGCGCCGAGCCGCGCGACCGGTTGCGAAAGGATGGAGGTCATGTCGTTCATGTGCGCAGCATAACCGATTCGCATCGCTGGCACAGATCAAAACGTGAACAGGGAAAAGCTGCCCCCGTTGACGCTTCTCCAGCGAAGTCTTAGGTGAGACGCCATGTCGATCAAGCCGCTCATCATCCTTCCCGATCCCGTCCTGCGCCAGGTTTCCAAGCCGGTCGAGCGCGTCGATGCTGATTTGCGCAAGCTCGCCGACGACATGCTGGAGACCATGTATGACGCGCCGGGCATCGGCCTTGCGGCGATACAGATCGGCGAGCCGCGTCGGCTGCTGGTCATCGACCTCGCCAAGGAAGGCGAGGAGCCTCAGCCGCATGTCTTCATCAATCCCGAAGTGCTCGAGAGTTCCGACCAGCGTTCCGTCTATGAGGAAGGCTGCCTGTCGATCCCCGACTATTATGCCGAGGTCGAGCGTCCGGCTTCCGTGCGGGTGAAATATCTCGACCGCGACGGCAAGCTGCAGGAGATACAGGCTGAAGGTCTGATGGCCACCTGCCTGCAGCATGAGATCGACCACCTCAACGGCGTGCTGTTCATCGACCACATCTCGAAACTGAAGCGCGACATGGTGGTCCGGAAGTTCAAGAAGCTCGCCAAGGACAAGGTGCCGGGCAAGATGGTGGGCTGAAGGCCGTTCCGGCCGAGCGAGCACCTGAGCCTACCGCAAGACAGGATCGCAGGACCTCATGCCGCTTCGCGTCATCTTCATGGGCACGCCGGATTTTTCCGTGCCGACCTTGCGTGCCATCGCCGAGGCCGGTCACGAGATCGCGGCCGTCTACACGCAGCCGCCGCGTGCCGCCGGCCGCCGTGGGCTGGAACTGACGCCGTCGCCGGTGCAGCGCGAGGCCGAGCGGCTGGGCCTGGACGTGCGCACGCCGACATCGCTGAAGGGCGAGGCGGAGCAGGCGGCGTTCGCCGCCCTTCGTGCCGATGTCGCCGTGGTCGTCGCCTATGGATTGCTGCTGCCGAAAGCCATTCTGGACGCCCCGCGGCTCGGCTGTCTCAACGGCCATGCCTCGCTTTTGCCACGCTGGCGTGGTGCTGCTCCCATCCAGCGCGCCATCATGGCCGGCGATGCCTGGACCGGCATGATGGTCATGAAGATGGAAGAGGGTCTGGACACCGGTCCGGTGGCTTTGGTTGCAAAAGTTGCTATCGCACCCGATATGACGGCCGGCGAATTGCATGACCGCCTGATGGTTCAGGGCGCCTCGCTGATGGTCGAGGCGCTCGCGCAGTTGGGGATAAATTGTCTGACATTTACCCCGCAGGCGGCGGAAGGGGTGACCTACGCCCGAAAGATCGATAAATCGGAGACACGCGTGGACTGGACGCGACCTTCTGGCGAAGTCCACAATCACATTCGCGGCCTCTCGCCCTTCCCGGGCGCGTGGTGCGAGGTCGAAATTGGCGGCCGCATGGAGCGGCTGAAACTGCTTCGCTCGACGCTCTCGGATGGCGTCGGCGAGTCGGGAGGAATTCTCGATGACCGGCTGACGGTCGCCTGCGGATCGGGCGCGGTCAGGCTGGTCGAAGTTCAACGGGCGGGCGGAAAGCCTGCCGCCGCGCAGGAGTTCTTGCGCGGAGCCAAGATCGCAAAAGGAACGAAACTGACATGAGCATGATGTCGATACGCGCGGCGACGCCGCGGGATCGCGAGGCGATCCGCCTCGTCGAAGAACATGCCTTTGGCCAGCAGGCGGAAGCCGGGCTGGTCGATGCCCTGGTCACCGGCGGCGACGCCGTTGTCGAGCTGGTTGCCGAGGAAGACGGCCAGGTCGTCGGCCACATCCTGTTTTCCAGGCTTTACGTGCAGAATGGCGGCAAGCGTTTCGCGGCCGTCGCGCTGGCGCCGCTGGCGGTCGAGCCCTCCTTCCACGGCACCGGCATTGGCGGTGCGCTGATCCGCGAGGCGCATATCCGCCTCAAGGAAGCCGGCGAGACGCTGGCCGTGGTTCTGGGCGACCCGACCTATTACGGCCGCTTCGGCTACACTCATGCCCGCGCCGCAAAGTTCGACAGCGAGTATCAGGGCGAGGCGCTGCAGGCGCTGGCCTGGGGCGATGCGCCCGAGACCGGCAGGCTGGTCTACGCTTCGGCCTTCACCGCTTTGGCCGCCTAGAGCATGATCCCGAAAAGTGGGAACCGGTTTTCGGGTAAGATCATGCTCCAGCGAAAAAACAAGGTCTCGTCTCAGACATCGGCAATTGTCTGAACATGCCGCGTTTTCGGCTCGATATCGAATATGACGGCAGTCAGTTCGCGGGCTGGCAGCATCAGGCCGACCAGCCCTCGGTGCAGCAGGCGATCGAGCAGGCGATCGGGAAGTTCTGCGGCGAAGACGTAAGAATACGGGCCGCCGGCCGCACCGATGCCGGCGTGCACGCCACCGCCCAGGTGGCGCATGTCGATCTTGCCAAGGCGTGGCCGGGCGACAAGGTGCGCGACGCCGTGAATGCCCATCTGCAGGCCGCCGGCGCGCGCGTCGCCATCCTCAAGGCGGCGGTTGTCGCCGATGATTTCGACGCGCGCTTTTCCGCCACCGGCCGCCACTATCTCTATCGCATCCTCAACCGTCGCGCCCCGGCGGCGCTGGAAAAGGGTAAGGTCTGGTGGGTGCCGAAGCGGCTCGACGCCGAGGCCATGAATGAGGCGGCGAAAGTGCTGCTCGGCCGGCATGATTTCACCACCTTCCGCTCCACCCAGTGCCAGGCCGAAAGCCCGGTCCGCACGCTTGACCGCCTTGATGTCGGCCGCGATGGCGATTTCATCGAGGTGCGCAGCTCGGCGCGCTCCTTCCTGCACAACCAGGTTCGCTCGATGGTGGGCTCGCTGCGGCGCGTCGGCGACGGTTCCTGGGGCGCGGCCGATCTCAAGGCGGCGCTCGAAGCGCGCGACCGCGCCGCCTGCGGCCAAGTGGCGCCGCCGGACGGGCTTTTTCTCGTCGGCGTCGACTATCCGGAGGCGCCCGGCAAATTCACCATCGCCGGGGACGGCGACACTTAACCTGTCGTGCTGTCGGGTATGTCGATGCCGAGCAGCGCCTGCAGGCCGAACAGGACGAGCAGCGAGGCGATGAACATGCCGACAAAGACGGCGGTGCCCACGGCGGCGCCCTTGCCGATCGACGCGTTGGTCATGCGCCAGGTCAGCAGCGCCGACAGCGCGAACAGGAACAGCGATACAAGGCTGTTGACGTCGCTGTTGGAAGGCAGGAACAGCCTGAGCAGCGCCGAGGGCAGCATCAGCCAGGCGATGATCGCCGACGCCCAGTTGGAGGCAACGACATAGTGGACGAAGCGGCCGCCGATGCCGGCGCGCGGCGCGACCAGCGCCAGCGCCACCAGCGGCAGCACCCATGAGCCGATATCCACCGTCGCCAGCCTGATCAGCATGCCGAGGCGCCCGGCGAAGGCCTCCGGATCGCCGATCTCGTTGGCGATTCCGACCCAGCCGACGATCAGTGCCGGCGCCGCCACGAGGATGGCGTAGAACGAGTTCCAGAAACCGTCCGCCGAAAGGTCGAGCAGGCGCAGCCCGTCGGCCTTGCCGAACATCAGCCGCCAGGCGCCGACCAGCGAAGCATAGGTTTCGTCCGCCGATAGCATGGTCACGAAAGGCCTTTTGCGAACCAGTCTTCGATGAAGCGTTCGTAGATCTGCGTCAGCGTCTCGAGGTCGGCAAGCGCGACGCGCTCGTCCACCATATGCATGGTCTTGCCGACCAGCCCGAACTCGACCACCGGGCAGTAATCCTTGATGAAGCGCGCGTCCGACGTGCCGCCGGACGTGGAGAGCGCCGGCGTCCTGCCGACCACCGTCTTGACCGAGCTGCTCAGCGTATCGATCAGCCTGTCGTCGCGGGTGAGGAAGACATGGCTCGGCCGATCGCGCCAGACAAGCTCGTAGTCGACCGGCGTCTTCTTGCCCGGCCGGTATTTCTTGCGGCCGGCCGCCTGGTCGAGCCGGTTGTGGATCTCGGCCTGGACCGTCTCCGCGTCCCATGTGTCGTTGAAGCGGATGTTGAACGTCGCCGTCGCCTTGGCCGGGATCACGTTGGTCGCCGGATTGCCGACGTCGATCGACGTCACTTCGAGATTGGTCGGCTGGAAATCATTGGTTCCCTTGTCGAAAACCGGATGCAGCAACGCGTCGACCAGGCTCATCAATCCGCGCACCGGATTGTCGGCAAGCTGCGGATAGGCGGCATGGCCCTGGCGCCCGTTGACGGTCACGGTGCCAGACAGCGAGCCGCGCCGGCCGATCTTGATCATGTCGCCCAGCTCATCCGGATTGGTCGGCTCGCCGACGATCGAGGCGTCCCACCTCTCGCCCTTGGCGGCCGCCCAGTCGAGCAGCTTGGTGGTGCCGTTGATCGCCGGGCCTTCCTCGTCGCCGGTGATGAGCAGCGAGACCGAGCCTTTCGGGCCGCCGTTTTTCGCCACGTGGCGAGCCACCGCGGCGACGAAGCAGGCGATGCCGCCCTTCATGTCGACGGCGCCGCGGCCATACATCTCGCCTTTGGCGATTTCGGCGGCGAAGGGCGGATGCGTCCATGCCGATTCGTCCCCCACCGGCACGACATCGGTATGGCCGGCAAACATCAGATGCGGGCCGTTGCCCGAGCGCCGCGCATAGAGGTTTTCGATGTCCGGCGTGCCGTCTTCCGAGAAGACTGGGCGCTCGACCGAAAAACCGAGCGGCTTCAGCATGTCCTCCAGCGCGGCAAGAGCCCCACCTTCTGCGGGTGTCACGGACGGACAGCGGATCAGGGCGGCAAGATTCGTGGCGGGATCGGTCGGCAATGTCATGGGCAAAGCGATAGTCGAAAGCGTTTGTCGTGTCACGGTGGCAGATCATCGCCGGTCATGCCGCCGACAATATGGTTTTCATCACGTATAAATGCATGTTGCGAGCCAGATGAGGACAAATGCATGGCCAGCGAAACAAGCACCATCGCGATAGCCGGCGCCGGCAGCATCGGCTGCTATGTCGGCGGCTGCCTGGCGCTCGCCGGGCGCAAGGTCGTCTTCCTGGGCCGCGGCCGCGTCGTCGAGGCCATGCGAGAAAGCGGATTGCGGATCAGCGATCTTGACGGCCGCGACCGCAGCCTCGACGCGCAAGCGATTTCAGCCACCGACGATCCGGCAACCGCGCTGTGCGACGCGGACGTCGTCCTGGTGACGGTGAAGAGCGGCGCGACCGCGGAGATGGCCGGGCTGATCGGCACTCATGGGCGCCCGGATGCCGTGGTGGTCAGCCTGCAGAACGGCGTCGACAACGCCGACCGGCTGCGCGACGCGCTCCCTGGCCGGCGGGTGCTGACCGGCATGGTGATGTTCAACGTCGTCCAGTCGCAGGATGGCGAGCTGCCGTTCCGCGTCCATCGCGCCAGCCAGGGCGAGGTGATGATCGACGCCGGCATCCATGGACTTACCGAGCTGCTCGATGTCGACGGGCTTGCCGTCGAGGCGCGCGCCGACATGAAGGCGGTGCAGTGGAGCAAATTGCTGATGAACCTCAACAATGCCCTGGTGGCGCTCTCCGACCTGCCACTGGCAAGCCAACTGGCCGACCGGAGCTGGCGCGTGATCCTGGCCGCCCAGGTCGACGAGGCGCTCGCCGCGATGAGGGCGGCGGGGATAGCGCCGGCGCGCATCACCGGCCTGCCGCCGGCGCTGCTGCCGAAAGTGCTGCGGCTGCCCGACTGGCTGTTCGGCCTCCTGGCGCGCCGCATGCTGGCGATCGACCCTCAGGCGCGTTCGTCGATGTGGGATGATCTCAAACGCGGCCGTCCGACGGAGATCGGCGAATTGCAGGGCGCGGTCATTCGCCTGGCCAGGCAGGTCGGCATCCCGACGCCGATGAACGAACGGGTCGCGGCTCTGGTGCGTCAGGCCGAAGCAGAAAGGCGCGGTCCCCCCGGCCTCGGGCCGGATGCGGTCAGCGCAATTCCAGGAAAAGTGTGAGCGGTTTTCCGTCCGGAATTGCGCAAAAACAAAAGGATGGAGCGGTTCGCCGTGTCCTTGAAACTGTGAACCGCTCTAGCGGCGGCCTTCGATCAGCGTGATCTTCTGCCAGATCTTGCGCGACAGGTTGGAGCTCAGGTTCTCGATGTCGTTGACCCCGTCGATGACGACATCGTCATTGACCGACTGCGCGAACAGCGCCGCCACCTTGCCGGTGATCGACAGCATCTCCGAGCAATAGTCGAGATAGCGCGCAAGGTCCGCGGCGTTGGTGATGCGGGCGGGCGAGTGCGCGGTCGGCTTGAACTCGGCCGAAAGCGCCGCCGGGTCCTTGGTCAGCTGATGCATGTCGATGACATGGATCAGCGAGCGCAGCCCGTGCAACTGGCGGAAGACCTTCTTGCGCTTGATGCGCTCCTCGGTGCGGACCAGCGCCAGCAGTCCGAGCACGGCCAGGATGACGGTGTTGATCGTCGCTTCGATGCCTTGCATCGACTGCACGGCGTCGTCGGCGCCCGAGATGCGGTCGAGCGGCAGGATCGTGCCGACGAACAGGAACACCGCCACGCCGGCGATGAAGGCCGCGATGATGACGCCGCGCAGCCACCAGATCGGCGTCTCCAGTTGCCTGGCCGCCTTGGCGAGGTCCCGCGACAGCGACACCAGCTCGGCGGCGACGCCGCGCAGGCCGGCATTTGGAAAACGCTCGCCGATCCGCCCCTCCAGCCTTCGGCCGTCTCGATGATCAGTTGCGGATCGAGCGCGCGGTAGCGCATGACGGCCTCACGAATCGGCCGGCGCGTTGGTGCGCCTGCCGTAACGGTTCGGTCCGGGATCGCTGCGGAAACAGGAGAGGATGATGAGCAGGATGGGGCCGATGATGAGCGAGATCAACGCAAAATAGGTCGGCTTGCCGAAATCATGGAAGCGCTTTGCCGTTACCGCGAAGGTGGCCCACGCCGAGATCAAGAGCACGCCCCAGCAGATCATGGCCCAGTTCTGGCTGGCGCTGGTGTTCAACTCCACCCGCGCGAACTGGTAGAAAGGGAAAAACTGGACGAGCACCAACAAGACGCCGGCAAGCGCATAGGCGACCGGGCTCAGCCGCCCCGAAAGGCTGAAGAACAGCCAGAGGAATTGCGATCTTTCAGACAATCGCGTCCGCTCCGTCAAAGCATGTCTCCCGAAAGTGGGAACCGGTTTCGGGACAAAGACATGCGCAAGGTCAAAATCCTAAAGCGCAGGGAGCGAATCTGAAAGATCGCGACGTGCTTCAGGCAGGATCAATCGCGCAGCAATTCGTTGATCGAGGTCTTCGAACGCGTCTTGGCGTCGACGCGCTTGACGATGACGGCGCAGTAGAGGCTCGGACCCGGCTCGCCATTGGGCAGCGGCTTGCCTGGCAGCGAGCCGGCGACGACCACCGAGTTCGCCGGCACCTCGCCGTAGAAGACCTCGCCGGTGGCGCGGTCGACGATCTTGGTCGACTGGCCGATGAACACGCCCATGCCGAGCACCGACCCTTCGCGCACGATGCAGCCTTCCACCACTTCGGAGCGCGCGCCGATGAAGCAATTGTCCTCGATGATGGTCGGGCCCGCCTGCATCGGCTCCAGCACGCCCCCGATGCCGACGCCGCCGGAAAGATGCACGTTCTTGCCTATCTGGGCGCAGGAGCCGACCGAGGCCCAGGTGTCGACCATGGTGCCAGAATCGACATAGGCGCCGACATTGACGAAGGACGGCATCAGCACGGCGCCCGGCGCGACATAGGCCGAGCGGCGCACGATCGAGGACGGCACGGCGCGGAAGCCGGCCTTCTCGAAATCGACGGCGCTCCAGCCGTCGAACTTCGACGGCACCTTGTCCCACCACACCGCCTGGCCGGGACCGCCCTTGATGATCTCCATCGGGTTCAGCCGGAAGGAGAGCAGCACCGCCTTCTTCAGCCACTGGTTGACATGCCACTTGCCGTCGTCCCGCCGCTCGGCGACGCGGGCGACACCGCGGTCGAGCAGGTCGAGCGCCGCCTGGATGGCCTCGCGCGTCTCGCCGCGCGTCGCCGTCGAAATCGTGTCGCGCTCCTCGAAAGCCTTTTCGATGGTCGTTTCGAGGCTCGCCAGATCGGGCTTCGACATGATTTCGCTCCATTACCAAGCTGTTAAGGGGCTCAGCCTTAACCTGTTTAAAAGTCGCGCGGACCCTATGTTAAGGCTGAATGAGGGTCAATCGCGCCAGCGTCACGGGACGGCGCAGTTAAGGGAATTGGACGGGTGGATTCGATGACTCCCATGGAAAAGGCGGGGTGGACGCCGCTGCCGCATTCGGATGAGGACCTGGAGCGCGCGAAAAGCGTGCCGGACACCCCGCAGACTCGTGCCGAAACCTACCGGCTGGCCTGGAACGATCCGGACTTCATGACGCGGCGCGAATTGCGCGCCGTGCGGCTGCAGCTCGAGCTCCTGAAGCCGGAAATGATCCTGGCCGAACGCGGCATCCGCTCAACCGTGATCCTGTTCGGCGGCGCCCGCCTGCCCGAGCCCGGCGGCGAAGCCTGGGCGGCGAAGAACGAGACGCAGAAGAAGAACCTCGAGGCGAACAGCAGATATTACGAGGAAGCGCGCAAATTCGCCCGTCTGTGCTCGCAGCAATCGGCCACCTCCTATTATCGTGAATATGTCGTCGTCACCGGCGGCGGGCCTGGCGTCATGGAGGCAGGCAACCGCGGCGCCGACGATGTCGGCGCTCCGTCGATCGGCTTGAACATCGTGCTGCCGCACGAGCAGGCGCCCAACGCCTATGTCACGCCGGAGCTCTGCTTCAACTTCCACTATTTCGCCATCCGCAAGATGCATTTTGTCATGCGCGCCAAGGCGGTCGCCGTGTTCCCGGGCGGCTTCGGCACGATGGATGAGTTCTTCGAGACGCTGACCCTGATACAGACCGGGCGCATGGAGCGCGTGCCGGTGATCCTGTTCGGCAAGGCCTTCTGGCGAAGGGTGATCGATCTCGATTTCCTCGCCGAGCAGGGCACGATCTCGCCCGGCGATCAGGATATCATCGATTTCGTCGACACCGCCGAGGAAGCCTGGGACATCATCCGACGCTTCTACAAGTTGGGGGAGTAGGAACTGAGGAATTGAAGAACTGAGGAATTGAGGAAAAAAGACATCCCGATCGTTCCTCCATTCTCCAGTTCCTCAGTTCCTCTACTTCCGACCGCATCCCGGCCATGCCTGCTCACACCGGCAACTCGGCCAGCCAGCCATTCGAGTGCGCGAAGCGCACAATGGCCGCGCGCGAGCGGAGCTCGAGCTTCCCGGACGCTCTGGTGCGATAGGTTTCGATCGTCTTGATGCTGAGGTTGAGGCGGGACGAGATTTCCTTGTTGCTGTAGCCGAGCGCCACCAGCCGGATGACCGACCGCTCCCGTTCGCTGAGATTGCCCGGATCGCCCTGCGGGGCGCTGCGCGGGCTCAATATGCGCGCCGCGAGTGCGGGATCGACATAATTGTCACCGGCCAGTACGCATCGGATGGCCTGCAGCAGGTCCGTCGCGGTCGAGCGCTTGACCACGAAGCCGCGGCCACCGGCCGCAAGCACCTGGCGCAGGCAGCCGGGGTCTTCATGCGCCGTCAATGCTATGCAGCTGACCTCGGGAAAGCGCTCGCCGAGCCTTTCGATCAGCACGCTCCCGCTGTCGCCGGGAAGCGATATATCGACCACGGCGATATCGGGCAGCGTCTTGCCGATCCCTTCAAGGGCATCCTCGGCATTCCCGGCCAGGCCGACGACCGTCAGATCTTCCTGGCTGTTGATCATCGCCCCGACCCCCGACAGCATGATCGGGTGGTCGTCGACCAAAAATATCCGCCTGCAGCGCACCTTTATCCTCCATCAGTCGTGAAGAGCCCTTCCTCCGGAAGAGCCTCTTGTCCTTGATGGTCTAGGCAACAGCCCCGCATGGCGCGGGACGCCCGTCTGTATCGGCAAGCCCTGAGGCGGCCGTAGCGGGTAAAGCTATCCCCCCGCCTAACCCATGCGGCGCGGATTGTAAGCCGCAGCTAATGTCCGGGATGTGCGGCGCTTCACGTAGACGAGTTTAGGAAAGGAGCGTCGCGGTTTTGTTGTCCGAATCCATGCAAAACCAGATACTTGGCAAACGCGACGAACAGGCCCGAAGCCGAAGCGGTCCTTGGAAGGCGCAGCCCTTCCCCACTATTCAATGTGCCAACGGCACATCCGCATAAACGGTGGTTCCTTTCATCGCGGCGCTTTCGACCGTCAATTGACCGCCGACCAGCGCCAGCCGCTCCCGCATCCCGGCAAGTCCCAGATGGCCCGGACCGGGGTCGGCGCAGCCGTTAAAGCCGCGGCCATCATCCTCGATTGCCAGGCGCATTCGATCGTCCTGAATATGGGCCGTTACGCTTACCCGGCTTGGCTGGGCATGCTTGCCGATATTGGTAAGCGCCTCCTGCGCGACACGATAAAGCGTGAGCGCGGTCTCTGCCGGCAGCGGGCTCGAAAGGGCGTCGAGATCCATCTCGCATGGAATGCCGAGCTGGCTGCAAAGCATTGTCGCCAGATCCTCGACCGAAGCCCGCAGGCCGAGACGATTAAGGTCGGCGGGCCGCAGGTTCCAGGCAGCGTCATGCACCTTGGCGCTGAGTTGATCGACAAGCATCACGGCACGCTCGAGCCGGCCGTCCATCTCTTGCGTGCCGGCACGGACGTTGTGCAACTCCAGCGCGACGCTGGCCAGCATCTGGCCGAGGTCGTCATGCAGCTCCCGCGACAGGCGCAGGCGCTGCTCTTCCTGCACGGCGATCAAGCGCCGCGCAAGCCTACGGCGCAGGGCCCTATCGTCCTTGCCTATGGCCATACCCGCCCACATCAACCTTTCTCTTCCCACTGCCGTCGCGAGGATCGCAGGCCACCCGCGGGTCGGCGAGAAAAGGCATGAATGTCTGCGCAGTATACACCCGCCAGATGCCCTTATGCCTGTCAGTTTTTTCCTGATTGCTTCAATTTTTCCTGACACGGGGATCGGCAGAAAAACTGACAACCTCCGCTGATCAACCCGAATGTATCGCCGCTATTTCTGCGTGCATCCTTCAAGCGTCCTCCCGGTCATCTTGAACTGCCCGGGAAGCTCAACGCAAACGAAGGAGAACGTCATGAGAAAGATCATCCTGGCCGCGGCCGTACTGTCGGCTCTGACCGGTACGGCATCCGCGCTTTCGATCGGCAGCGGCAATGGCAACGGCAATGGCAATGTCGGCGTCGGCAACGGCAACGGGAACGGCAACGCCAATACCGGTGCCTTCAACGGCAACTTCAACGGCAACGGCAATTTCGGCTTCGGCAACGGCAACGGGAACGGCAATGCCAATATGGGCGCCTTCAACGGCAACTATAACGGCAACCTGAATGCCGGCGTCGCGAACGGCAATGGCAACGGCAACGGCAATTTCGGCCTCGGCAACGGCAACGTGAACGGCAACGGGAACTGGGGCCTCGGAAACGGCAATGCCAACGGCAACGGCAACTGGGGCGCCGGCAACGGCAACGGAAACGGCAACGCCAACCGCTAGCGCCGTCCAACCGCCAGCGTCGCCAAGCTTCAGTTTGGAAAGACGCTGATGGCTCTGGGACCGCCGAGCCACGCGCCCGCCCCCCGCGCAAGGCTATCGCGACATGTCGCCGGCGGTCCCAGTCCTTTTCGACGAACGATCCTTTTCGAAACAGGGGCCAATTTCGAAAACCCAATTTCAAGCTTAGCCATGGAAGGAGCTCGCAGATGAAACGCTACGTCATACCGGCGCTATGCCTGGGGTTGTTGAGTGCAACCGCGGCGAAGGCCGACACCACGACAGGCAGCCAGGCCTTCGGCATGTCGGCTGTCCAGGCGGCGGTCGGCAAATACGGCCAGGCCATCGGCTCGGACGTCAGGGGCATGAATCCGCTCGGCAACTTCGGCGGCAATCTCGGCTACAAGAACAGCGGCACCGGCAATGTCGGCGCCTTCAACAGCGGTACCGGCAATGTCGGCGCCTTCAACGGCAACAACAACACCTCGGCGACGAGCGGCAACGGCAACATCGGCGCCTTCAACGGCAACGGCAACACCGGCGAATATAACGGCAACAGCAACATCGGCGCCGGCAACGGCAACTTCAACGGCGGTTCGTTCAACGGCAACGGCAATGCCGGCGCCTTCAACGGCAACTTCAACGGCCGGGGGAATCGCTGATGACCGGCCTGAAATCATCCCGACCCGCCCGGCCCCGCGAGCGCCGGGTGGCGGCGAGGCTGCTTGATGGCAACGGCCTCGCGCTCGGCACCCTGCTTGCCGCGTTGCTGGCCGCCGATGCCTCGACCCTGGTCAGGATTGCCGATCTTCCAATCGGCGCCGGTGTCGCCAACGGCCTTGGCAGCACCGGAAATTTCAACGGCAATGGGAATGCCGGCAACTTCAACGGCAATGGCAACAGCGGCAATCTCAACGGCAACGGCAATGCCGGGAGCTTCAGCGGCAATTTCAATGGCGGCAGCTTCAACGGCAACGCCAATTGCGGCAACGGCCACGGCAACGGCTACGCGTCCGACGGCAACGGCAACGGTACGGTAGCAGCCGGCAATCCGGACGTCTGCCGGTTCTTGAAGGAACTGAACGGCCGGCTGGGACTACCGCCCGGCACGATTCCGGATTTCGACTAGAGGGCATCGTCCGCACCGGCGACGCACGGCTATGCGGAGTTGGTCAGGCTACGACGTCGACGATCGCGGTCAGGAAGCCGGCGAGATCGTCGGTGACGAAATCGACGTCGTCATCATTCGCCGGGTCGCGTTCCCAGATTTCCGAAAAGGTCGGTTCGAAATTGCGCGGCACCACCAGCACGGTCGTCATGCCGAGCGATTTCGGCACGGCCAGATTGCGCGCCAGGTCCTCGAACATCACCGCATTGTGCCCGGTCACCGAGTGCAATTCGGCGAAGCGTTCATAGGTCTGGCGCTCCGGCTTGGGATTGAGCCCCGCCGCGACGATGTCGAAGATGGCGTCGAAATGCTCCAATATGCCGAGCTGGCGCGCGGTGCGCTCGGCATGCCTGCGGTCGCCATTGGTGAAGATGAATTTGCGTCCGGGAAGCTGGCGGATCGCCGCGCCCAGCACCGGATCCGGCACCAGCCTCGAATAGTCGATATCGTGTACCTTCTCGAGAAAATCGTCGGGATCGATGCCGTGCCGCTTCATCAGCCCGTTCAGCGTCGTGCCATATTCCAGGTAGAGTTCCTTCTGCAGCTTGCGCGCGTCGTCGCGCGAAAGCGTCAGCAGCTCGCCGACATAGGCGGTCATCTTCACATCGATCTGCGCGAACAGGTTCGAGTGATGCGGGTAAAGCGTGTTGTCGAGGTCGAACACCCAGTCCGTGACATGGGCAAAGCGGGCAGGATCGGGTGTCATTGTCATGGCTTCCTATGGCATGCCGGCGCTGAAGTTATCCACAACTTATGCGCGTCACGAAGTGTGAAAATGGCGTCTCGCTTCAAATTTTAAAAGTTCCGGAAAGGTCGCCTTTAGCGCTTGCTGGCACAGAGGCTATCCCTTGGGAGCAAGTGATGAGCCGCATATTTCTAAAGGCCGCTACCGTAGCATTCGCTTCGGTCGCCGTCTCGCTGTTGTTGACGCTGATCGTGGTTCCGGCAATGGGCTTTCCGATGAGCCGCACCGTCTGGCTGGCATCGACGCTATGCCCGCTCGTGCTCGCCTGGGCCGCCAGCGCCGGCAGCTTCTGGCACAGCGACCGGTTGCAGAACGCCCATCGCGAGCTTGCCCGCGCCCACGCGCAACTCGCCGCCGCGCACAGGCGCCTCTCCGAAAAGGCAAGCCGCGACGACATGACCGGCATGCTCAATCGCGAAACCTTCTTTGCCGCGCTCGATGGATCGCGGCGCAAGAGCGACCGCGGCGCGCTGCTCATCATCGACGCCGATCACTTCAAGAGGATCAATGACAGCTACGGTCATCTGACAGGGGACGAAGCGCTGCTTCTGATCGCCGGCGCCATCGAACGCGGCGTGCGCAGCGGCGACGTGCTCGGCCGCATCGGCGGCGAGGAGTTCGCGGCTTTCCTGGTCGGCGCCAGCGAGCGTGAGGCCAAGCATGTCGCCGAACGCATCCGTCGCGAGGTCGAGCTGATCCGTTTCCGCCCTGACGACGAGCGCACCGTGCCGCTCACGGTCTCGATCGGTGGCATAAGCTGCGGCGAGGGTGCAACCGTTTCCGATTTGATGCGCGCGGCCGACCGCCGGCTCTACGAGGCGAAGAACCGCGGCCGCAATCTTTCGATTCTCGACCGCGAGCTTCCCGAAGCGGCTTGAAGCATCGCGGCGGGCGTCCTGCATGTCGCCCAAAAGTGCGAAGCGGGTTTTGGGGCAACGACATGCATCGAAAACTCGACAGCGCGGCGCCTAAACCGCTCCAGTGCGCCGCGGGTTATGAGAACCCTAACCATGTCCATATTCAACCGCGCTAAACTTCCGGATGTAACGCCGTCTTCACCCGGGTTTGGCACGGAATTGGCCTCATCGGCGGCATGTGTGCCGTTCAGGAACGGCATGCGTGGATCGAGCCCTCTATCGAGAGACGTGTCATGAGCAGGTTCATAAGAAGAATATCGCGCCGCGCGATCGTGCAGGCGCTGATCACGTTGCCGGCACTGTCGCTGTTCCGCAACCCGCCGGCCCCCGCCAATCCTGACGAGATCGACCGCGATGAAATCGTCGAGATCAACGGATGGATCCTGCGGCGGAGCGACCTCGCATGATCTTCGACAGCTACGAAGGCTACAAGCAGGCCGGCTTCAAACCCAAGGTCTGCATTCTCGGCTCCGGCCCGGCCGGCACGACGATCGCCAGGAAGCTGGGCGCCGCCGGCATTCCTGTCGTCGTCCTTGAGGCGGGCTCGCGTGAGTTCAGCGACGAGTCGCAGGATTTCTACCGCGGCAAGACGGTCGGCGACTTCTACTTCGACCTCGACATCACCAGGCTGCGCTTTATGGGCGGCTCGTCCAACCATTGGGCCGGCTGGTGCCGCGTGCTCGACAGGCAGGATTTCGAGCCCAAGGCCTGGGCGCCGGACACCGGCTGGCCGATCAGCCGCGCCGATATCGAGCCTTATCTGAAGGAAGTCCACGACATCCTCGAGCTTCCCGATTTCCGCCCCGATGTGCCGGTTTCGGACGACATACGCTGGGTGCAATTGATCAAGAGTCCCGCCGTCCGCTTCGGCGAGAAATTCGCCGACGAGCTCGACCGGAGCAAGAACATCGCCGTCGTGCTCAACACCTATGCGACCGAGCTTATCGGCGACGGCAAGCGCGTCACCGGCGCGAAGGTGTGGTCGAACGGCCAGGACGCCGGCACCTTCAGCGCGGACTATTTCGTCACCTGCACCGGCGGGCTGGAGAATTCGCGGCTGCTGTTGTGGTCGAACGAGCGTTCGAATGGCGGCGTGGTGCCGAACGCGGCGGCGCTCGGCCGCTACTGGATGGAGCATCCGACCTTCGAGGGCGGCAACGCCATTCTCGCCAACTATTCGGAGTTCGAGGTCGATGCCTCGAACGAAGCCTTCTTCTCGCCGACGCTTGCCGCGATGGAGCGGCTGCAGATCATGAATTTCGGCATCCGCCTGATCGAGAGCCCCTATCCCAATGTCAAGAAGCTGATCGCCGACCTTGCCTGCACCGCGCCGAACATGGCGGAGTGGATGTCGTCCCAGCTCGACCAGCGGCTGCGTTGCGCCGCCCAGCTCTACGTCGCCTGGGAGCAGGCGCCGCTCGCCTCGAACCAGATCGAGCTGTCGAAGACCGATGTCGACCACGCCGGCGTGCCGCGCATCGAATTGCACTGGAAGAAGTCGCCGCTCGAACGCCGCACCCTGATCGAGGGGCTGAAGCTGTTCGGCACGACGCTGGCGCAGAAGAATCTCGGCCGCGTCCGCATCGACGACTGGATCAGCAATGGCGCCGATTACCCGACCAATGAGGAGACGGCCGGCCACCACCATATGGGCGGCACCCGCATGGGCACCGATGTCCTGAAGAGCGTCGTCGACGCCAATTGCAAGGTGCACGGCATGGCCAATCTCTATGTCGGCGGCTCATCGGTGTTCTGCACGTCGGGCCAGTGCAACCCGACGACAACCATCACCGCGCTCGCCTGCCGCCTGGGCGAGCATCTCGGCAAGGTGATCGCCGTCTGACGTCCGAAACGCCGGTGGCGCCGGCGCCTGGAGCGGCAACCGGCGCCGCTCTGGCGCTTTTGGGGGAATTGCGGCCTCGCGCTCAGAGGCCGTAGACTGCGATGCGCACCAGCACGGCCGCGGCCGCCAGCGCCACCAGCAGGATGCCGAGGCCGATGGGCGAGCCCCAGCCATACCACTCCATCGCCAGCTTGGCGTATTTGTATTCCTCCTCATTCGAGAGAGGGGTGCGCTGTTGGATCAAGTTCATTATTCACTCCTTGTCGGCGACTTTGCCCTTGCCACGCAAAAGCGTCCTCGCATATTGATACGATAGTCTGAATGTTAGACAGATAGATAGTTAGATGATCGAAATAAAATCGTCAAGCACGAAACGCGATGAAATGACCCGCGATGTCGGCCTTGCCGTCATGCGCTGGCAGGACGCCACCCAAGCTTATGACGAGGCGGTGGGCGCACGGCTGGGCCTGATCGCGGCGGAGCGGCATTGCCTGGGACTGCTCTATGCGGGACCGCAATCGGCGGGTGCCGTGGCGGCAGCGACCGGACTGACGCCAGCCGCCGTCACTGCATTGATCGACCGGCTCGAGGCGCGCGGCTACGTCACCCGGACCCGCAGCCTGGAGGACAGGCGCAAGGTGGTGATCGAGGCGACCGACCTGACCAGGGAATTGTCAGAGCGCTACTACGGCACGATCGCGCGCGAGGGCGAGAAGGTGGTGGCGAGCTTCAGCGATGCGGAGCTCGCGACCGTGCTGCGCTTCATCAATGCCGCGCTGGACCTGCAGAGCGAGCAGCTGGCCAGGATCAAGGCCGAGCCGGACAAGGCATAACGAGAGATTCTGCGCAGGACTTTGAAGGGTTGCCGTTTGTCGACCGGCACTTTTCACCGTTCCTTTCCGTGAAATGAGTGCAAACGCCGGGGGTTGGCCGAAGCCTTCCAACCTCGTCAGTCCCTGGGCGGAGCCGCGAAGCGGCGTCGCCGAGGCCTGGGGTCCATTCCGTGACTTTGATCGACGAACGCAGCGGAGCAGAATTCTGCGGCAGCACTCATGCGACACGGAATGGATCCTCGGGTCTGCGCGCGTCGCTTCGCTCTTTGCTCCGCCCGTGGATGACGACTGGGTGGGCATTTCGGCCAACCTCCAAGGCATGCCACCTGCCCAACATAAACATAGCCGATCAGTCAAAATCCCTGTGCTGGAAACGTAATCGCAAAAGGGACGAAGCGGCCCAGCTGCCTTCCAGCAACTGAGCCGCCCTGAATGTCGGTTGGGCGAAAACCGACCTCAGAGCAATTCCAGGAAAAGTGCGTCGCGGTTTTTCCGTCCGGAATTGCGTAAGAACAATCACACCGTTGCAGGGTCGAGTGCCGGCTGACCCTTGAACCGTGAGACGATGCCGGCAAGGTCGCCATTGGCGAAGGCATCGCGCAGCGCATCGAAGGATGGCAGCACGAAATAGGCGCGCTGGAACTTGTCGATCTCGTAGCCGGTGCGCATCACCGTCTCGAGGTCGAACGGCACATGGTGGGCGTCCTTGCTCTCGACCGCGAACTGCAGCTCGGTGAAGGACGACATCAGCCCGGCGCCGAAGGCTTTCAGCGGCTGGCCGGCTTCCTGAATGAGGCCGTATTCGGCGCTGTACCAGTAAAGCCTGGTGATCATCTCGTCGCCGCCGAGCGCGATCATGTCCTCCGCCTTCTCGCCATACATCTGCATGAAATCGGCGAACACCGGCTGGGTCAGGATCGGCACATGGCCGAAGAAATCGTGGAACATGTCCGGCTCGACGATATAGTCGAGCTCCTTTTTCGTCCGCAGCCAGTTGGTCACCGGGAAGCGCCGGTTGGCAAGATGGTCGAAGAAGGGGCCGGCCGGAATGAGGCCGGGCACGGCGACGATCTCCCAGCCGGTCAGCTTGCTGAGCTTTTCGCTCACCGCGTCGAAATCCGGAATCCTGTCGAGCAGCCCGAGCGCCGCGACGCCGTCCAGATAGGAACGGTGCGCGAGCTTCTGGGTCAGCTTCGTCTGGCGGTCGCACAGCATGCGCCACACCGCCTGTTCCTCGGCGGAATAGTCGTAGCCTTGCGCCACCGTGAAATCGCCGCGGCAGACCGAATAGTCGCCGCGAAGGCCCTGCGCCGCGCATTCGGCGGCGTAATCGGCAACGCTGATCGTCATCATATCCTCCTCTGAGATCGTGATCCGTGGATCGTGAAGCGGAGTTTAGAGGCGGCTGATGAGGCAAATCAGCCTTGTTTGTAGCTTTCCGGCGGATTCTGAGGTAAAATCACTCCAATCAGCGAGAGATCGAGAAAACATGCCTCAATTCGACGAATTTGAGATAAGGATGCTCGACATCCTGCAGCGCGACGGGCGCAAGCCCGTCTCCGAGCTGGCGCAGGAGATCGGCCTGTCGACCACGCCTTGCGCGCGCCGCTTCGAGGCCTTGCAGGAAACCGGCATCATCAAGGGCTTTGCCGCCGTGCTCAGCCGCCGCGCCGTCGGCCTGACCGTCGAGGTCTTCATCCAGGTGCGGCTGGTCAGCCACAGCGACGGCTCACCCGAAAGTTTTATAGCCGCCGTGCAGCGCATGGACGAGGTGTCGTCCTGCTGGACGATGACCGGCGACCACGATTTCCTGCTGCATGTCATGGTGCCTTCGGTGGACGATCTGAACGCCTTCGTCATGCACCGGCTGATGCGGCTGCCCGGTGTGCGCGACGTCCACACGCAACTTGTGCTGCAGAACATCAAGGGCCCCGGCCACGTGCCGCTCAGCCATCTGCGGCGCTGATCCGGTCAAATCTGGCGAAAAGCTGCGTGGAGACTGCTGAACCGCGCCAAGGCGGCTTCGTCATCGGCAATTAGCACAAGCGGACCAACATGGAGGTCCGCCTTGAACATCGTGCTGATCAATCCGCCGCACACGGCCATCGGCAGCCGCGTCCCCGACGACCATCTGCCGCCGTTTGGGCTGCTGGCGATCGGCGGCCCGCTTATCGATTCCGGCCATCAGGTGCGCCTCGTCGATGCCGAGTTCGGGCCGATGCCGCTTGGCACGCTTGCGGACGAGGCATTGCGCGGCGATCCGGATTTCATCCTGATCGGCCATTCCGGCTCGACCTCGGCGCATCCGACCGCCTTGAAGATTGCCGAGATGATCAAGGCCGGCGCTCCAGGCGTCATCGTCATCTATGGCGGCGTCTTTCCGACCTATCACTGGCGCGACATCCTCGCCGCGACCGACGTCTTCGACTTCATCGTGCGCGGCGAGGGCGAGGCGACCGCAACGGCGCTGGTCGAGGCCATCGAAATGCGCCAGCCTGTAGCAAGCGTCGCCGGCATCGCCTATCGCGACGATCTCGGCCGCCCGGTCGCCACGCAGGCGGCCATGATGATCGCCGATCTCGATGCTTATCGCGTCGGCTGGGAGCTGATCGATCATCGCCGCTACTCCTATTGGGGCGGCAAGCGGGCGGTGGTCATGCAGTTCTCGCGCGGCTGCCCGCATCTGTGCAACTATTGCGGCCAGCGCGGCTTCTGGACCCGCTGGCGCCATCGCGACCCGGTGAAATTCGCAAAAGAAATCGCCTGGCTGCATCGCGAGCACGGCATCGAGCTGGTCAACCTGGCGGACGAGAACCCGACCTCCTCGAAGAAAGCCTGGCGCGCCTTTCTCGACGCCATGATCGCCGAGAACGTGCCGGTGCTGATCGTCGGCTCGACCCGCGCCGACGACATCGTGCGCGACGCCGATATCCTCCACCTTTACCGCAAGGCCGGTGTCATCCGCTGGCTGCTCGGCATGGAAAACACCGATGAGGAGACACTGTCATTGATCCGCAAGGGCGGCAGCACCAAGTCGGACCGCGAGGCGATCCGGCTGCTCAGGCGGCATGGCATATTGTCGATGGCGACCTGGGTTGCCGGTTTCGAGGACGAAGGCCTTCGCGATCTGTGGCGCGGCTTCCGCCAGCTCATCGCCTATGATCCCGACCAGATCCAGGCGCTCTATGTCACTCCGCATCGTTGGACGCCGTTCTTCCGCATCGCCGCCGGCCGCAAGGTGATCCAGAAGGACGTCCGCCTCTGGGATTACAAGCATCAGGTTCTGCACATGACGAAGCTGAAACCCTGGATGCTGTTCTTCGCCGTCAAGCTCATCGAGGTCGCCGTGCAGTCGCGGCCGAAGGCGCTGGCGCGCATCCTCTTCCACCCCGATCCCGAGCAGCGCCATTCGATGCGCTGGTACACCAAGATGGGCCGCCGCGTCTGGTTCCGCGAGGTCTGGGGGTTTCTCGCCCACGACGGCCGCGTCAAGGGCGGCCCGACGCTCGCCGAATTCTGGGGCGCGCCCCAGGACGCCGAGGAGGAATCGATGATCGTCCGGCGGCCGGTCCGAAAGCCGGCCGCAATTGTTGAAGACCAGAGAAGATTAGCCGGCTGATTAAGTTCACCGTTTCATGAAACAGCGAACTTGCCTGCTCTTGTTACGGAACGATCAGCGTGCCGGCGCCGTGCTCGGTGAAGAGCTCCAGCAGCACCGAATGTGGCGTCTTGCCGTTGAGGATGACGACGCCCTCGACGCCGCGTTCGATCGCTTCGATGCAGGTTTCGACCTTCGGGATCATGCCGCCCGACACCGTGCCGTCCTTGATCAGCGCCTTGGCCTCGGCGACTGTCAGCTCGTCGATCAGCCTCTTGTTCTTGTCGAGCACGCCCGGCACGTCGGTGAGGAACAAGAGGCGCGAGGCGCGGCAGGCGCCAGCGATGGCGCCCGCGAACGTGTCGGCGTTGATGTTGTAGGTGTGGCCGTCGCGGCCGGGCGCCACCGGCGCCAGCACCGGGATCATCTCCGAGCGGGCAAGCAGATCGAGCAGCGTGCGGTCGACCTCGACCGGCTCGCCGACGAAGCCGAGATCCAGCACCCGCTCGATGTTGGAGTCGGGGTCGATCATGGTCTTGCGCGCCTTTTCGGCGAACACCATGTTGCCGTCCTTGCCGCAAAGCCCGATCGCCCACTCGCCCTCGGCGTTGATCAGCGCCACGATCTCCTTGTTGATCGAGCCCGCCAGCACCATCTCGACGATCTCGACCGTCTTCTGGTCGGTGACACGCAGCCCGCCCTCGAACTTGGATTCGATGCCCATCTTGGTCAGCATCGCGCCGATCTGCGGCCCGCCGCCATGCACGACGATCGGGTTGACGCCGGACTGTTTCAAGAGCGCGATGTCGCGGGCGAAGGCCTTCCCGAGCTCATGGTCTCCCATGGCATGGCCGCCATATTTCACCACCACCGTCTTGTTCTCGTAGCGCTGCATGTAAGGCAGCGCGCGCGAGAGCAGCGCGGCCTGCATTTCGGCGTTGGCGGCGACGTCCGTCATCGGTATCGATCCCAGCTGAGCATGTCTCCCGAAAGTGGGTACCGGTGTCGGGATGAAGACATGTTTGAACATCAAGTCTTGATTGGCGGCCTCTTAGCGGGAATTGCCGCAGGCCGCAAACGGCTTTGCGGTCACAATGACGAAATCACTAGCGGTCTAGCCATGTAACCAATATGGCAGCGCTAGCTCTCTCTCCGTCCGCGAAGCCGGGACGGAGACGGGGACGTCCCATGCGATTTAAGCCGGCAGCCTGAGCGGTCGTCGAAACGCTTTAGCGGACCCGATTTGCTTGGCAGCGGCTCACTGCCGACTCGCGCGAACGTGCCGCTGCCCTTGGCGGGCGAAGCCTTAGGCGCCCGTTGCAATTAAATCGCAATCTTCTAATTTGCCGGCATGGCGCCGCAGGACATCAGCAAGCTGATCGTCCGGACTTCGATGAAGGACCGGGCCGCGTTCGATCTGCTCTACAAGCAGACGAGCGCGAAACTTTTCGGTGTCTGCCTGCGTGTCTTGAGGGACCGAGGTGAAGCGGAAGAAGCGGTGCAGGAGGTCTTCGTCAAGATCTGGACGAAGGCGGACCGCTTCGCGGTTTCTGATCTGAGCCCGATTTCATGGCTGGTGGCCATTGCGCGCAACCATGCGATCGATCGCATCCGAGCGCGGCGCGGTCCTTCCGCCAACATTGATACGGCCCTAGACGTCGCCGATCCGACGCCTGGACCCGAGGCCATGGCTGTGGCGGGCGGCGAGGCCGAACGCATCCACCATTGTCTCGACGAACTGGAGAAAGACCGGGCGGCGGCCGTCCGGGGCGCCTATCTGAGCGGCGAAAGCTATGCCGAGCTGGCGGAACGGTTCAAGGTTCCGCTGAACACGATGCGGACTTGGCTGCGGCGAAGCCTGCTCAAACTGAGAAAATGCCTGGAAAGATGACGCTGGCGGAAGACAACGGACCGGAACGTGGAGGCGACGACATGCTCGCCGCCGAATACGTTCTCGGCGTTCTGCCAGCCGACGAACGGCAGATCGCGTCCCGTCGCATCGACACCGAGACGGCCTTCGCCCGCCTGGTCGATGCCTGGGAAGTCCATTTCGCGCCGATGGCCGCCGCTTACACAGCCGTCGAGCCTCCGGCTTCGGTCAAGGTGGCGATCGACCGCCGCCTGTTCGCGTCGACCGCTTCCACATCCCCGGCGCCCGGCGGCAGCCTGTGGACGAGCCTGACCTTCTGGCGCGGCCTCGCCGCCGCGGCCATTGCCGCCCTGGCCGTCTATGTCGCCCTGCCTTACGTCAACCCGCCGGCAACGCAGCCCGGGACCAGGCTGGTCGCCTCGCTTGCCGCCGACAACAGCCCCGTCAAATACCTCGCCGTCTATGACGCCGCCCGACATGAGGTCGGCCTGTCGCTGGTCTCCGGCGATCGCGGCGCCGGCAAGGACTTCGAGCTGTGGATGATCGAAGGCAAGAACGCGCCGGTCTCGATGGGCGTCATCCCGGCCGGCCAGACCGCGCGCATGGCCGTCACCCGGGCCGTCCAGCAGAAGCTCGCGCAGGGCGCCGTGCTCGCCGTCAGCCTCGAGCCTTCGGGCGGTTCGCCTACCGGCCAGCCGACCGGCCCGGTCGTCGCCGCGGGTGACCTGAAGGGCATCTGACCGTCCTTCCGGCATAATCACGCTCACCAAGACTAATCGAAGTCTATTTTTTGTCAGCAGATGACAGGAGAATTCTGCCGTCGTCGTTGGCCGGGGCATTTGAACAAATCGCGCCGAGAAAAAAATTTGCACAGTCGTGAAACTAGCTTTTCGACAGCCCCGTATTTCCTCGTGTTCCCAAGGATGGGAAAAACAACCCGAGGAGACTGACACAATGCGTAAACTCGCCACCCTTTTGCTCGCCTCTACGCTCGGCCTTTCCATGATCGGCGCCGTTGCCTATGCCAATCCGATGGTCGGCGGCGCGCCGATGTATGCCAAGAAGAACATCATCGAGAATGCCGTCAATTCGAAGGACCACACCACGCTGGTCGCCGCGGTCAAGGCCGCCGGCCTCGTCGATACGCTGCAGGGCGCCGGTCCGTTCACCGTCTTCGCGCCGACCAATGAGGCCTTTGCAGCACTGCCGCCTGGTACTGTCGACACGCTGCTCAAGCCCGAGAACAAGGACAAGCTGACCAAGGTGCTGACTTGCCACGTCGTCGCCGCCAAGGCGCTGGCGGCAGATGTCGCCAAGATGGCGAAGGCCGATGGCGGCGCCCACCAGGTCAAGACGGTCGGCGGCTGCGAGCTGACGCTGAAGGCGGAGAAGGGCAAGGTCACCGTCACCGACGAGAACGGCAATGTCGCCCACGTCACCATCGCCGATGTCCGCCAGTCGAACGGCGTCATCCACGTCATCGACAAGGTTCTCTTGCCGAAGATGTAACAAAGCGGACCTGGCCGGCGAAGACATGGCTGAGTGCCGGCCGCGACATCCAAGATCCGCGCCGCCGGCAAGGGTGTGCTCCGCGCCGTCCCGCAAGAGCGGCGCGGAGCTGCATCACCAAGACGAACGGATGGGGCGTCACCGGCTTTTGATTTCCGGGCGGTGCGCTATCTTGGCAAAATGTCTCAGGAGGAACGGCCATGAACCGTCGCGATTTTCTCTGGAGCGGGGCTGCCGCCACCGCTCTCATCGTCGGAACCGGGGCGATGCTGCGCGCCGGCGGACCCAAGCCTGCGCTTGCCGCCGAGACCTTCGAGGTCACCAAGACCGACGCCGAATGGCACGCCATTCTTTCCGATGCCGCCTTCGACGTGCTGCGCAAGCAGGGCACCGAATATCCGGGCACCAGCCCGCTGCTCAACGAGCATCGCAAGGGCATCTTCGCCTGCGCCGGCTGCGACCTGCCGGTCTACCCGTCGGAGACCAAGTTCGATTCCGGCACCGGCTGGCCGAGCTTCTATCAGGAGATCCCCAAGGCTATCGGCGAGACCGTCGACCGCTCGCTCGGCATGACGCGCACCGAGGTGCACTGCCGCCGCTGCGGCGGTCATCTCGGCCACGTCTTCGACGACGGCCCGCCGCCCACCGGCCTGCGCCATTGCATCAACGGCGTGGCGCTGAGCTTCAAGCCGGCCGCCGCCTGATCGGCCCATCTTTCAAGATCGGCTTCAGTTGAGGCTGAACAGGTTGATGCTGGGCTTGGCCAGCATCAGCCAGAAGATAGCGACCACGCAGAAGAAAGCCGGGAAGCCGAAGGCGAACCAGACGCGGTAGAGCCGGTCGAACCCGGGCGGCAGCGCGGACGCGTCCGCCGCCGCTTGCCTCGCCATGTCGCGCAGCCGGATCTGGATCCAGACCACCGGCAGCCAAAACACGCCAACGACGACATAGAGGGCCAGCGCCAGCAGGATCCATCCCTCGTTGAGCGGCCAGCCGATGCTGCGCGCCAGGCCGTAGCCTGTCAGCGGCTGCAGCACCACGGCGGTGGCCGTGAAGACCGTATCGGCAATCACCACGATGCCGGCGACATGGGCGATGATGCGGGGATCGCGTGTCCTGACGCCCATCGCCATGAAGAAGGCGATGCCGATCCCGGTGCCGAACAGCACCGTTGCGCCGAGCACATGGACAAGCCGAAGAATGTCCTCGAGCGGCATCAGCGTTCGTCCAGTATGGCCAGGGCCGTGAGCGTCAGCAGCATCGACGGCACCACCTTGACCAGGGGACCGAGCGGGTCGAGCCAGAGCGCTGGTTCCGCCAATGTTGCTGCGAGCAGGTATATCAGGGTCAGCAGAAGCATGCCGAGCAGAGCGCGCCGTGCCCAGGGCCGGAACAGCACCCCAAGCCCCAGCGCGATATCGGCAAGACACGTCGCCACCAGCATGACGCTCGCCGGCTGGTCGGGCAGGAAGGTGGCGAAATGGCCGCGCGCCGCCTCGAATCCCAGGAACGGCGCGATACCCGAGACCACCCAGAACAGCGCGAGCGTGACGATGATGGGCGCCTTCAGAAGATAGAGGCGGGCAAACCATAAATCCTGCACGCCCGATGGGGCGGCGGCGAGTGTCTCTGCCGCCGACAGAAGGCGCCGGTCGGCGCCTGGCCGCTGCCGAACGCGGACACCGCCCGACATCACCGCCAATGCCGCCGAGCGGAGCGGCGAGCGCCAGCCGAGCCGACCGGCGAGGTCGGCGAGCCATGTCACCGGCTTCGCGACCAGGGGCGGCACGGCAAGCACCGGGGCAGGTGGCAGTCCAAGCCAGCTGCGGTGCAGGAGGACGATGTCCTTCAGTCTCAGCCCGTCATCGCGGCCCAGCGCGATGTCCGATCCCGGCGGCAGCGTGCCTTGGATGGCGGCGCTGACGGCGGCCGCGACATCGTCAAGCGCAACCGTCATGACCGGGCTGTCGGCATAGGCCAGGGGGATCACGAACGGAAAGGCGGCGAGCGCCCGCAGCAAGGCGGAGCCGCCATGCGCATTGCGGCCGAGGACCAGCGCCGGGCGCAGGATGACATAGCGCACGCCGCTTGCCGTGAGCGCCGCATCGGCGCGCCTCTTGGTGTCGAGAAAGGGCAGGTCGGAGCCGGCTCCCTCCGTTTCCGCCGATATCTGCACGATCAGCAAATCCCGTCCGCGTGCTGCCTCATAGAGGGCTAGCATGGCCCGTTCTTGGGTGGCGCCGACATCGTCCGAGTAGCCGTCCTGCAGCGCGCCGGCGCAATTGACGACCACCCGTTGCCCGTTCAGCGCATCCTGCCAGTCTTCGCTCCGCGTCATCCCGGCCAGGTTGGCCTTCAGCCAGCGAGCTCGAGGCATCTTCAGCGCCGCGCGGGCCGGCTCGCGCCCAAGCCCTGTGACCTGGTGGCCTTCCTCGGTAAGCTTCCGTGCAACGGCCGAACCGATGAAGCCGGTCGCGCCGAGAATCAGGATGTTCATGCCGGAACTCTAGAGCGGTTCAGCCTTTCACGGAATCGCCGAACCGCTCTCAGTATTTGATGTTACGCAATTCCGGATGAGGGCTGCGGCGAAGTCGCCGAGCCTAGCCGTTCCACACTTTTCCTGGAATTGATCTGGCCGATGCGCGACGTGAATGCCGCGGCTTCCGCCGGGCTGCGGCGCAGCTCTCCGCCAGGCGGGCGTATCTTAAAAGAATGACCCCGGAAATCGTCGCCGATTTCCGGGGTCACGTGTTGAGGAGACCAGGCGGGGGTTCCGGCTCCTCAATGGCCTCCGCCGCCACCGCCGCGCTGCTGGGCCGGCTTGTTGATGAACAGCACGAAGAACCCGAGCGAGGCGAACAGCACGGTCAGCATCATGAACACGTCCATGAAGGACAAGAGCGCCGCCTGCTGATGCACCATGCCCGACAGTTTCGACATCGCCGCGCTGCCTGCGTCGAGGCCGGCGGTCTGCTGGAAGTTCAGCGTCATGTTCTGCAGCTTGGTCTGCGCGGCCTGGCTGCCCCACTGCACATGCTCGGCAAGCCGCGCATAGTGGAAGGCGTTGCGGTCGATCAGCACCGTGTTGATCAGCGCAAGGCCGACGGCGCCGCCGAGATTGCGGGTCAGGTTGAACAAGCCCGACGCATTCTTCAGCCGTTCCGGCGGCAAAGTGCCGAGCGCGATGTTGTTGATCGGCACCATGCACAGCATCATCGAGCAGCCGCGCAGGATCTGCGGGATCAAGAGCTCATAGAAATCCCAGTCGGCGGTGAGATGCGTCATCCACCAGGTGCCGGTGGCGAAGCCGACGAAGCCGATCATCATCATCAGCCTGAGATCGATCTTGTTCGACAGGATGCCTGCGACCGGCGCGGTGAAGAACATCGCCAGGCCGCTGACGAACAGCGCTTCGCCGATCATCATCGAATCGTAGCCGCGGATACGTCCCAGGAACACCGGATAGAGATAGGTGAGCCCGTAAAGGCCGATGCCGACGGCGAAGGAGAACAGCGAGCCGAAGGCGAAGTTGATGTTGCTGAACGCCCTCAGGTCGACGATCGGCTCCTCGGCGGTGAAGACGCGCCAGAAGAAGACGACGCCGCCTATGGTCATGATGATGGCGCAGGCAAAGACGGCCGGCTCCTGCAGCCAGTCATGGTTCGGGCCTTCCTCGAGCACATATTCCATGCAGCCGAGGAAAGCGGCCATGCCGGCCAGGCCCCACCAGTCGAACTTGGAGAACAGTTTCAGGTTGGGCTTGTCGAAATCGATCAGCGCCCAGGCGGCAGTCGCCACCAGAATGCCGGGCACGACATTGATCAGGAACAGCCAGTGCCAGGACATGGCATGGCTGATATAACCGCCCACCGTTGGGCCGATCGTCGGCGCCAGCGTCGCCACCAGGCCGATCATCGGCGAGACGACGGCGCGCTTGGAAGGCGGGAAGATGGTGAAGGCGGCCGCGAACACGCTCGGGATCATGCCGCCGCCGATAAAGCCCTGGATGGCGCGGTAGACGATCATCTGGTCGATATTGGTGGCGGTCGCGGCGAGCGCGCTGGCCGCGGTGAAGCCGGCGGCGGCCGCGGTGAACAGCACGCGCGTCGACAGCATGCGGCTGAGGAAGCCCGACAGCGGGATCATCACCACTTCGGCGATCAGATAGGCGGTCTGCACCCACGGGATCTCGTCGGAGCTGGCGCTGAGGCCCGCCTGGATTTCCGACAGCGAGGCCGAGACGATCTGGATGTCGAGGATCGCCATGAACATGCCGAACACCATCGCCAGGAAGGCGATGACGCGGCGCACAGGCATATGGTCCGCGGGCAGGGCCGGCGCGGCGGCAGCGACCGGGCGCCCGGGCATTGCTCCTGCGGTAATGGTTGCGGTTGCCATGTCATGGCCTCCTTAAGCAATTCTCGAAGACAAGCGCGTGGCGCTCCGGAATTGCGTCGAAACGGATAAAACAGGCTGGGCGGCTCGGCGCTCGATTGGCCACCGAACCGCCCCCCCAATTCAGTTGGTCGTCGAGGCCGGCGCGGTGCGGCTGTCGACCGCGACGACGACGCTCAGGCCGGCGCGCAGCTTGCCGGTCTTCAAGACGTCGGCCGGCACGTCGATGCGCACGGGCACGCGCTGCACCACCTTGGTGAAGTTGCCGGTGGCGTTTTCCGGCGGCAGCAGCGAGAACACCGCGCCCGAAGCCGGCGCCAGCGAGGAGACCGTGCCTTCGAAGCTCTGGCCGTCGATCGCGTCGACGGTGATGCGGACCTTCTCGCCGGGCACCATGCGGCCGAGCTGCGTCTCCTTGAAGTTGCCGACGATGTAGAGCTTGTCCATCGGCACGACGACGGCGAGCTTCTGGCCGGGGCTGACGAGGTCGCCCTGCTCGACCGAGCGGTTGCCGACGACGCCGTCATAAGGCGCCTTCAGCACGGTGAAGGAAAGGTCGCGCTGGGCCTTGTCGCGGGTGAGCTGCAGCGAGGCGAGCGTCGAGGCCTGCTCCGCGCGCTGGGCTTCCAGAACGCCGATATTGGCCTGCGCCGCGGCGATCTGCGCGTCGGCGCCGACAAGCGCCGCCTTGGCCTGGTCGAGCGCGGTCTGGGCGTCGTCGAGCTGCGCCTGCGTGCCGACACGGGTCTTGAGCAACTGCGCCGCGCGATCCTGAGCCCGCGCCGCGTTGTCGGCGGCGGCCTGGTCGGCGACCTTCTGCGCCTGAGCCTGCGACAGCGAGGCCTGGGCCGCCTTGGTTTGCGCGTCGATGCGGTCGAGCGTCTTTGCCAGCGTGGCGATCTGCGCTTCGGCCTGGGCGACGGCTATCCTGTAGTCGCCATTGTCGATCACGAACAGCGGATCGCCGGCCTTGACCTGCTGGTTCTCGCCCACCAGCACCTTGTCGATATAACCGGATATTTTCGGCGACACGAACGACATGTCGGCCTGGACATAGGCGTCGTCGGTGGAGATCATGAACCGGCCGTCGGTCCAGTAGTTATAACCATAGTAGGAACCGGCGCCGAGCAGGGCGAGGCCGATGATCGGCAAAAGGAAAGAGCGCACCGAACGCTTCTTCTTGGCGGGTGCTTCAGCCGCGGGCGTCGCAACCGGAGCGGCGGGCTGGACAGGGATTTCCGGAGCCTCGGTCGACGGCTGGACCTTGGCGTTGGGAAACGTGCGGACTTCGGCGGTGGCGGGCGCGTTGGAGGACATTGGGTATCTCTCTGGATGTCAGTCAGACTGAACCGTTCGGTTCGAATTGGCGATTGACATAGCGCGGAAAGAGGACCATATCAAGAGGAAATCGAACCGAGTGGTTCGAAATATTTTCAAGGAATGACTTCCATGGTCGACACGACAGCGGACAGCGATCTGCTCGACTTACGCAAGGGCCGCCCGGCGGCCGGGCAGGACCCGGTCAAGCGCGCCCAGATCATCGAAGGCGCCCGCCGCGTCTTCATAGACAAGGGCTTCGAGGCCGCCTCGATGAACGACATCACGCGCGAGGCCGGCGTCTCCAAGGGCACGATCTACGTCTATTTCGAAAACAAGGAAGAGCTGTTCGAGGCTCTCATCGAGGAAGAGCGCGGCACCATCTTCAAGAACTTGTATGAGGTGCTCGATCATTTCGAGGACCTGCGCAAGACGCTGGTGAAGTTCGGCATGGCGCTTTCGATCAAGATCACCTCGGCCAGGGTCATCCAGGCGCAGCGCACCGTGGTCGGTGCCGCCGACCGGATTCCCGAGCTCGGCGCGCGTTTCTACGAGCGCGGCCCGAAGCGCGGCCACGACCGGATGATGGTTTTCCTCGATGAGGCAGTCGCGCGCGGCCTGCTCAAGATCGACGATGTCGACCTTGCCGCCTATCAGTTCACCGAGCTCTGCCTCGCCGGTTTGTTCCGGCAGTGCATCTTTTCCTACCGCACCAAGGCGCCGAGCCAGGCCGAGATCGAGCGCGTCGTGAAATCCGGCGTCGACGTCTTCCTCAAGGCCTACGCCACGGAAAAATTCCTCGCCGAGGAAAAGGCGCTGCAATCGGCCTGACCGCACCGGGCACGTGAATCCCAAAGTGCGCGAAGCAAGGCTGGGAGGCCTCGCCGCGTCTTGTCGCGATCGTCCGCCGACCCCTCTGAAATTATCGATAGGCATCCCTCCGGCATGCGCTTTCGGAAGGACCTGTTAACCATCGCTTCCTATGTCTCGGGAGACGTTCAATCGGCGAGTCTCGAGAATGACATCCATGCGTTTTCCCCGTGCCAATCTTTCCGGCGCTTCCGCCCATCAGGGCGAGGACGATCGCGGCGCGGACGGGCGCCGGGGAGGGGTTCCGCAGACGCAAACGGGGCAGGTGGTCGCGCTGCGCGTCGCGCCGGCAAGCGAATCGGACGCGGCTCGCGCCGCGTCGTCCGAATCGGCCGATGGCGAGTTCAGCCGCCCGGCCTGGCAGGACTATTTCTTCCTCGCGCCAAACGTGCGGTTCACCCGTACGCCGGACACCGATCTCGCCCGGCGAGCCGCCCCGCAGGAAGATGCCGCGCCGGCCAGGACACCGGCCCGCGAGCCCGTACGGCCTGCACCGCTCGCGCCGCCGGCAGCCAATTCAGTTCGGACGATTCCTGCAGCTCCCGCCGCTCGGGCAGCGGCGCCGGCGCAAGCCAAACCGGTCGTCGCGCCTTCTGCCGCCACGCCCGTAGCTCCCGCTGCGCCGCTCCAGCCCACCGCCGCTCCGGCACAAAAGCCTCGCCCGAGCGGACTGCGCTGGTCCTATCTTTCCGATCATGCCTTCTTCGAATTCGGCATGGCTTTCCTCGCCGAGCGCCTGGCGCGGGCGCGCCTGAATGAAGCGGGCCAGACCCCCGCGGCTCCGGCGTCGCCACCCGTCAGGCCGATGCCGGCGCCGGCGGCGCAACCGATGCCGCCCCGCGCCACCTTTATGGGCGAGGCCACATCGTTCTACCGGGTCATCGAGTGGCGCTCCAACGCAGCGGACATGAGCCCTGCTCCGGCGCCGACACCGGTCCCAGTGGCCGCCCAGATCACACCTGCCGAGACCATGCCGGTTCCCGCGCCGGCAAACGCAAGGATGGCAAGGCAGGCACCCTCCCTGCCCATCGCCGGCGAGGTCGTGCCGTTGCCGACTTCCGTCGGCTACGAGCTTCCCTCCGAGGAACTCCTGCAGATGCCGCCCGAAGGCCAGGGCTTCTACATGTCGCAGGAGCGGATGGAGCAGAATGCCGATCTGCTCGAAAGCGTGCTGGAGGATTTCGGCGTCAAGGGCGAGATCATCCATGTCCGGCCGGGTCCGGTGGTCACCCTTTACGAATTCGAGCCGGCGCCGGGCGTGAAATCGAGCCGCGTCATTGGGCTCGCCGACGACATCGCCCGCTCGATGTCGGCGATCTCGGCGCGCGTCGCCGTGGTGCCGGGCCGCAATGTCATCGGCATCGAATTGCCCAACGAGACGCGCGAGACCGTCTATTTCCGCGAGCTGATCGGATCGGCCGGTTTCCGCAACACCTCCTGCAAGCTGGCGCTCGGCCTCGGCAAGACGATTGGCGGCGAACCGGTCATCGCCGAGCTCGCCAAGATGCCGCATCTGCTGGTGGCGGGCACCACCGGCTCCGGCAAGTCTGTCGCCATCAACACCATGATCCTGTCGCTGCTTTACCGGATGAAGCCGGAGGAATGCCGCCTCATCATGGTCGATCCCAAGATGCTGGAGCTCTCCGTCTATGACGGCATCCCGCATCTGCTGACGCCGGTCGTCACCGATCCCAAGAAGGCGGTCACGGCGCTCAAATGGGCGGTGCGCGAGATGGAGGACCGCTATCGCAAGATGGCGCGCCTCGGCGTGCGCAACATCGACGGCTACAACCAGCGCGCGGCAAGCGCCCGTGACAAGGGCGAGGTCGTGACCATGCAGGTGCAGGCGGGCTTCGAGAAGGGCACCGGCGAGCCGCTGTTCGAGGAGCGCGTCATCGACCTCGCGCCGATGCCCTATATCGTCATCATCGTCGACGAGATGGCCGACCTGATGATGGTGGCCGGCAAGGAGATCGAAGGCGCCATCCAGCGCCTGGCGCAGATGGCGCGCGCCGCCGGCATCCATCTGATCATGGCGACGCAACGCCCCTCGGTCGACGTCATCACCGGCACGATCAAGGCCAATTTCCCCACCCGCATCTCCTTTCAGGTGACGTCGAAGATCGACAGCCGCACCATCCTCGGCGAGCAGGGCGCGGAACAGCTGCTCGGCCAGGGCGACATGCTGCACATGGCCGGCGGCGGGCGCATCTCACGCGTGCACGGCCCGTTCGTTTCCGATCTCGAGGTCGAGCATGTCGTGGCGCATCTGAAGGCGCAGGGACGTCCCGAATATCTCGACACCGTCACCGCCGACGAGGAGGAGGCTGAAGAGGCG
This sequence comes from Mesorhizobium sp., assembly GCF_004963255.1. Taxonomy (GTDB): domain Bacteria; phylum Pseudomonadota; class Alphaproteobacteria; order Rhizobiales; family Rhizobiaceae; genus Mesorhizobium. The sequence continues at coordinate 67,276 of NZ_SUGA01000011.1, read as the reverse complement.
GCCGATACCGGCCCGGTCTTCGACAAAAGCTCGATCGCCGAGGAAGATGGCGACGCGCTCTTTGAGGAGGCGGTCAAGGTGGTCAAGCGCGACAAGAAATGCTCGACCTCCTACATCCAGCGCCGCCTCGGCGTCGGCTACAACCGCGCCGCCTCGCTGGTCGAGCGCATGGAAAAGGAAGGTCTGGTCGGCGCCCCCAACCATGTCGGCAAGCGCGAGATCCTCACCGGCCGGCGCGATCGCGAGCCGGAACGCGAAGAGACGGACTGATCCCGGCTGATCGGCCTCAGGGGACGGCGTCAGCCGCCGTTCGCCACCAGCACGATCGCGGCGCGAAGCTCGTCGAGACCCGAGGCTTTTTCTGATGACGTCGCCAGGACCACCGGAAAAGCCGCCGGCCGCTTCTTGATCTTGGCCAGCGTCTCCTCGATCAGCCTCGGCACGCCGGCGGCCTTGATCTTGTCGGTCTTGGTCAGCACCACCTGGTAGGACACCGCCGCCTTGTCGAGCAGGGTCAGCACTTCCTCGTCCTTGGCCTTGATGCCGTGGCGCGCGTCGATCAGCACATAGACGCGCTTCAGCGTCACGCGGCCCTGCAGATATTCGTAGATGAGCTTCGTCCACTCATCGACCTTGTCCTTCGGCGCGCTGGCATAGCCGTAGCCGGGCATGTCGACCAGCGCCATCGGCGGCAGGTCGGCGCCTTCGCCGGAAAACCCGTCCGGCACGAAATAGTTGAGCTCCTGCGTGCGCCCCGGCGTGTTGGAGGTGCGCGCCAGGCCCTTGTGGCCGACCAGCGCGTTGATCAGCGACGACTTGCCGACATTGGAGCGGCCGGCAAAGGCGATCTCCGGCGGTCCTTCCGGCGGCAGGAATTTCATCGACGGCACGCCGCGGATGAAGATCCAGCCGCGGGTGAACAGCTCCGGATCGATCGCCATCTTGTCGCTTTTCGTGTTGGGCGCGCTCAAGCCGCAGCCTCCAGTTTTGCAATGTCGGCGCCGCGAATGGCGTTGAGGTTGCGGCTGATCTTGTCGACCGGCCAGTCCCACCAGGCCGCCTTCAAAAGCCGCCGGACCGTGAATTCGTCGAAGCGCATCTTCACTATCCTTGCCGGATTGCCGGCGACGATCGCATAAGGCGGCACGTCGTGCGTGACAACCGATTTCGCCGCAACGATGGCGCCATTGCCGATCCTGACGCCCGGCATGATCACCGCATCCATGCCGATCCACACGTCATTTTCGACAACGGTGTCGCCGCGGATCTCCCGCGACCAGGTCTCGGGATCGAACCCTTCCTCCCAGCCATGGCCGAAGATGTTGAACGGATAGGTCGAGAATCCGGACATGGCGTGGTTGGCGCCGTTCATGATGAAGCGCGCGCCTTCGGCGATGGCGCAGAACTTACCGATCACCAGCCGGTCGCCGATGAAGTCGTAGTGGTGCAGCACGCATTTTTCGGCGAATTTGTCGGGACCGTCGGGATCGTCGTAGTAGGTGAAGTCGCCGATCTCGATGTTGGGCGACGTCACCAGCGGCTTCAGGAAGCCGACGCGCGGATACGTCGCGATCGGATGCTTGATGTTGGGATTGGGTCCGGTCATCGCGGTCCCTCCGTGGCTAGAACAGTTCCAGGAAAAGTGTGAGCGGTAAAAACAGAGAGACAGTGGGTTCCGGCGCGGTCAACGTCCGATCAAACTAACGTGATCCGGCCGCGGCACCAACCGTTCAGTGGCTGCCGCGGCAGATCACGATCGGGTTGGAGAGGGCGCTGTCGAAGCCGCTGCCCTGATAGACCTGAATGTTCGACGCTCCTGGCGGCAGCGAGAAGCTGCCTTCGACGATTTTCTGGTCGCCGGCCATCGTGTGCAGCGCCCAGCTGAAGGTGCAGAATTGCGGCGGCGCCTTGGGTTGCACGTGGCTGCAGTTGAGCTGCGCGCCGCCCAGCATCGCCGCCCCGCCGCAGCTCACCGCGTCCTTCGCCGCGGCTGGAAAAGCGTATCCCATGAGCAGCGCCAGCATGGTGATCTTGAGCCGGTTCATCGTCTTGTCCTTGCCGAAAACCCAAGCCGGTCCGGCGGGTTCTGGCCTATGCGATATTTTTACCAAGCGCCTTAGTCGGTCTTGCGCTCCGCGTCCAGCGGGATTATGTGCATGATGATAATAAGCATGCTCACGAAAGTTTGTCCACCGACTCCGAAGTTCTCCCATGCCCTCCTCACCCAATATCAGCTTCGTGCTGCACGATGTCGCGCGCCTGCTCAGGAAGCGTTTCGAGCAGCGCTCGCGCGCCTTTGGGTTGACCCGCGCGCAATGGCAGGTCCTGGCTCAGCTTTCGGTGCATGAGGGCATCCACCAGAACAAGCTGGCCGACCTCATCGAGATCATGCCGATCACGCTCGCAAGGTTGCTCGACAAGATGGAAGCGCGCGGCTTCATCGAGCGCCGGCCCGATCCGGCCGACCGCCGGGCGTGGCTTATCTATCTGACCCCGAAGGCGCATCCACTGATTGAAGTGATGCGCAGCAACGGTCGGAAAACGCGCGACGAAGCCTTTGCCGGCCTGTCCGCGGACGCGCAGCAGCAACTGCTGCAAACCCTTTGCCTGATCAAATCCAATCTGATCGAGGCCTGCACCCAGCCGGCCGTCGACCGGGAGAAAGTCCATGTCTGAAGGAACCTCACCCAGAAAGCCCGCCGACGGAGAAAATGCCGGCGAAAGAGCAAGCGACCAGGTCATTCGCCTGGACAGCCAGCGCGAGCAAAGGCGCGGTGCCCCGCCTGTCGTCGAGGACGATGAGCTGGAAGCGCCCGTGGCGCCGGAGCCGGCTACGCTGGAGGCTCCCTCGGCGCAGCCGAAGCCGGCTTCCGTCACGGTGGCTCCGCCTGCTCCCGCCAAGCCGCGCCGCAGCCTGACGCGGCCGATCCTGTTCGCGCTGCTGCCGGTCGCGCTGGTGGCCGGCGGCTACTACTATGTCGTCGGCGGCCAGGTCATGACCACCGACAACGCCTATATCCAGGCGCAGTCGCTCGGCGTCTCGACCGACGTCTCCGGCACCGTCGACGAGATCGATGTGCACGACAACCAGGCGGTGAAGAAGGGCGATGTGCTCTTCCGCCTGCGGCCCGCCTCGTTCGAGACCGCGCTCGCCGGCGCCAAGGCGCAGCTCGGCACCGTGCGCAACCAGGTGCTGACGCTGCAGGCGAGCTATCAGCAGTCGCTGGCCTCGATCGACCAGGCCGAAGCCGACATTCCCTATTATGAGTCCGCCTTCCAGCGTCAGCAGGACCTGCTCAAGACCTCGACCGCCTCCAAGGCGACCTTCGACAGCGCCCAGCACGATCTGATCGCGGCCCGCCAGAAGGTGACCGTCGCCAAGGCGCAGGCGCAGGCGATGCTTGCCCAGCTCGGCGGCGACGCCAGCCAGCCGGTCGAGCAGAACCCGTTCTACCTGCAGGCTCAGTCGGCGGTGGACGATGCGCAGCGCAACCTCAACGACTCCGTCGTCAAGGCGCCGTTCGACGGCATCGTCACCAATGTCGACGCGCTGCAGGTCGGCAAGTACCTGCCGGCCTCGCAGCCGGCCTTCAGCCTGGTGTCGTCGACCGACATCTGGATCGCGGCCGAGCCGAAGGAAACCGAGCTCACCTATGTGCGCCCCGGCCAGAAGGCGACGATCAGCATCGACGGCTATCCGGGCGAGGTTTGGCACGGCACGGTCGGCTCGATCAGCCCTGCGTCGTCGTCCAGCTTCTCGCTGCTGCCGGCGCAGAACACCAGCGGAAACTGGGTCAAGGTCGTGCAACGCATCCCGATGCGCGTGACGATCGACGATCCGGACGGCAAGCCGCCGCTGCGCGGAGGCATGAGCGCCGTGGTCGACATCGACACCGGTCACGCCCGCGGCCTGCCCGACTTCATCGCCAACCTCTTCAAGCAATCCGGACCAAAGTCATGACAACGGCTTCCGCGACAGGCGCGCCCGTGGTCGCCAATCGCGGCGCCATCACCGCCTGCGTCATCCTGGCGGTCATCATGCAGGCGCTGGACACCACCATCGCCAACGTCGCGCTGCCCTATATCCAGGGCAGCGTCTCGGCCAGCGCCGACCAGATCAACTGGGTGCTCACCTCCTATATCGTCGCCGCCGCGGTGATGACGCCGCCGTCCGGCTATCTCGCCAACCGCTTCGGCCGCAAGCGCATCCTTCTGGTGGCGATCACCGGCTTCGTCGTGGCCTCGGTGCTCTGCGGCTTTGCCCAGTCGCTGCCGCAGATCGTCGGCTTCCGGCTGCTGCAGGGCCTGTTCGGCGCGGCGCTGGTGCCGTTGTCGCAGTCGATTCTGCTCGACATCTACAGCGTCGAGGAGCGCGGCTCGGCCATGGCGCTGTTCGGCGTCTCGGTCATGGTCGGCCCGGTGCTGGGGCCAGTCATCGGCGGCTGGCTGACCGAGAACGTCTCCTGGCGCTGGGTCTTCTACATCAACGTGCCGATCGGCGCGCTGGCCTTTATCGGCGTCTCGATGTTCGTCCAGGAAACCAAGCTCGACTTGAAGGCAAGGCTCGACTGGCTGGGCTTCGGCATGCTCTCGATCGCCATCGCCTCGCTGCAGATGTTCCTCGACCGCGGCGAGCAGCTCAACTGGTTCTCCTCGGCCGAGATCATCGTCGAGGCGCTGGTCTGCGCCTCGGCCTTCTACATCTTCATCGTCCACACCTTCACCGCGCGCGACACCTTCGTGAACCCGCGGCTGTTCCTCGACCGCAACTTCGCCGTCGGCATGATCTTCATCTTCATCATCGGCATCACCTATCTCGCCTCGCTGGCCCTGATGACGCCCTATCTGCAGACGCTGATGGGCTATCCGGTGGTGACGGCCGGCATCGTCATGGGGCCGCGCGGCCTCGGCACCATGGCCTGCATGTTCCTGGTCGGCCGCCTCGTCGGCAAGGTCGACACGCGCTGGCTGCTGTTCATCGGCCTCGCGATAACCGCCTGGGCGATGTACGACATGACCGGCTGGACGCCGGACGTCTCGCAATGGACGATCATCAGCACCGGCTTCATCCAGGGTGCGGGCCTCGGCTTCCTGTTCGTGCCGCTCACCACCATCACCTTCGCCACCCTGGCCCCGGAGCGGCGCGCGGAAGGCACCGGCCTCTACAATCTGTCGCGCAACATCGGCTCCAGCGTCGGCATCTCGGTGGTCACGGCGCTCCTGACGCAGAACCAGCAGATCAATCACGCCAACATCGCCACCTATGTGACGCCCTACAATCCGGCCTTCGGCGATCCGGCGATCTCGCAGGCGCTGAGCCCCTACACCGCCGCCGGCCGCGCCGCGCTCGACGGTCTCGTCACGCTGCAGGCCACGATCATCTCCTATATCGACGACTTCAAGCTGATGATGATCCTGTCGCTCGCCGCCATCCCGCTGGTGCTTCTGCTGCGCAAACCCGGCACTCCGGCCAAGGTCGATCACAGCGCGGTCATGGAATAAAAGGACCGGGATCCCGCCGCCCGCGGGACCCCGGCCCTGCCGGACGACCTCCCAAACACCGGCGTCGCTGCGCCGGAAGCCGCCCGGCCCTTTTTGGGAGGACTGGAATCGTACGAATCGAGCAGGCGCGGAGTTTCAGGAGCTCCGAATAATTTCCCGAAAATCATTCTCGCCCCGACGGATCGAGGGCAATCACGTATGGGTTTATCGGCGAAAGCCAACGCAAACGCGGCCGATCAAGGCTTGCTGGTTATCTGAGCTCAGAAAGCCATGCGCGATCGCCTTGTCCGAATGGCGCGAAGTTGGAGATCGACCGAACCCCTCGTGATGTCGTCATCCTCGGGCTTGACCCGAGGATCCATTCCGTGACCTCTGCCGCGGAGTGTGACGGTGCAGAATTCTGTAACCGTTGCAACGCCTTAGCGTAACGGCATGGATTCCAGGGTCTGCGCGCGTCGCTCCGGGGTGTAAGCCACGGCCAATCCCGAAGGTTGGCGCTGTCCCGTCGGTATCTCCAACAAAAAACCCCGGCCGATGAAGGCCAGGGTTTTGATTTGTAGCTCGGAGTCCGGCTATTCAGCCGGCGATGGTTTCTTGCGGAACATCGCCGCAAGATTGTCCCACAATTCGATCTTGGCGCCCTGGCGCTTCATGATCACGCCCTGCTGCAGGATCGACAGCGTGTTGTTCCAGGCCCAGTAGATGACGAGGCCTGCCGGGAACGAGCCCATCATGAAGGTGAAGATCACCGGCATCCAGGTGAAGATCGCGGCCTGCGTCGGGTCCGGCGGCGCCGGGTTCATGCGCATCTGCAGGAACATGGTGATGCCCATCACCACCGCCCAGGCGCCCATATGCGGCAGGAAGGCGGGCGCCGCGAAGGGCAGCAGGCCGAACAGGTTGAAGATCGACGTCGGATCGGGCGCCGCAAGGTCGTGGATCCAGCCGAAGAAGGGCGCGTGCCGCATCTCGATGGTGATGTAGAGCACCTTGTAGAGCGAGAAGAAGACCGGGATCTGCAGCGCCACCGGCCAGCAGCCGGCCAGCGGATTGATCTTCTCGGTCTTGTACAGTTCCATCATCGCCTGCTGCTGCTTCATCTTGTCGTCCGCGTATTTCTCGCGGATCTCGACCATCTTCGGCTGCACCTTCTTCATGTTCGCCATCGAGGCGTAGGACTTGTTCGCCAGCGGGAAGAATAGAGCCTTGACGATGACGGTCGTGGCGAGGATCGCCAGGCCGAAATTGCCGAAGAATTTGTAGAGCGTGTCGATAAGCCAGAACATCGGCTTGGTGATGAAATAGAACCAGCCCCAGTCGATCAACAGGTTGAACTGGCGAATGTGACGGTCGGCCTCGTAGGCGTTGATCTTGGCGACTTCCTTCGCGCCGGCGAAGATTTCAGACTCGATCGTCGTCGACTGGCCGGGTGCGACGCTGATCGCGTCGGACAGGAAATCGGACTGATAGCTGTGGCTGTGCGGCCCGTCCTTGAACTCGAAATAGGAGAATTTCGGCTGGAAGGGCTGCTTCTCTGTCGGGATAAGCGTCACGGCCCAGTATTTGTCGGTGATGCCGAGCCAGCCATCGGTGGATTTGCCGGGCTTGACCTCCTTGTCCTTCTCGATGGCAGCGTATTTGTACTCCGTCAGCCCTTCGCTGCCGGTCACGCCGATCAGACCCTCATGCAGCACATAGGTGCTGGCGACGGCCGGTTTGTCGAAACGGGTGACGCGCCCGTAATTGTAGAGCGAGATGGCGGCCGTTCCCGAATTCTGCACCGTGTCGGAAACGGTGAACATATATTCGTTGTCGATCGAGATGGTGCGCTTGAACGTCAGGCCCTTGTCGTTGGTGAAGGTCAGCGTCACCGGCGTCGAGGGCGTCAGCGTCGGATTGCCCTCGACGCTCCACACCGTATCCGCGCCCGGCACCGCGCCGGTCGTATCGTTGCCGACGAAGCCGATCTCGGCGAAATAGCCGTTGGGCAGCGACGATGGGTTGAGCAACTCGATCTCGGGCGAGTTCTTGTCGACCGTCTCGGTATAATGCTTGAGCTTCAGGTCATCGAGGCGCGCGCCCGTCAGGTTGATCGAGCCCTGGAGGCTGGGCGTGTCGATCTTGACGCGCTTGGTGGCGGCGATCGCCTGGTCGCGGCTGGCCGCTGTTACGGTGTCGCCACCCGGTGCGCCGGGAACGCTGCCGGCCGCCGGGGCCGGCGTTCCGGCCGCGCCGGAGTTGGCGCCGCCGCCCGCTTCCTTCTTCTGCGCCTCGACGCGCTGCTGCTCGATACGGGCCTGCTCCCGCTGCTGCTCCATCTTCGGGTTCATGTAGAACACCTGCCAGAGCGTCAGGATCAGCACCGACAGCGCGATGGTGATGAAGAAATTGCGGTTGTTTTCCATCGAAAGCCCTTGGCCTATCGTGCGCCGCGTAGCCGGCGGGAAAGCTCGGCCTTCAACTGGCCGAACGGAGTGGCGAGCACGTCTTCACGCCCGACGATGACATAGTCATTGCCGGGCGCCATGTCATCGGCGGCGTGAACGCGCACGGCTTCCCTCAGCCGCCGCCGGACGCGGTTGCGCACCACGGCGTTGCCGACCTTCTTGGTGACGGTGTAGCCGACACGCGGCGCAAGGTCGTCGCCGCGGTCGAGAACTTCAACGAGAAAAAGCCGTCCGCGGCGTTTCTCGCCGCCGCGCACAGCCAGGAAGTCCGCGCGTTTCAGAAGCCGCCCGGGAGTTTTCCCCTTTGGCTTGCCGGTTGCGGGCAACGATCTCGTCTTTCGTTCAGGCGCTGAGCCGCTTGCGGCCGCGATTACGGCGGGCAGCAACGACGCCACGGCCACCCTTGGTGGCCATGCGGGCACGGAAACCATGCCGGCGCTTCCGGACGAGCTTGGACGGTTGGTAGGTACGCTTCATTTGTTTTAATACCGCGGGGTGCGGCCCTTCTTGATTCTGTCACTCTGTAACAGGAGCTTTGCCGGGCCGGCTTAGGCGCGATCGAAACCGCGCCGGGACGAATGGCCCGAGCGTGAGCGGGCTTATAGAAAGAAGGTTTTTGGAAGTCAATCCGCCGTGGTCTCCGGGCATTTTTTCGCTGGACCAAGGTTGAAATTGGCAAAAAAGCCGCAAATCGCATAATCTTGCCCATCAAGGCTTCGTGAAGACCGCGTCATGACGAGTGAAGTCCTGTCCACGGATGAAAAGGCAACCCCGGCGGCGGCAAATCCGACGCGCCGGGTGCCGCTGTCGCGCGGCCTGTCGACCAAGCTTCTTCTGCTCACCATCGCTTTCGTGCTCTTGGCCGAAATCCTGATCTTTCTGCCCTGGATCGCCAGCTACCGGGTCAACTGGCTGAAGGAGCGGTTGAGCACCGCCGCCGCCGTGTCGATCGTGCTCCTGCAGGGCGAGCCCAACTCGCTGTCGCACAACGCACAAAACGACGTGCTGATGGCGATCGGCGCCAAGGCGATTGCCGTGCGCGACGGCGGCGTCTCTCGGCTGCTCGTCGTTTCCGACATGCCGCCGCAGGTCGACGAGCATATCGACATCGCCAATGTCGGCCTGGTCAACGGCATGACCGGCGCGCTCGACACGCTGTTCTTCGGCGGCAAGCGCATGCTGCGCGTCTTCGGCCCGGTCGGCGACAGCGACAAGGAATTCGAGCTGATCATGCCGGATTACCGCCTGCGCGACGCCATGCTGAGATACTCGCGCAATGTCGCCGTCGTCTCGCTGCTGATCTCGCTGTTCACCGCCATGCTGGTCTACGCGGCGATCGACCTGATCATGATCGGGCCGATCCGCACCATGACGCGCTCGATCCTGTCCTTCTCCGAGGCGCCAGACGATCCCGGGCGCATAATCTGTCCGACGGAGCGCTCCGACGAGATCGGCGTCGCCGAGCGCGAGCTGGCGCAGATGCAGGATCGGCTGCAAAAGATGCTGGCCGAGCAGAAGCACCTCGCCGACCTCGGCCTTGCCGTGTCGAAGATCAACCACGACATGCGCAACATCCTGGCTTCCGCGCAGCTCATGTCGGACCGCCTGCGCCAGGTGAAGGACCCGACCGTGCAGTCCTTCGCGCCAAAGCTTTTGCGCGCGCTCGACCGCGCCGTGTCCTATTCCGAAGGCGTGCTTCATTATGGCCGCACGCAGGAGCCGGCGCCGTCGCGCCGGCGTCTGCGGCTGCGCCAGCTGGTCGACGACGTACACGGCCTGCTCGATATCGAGGAAGGCATCGAGTTCATAAACGGCGTTGAGCATGCTTTCGAGGTGGACGCCGATTCCGACCATCTCTTCCGCGTGCTCACCAATCTGTGCCGCAACTCCATTCAGGCGATGGCCGCCGATACGGAGAGGACGGTGGTGCGCCGGCTGGCCGTCGCGGCCGAGCGCCATGGCAGCGTCAGCCGCATCACCGTCACCGACACCGGCCCCGGCCTGCCGCCCAAGGCGCGCGAGAATCTCTTCGCCGCCTTCCGCGGCTCGGCGCGCAGCGGCGGCACCGGCCTTGGCCTGGCGATCGCGCATGAATTGATCCGCGCCCATGGCGGCGCGGTGGAGCTGGTCGAATCGATCGGCGGCCGCACCGTCTTCGCCGTCACCATTCCCGACCAGCCGGTCCGGCTCGATCAAGCGCGCAACGGCCTGCGCCGCCCGGCTTGAGGTGTGCCGATATTCAGGTGAGGCGGCTTGCAATCGCGACACGCCTCAGCAGGGACGAAAACACCTGTGACAAAACTTTTGCCGGATCGGCTTGCTTTTCGCAAATTCAGTCGTTAGGGAACACTCCACATCGCGGCCGGCCGTCTCGACCGGATCGCGGGGCTTGTGTCACACACGGCCTGTTGCGCGCCCGTAGCTCAGCTGGATAGAGCACCAGACTACGAATCTGGGGGTCAGGAGTTCGAATCTCTTCGGGCGCGCCATTTTTCATTTTTCGCCGCACCGGCCGCTACGATAACGATTTTTCGATCTCTTTGGCGCGAATCTGGGTTTCGTTGCGCTGATGATGTGGCAGCCTGTCCCTTCTCGCGGTCCGAAGCGAAAGGCTGCCATCCGAAGCCGCTATTTCAACGGCAGAAACAGCTCCACGATGATCTCGGGCACAGGCCTGTCCGGGGCGAAGGACAGCCGTCGCTGGCAATAGAGCGGGAAGTCGCGCGCTTCCTCGCCGCTGGCCGGAAGCCAGTCGCGATAAAGATAGAGACCGGCTGGCTCAAGATTGTTGGTGTTGCCGGGGTAGCGCAGTACTGCGCAGCGTCCGCCGGGGATGACGCCGGCCTTCATCTGCTTGTCATCCGCCGCGATCGGCTGGTCGGTCCCGACGCAAATATCCATGCTGTAATCGGCCGCGACCGCCGGACATCTCTCGGAACGGAAGATGTTGAAGGTCGGGCTTGTTTCCGGCGACAGGCCGGCGGCCTTGCGCCAGGCGATGAAGCGCTGGATGGTATCGCCGAGCGTCGCCCGGTCCCCCCGATGCTCCATGATAGCCACCGGCGTGGGCGGCACGTCACGGATCGTCACGTCGTCTTGGGTAAAGATGATCTGCATGAGCTTTCTCCTGGCATTGTCGAGCGGTCCGAAGGCCATAAGCCACGCTCCCCAGTTGGGAGATTTACGGAATGACGAGGGCGATTGTCCGAACCGTTGCCGAAAGGCGCGGGCGAAGGCGTCCGGCGCTTCGTAACCGACATCCATCGCTATGTCCGTGACGCTCTCCCTGTCGGCCAGCCGGTACGAGGCGCGCTTCATGCGGGTGAGTTGGACATAGCGATGCACGGACAACCCGAAGGTCGCCGTGAACTGCCGGTGGAAATGGAACTTGGAGAAGGCCGCGACGCGGCTCACCGTTTCCAGGTCCAGGTTGCCGTCGAGGTGCTGGTCTATGTAGTCCAGCGCCCGCTGCATTCGGGCATGGTAGTTCTGAAACGCCGCTTTCATCGTTCCTTGCTCTGTGGCCGCATCACTTAGCCGCCAGGGGCTGAAATGTTCTCGACCGATCTTGCGGTTTGGAAACGTTCTTGCGCGCGCCAAAAACCAATTGCAAAATAAAACCAGTCGACCTAACCTGAACCGATTGCGCAACGCAATCGGATTGCGCGGAAGCCATGCGAGGAACAGGCGATGGCCAAGCTCGTCTTCGGAATGAATCAGTCGCTGGACGGCTACGTCGATCATACGGAATTTGGACCAAGCCCCACGCTGTTCCGCCATTTCATCGAGGATGTGGGGAGGAAGGCGGGCAGCGTCTACGGTCGCCGCATGTATGAGGCCATGCGCTACTGGGACGACGATCATCCTGAATGGGATGCCGATCGGCAGGCCTTCGCGGCGGCATGGCGGAACCAGCCGAAATGGGTCGTCTCGCGCACGTTGCAATCGGTCGGCCCCAACGCCAGCCTCGTCGGAGAGGACCTTGAGGGCGCGATGCGCAAGCTGAAGGCCGAGCGCGACGGCGAGATCGCCGTTGCCGGCCCGGACCTGGCGCGAAGCCTCACCGACCTCTGCTTGATCGACGAATATCGGATCTACCTGCACCCGGTCGTGCTTGGCCGCGGCAAGCCTTATTTCGCCGGACCCCGGCCGCCGCTTCGCCTGATAGCGCATGACCGGATCGGCGAGGATGTGATCAGGTTGACCTACGCTCCGGCATGATCTCACCCGTGATCAGGTGAGCCGGACGATCTTGAAGCCCTCCACCTCCTTGACGACCGGATGGTCCTTCCAGCGCTCGACATCATGCAGCACGACAAGCTTCGACAGGTCGCCGCCAAGCTCGTCATTCATCTTGTCGATGGTCTTCAACTGCTCCCAGACGCTGCCCACCGCATTGTTGAGCGGGACATAGACGCCGTCGTGATTGTGCCCGGTGAACTGGCGGCGCGAATAGACGCAATCGCCGGAGATGACCCGGCGACCGGCATCGGTGTCGACGAGCACGAATTGCTGGCCGATCGTGTGGCCGCTGCCGAGCCGCGCATGGATGCCGGGAAGGATGTTGTCCTTGTCGCCGTCGATGAGCGTCACGCGATGCTCGATCGAGGCTTCGAGGGCGGTGCGCAAATTGTCGGGATCGATGATGGCGGTCAGATGCGCGAAGCGTTTCGGCAGCGCGATCGCCTCGTACCAGGAAAGCAACTCGCTCTTCTGGATGTGGATATGCGCGCGCGGGAATTCGGCGATCGAGCCCATATGGTCGAAATGCGCATGGGTGACCACGATGTCGCTGATCTGATCGGGCGCGATGTCGAGCGCCGCCAGCATCCGCACCGGCGAGATCCATGTCGGGATGCCGAACTTCTGCGAGAAGCTGTGGTCGTCCTGCATGAAGCCGGTATCGATCAGCACATTGCGTTCGCCGTTGCGAGCGAGCACGAAGGAGAAGGGCAGGTCGACCACGCCGTCATTGTACATGCCGCTGATGAGATCGACCCAGGGCTGCTCCTTGGAGCGCGCATATTCCAGCACGAAGACTTGCCATTTCGCGGATTGCGGAACGGTCATCGGTATCCTCCTCCAATTCAGCTTTCGGCAAGCGAGCGGCCAAGGCTGGCGAGCCCGACCGCGACGATCAGGATGGCGCCCTGGAACACGAATTGCGAGAAGGTCGGTGCGCCGAAGATGTTGAGCCCGTTGAAGCCGAGCACGATGATGAGCGTGCCGATGAGCGTGCCCAATATGTGGAATTCGCCGTCGCGCAGTGTGGCCGATCCGAGGAAGACGGCGGCGAAGGCGGTCAGCAGATAGGAATCGGCGGCATTGGTCGTGCCGCTGCCGAGCCGGGCGGCAAGCAAGGTTCCGGTGAGAGCCGCGCACATGCCGGAAAGCACGAAGCCGAGGATCTTGATGCGGTCGACATTGATGCCGGCGAGCCTCGCAGCGGCGGGGTTGCCGCCGACCGCCTGGATCTCCTGGCCGATCGCCGTGCGCTCGACCAGCAACCACAGGCCGCCGAACACCAGTGCCATGAAGATGATCGGGTTGGGGATGCCGAACAGCCAGCGTCCCAGCGCCAGCTGCAGGAAGGATTCCGGTACGCCGGAGACGATCGGCACGCCGGCCGAATAGGCAAAGGAGAGGCCGACCAGCACGGTGCCGACGCCAAGCGTGGCGATCACCGAATTGACCTTGAGCTTGGTGACGATCACGCCGTTGACGACACCGATGAGGGCGCCCAGCGCGAGCTCGATCAGAACCGCCACCGGGATCGGCAGATGGTTTGCCACGATCAGCCCCGTGACGAGCACGCCGTGCAGGCTGGCGGCATAGCCGACCGAGAGGTCGAGCTCGCCGACGATCACGGCCATGGTCAGCCCGCCGGCGATGATCATGGCGAGGGACGCCTGGCTCAGCACGTTGATGAAATTATTGTAGGTCGGAAAGGCGTGCGGCGACAGGAACGAGAAGACCAGGATCATCACGAGCAGGCCGATGATCGTGCCATAGCGCGCGAAAACACCGAGCGCGGCCCTGGTGCCGGGCGAGAGGCGTCGCGTGTAACCGGCGTCACTCATGCGGAAACCCTTTCCTCGGTTAAGGCATAGCTTGCCTCGATGATGGCGCTGCGGGTGAGGTCGGTGCCGGCGAGCTCGCGCACGATCCGTCCTTCCGCCATCACCAGGACCCGGTCGCACAGATCGGGGAGTTCGTCCGGTTCGGACGAGATGACGAGCACGGCCATGCCGTGTCCGGCGAGCTCGCGGATGAGCCGATGGATTTCCCCGCGAGCGCCGACATCGACGCCGCGCGTCGGCTCGTCCAGGATGAGCACCTTCGGCTTCGAGCGCAGCCAGCGGCCGATGACGACCTTCTGCTGGTTGCCGCCGGAAAGCCGCCCGACCGGCTGTTCCGGCGAGCCGGCCTTGATCGACAGGTCGCGGATCGTCGCCTGCGCCAGCCGCGCCCGCCTGCGCAGGCTGATGAAGGGAAGGACCGGGCTGGCGAGGAGAGGCGTGAGATTGCCGAGGCTGAGATTGAAGGCGACGGATTTGCTGAGGAGCAGCCCCTCCGTACGGCGCTCCTCCGGCACAAGGCCGAGCCCGGCGCGCACCGCGCCGGCCGGGGTGCGCGGCGCAAAAGGCCTTCCCTCTATCGTCATGCTGCCGGCGTCGGGCCGGTCGGCGCCGTAGAGCAGACGCGCAAGCTCGCTGCGCCCGGCGCCGACAAGGCCGCCGAGCCCAAGTACCTCGCCGCGGTGGAGATCGAAGCTCGCCTCCGTCACCCGCGGCAGGCGGCACAGGCCCCGCACCGACAGCACGACCTCGCCGCGCGCTGCGCCGCGGGACTTGGGCAGGTGCTCCACCGCTCCGCCGACGATTGCCTGGACCAGCCCGCGCCGGGTCAGGTCGGGGCCGCCGAGGACCGCCACCGATCGGCCGTCGCGCAAGACGGTGACGCGGCTGCACAGATCGAGGATCTCATCCAGCCGGTGCGATACGTAGAGCACCGCCACGCCCGACGTCGAAAGCCCCCGGATGATGGAAAAGAGCTTGCGGCATTCGCCCGCCGACAGCGAAGCGGTCGGCTCGTCCATGACGATGAGGCACGCCCTCCACACCAGCGCCCGGGCGATGCTGATCAGCCAGTTCTCGGCCGTCGACAGGGTCTTGGCCGAGGCATCGAGCGGCGCTGTTATGCCGACGCGCTCGATGATCGGCGCGACGTCGCGCTGGATCGCGCTCCAGTCGACCAGGCCGAGCCTCGTCTTCTTCTTGGGCAGGCCGAGCATGATGTTCTCGAGCACCGTCATATCGGGCACAAAGGCGAGCTCCTGATGGATGAAGCTCATGCCGAGCCCGCTCGCCGCGTGCGGCGACACGATCGCCACCGGCCTGCCCTCGATGGCGATTTCGCCCGTGTCCGGCTGGGTCACGCCGGCCAGGATACGGATCAATGTCGACTTGCCGGCGCCGTTGGCGCCGACCAGCCCATGCACTTCGCCGGGCAGCACGGAGAGCGAAGCGCCGCGCAGCGCCTGCGCTCCTCCGTAGGATTTGCTGATCGCATTCGCCGCCACGAACGGCACCGCCGGCGGCGCCGCCATCGCTGTCGGGACTGGGTTCATGGGTGAAGCGTTGAGGTTCCTATTTCATGGCGTCCGGATGCTTGGCGGTGAAGTCGTCGATAGTGTCCTTGGTGACGAGCACCGCGGGCACCTCCACCGCCTTCGGCGTCCAGTCCGCGCCGGCCTTGCGGATCTCCGGCAGCAGTTTGATCATATTGTAGCCTTCTGTATAGCTGTCCTGCCAGGCGGTCGCGGTCATGAAGCCGTTCTTTATGTTCTCCAGCGCCTGCGCGTTGCCGTTGACGCCATAGACCTTGACGTCGTCGCGGCCCTGCGCCCTGAGCGAGCCGATGGCGCCGATCGCCGGATCGTCCCAGCAGCCCCAGATGGCGAGATTCTCCTGGCCTGCCGGATGCGAGGCCAGCCAGGCATTGGCATATTGCGCGCCATCCTCGAAATAGCCGGGGATGCGCACCTCGTTCTTCGTGACCTTGATGTCGGGATTGGCCGCAAGCGCCTTGTCGAGCTCGACCTCGCGATTCCGGCAGACCTCGCCTGTGTGATAGGTCAGCGCCAGGATGGAGCCCTTGCCGCTCATGGTTTTCAGCATCAGCTCATTGACCGGCACCACCATCGGCCCGCCCGACCCATTGGTGGCGGCGACCGAGCTTCCCAGCCCGCCGCCCCAGGTCACGACCGGGATATTGGCCGACTTGGCGGCCTGGAGCCCGGCCCCGATCGAGGAATAGGGAAACACCATATCGACGATTGCCGCCGAGCCGCGCTGCGCGAAATTCTGGATCGCGGCATTCGCCTGGTCGGCGCTGCCCGCCGCATCGATGACGGAAACGTCCCAGCCGATCTCCTTGGCGGCGGCTTTGGCGCCGACGATATAGCGGGCGTTGTTCGCCTCCGTCGCCGAGATCGAGACGATACCGACCAGCGGCGTGTCCGCCCGAGCGGGAACCGCTGCGGCCGCGGCCGCCAACGCGGCCCCAATGACTATCCACTTCATGATCTCCTCCCTTTGCGTACGGCGCCTACCTCGCCGAACCGTTTCGCTAGATTATGCGGATAACAACGGCAATCAAGCAAATTTTCGGTTATTTAGCCTAGACAAAGGCCATTCTGGCGCTCAAAACTCAACTAATCGATTAGCTGGGTTCGCTATGGCCACCATCAAGGACGTTGCTCGTGCGGCGGGGGTATCGACGGCGACAGTGTCGGCGGTGATCAACGATTCCGCTTATGTGAGCGCGGAATTGCGCGCCCGCGTCCTGTCCGCCGTCCGCGACCTCAACTATGCGCCCTCGCTCGCCGCGCGGAACCTGAAGCGCGGCCGCAGCCAGTTGATCGCGCTGGTCGTCGCCGACCTCGCCAATCCTTTCTTCTCGCGCGTCGTGTGGGCGGCGGAAGCGGCGGTCGCCGCCTGGGGATATTCGCTGCTGATCTTCAACAGCGACGAGAAGCCGGAGCTCGAGCGTCGCATCCTCGCCCGCGTGCGCACACTCTCCTGCGACGGGGTAATCCTGGTCCCGGTCGGCGATTCGACGGAGCACCTGCAGAACGATCCCGACGGCAAGCCGATCCCGACCGTGCTGTTCGGCCGCACCGTCGCCGATGACAGGTCGGACACGGTGACGATCGACAATATATCGGCCGGCCGGCAGGCGACGGAATATCTGCTCGATCTCGGCCATACCCGCCTGGGCACGATCACCGGCCCGCTGCATGTCACCACCGGGCGGGGCCGCCTCGACGGGATGCTGGCGGCCATGCGGTCGCGAGGCCTGACGCTTGAATCGCGCTACATACGCTCGGGTGAGTTCCGCGAGGATGCCGCCTATTCGGTGGCGCGCAGCCTGTTGGAACAGCCGGCGCGGCCAACGGCGCTCTATGTCGCGAGCGGTCTGATGGCGCTCGGCGTGATGCGGGCAGTCGCGGATCTCGGCCTGCGCTGTCCGGGCGACATCTCCATCGCTTCCACCGATACCATCCCTGGCATCGGAGGCTTGCGCCCGCGCTTGACGCGCACCGAGCATCCGCTTGTCGACATGACCAACGAGGCGGTGCGGCTTCTCGTCGATCAGATCAGGCGTGGCGGTCCTGCCGAACCGCGCAACGTCGTCTTCCAGCCCTCGCTGGTGGTCGGCGACAGCTGCGCGCCGGTCGTGGCGCAATCCGTGGCGCCGCCGCCGACCTCCGCCCGATGAGCCCTGCGCCTTGATCGGGCCGAGGCTTGCGTCTTCGGGCGGCGCCCATCCTCGCTTCGACGGCGGAAAATTGGTAAGGGTCTCAGCCCGCCTGCGGTGCCGTTCGGGCCTGCACGAGCAGCCGGCGTTCGAACCCCCACAAAAGAATCGGGCAGGTTAGAAGAGCCGCCGAGCCGAGGCCGAGCGCCGCGCCGGCGCTGCCCGTCCAAAGCGCAAGCTTGCCGCCGAGCCAAGGCGCAACCAGCATCGTGGCGTAGTAGACCGTGTAAAAGAGCCCCATTCCCAGCGCGCGGGTCGCCGGCGCCAGCACCCGCGCCGGCAGGCTCATGATCGCTCCGGCCGGCAGCCCGCAGACCAGGCCGAGCACAACCATGGTGGGCAGCACCGCTGAACCGCGCCATAGCAAGAGGACCAAGGCAGCGAAAGCGAGACAGCTTGTCGCCAGCATGGCGTTGCGGCTCCTGCTCTGATCCGCGAGGTAGCCTCCGAGCGGAACCGAAAGAGCCGCGAGCCACAGCACGATGCTGACGGCCGAGCCGGCGGCGGCGGTCGACCAGCCGCGCTCGACCAGCATCGACGGCGCGAAACTGAAGATCATGGCGAAGCCGACATTGTAGAAGGCCCAGATCAAACCCGCCAGCAGCACGGCCCAGACAGCAGGCTTCGCAAGCCGCGAGCCTTCCGCTGAAGCCGGAGCGGCGGGTCCGGGTGGCTGGTAGAGGAATCCCACCAGCGCAAGCGCCGCGACGATGAGCGCCATCACGGCAATCTGCGTGCCCGCTATGCCGAATTCCGCCCCTATCAGCGGCAGCCCGGCGAGCGTGAGGGCGATGCCCAGCGGCCAAGAGTTGATGAAGATCGCCATCGCCGTGGCGATCCGCCGGCCCGTAAACCAGTCGACGACCATCTTGGTCATCAGCACGTTCAGCAGCACGCCTCCGACCCCGGAGATCAACCGTCCCGCGATCTGCACGCTCCATGCGGTCGAGGTGAAAAGCAGCATCTCGCCGGCCAGCATCATCGCCAGGCCGGCGAGCACGCTTGCCTTGTCGCCGATGCGCCTGCCGATCGCGCCGCCGGGAAGCGCCAGCGCAACGCCCGGGGCGAAGTACAGACCAATGAGCACGCCGATGTCGGCGAGGTTTGCATCGAGCGCCTTGCCCAATTCCGGTGCAATGGCCGCGATACTCTGGAATTGCACCGCCATCGCGGCGCGGGCGACGAACAGAACGGCAAGGATGGTCCAGCGGCTGGGCATGGCACTGCTCCTGCTGAGGCACTTGGCGGCTCGACTGCGGTAGAAAGCAAGGAATGTCTGGCGCGATCGATATCCCGGATAATGCACTATTCGGCCCGCTCGGGAAGCCATCTGTCCTCTGCACGAAAGCCTCATCACCAGTGCCAAGAGGGCGCTCATCATCGACCTCAAAACTCATCATTGACATATATTCACGACAGATATATGTATCATGCATATTAATGGAGCGTTCGATGAACGAGACCGATTTCCTCAACGACTACGACCCGAGCGCCTTCCAGCGGCCGTCGGTGGCGGTCGACCTTGTGCTGCTCGGTATCCGCGCCGGCCGGCCGGCCGTGCTGCTGGTCAAGCGCGACCAGCTTCCGCATGTGGGGCGCTGGGCGCTGCCCGGCGGCTTTGTCGGCATCGACGAATCCCTCGACGCGGCCGCCGCGCGCGTGCTGCGCGAAAAGGCCGGCATGGCCGAGGCGCATCTCGAGCAGCTCTACACATTCGGCGCGGTGGAACGCGATCCGCGCATGCGCATCATCAGCGTCGCCTATCTGGCGCTGCTCACCGAGCAGGCCTTCGATGCGGCGCTCGGCGTGAAGCCGGCGCTGCTGCCGGCCGCGATCCATGTGGCCTGGGCCGGAGAGACCGGCGGGCCGGTCGATATGCTCGCGCCGGGCGGCGAAAAACTGACGCTCGCTTTCGATCATGCCGATATCCTGGCGACGGCGATGCTCAGGCTGCGCGGCAAGCTCGACTATTCCGATGTCGCCTTCGCGCTGCTGCCCGAACTCTTCACGTTGCGGCAGCTGCAGGATGTGCATGAGGCGATCCTGGGCACTGCGCTCAACAAGCCGGCCTTCCGCCGGCGCCAACTCGACAAGGGCTGGCTGATGGCGACCGGCGCCTATGAATCGGGCGCCGCCTTCCGCCCGGCCGAGCTCTATCGTTTCCAACGTCTCATGGCTGATTGAGGGAGAGACCATCATGGCCACCATCCGCAGTTTCGGCTTCATCGCCCAGCTTCGCAGCGAGGCAAGCAGCCACGTCATCCGCTACCGCAACGGCCGCGAAATGCAGAGCGGCCGCGGTCTGGTCTTCTGGTTTGTGCCCGAGACCGCCAGCATCGCCGAGCTGCCGATGGACGATCGCGAGATGACCTTATTCGTCAAGGGCCGCAGCCAGGATTTCCAGTCCGTCGGTGTGCAGGGCACGATCGGCTGGCATGTGGTCGATCCGGCGCGGCTCGCCGAACGCGTCGACTTCAGCATCGATCTCAGGACCGGCAAGCTGCGCGGTGAGCCGATCGAGAAGATCCAGGCGCGCATCGCCGGCATCGCCAACCAGGCCGTGCAGCAATATCTCGGCCAGGCGCCGGTGCGCGCTTTGCTCGACGCCGGCCCGGCGCCGTTGCGCGAGCGGTTGCAGGCGCTGGTCGCCGCCGATCCCGCGCTGACCGACATCGGTGTCGCCGCCGTCGCGGTCAGGCTCACCAATTTGACGCCGACCAGCGAGCTCGAGCGGGCGCTGCAGACGCCGACCTTCGAGGCGCTGCAGCAGAAGGCCGACGAGGCGACCTTCCAGCGCCGGGCGCTTGCCGTGGAGAAGGAGCGTGCCATCGCCGAGAACGAGCTGGCGAACAAGACCGAGCTGGCGCGGCGCGAGAAGCTGCTCATCGCCGAAGAGGCCGAGAACGCCCGCAACCGCGCGACCGGCGCGGCCGAGGCGCAGCAGATCGAAGCCGGCGCCGAGGCCGAGCGGATCCGCGCCATCGAGGGCGCGAAGGCAGAAGCCGAACGGCAGCATATTGCCATCTACCGCGATCTGCCGCCCGCGATCCTGCTTGGCCTCGCCGCGCAGCAGCTCGCCGGCAAGCTGGACAAGATCGAGCATGTCAACGTCACGCCCGACCTGCTCGCCACGGTGCTTGGAGAATTCCGCAAGGGCCCGGCGGTGATCGAAGGCCGGTAAGGAGCGAGCCATGGCCGCGAACCGTCCCCGCGCGGTCTTCGTGACGCGCGAGACCGACTACGAGCTGCTGATCGCGCATCACGCGACGCGTGGCCAGGCTCGCTTCTTTCTCGAGACGCGAGGCCAGCGGCTGGAAGACGTCGAGGCCCGGCATGACCGTTTCCACGCCGTGCTGGGCACGGCGCGCGCCTCGGTGCCGGCCGACTGGCGCCAGACCCTGGTGAGCCGCGCCGACCTCAACCGCTTCCTGTTCGCGCCCGACGACGTCATTGTCGCCGTCGGGCAGGACGGGCTGGTCGCCAATGTCGCCAAATATCTCAACGGCCAGCCAGTGCTCGGCGTCAATCCGGCGCCCGACCTCTATGACGGCGTGCTGGTGCGCATCGGCGCCGGCAGGCTGGCCAGGCTGCTTGTCGCCAGCGCCGCGGGCGATGTCGACATGGAGTCGCGCACCATGGTCCAGGCAGAGCTCGGCGAAGGCGAGACGCTGCTTGCGCTCAACGAGATTTTCGTCGGCCATCGCAGCCACCAGTCGGCCCGCTACCGGATCGAGGCGGAAGGCGAGGCGGAGGACCATTCCTCCAGCGGCCTCATCGTCGCCTCCGGCACCGGCGCAACCGGCTGGGCGCGCTCGATCATGGAAGCGACGCATCTGGAGCTGTCGCTCGGCCGCGAGGAACATGCGGTCGGCTTCTGGGTGCGCGAGCCCTTCCCAAGCATCGCCACCGCGACGAAACTGCGGGCGGGAAAGATCACCGAGAAACCGCTCTTCATCACCTCGCGCATGAACGAGGGCGGCGTGATCTTCGCCGACGGCATAGAGCAGGATTTCATCGCCTTCGACTGGGGCAGGCAGGTGCGGCTGTCGCCGGCATTAAGGGTGCTGCGGCTGGTGGTCGACCGGTAGGACCGAGTTGGCCGCAAACTGCGGCAGTCAGCCCTGGACGGCGCCGGCCTTCCCGGCCTTCCCATTCGCGCCGTCGAGCAGGGCGATCAATCCCTTGAGGATCTCGATCGGCCGCGGCGGGCAGCCTGGAATATGCAGGTCGACAGGCACCACGTCCGACACGCCGCCGACGACGGCGTAGCTGCCGGCGAAGCAGCCGCCGTCCTTGGCGCAGTCGCCCAGTGCAACCACCCATTTCGGGTTGGGCGTCGCCTCAAAGGTCCGCTTCAGCGCCTCGCGCATGTTCTTGGTGACCGGCCCGGTGACCATCAGCACGTCGGCATGGCGCGGCGAGGCGACAAAGCGGAAGCCGAAGCGCTCGATGTCGTAGAAGGCGTTATTGAGTGCGTGCATCTCGAGCTCGCAGCCATTGCAGGAACCGGCATCGACCGCGCGGATCGACAGGCTCCGGCCGAGTTTCCTGCGAGCCATGCCGTCAAGCGCGCGCGCCAGCTCGTCGACCGCGGCATTGCTGACTTGCGGCGCGCGTTCCGTCAGGGGCGGGCGGATCAGGCTTTCGAAGAGCAGTTTTCGCATGGTTCTACAGGTCGTGGCCGGAATAGGAGCAGTTGAACGATTTGTTGCAGAGCGGGAAATCGGCGACGATGTTGCCTTCGATCGCCGCTTCCAAGAGCGGCCACTGGAACCATGAGGGGTCGCGCAGGTGGCAGCGCTCGATCAGGCCGTCCTCGCCGATGCGCAGCCAGGCAAGGATGTCGCCGCGAAAACCCTCGACCAGCGCCATGCCTTCGCGCGGCCCTTCTGGCGCAGCGAGGTCGACGAGGGTCGGGCCGGTGGGCAGCCGCCCGAGAATCTGCTCGATCAGCGACAGGCTCTGCTCGACCTCCCGCACGCGGATCCAGACGCGCGCGTTGACGTCGCCCTCCTGCAGCACCGGTACATCGAAGGCGAGCTCGTCATAGGGCGCGTAACCCGGCGCGCGCCGAGCATCGAAATCGCGGCCCGAGGCGCGCCCCACATAGCCGCCGGCGGCATATTGCCGGGCAAGCTCGACCTTGAGCCGGCCGGTCGCCACCGTGCGATCCTGCAGCGAGGCGGTGTTGTCGTAGAGTTCGACCAGATGCGGGAAGCGCCGCCTGATCTCCGCGACCAGCGACCGGATGGCATCCGCCCCCGCCTCGTTCAGATCGCTTGCCGTGCCGCCCGGCAGGATGCGGTCGCGCATCAGGCGATGGCCGAAGGCGGCATCGGCGGCGCGCAACACGCGTTCGCGCAGCACGCCGCAATGCGCGTGCATGATCGCGAAGGCGGCGTCGTTGCAGATGGCGCCGATGTCGCCGAGATGGTTGGCAAGGCGCTCAAATTCGGCCATCAGCGCCCGCAGCCAGATCGCGCGCGCCGGCGGCGTGATGCCGAGCGCCGCCTCCACAGCCCGGGCGAAGGCCAGCGAATAGGCGACGGTGCTGTCGCCTGAAGTCCGGCTCGCGAGTTTCGCGGCACGATCGATCGATGCGCCCTGCATCAACCCTTCGATGCCCTTGTGCACATAGCCCAGCCGCTCCTCCAGCCGCACCACGGTTTCGCCGCCTGCCGTGAAGCGGAAATGCCCCGGCTCGATGATGCCGGCATGCACCGGCCCGACGGGAATCTGGTGGAGGCTCTCGCCCTCGGCCGCCAAGAACCGGTAGGACGACGCGGCCGCCGGCCCGCCGGGCCGCGCTGCCAGCGGGTGGCTGATGCCCCACTGGCCATGGTCGAGCCAGCGGCGGGTGTCGGGCAGGCCTTGCGGCGCCAGCCCGAAAAGATCCGCCGCGGCCCGTTCCAGCCGGAGCGCCGGTGGATGGAGCTGGCCGACCGACGGGTAACGGCCGCCACGGCAATCCAGGCTGATCACGCCGATGGTCTGCGTCTCGTCGAGAAGCGCCATATGCACTTTGTCCGGCTCCCCCCACAGGCCGAGCAGGCTCCAGCGTCCGGCGGCGAGCTGCTCGACGGCGAGGTTCCAGGCCTTCGGGGCGACGACTGCGCGCCGCCAGGGCGCGTGATGTTCGACCTGGTGGTCGGCCTCGATGAGATCGGCAAGCGCGGGCATGTTTTTCCGGATCATGCGCCTACCCCAGGATACCGGCGACGTGCTGGAACCACGCCACCAGTGGCGCCGGCAGATAGATGCCGGCGGCAAACACCAAAGCGAGGTGCGAATACATCGGCACATAGGACGCCTCGACCGGCGCCGTGCCGCCGCGCGGCTCGCCGAAGGCGACGCCGGTCAGCCGCAGCAGCAGCGCGCCGAAGGCGATGAGCAGCCCCAACACCAGCGGGATCGCCAGCCACGAATGCCTGGCGAAAGTCGAGCTGACGACCAGAAATTCGCTCATGAAGATGCCGAGCGGCGGCAGGCCGGCGATGGCCACGACGCCAATCACCAGCGCCCAGCCAAGTCCGGGATGGCTTTCGGTCAGCCCCCTGATCTCGGAAATCTTCTGCGTGCCCTTGACCTGCGCGATGTGGCCGACGGCGAAGAAGATCGCCGATTTGGTCAGGCTGTGCATGACCATGTGCAGCAGGCCGGCGAAATTGGCGAGCGGGCCGCCCATGCCGAAGGCAAAGACGATGATGCCCATATGCTCGATCGAGGAATAGGCGAACAGGCGTTTGATGTCGCGGCGGCGGTAGAGCATGAAGGCCGCGAAGATCAGCGAGGTCAGTCCCATCGTGACCATCAGCGGCCCGGGCCCGATCGCCTGGGGGCTCGCTGCGAGCAACAGCTTGAAGCGCAGCACGGCATAGAGGGCAACATTGAGCAGCAGGCCCGACAGCACCGCCGAGATCGGCGTCGGGCCCTCGGCATGCGCGTCGGGCAGCCAGGCATGCAAGGGGGCAAGGCCGACCTTGGTGCCGTAGCCGAGCAGCAGGAAGATGAAGGCCACGCTGAGCAGCGCTGGATCGAAACGCGCCGCCTTTTCGATCAGCACCGACCAGACCATGGCGTTGGTGCCTTCGCCGACGACCGGCTGCGCGGCCATGTAGACGAGGATCGTTCCGAACAGCGCGAGCGCGATGCCGACGCTGCCGAGAATGAAATATTTCCACGCCGCTTCCAGCGCCTCATGCGTGCGGTAGATGCCGACCATCAGCACGGTGGTCAGCGTGGCGAGCTCCACCGCGACCCACATCAGGCCGATATTGTTCGACACGAAGGCGAGGTTCATGCCGAACATCATGATCTGGTACATCGCGTGGTAGAAGCGCAGGTTCGGCGCCGTCAGCCGGCCGGTTTCCAGCTCATGCGCGATGTAGGACGCGCTGAACACGCTGGTGGTGAAGCCGACGAATGTGTTGAGCACGATGAAGACGATGTTGAGGTCGTCGACCAGCAGATATTGTCCCGGCGCCGGCCGGTCGGTGACGAACAGCGACAGCGCCGCGAGCAAGGTGAGCAGGCTCGCAATGACATTGACGGTCGCCGTCATGCGGTAGTTCGGCATTGCCGCCAGGATGGCCGCGGCACCCGCCGGGACGAAAAGGATCGCGGCCACGGCGTCGAAGGAAAACCCGCTCACCGGCGTTCTCCCCGGTAGTCGTCGAGCGCGCCGATATCGACCGAATCGAACCGTTCCCGGATGCGGAACAGGAAGACGCCGATGACGATGAAGGCGATCAGGATCGAGAAGGCGACGCTGATCTCGACGACCAGCGGCATGCCCTTGGCGCCGGTGGCGGCCAGCACCAGGCCGTTCTCCAGCGACATGAAGCCGACGACCTGGCTGACGGCGTTGCGCCTGGTGACCATCACCAGCAGCCCCAGCAGGATGATCGACAGCGCGAAGGCGAGGTCCTCGCGGGCGAGCGGATCGGCCTCCGGTGTCACCCGCAGCATCAGCACCATGGAGAGCGTCACCAGCCCGATGCCGGCGAGCATTGTCGGGCCGATGCCGACCGCAGTCTCGATATCGCGGTGGATGCCGAGCCGCTGGATGATGCGATGCAGCCCGACCGGAATGACGATCGCCTTGAAGACCAACGCGATTGCCGCCGTGATGTAGAGATGATGCGCGTCCTGGATGTAAGCCTGCCAGGCCACTGAAAGCGCCAGCACGACGGCATGCAGCGCAAAGACATTGATCAGCGCGAACAGCCGGTCCTGGTAGAGCATCATGAAGGAGATCAGCACCAGGCTGCCGGCGAGCAGATGGGCGATGTCGAAGGTGAGACCGTTCATCACAGGCTCCGCGAGACGAACAGCAACAGCGTGCCGAGCAGCGCCAGCATCAGCGCGGCGCCCAGAAAGTCCGGCACGCGGAAGACACGCATTTTGGCGACCGCCGTCTCGAACACGGCAAGCAAAATGGCGAGCACCGTGAGCTTGCAGAGATAGGTGGCGACGCCGATGGCCAGCGATTTCGGCCCGGTCCCCCCGCTGTCCAGCCCCCAGGGCAGGAAGACGCAGGAGATCAGCGACATATAGAGCAGCAGCTTGAGGAAGGTGGCGAGCTCGATCATCGCCAGATGGCGGCCGGAATATTCCAGGATCATCGCCTCATGCACCATGGTGAGCTCCAGATGCGTGGCCGGATTGTCGACCGGTATGCGCGCATTCTCGGCGATAGCCACCATCACCAGCGCAATCAGCGACATGCCGAGCGACACCCGCAGTCCGACTTGCGGAGAGCCCATGAAGGCGGCGACCGTCGAGAGCTGCGTGGCGCCGGCAAGCAGCGCCAGGCTGAACACGGTGAGCAGCATCGCCGGTTCGGCCAGCGACGCGATCATCACCTCGCGGCTGGCGCCAAGGCCGCCGAAGCTGGTGCCGACATCCATCCCGGCCAGCGCCTGGAAGAAGCGCGCGCTGCCGAGCAGCGCCACGATGACGATGAGGTCGGCGGTCCAGCTGAATTCGAGGCCAGTGGCGAAGGTCGGGACGAGCGCGGCCGCGACCCAGGTGGCCGCGAAGATCAGATAGGGCGTTACCCGGAACAGCCAGGACGCATTGTCCGCCAGCACGACCTCCTTGCGCATCAGCCTGACGAGGTCGCGATAGGGCTGGATCAGGGAAGGCCCCTGCCGCCTGACCAGCCTTGCCTTCACCTTGCGCACGAAGCCGATCAGCAGCGGCGCCAGCAAAAGCACCGCGAGCATCTGCGCGCCCTGCACGGCCAGCTGCGAGATCATGGCCATAGCGCGAGCACCAGAAGCAGGATGACGAGGTAGAGGAAGACCAGCGTCAAATAGCGGCGGATGGTCAGGAACTGCAGGTGGTTCAGCCGCTCGGTGGCGAAATCGATCGCGCCGGTGATCGGCTGGTAGAAAATCTCCCAGGCTACATCGTGCATCTCCACCTTGAGTCGCGCCGGCTCCAGCGCGCCGGGCGCCGGCATGTCCACCGTCTCGCGAGAGCGGAACGCGAAGCCGCCGAACACGCGGCGAATGGGCTGCGCGAAGCTGACGGCCGTGTACTGCCCAGCCGGCACCGCGTCCGGGAAGCCGCACCCCCACGCAATGTCCCGGCGCAGCGCGTGCGAAGCGAAGCGGTGGATGAAGAAGGCCGCGAGCGACGCCGAGATGGTGATGAAGACGAAGACCAGCAGGCCGTTATAGGAGCTGCGGCTTTCGGCGATCGGCACGATTGACAGCCAGGGCTGCGCCATCTGAACCGGCATGCGCTCGCCGACGAGCGGAAGCGTCACCGTCGACAGGCTGTCGATGACGAAGCCTGGCAGGATGCCGGCGAGCAGGCAGAAGGCGGCAAGCACGGCCATCGCAGCCAGCGACCAGCGATCGACTTCGTGCGCGCGTTCCACCGCCGCCGACCGAGCCCGGCCGAGGAAGGTGATGCCGAATGCCTTGACGAAGCAGGCCGCGGCCAAGGCCGCCGACAGCGCCAGCATGCCGCCGACCGCGGGCACGATGACCTTCAGCCCCCATTGCGGCAACTCGGGGCTGCGCAATATGGCCTGGAAGACCAGCCATTCGGAGGCAAAGCCGTTGAAGGGCGGCAGCGCCGAGATCGAGACGCAGCCAATGAGGAAGACGAAGCTGGTCACCGGCAGGCGGTGGATGAGGCCGCCCAGCTTCTCCATGTCGCGTTCGCCGGTTGCTGTCAGCACGGCGCCGGCGCCGAAGAACAGCAGGCTCTTGAAGAAGGAATGGTTCAGCACGTGGAAGAGCGCCGCGGTGAAGGCCAGCGCGGCCGCCGACGGCATGCCGTTTGCCTTGAAGGCCAGCGCAAGGCCGAGGCTGGCGAAGATGACGCCGATATTCTCGATGGTGGAGTAGGCGAGCAGCCGCTTCAGGTCCTTTTCCATCAGCGCGTGCAGGATGCCCAGCACCGCCGTCACGCCGCCGATGAGAAGCACCGCCACGCCGGACCACCATGCCGGCTCGCCAAGCAGGTCGAACACCACGCGGACGAAGCCATAGATGGCGACCTTCGTCATGATGCCGCTCATCAGCGCCGAGACGTGGCTGGGTGCCGCCGGATGGGCAAGCGGCAGCCAGGCATGCAGCGGCACGAGGCCGGCCTTGGAGCCGGCGCCGAGCAGCATGAGAACCAGCACCGCGCCGGCGGCGAACGGGCCGGGATGCGCCGTCCGCATCGCGTCGAACGCATAGGTTCCCGCCGGCCCGGCCAGCAGACCGAAGGCAAGCAGCAGCGCCATCGTGCCAAAGCTTGCCATCACCAGGTAGATGTAGCCGGCCCGCCGATTGGCCTCGTCGCGGTGATGCGCCATGACCAGCGCCCAGGAGGCGAGCGACATGAATTCCCAGGACAACAGGAAGCTGAAAGCGTCGTTGGCCAGCACCACGAGGTTCATGCCGGCGAGGAAGGCGGGATAGAATGGCAGCACCCGATGCGGCAGGGATTCATGCCGGCCGTAGCCGAGGCCGTAGAGGCTGGTGATCGTGCCGCCCAAATTGACGACGACGAGAAAGAACGCCGACAGGCCGTCGAGCCGGAACCGGGCGCCGGTCCAGGGCAGGCCGAGCGGCAAGGTGGCGGAGGCCTCGCCGGGGTTGCCGGCGAGATGGCCGGCAGCAGTCGCGAGCAGCACGGCTGAAATGACAAGCGTCGCGCCATAGACCAGTCGCGTCGCGGCGGCGAGCCGGCTGGCGCCCGCGGCCATTATGGTCGTCGCCAAAAACGCGGCAGGACCGCACAGCAGAAGGGCGACGGTCGAATTCACGGCTGGCTCCCGCCCGATTCGACCTGGCCGCCATCGGGTTCGGGCGCCTTGGCGGAATCGAAACCGCTCTTCAGCCGCACCCCGCGTCCGCCGCCTGGGCTCGCCGCGCCTTCCCCGATCAGTTCGATGCCGGAGATCTCGAGCGCCGCGATCAGCTTCATCAGCGAATCGACATTGCCCCGGATGATCGAGCCGCTGGCTTCCATGCGCTGGATCGTCGGCACCGACAGGCCGGACAATTCGGCAAGCCGGCGCTGATCGATGCCGAGCAGCGATCTTGCGGCGCGCAATTGCGGTGCGGTTATCACCGACGACTCTCTCGTTCAGTTCTGAGATATGAGGTGTCGGTGCTGTAGCCTACATTAAAATGTTCTAGCGTCAAGGATTGATGTTTCAAACATCTATGTTGATGGCGCGATAGCGGGTTGAAAGGCGCAGAAGACCTGACCAGATACCGCGTACCTGGCCTATCCAGCCGATGTGTTTAGGGCGCGGCGATGCTGGAAGGGCTTCTCAGCGCTCCACGGCTGCGTAAGCCAGCGCCAGGATGCATGGGAAGGTGGCAAAACGGACGGCCAGGCGACGGCCCGGCGAAGTGATTGCTTCACCCTTTTCGACATCGACCGCGATGTCCTCGAAACCCAGCACGCGACCGTCGAGCGGGAACGATGCCTTATAGGCCGCCTCCTTGACCGCGAACAGGATGCGGCCGCCCAGCTTTGGATCGAGATCGCCCAAGCGATCCTCCGGTGCTGCAACCACGGCCCGCAGGTCGTCGGGCAATGGCAAGGCGGGCTCGATGTCGACGCCGACGCTTCGCAGCGCGCCGGATCGCGCGACGACTGCCACGGCCATCGTGTCGTCATGCGCGATCGAGCCGACAATGCCAGCCGGCCAGATCGGGCTTCCCGATCGGCCGCGCAATATCGCTGGGTCCGCGCATCCCAGACGCCGCAGCAATTCATGCGCGATGTGGCGGCCTGCCCCAGTGGCGGCGCGCGCGCCGGGTTCGCGTGTCGCCATGGAAGCGCTTTCCGCGGGCAGGATATATTGCTCGTCGCCGGCCTCGATGAGACGGCAGCCGACGATGAGGCCAGGTGGCGCGAGCCCGGCCAATGCCTGCTCGATAGCGCGTTCGATGCTTGCTGACGCCCCTTGCGGCCGGGTGTTCAACGCTCTACCCGCCCAGTTCGAGCACGGCGATCATCTCGTGGTCTTCGTCCAGTCCTTGCTCGACGAAACCGAAGCCGGCGTAAAGCCGGCGCGCCGCTTCGTTCTCCGGTTCATAGCAGATCGCAACGCGGCGGATGTGGCCGAGCTTCGCGATCTCTTCCAGCGCCTTGGCGACGGCGGCGCGGCCGAGGCCCCTGCCTTGCTCGCGGCGGTCGATCATGAAGCGATAGATGATCGCTTCGTCATCGTCTTGAGGCGCGCTGTACATGAGGAATCCGACCACGCGCCCGGCGCAGACGACGGCGCGGACGATCGCCTCGTCATCCTGCTTGGCCTCCGCCAGCGATTCGGCGTTGGAGGCGACGTACTCCTGCTGCTCCGGCAACAGTTCGAGCGCCAGTATCGCCGCCCGGTTGCCCTTGCCGACAGGCTCCAGGGCAACCGGCCGGTCGATGGTGCCGGCGCGACGCGTCACGGGGCGTGCCCGACTTCCATCGCGCGGGCGTCGATCGGCGTCACCACGCCATAGAGCTTCGCCGGGTTGCCGCGCCAGACCGTGTTCGGCTCCAGCACCTCGCCCTTCATGACGAAGCAGTCGACGTCGGCCACCGATCCCTCGCCCATCACCACCGCGTAATGAACGAAAGCGGACGGCGCCAGTGTGCAGCCATTGCCGATGCGGATGAAGTCGGACTTGAATGCGCCTTCCTCCAGCGAGTGCGGCTGGATCACGCAGCCTTCGTTGAGCGTCACGTCGTCGCCGATCTCCACCAGCGACCGCTCGGTGATGATGCAGCCGCCGTCATAGAGGCGCAGCCCCACCTTCACGCCCAGCATGCGCAGGATCAGCGGCCGGAACGGCGTGCCGGTGAACAGGCCCATGATCGGCGAGTCGGACAGCTTCCAGTGACGCTCGTGCCGCCAGAAGACCGGGTCGTAGATCGTCGCCATCCTGGGCTTCAGACGGCGGAACCCGAGGCTGGCCCGCTCGAGGAAGATATAGAACGGGATGCCGATCGCCGTGGTCAGCATCACCGCCACGAACAGTGCCGTCTGCCCCCACTCGGTATAGTAGTTGAGCGCGCGGTCCCAGATTGCGAGCGTCAGGAACAGGATCAGCCACTGCGCGGCCACGAACATCAGCGCAGTGACGAGGTTGTGTAGGTTCTTCAGCGGCAGGCGGCGGCTGCGCTCCTTGTCGGAGATCAATCCGAGAAGCTCCTTGTCGCGATTGACCATGCGCGGAATTTCGAAGGGCGGCGAGCCCAGAAGCCCGACATTCTCGCGCATGGGGCCGTCCACCGGCACGTGAACCTTGGTCCCGAGCAGGCAATTGTCGCCGACGCGGGAATCCGGTGAATAGATGATGTTGTTGCCGAAGAAGTTGCGTTCGCCGACCCGCGTATGCTCGAGCCGGAAGGAGTTGGCCGACTTCTGCATGTTCACCATGAACAGACCGTCCGACACCATCGTGTGCGAGCCGATCTCGCTCAGCTGCGGGTTTTCGTGCCGCTGGTTGGTGCCGAAATTCGATCCGGTCTGATCCACCTCGTTCAGCTTCCAGCCGATGGCGCGCAGATAATAGACGACGGCGGAACTGTCGCCGAACAGCACGTTCAGCAGCCGCACATTGCTGACCAGCTCCAGCATCGTTTGCAGCCAGTAGTGGAAGCCGTAGAGCGAATAGTTCCGGCCGGGCTTGAGCACGAGGTTGAACAGCCGCGGCACGATGGCCGCCAGCAGCACCCCGCCGATGATGAAGCCCACCACCGTGACCGTGGTGCCGATCGCCACGATGCCGATGGTCTCATCATAGTCGTCGCCGACATTTTCCCAGTAGCTGTGGAACAGAAGCGGGAACGGCGTGACGATGGCAAAAAGGATGAAGAGCTGGATCGCCTCGTAGATGACCCGGCGCACCCGCGACAACGGGACGTTGGGCACGTTGCAGTAATCCGCCTCGGTCGGGATCGCAGGCGAGCCGTGCCAGTGCTGTCCGGCCGGAATGGCCTGTCCGCGATGCAGCGACGAAGCGTGGCCAAGCTGGGTGCCGTCGCCCATGCGCGTATCGATGTCGAGTGTCGATCCGACGCCGACAAAGGCGTTGTTGCCGATATTGACCGGCCCGGTATGGATATAGCCCGCCTGCGCGCGGAACCCGAGGATCGTCGAGTCCTTGCGCAGGATCGAGTTGTCGCCGATGGCGATCAGATCGGTGCAGACCGGAACGGCCCTGCACTCGACGACGGTGCGATTGCCGAGCCGCGCGCCGAGCAGGCGCAGATAGAGGCTATAGAGCGGACTGCCGCGGAACAGCACGACCGGAGCGCTGCGGACGAGTGTCTTGACGATCCAGAATCGATAGTAACGCCAGCCCCAGATCGGAAAGGTCTCGGCCTTCCAGCGGCCGACCAGCAGCCATTTGGCGGCGACGGCGAAGCCGCTCAATCCAAAGAACACGCAGGCGGACAGAAGAACGCAACGCAGATAGAGCGACACCGGGTCGTCCAGGGCGTCATAGACCCAATTGAGGCCGTCATTGATCGTCCACAACGCCACATAGCTGTAGACCGCGTAGAACAGCAGCTGGCCGAATCCTGTTGCCCAGATGGCAAGATTGGAGGCCCTGTGCGTCAGCATCGGCTCGCGCGCGGCAACCGCGGCCATCTGGGGTTCCCGCAGATGCTCGGCGAGCTTCGCTACCGTCGGGTGCAGGTAGATGTCGCGCATCGAAGTCGTCGACCAGGCCTTGCGCGAGCGGATGCGCGCGCAGAACCGCGCCATCAGCAGCGAGTTCGCGCCGAGGTCGTCGAAGAAGTGGTCTTCGATGGAGATGTCCTCGAATTTCAACACGTCCGCCAGCGTCTCCACGAGGAACGTCTCGTCCTCGTTGCGCGGGTCGATCATCGCATGGCCGGCGGCGACGCGCGCGCTCGTCGGCTTTGGCAGCTTCCTCAGGTCGACCTTGTTGGAAACGGTCATCGGGATCGCGGGCAACTGCTCGAGATAGGCTGGAACCATGTAATCGGGCAGCCGTCGCTTCAGCTCCTGCACGAGAGCGGTGCGGTCCACACCCTCGCCGCCGCTTTTGGGTGCGTAATAGCCAACCAGCTCCGTGCGCTCGGGTTCGATCTCCCAGGTCGTGACCGCCGCCTGCGCGATGCCCGGCTGATCCAAAAGCACGGCCTCGATCTCGCCCAGCTCGATGCGATAGCCGCGGATCTTGACCTGCGTGTCGATGCGTCCGTGGTATTCGATCTCGCCCTTGTCGTTGATCCGGCCAAGGTCTCCCGTCCGATAGATACGGCCGCCTGGGTTGTTCGGCAGGCCGATGAAATCATGGATGAATTTCTCATCGTTGAGTTCCGGCCGATTGAGATAGCCGACAGCGACGCCCATGCCGCCGATGCAGATCTCGCCCAGCGCGTCACCGCTCAGCACCTGTGGCTTTTTCGGATCGAGGATGGCGATCGAATAGGTGGGCAGCGGCCTGCCGATCGTCACCGGTTCGTCGGGCGTGAGCAAGGCCATGGTGGCGGTGACGGTCGCCTCCGTCGGGCCATAGGTATTCAGGATCTGGCGGCCAGGCTTCGCCCACCGCACCACGAGCTTGTGAGAGCAGGCCTCGCCGCCGACAAGGATTGCGCGCAGGCTTGGCGCGTCGCTCTCGATCGACGACAGCAGCGTCGGGCTGCAGGCCATGCAGGTGATGTTGTGCTCGCGCAGGAAACTGGCCAGTTCCTCGCCCACCAACGGCTGCTGGCCGGGCGCCGGCACGACGGTCGCGCCCGCGGCGAACGGCACCCAGATCTCCTCCGAAGAGAAGTCGAAGGCAATGGTCATGCCTTGATAGACGCGGTCGCCCGGCTGGTAGCCATAGGACGCCGCCGCAACACGGATGAAGTTGCAAAAACTCTGATGGGTGATGACGACGCCCTTGGGCTTGCCCGTGGTGCCCGACGTGTAGAGGATGTAGCAGGTTTGATCCTGGGCGCCGTCCGGCAAGGGATCCGTTTCCGGCTGGAGCGCAATTTCGGACTCCGCCGAGTCGATCGAGATATGCGGAACGGGCAGGCGCGCCACGCGCGCCGCATAACCGGAAACGCTGATCACCATCGTGACGTTGGCGTCCTCGATGATCATCACCATGCGGTCTTCGGGAAACGCGGTGGCCAAAGGCACGAATGCCGCCCCGGCCTTCATCACGGCAAGCACCGCGATGTAGGTTTCGGCGGAGCGGTCGAGCAAAAGGCCGATCCTGTCGCCAGGCTTGACGCCGCGCTCGATCAACAGATGCGCGAACTGGTTGGCGCGGCTGTTCAGCTCGCGATACGACCAGGGCCGACCGCCGGAGATGACCGCCGGCGCTGCATCGAAGCGGCTCGCCAGATCGGCGAAGAACCGGTCGAGCCGCTCATGCGGCCCGCCTTTCTGGATGAAATCGGGGCCGATCAGGATCTGCTCGCGCGGCGGCGCCGCGGTGGCTGCTTTGGCCTTGCGGGAATCCTGCTTGGCGGGCTTGGTGGCTTCGGTGAGAGACATCAGAGAACCTCGCGGGCTCCTATCCGCCCGCACTATGTGATTGGTGAAATGACAAAAAACTAATGACGGCCGGCCAGGCACCTTCTTCGCGGACGGTGAAATGATCGTGCCGTGGCGCGTATGGGACCGGGGACTGGCCGACTTCGAGCAGGCCTATGCTGCTGCGCTGATGGCCGATCCGTGACGATCGTGCGACTTCACGATGATTTGATGGAGCGGCGGCGCCTCATGCGACGATCAAACCGCGACGGGACGAATCTGGGCATTCTCGAGGCAGTAGGGCGCATGGCGGAAATCGCGGATGCGCACGACCTCATCGCCGCGCCAATGGACAAGCACGAAGCCGCGCACGGCATCGTCCGCCTGCGGGTTGCGGATGAGGATCGCCGGCAGGCCATCGACGAAGCCGAGCGACAGTGTCCAGTCGCCGAGGCGGTCGTAATTGCCGAAATAGGTCGAGGCTTCCTTCTTGCCGTTGAGGCGGGTGCGGTTGACGACGTCGACCTGGACGTCCTCGGCGATCAGCGCCCTGACCCCGTCGAAATCGCGCGCGTTGAACAGGTCGATGTAGCGGCGCAGCCGGCGCTCTTCTTCCGGTTCGAGTTTCGGCATCGCGACATCTGCCGGCGCTGAAGCCAGCGCCCTCAATTCCACCCGGCCGCGGTGCAGCGCCGCCTTGGTGGCGGCAAGCGTCGCGCCCGTCACCTCGCAGGTCTCATGCAAGGTGAGGCCAAGCACGTCGACGAGGATCACGGCGCTGCGCTGCGCCAGCGTAAGCTGCATGAAGCTGCGCAGGCTTGCCGCCGCCGCGAGCCTCGCCTCGGCATTGGCCGAGAGATCCTCGATCGTGGTCATGTCGGCCTCGGTGACGCGGGAGCGCTCCCGCTGGCGGCGGCGCAGATGATCCTGCGCCGCATTGTGGGCGATGCGGAGCAGCCACCGCTCGGGGCGTTCGACGAGAGCACCGCCATCATGGGCGGCGAGCGCCTTGACCACCGCCTCCTGCACGATGTCCTCGCCCTCGATGGCGGAGCCCGCCATGCGCGCGACATAGCGGTGCAGTTTCGGGCGCAGGCCGACGAGCATGGCTTCAAGTTCCGCGCGGTCGAACGCTGCCAAGCTCATCGTCCTCTTTCTCGCCTCGTCGACGCCAAGGTCAGGCGGGCACAGCCTCATCGACCTGGGCCAGCATACGATAATTGCCGATGATCTTCGCCGGCGACCTCACCAGCGGCGTCGAGCGCCGCCCGGCGTGTTCGGCGCCGAACGCCTTGAAGGCGTCGAGCTCGGTCAGCGCCGAGCTGTCCTTGTCGTAGCCCACGAGGTGGACGAACTCGCCATTCTCCAGTTCGAGCACCAGATAGCGCACCGATCGAGGCTGCGCTTCGTTCAAGGCCTCGAACACCTTTTCCACCAGCGCCCGGTTCTCGGCGATGCTGGCGTCCTTCACGCCGTAGCGGATGAGATTATAGGTCATGGTCGTCTCCTGTTTGCGGGTCTGCATGAGGAAGACGTTCCATGGGCTCGAAAGGATTCTCGGGCCGGGCTCTATCTTTTGATCGCCTCCGGCGATCAGCCGGTTCCGCCGGGCGCGCCGATCATGGAGGCGATCGTGTCGTCGCCGGCGGATTGCGGCCGCATCCGGCCGCTGGCCAGCTCGATCGACAGTCTGCACAAGGCTGCGTTGACGGGCGTCGCGATGCCGTGCAGCCGCCCGAGCAGCACGATCTCGCCATTGAGGAAGTCGGTTTCGAGGGAGCCCGTCCCGCGCACGATGCTCTGCAGCGTCGACGACCCGACGCGCGTTCGGCCGGGAATGGCGGTGATGGTCAGTTGCTCGCGGGCCATGGCGTCGGTCTTGTCCCACGCGATTCCGGCGGCGGTCAGCACCGCCTCGGCCTCGGCGAGCGCCCTGGCATGCCATTTCCGCTGAAGCTCGGTGTCGCCAAGCGCCGCGTCGATGATGTTACGAAGATTGGCCAGCAGCTTGCGGTATTTGCTGTCCATCACATTGTCCCTGGCCTCGACGATGAAGCCGGACGTGCTCAGGACCCCGCACAGTTTCTCGACCGCGTCGTCGGTTCCGGAAGGATAGCGGCCGATGTCGAAGGCGCCGATCTTGGGCGCGAAATAGGCCGCGACCTCGCCGGGCGTGTCGTAATCGGCCGGCAGCATGACTGTCGCGCCGTAGACATTGGCGAAGAAACGCAAGGCAAGCGGCTCGTTGGCGACGCCGTTCTGGAAGCAGAATACGGGTTGCGCCGCCAGGCCGGCGGCGTTGAGCCGTTGCAGCGCGCCCAGCGTATCCGGCGTTTTCATCGTCAGCAGCACGACATCGCCCGGCTCGAAGGAAATCTCCGACGGGTCGGCATGGACAGGAAAGCGCGCGGTCCTGGTGCCTTGCGGAGTGGAAAGCGACAGTCCCGAAGCGCGGATGGCATCAAGCTGCCTGCCGCGGGCGATGCCGAGGACCGTGTGGCCGGAAAAACTCAGCTGGGCCGCGATGGCGCCGCCGATCGCGCCGATGCCATAGACGATAATGCGCATGTCGTTCTCATTGCGATTGGAGTTCGTTCACGAGAGCAATGCCGGGAAAAGTGGGAGCTGGTTTCGTGTGGAATTGCGTTAAACAAAAACATAGGGCGCTTCGCCGTTTCCGTGAAACGATGAAGCGCCCTCACACCCACCGTTCACGCAATTGTGGCCGCGGCCGCCCGTCCGGCGCTGCGCCCCGAAAAGATGCAACTGCCGAGGAAGGTGCCTTCCAGCGCCGCATAGCCATGCAGGCCGCCGCCGCCGAAGCCGGCTACCTCGCCGACTGCGTAGAGCCCCGGCACCGGCTGTCCGGCGGCATCGAGCACGCGGCTGTCGAGGTCGGTCTCAAGTCCGCCCAGCGTCTTGCGGGTGAGGATATTGAGGCGCACCGCTATCAGCGGACCGTTTGCCGGATCGAGCATCTTGTGCGGCCTCGCCGTACGGATCAGCCTGTCGCCGAAATAGGCGCGCGCGCCGCGCAGCGCCGTGATCTGCGCATCCTTGGAGAACGGGTTGTCGAGCTGCCTGTCGCGGGCGCGAATCTCGCGCTCGACCTGGGCGAGGTCCAGCAGCGGCTCGCCGCCGGCCAGCGCATTCATGCGCGCCACCAGCTTTGAAAGATCGGCCTCGACGATGAAATCCTCGCCTTTTTCCATGAAGGCTTTCACCGGGCTGGGAATGCCCGACGTGGCGCGACCCAGCACCTGCCGCCAGCTTTTGCCGGTGAGGTCCGGGTTCTGCTCGGAGCCCGACAGCGCGAACTCCTTCTGGATGATCTTCCTGGTCAGGATGAACCAGGAATAGTCGAAGCCGGTGCTCATGATGTGGCTGAGCGTGGCCAGCGTATCGAAGCCCGGATAGAGCGGCACCGGCAGCCTTTTGCCGCGTGCGTCGAGCCAGAGCGAGGAGGGGCCGGGCAAGATGCGGATCGCATGCTCGGACCAGATCGGCGCCCAGTTCTTGATGCCCTCGACATAGTGCCACATGCGGTCGCGGTTGATGATCCTTCCGCCCGCGGCCTCGGTGATCGCCAGCATGCGGCCGTCGACATGGTCCGGCACGCCGGTGATCATGCGCTTGGGCGGCGCGCCGAGGCGCTCGGGCCAATTCTTGCGCACCAGCTCGTGATTGCCGCCGATGCCGCCGGAAGCGACGATCACCGCCTGCGCATGGAGCTCGAAATCGCTGACGACCGCGCGCGAACTCTTGCGGCCACGTTCGACGCTGCTTGGCTCGAGCATGTCGCCGCGCACGCCGGTGACGGTATCGCCGGTGCGGATGATCTCGTTGACCCGGTGACGGAACCTGAACTGTACGAGCCCGCGCTTCTGCGCTTCGCGAACGCGCAGGACGAATGGTTCGAGCACGCCGGGGCCGGTGCCCCAGGTGACGTGGAAGCGCGGTACCGAATTGCCGTGGCCGACGGCATTGCCGCCGCCGCGTTCCGCCCAGCCGACGACGGGGAAGAATTTCAGGCCGCGCTCGATCAGCCAGGAGCGCTTCTCGCCGGCGGCGAAGCCGACATAGGCCTCGGCCCATTTGCGCGGCCAGAAATCCTCCGGCCTGTCGAAGGCGGCGGTACCCATCCAGTCCTCGAGCGCGAGGTCGTGCGAGTCGCGGATGCGCATGCGCCGCTGCTCCGGCGAATCGACCAGGAACAGTCCGCCGAACGACCAGAAGGCCTGGCCGCCCAGCGACTGCTCCGGCTCCTGATCGACGATGATGATTTTCTTGCCGGCCTCAGCCAGCTCGGCCGTGGCGACGAGGCCCGCCAGCCCCGCGCCGACAATGATCACGTCCGCGTCAGCCATTGTTCCTCCTATTAGCCGGAGAATAATCGCGTTCAGA
The DNA here is from genome assembly GCF_004963255.1 of Mesorhizobium sp. Lineage (GTDB taxonomy): Bacteria > Pseudomonadota > Alphaproteobacteria > Rhizobiales > Rhizobiaceae > Mesorhizobium. Next base: position 28,135 of record NZ_SUGA01000011.1, on the reverse strand, counting down.
CGGTTTCCCAGCCGTCCTTGTCGCCGGCGCGGAAGATGGCGTCGATGACCTTCTGGTTGAGCACCGATTCCTCCAGCGTGAAGACGCGGTCCTTGCCGCCCTGGGCGGCGCGCACGAAGGCCTCGCATTCCAGCCGGTACTGCTGCGTGCCGGGGAAGCGGAACACCTGCGCTTCGGTGTGGTTCTGGTTGTGCAGCTCGATGCGGTGGTGCTCGTAGAGCCCGGCATTGAACGGGCCGAAGACCTCGATGAAGCCTTTCTCGCCGTGGAACACCATCACCTGTCGCGCCGCCATCTGCGTCGAGAGATAGAAGGACAATTCGAAGTCGCCGAAATCGGCGCGGATCGAGGAATAGATGTCGGTGCCGAAGGTCTTGTCACGCTCGATCGTCGCCTGCACGCGGATCGGCTCCTTGCCGGTCGAGAATCGCGTCGACACCGTCGGATAGACGCCGATATCGGGCAGCGCGCCGCCGCCGAGATCGAGCTTGTTGCGCATGTTGTTGGGATCGACATTGTAGTAGGAGAAGGCGCCCTGCACGTGCCGCAGCCGGCCGATGGCGCCGCTGGCAATGAGATCGCGCACCTTGATCCATTGCGGATGGTAGGTGACCATGAAGGCCTCGCAGACCAGCACCTTCTTCTGGTCGCGCAGCTTGATCAGCGGCGGGATGTCCTTGGCGTCGAGCGCCAGCGGTTTTTCCACCAGCACATGCTTCCCGGCCTCGATCGCCTTCGCCGTCCATTCGACATGCTGCGAGGTCGGCAGCGGGATATAGACGCCGTCGACGTCCGGGGAGGCAAGCAGTTCCTCATAGGAGCCGAAAGCATGGCGGGCGCCGAAACGCTCGCCCAGCGCCTTGGCCTTCGGCAGGTCGCGGCTGGCGATCGCCGACAGGACGCCGTTCTCCGAATCCACGATTGCCGGCAAAAGCTGCTCGCGGCCGATCTTCGCCGTCGACAGAACACCCCATCGGAACATCACGCTTCTCCATGTCGGTTTACAGGCGACGAGGTTTGCCCGAAATCGAAGGAAAAGCCAATGCGGGAGGCGGCGCGCGCTTCCTCGCCCCACGCAGTGGGGAGAGGTGGCCCGGCGAAGCCGGGACGGAGAGGGGTCTTCGTAGGGTGCCGACTTCAGAGTGGTCACAACAGCACAATTCTGCGAAGGCTCTGCCGTCGCATAGGGCGTCCCCCGCTCCGCCTCGGGCTTCGCCCGAGCCACCTCTCCCCCGCGTTGCGCGGGCGAGGAAATGGCGCTCAGCCCCTTCTCCCCGTCAGCGTCATGTCGAAATCGACGACATTGGAATAGAGCGGCGTGCCGACATCCATGCCGTAGCGTGACCGCAGCACCTTGCCGGTCACGTGGAATTTGATCATGCCGGATTTCAGCCCGCCGAGCTCGGCGGTGAATTTTTCCGGAAACGTCTTGCCGCGCGCCGTCAGGCGCCCGGTAACGACCGCCGTCGTGTCGCCGGTGCGGGTCACGCTGGTCGAGCGGAATTGGATTTCCGGATTGTTGGCGGCGTCGAACACCGCGTCGGAGCGCAGGAATTGGTCGATGCGGCCCTGCCCCGTGCCGACGCTTTCGGGATAGATGGTGAGGTCGACCCTGGAGCGGCCGACATCGCCATTGTCGATGCGGATCGTGCCCTTGAAACGGCCGAAAGCGCCCTCGAAGCCGCCGCCGCCGGCCTTGCCGATGGTGAAGCGGATCGAGGAGCCCGACGGGCTGATCGTGTAGCTGCCGGCGGCGTCGCTGAGCGCCACGGCGGCAACGGCAGGCACGGCAAGGCAAGCGGCAAAGGCCGCCAATCCGAGGATGCGCGCTTTCATGGGTTTCTTCCTTCCGCAGCTTTCTGCGTTCTCGCCCCACCAACGAATGCTGGCGCGGTTCTATTCCCTGCCTGGCGAAGGTGTGATCATGCGCGTCAGCACACTGTCCCGCAGCAGGAAATGATGGCGCAGCGCCGCCGCGATGTGCAGCGCCACCAGCGCGATGCCTGCATAGGCGAGGTACCAGTGCGCTGAAGCCCAAAAGCTCTCCGAAGCATCGGATTCGGCGAGCGGCAGATTGGGCATCACGAAGAGGTTGAACGGCATGGTCGGGATCTCCAGCGTCGACACCGACACCAGAGCCCAGCCGGAAAGCGGCAGCGCGATCTGGAAGGCATAGAGCGCGAAATGCGCCAGCGGCGCGGCCCGGCGCTCCAGCGTTCCGACGGAAACGGGCAGCGGCGGGGCCGCGTTGCCGACTCGCCAGGCGATGCGCAGGATGATCAGCCCGAGCAGCAGGAAGCCAAAGGATTTGTGCAGCTGGATCAGCTCGAAGGACGTCCGCTGGCTTGTCGTGCGCGTCATGACGACGCCGAGCGCGAACTGGCCGATGAAGATGATGCCGATCAGCCAGTGCAGGACGATCATCGCCCAGCCGTAGCGGGTGGGAGTGTTGGTGAGGGATTGCATGCGAGGCGAACGAAGCCAGCGCCGGCTTTCTTCCGGGAGCCTTACCCTCCCCACAACGGGGCAATCGCATATGGCAGCGCCAGCCCCTTATCCGGCCGCTTCGCGGCCACCTTCTCCCCAATGGGGAGAAGAGACTGGCGCCGACGCCGGCAATCTCCTCTCCCCTCGGGGGTCCGAAGGACGGGCGAGACCCGTGGCTCGCCCCGGAATGGTCAGCCGAGCGAAGCGGAGGCTGGGTGAGGGGGAGTGCCATATGCGATAGTCCTCCCCACAAGGGGGAGGGTGGGCTTACCCGCTCACCTTGAAGAAATCGACAAACGCCCGCAGCGCCGGGCGCATCTGCCGGCGGCTGGGATAATAGACAAAGAAACCCTCGAAGGACGGGCACCAGTCCTCCAGCACGCGGATCAGGCGGCCGTCGGCGAGCGGCGCCCGCACATAGGGCTCGAAGACGAAGGCGAGACCGGCGCCGTCGACCGCCGCCTGGGCGATCAGGTGGTCCTCGTCGAGGATCAGCGGCCCTTGCGCCGCGATCTCGATCTCCTCGCCGTCCTTCTCGAATTCCCAGCGGTAGAGGGTGCCGCTGAAGAAACGGAAGCGGATGCAGCGGTGGTCGGCCAGATCGCGCGGATGGCGCGGCTTTGGCATGGAAGCGAAGTAGGAGGGCGCGCCGACCACCGCGCCCCGGATGTTCGGCCCGATGCGCACCGCGATCATGTCGCGCTGCAGGCTTTCGCCGAGCCGCACGCCGGCATCGAAGCCGCCTTCGACCACGTCGGTGAAGCGATCCTCGATGACGATCTCCAGCACGATATCGGGATACGCCGCGGCAAAGGCGCCGAGCCTGGGCGTGAGCGTCAGGTGGGCGGCGGTGCGCGGCACGGTGAGCCGCAGATTGCCCGCCGGCCGATCGCGCGCCTCGACCGCGGTCTCCAGCGCCAGGTCGATCTCGGACAGCGCCGGCCGCAGCCGTTCGAGCAGCTGCGCGCCTTCCTCGGTCGGCGCGACGCTGCGCGTGCTGCGGGCCAGAAGCCGCACGCCGAGCCGCGCCTCCAGGCTCGACACCGCGTGGCTTACCGCCGAGGGCGCGATGCCAAGCTCGCGCGCGGCGCCGCGAAAACTGGCGCATTGGGCGACGCTGGCAAGCACGGCGAGCTGCGAGAGGTTCGTTCGGTTCATTGTTCTATTTTATAGAGCAAGCCGTACAAAAGAGAACCATTATCGAACAAGGTGCCAGGCGCTATCTCATGCCCATCGCAACAAGGAGATGCGCCATGCAAACCCGCAAACTCGGAACTGAACTCGAAGTCTTTCCCGTCGGCCTCGGCTGCATGGGCATGAGCTTCGGCTATGGCGGCCAGCCGGAGGCCGAGGCCATCGCCACGCTGCGCCGCGCCGTCGAAATCGGCGTGACCTTCTTCGACACCGCCGAAGTCTACGGCCCGTTCGAGAACGAAATCCTGCTCGGCAAGGCGCTGAAGCCGGTGCGAGACAAGGTCACCATCGCCACCAAATTCGGCTTCAAGATTTCCGAGCACGGCTCGGGCACCGACCGCATGATCGGCGTCGACAGCCGTCCCGAGCACGTCAAGGCCGTAGCGGAAGCTTCGCTGAAGCGGCTCGATACTGACGTCATCGACCTCTATTACCAGCACCGCGTCGATCCCAACGTGCCGATCGAGGACACGGTCGGCGCCATGGCCGAGCTGGTTCGCGAGGGCAAGGTGAAGGCGCTGGGCCTGTCGGAGGTGAGCGGCGCGACATTGCGCCGGGCGCATGCCGTGCACCCGATCGCCGCGGTTCAGAGCGAATATTCGCTGTGGAGCCGCGATCCCGAGCACGAGGTCTTCCCCGTCTGCCGCGAGCTCGGCATCGGTTTCGTGCCCTACAGCCCGCTCGGCCGCGGCCTGCTCACCGGCACGATCGCCAAGCCGGACGCGCTCGGCGCCGGCGACTGGCGCCTGACCCTGCCGCGCTTCCAGGCGGAAGCGATGGAGGCCAATAACGCCGTCGTCGCGGTGCTGGAGAAGATGGCGACGGAAAGGGGCGTGACACCGGCGCAGCTGGCGCTCGCCTGGGTGCTGCACCAGGGCGATTTCATCGTGCCGATCCCCGGTGCAAGGAAGATACGGCATCTGGAGCAGAACACGACGGCGGCTGGGATTGAGTTGAGCGCCGCCGAGGTTGCGGCGATCGGCGATGCATTGTCGCCGGATAAGGTGGTCGGCAAGCGCTATACGGAGGAATTGCTGGCGCTGGTGAATGGGTGAGAGTTGAAAGGTCGGCGCGAGGGGGGCCTCGCGCCGACTTATTTTATTCTGCACCCCTACCAAGGCACCACCTCAATCTCCGGCCAGCACTCCCTGGCCCTTCTGCCCTTCGCCTCATGCGTCCGCTGATTGTCCAGCGCCCTGTTCGGCGTGATGCGAAACGAAAAAACATCATCCAGCCCGAACGGCGCCACCAGCTCCAGCGCCCCGTCAGCATCGTACCGCACCCCAACCGCATGCGTCTTCGACGCAAAATAGCTCACCGACTCGCTCGAACTCGCGTACCGCGGGCATTCCCGCCCAAACTTCACCGGATACCACAGATGCACCCGCGCCTGGTTGCGCACCTCGACCGGCAACGGCAGCCCCTCGAAATACTGCGCCGCCCGGCGGATCACTGCATCCTCGGCCTCGTAGGAGGGATCGGCGTCATCGAAATAGAACAGATCAACATCCTTGATGCCGTAGCCCGGCGGCTTGCCGGTCAGATGGTTCCACACGCTGTTGTAGAGCGCGCCGGAAACCACCAGCCAATCTGGCAGCGCAAGTTCTCGCGTCCGCGCCAGCGTCTCGGCCAACAGCGGGTCGGCCGCGACGATGCCAAGGAACGCCGCGCGCTGCTGTTCGAAGGGAAGGCCGGAATAGCGGAGGTGGTCCATCGCCCTTTGGAAGGCGATTCGCCACCTTCCGGCAATGCCTTATGCTCTCAACACGCCGCCTGTCTGCTTGTTGACGTTCTCGACGATGCGCTTGGCCAGCGCCTCGAAATCCTCGTCGGTCAGCGTCTTTTCGACCGGCTGGATCGAGACCTCGATGGCGATCGACTTCTTGGCTTCGCCGAGCGAGGCGCCCTCGAAGACGTCGAACACCGAAACGCCGGTGACCAGCTTTTTGTCGGCGGCCAAGGCTGCCCGCACCAGCGTTCCGGCCTCGACCGTCCTGTCGACGACGAAGGCGAAATCGCGCTTCACCGCCTGGAAGGGCGACAGCTCCAGCTTCGGCTTGGTGCGCGTCGGCTTGGCCTTCGGCTCCGGCACGGCGTCGACGAAGACTTCGAAGCCGCAGATCGGGCCGGACGCGTCAAGCCCGTCCAGCGTCTTCGGATGGAACTCGCCGAAAGTGCCGAGCACGGTCTTGGGGCCAAGCTTGATCGTGCCGGAACGTCCCGGGTGATACCAGGCCGGGCCGCCGGGCTCGATCTGCAGCCGGTCGACTGGCGCGCCGCAGGCTTCCAGCGCCGCGATCGCGTCCGCCTTGGCGTCGAACACGCCGACTGGCCCGGCATTGCCGGCCCAGCTGCGGCCCGAACCTTCGAGCTTGGCCGTGCCGCGCCGGACGCCGGCAGCGACGCGCCGCTGCTGTTCGGGCGCGTCGCCTTCATAGGTGCCGGAGACCTCGAACAGCGCCACGTCGCCGATGCCGCGGTCGGCATTGCGCTGCGCCGCGGCGATCAATCCGGGCAGCAGCGAAGGCCGCATGTCGGACATGTCGGCGGCGATCGGGTTGGCGAGCTTCAGCGCCGTCTGACCGCCGCCGAACAGCTCGGCATGCTTGGCCGGGATGAACGACCAGGTCACGGCTTCCATCATCCCGCGCACGGCGAGCGCCCTCTTGGCAGCGCGGGTGCGCACCTGAAGCGTGGTCAAGATCTTGCCGTTGACGGCGTCGTGCGAGGTCAGCGGCTGGGCCAAGATGTTGTCGACGCCATGGATGCGCATCACCTCTTCGACCAGGTCGGCCTTGCCGTCGATGTCCGGCCGCCAGGACGGAACCGTCACCTTGACGACCTCGCCCGAACCCTGCGGCTCGAAGCCAAGACGGGTAAGGATGTCGAGGACTTCTTCTTTCGGCACCTCGATGCCGGTCAGCCGCTTCACTTCCGACAACGGGAAGGACACGACCATCGGCTTGTGTCCGGCATAGCCGGCGGCCTCGATTTCGGAAGGCGTGCCGCCGCAGAAATCGAGCACCAGCCTGGTTGCGAGCTCCACGCCCGGCACCATGAATTCGGGATCGACGCCGCGCTCGAAGCGATAGCGCGCGTCGGTGATGATGCCAAGCGCGCGGCCGGTGCGGGCCGTGGTGATCGGATCCCAGAGCGCGGATTCGATCAACACGTCGGTGGTGTTCTCGTCGCAGCCCGAATGCTCGCCGCCCATGATGCCTGCGATCGATTCCACGCCATTGTCGTCCGCGATCACGCACATCTCAGGCGTCAGCGTGTATTCGCGTCCGTCCAGCGCCCGCACCTTTTCGCCATCCTTGGCGCGGCGCACGACGAGGTTGCCGGCGACTTTCTTGGCGTCGAACACATGCAGCGGCCGGCCGCGATCGAAGGTGACGTAGTTGGTGATGTCGACCAGCGCGCTGATCGGCCGAAGCCCGATGGCGATCAGTCGCTGCTGCAGCCATTTCGGCGACGGGCCGTTCTTGACGCCCCTGACCAGCCTCAGCGCAAAGCCGGGGCAAAGCTCGGGCGCCTCGATCGTGACCTTGACCGGTGTCGCGCCCTTGCCGGGAATCGCTTCCACCGGTGCTGTCTTCAGCCGGCCGAGCCCGCTCGCTGCGAGATCGCGGGCGATGCCGTAGACGCTGGCCGCATCCGGCCGGTTCGGCGTCAGATTGATCTCGATCACCGGATCGTCGAGATGCGCGTAGGCCGCGAAGCTCGTGCCGACCGGCGCATCCTCAGGCAAATCGATGATGCCGCTGTGCTCGTCCGACAGTTCCAGCTCGCGTTCCGAGCACATCATGCCATGGCTTTCGACGCCGCGGATCTTGCCGACCGAGAGCGTCACGTCGATGCCCGGGATGTAGGTGCCGGGCGCGGCGAAGGCGCCGATCATCCCCGCGCGGGCATTGGGCGCGCCGCACACCACCTGCACCGGGGGCTTGCCGTTGCCGGTGTCCACGGTCAGCACGCGCAGCCGGTCGGCGTCTTGGTGCTGCACCGCCGTCAGCACCTTGGCGATGACGAAGGGTTTCAGGCCGGCCTTGTCGTCGACATGTTCGACTTCGAGCCCGATCGCGGTCAGCCGCTCGACGATCTCGGCAAGCGAGGCGTCGGTCTCGAGATGGTCCTTGAGCCAGGAGAGCGTGAATTTCATGGTTCTGTTCCGTTCGGTCCTTGCCCTTCTGGTCGGGGCACGCTGGTCTTCAGATGTCTCGGCAGGTCGTCCGGCATGTGCAGGAAGGGCAGTTGCTCGCGCACATAGGCGTGCAGCGTCGGCTTGAAATAGGCCGGCATATCCATGGCGCCGAGCATGAAATAGATCCGGTTGTCGAGCCGCTTGTCGACATAGGCGATGGGCGAGCCGCAGGTGCCGCAGAAGGAGCGCTCCACCGGGCCATTGCGATAGCTTTTCAGCGACTTGCCTTCGAGCGCGACCTGGTCGGCCATGAAGCCGACAAAAGCCGACACCGGCGCGCCCGTGGCGCGCCGGCAGTCGCCGCAATGGCAATAGCTGATGTGGTGCGGCTCGGCCGAGGCCTCGAACCGCACCGCGCCGCAACGGCAGCCGCCGGTGTGGGGTGCCGTCATGTCGATAGCCCCCCGAACAGCGTCGGCAGGTCGAGCGGCCGGAAGCCGTAATGCGTGAGCCACCGCACGTCGGCATCGAAGAAGGCGCGCAAATCCGGCATGCCGTATTTCAGCATGGCGATGCGGTCGATGCCCATGCCCCAGGCAAAGCCCTGATATTCGTCGGGATCGAGCCCGCCATAACGCAGCACGTTGGGATGCACCATGCCGCAGCCCAGGATCTCCATCCAGTCCGAGCCTTCGCCGAAGCGCACTTCGCCCGGACGCGAGCGGTCGCACTGGATGTCGACCTCGAGACTGGGCTCGGTGAACGGAAAGAAGGATGGGCGGAAGCGCATCTTGACGCTCGGCACCTCGAAGAAGGCCTTGCAGAACTCCTCCAGCACCCACTTCATGTTGGCGATGTTGGCCGTCTTGTCGATCACCAGCCCTTCGACCTGGTGGAACATCGGCGAATGCGTCGCGTCGGAATCCTGCCGGTAGGTCTTGCCGGGAATGACGATGCGGATCGGCGGCTTCTGCCGCTCCATGGTGCGGATCTGCACGGGCGAGGTGTGCGTGCGCAACAGCTTGCGCTCGCCCTTCTCGTCAGGCTGGAAGAAGAAGGTGTCGTGCATCTCGCGCGCCGGATGTCCCTCGGGGAAGTTCAGCGCGGTGAAATTGTAATGGTCGGTCTCGATATCCGGACCTTCGGCGATCGAGAAGCCGAGATCGCCGAAGATCGCCGCGATCTCGTCGATCACCTGGCTGATCGGATGGATGCGGCCGCGCTCGGCCGGCGACTGGCGAACAGGGAGCGTGACATCGACCTTCTCGGCGGCGAGCCGGGCCGCGATCGCCACGTCCTTCAATTCAGCCTTGCGCTGGGTTAGCGCCTCGGTGACGCGGTTCTTCAGGCCGTTGATCGCCGGGCCCTTCACCTGCCGCTCCTCGGCGCTCATGGCGCCCAACGTCTTCAGCATTTCGGAGACCGAGCCCTTCTTGCCCAGCGCCGAGACGCGCACCGCCTCGATCGCGGCCTCGTCCGAGGCGGCCGCGATCTCGGCGAGCAGCGAAGCTTCCAGGGCTTCAAGATTTCCAGCAGTGGCGTTCACGGCGAAACTCTCTTCGTTCGGGCGGACAGCACCCATGTGGTGCGTCACCATCTTGGTTTGATCAGGCATAAGAAAAACCCGCGCCAGCCGTGCCAGCGCGGGTTCCCCAAATCAGTACTAGAAATGCTTGGGAAGCGCTGGCTTAGGCGACAGCGCTCTCAAAAGCATTCGGCGTGGTGTTCTTCAGGTATTCGAGCGCGACTTTGGCCTTGGCCACGAGTGCTGCGAAAGCCTGCGGCTCGTGGATGGCCATGTCCGACAGGACCTTGCGGTCGATCTCGATGCCGGCCTTGTTGAGGCCGTCGATGAAGCGGCCATAGGTCAGGCCGTGCTCGTGGGTCGCCGCGTTGATGCGCTGGATCCACAGCGCGCGGAACGAGCGCTTGCGGTTCTTGCGGTCGCGGTAGGCATACTGCAGCGACTTCTCCACCGCCTGCTTGGCGATGCGGATGGTGTTCTTGCGGCGGCCGTAGAAACCCTTGGCGGCTTTCAGGACCTTCTTGTGCTTGGCGTGGGCGGTAACGCCTCTCTTTACGCGTGCCATGTCATGATCTCCTTAAATACTGTTCCTGAAACCGAAATGCTCAGAGGCCGTTCGGCAGAAAATTCTTGATGACCTTCTTGCCGTCCGGTTCAGCCAGAACCATCGTGCCGCGGGCATCGCGAATGAACTTGTTGGAACGCTTGATCATGCCGTGGCGCTTGCCGGCGGCAGCCGACAGCACCTTGCCGGTGGCAGTAATCTTGAACCGCTTCTTGGCGGCCGATTTGGTCTTCATCTTGGGCATTTTGCTACTCCGTATTGGTGGCGCACCATCGCGCTTCTTGTCCGCTTCGGGCCGACCAAAGCCCGAAAAGCAAATGAAACCGCCACGGCATGCCCTGCCGGGCGGTTTTCTTGGAACGGCGGTCCTATAGATCAAAGACGGCCTGTGTGCAACACCTGCAGCGATGCGACGCGCTGTCTTGATCAGGGCAGACGGAAGAGCACCGGCAACACTCCCGACTGCTGCGCGCCATCGATCAGCTCGAAGGCCGGCAGCGCGACCAGGAACACCAGGCCGTCGAGCAGCGTGTTCAACAGCAGGCGCGGCTTGAAGCTGCCGGTGTCGCCCTCCTGGTAGAGCGAAAGGTTCGGGAAGAAGCGCGGCACCTTGGCCAGATAAGCCTGGTAGGCCGCGCCGAGCACTTCCTTCAGATAGCGCTCCTCGCGCAGGATGACGATGTGGAACGCGCCGGCGCACAGCAGCGCAAAGAGAATGATGCCTGAAAACGAGCCGATCTGCGCGCCGACGCCGGCGGCCGCCACGGTCGAGAACAGATAGAGCGGGTTGCGGGTGATCGAATAGGGTCCGCCGGTGACCACTTCGGAGGATTTGCGCCCGCCGATATAGAGCGTCGACCACAATCGCCCGACTATGCCGAGAAAGATCAAGAGCACGCCGAACATCTCGATCGTTTCGTGCACCGGCGTGTCCGGCGGAAAAGTCGACTGTCCGAACACAAGCGCGGCAAACAGCACAACGATCAGCACGGCCAGCACGAGGCGGCGCATATGCTGGTAGCCGCCGAGACCTGGCGTTTGCCGGGCAGGCTTGGACTTCACTTCATCGCCCATGAGGAAAAACCCGATCGTTTGCTCGTGATCGCGAAGCGATCGTCGAGTTTTGCTCGCCACCGAGGAACCCGATCGTCGATTTGCCCGCGATCGGATAGAAAACAGGCGTCCCGCCGATCGTCGGGACGCCCTGCACCATGATTTTGGCGGGATTTAGCGCGGCGCCAGAACCATCATCATCTGGCGGCCTTCGAGCTTCGGCTCCGCCTCGACCTTGGCGATCGTCGACACTTCCTCGCGCACCTTGTTCAGAAGCTGCATGCCGAGCTCCATATGCGCCATCTCGCGGCCGCGGAAGCGCAGCGTCAGCTTGACCTTGTCGCCTTCCTCGAAGAAGCGCCGCACGGCCTTCATCTTGGTCTCATAGTCATGGCTGTCGATGTTCGGGCGCATCTTGATCTCCTTGATCTCGATGACCTTCTGGTTCTTGCGGGCTTCGGCCGCCTTCTTCTGGTTGGCGTATTTCAGCTTGCCGAGATCGAGGATCTTGACGACCGGCGGCACCGCATTGGGCGATATCTCGACGAGATCGAGCCCGGCCTCTTCGGCGAGCAGCAACGCGTCATTGATGGAAACATCGCCACGGTTCTGGCCGTCGGCATCGATAAGCTGGACCCGGGGTACCCGGATGTCTCGGTTGGAGCGCGGCCCGTCCTTGGTGGGTGCCGCTGCTTTGAAAGGTCTGCGAATGGTCGTGGTCTCCTCGGCCGTTTCGTTCAGGGTTCAGTAATTCGAATTGCTGGACGCGCCTATGTGGGGAGCGCGGGGCGTGAGTCAATAGCACAGCCCGGTTGGAAAATCACCTGTCCGCTTGCCTTTACCTGCACCAAGCAAAGAAATGCCGCGAGCACTTTTCGTTGAACCACCGCCTGTGTCAAAAGACCGGCGGAAAGGACAAGCCCATGGCCGCCAGCGCTCCGGTTTTCATTGATGTGGACGGGTCGAGCATCGCCGTCAGGCAGGCGCCTGGCACGGCGCCCGGCGTGGTGTGGCTCGGCGGCTACAAGTCCGACATGCTGGGCACGAAGGCGGAGACGCTTGCTGCCTGGGCCGCTCGCGAGGGCCACGCCTATCTGCGCCACGACTATTCCGGCCATGGCGAGTCGGGCGGCGAATTCGCCGACGGCACGATCTCCAGATGGCTGGCCGAGAGCCTCGCCGTCTTCCGGCGCTTCAGCAAAGGCAAGCAGATCCTGGTCGGCTCCTCGATGGGGGCGTGGATCGCGCTGCGCATGGTCCAGGAATTGCGCCGGGCGGGCGACGACCGCGTGGCCGGTCTCGTGCTGCTTGCGCCGGCGCCTGACTTCACATTCGAGCTGATCGAACCGGTGCTGACCAAGGCACAGAAGCGCGATCTTTCGAAAAAGGGATTTTTCACCGAGCCGTCCGACTATTCGGACGAGCCTTATATCTACACCCGAGCGCTGATCGAGGACGGCCGCGCCAACCGGGTCATGACCGGACCGATCGACACGCACTGTCCGGTGCACATATTGCAGGGCCTGGCCGATCCGGACGTGCCGTCCAGCCATGCCTTGAAGCTCGCATCGATGCTTCCCGCCGACGATGTGACGCTGTCGCTGATCCCCGACGGCGATCATCGCCTGTCCCGTCCCGAGGATCTCGACATGCTGAAGCGCGCCGTCGCCGACATGGTCAAGCGGGCCGCCTGACCATGCGCATCTCCATCCCGATATCCGCCTTCGTCGCCGCGATCGTCGGCTTTGGCGGCACGCTGGCCCTCGTCATCGCCGCCGCCAAGGCGGTCGGCGCCACCCAGATCGAGACCGCGAGCGGCGTGACGGCGATCTGCCTTGCCATGGTCGTGGAATGCCTGTGGCTGTCCTGGCGCACGAAAATGCCGGTCATCACCGCCTGGTCGACGCCGGGTCTCGCCCTGATCGCTGCCTCCAGCGGTTTCACGACGCCGCAGGCCGTTGGCGCCTTCATGGTCACCGGTGTCCTTTTGGTCGCCACCGGCCTGTTCAAGCCGCTGACCCGGCTGATCGCGCAGATCCCGGCCTCGGTCGCGTCCGGCATGCTGGCCGGCATCCTGGTCAGTTTCGCCGTCAATGCGGTGAAGGCCATTCCCGCCGATCCCTGGCTGATCCTGCCGCTGATCGCCGCCTTCTTCGTCATCCGCCTGTTCAATCCGGCTTTATCGGTGCTGGTGGTGCTGATCGGCGGCGGCCTTGCCGCTTTCCTCACCGGCCGCGTCGGCAGCCTGCCGGTGCCGGAACTGTCGACATTGACGTTCATTGCGCCGCAATTCACCGCCTCGGCGATCATCGGCCTTGCCCTGCCGCTCTATCTCGTCACCATGGCCTCGCAGAACCTTTCGGGCCTCGCGGTGCTGCGCGCCGCCGGCTATCATCCGGAGCCCGGCCCGCTGATCGGCGTCACCGGCCTGTTCTCGCTGCTCTCGGCGCCGTTCGGTGCCGCGACCACAAATCTCGCGGCGATCTCGGCCGCCATCTGCACCGGCCCCGATGTCCATCCCGATCCGGCCGAGCGGTGGAAGACCGGTCCGTTCTACGCGCTCGCCTATCTCATCTTCGCCATCTTCGGCGCCTCGCTGGTGGCGATCTTCGCCGTCCTGCCGCAAAGCCTGATCGTGCTGGTCGCGGGGCTTGCGTTGACGGCGCCCCTGGCCAACGCGCTGTCGATAGCCCTTCATGACGCCGGCGAACGCATGCCGGCCACCGTCACCTTCGCCGTGACGGCTTCGGGGCTCACCCTCTTCGGCGTCGGCGCGGCGTTCTGGGGGCTTGTCGCCGGCATGGCAGTGCTTTTCCTGGAAAAACTCAAAAAGCGATAATCATTTCAGAAGCTTCGCCGGTTTTGGCCGGATTTGTCTTGAATAGCCCATTTCGCCTTCCCATTTCGATTCCACGCAGCCGGTTTGGCTGTCTCCAACGGAAGGATTGGGAGAAATGAATACGAGTGCATTGATCCGTCCGGCCTGGACGCCGGCCACCATCGCGCTGATGGTCATCGGCTTCATGGTGTTTTGGCCGCTCGGCTTCGCCATGCTCGCCTACATCATCTGGGGCGACCGGCTGGAAGGCTTCAAGCGCGACGTCAACCGCGCGACCGACGGCATCTTCGCCGGCTGCCGCCGCGGCTCCGACAAGGCGGCCCGATGGGGCCACGGCTCGGCTCGCACCGGCAACGTCGCCTTCGACGACTGGCGCGAGAAGGAGCTGGAGCGCCTCGCCGAGGAGCGCCGCAAGCTTGACGAGATGCTGACCGAGTTCGACGACTACGCCCGCGAGCTGCGCCGCGCCAAGGACCAGGACGAGTTCGACCGCTTCATGGCCCAGCGCAACAAGCATACCGCGCCGACCACCACCGGCTCGGCCGACAAGCCCGCTGCCAAGCGCGGCAAGGGCACGAACCTGCTCGACGACTGAGATCCTGCGACAGGTCTTGGGATGACACAACGGCGTCGCGTTCAGCGGCGCCGTTTCTTTTTTGTTCTCTTTGTAGCTTCCCTCCACTGGCCGTTTTTTTCGAATCGCGTATCGTCCAACCATGACCCTCGGCTTCTTTCGCAATCTGACCAAGCCAAAGCCCACCCCTGTGGTGGAGCGCGAACATTGCGTCGCCGGGCGAACTTTGCCGCTGAAGATCGTCGAAAGCGCCAGGGCCAGGCGGCTCACTTTGCGCATCGATTCCGGCGGCCAGGGCCTTCGCGTCACCGTGCCGCCCGGCCTGCGCCGGGGCGAGGTGGAGAAATTCCTCGACCGCCACCAAGACTGGCTGGAGCAGCGCCTGGCCAAGGTGCCGACCCGCCCGCAAGTGCGGCCCGGCATAAAAATCCCGATCCGCGGCGTGCCGCACCGCATCGTCCATGAGCCTTCGAAGCGCGGCACCGTCACCGTCTCGCGCGACGACCGCGGCCCGCTTCTGGTCGTCCATGGCGAGCGCATCCATCTGCCGCGCCGCGTCGCCGACCATCTCAAGCGCGAGGCCAAGAAGGAGATCGAGAGGCTGGTGGTCAAGCACACCGAGGCGATCGGCAAGCGCGCCAAGGCCATAAGGTACAAGGATACCTCCAGCCGCTGGGGATCATGCACCTCGGAGGGCAACCTCTCCTTCTCCTGGCGCATCATGATGGCCCCGCCGGCGGTGATAAACTACCTGGTGGCGCATGAGGTGGCGCATCTGAAGGAGATGAACCACGGCCCGAAATTCTGGAGATTGTGCGAGAAGCTGTGCCCCGACACCGACCGCTGCAAGGATTGGCTGAAGCGGAACGGCGGGGCGCTGCAGGCGATTGTGTTCGAGTAGCTCTCTGCTGTTGCGCGCATGCGCGCAACGTTTGAGACGACGGAGTTCCTTCGCGCCCCCTCTGCCCTGCCGGGCATCTCCCCCACAAGGGGGGAGATTGGCAGTTTCGCCGGCAGCGCCTCATCTACATCGGTGATTGGCGAAAGCCGGAGTGACATCTGATCTCCCCCCTCGTGGGGGAGATGTCCGGCAGGACAGAGGAGGCGCTGTCCCGCCAGCCTCTCTGCTATCGGCTTGAGCCCATTGGACGCTCAATCGTCATTCGCCGCGTTCAGCTCCTCCGGCCGCAGCCCTTCCTCGATATGCGGCCAGGGCAGGAAATCCCGGTCGAAGGCGTCGCTGCCGAAATACTCCAGCGCCCGGTGCGCCTCGGCGCCGTTGACGGCGGCCTTGTCGATCAGATGCGCGATCACCTCGCGCGCCTGCGCGATCTTTTGTCGGAGTTCGGCGACGGTCCGGTCGGCCATGATTATCCTGCTCTCGCCTGTGGTTCCTATATGAAGGTAGCGTTTTCCGCCGTGGTGGCAACAGCATGCTTTTTCTCGACTCTTTGGCCGTTTCGTGCCAAGCCCGGCCCATGACGCTCGACATCAAGATCTGCGGATTGAAGACCGACGCCGCGATGGCCGCCGCCCTTGCCGGCGGCGCCAGCCATGTCGGCTTTATTTTCTTCGCCAAGAGCCCGCGCTATGTCGAGCCGGCCGAGGCCGGGCGGCTGCGCGAAGCGGCGCGCGGCAAGGCCTTGGCCGTTGCCGTCACCGTCGATGCCGACGATGAGTTCTTGGATGACATCGTTGCAAAAATGCAGCCGGACATGCTGCAGTTGCATGGCTCCGAGACGCCGGAGCGCGTGGCGGAACTCAAGGCCCGTTACGACCTGCCCGTCATGAAGGTGTTTTCCGTCAGCGAGACAGCCGATCTCGGGCGTATAAAGCCGTTCGTCGGGATTGCCGATCGTTTCATGTTCGACGCCAAGCCGCCCAAGGGATCGCAGCTGCCGGGCGGCAATGGCGTCGCCTTCGACTGGCGCATCCTTGCCGGCCTTGACGCCGGGCTCGATTACATGCTTTCCGGTGGGCTCAACGCCGCCAATATCGGCGATGCCCTGAGACTGGCCAACCCTCCCGGAATCGATGTTTCGTCCGGTGTGGAAAGCGCTCCGGGCGTCAAGGATCCGGCGCTGATCGAGCAGTTTTTCCGGGCCGTCAGGGCCGCGCGCGACGACCGCGCCGCCTGAGCAGGCTCAAACCCGAGCATGTCCCGGAAAAGTGGAATCCGGTTTTCCGATAAGGACATGCTCGAAACCAAAATGCAGCATGTCCCGGAAAAGTGGAATCCGGTTTTCCGACAAGGACATGCTCACCAAGTCAAGGAGAGATCGGCGATGAACAAGCCGGCTATGCCCAATTCCTTCCGCACCGGACCCGATGAGCAGGGCATGTTCGGCATTTTCGGCGGCCGTTTCGTCGCCGAGACGCTGATGCCGCTGATCCTCGACCTCGAGGAGCAGTGGAACCACGCCAAGAACGATCCGGAGTTCAAGGCCGAGCTGCAGAACCTGTCGACCCACTATGCCGGACGGCCCTCAAAACTCTATTTCGCCGAAGGCCTGACGAAGCATCTCGGCGGCGCAAAGGTCTATTTCAAGCGCGAGGACCTCAACCACACCGGCTCGCACAAGATCAACAACTGCCTCGGCCAGATCCTGCTCGCCAAGCGCATGGGCAAGAAGCGCATCATCGCCGAGACCGGCGCCGGCCAGCATGGCGTGGCTTCGGCGACCGTGGCGGCGCGCTTCGGCTACCCTTGCGTCGTCTACATGGGCGCCACCGACGTTGCCCGCCAGAGCCCCAACGTCTTCCGCATGAAGCTGCTCGGCGCCGAGGTGCGGCCGGTCACTGCCGGCCACGGCACGCTGAAGGACGCCATGAACGAAGCCCTGCGCGACTGGGTCACCAATGTCGAGGACACCTACTACCTGATCGGCACCGCCGCCGGCCCGCATCCCTATCCGGAGATGGTGCGCGACTTCCAGTCGGTGATCGGCTCGGAGGCCCGCGCGCAGATGCTGGAGCAGGAAGGCCGGCTGCCGGATGTCATCATCGCCGCCGTCGGCGGCGGCTCCAACGCCATCGGCCTCTTCCATCCCTTCCTTGACGACAAGGAAGTCCGCATCATCGGAATCGAAGCGGGAGGGCGCGGCCTCGACGGCGTCGAGCATTGCGCCTCGATGAATGCCGGCAGGCCCGGCGTGCTGCATGGCAACCGCACCTATCTCTTGCAGAATGCCGACGGCCAGATCCTGGACGGCCACTCGATCTCGGCCGGCCTCGATTATCCGGGTGTCGGCCCCGAGCACTCCTGGCTGCGCGATTCCGGCCGCGTCCGGTATGAGCCGATCCTCGACGACGAGGCGCTGGAGGCCTTCCAGCTCACCACCCGGGTCGAAGGCATCATCCCGGCGCTGGAATCGGCGCATGCCATCGCCCATGCGATGAAGATCGTGCCGAAGATGGACAAGGACCAGCTCGTCATCGTCAATTTGTCCGGCCGCGGCGACAAGGACGTGCATACGGTGGCCAAGATGCTGGGCATGGAGATCTGACAATGACCACCCGCATCGACCGCCGCATGGCGAAGCTCAAAGCCGAAGGCCGTCCGGCTCTGGTCACCTACATCATGGGCGGCGACCCCGATTACGAGACCTCGCTGTCGATCATGAAGGCGCTGCCCGTCTCCGGCAGCGACGTCATCGAGCTCGGCATGCCATTCTCCGATCCGATGGCCGACGGTCCGGCCATCCAGGCGGCGGGTCTTCGGGCGCTGAAGGGCGGCCAGACCCTGGCCAGGACGCTGAAGATGGCGTCCGAGTTCCGCGCCGGCGACGACGAGACGCCGATCGTGCTGATGGGCTACTACAATCCGATCTATATCTACGGCGTCGACCGCTTCCTCGCCGACGCCAAGGCCAGCGGGATCGACGGCCTGATCGTCGTCGACCTGCCGCCGGAAATGGACGAGGAGCTCTGCATTCCGGCCCTCAAGGCCGGCGTCAACTTCATCCGTCTGGCGACGCCGACCACCGACGACAAGCGCCTGCCCAAGGTGCTCGAAAACACCTCCGGCTTCGTCTATTACGTCTCGATGACCGGCATCACCGGCTCGGCGCTTGCCGACACCGCCAAGGTCTCCGCGGCGGTCACCCGCATCAAGGGCCACACCGCGCTGCCGGTCTGCGTCGGCTTCGGCGTCAAGACCGCCGAGCAGGCGCGCGTCATTGGCGCCTCGGCCGACGGCGTGGTGGTCGGCACGGCGATCGTCAACGCGGTCGCCAATGTGTTGGGACCGAAGGGCGAGAAGACAGCCGATCCGGCCGAAGCCGTCGCCACGCTGGTCAGCGGCCTCGCCCAGGGCGTCCGTTCGGCCCGCCTTGCTGCCGCCGAATAGCCTGACTATTCCTCTACAAGCAGTTCCGGACGGAAAATCGCCACAGACTTTTCCTGGAATTGCGTGAAGTCCTTTCCAGGACGGGAGCCGAAGCCATGAACTGGATCACCAATTACGTTCGCCCGAAGATCAATTCGATGCTCGGCCGGCGCACCGACATGCCGGAAAACCTCTGGATCAAGGATCCCGAGACCGGCGAGATGATCTTCCACAAGGAACTCGAATCCAACCAGTTCGTCATCCCGGCCTCCGGCCACCACATGAAGATCTCGGCCAAGGAGCGGCTGAAATACTTCTTCGACGACGGCAAATACGAGGTGCTGGAAAATCCCAAGGTCGTCCAGGACCCGTTGAAGTTCCGCGACGAGAAGCGCTACACCGATCGTCTGAAGGAGGCGAAGGCCAAGACCAGCCTCGAGGATGCGATCCTCAACGGCGCCGGCACCATTGATGGGCTGCCGGTCATAGTCACAGTGCAGGATTTTGCCTTCATGGGCGGCTCGCTCGGCATGGCCGCCGGTGAGGCCATCGTGCACGCCTTCGAGGTCGCGCTGCAGCGCAGGCGGCCGCTGATCCTGTTCGCCGCCTCCGGCGGCGCCCGCATGCAGGAGGGCATCCTGTCGCTGATGCAACTGCCGCGCACCACGGTAGGCGTCGACCGGCTGAAGGAAGCCGGCCTGCCCTATATCGTCGTGCTGACCAACCCCACCACCGGCGGCGTCACCGCCTCCTACGCCATGCTGGGCGATGTCCACATCGCCGAGCCCGGCGCTCTGATCGGCTTTGCCGGGCCGCGCGTCATCGAGCAGACCATTCGCGAAAAGCTGCCCGACGGTTTCCAGCGCGCCGAATATCTGATGGAGCACGGCATGGTCGACATGGTCGTCTCGCGCCTCGAGATGCGCCAGACAATCGCGCGGCTCCTGAAGATGCTGCTCAAGATGCCGCAAGCCGAGAAGCCGTTGGAGCCGGAGATCCTGCCGCCGGCGGTGGTCAACGCCGAGGCGCGGCCGCAAGCCTAGGCGGGATCGGCCTGACGCCACACCGTTCGCCGCGAACCGCGATTTGCGCCGTCCGTTCTGTGCTGTAGCCTCTGATTTGCGCATGGCCGTTTCGAAACCGATTCCCGGCTTCGGAAGCATGCGCTAGGATTCCGCCATGACAACGCTCTCCGCCGAACGCGAAATCGAACATCTGATGACGCTGCATCCGAAAGGCTTCGACCTTTCGCTGGACCGCGTCACCCGGCTTCTCGAACGCCTCGGCAATCCGCAGGACCGGCTGCCGCCGGTCATCCACATCGCCGGCACCAATGGCAAGGGCTCCTGCGCCGCCTTCTCGCGCGCGCTGCTGGAGGCGGTCGGCCATCTCGTCCATGTCCATACCTCGCCGCATCTGGTGAACTGGCATGAGCGCTACCGGCTGGCGGCCGAAGGCGGCGGCAAGCTCGTCGAGGACGAGGTTTTCGCGGAGGCCATCGCCCGCGTCGCCGAAGCCAATCAAGGCCAGAAGATCACCGTCTTCGAGATTCTCACCGCCGTCACCTTCATCCTGTTTTCGGAGCATCCGGCGGAGGCGGCGATCATCGAGGTCGGCCTTGGCGGCCGTTTCGACGCCACCAACGTCATCAAGCGGCCGGCGGTTTCGGTGATCATGCCGATCTCGATGGACCACGAAGCCTATCTCGGCGACCGCGTCGAGCTGATCGCCGCCGAGAAAGCGGGCATCATGAAGCGCGGCTGCCCGGTGGTGATCGGCGCCCAGGAAAGCGACACCGCGCTTCAGGTGCTGATCGAGACGGCCGAGCGGCTGGATTGCCCGACCGTGATCTATGGCCAGGATTTCCTCGCTTTCGAGGAGAATGGCCGCATGGTCTACCAGGACGAGGACGGGCTGATGGACCTGCCTTTGCCGCGTCTGCCCGGGCGCCATCAATACGCCAACGCCGCGGCGGCGATCGCCGCCGTCAAGGCGGCTGGCTTCGAGATCGGCCATCGCGCCGCCGAGCGGGCGATGATCCATGTCGCCTGGCCGGCACGCATGCAGAAGCTGACGCAGGGCAAGCTGGTGGAGCTTGCGCCGAAAGGGTCCGATATCTGGCTGGACGGCGGCCACAATCCCGGCGCCGGCATCGTCATTGCCGAGGCGCTGGCCGAGCAGGAGGAGAAGAATCCGAGGCCGCTGGTGCTGATTTCCGGCATGATCAACACCAAGGACCAGACCGGCTATTTCAGCGCCTTCAAGGGTCTCGCCCGCCATGTCTACACCGTGCCGGTGACCAACAGCGATGCCGGTGTGCCGAACGACGAGCTGGCGTTGCGGGCCGAAGAAGCGGGCCTGTCGGCCGAGCCCGTCAGCTCCGTCGCCAGCGCGCTGATGCTGTTGCGCGACTCCTGGGACGGCCCGGCGCCGCGCATCCTGATCGGCGGCTCGCTCTATTTCGCCGGCGCCGTGCTGGCCGAAAACGGCACGCCGCCGACCTAAGGTCAGGTCGAGACAGCGCTGCGGATTTCGGCGGGGGCCGAAAGGAACCGGCCATGATCAAAGTCAGGCAGCTCGCCCATGTCTGCATCTTCGCGCACGACCTGGAGGCGACGCGCTCCTTCTATCGCGATGTGCTCGGCATGGACACAAGGTTCAATTTCCTGCGCGACGGCAGGATTTTCGGCTTCTATCTCGACTGCGGCGGCCGCAGCCATGTCGAGGTCTTTGAAAAGCACGAGGCCAGCTACAGCGACCGCCACCAGATCAACCACTTCTGCCTGGAGGTGGAAGATATCGACGCGGCCGTCGCCCATATTCGCTCGAAAGGCGTCGAGGTGACGCCGAAGAAGCTCGCCTGCGACGACACTTACCAAGCCTGGATCAGTGACCCCAACGGCGTGAGGATCGAGCTGTTCGAATACACCGGCAAAAGCGCGCAGTTCGCCGGCGGCGATCGCGTCGCGGACTGGTGACGGCTACTTCAACTCTATCTCGATAAAAGCGTACTCGCCGTCATTGGCGTTGATGACGTCGTGCTCGACGCCCTCACGGCGGAAATAGGGCGCGCCTTGCTTCATCTCGGCGAAGGATTCGCCGTCCTTGGTCACCAGCTTCACCTTGCCGTCCATCAGCGGCACGACGACATAGTCGTGGCCGTGTCGGTGCCAGCCGGTGTTGGCGCCCGGCGCGAAGCGATATTCGGTGACGATCACCCGCTCATTGTCGACATGGACTGTGGCCTTGGCTGTTCCGGTCATGGCATTCTCCTTTTCTTGTAGAAGAGGAGATGGCGGGCGCGAACGTCAGGGCCAGGGCGCCATGAGCGATGGCGCCAAAGAAAAGCCCGGCGCGATTGGCCGGGCTTGTTCGTTGGATATCCGAATTGGCTCAGGCGATGGCGCCGTTGATCCAGTGCGACAGCGCCGTCTTCGGCGCGGCACCCACTTTCATGTCGGCCACTTCGCCGCCCTTGAAGATCATCAGTGTCGGGATCGAGCGCACGCCGAACTGCGCGGCAAGCTCGGGATTCTCATCGATGTTGAGCTTGGCGATCTTCACCTTGGAGCCGAGCTCCTTGGCAATCTCTTCCAGCGACGGGCCGATCATCTTGCACGGGCCGCACCACTCGGCCCAGAAATCCACCACGACCGGCTCCTTGGCGTTGAGCACATCGGCCTGGAAATTGCCATTGTCGACCTTGACGGTGGCCATGCTGAAATCCTTTCGAAAACTCGGGTTGCACCAAATGTGGTGGTTGTGGCGGCGATGTTCAAGCAGTTCTTGTGTCACGCTCCCGTGAGTCGGGCAAGGGCGTCGTCCATGGCCGCCGCCGGCAGCTCGATCAGCCGCGGCGCCTCGGTGAACAGCAGCGCCGCCGTCACCTCGCGCCCCGGATAGAGCGGCTGGAGCAGCGCCCGGTAGAGCGCAAGCTGCAGTACATAGGCAGGCGGCACTTCGGCCAAGTTTGTGGGGGCCGGCCGATTGGTCTTGTAGTCGACGATCGACACTTTTTGCGCAGTGACCGCCAGCCGGTCGATCTTGCCGGAGATGGAACGCAGCCTGCCCTTCACCTCGATGTTGCCCATGATCGCGACTTCCGCGCGCGACGACGGCCAGAACAGCGCCCCGAAGCGATCGTCAGAGAGGATGGAGAGCACCGCTTCCATCGCCCTGTCGCGCTCGTCCGCCGGCCAATCGGCGCCGGCGCGCGCCAGATAGCGCTCGGCCGCACCGTGCCTTTCCGCCTCGGCGATGCCGGGCAGCATCTGCAGCAATTTGTGCAGGGCAAGGCCGCGCAAGACCGCGAAGCCGGGCTCGGCGGCAGCGTCGAGCACCGGCGAGCGCGTATCGGGGACGGCATCTTTCGCTTCCTCGATCAGCGCCGACGCGCCGGAGGGCGAAAGCGGACGCGGCAGCTCCTCATAAGGCGGCAACGGCTGGAATAGTCCGTCCGGCAGCGGCGCGGCATGCTCGATTCGATGCTCGGCTTCGCCCTTTGCCAGCGCGACGGGTGGCAATTTCGTCATGTGGAAGCGATGCACGGCCACATCGGCCGTCGCCGGATGCCGCCGCTCCGAACTCTCGGGCGCACCGAGCAGCGCGCGGCTGACGACCGAATGCCAAGTGCCCGTGCTGGGCTGCCGCTTGCCGTGATAGCCGCAGACGATCAGCCGGTCCTCGGCGCGCGTCATGCCGACATAGAGCAGCCGCCGGTATTCGTCGTCCGCCAGCTCGCGCGCCCGCACCGAGGCCGCCTTCGAGACGCCGTTGGCGACATCGCTGGCCGAGCGCCATAGATAGCCCTTGCCTTTCCATTGCGTCCCCGAGCTCTCGAACGGCATCAGCCGCGGCAGATGCTGGTCGCTGAACGGCGCCGAGCCGCCATCGACCAGGAAGACCACCGGCGCTTCCAGGCCCTTGGCGGCGTGCACGGTCATGACGCGGACCTCGTCGCGTGTCTGGTCCATCTCGCGCTTGATCTCGGGGCCCGCATTCTCCAGTGTCGACAGGAAGGATTCCAGCCCCGGCAGTCCGGTCCGTTCCTCGGCCAGGCAAAAGCTCAGGAATTCGTCGAGGATGTCGCCGGCTTCGGGTCCGAGCCGCGCCGTCATCTTGCGGCGCAGCTCGTCGCGCGCCAGCGCCGCGGCGTAGAATTCGAAGACCGGCTTGAACGCCACTTCGGTTGCCCAGCCATCGAGCCGGCTAACGACAGCGGCGAGCGAAACATCCTCGGCCGCGTGATGCCTGAGTGAGGCGATCAGCGACTGGCCCTTCGGCCTTTGGCCGGCAAGCGCCAGCAAGGTCTCCTCGGAGACCTCGAAGATCGGGCTGCGCAGCACGGCGGCCAAGGAAAGATCGTCCTCCGGCTGGATCAGGAAATGCCCGAGCGCGATCAGGTCCTGCACGGCGATATGGCCGGGCAGGCTGAGCCGATCGGCGCCGGCGACCGGGATCTGCCGGTTCTTCAGGCTGCGCGACAGCGCATGGACGAAGCGATCGCGCTTGCGCACCAGCACCAGGATGTCGCCGGCGGTCAATTTCCTGCCCTTGCCTTCGATCACCTCGCCTTGCTTGAGCCAGGTCTGGATGGTCGTGGCGACATGCTCGGCGACGCGCACCGCGGGAGCGCTGGCATGGTTGACCGGCAGCGTCCAATCGTCCGGCTCCTCGACCATTTCGGCGCCGACCGAAGGCCACACCTCGACATAGCCGGGCGCGTCATTGCGGATCGCCTTGTGGCTGAGCGGATCGGGATCGTGGCTGATGCCGCGCCGCACGCCGGGTTCCGCGAAGACGCGGTCGACCGCGGCCAGCACGTCGTCGCTCGAACGGAACGACCAGGTGAGCTTCAAGTTGGCGAAGGCGGCTTCAGCGTCGCGCACGCGCCCGGCAAACAACAGCCGGCTTTCGGCAAAGGAATCGGGCGCCGCGCCCTGGAAGGAGTAGATCGACTGCTTTTCATCCCCCACGGCAAAGATCGTGCGCGTCACGGCCTCGCGCTGGCCGAGCCCGGCGAAGAACTCTTCCGTCAGCTTCTTCACCACTTCCCACTGGTCGGGGCTGGTGTCCTGCGCCTCGTCGAGCAGGATATGATCGATGCCCTGGTCGAGCTTGAACTGCACCCATGGTCCGGCATCGGGCCGTGACAGCAGGCTCACGGTGCGGGTGATGAGATCGTTGAAGTCGAGGAAGCCTCGTCCGCGCTTCAACTGCTCGTAGCGCGCGATCAGCCAGCCGGCGACGGTGAGCGCCGCCGCCGTCCCTTCCAGCATGCGGAACAGCGCCAGCCGGTCCGACACGTCGAGGATCGCCCTGGCCGTCGCAAGGTAGCGGTCGGGCAAATCCGGCAGCCGGTCGACCAGCGCCTTCTTGAAGATCTTGGCCGGCTCATAGGGGTGGCCGTCGGCCTTGAGAAAGGCCTTTGCCAGCAGCCGCAGCCGCCGGATCGGGTCGGCTTCGGCGAAGGCGCCCCGGGCGTAAGGGATGACATTGTTCAGCACCTGGCGCGCGTCGGCGGCCTCGGCGGCTTGCGCGAATTCGGCGAATTGGCCGGGATCGAAGCCAGGCAGCGGCCAGAGCGAAGCGGCGATGCCCTCGGCCGTCTGCCCGGGCCCGAAGCCGAATTCGGCGAAGAGCAGCCGGAAATCCCGATCCCTGCCGAGCTTGGCGATGAAATCGCGCAACTCGTCGCGCTTGCCGACGATCTCGGCAAGCAGGGAATCGAGCCCGAACTCGCCGCCGCGCTCCAGCACGGTGGCGAAGGCTTCCGCCAGGCCTTCGACGCCGGCGCCGGCACCCGAAATCATGTCGCGGCGGGCATCGGCGAACAGCGAGGCCTCCATCTGCGGATCGAGCATCTCGAAATGCGCCGGGATGTTGGCTTCGAGCGGGAACTGGTGCAGCACGGATTCGCAGAAGGCGTGGATGGTCTGGATCTTCAGCCCGCCCGGCGTCTCCAGCGCCTCGGCAAACAGGCGCCGCGCGCGCCGCATCGTGTCGCGGTCGGCGCCGCGGCCGTCCAGCGCCGCGATCCTGATCGCCAGCTCCGCATCGGGCAGCGCTGTCCATTCCGACAGGGTGGAGAACACGCGGTTCGACATGTTTGCGGCGGCAGCCCGCGTATAGGTCAGGCACAGGATCTTCGACGGATCGGTGCCGTTGAGCAGGAGACGGATGACGCGCTGCGCCAGCACATGCGTCTTGCCCGAGCCGGCATTGGCCGACACCCAGGCGGAATAGGCAGGATCCGAGGCGCGCGCCTGGCTGGCGGCGGTATCGGAGGGGATCGGATATTTCATCCTTCCGCCTCGTCTTCGCTGGCGCCACCCGCCGACCATTCCAGTACGCGCGCCAGATGGTCGTAATCGCCGTCGGCCTCGCCCTCGCGAAACGGAAGGGCGCGCGACAGATAGCCGGTGGTCGGGTCGGCATAGTGGAAGAGCAGACGCTCCAGCCGCGCCCAGGCTTCCTCGGACAGGTCATTGGCGGTGCGGGGCTTGCGGTTGTATTCGAGAATCGATTCCTCGAACACCTCGCCATTCGGCTTCAGCCGCACGAAGGCAAGCTGCGAGGGCTCGCGAATGCCGAGTTCCTTGAAGGCGCCGCGCCTGAGCAGCGCGCCCTCCAGCGCGAGCTGTGGCGACAGCAGCGTATGCGCCTGCGCTTTCGAGGGCGAGGAGCCGGTCTTGTAGTCGAGTATGTCGGCCATGCCACCGGCGAGCAGATCGACGCGGTCGGCATAGCCGGACAGCGTCACGCCGGTGCGGCCGACCACCGTCTTGTCGGCGCGTTCCTCGGCATAGCGCATGGCGACCGCATCGGCGCGGGTATGCTCCCATTCGATGATGTTCTCGGCGAGCTTTTCGAAACGCGGCCACCAGATGGCCTCGATATCCGGTGGAAGCTTTGCCTCGGCAAAGCAGAGACGGCCGGCTTCGATGAGGCTCGAGAGCGCATTCGGCGCCCTTGGATCCTCCACCCGCCGCGAGAACAGATGCAGGATCTCGTGGAACAGCGTGCCGCGTTCGGCCGCGCCCGGATCGCGGATCAATGGCTCCAGCGGCGAGAGCCCGAGGATGCGCCGCGCATAGACCGCGTAGGGGTCGCGGCGCAGCGTCTCGATCTCGGTGACGGAGAAATGCAGCGGGCGCATGCTGAGCGGCGGCCTGGGCTGCGGGCGGGGGGCAAAATCCTTCTTCTCGCCGGCATCGAGCGCGCGCGCCCAGCCGAGCAGCGCGTCGCCGCGCGCGCGAAGGGCCGCCGCCGGCTCCTTGCCGATGAAGGTCAGCATGCGCTGCAGCCAACGCGACGGCACGGCCGGCGCGTCGCCGGAGCGCGCCGAACGCGTCAGCACCACTTCCGCCGCGCCCATCGCCATCTGGAAATCATGCGCGGCAAGGCCGATGCGCCGTTCAGGCGGTTCGAGGTCGATGCCGGTCTTCATCAGCCGCGACATGAAGCGGTCGCTCTCGGGCTTGCGCGGCCAGACCCCTTCATTGAGCCCGCCGATGACCAGCGTGTCGACATTCTGCAATCGCGCTTCCAGCGCGCCCCAGATGGCGATGTTGCGGTCGGTGCCTTGCGCCGGCTTCACCGTCTCCGGCGCGATCAGCGCTTCCATCACGTCGGGCCATTCCGAAGCGGCGAAGGTGAAGGGCGAGGCTGCGGCGACCAGCCCGCGCAACAGCTCGGCGAGTTTTTCTCCGGCGTCGCCGGCATAGAGCTCGGCGAGGTTCCCGTCGGCGGCGCGGCCCAGATCCTCCAGCGCGACGACGCTTGCGCTGGTCAGCGTCGCGATGTCAGCGTCCTTCTCGTCGCGGATCGCGGTGAGCGGCGAGAGCGCCTTGGAAAGGCGGCCAAGCATGCCGTGCGCCTGCTCGATGCCGCGCACGGTCAGGCGCGAAAACCAGAAGGGCTGGCGGGTGTCGCCGCTCAGTTCCGCAAGCCGCGTCTCGAAAAGCACGCCGAGCGATGCGACATCCGGCCGGCCTGTGCCTCCTCGTAAGGCGACCAGCTCGACGAGCTCGGCCGCCTTGCGCACGGCCTGGCGTTCGAGACCGAGCCCGAGCAGCGGATGCTTGAGCAAGGAGAGCAGGCTTACCGGGTCGCCGGGCCGGAACGCGGCGCTCAGCGCGAGCCTGAGCAGGCTGGCGGCTGGCGTGTTGATGAGCGGCGCGCCGCCGGAATCGTCGGCGACGACGCCGAAGCGCAGCAGTTCGGCCGAAACCCGTCGCGCCAGCGCGCGGTCGCCGGTGACGAGCGCCGCGCGCTTGCCTGGGATCTCTACGGCGCGCCGCAACGCAATGGCGATTGCCGCCGCTTCGTCGCGTTCGTTCGCCGCCTCCACCAGCTTCACGCCGGCAAGCGCCTGTTCGATATCGTCTGCCGTGAAGCGCGGCCGCGTCTCGGTCCAGTATTCGGT
>NZ_SUGA01000119.1 GCF_004963255.1 Mesorhizobium sp. | reverse complement strand
GTCGGGTCCGCCGAGCAGTTTCAACAAAGCCTCGGCGATGTCGGCTTGTGGGGCATCGCTGGCAGCCAGGGGCGCCGGCTTCTTCGGCTCGGCCCAGGGACGGTCATATTCCGGCGCCTGGTCGCCAAGATCCTTGATCGGCAGATTGGCGACCTCGTCGCCCTGGTGCAGCACGCGAAAGCGCAGATCGTCGGTGGTCTTGCCGACAATGGCGAAGTCGAGGCCCCATTTGTGGAAGATCGCCTCGGCCTCCTTTTCCTTTTCGGGGCGCAGCACCATCAGCATGCGCTCCTGGCTCTCCGACAGCATCATTTCATAGGCGCTCATGCGCTCCTCGCGCACCGGCACCT
>NZ_SUGA01000118.1 GCF_004963255.1 Mesorhizobium sp. | reverse complement strand
TCCGGCGACAGGCTCATCCTGGACGCTGGCACGTTGACGCGATGCGACGGCTCCTCGCTGGAATAGGCCAGCCCGCCGCCGAGGAACGCACGCGGCTCTATGATAGTGATCAATGGCCGCGCGGATTGGCGCGCGAGATGCCAAGCCACGGCTGCGCCGGAGAAGCCGCCGCCGAGAATGGCGACATGGCTGCGCGGCCGGGGCGGCAGCGCGTTCACGAGGCGCTGGCGAGCGATTTCGGACGATGGTCGCCGGCGATCGTTTCGCCGAAGGGACCGGTGTTGACGGACGAGCCGGGCGCCTTGACCTGATGTTCGGTCGGCAAATGCGGCAGCACCAGCTCGCCGAAGCGATAGGC
>NZ_SUGA01000117.1 GCF_004963255.1 Mesorhizobium sp. | reverse complement strand
AAAGAGGATGATGAGCGCGCCGAGCACGATGCGCTGGCTCATGTCGAGCACGCCGGAATCGAAGAGGTCGCCGAGCAGGAAGCCGCCGAGGCGCGACAGCACCAGCGGGAAAACGACGATAAGCGCGGCACCCAGGAAAGCGCCGCGGATCGAGGCGAGCCCGCCGATGATGATGATGAACAGTATCTGGAACGAGCGGTCGAGGTCGAAGCCCGCCGGCTCCACGGTCCTCAGATAGGCGAACGCCCAGATGACGCCGGCGACGCCGATGATGAAGGACGAGATGGCGAAAGCGAGCAGCTTCGTCTTCAGCACCGGAATGCCGATGATGCGCGCCGCCGTGTCGTTGTCGCGGATGGC
>NZ_SUGA01000116.1 GCF_004963255.1 Mesorhizobium sp. | reverse complement strand
TGTGACCTTCAGGTTATGAGCCTGACGAGCTACCGGGCTGCTCCACCCCGCGTCACCTACGAGCAAGCGTTTGCTTGCGACTACGAGCAAGCGTTTGCTTGCGTTCTTGGACGTAAGCGCAAGCCTAGGGATAGGCTGGCCTACAGATAGGTAGATGGCTCACCAACTGAAAGGGCCGCTTTCGCGGCCCGTGGTCCCGTTGGCGGGCCTGATGCATGTCGCTCAAAAGTGCCTAGCGGTTTTGAGCTACCGACATGCATCACTAAAATCGTAGAGAGAAGATTGAGCTCCATCTGGAGCTTGATCCGGATGTGAGGGTGAACATGCGCTTGGCAGACCTGGCAGCGACCTACTCTCCCGCGT
>NZ_SUGA01000115.1 GCF_004963255.1 Mesorhizobium sp. | reverse complement strand
AGCCCGCCTGGGCTGGAACGCGGGTCCGGCGCGCCTCGTGGACTCGCCGCCAGTCAAGCCCTTCGAGTAGCGCCGAGAGCTGTGCGGCCGTCAGCCGCATCATGCCGTCATGCACTTTCGGCCAGCGGAACTCTCCATCCTCCAGACGCTTGGCATAGGCAGACGCCGGTGCCGTCCCAGAAGATCAGCTTGATCCGGTCAGTCCGCTTCGCCCGGAAGACGTAGACGGCCCCGCTGAACGGATCGGCCCCCATCGTCTCTCGCACCAGCGCCGCCAATCCCTCCGCGCCCTTGCGGAAGTCAACCGGCTTCGTCGCCACCATGACCTTGACCGCTCCCGTCGGCCCGATCACGACGTCGCCTTCAGCGCGCGGATCACTGCGGCCACCGT
>NZ_SUGA01000114.1 GCF_004963255.1 Mesorhizobium sp. | reverse complement strand
GATTCCTGGGTGATCGCGTCGGCCCTGGCGCCGCTGACAGAGCGGTTGCGTTTCCTGGTCGCGGTGCGGCCCGGCCTGCAGTCGCCGACGCTCGCGGCGCGCATGACGGCAACGCTCGATCGTATCTCGAACGGACGTCTGCTGATCAATGTCGTCACCGGCGGCGATCCGCTGGAGAACAAGGGCGACGGCATCTTCCTGTCGCATGCCGAGCGCTATGAGGTGACGCAGGAATTCCTGCAGGTCTACAAGCGCGTGCTGAGCGGCGAGACGGTCGAGCATCAAGGCAAGCATTTCCGCATCGAGGATGGCCGCCTGCTGTTCCCGCCGGTGCAGACGCCCTATCCACCACTCTATTTCGGCGGGTCTTCCGATGCGGGATCGACCGTGGCGGCGCA
>NZ_SUGA01000113.1 GCF_004963255.1 Mesorhizobium sp. | reverse complement strand
CGTCGCCGAATTCGGCAATCGCTTCGCGCTCCTCGGCCCGCGCCAGCCTCACATACATCACGACCAGCACCGGGAACATCGCCAGCGTCAGCAGCGTCGGCCACTGAACGAGGAAACCCAGCATCACCAGGATGAAGCCGGCATATTGCGGGTGGCGCACATGGCTGTACGGGCCGCTGGTGGCGAGAGAACGGTGCTGCTGAGCGTCGTAGAGAACGCTCCATGCGGCCGCGATCAGCCAGAACCCACCGCCGATCAGGACGAAGCTCAGCAGATGGAAGGGGCCGAAATGCGGATTGATCCGCCAGCCGAACATCATTTCCAAGAGATGCCCGGCGTCATGCGAGAACCAGTCGATCCCTGGATAGCGGGACTGCAGCCAGCCGGACAGCAAGTAGATGGTGAGCGGAAA
>NZ_SUGA01000112.1 GCF_004963255.1 Mesorhizobium sp. | reverse complement strand
CCACCTTGTCGCCCAGATGCTTGCCGAGGCGGTCGAGCCTCTCGATCGGCGTGGGCCCAAAGGTGAGCGGATAACGTTCGAATTTTTCCAGCATGCTCTCTCCAGCAAAAAAGTACCTGAACCGGCTACGCACCGGTCAGCCCAAGGGTGTGTGTGATCAAAGCCACCCGTCTTTCGAAGCGGGTGCAGAAAACGTTCATCCTTATTGCAGCACCGAGTTTGTCGTTGCGACAAGCAGACCGCATCCGGCGTGCTGCGATGACTCTTATGTGCCTAATCGACCCAACACCCGCATCTCCCGGCCTAAGGACAAACCGAATGTGGTCGCGTCTTAGCCGAACACAGATTCCCTATACGATCAACTCAGTCATCAGAGGGTGACCAAAATTGGTGTGGGTCTGAGCACTGATCCTGTCA
>NZ_SUGA01000111.1 GCF_004963255.1 Mesorhizobium sp. | reverse complement strand
CTGCAGCTCGACGTGCTGAAGGAACGGCTGAACATCGAATACACGCTGCCGGTGGATTTCGAGATGTCGCGCTTCTCCGTCTGCCGCTGGATCTCGGCCGAGGACAAGGCGGAGGTGCAGCGTTTCATAGAATCGCATCGCGGCGACATCGCCCGCGACCTCGACAACGATCCGGTGTTCCTCGCCCAGCACGCCTTCTCGCTGAACTACGAGGTCGAGCGCTGGAAGGCGATCCGCTTCACCGCCGTGAAAGACTATCAGGTCCGTGACAAGGCGGCGTGAGCGCTGCCTTGCCTTCTCCCCTTGTGGGAGAAGGTGGATCGGCCCGCAGCGCCGAGACGGTTGAGGGGTGTTCCAGCGGAGTGAGACGTTGGCGTTCCCTGGAACACCCCTCATCCGTCGCCTTCGGCGACACCTTGCATAAGCAATGTTGTATGAAGT
>NZ_SUGA01000110.1 GCF_004963255.1 Mesorhizobium sp. | reverse complement strand
ATCGGAGATCGGCTTGTGTCTGGACTTGACCTTACGCTTGACCCGGAGCGGCAGCTTCGGCGTTTCGAGGTGATCAACGGTGCCGGCGGTCGGCGTCACTGGTCGGTGGATGACAAGGCGCGGATCATCGCAGAGACGCTGGAGCCGAATGCGATCATTTCCGAGGTCGCCCGCCGTTATGGTCTCAGGCCGCAGCAGGTCTTCGCCTGGCGCCGCGAAGCGCGCAAACAGGTCGCTTCGGTGCAGCAAGATTCTCCTGCCTTTGTGCCGGCGGTTGTGGCGGCGGCGGAACCTGTAGCCAGCCGTTCACCGAAGCAGCGGAAACGGCAAGCCACCCGAGATGCCGGCATGATCGAGCTTGAGATCGACGGCGTCGCGATGCGCGTCGGCCGGGGCGCCGATACCAAGACGGTGGCCGCAGTGATCCGCGCGCTGAAGGCGACGTCGTGATCGGGCCGACGGG
>NZ_SUGA01000010.1 GCF_004963255.1 Mesorhizobium sp. | reverse complement strand
CTTCGCTCTCGGCTCCGGGGCCCTCCGAGTGTCGCTCACGCGGCTCTCTTGAATTCTGTCCAACTCTCGCGATACTCAGAAGCGAACTTCTTGGTCGCCAGCAGCGTCGCCGCCGTCGTTGGTGGGGCGTATATAGTCGGAGCTCCCTCGAGGCGTCAACACCGATTTCGAACTTTTTTGAATTTTTTGCGACGAATTTTTCAGCCCGCTTTTTCGATAGCCGACTGCCCCAGCGGCAACTCTTGGGTCATCCACAGCGGGCCCTATTGCCGCCGCATTAAGGCGTGAAACCAGCCCATAGAAGGAAGGCGCGCGCGTATGTGTGAGGCGCCCCAAAAACAGACGACCGCGACAGACGACAAGAGCGCCGTCTCGCAAGAGACGCATCATTGGGGATATCGGCCGGCTTGCCGCTTCGTTGACTTCAACGGCCGTGACAGGCAAATGTCATGGCCGCAACGAGAACGACAAGCCGTTTCGCCTGGGGAAGAAGCAGCCTTTCTGGATGCCGGACACCGAAGAGGTCATAGCCGAACTCGGCAACGAGCCGCCGCTGATCGCGGACGGCCGCAGCGGTCCGCCTGACCGCCGCGAGGTCTCGGCGCGCTGGCTGTCGGGTACCTTCCTCACCGGTGTGACCTCGAGCGTGTTGATGGGCGTGGCCTTGTTCGCCGCCCTTGATGGCCGCCAGCAATTGGCGACTCCGCCGGAAATCGCCGAGCTCATCGGTCTTGCCGGCGGCGGCGATGATTCCGGCGAGCAGGCGAAGACCGCCAGGCTCGTGGCACCCCGCCAGATCGCCCGGGCGAAGGACCGGCGGCGCATGGAAGTGTCGATGGTCACCAAGGTCGGTGACCGCGACGTCATCCACACCATGCCTTTCGTGCAGATCAAGATGGCTCTGGCCGCCGGCCACACCACCAACCGCCCCTATCCGCCCTTCGACCCGTTGCAGGTCTTCGGCGACGACAGCGACGACAACGCCCAGCCGGCAACGGCGACCGCGGCCGCCGCGCAGATCTACGGCGCCAAGGTCGAGAGCGAAATGAGCCTCAAGACGGTCGATTTCCCGATCGAGACGGCTTCATTCGATGAAAAGAGCGACCTGTCGGCCGACGAGGTGGAAAAGGTGGTTCGCGACGCCAGCAACGGCTTGAGCGACGGCGCCGTCCAGGTGGCGGCGCTGCATTATGTCGATCCGCAGCGATTCGGCGACGCCTTCGCCGAATCGATGGCCGGTTCCTACGACGTGAAGATCACCCAGGAAAACGTTTCGGTGGCGCCGCGCGCAACGCTGGACGACCAGACGCCGGCCTTCGCCGAGGAAATCATCCCCTTCACCAAGGATACCGATATCGCCGAGGCCTATGCCGATTCGGGCTACACCGGCGACGACGCCACCGGCATGGCGGAAGCGATCGGCAAGCTGTTGAACGCCACGGCGCTCAAGGCCGGGACGGTGCTGCGTGTCGGCCTCGAAGTGCGCGGCGACATCGCCAAGGTCGTGCGCACCAGCGTCTATGACAAGACCACGCACATCGTCACCATCGCGCTCGACGACCGCGGCCAATATGTGCCGGCTCAGGAACCGGAGCCAAATCCCGAGCTTTTGACGGCGTTCGACGATTCGCAGCCGGTGGTGGTGCGCGGCAACCTGCCCAATGTCTATGACGGCATCTATCGCACCGCCTATTCCTACGGCATGTCGAAAGCGATGACGCAGAAGCTGATCAAGCTTCTCGCTTCCGACGTCGATTTCCAGTCGCGGCTTTCGCCGGCCGACCGGCTGGAGGTCCTGTTCTCGCAGCCCGACGGCGACGACCAGACCTCCGACAATTCCGAGCTTCTCTACGTGTCGGCGACCTTTGGCGGGCAGACGCGGAATTTCTATCGCTTCCAGATGCAGGACGGCAGCACCGACTATTTCGACGAGAACGGTTCGAGCGCCAAGCAGTTCCTGTTGCGCAACCCGCTGCCCAACGGGCGCTTCACCTCCGGCTTCGGCGCGCGCCGTCACCCCATTCTAGGCTATGTGCGCATGCACACCGGCACGGACTGGGCTGCCCCCATCGGATCGCCCATCATCGCGGCCGGCAATGGCGTCGTGGAAAAGGCCGGCTGGGCCGGCGGCTATGGCAAGCAGATCATCATCCGCCATGCCAATGGCTACGAGACGTCCTACAACCACCAGAGCGCTTTTGCCAAAGGCATCGAGCCCGGCGTCCATGTCCGCCAAGGCCAGGTCATCGGCTATCTCGGCCAGACCGGCCTGTCGACGGGCCCGCATCTTCACTACGAGCTGATCGTCAACGGCACCAAGGTCGATTCAATGCGCGTGCGCCTGCCGGTCGGCAAGGTGCTGAAGGGTGACGATCTCGTGGCCTTCAAGAAAGAGCGCGAGCGCATCGACGATCTTCTGAAGCAGGAAGACGGCAACTCGCTGAAGGTCGCCAGCGCCAAGACTGATTCGCAACTTCCGAACTGAGCAGTTCCAGGAGCCGCTCTGCCTCTTGGCTTTCAACGCGATTGCGGATGGAATGCTTAGGCGAAGCCGCTGAGCTCAACCGCTCACACTTTTCCTGGAATTGCTCTAATCGCGCGATTCGTCTGTCTGCCGCGGCCAGGGCGATGCTTGTCCGGGAACCGTGAACCAGGCGATAAGGGAAGAAAGCACGCAAAGCAGCGCCGTGACCGCCGCGACCGCGGTGAAAGCCGAATCGCTTGCCGCCACTCTGGCCGCGTCGAGATTGGCCGCAAGCCCGGAAGCGGGCGGCTCGCCGAAACCTGGCACCCCGGAAGCATTGCCGATGATCCGCGCGTAAACCCAGGCCGCCAGCGAACCCATCGCCGCCACGGCGATCAGGCCGCCGACGCGCGAGACCGCGTTGTTGATGCCGGACGCGGCGCCGGTATCCTTATCCTCGACGGACGTCATGACCGCGGTCGACAACGGTGACACGACTTGCGCCATGCCTAGCCCCATCAGCGCCATCAGCGGAAATGTCCCGGTCCAGAAATTGTGGATGCCGAAATGCGTGAGCAAAGCGAGGCCGGCGAAGGCGATGGCGACGACCATGCTGCCGCTGGCGATCGGAAAGCGCGGACCGATCCGGTCCGACCACTGGCCGACTGGCCCGGACAGAAGCGCGATCAATGCCGACAACGGCAGGAAGATGAAGCCGACCTCGGCCTCGCTCAACCTCCAGCCGGCGATCAGAAGCATCGGCAGGTAGAACAGATTGGCCGACAGCGCGAAATAGAGGAAGAATGTCGCCAGGTTGGCGCCGGCAAAGGCGCGGATGCGGAACAGGCCGAGATCGATCATCGGATCGCGCTGCCAGCGCTCATAAGCGATGAAGAAAAAGAGCAGGGCCACACCGGCAACGATCGCGGGCGTTGACAGCATTCCGCCGCCTTCGGCATTCATGGCCGTCAGCCCATAGGCGAGCAGGCCGAAGGCAAGCGTCGCCAGCGCGGCGCCCCCAAGGTCGAGGCTGCGTTTTTCGGTCGGTTTGTCGGCCGGCACCTTGGCCAAAAGCAGATAGATCGAGATCAGCCCAAGCGGCAGGTTGATGGCGAAGATCGCGCGCCAGACCCCGTTGCCGAACGTCGTCAAAACGAAGCCGCCCAGAACAGGGCCGAGCGCCGTGGTCAGCGCCGAAGCGGCGGCCCAGATGCCGATCGCCCGGCCGCGCTCTTTCTTCGGATAGGCTTTGGCGATGATGGCGAGGCTGCCCGGCACCATGATCGCCGCGCCGATGCCCTGGATGGCGCGGAAGGCGATCAATATGGCCGGGTCGGGAGCCACCGCGCAGGCGAGCGAGGCGGCGATGAACAGCGCGATGCCGGTCACGAAGGCGCGCCGCAGCCCGAACCGGTCGCCTGCGGCGCCGCCCGCCAGGATGAGCGCCGACAGCGTCAGCGCATAGGCGTTGGAAATCCACTGCGCCTCGGCCAGGCTGGCGCCGAGGTCGGCGCGCAGCGCCGGCATGGCGATCGCAAGGATCGAGCCGTCGATGAAGCCGAGCGCCGAGGCAAGGATTGCCGACACCAGCACGAATGTGCGCTGCGTCTGGGGACAGAACGTGCCGTTCGCCCGCGCGGGCGAATGCGAATCGGCGGTGGTTTCGTTCGCGGATGACATAGGATCCCTGCTTAGCCCTCTTGCGCGGGCGCAACAACAAGCCAGAGCATCGCTGTTCTTGAAACCAGATGGCACTGGCCGGGTGGCGAGGTGAGCGGCAATCTTGAAGGCAAACCACTCATCGCGTGCTAGGTTCCAACATTACGCATGGAGGGGGAAGCCATGAAGCGGCCGCTCGAACCGTCGGCGGAAGGACGCGGACGCATCGTCGGCATAACCGACGGAGTCTTCGCCATCGCGCTGACCCTGATCGTTTTGGAGATCAGGGTGCCGGCGCATGAGGCAGTGCATTCGGAGGGCGAGCTGCTCGGAGCGATCCTCGCGCTCGCGCCACGCTTTCTGACCTATGCGCTGAGCTTCCTGACGCTCACCATCTTCTGGTTCGGCCAGCAGGCGCAGCATGGCCTGATCGCGAAGTCGGACCGCAGGCTGGCGACGCTCAACCTGTGCTTTCTTGCCTTTATCGCGCTATTGCCCTTCTCGACCGACCTGCTGGCCGATTTCCTCGAGTTCAGGATCGCGGTGCTGGTCTACTGGCTGAACCTGCTGATGCTGGGCGCGACGCTGTTCGCCAGTTGGTGGTATGCCGACAGGAACGGCATGATCGCCGAGGACGTCGACGCTGAAACGCGGCGCACCGTCTACAATCGCATCGTCAAGGCGCAGGCCCTGTGGGCGGTCGGCGCGGCGCTGTGCCTGATCACGCCGCTGCTCAGCATAGGCTTCATCCTGCTGGTGCAGCTCATCTATGCCGCCGCGCCGCGCGCCTCACTGCTGCGTAAACTCATCGGTTGAGGTCCCGCCGACCTCCGCGATTGTCGGTCCGCCGACGAACTCCACCGTGACGCCCGGCGACACCAGCTTAGCGAGCTCGCGTGCATCCCAGTTGGTCAGGCGCACGCAGCCATGGCTCTCGGTCTTGCCGATCTTGGAGGGGTCGGGCGTGCCGTGGATGCCGTAGGTCGGCTTGTCGAGCGCGATCCACACCGAGCCGACCGGACCGTTCGGTCCCGGCGGGACGGTCAGAATCTTGTCGTTCTGGCCCTGCTTGAAATTGATGTTGGGGTTGTAGGTGTAGTTCGGGTCGAGCGCGATGCGCGAGACGGCATGGATGCCGGTCGGCGACGGCGTGTCGGCCGAGCCGATGGTGGCCGGATAGGCCGCGACCAGCTTGCCGCTGCCATCATAGGCGTAGACTTCCTTCTTGGTCTTGTCGGCGACGATGCGCATCACCGGCGTCGAGACCAGCTTGCCGAAATTGGCGACCTTGATCATCGTGCCGGGGCGATTGAAGTCCACCCCCTTGTTGATCGACTTCAGATAGGTCTCGTCCATGTGGAAGCGCTCGGCCAGCGCCTCGGTGACCGAGGTGTAGCACATGCAGTCGAGCTTGGCCTTCTGGCTGTAGTCCTCGGGGATCGAGGCGACATACGGGCCGGCGACATCTTCCGGCGTGATCGTGTAGGAAGCGAAGGCGTCGCCGCCCGACTGGGCGAGCGCCGCCTGGATGCCGACCGCATCGGTCGATTTGAGATTGGTGCCGTTGATCTCGTTATAGGCGGCCAGCGCCTTGTCGACATTCGAGCCGAAACGCCCGTCGATCACGCCCGGCGAAGCGCCGCCGCGGTCGAGCAGCACCTGCAGGGCCGCAACGTCCTGGCGCACCCCGAGCGACAGCGATGGATCGACGGTGGCCTTGCCGCCCGTGTTCGGCGGCAACGAAGCCTCCGGATTGGTCTGCAGCACCTCGCCCTGGCCCGGCTGCTCAGGGTCGATCGACGCCTCGTTCAGCGGCTGGCGCTTGATCGTGTTGGACTTTGGCTCTTCCGGATAGGTGGTGGCGTAGCCTTCGTCATTGTTGGGCGCCGGCGGATAGGCATCGACGGAATTGTCGCCGTTGGGATCGTATTCGTCGGCTGGCGGCGGGATGACCCGGCCGTTCTCCTCCAGCTGCCGCCGGCGGAAGCGCGCCATGTCCTCGGGGTTGTCGAGATAGTAGCGGTCGTCGTCCTCGGCCGGCGCGCGGCCGAGCTCCTGCATGCGCATCTGCCGGCGCAGCGCGCGGCGGTCGAGCCTGCTCCCCGGCGGCTGGATAGCGATGACCTTGCCAGTATCGGCATCGACCAGCACCCGATTGCCCCTGGCGTCGTAATAGATATCGATATTGCCTTCCTGGGCCAGCATCAGCGCGCCGCGTTCAGCTGGGCGCACGCCTTGCGGGCCATCCGCGCTCGGCGCGGCGAACGCGCCGGAAGACGCCAGCCCGGCCGCGAGTGCCGAAAGGGAAAAGATCAAGCGCAGCATGGGGGTCAAGCTCTCCGGTCGACTCTGGCTTCTGACGGGCGAATCTTCGCCAGCAAACCAGTTACCCAAGTTAAGGTTCCAACATGAACCGGGCATGAAGATGGCGGATTTCCAGTACCTTGAGCAACATCAGCCAGTCTGCGCGAGCCCCAATTGCGTGCGTGCCTCTCTGGTCAGCTTCAGCACGACCAGGCGGTGGCTTTCGCGCAGATAGTCCTTGAGCGCCGCATCATCCATGCTTTGGCTTGTCTGACGCTGGATCCATTTCATGCCGCGCGAAGCGAGATAGGGCGCCGGCCGGCAGCCCGGCTGATCCTTGAGCACGTCATAGGCCATCTCGGAACATTTGAAGGTGACGAAAAGCTCGCCGCCGTCGTTCCAGCCGCCGATGGCGAACACCTTGCCGCCGACCTTCCAGACATGGGCGCCACCCCACTGGACGACATGCGTCGTGGCGGGCAACGAAGCGCAGAAGCCGTTGTAATCGTCGAGCTTCATCGAGACCTTCCCGGTTATCCGAATCGGCAGCCGATTATGGGCAGTTCCCGAAAATAACAAAGCGCGCCGCACCGGTCCGGTGCGACGCGCCTGTTCATTCCAAGGTGCCGGAGATCAGGCGGCGGCTTCCGTCGCCACCACGGTCGGCTTCGAGCGGAAGTTCAACCGGTCGGAACCCGCCGTGACCTTGACGGTCGAACCGTCGAGGATCTCGCCGAGCAGGATCTTCTCCGCGAGCGGGTCCTGCAGCTCCTTCTGCATCACCCGCTTCAGCGGC
Organism: Mesorhizobium sp.; assembly: GCF_004963255.1. Taxonomy (GTDB): domain Bacteria; phylum Pseudomonadota; class Alphaproteobacteria; order Rhizobiales; family Rhizobiaceae; genus Mesorhizobium. The sequence continues at coordinate 173,809 of NZ_SUGA01000010.1, read as the reverse complement.
CTGGCGCCATAGGCCGGGTCGTAGCCTTTCGAGGCCAGCCACTCGATCGCATCGTGATCGAGCGACAGCGTGATCTTGCGGTCGGTAAGCAGGTTCTCCAGCCGCTTGAGCTGGATCTCGACGATGCGGTCCATGTCCTGCCGGCGCAGCCGGTGGAACAGGATCACCTCGTCGACGCGGTTGAGGAACTCCGGCCGGAACGAGGCTTTCACCACGCTCATGACCTCGTCACGCACGGCATCGACATCCTGCTCATCGCTGAGGCTGACCAGGTATTCGGCGCCGAGGTTGGACGTCATGATGATCAGCGTGTTGCGGAAGTCGACCGTGCGGCCCTGGCCGTCGGTCAGGCGGCCGTCATCGAGCACCTGCAGCAGCACGTTGAACACGTCCGGATGCGCCTTCTCGATCTCGTCGAACAGCACGACCTGATAGGGCCGGCGCCGCACCGCTTCGGTCAGCGCGCCGCCTTCCTCATAGCCGACATAGCCGGGAGGCGCGCCGATCAGCCGGGCGACGGAGTGCTTCTCCATGAACTCCGACATGTCGATGCGCACCAGCGCCGTCTCGTCGTCGAACAGGAAGCTGGCCAGCGCCTTGGTGAGCTCGGTCTTGCCGACGCCGGTAGGCCCGAGGAACATGAACGAGCCGATCGGCCGGTTTGGATCCTGCAGGCCGGCGCGGGCGCGCCGCACGGCCTTGGACACCGCCTGCACAGCTTCGCCTTGGCCGACGACCCGCTTGCCGATCTCGTCTTCCATGCGCAGCAGCTTCTCGCGCTGTCCTTCCAGCATCTTGTCGACCGGAATGCCGGTCCAGCGCGACACGACATGCGCGACGTGGTCAGGGGTGACCACCTCTTCCACCATGCCGGTCTTGCCGTCCTGGGCCTCGGCTTCCTTGAGCTTCTTCTCCAGTTCCGGGATCTTGCCATAGGCAAGCTCGCCAGCGCGCTGGAACTCGCCCTTGCGCTGCGCGATCGCCAGTTCGTTGCGCATCTCGTCGAGCTGCTTCTTCAGGTCGGCGGCGAGCCCGAGTTTCTGCTTTTCGGCCTGCCACTTCGTGGTCAGCGCGGTCGATTCCTCCTCGAGGCCGGCGAGTTCCTTCTCCAGCCGGGCAAGCCGGTCCTTTGAGGCCTCGTCCTTCTCGACCTTCAGCGCCTCGCGCTCGATCTTCAGCTGCATGATGCGGCGGTCGACCTCGTCCAACGCCTCGGGCTTGGAATCGACCTGCATCCTCAGCCGCGAGGCGGCCTCGTCGACAAGGTCGATCGCCTTGTCCGGCAGGAAGCGGTCGGCGATATAGCGGTTCGACAACGTCGCCGCGGAGACCAGCGCCGAATCGGAGATGCGCACCTTGTGGTGCTGCTCGTACTTCTCCTTCAGGCCGCGCAGGATCGAGACCGTGTCCTCCACGGTCGGCTCGTCGACGAAGACGGGCTGGAATCGGCGGGCAAGGGCGGCGTCCTTCTCGACATGCTTGCGGTACTCGTCGAGCGTGGTCGCGCCGACGCAGTGCAGCTCGCCGCGCGCCAGCGCCGGCTTCAACAGGTTCGAGGCGTCCATCGCGCCATCCGCCTTGCCGGCGCCGACCAGCGTGTGCATCTCGTCGATGAAGAGGATGATGTTGCCGCTGGCCGAGGTGACTTCGTTGAGCACAGCCTTCAGCCGCTCCTCGAACTCGCCGCGATATTTGGCGCCGGCAATCAGCGCGCCCATGTCGAGCGCCATCAACTGCTTGTCCTTCAGCGATTCCGGCACGTCGCCATTGACGATGCGCAGCGCCAGGCCCTCGGCGATCGCCGTCTTGCCGACGCCCGGCTCACCGATCAGCACGGGGTTGTTCTTGGTGCGCCGCGACAGCACCTGGATGGTGCGGCGGATCTCGTCGTCGCGGCCGATGACCGGATCGAGCTTGCCCGCGCGGGCGTCGGCCGTCAGGTCGCGCGCATATTTCTTCAGCGCGTCATAGCCCTGCTCGGCACTCGCCGAATCGGCGGTGCGGCCCTTGCGGATATCATTGATGGCCTGGTTGAGCGCCTGCGCGGTGACGCCGGCCTTGGACAGGATGTCGGCGGTCTTGGCCGACTTCTCCATGACAAGCGCCTGCAGCAGCCGCTCGACGGTGACGAAGCTGTCGCCGGCCTTCTTGGCCAGGTCCTCGGCGGTCGAGAACACCTTGGCGAGAGGCTGGGCAAGATAGAGCTGGCCATTGCCGCCTTCGACCTTGGGCATGGCTTCAAGCGCTGCCTCGACGCCGAGCTTGACGTCGCGGGCGTTGCCCCCGGCGCGCTCGATCAGGGACGCGGCAAGGCCCTCGTCATCGTCGACGAGCACCTTCAGCATATGTTCAGGCGTGAATTGCTGATGGTTGCGCGAAAGCGCCATGGTCTGCGCGGACTGGATGAAGCCGCGCACGCGCTCCGAGTATTTTTCAAGATTCATATCTGTCTCCTTCCGTCACCGGCCCGCTTTGCGGCACCGGATCAGATTGCGGTGACGGACCCGCTCATAGGAGCCGAGCCCTGTTCAGCCGAGATATGGTGTATGGGCTGCGGTCCCTCAAGACGCCTTGATGCCGATCAAAGCAGAATATTCCACTGCATGTCGCCCAAAAGCGCGCGGCGGTTTGGGGCAAGCGACATGCAGCGAGCAAAGGGAGCTGAAGCGCGCCGCGACGCGCTTTAGAGCAATTCCAGGAAAAGTGTGAGCGGTTTTCCGTCCGGAATTGCGTAAAAACAAAGAGCTAGGGCATTTCACCGTTTCCGTGAAACGGCGAAATGCCCTAGCTACGCGCGAACGAAAACGGCGGAGAAAGATCCCCGCCGTCTGCAATGCCTGAAATGGCGTTTGTGTCAGTTGTTGGCGTCGGCGGTCACAGGCTCGCCGGGAGCTTCGCCGGCGACCGGCGCCGGCTCGCTGGCGACAGGCCCGGTTGCCGGTCTTGCCTCTTCGGCGGGCTTGGCGCCGGCCTCGCCGCCATTGTTCGTCGCGTTGTGTGCTTCGCCCGCATTTTCGGGGCTTGCGCCCTGCGGCTGGTCGCCCTGTTCGCCAGTGGCGGCCTGGTCGGCATAGGTGCCGCGCGGGCGGCGCGGACGCCGCGGCCGGCGACCGCCGCCATTGTCCATGGCGGCTTCGTTGAGCTCGGCCTGTGCGGCGAGCGCCGCCGGCGAGAAACTGTCGAACTGCGGCGCCTGCTCGGCCTGGGTTCCGGCCTCTCCAGCGGCCTCGGGCTGCGCCGGGGCCTCATTGCGCCGGTTCTGGTCGAACTGCTGGCCGCCATGCTCGCCGCGCTGGGCGTTGTCGCCACGCTGACCGTTCTGGCCATACTGACCGTAGCCGCCGTTGCGGCGGTCGCGATGCCGGTCGCGGCCATTGTTGTCGCGGTTGTCGCGCTGGTTGTTGTCGCGCCGGTTGTTGTCGCGGCCGTTTTCCTGGTTGTAGGCGAGCTCAGCCGGCGTGCCTTCGATCACAGGCTGCGGCCCCGAGCCGTTCGCCGCGGCCGGCGCCTCGGCTCCACCGCCGTTGCTGTTGCCGACTGAATCGAACTCGTCACGATCCTCATCGAGATCGTCGTCGAAGTCGTCGCGGTTTTGCTGGGCATTCTGGATCGGCATCTGCGCCTGCGCGGCGGCAATGATGCGATTGTAGTGCTCGGCGTGCTGGAGATAGTTCTCCGCCATCACCCTGTCGCCGGAGCTCTGCGCGTCACGGGCGAGTGTGGCGTATTTTTCGGCGATCTGTTGAGCCGATCCGCGGATCTTCACGTCCGGGCCGTTGCTCTCGTAGGTGCGGGTCAGGGGATTTGGCCCCTTGCGGTTGTTGTTGTTGCCACCGCCGCCATTGTTGTTGCGACCGCGCATGCGCCTGTTCTGCTGTTGTGGCCTCATTAGACTCTCTTCATAGTGAATTTTCGAAAAACTCTTCACGAACGGAGGCGCTCATGCAGCCAGCCGTTTCGTTTCTTCACCGGCGTTCGCCCGCATCAATTGCGTTGGCGCCACGTGCCATCCTGTTCCGGTTACATCACTTGCCGGACGATTCCCGCACGAAGCTTGGGCGTCGTTTGCGCAAGAAGGCAGCTATTTCCAAGGAAAACCGAATCGCTGGGAGCACTGCCTGCTTCGTCTCATCCGGTTGAGCCGGACCCTAACTGCATTCCCTTATATTGCCAAGCGGTTTTTTCGCGCTGCATCAGGGCTTTCGCCGCTCGAACACCAGAACTCTGTCATTGCCGCCGAGATCGCGATGTGTCCCGGTTAACACATAACCCGCTGCCGCGAATATTCCGCTGACCTCGTTTTTCTGCGTGTGGCCGATCTCGACCGCTACTCTGCCTTGCGCTTCCAGAAATCCTACCGCTTCGGCGGCGATGACCCGATAGGGGCCCAAACCATCCACACCGCCATCCAAGGCCCGGTGCGGGTCGAAATCGCGGACCTCGTCCTGCAGATTTCCAATCTCCTGACTGGGTATATAGGGAGGGTTCGAGGCAATTACATGGTAGGACCCCGAAACTTTTTCGAACCAGTTGGAATGCAAGGCTTTGAAGCGCCCGCCGAGCCCCAGATCCCGGGCATTTCCGGCCGCAGTCGCCAATGCTCCCTCGGAAATATCGACGCCGGTCGCGATCGCGGCCGGAACGGCGTTGAGCAGGGCCAGTGCAATGGCGCCGGTGCCGGTGCCGAGGTCGAGAATGCGGCATTCGCCCAGCCTTTCCGCCGTTGTCCTGACGAAAGGCAGAATGGCGTCGACCAGCGTCTCGGTGTCCGGCCGGGGCTCAAGTGTCTCCGGGGAAAGCGAAAGGCGCAAGCCGTAGAATTCGCGGTACCCGAGGATGCGGTGCGCCGGCTCGCCTGCGACGCGACGCCTCAGGGCCGCTTCGATGGCCGAAAGCGCCGCCGAACCCACCTTTTGCCCTGGTTCCGCAATGGCCTGGGTGCGGGTCGTGCCGGAGAAATGTTCGACGATCAGCCGGGAATCGAGCCCTGGATCGTCAATACCGGCGGCGGCCAGACGTTCGCGCGCCGCCCTGAGCAGCGGGCCGAGCCCGGCAGGCAGTCGATCAGCCATCGAGGCTCATATCGGCAAGCAGCTTCGACTGATGGTCGGCGATCAGCGCGTCGATGACCTCGTCGAGCTCGCCCATCATCACCCGGTCGAGCTTGTAGAGCGTGAGGTTGATGCGATGGTCGGTGACGCGCCCTTGCGGGAAGTTGTAGGTGCGGATGCGCTCCGACCGGTCGCCGGACCCGACCTGCGATTTTCGCGACGACGAGCGCTCTTCATCGGCCCGGCTGCGCTCCAGGTCGTAGAGCCGCGCGCGCAGGATCTGCATGGCGCGCGCCCGGTTCTGGTGCTGCGACTTCTCCGCCTGTACCACCATGATGCCGGTCGGCAGATGGGTGATGCGAACCGCCGAGTCGGTGGTGTTGACGTGCTGGCCGCCGGACCCCGAGGCGCGCATCGTGTCGATGCGGATATCCTCCGGCCGGATATCGATATCGACCTCCTCGGCCTCGGGCAGCACGGCGACCGTCGCCGCCGAGGTATGGATGCGCCCGCCGGCTTCGGTTTCCGGCACGCGCTGGACGCGGTGAACGCCGGATTCGAACTTCAGATGCGCGAACACGCCCTTGCCCGACACCGAGGCGATGATTTCCTTGTAGCCGCCGACCTCGCCGTCGCTTGCCGAAACGACTTCGAACCGCCAGCCGCGCGAGGCGGCGTAGCGCTCATACATGCGGAAGAGATCGCCTGCGAACAGCGCTGCCTCGTCGCCGCCGGTGCCCGCGCGGATTTCGAGGATGGCGTTCCTTTCGTCGGCCGCATCCTTGGGCAGGAGCAGGATCTGGATGTCCTTCTGCAGCGCCTCGATGCGGCTCTCGACCTCCGGCAGGTCCGCCTCGGCCAGGGCCCGCATCTCGGCATCGGTTGCCTTGTCGGCGAGCATCGCCTCAAGATCCGCCTGCTCCTGCTCGGCGGCTCGCAACGACCGGATCTTGCCCACCATCTCCTGGATGTCGGCATATTCGGAAGCCATTTTGACATATTGATCGGCGGCAGGCCCGGCCGCCATCTGCGCTTCGAGCATGTCGAAACGCTTGACGACTTGATCCATACGGTCGCGAGGCAGGTTGATCATGGTGGGATGGCTATAGCGGTATGGAGCGGTCGTCGGCAAACGCCTGCAGCAGCGCCCGCATCGGCGTTCCCAGGCTGGGCGCCATCAGATTGTCCTTGAAGAAGTCTTTCAGCTCCTGCAGCGGCAGCTCAGTCAGCATCGCCTTGACCGGACCGATCGAGGCCGGCGACATCGAGATCGAGCGGAAGCCGAGGCCGATCAGCGCCATCGCCGAGATAGGCTTGCCGGCAAGCTCGCCGCAGAGCGTCACCGGCGTGTTGTTGCGCACGCCGGCATCGGCAATCGTCTTCAACACCCGCAGGAACGGCGCCGAAAGCGTGTCGAAACGGTCGGCGAGCTGCGTGTTGCCGCGGTCTACCGCCATCATGAACTGGAAGAGGTCGTTGGAGCCGACCGAAACGAAATCCACCGCCTTCATCAATTCGTCGAGCTGGAACAAGAGCGAGGGCACTTCCAGCATCGCGCCGAGCTTCAGGCTGGTGGGCAGGTGATGGGCAAAGCGCGACAGGTGCCGGACCTCCCGGTCGATGATCTCGCGCGCCTGCGCGATCTCCGACAGCTCGGTCACCATAGGCAGCATCAGCTTCAGCTCGCGGCCGCCGCTGGCCTTCAGCAGCGCCCGGATCTGTGTTCTGAGCAGGCCGGGACGATCGAGCGTCAGCCGGATCGCACGCCAGCCGAGCGCCGGGTTTTCCTCCTGGATCGCGCCCTTGAAATAAGGCAGCACCTTGTCGCCGCCGATATCGATGGTGCGGAAGGTGACCGGCTTGCCGCGCGCGGCATCAAGCACGTCGCGGTAAAGCCGCTCCTGCGCCTCGGCGCGCGGGAAGGTCGAGGCGACCATGAACTGCAGCTCTGTGCGAAAGAGCCCAATGCCGGCGGCGCCCGACTCGGTCAGTTGCGGCAGGTCGACGGCCAGACCGGCATTCATCAGGAGATCGACCGGCACACCGTCCTTGGTGAGCGACGGCTTCTTGCGCAGCTCGCGGTAGACCTCCTGCCGCCGAGCCCGGAAACGGACCTTTTCGGCATAGGCGGCTTCCAGGTCGGACTGCGGCCGCAGATGGATCGTGCCTTCCTCGCCGTCGACAATGATGGCATCGCCGTTTTCCGCCATGGAAACGGCGCCCTTCATCTGACCGGCGACGGGAATGCCCATGGCGCGCGCGACGATGACGACGTGGCTGGTCGCGGCGCCATCCTCCAGCACTAGGCCGCGCAGCTTGTCGCGCGGGTAGTCGAGCAGTTCGGCCGCGCCCATCGAACGGGCGACGATGATGGCGTCCTTGGGCAACGCAGCCGCGACGTCCTCCGGGCCGCGCCCCATCAGCTGGCGCAGGAGCCGGTTGGCAAGATCGTCGAAATCGCTCATCCGCTCGCGCAGATAGGGGTCGGTCATGTGCAGCATGCGCGCGCGCATGTCGCTCTGCACCTTCTCGACCGCGGCTTCCGCGGTCAGGCCGTTGCGGATCGCCTCTTCCAGCCGGCGCACCCAACCGCTGTCATTGGCGAACATGCGATAGGCCTCGAGCACTTCGCGGTGCTCGCCCTCGAAGGCGACCTCGCGCCGCTCCAGCATGTCGTCGATGGAGAGCCGAAGCGAACCGAGCGAGGACTGCAGCCGGCGCACCTCCTCCTCGCTATCCTCGTTGAAGAGGTTGGTGACGACGATGCGCGGCTCGTGCAGCACGACATGGCCAAGGCCGACGCCCTCATTGAAGGAAAGGCCGGTGAAGCTCGCCGGGCGGCGCAGGTCGAGTTCCAGCCCGGGCCGGGTCAGGCGCGCGAGATCGCCGGTGGCGATCATCTCGGCGATCACCATCGCCGTGGTTTCCAGCGCCTCGACCTCGTCGTCGCGATAATGGCGCATGGTCTTGTTCTGCACCACCAGCACGCCCAGCGTGCGGCCTGCCCTCAGCACCGGCACGCCGAGGAAGGAATTGTAGATCTCTTCGCCCGTCTCCGGCAGGTAGGCGAAAGCCGGATGCTCCTGCGCGTTTGACAAGTTGAGCGGCCGCGCGCTGGCGGCGATCGTGCCGACCAGGCCCTGCCCGAGCCTGAGCTGCGACAGGTGGACAGCGCTCGGGTTCAGACCCTCGGTGGCGTAGAGCTCGAGCACGGAGTCGGCGCGCAGCACATAGAGCGAGCAGACTTCCGCCACCATGTTGGAGGCGATGTCGCGCACGATGCGGTCGAGCCGCTCCTGCGGCTCCAGCGGCTCCTGCATGAGCTCGCGAAGCCGTTTGAGCAGAACGCGCGGGCCACCGGCCGTATCACGCATCGCGGCTTGTTCTCCAATGGGCATTTCGCCCGCCGCAGTTTCTCCCGCGGCCGGCGTTCACGCAACAACTGACTCAGTTCTTGCTATTGCTTATCCAGACCGTAGACGGAATGCAAAGTACGAACTGCAAGTTCCGTATAGGGACCGTCGATCAGTATCGAGATTTTGATCTCGGAAGTGGTGATGGCGCGGATGTTGATCGCCTTGTCGGCCAGGGCCTTGAAGGCGGTGGCGGCGACGCCGGCATGGCTCCTCATGCCGATGCCGATGACCGAGACCTTCGACATGCCGGCTTCGGACTGCACGACATCGTAACCGACTTCGGCTTTCAGCTTCTCCAGCACCGCAAGCGCCTTGTCGACGTCGCCGGACGGCACGGTGAAGGTCATGTCGGTGAACTTGCCGTCCTCGGAGATGTTCTGGACGATCATGTCGACATTGATGTTGGCTTCGGCCAGCGGGCCGAAAATGCCGGCGGCGACGCCTGGACGGTCGCCGACGCGGCGCAGCGAAATCTGCGCTTCGTCCTTGGCGTAGGCAATTCCGGTGACGACCTGCTGTTCCACGATCTCTTCCTCGTCGCAAATGAGCGTTCCGGGCGGATTGAGCAAATCCCCCATTCCGGGCGCATCGGGATCGTCAAAGGACGACCGCACGAAGGTACGCACCCTGTGTACCATGGCAAGCTCCACCGAGCGCACCTGCAGCACCTTGGCGCCGAGCGAAGCCATTTCGAGCATTTCCTCGAAGGAAATCTTGGCCAGACGCCGGGCTTTCGGCTCGATGCGCGGGTCGGTGGTGTAGACGCCGTCGACATCGGTGTAGATGTCGCAGCGGTCGGCCTTGACCGCCGCCGCGATCGCGACGGCGCTTGTATCTGAGCCGCCGCGGCCGAGGGTGGCGATGCGGTTGTCCGGGCCGATGCCCTGGAAACCGGCGATCACCGCCACCTGGCCCTCGCCGAAGCGCTTGATCAGGAAAGCGCCGTCGATGTCGAGGATGCGCGCCGCGCCATGCGCATTGTCGGTCTTGATCGGGATCTGCCAGCCCTGCCACGAGCGGGCGTGCACCCCCATGCTCTGCAGCGTGATCGCCAGCAGGCCGGCGGTGACCTGTTCGCCCGAGGCGACGACCGCGTCATATTCGCGCGCGTCATGCATCGGCGAGGCCTCGCGCGTCCAGGCGACCAGTTCGTTGGTCTTGCCGGCCATCGCCGAAACCACGACCGCTACGTCATGGCCGGCATCGACCTCGCGTTTGACATGGCGCGCCACATTGCGGATGCGGGCGATGTCGGCGACCGAGGTTCCGCCGAATTTCATCACGATACGCGCCATGGAAGCGAAATGCCTTTGACTGAAGCCGGCAAGGCCGGAACCGAAGGAAACGCCAGGAGTTAAGCCGGGCACGGAAATGCGCGGCCTCCTTAGCCAAAACAACAAGGCTTCGCAAGCGAGCGAGCCTATAGCCGGCCCGACAACGCTCATCCTGACGGATTTCTGTCGCCGATCGTGCCATAGACTGCCGAAACCCGCCCTTTGGAGATTCTCATGACCGAGACCTTGGAAATCGTAACCTTCCGCCTCAAGCCCGGCACCGAAGCCGGCTTTGTCGCCAACAATGGGGTCATGACCGACTGGCTCGCCCGGCAGCCGGGCTTTCTTGCCCGTCACCTCGGGAAGCGTGAGGATGGCGCCTGGGTGGACGTTGTGCGCTGGCGGAGCCTGGATCAGGCCCGGGCGGCGGCCGACCGCATCATCGCCGAGATCGGCGACAGCGAGGCCATCCAGGCGATCGAGCCCGCCAGCGTTGTCATGAGCCATGCCGAGATTGCGCTGTCGCGCTGATCGCGCAACTTGCTCAGGCAGCGCTTCGCCACAGGCCTGGATAATCGAGAACGAAGCCGGCGGACGAAACCGTCAGCATGGCCTCGTAGCCGAATGCCGATGCGGCGTAGGCGTAGCGGCTTTCGTCGAGCCGACGATAGGTCTGATCAAGACGCGCGAGCTCAAGCTGGGGAAAAGCCAGATAGGCGGCTGGGGCGGGCGTCGTCTTGCCGGGGCCAAGATCGAGGCGCCGTATCGGCAGAAGATTGGTGGCGGGTGTGAAACCGAGGTCGACGTCGACAAGGCCGGCTGCCTCCGCGGAACGCCGGGCCGCGCGGCAGGGTTGCCGGGAACGCGTGTGGCAGCAGCCAAAAAACCTTGCCTTGACTTTTGGCGCCAAGGACCCGACTTCCTAACGTCCGAGGAGACCGCCTATGCCAGAACCCCGCCGATCGACCATCGATGCCGGAGAAGTGGAACGCTTTTCCGCCCTTGCCGCCGAATGGTGGAACCCGAACGGCAAGTTCCGTCCGCTGCACAAGTTCAATCCGGTTCGGCTTGCCTATATCCGCGACCAGGTGGCCGCCCGCTTCGGCCGCGATCCGCGTGCCGCGCGGCCCTTCGAGGGTCTGCGCTTCCTTGATATCGGCTGCGGCGGCGGCTTGCTGTGCGAGCCGATGGCCCGGCTAGGCGCTGAAGTGGTCGGCGCCGACGCTTCGGCGACGAACATCGAAGTGGCCAAGCTGCATGCCGCCGAGGTCGGCGTGAGCATCGATTATCGGGCCACGACGGCCGAAGAACTGGCCGATGCCGGCGAGACCTTCGACGTCATCCTCAACATGGAAGTGGTCGAGCATGTCGCCGATGTCGATCTGTTCGTCGCCAAATGCGGCCAGATGGTCCGCCCCGGCGGCATCATGTTCGTCGCCACGATCAACCGCACGCTGAAGGCGCTCGGCCTTGCCATCATCGGCGCCGAATATGTGCTGCGCTGGCTGCCGCGCGGCACGCATCAGTTCGGCAAGCTGGTGCGGCCGGACGAACTGGAAAAAGCGCTGGGCGCCGCGGGCCTTACGGTGATCGACCGTACCGGCGTCATCTACCACCCGCTGGCCGACCGCTGGCAGCGCTCGAAGGATATGGACGTCAACTACATGGTGCTGGCGGAGAAAGCCTCGGTCTGATCGCGTCAGACCTCAGGCTTCCAACGGCCGATAGCCGCCCCGCCAGTAGATCAGTGCCTGCCCGGAATCCTGCGTCCGCACCGCCTCGACCGAGCCGATGACGATCGAATGCGCGCCGCGGTCGATCATCTCGTCGAGGCTGCAGTCGAACGCGGCCACCGCATCGGTGAGCAGTGATGTGCCCGTCTTCAGCGTCGTCCATTCGGCACCCTCATAGCGGTCCTTGCCCTTGATGCCGCCGAAGCCGGAGAAGCGCTCAGCCACCCGCTGGTGCTGGGGCCCGAGCGAGTTGACGCCGAAATGCCGGTAGCGCTCGATGATCGGCCAGGTCGACGAGGAGCGGTTGACGCAGGCAATCACCTTCGGCGGTTCCGCCGACACCGACACCACCGAGATGACGACGAGGCCGGTGCGGTCGTCGCCTACGCCAGCGGTGATCACGCTGACATTGCCGACGATGAGCCGCATGGCGGCGTGGAAATCCGCGACGCTGACGGGACCTTCCGCATTGGACATGGCTTTCTCCTTTTCGCCGAAAGCAATCTAGGGAAAGATGCGCAGTTGTTCTCTGTCTGGAACAGCGTCAAGACGAACTTAAAGCATGTCTCCCGAAAGTGGGATCCGGTTTCGGGATAAAGGCATGCGTAAAACCAAGACCTGAAGCGCATGGAGCGAATCTGAAAGATCGCGACGCGCTTTAGGACTGGGACAGCGAGCCAAGGCGGCGCCACCCATCGTCGCCGCCATCCGCGCCGGAATCCGCTAGCGGCAAAGAGGATTAGCTGCGGGACGATGCCGGCTCGATCCGAACCGGCGCAGGCGCGCCGACCTGGCTTTGCGCCTTGGTGGTGATGAACACGCCGGTGGTGATGATGGCCGCACCCAGCCAGGTCAGAAGCTGGTAGTGCTCGCCAAGAAGGATCGTTCCGGCGAACAGGCCGACGGCCGCCGCCACATAGCCGATCTGGCTGAGATAGACCGGGCCGCCGACCGCCTGCAGCCGGAAGAAGAAGACGAACATCGCCGAGGCCGAGGCGACCTGTCCGACGATCACCAGCGGAACTTCGCCGAGCGATGCGAAGGCCTGCCAGCCCAAAAGCGTCAAAATGCCGGCGAGGAGCAGCGTGGCCGAGGCCAGGTGGCTGCCGACGGCGAGCTCGATCGGGCCGGTGCCCTCCGGCCAGTCGACGGTGCGGTAGATGTTGCCAGCAGCGAGGCTGACCGGGATGAGCAGCCCGATCGCCACCCAGAAATAATCCGCCGCCTGGCCGGCCTCGCCGCGCGTGAGCGCCACCATCACCGCGCCGACGAAGCCGACGGCGATGCCGATGACGCCAAGCAGGTTCGGACGCCTGACGCCGAGCAGGATCGAGAACACCAGCGTGATCACCGGCGACAGCGTGAACATGATGCCGGTGTAGCCGGCGCCGAGATGCGGGATGGCGGAGAACATCAAAAGATTGGGGATGGCATAGGAAATCGCCGCGGTGACGAAGAAATAGCGCAGCTTGTGCGGCGTCAGCCGGATGCGCTCGCCGCGCAGCAGAAGCGCAAGCCACAGCACCCCGCCGGCGCCGAACGAGATAATGAAAGCCCAGACCATGGCCGGCGCGCCGGCGGCGGTGGCGAGCTTGCCGAAGGGCAGCGTCATGCCGAGCAGGCCGCCGGTCACGACCAGAAGGCCGATAGCTGAATCCCAGAGAAATTTCATCGGGCTGTCCTGTCGCTGCGTGACCGCTTGGCGGGCGGTTCCTCATGCGATAAGATAGCGCAAAGATTCTTTACGTCAAGATACTTTGCGGTGAGCGATATGGATCGGGCGGGCAGGGCTATGGAACAGTGGCGGCGGGAGCGACCGGATCTTGACGTGTCGCCGATGGGCGTCATCGGGCGCCTGAACGAGGCCTCGGCGCTTATCGCGCGCGACCGGCTCGCCCCGGTCTTCGCCCGTTTCGGACTGCAGTCCGGCGAATTCGATGTGCTGGCGACACTGCGCCGGTCGGGCTCACCCTACGCGCTGACGCCGACTGAGCTTTACGAGGCGACGATGGTGACGTCAGGCGCCATGACCGCCCGCCTCGACCGCCTGGAAAAGGCCGGTCTGATCCAACGCGCGCCGCACCCGAGCGATCGGCGCGGCGTTGTCGTGCAGCTCACCGCGAAAGGCCGGGACCTGACCGACACCGCACTCGCCGCCCATGTCGCCAACGAGCACGAAATCCTTGCCGGCCTGACGCAAGAGGACCGGGAAATGCTGGCGAAACTGCTGGAAAAACTGATCGGAACCCTAGGCCAAACCGCTGCTTAGACCTTGATTTCCACCTTCGTGAACTTCCACCAAGGTGTGTTGAGATTCAGGTCAGACCGAGTCGAGAATGGTGGTTTCCGAGAACCGGAGCGGAGCGTACTTAAAGTACGTGAGCACCGGACGCGCAGGAAGCCGCCATTCGCAGGCCGGCCTCACCTGAATATCGACACACCTCAGTTCCGGTCGTCCGGAAAGCTGGGTATCGGCATGAACTCGACGCCGTCCTCGATCAGGCTTTGCGCCTCTTCCGGCGTCGCCTCGCCATAGATGCCGCGCGGATCGGTCTCGCCGAAGTGGATCTTGCGCGCTTCCTCGGCGAATTTGTCGCCGACATAGTCGGCATTCTCGCGCACCTTCTCGGCCAGCGCCTTCAACTGCGCCAGCGCCTGCTTCTGCGCCTCGCCCATCGCTAGAGCGACCTTCTCCTGCCTGCGCGAGGTCGAAACGGCCGGCGCCATCAGCGCCTTCTCTATCTTGCGCGAGCCGCAGGCCGGGCAATCGACGAAGCCGCGCTTCTTCTGGGTGTCGAAGTCGTCATTGCTGCGAAACCAGGCTTCGAATTCATGCTCGTGCTCGCAGATCAGGGAAAAGCGGATCAAGACGCAGCACCCCTGAGACGCGGCGTTTCGCCTGCACCGGCAGTGACGGTGAAATCCCGCGCATTCCTGAGATTGGGGATCTTGCGGCGCGCTGCAAGCGACTGCGCCGGATCGATCTCGGCAAGGATCACGCCCGGCTCGTTATGCGCGGCCTCGGCGATGACGCGCCCCCACGGATCGACGATCAGCGAATGGCCATAGGTCTCGCGGCCGTCCTCATGCAGGCCGCCCTGCGCTGCGGCGATGACATAGGCGCCGTTCTCGATGGCGCGGGCGCGCAGCAGCACATGCCAATGCGCCTCGCCGGTCTGACGCGTGAAGGCGGCGGGCACCGTCAGCACCTCCGCCCCGGCCATCGCCTCGGCGCGGAACAACTGCGGAAAGCGCAGGTCGTAGCAGACGGCAAAGCCCAGCTTCGTCCCTTTGATGTCGGTCACGACCGCTTCCGTTCCCGGCTCGTAGGATGCGGATTCGCGCCAGCTCTCGCCATTGTCGAGGTCGACATCGAACATGTGGATCTTGTCGTAGCCGGCAATCAGCGTGCCGTCGGGCGAAAACAGGAAGGCGCGGTTGGCGAGCTTGCCGTCGGCGCGGCGGATCGCCGTCGAGCCGATATGCAGGTGGATGCCGAGATCCTTCGCCAGCCTGCGCGCGGTGGCGACGACAATGTCCTTGTCCTCGGTGGTGAAGGCGGCCGCGCCGGCTTCCTTGTCGCGCACCAGCGCGCCCGTCATTTCCGGCGTCTGGACATAGGTGGCGCCTTGGCCGGCGGCCTGGCGGACCAGAATTTCCATGTCGGCGGCGTTGCGTTCGGGGCTCGTGCCCGAACGCATCTGCACGGCGGCGGCCTTGAAAATACCCATGATCATCTCCCGTTGGCGAGCATCACATCCAACCGGCCCTGCGACTCCAGATCATGGAGATCGTCGCAGCCGCCGACATGCGTGTCGCCGATGAAAATCTGCGGAAAGGTGGTTCGCCCATGCGCCTTGGAAATCATTTCCTGGCGCAGTTCCGGCGAGAACGAGGCATCGTGCTCGGTATAGGCCACGCCCTTGCGGTCGAGCAACCGCTTGGCGGCGCTGCAGTAGCCGCACATCATCCTTGTATAGATCGTCACATCGGCCATGGGTCACTATCCTGCCAGTGCATGTCGCCCAATGGTTGTATGAAAGCGACCTGCACCAAAACAACGTTTGGGTTTCTATATAGTCGCGGACTCATCGGCCCGAAAGTCCCCCGGCAGGACTCGGGCGAACGTCAGCACGTCGACCGCCCCGGCGCCGCCCCGCTTCAGTGACTTGGCGACCGCCCTCACCGTGGCGCCGGTGGTGTAGACATCGTCGACGACCAGCACCCGGCGGCCCGAGATTTGGATCTCGGCGTCCGGTGGAACGCGGAAGGCGGCGCGCACATTCTCCTCGCGCTCGTGCCGTTCGAGACCGACCTGCTGGCGTGTCAGCTTCACGCGTTTGACCGCGGATGGCGAGAATGGCAGCCCGCTGAGCTTTGCAACGGCGCGTCCAAGCTCCGCAGACTGGTTGAACTGGCGCCGGAAGAAGCGCCGCCAGTGCAACGGAACCGGCACGACCAGGTCGGCCTCGGCAATCAGCTCCGCGCCGGCGCGGACCATCCAGTTCGCCATCCAGGGCGCCAGGTCCGTCCGGTCCTGGTATTTCAGCCCCTGGACCATCTGCCGGGCGACGCCCGAATAGATGACAGCGGCCCGCGCCCGCTCGAAGGGCGGCGGATCGGCGATCGCTTCCGCCGACAGAAACCCCTCGCCCATGTCGTGGGTGAAGGGCGTGCCCATCACCGGGCACCAGGGCTTCTCCAGCAGCCTGAGCTTCGGCCAGCAGGCGCCGCACAAAACGCCGGGCTGCGACACATGGCGACGGCAGCCGGCGCAAACCGGCGGAAACAACAGACGCGCCGGCCAGGCCAGTGCCTGCCGCGTCATGTCCTGAACCGCGCTGGTCTTGATCTTGTGCACCGGATCGGCCACGTGAAAGGAAACCCCTCGCCACATTAACACCACTCCGGCGGGCGCGGACAACAGGAAGCTTTTGATTGCAGCCTTTGATCGACACTGAGCTCTGGCTCGCGCACAAGCGCCGGGCCCTCGCCCGCCCCGTCGAGGGTGCCGATTTCCTGATGCGGCGAGCGGCCGAAGACCTTGCCGACCGGCTGGGTGCCGTCGAGCGCCGCTTCGGCAAGGCAGCCGCGCTGTTCTGCCAGACGTCGGCGGCGGCCGACGTGCTCGCCGCCAGCGGCAAGGTCGGCGAGATCGTGCGTGTCGAGATGGACGAAGCGCTTCTCGCCGGCGGCCCGGGCCTGGTAGCGCCGCCGGAGACCGTGCCGTTCGAGGACGGCAGCCTCGACCTTGTCGTCTCGCTGCTCTCGCTGCACGCGATGAACGACATTCCAGGCGTGCTGGCGCAAATCCGCCGAGCGCTGAAACCGGACGGGCTTTTCCTTGGCGCTCTTGCCGGCGCGGGTACGCTGGCCGAGTTGCGCGAAAGCATGTTGACGGCCGAGACGGAGCTTTACGGCGGCGCGAGCCCGCGCATCCTTCCCTTCACCGACGTGCGCGATGCGGGCGGGCTGTTGCAGCGCGCCGGCCTGGCATTGCCTGTCGCCGATGTCGAAGCAGTCGCAGTACGCTACGACACGCTGTTCGATCTCGCTGCCGATCTGCGCGCCATGGGCGAAACCAGCCCACTCATCGACCGCAGCCGGCGACCCGGCAGCAGGCGTTTGTTCGCCCGCGCGGCCGAAAGCTATGCCGAACGGTTCTCCGACCCGGACGGCCGCATCCGCGCAAGCTTTCCGGTTGTCTGGATGTCCGGCTGGGCGCCCGACGCCTCGCAGCAAAAGCCGCTCAAGCCTGGATCAGCCAAGGTATCGCTGAAGGCGATCCTGGAGAATCCGCCAAAGAGTTGACTGCGTCTCTGATTGCCCGATCGGTTTCGTCAGTGGGAGAAGGCCTGGACCAGCCTGCTGTTGTTGTCGCTGAACAGCCATTGGATCGCATCCGCCGCCCTGCCCACGCCGCCGATGATTGTAAGCGAGAGCACGGCAGCGATCAGGCCATATTCGATGGCCGTGGCGCCCGTCTCATCCCTTACGAATTGCTGCAGCAGGTTTTTCATGGCCATCCATCCCTTATGCAGAAATTCTAAGGTCCTACCCGTTAAGAAAGGTTAACGGCGAAAGCTTAACAGCGAGTGAAATGCCGCTGTCCCAAAAAATCATTAACCACGTCAGCACTCGCCGCTGCGGCTGCCGTCATTGCGGATGACGCAGATTGAACTGGGCATCGGCTGCAGCACACTGCGGCGCACCGTATATGTATTGGTGCGATGGCCGATCGATCCGGTCGCCGTCATGTCGAGCCCGGCAGCCAAGCCGTCGCGCGCGCCCTGCGATCGCGTCTGGCTGTCCAGGAAAGGCGTTGCGATCAGCGCCAGCGCCACGGCGGCCGAGCCGAAGAGAAGCGTTACTCGCAGGATCCCCATGCCGGCCTCCGCCGCGCGGAAGCCTCGGTCAGGCCGGATCGAGTCCCACTCTCTTTCAAGGCTCATGCCGTTGTTCCCGGTCATCAACGATGTTGCCGCGCGAAACGGCCTCGAGCAATTTTTCACGTCGAGATAAATCTTCCATTAACGCTGGCTAAAGCAGTTCCGGAAAACGACGCTTTCGGCAAATGGTGAACGGCCGCGAAGGCAGGTCGCGAAAATTACAGCAGATCGATCAGGAACTGGATCAGCGGCGCGTCGGCCGGCGGCATCGGGTAGTCGCGCATCTGCCGTGGCCTGACCCATTTCAGCCCCTGCCCTTCCCTGGGTTGCGCGATCCCGCGAAAGCGGCGGCAGACATAAAGCGGCATCAGCAGATGGAAATCGTCATAGGAATGGCTGGCGAAGGTGAGCGGCGCCAGGCACGGAATCTCGGTCTCGATGCCGAGTTCCTCATGCAGCTCGCGGACCAGGCACTCCTCAGGCGTCTCGCCGGGCTCGACCTTGCCGCCGGGAAACTCCCACAGGCCGGCAAGCTGCTTGCCCTCCGGGCGTTGCGCCAGAAGCACGCGCCGGTCGGCATCAACCAGCGCGCAGGCGGCGACCAGCAGCAGGCGCTTTCCGGCTGGCTTCACCTCGCTCATGCGCCCGGCGGCCGTCGATAGTGGTAGCGGTAGACTTCCTCGAAGCCGAGCGACCGGTAGAGCGAGAGCGCCGGTAGATTGCCGGCCTCGACCTGCAGCCAGGCCTCGCGCGCGCCGCGCAGCCGCGCCCATTTCAGTGCCGACAGGATGAGATTGCGGCCATGGCCCTGTTTGCGCGCCGATTTTTCGGTGGCGACCTCGAACAGGCCGGCGAGGTCGCCATCATGGACGCAGATCAGCGTCGCCAGCGGCTCATTGCCGTCCTCCAGCGCGAACAGCCCAGCTTCGGGCTGAATGGCGCCGATGACCTCCGACAGACCGGGCCGCAGCGAGGCGTCCGAGCCGCTGGTCCTCAGCGACGCGCCGATGAAGCGGCTGATGTCCTTGAGCGGTATCTGGTCCATGGCCGCGCCGAGCTCGAGGTCCTTGAGCGGCAGCCGCATCACCATGGATTCGTCGAACTTGTTCCAGCCGGCCTTGTCGAGATGGGTGGACAGCACCTGTCCCGACAGCGGCGACATGCGAAAGGTCAGCGGCCTGCCATAGGCATCGAAACGGCGCGCGGCGCGACCGATGCGCTCCTCGATGGCGTGCGTGTCGCCCGGATCGAGCGGATTGACCGAGTTCAGGCGCTTGGCCGGATGCCCGGCGGTCAGCCGCACCACCCAGGTCCCGTCATAATGGACGGCCGCCGCCGGCCAGGCGCGAAAGCCCGCCGCCTCGTAGCGGCGCACGACCGCCAGCACGCTTGCCGGATGCCTGGACACCGGCGCCATCAGCTCCGGTAGTCGCCGTTGATGGCGACATATTCCTTGGTGAGGTCGCAGGTCCACACCGTCGCCTTGCCGCGGCCGATGCCGATGTCGGCGCGGATGCGGATGTCGTCGCGCTTCATGTAGGCAGACGTCGCTTCCTCCGAATAGGCCGGATCGCGCTCGCCCTCGTGCGCGAGGCGATTGTCGCCAAACCAGATCGACAGCCGGTCGCGGTCGGCCGGCTCGCCGGCCTTGCCGACGGCCATGACGACGCGGCCCCAATTGGCGTCCTCGCCGGCGACGGCCGTCTTGACCAGCGGCGAATTGGCGATCGAAAGCGCGATGCGCTTGGCCGAACGCGCCGACTTGGCGCCGGTGACGGTGACCTCGACCTGCTTGCGCGCGCCCTCGCCGTCGCGCACCACTTGCAGCGCCAGCGACTTCAGCACCTTGCCGAGCGCCCGACGGAACGCGCCAAGCCGCGCATCCTTGGCGTCGCTGATCGCCGGCGCGCCCCGCGCGGCGGCCTTGCCGGTGGCGAAGATGAGCAGCGTGTCGCTGGTCGAGGTGTCGCTGTCGACGGTAACCGCGTTGAAGGTCTTGGCCGTGCCGCGCGACAGCAGGTCCTGCAGCACGGGCGCGGCGATCGGCGCGTCGGTGGCGATGAAGGAAAGCATCGTCGCCATGTCGGGCGCGATCATGCCGGCGCCCTTGGCGATGCCGTTGATGGTGACGTCGGCATCGCCGAGCTTGACCGTCGCCGTCGCCACCTTCGGATAGGTGTCGGTGGTCATGATGGCCTTGGCGGCCTCGGTCCACAGGTCCGGCTTGCCGTCCTTGACCAGGCCGGCGAGCAGATGGCTGAATTTGGTGGTGTCGAGCGGCTCGCCGATGACCCCGGTCGAGGCCAGGAACACTTCGCTTTCGGAACAGCCGGCGGCCTTCGCCGCCGCCTCGCCGGTCAGCGCGGTCGAGACCTTGCCCTTCTTGCCGGTGAAGGCGTTGGCATTGCCGGAATTGACCACCAGCACGCGCGCCTTGCCGGCGGGCAGGTTCTGGCGGCAGAAGTCGACCGGCGCCGACGGGCATTTCGACCTGGTGAACACGCCCGCGACAGCCGTGCCCGGATCGAAGACCATGGCGAGCAGATCGGTCCTATTCCGGTATTTGATGCCCGCTTCCGCGGTCGCGATGCGCACACCCTCGATGGCCGGCATCTTGGGATATTTCTTCGGTGCGAGCGGCGAGATCGTAGCGGACATCGGAACCCCGGAACGGCAATGAAGCGAAAGGAAGGCCGGTTTGCCCGATAGCGCGTCCCGGCGCAAGGGGCGTTCTGGCCACGCCTGATCGCCTCGGCCGAAGGGCTTGCGGTCTGAAACGGATCGTTTCGTTTCGCCCGCGAAGCCAATATGATCGGCGACAGATTCACCGGCTAAGGAAGACTGGAATGGGCGAAGCCGCCGCTCGCGGGCGCAAGTCGATCGGCGCGAAACGCAATCCCGAGAGCGCCGATGCCATCATCGAGGCGGCCGAGGCCGTGTTGCGCGAAGCGGGCTATGCCGGCTTCTCGATCGAGGCCGTCGCCCGGCGGGCGCGGGCGGGAAAGCCGACCATCTATCGCTGGTGGCCAAGCAAGGCGGCGCTGCTGATCGAGATCTACCAGAGGCAGAAGCATGTCGAGACACCCGACACCGGAAACGTCGAGGACGACCTGGCCGGCTTTCTCGAAAATCTCTTCGCCCATTGGCGCGACACCCCCTCGGGCAACATCTACCGCTCGCTGATCGCGGAGGCACAGTCGGACGAGGCAGCCGCGGCCGTGCTTGCCGAGTATTCGAGGGAACGCCGCAGCCATACCGGCCGGATCATCGAGCGCGCCAAGGCGCGGGGCGAGGTGGCGGCCGATGTCGATGCCGGGATCGTCGCCGATCTGATCGCGTCCTACGCCTGGCGGCATCTGCTGACCGGACGGCTCGGCGAGGACGAGGCGGCGATCCGCGCGGCCGTTGGCTACATCACGCGGGGGATACTGACCGCCTGAGCCAAAAGCAAAAGGGCGCCGGATGGCGCCCTTTTCAGGATAACCAGGCCGATAGCCGATTACTTGCCCGCTTCCAGCGTGTCGACGTCCTTCTTGAGCTTCTCGTCCGGGATCTCGACCTTGGCGGCGGCGCGCAGGTCCTTCACCATGGCGAAATACTTGTCGCGGATCACCGCCTGCTTGGCCTGATCCTTGACGTCGTCGAAGGCCGGCGGCTGCTTGGCGCGCTTGTCCTCGAGCTTGATGACGTGCCAGCCGAACTGCGTCTGCACCGGCTCCTTGGTGTATTTGCCGACATCGAGCGCGAAGGCCGCCTTGTCGAATTCCGGCACCATCTGGCCCGGTCCGAACCAGCCGAGATCGCCGCCACTGGTCTTGCCCGAGGGGTCGTTGGTGTGTTCGTTGGCCAGCTTCTGGAAATCGGCGCCGCCGTCGAGCTGCTTGATGATCGCCTCGGCCTCTTCCTTCGTCTTCACGAGGATGTGACGCGCATGCACTTCGTTGACTGGCGGCGTGTTGGCGATCTCCTGGTCGTAGCGGGCGCGGACTTCGGCGTCCGTGACCTTGTCGACCACTTCCTTCTCGACGACCTCGCCATGCAGCGCGCGCGCCTGCAGGAAAGCCATGCGGCGCTGGAAGTCGGCGTCCTTGTCGAGGCCGCTGTCGACCGCCTTCTTGGCCATGACGCGGATTTCGATCGCCGCCGAAAGGGCGGCCGCGCGGCGCTGTTCCGGCGGCAGCTGCGCGAACTGTTGCGAGAGTTCGCCTTCGGCGAGCTGAAGATCGGCCTCGGTCAGCTTCTCGCCATTGATGGTGGCAACCACGGCATTGGGATCGACCGGCGCGGCGGGAGCGGCGGCAGGCGCGGTGGCATCCGCGGGCTTGGTCTCCTGCGCCATCAGCGGCGACAGGCACAGAGCCGAGAGCCCGAAGGCCAGACCGAGGCTGGCGAGCGAGGCGCGGCGGAACGACAGGGACATCAAGATAACTCCAATGGGATTGCCAATGAGGATCGCGTGAGCGGAAGGGTTCCAGATCAGTCGAATTGTGGCGGAATTTGGCGCTGCCGATAGGGCTAACGCGGCGTTGACATCGATTGAGCCCCCTCTTATCTGTCCAACGACTTGGCGTCCAGAACCGTTTTCCGGGCGCTTTTTGCGTTTGTCCGCATTCACGCGGATTTGATGGGCCCGCCAGGCGCCTGTCGCAAACGGCCAAAATTGCTATCGAAAGGACCATTGGATGGTCAGTCTCGGCGGTCTCGCCCGTAAGGTTTTCGGTTCTTCCAACGACCGCCGCGTCAAGGCGACCCGGCCCAGGGTCGAGGCCATCAACGCCATGGAAAACGAGATGCGGGCGCTTTCCGACGCCGAGCTTGCCGGGCGCACGGAGAAATTCCGCCAGGACCTTGCCAACGGCGCTTCGCTCGACGACCTGCTGGTCCCGGCCTTCGCCACGGTGCGCGAGGCGGCCCGCCGCGTGCTCGGCATGCGGCCTTTCGACGTCCAGTTGATCGGCGGGATGGTGCTGCACAATGGCGGCATCGCCGAGATGCGCACCGGCGAGGGCAAGACGCTAGTCGCCACCTTGCCCGTCTATCTCAACGCGCTCGCCGGCAAGGGCGTGCATGTCGTCACCGTCAACGACTACCTCGCCAAGCGCGACGCCGAATGGATGGGCCGCGTCTACAAATTCCTCGGCCTGACGGTCGGCATCATCGTCCACGGCCTTTCCGACGACGAGCGCCGCGAGGCCTATGCCTGCGACGTCACCTACGCCACCAACAACGAGCTCGGCTTCGACTATCTGCGCGACAACATGAAGTATGAGCGCTCGCAGATGGTGCAGCGCGGCCACTCCTACGCCATCGTCGACGAGGTCGATTCCATCCTGGTGGATGAGGCGCGCACGCCGCTGATCATTTCCGGTCCGCTCGAGGACCGCTCGGAAATGTACAACACCATCGACGCCTTCATGCTGAAGCTCGGCCCGGCCGACTACGAGGTCGACGAGAAGCAGAAGACGACGATCTTCACCGAGGAAGGCACCGAAAAGCTGGAAAACATGCTGACCGCGGCCGGCTTGTTGAAGGGCGAGTCGCTCTACGACGTCGAGAACGTGGCCATCGTCCACCACGTCAACAATGCGCTGAAGGCGCATCTGCTGTTCCAGAAGGACCGCGATTACATCGTGCGCAATGGCGAGATCGTCATCATCGACGAATTCACCGGCCGCATGATGCCCGGACGCCGCTATTCGGAAGGCCTGCACCAGGCGCTCGAGGCCAAGGAGCATGTGCAGATCCAGCCGGAGAACCAGACGCTGGCCTCCGTCACCTTCCAGAACTATTTCCGCCTCTACAAGAAGCTCGCCGGCATGACCGGAACGGCGCTGACCGAGGCCGAGGAATTCGCCAACATCTACAATCTCGAAGTCACCGAGATCCCGACCAACCTGCCGGTCGCCCGCAAGGACGAGGACGACGAGGTCTACCGGACGGTCGACGAGAAATACAAGGCGATCGTCAAGGAAATCAAAGACGCGCGCGACCGTGGCCAGCCGATCCTGGTCGGCACCACCTCGATCGAGAAATCCGAGCAACTGGCCGAGCGCCTGCGCAAGGAAGGCATCAAGGACTTCGAAGTGCTGAACGCCCGCCACCATGAGCGCGAGGCATCCATCGTCGCCCAGGCCGGCAAGCCCGGCGCCATCACCATCGCCACCAACATGGCCGGCCGCGGCACCGACATCAAGCTCGGCGGCAATGCCGAGATGCGCATCGCCGAGGAGCTTGGCGACATGCCGGCCGGCCCCGAGCGCGAGGCCCGGGAGAAGGCCATCATCGACGATGTCGAGCGCCTGAAGGAAAAGGCGCTGGCCGCCGGCGGCCTTTACGTTCTGGCCACCGAACGCCACGAATCGCGCCGCATCGACAACCAGCTGCGCGGCCGCTCCGGCCGTCAGGGCGATCCGGGCCGCTCGAAATTCTTCCTGTCGCTGCAGGATGACCTGATGCGCATCTTCGGCTCCGAGCGCATGGACGGCATGCTGCAGAAGCTCGGCCTCAAGGAAGACGAGGCGATCATCCATCCCTGGATCAACAAGGCGCTGGAGAAGGCGCAGAAGAAGGTCGAGGCGCGCAACTTCGACATCCGCAAGAACCTTCTGAAATATGACGACGTCTCGAACGACCAGCGCAAGGTGGTGTTCGAGCAGCGCATCGAGCTAATGGACGGCGAAGGCCTGTCGGAGACGATCACCGAGATGCGTGAAGGCGTCATCGAGGAGATCGTCGCCAAGAACATCCCCGAAAACGCCTATGCCGAGCAGTGGAACGTCGCCGGCCTCAAGGAAGAGGTGGGGCAATACCTCAACCTCGACCTGCCGATCGAGGAATGGGTCAAGGAAGAGGGTATCGCCGAGGACGACATCCGCGAGCGCATCACGGCCGCGGCCGATGCCGCCGCCAAGGAGCGCGCCGATCGCTTCGGCCCCGACGTGATGAATTATGTCGAGCGTTCGGTGGTGTTGCAGACGCTCGACCATCTGTGGCGCGAGCATATCGTCAATCTCGACCATCTGCGCTCGGTCGTCGGTTTCCGCGGCTACGCCCAGCGCGACCCGCTGCAGGAATACAAGGGCGAAGCCTTCGAGCTGTTCCAGGGCATGCTGGGCAATTTGCGCCAGGCCGTCACCGCGCAGCTGATGCGCGTCGAGCTGGTGCGCGAGGCTGCGGACGCGCCGCCGCCCGAGGCGCCCGAGATGTTCGGCAGCCATATCGACGGCTCCACCGGCGAGGACGATTTCCAGGGCGGCGAAACCGCGCTTCTCCTGCGCCAGGATTCGAATACCGTCGTCGCTCCGGAAAACCGCGACCCGAAGAACCCGGCGACCTGGGGCAAGGTCGGCCGCAACGAAGCCTGCCCCTGCGGCTCCGGCAAGAAATACAAGCACTGCCACGGCGCCTTCGCCTGACCCTTCTTTCCTTCTCCCCGTTCACGGGGAGAAGGTGCCCGAAGGGCGGATGAGGGGCAGCGCCGGCGCCCGGCAATATTTGCAATGCTAGACTTGCGTTAGGCTTCGCTAGTCAAATCTCACACCAGCCCCGACGCGCGCGCCGCGGCCGCCGCTTCGCCGCGCGAGACGGCTTCCAGTTTCCCGAGCACCGCCGAAACATGGTGGTCGACCGTCTTCGGCGAGATCGTCAGATGCGCGGCGATCTTCTTGTTGGAGAAGCCTCGTTCGATCAACTGCAGGACCTCCATCTGGCGCTGCGTGAGGCCAGCCTGGTTGGCGCGCGTCGCCTGCCTTGGACCCCTGGCAATGCCGCTCACACCGCTCTGCCGCAGCAGGCCGCGCACATGCTGCGCCACTGGTCTTGCGCCGAGCGCCTCGAAAATATCCAGTGCTTCACGCTGCGCGGCCTCGTCGCCCTGCAGCAAGGCGAGCGCCCGTTCGAAAGGCGCGCCCATTCTCGCCCAAAGCGCAGCGGCGGTGCGCCAGTCGCCGATCAATTGCAGGCGATGCGGCTCGGCCATGCCGTCGGTCTCGCCGGGATCGCTTTCCGGCGACAAAAGCCGCCGCCAGATCGCCAGCCCACCGAGCACCGCCCGCGTCGGCGCGAGGCCTTCGGCAAGGGCGATCAGATGCAGCGCTTCATCTCTGTCGCCCTCGCCCAGCCACGCCAGCTCGGCCATCACCTCGGCAAAAGGCACGAGCCGTTGCAGTTCCATGCCCTTGTCCAGGAACCGCCTCATCTCTTCAACCATCGGCTCGGCCGACGGGTCGCCGCGGCGGATGCGCAATCTGGCCAGGGCCACCAGCGACGGATAGCGCACCAACGGCGTCGTTGCTTCATCGTCGACAACCTCATGCGCTACCCCCGCGGCGTCGTCCCAGAGGCCGAGCCTCAGCAGCAGCTGCGCCTGCACGCCGCGCATGTAGTCGCGCCATGTCGCGAGATCGTTCTCGACGCAATAGCCGATGCCGCGCTCCAGCAACGAGGACGCCTCCTTGAAGTTGAGCCTGTTCATCTCGACGCAGGCGCAGTTGGTGAAGGCGCGCGCCGCATGTTCCTGGAAGTTGCCCGACAATGCGATTCCCAGGCTGCGGGCGAGATCGCGCCGCCCCTTGGCGAAGTCCAGCCATTGCCCGGCGGCGCCGACATTGTTGAGGGCATGGCAGAGGATGTCAGGCCGGTTGAGCCGCTCCGCCAGCTCCACGGCCTTGCCGCCGAGCATGAGCGTGTCCTCGAGCCGTTCGGCGAGCATCGCCAGCTGCGAAAGGTTGGAATAGGCCATGGCGAGTTCGGGACCGTCGGGCGCTGTCTCCAGAAGCTCCACGGCCTGTGCTCCGAACCTGTCCGCGGTCTCGCGATCGCCGAGCAGGTAGGCAAAGCGCGACAGGCACCTGAGGCTGTCGCCTTCCTTAACCCGGTCGCCCAACGCCTGGCGCAGCAGACGCGCCTGGTCCTGCGCCTCCATCGCCGCCTCGACGCGGCCGATCAAGTGGCACTCGAAAGCGTGGCCCTCATAGAGCTCGGCTCGCTTCTCGACCGGCAGCATATCCGCATAGCGCAGGGCAACCTCGTAATAACCCACCGCGTCGCGATGCGCGCCAACCCGCGAAGCCTCGCGCGCCGCGGTCGGCGCGAGCTCGCGCACCACGTCCAGGTTCTGCGCTTCCACGGCATGATGCACCAGCCTTGCGGTGGCCACTTGCGGGTTTTCGCGCAAGGCCGACAAGGCGCGTTCATTGTATTCGCGCCGTTTGCTCGGCGTCAGCGCCATCTCGATTGCCGTACGGGCGATCTCGTGCCGGAAGGCATAGCCGTCTCCGAAATCCTCGAGCAGGCCGTTGGCGACGCATTCGGCGAGCTGGCCGGCGGCGGCAATCCCGCAAAGGCCGCTCAGCGCCCAGGCGTCGGCGCGGCGTGGAAACACCGAGACGGCGTCGAGCATCGAGCGCGCGCCCGGCGACAGTTTTTCGGCGCGCGCCAGCACGGCGTCGCGCACGCTCGCCGGCAAGGCCCCATCGCTTTCGGCGGCAAGCAGCTCGGTGACGAAGAAGGCGTTGCCGGCGCTTGCCCGGTAGATCGCCTCGCCGTCGCGCTCGGCGGTCGCGGCGAGCGAAAGCACGGCGCTTTCGCTGAGCAGGGGCACGTCGACACGCACGACATTGCCGGCCGGGATCTCGCCGAGCGCCCGGCGCACACGCATCTGCCCTTCGCTGCGGTCGGTGCGGGCCGTGATCAGAAGCAGGATGCGGGTGTTTGCGATGCGCCGGCCGAGGAAGCGCACAAAGTCGAGTGTCGCGTCGTCGGCCCAGTGCAGATCCTCGATGACGAGCAGGCACGGGCCTTTCGCCTCGAAGATGTCGAGCGCCTCGGAAAACAACGGCAGCCGCTGCACCTGGCGGTCGTCCATCGCCCGCGGCAGTTCCCACCGCGCGTCGCGGGCCAGATCATAAAGCGGCCCCAGCGGATCCGGGATGGATAGGTCCTCGCAGGCGCTGCGAAGCATTGTCAGGCCATCATCCAGTCGGCTCGCGAACGCCTCGACCAGCGCCGTCTTGCCGGCGCCCGCCTCACCCAAGACGACCACGACGCGGCCGCGGCCTCCGATTGCGTCCGCCAACAGGGCATCCATCTGCTGCAGCTGCGGCTGCCGTTCCAGAAGCATCATCGCTCTCTCGCGAAATTGGAATTCCATCGTGGCGGATCGCCGCCGCGATAGCGTGGGAGACAGCCCTGAAATGTGACTTTCCACACATTCAAGTGCCATCTTCCACATAAAACGTCCCAAAGATAGGGAATCGTCCCGGGCAATATGGGGAATGGCTCCGATGCATGGCCTTTCCCGAAATGGTGGTATCCGCCTTGCTCGAAACGAGCCCGCAGCAATTCCGGGAAAACTGCGTAGCGGTTGGGCTCGGCGACTTCGCCGTGGCCTTCCGTCCGGAATTGCGTGGAAACTTGCAATCCAATCACGAAAGGAAAGACGATCGTGCCACGTTATCTCGTTGAACGCACCTTCCCGGAAGGCCTGCATGTGCCGATGAACGATGCCGGCGCCACGGCGATGGGCGGCGTCATCGCCCGCAATGCCGAGAAAGGCGTCACCTGGGTGCAATCCTTCGTCTCGCCCGACAAGGGCAAGAGTTTCTGCATCTACGACGCGCCCTCGCCGGAGGCGATCCGCAGCACCGCGCAAAAGAATGCGCTTCCTGTCGACAAGATCACGGAGGTGCGGGTCCTCGACCCCTACTTTTATCGCTGACGGGGAAGATCGTGTCGGGCAGACCATACCCGTCGCCGGCGGACCTGACGCCGTGCCGGACAGCGAGAGTGTATCCGCCGCGGCGGATTACCTCCCGCCACGGCGCGGCGTCATGCGACGGGCCTTGTCGGCGCTGCTTTCGCCGTTGCGAAACCGGCGCCGCCTTCTGCCGCCTCGGGACGATTACCTGAGACGCGACATCGGCCTCGATGAGCGGGAGATGCCGCGCGAATACTGGGAATATTGGTGGCATCACCACTGATCCCGCCGCGTCGGGATCAGTGTCCATTCTTTTAACGACAAGCGTCGCCGGCGCCCGGAGTTGGCCTTGGCGGGCCGGCCCGCCGTTGCGCGCCTCAACCGCATTGGAGACATGAAATGACCATTCGCAATTGGGCCAGGTGCCTTGTCGGCGCCTCTGCCGCGATCATCCTGCTGACGGCGGGCGCCGCCACAGCCGAGACCGTCAACCCGCTGGCCGAAAAGGTGCGGGCGCTCGACAGCCGCTTCGAGGACGTCGCGGTGGCGAAGGCCGAAGGCTACGCGCCTATCCCCTGCGCCAGCGGCCTCACCGGCGGCGCCATGGGCATCCACTACGTCAACGCCGCCTATCTGAAGGACGACGCCGTTGACGTCGCCAAGCCGGAAGCCGTCATGTACGAGCCGATGGCCGACGGCACGCTGAAGCTGATCGCCGTCGAATACATCACTTCGAAAGGCCCTGCCTCGCTCGAAGGCCATCTCTTCAACTTCAACACGGCCCCCAACCGCTACGGCCTCGGCCCGTTCTACGAGCTGCATGTCTGGGCCTGGAAGCAGAACCCGACGGGCGCCTTCGCCGACATGAACCCGAACGTCTCGTGCGATGCGATGAAGGGGATGTGAGCGCCTTTTCCTTCTCCCCGTTTCACGGGGAGAAGGTGGTCCGAAGGGTCGGATGAGGGGCGGCGCCGGTGATTGCGATTGGCCGCCCTTCGTAGTCCAACAGAGGATAATCACCCTCTTTAGGGCACTCCCGCAAAGAACCTCTTCGGACACGCGGTTCATCCCAAATTTCCGAAGCCGGCTCTGCTCCTCATCCGCCCGCCGGCGATAGTCATTCGAAAAGCCAAGCAATTGGCTTTTCGTCCGCTGCGCGGACCACTCCTCACCTCCCGTATAGTGACGGGAGAGGGAAACTCCCCACCCACCCTTTCTTAAGGTGTTTCGGGTAGACCCGAACGCTGGAAAAAGGCGGAAAACGGAGAGTTCTGGGTGCGCTTTTCCGCGGCAACGACTGCCGGGCGGTTCTTACCGCAGCGCTGGGCGCTGCGCATGCGGCCGCTGCTTGGCCGCATCGATGCCATCCTCTTCACCGCCGACGCGCGCGGCGAAGCCGGGCGCATGTCGCTGATTGCTTTTTCCATCCGGATCATCAGCGCCTTGATCGCCTTTGTCAGCCAGGTGCTGATGGCGCGCTGGATGGGGTCGTTCGAATACGGCATCTCGGTGCTGGTCTGGGTGACGATGGTCATCGTCGGCAATCTCGCCTGCCTTGGCTTCCACACCTCCGTCATCCGCTTCATTCCGGAGTATCGTGAGCGCGGCATGCTGGCCGAGCTGCGCGGCATCGTGCTTGCCAGCCGCCTGTTCGTGCTCGTCGCCTCGACGCTGATCGCCGGTCTCGGCGCCCTTGGCGTGTGGCTCGCCTCGGACTGGATCGAGAACTACTACGTCATCCCTTTCATCCTCGGCGTCATCTGCCTGCCGATGATCGCGCTCGGCGATCTCCTGCAAGGGCTGGCGCGCGCCAATTCCTGGGCGCTGCTGGCGTTGTCGCCGACCTATCTGGTGCGGCCGGTGCTGATCCTGGCTTTCATGGCACTGATGCTTGGCCTGCACTACTTGCCCGACGCCAAGACCGCGATCTTCGCCTCGATCGCCGCCACCTATGTCACGACGCTCGGCCAGCTGATGGCCGTCACCTCTCGCATGGACAAGAAGGTCGCGCCCGGGCCGATGACGGTGCATTTCGGCCAATGGATCCTTGTCTCGCTGCCGATCTTCCTGGTCGAGAGCTTCTTCTTCCTGCTCACCAATGCCGACGTGCTGATGGTGGGCGCCTACCTCCCGCCCAACGATGTCGCCGTCTATTTCGCGACCGTGAAGACGCTGGCGCTGGTGCATTTCGTTTATTTCGCCGTCAAGGCCGGCGTTGCCCAGCGCTATGCGCAATTCACCCATGGCGAGCCGGACAGGCTTGCCGCCTTCGCCCGCGAGACCGTCTCCTGGACCTTCTGGCCTTCGCTTTTGATGGCGCTGCTGGTGCTGGCGCTGGGCGAGCCGATGCTGGTGCTGTTCGGCCCCGAATTCACCGCCGGCTATCCGCTGCTTTTCCTGCTTGTGCTGGGCGTCGTGGCGCGCGCCGCCGTCGGCCCCTGCGAAAGCCTGCTGACCATGAGCGGCAACCAGAACATCTGCGCCGCCGTCTACGCCATGACGCTTGCGCTCAACATCGGCCTCAACGTGATCCTCATCCCACTGTTCGGCCTCTGGGGCGCGGCGATCGCAACCAGCCTCGCCATGATCTTCGAGGCCAGCGCGCTCTCCTTCACCGTCTGGCGCAAGCTCGGCATCGTGATGGCGATCTTCGTGCCCGCAAGAAAGGAAGTCGCCTGATGGCCGCCGTCCCGTTGCTTGAAGAGACCAGCGGCGGCCCCGCCGGCGCCATGGTCTCCAACCTTGCCGGCCTGGCGCGCGAAGTCGACCCCGCCCATATCGAGCTCTTCGCCAGCAACAGGCCAGAACGCAAGCTCGCCATCTACCCGGCCTCGGCCGGCTTCGACCTCGTCGAGGAACTCGACTATCTCAGCGCCCGCACGGTCGAGCCCAATGTCTTCTTCAACCCGCGCTTCCTCGCCCCGGCAATGCCCCGGCTGGAAGACCGCGAGGTGCGGCTGGCCGTCATCCGCGACGGCGACGAATACCGCAACCGGCTCAGGCTTCTGGTGCCCTTCTCGGTCGAGCGGCCGGCGATCCCGCTCGGCGTTCCGGTGATGCGCACATGGTCGAGCCCGTTCGGCCCGCTCGGCACACCGCTGGTCGACCGCGACGACCCGGTCGGCGTCATCGAGGATTTCTTCTCGATGCTGTCGCGGCCGCATCTCAAGCTGCCAAAGGTCTTCGTGCTGCCCGACATGCGCCTCGACGGTCCGGTGGCGAGCCTGCTGACCTCCTTCGCCGACAGCCGCGGCCTGACCCTGGTGACCACCGGCAAGGTCGAGCGTCCGGTGCTTGAAAGCGATGCCGACGGCGAGGACTACCTCAAGGCATCGCTGCGCGCGCACCATTACCGCGAATTCCGCCGGCTGAAGCGGCGCCTTGCCGACCACGGCAAGCTGGAGCACGTCGTGGCGCGCGGGCCGGACGAGATCCGCCACGCCATCGAAAGCTTCCTGACGCTGGAGGCCGCCGGCTGGAAGGGTCGCGAGCGCACCGCCATGGCGATCGACCGCTACCGCGCCGCCTTCGCCCGCGAGGCCGTGCACCGGCTGGCCGAGCAGGACATGTGCCGCATCCATCTCCTGACGCTCGACGGCCGCGCCATCGCCTGCCTGGTCGTCTTCGTCGAGGCCGGCGTCGCCTACACCTGGAAGACAGCCTATGACGAGACGCTCTCCGCCTATTCGCCGGGCACGCTGCTGATGATCGAGGTGACCAAGCAACATCTCGACGATCCCAACATCGTCATGACCGATTCCTGCGCGGTTCCGGACCATCCGGTGATGAGCCGCCTGTGGAGCGAGCGCAAGCCGATGGGCACGCTGGTGGTCGGGCTGACGCCGGACGCCGACCGGCTAGCCCGCCAGGCGGCCTCGCAACTGCACCTCTACCGCGAGACCCGCAACATGGCGCGCCTGCTGCGCAACCGCATGCGGAGCCTCCTGAAAAGGCGCTAGATCAACGGCGGGACACAAGCTATGGGTCCGGGCGGGAACTCGGGCCGGGCCTTCACGAAACCATCCAGATGATCAGAAGTCTTTTGCGTCACACCAGTCTTCGTGCGGCCCTGCTGCTGATTGCGCTCCTGCCTGCTCGAGCCTGGGCCGAAACCTGTCCCGAGGACTGCAGCGAACCGCCACCGCCCGCCGTCAACATCTACAAACACACCGCCGCCGGTCATCTCAACCCCGTGACGACCGGATCGCTGCCGCGCGTCTATGTGCCCAACCGTTCCTCCAACAGCGTCTCTGTGATCGACAGCGTGACGCTCAAGGAAGTCGACCGCTTCAATGTCGGCAGCAAGCCGCAGCACGTCGTGCCGTCCTGGGATTTGAAGACGCTGTGGGTCGCCAACAACGGCACCGGCAAAAACGGCAGCCTGACGCCGATCGACCCGATGACGGCCAAGCCCGGCCAGCAGGTCCCGGTCGACGATCCCTACAACCTCTATTTCATGCCGGACGGCAGCGCGGCAATCGTCGTCGACGAGGCATTGCAGCAGCTCGATTTCCGCGACCCGCACACCATGGCGCTGAAATCGAGCCTGCCGACGCCGACCTGCCTTGGCATCAACCATGCCGATTTTTCGGTCGACGGCTCCTACGCGATCTTCACCTGCGAATATGGCGATGGCGGCCTGGCCAAGATCGACCTGAAGAACCA
The DNA here is from genome assembly GCF_004963255.1 of Mesorhizobium sp. Classification (GTDB taxonomy): domain Bacteria; phylum Pseudomonadota; class Alphaproteobacteria; order Rhizobiales; family Rhizobiaceae; genus Mesorhizobium. The sequence goes on along the minus strand of NZ_SUGA01000010.1, from coordinate 140,585 downwards.
GAAGGTGCTCGGCCACCTCGATCTGTCCAAGATGGGCATGCCGCAGGACATCCGCCTGTCGCCCGACGGCAAGGTCTTCTACGTGGCCGACATGATGAATGACGGCGTGTTCCTGGTCGACGGCGACAGTTTCAAGGAAATCGGCTTCATCCCGACCGGCATCGGCGCGCATGGCTTCGTCGTCAGCCGCGACGGCAAGCGGCTCTATGTGTCGAACCGCGGCTCGCACAAGATGGAGCAGGGCAAGGCCAAGGGTCCGGGCAGCGTGACCGTGATCGACTTCGCCACCCGCGCCGTCGTCGCGCAATGGCCGATCCCCGGCGGCGGCAGCCCCGACATGGGCAATGTCAGCGCCGACGGCAAGCAGCTATGGCTCTCCGGCCGCTTCGACAGCGACGTCTACATGATCGACACGGTGAGCGGCGCCGTGACCAAAATCCGCGTCGGCGTCGAGCCGCATGGGCTCACCGTATGGCCGCAGCCGGGGCGGTATTCGCAGGGGCATACGGGGAATATGCGGTAGGCAGGCTGGATGCCGCTAATAGACTCGACGCAGCCGGCATTGTGTAGTCGACCAGCACGAATCCTTGAACGTCACGCCTGCCATTTTGCAGAGCGTCTGAAGGTCGAGGAGCGGGAATTGCAGCCTATGATGTGCGCGCCAAATGCCTGCCGCTCGCGCTGATCGTTCCAGGCCCGAAACGCATGCTTAAAAATATCGAGACGGACGGCTCTGAGCTCTCCAGCGTATCTATCGCGCAGCCTGCCTGATTCAGCTCGGATCGTAAATTCCCCTGGCCTTGATGCCGATCAAAGGGGCTCGCGGCCTTCTTCGCTATCAAACCGTGAAGATAGAGAACTCAGCCTCCTCATGTGGCGTGGGCTGGCAAAAGGCATGACCGGGCGGCAGTCCCGGGCCTGACAGAGGCTGCCTGTTCAGCAGGTCACCGACAGGGTGCGTTGCTCTGATCGGTTGGACCGGAAATGGATACGACGGAGGCGCACCGAAGGTGAGCGGAATTTTCGCGACAATTGCGCGGCGCTTCGCCCCGTTTGAGCCGATGGCCGACGCGATGCGCCCTGGCGAGAAGTTTCCCAGTTTTGTCCGGCGCGCCAGCGGCATGCAACAGGTCTATGTCAGCGTGATCGCAATTTCGGTTGCCTTGGCCAACTTTCTACCCATCGACCTGCAGAGACGGGTCGTCGATGTGGCAATTGCCGACAAGGACGTACGGGGGCTCCTGATGCTCGGCGGCCTTTATCTTGGGGCTATACTCCTGCATGCGGGCCTGAAATACGCACTGATCGTCTATCAAGGCTGGGTCGGAGAGAGCGTGGTGAAGACGGCCCGCGACCAACTCGCTCTCGTCGCCACGCAAAGGTCCGCGCGCGAGCACGCAAGGAGTGGTCAGACCGCCGGCATCATCGGCAACGAGATCGACTATGTTGGTGGATTTGTCGGCACCAGCATTTCTGATTGCGTGGTCAACGTCACGCTGATGGTTTCCGTCGCATCTTACATGACCTATATGCAGCCGGTGATCGCTCTGGTCAGCGGCGTGTCACTCCTGCCGCAAATCCTGCTTGCGCTTTACATGCAGAAGGACCTGAACACACTAGTGGAACGGCAGGTCGCGCTGGTCCGAAAGCTTGGCAACCAAGCAGTCAATTCCTTCGCCAGCCACTCCACGAAGCGCCGTGCCGCCTTTCGCACCATACGCACGATCTTCAGCACCCGCATCGAATTCTATTTGTTGAAATTCGGGCTGAAGACGTTGCTGAATATAGCCAACGCGGTGGGGTCCCTGATGGTCCTGATCGTTGGCGGCTATCTTGTGATCCGCGGGCAGACGACGATCGGCACGGTCGTCGCCTTTATTTCGGGCTTCCAACGCTTGTCGGAACCCACAGGGGAACTTCTCGACTTCTATCGCTCCTATTCGCAAGCGAAAGTGCAATTCCGGATGATCGTCCAGTGGGTTGATGGCGATCATCCCGCGCAAACCGGGCATTCCGCGCACAGAATTGATCGATGATCTTGCCAGCCTGTTGCCGGAACCGGTGCTCTGCAAGCGCAAGCCGATGGTTTGGTGAACCTATTGGCGTCCGTGGGTGACGGTCTTGCTTTTGTTAAGCGCCCAGCGCCGGAGACCCAACGGTAAATACGTCAACACCAGCATGAAGGTGGTGGTGCCCCTAGCCGGGATCGAACCAGCACTCCTTGCGGAACTCGATTTTGAGTCGAGCGCGTCTACCAATTCCGCCATAGGGGCTCAGGCCGGGCGGCCTGGATGGGCGCGGACTATACGGGCGGATGGGTGTTCGTCAACTGGCCTGTTGCGGATTTGCCCGCGCAACCGGCGGCATCGCCCACCCTTCGGCCTCGTGGCGACGCAGACATTGTGCGTCGCGGAAAATCTTTCTAGACAGGCGAAGCGTTGAGCGCCTCGCATCCGCAAGCTGGATGCGGCGCTTTGGGTTCTTGTCTTCCTGCCTGCCGTTGCCCAAAACCGCCTAGCGCCTCGGGTGACATTGATCAGAGCAATTCCAGGAAAAGCGCGCTGCGGTTTTCCGTCCGGAATTGCGTCGACTGCATTAGGAGAGCCGATGCTTCGCGGGCTTTACGACTGGACGCTCTCGCTGGCGGCGCGCAAATCCGCCGAATGGTGGCTGGCCTTCATCGCCTTCGTCGAAAGCTCCGTGTTCTTCATACCGGCCGACGTGCTGTTCCTGCCCATGGCGTTGGCGCGGCCCGATCGCGCCTATCGCTACGCCCTGACCGCCACGGTTGCCTCCGTGCTGGGCGGCATTGCCGGCTGGCTGATCGGCTACTATGCCTATGACACGATAGCGCGGCCGATCCTGGAGCATTTCGGCGGCCTCGACACGTTCGAGAGGTGGCAGTCGTCAGGCACCGGGCTGATGCTCGTGCTGCTCGTCACATCCGGCGCTGCGCACCTGCCGCCGATCAAGGTGGTCACCATTCTGGCCGGCGCGCTTCACGTCAACATTCTTGTCTTCGTCGTCTCGGCCATCGTGGCGCGCGGCGCCCGTTTCCTGCTGCTGGCCTGGCTGCTGCGCCGCTATGGCGAATCGATCCGGGAGTTCATCGAAAAGCGCTTGGGATTGATCGTCGGCGCCGGCGCGGCTGCCCTGATTTTGCTCTATATCCTCGTCAGATACGCCCACGGATAGCGACGCAACCAACGGACCCGATTAGATGACAGTGACCATGAATGCCGATACCGGACGCCAGCGCACGCGCGCGGCGCTGTTTCTCGCCGTCGCCATGGCCGCGACCGTCGGCTCGGCGCTGGCTTTCCAATATATCGGCGGCTACATCCCCTGCCACCTCTGCCTCGAGCAGCGCACGCCCTATTATGTCGGCGCGCCGCTGATGCTGCTGGCGGTGATCGCCTCGATGCTTCATGCGCCGGCCTGGGCGACGCGCGGCCTGCTGGCGATCGGCGGCTTGCTGATGCTCTACGGCCTCTATCTCGGCGTCTACCACTCCGGCGTCGAATGGCATTGGTGGGCCGGCCCGACCGACTGCACGGCGGGCGCCGGCCCGGTCGACACCGGCGGCAAGGGGGTGCTCGACGCGCTCGACAAATTCGTGCCGCCGTCCTGCGACAAGGCGGCGCTGCGCATCCTTGGCCTGTCGCTCGCCGGCTGGAACGCCATCGCCAGCCTCGTGCTGGCCGCCGTCGCCTTCCGCAGCGCGCTCGCGCGGGATTGAGCAGGACCAAAGCGCCGACGCGAGATCGTTCAAAGAATTCGGCAGGATGAGCCGTATGAAGTGAGCGTCGAGAACCGGAGCGGAGCGTACTTACAGTACGTGAGCACCGGAAGCGCAGACGCTTGCTTCAGACGGCCAGCCTCACGAATTCTCGAACGATCTCAAGGTTCGAGTTCGACATCCCAGTATAGATAATCCATCCAGCTTTCATGCAGATGGTTGGGCGGGAACAGGCGGCCGTTGTTGTGCAGGTCATGCACCGTCGGCTGGTAGGGCTTCTGCAGCGGCCACATCTTGGCCTGGGCCGGCATCATGCCGCCCTTGCGAAGATTGCAGGGCGAGCAGGCGGCGACGACATTCTCCCAGGTCGTCGCCCCGCCGCGATGGCGCGGGATGACATGGTCGAAGGTCAAATCCTCCGGCGTGCCGCAATATTGGCACTGGAAACGGTCGCGCAGGAACACGTTGAAGCGGGTGAAGGCGGGATGCCGCGACGGCTTCACATAGGCCTTGAGGCTCACCACGCTCGGCAGCTTCATCGAGAAGGTCGGCGAGGAGACGGCGTGCTCGTATTCTGCGACGATGTTGACCCGGTCGAGGAAGACAGCCTTGATGGCGTCCTGCCACGACCAGAGCGACAGGGGGTAATAGCTGAGCGGGCGGTAGTCCGCATTCAGCACCAGCGCGGGAAGCCCATCCGGAGATACGGCAACCGTCACGTCCTTCGCCTCCTACATTCCAAACCGAACGCCGCGGATACTGTAAGCCCGACATGACAGGGATGTGAAGCGGATTGTCTCTCGCCGAAACTCTCAAAAACGCATGATTTTCATGCTTTTTTGGCTATTTCGACGGGAGGCGCCGCGTCCCTGCCCTTCAGTTCACGATAGTAGGCCCAAAAAAGCCGCGACGCGACACCCCGCCAGGGGCTCCATGATTCGGCCAGCCGGATCAGCATTTTCTCCGGCGGACGCGGGTCGATGCCGAGCGCATGGCCGACCGCCGTCTGCAGCGCGACATCGCGCGCGGGGAAGACGTCCGGATGGCCGGCGGCGAACAGCAGATAGCATTCGGCCGTCCATGGGCCGATGCCGGGCACGGCCGTCATCGCGGCGATCGCCTCGCCGGCATCGAGCGTACAGAGGTGATCGAGGTCGAGCCCACCGGCCACCGCTTCGGCCACGGCGAGCAGCCCACGCTGCTTCGGCCGCGACAGCCCGGCCTCGCGAAACACGTCTTCGCCCGCGGCCAGGATTGCCTGTGGCGTCAGCGGATCGACCAGCTTGACCAGCCGCCCGAAGATCGCATCGGCGCTGGCGCGGGAAACCTGCTGCGAAACGATGATCGAAGCCAGGCTTCGAAACCCCGGTTCCGACAGCCGAAGCGGCACCTCGCCCGCCTTGCCGCGCACCGTCTCCAGCCGCGGATCGATCCGGCAGAGGGCGTCGAGCCCTGCCGCAATGTCGTCGAGCGAGGCGATGCGTTGCACGTTGCTTGTTCCCAGGGCGCCCGCGAAGTGGCAATGGATGGCTAACTATCAACTCGCGAAAGCACCTTTCAACCCGAATGCCGTCTCGAAGATGACGCTCCTGACATTCCGCTTTGCGCCGAGCCCGAATGGTGAACTGCATCTCGGCCATGCCTATTCCGCCTTGCTCAACCAGCGGATGGCGGCGCGGGTGGGCGGACGCTTGCTGCTGCGCATCGAGGATATCGATATCACCCGCTGCACACCGCAATTCGAGGCTGGCATTCTTCTCGAGCTCGAATGGCTGGGATTGCGCTGGGAAGAACCGGTGCGCCGCCAGTCCGAGCATTTTGCCGAATACCGGGCGGTGCTGGACCGGCTGATCGCTGAGGAACTGGTCTATCCGGCCTTCATGAGCCGGGGCGAGATCCGCGCCTTCATCGCCGAGAGAGGCGGCCGCGACTGGCCGCGCGATCCGGATGGCGTGCCGCTCTACCCGCCGCTCGACAAGGCCCTGCCGGCCAGGGAGCGCAAGCGGCGGATCGCCGAGAACATGCCCTTCGCCTGGCGGCTCGACGTCGAAGCGGCAAGGATGCGCGTCACCGCCGACCTGTCATGGACCGAATTCACCGATGAGACGATGTCGGCGACACGAGCGATCGAAGCGCAACCGCAGGCCTGGGGCGACGTCATCGTCGCCCGCCGCGACATCCCGACCAGCTATCATCTCGCCGTCGTCCTTGACGACGCGCTGCAGGGCGTCAGCCATGTCGTGCGCGGCCAGGATCTCTATGCGGCGACCGGCGTGCAGCGCCTGCTGCAGGAACTGCTTGGCCTGTCCCAGCCGCGCTATTTCCACCACCGCCTGATCCTTGGTCCGGACGGCAGGAAACTGTCCAAGAGCTTCAAGGACACCGGTCTTGCCGCGCTTCGCGAGGCAGGCATGTCGCCGCAGGACGTCAGGCGGCTTGTCGGGTTTGATTAAAGCCGCGCCATCCCGGCCTTGATCAGCGCCAGCACGCTGATGAAGGCAAAGGCGCCGCCGAGCCCACAGGCAACCGCCAGCCTGAGATCGCTCAGGCTGATGCCATGCTTGTGGGCGATCACCATCGCGGCAAAAAAACCGAAGATGAACAGCAGCGTGTTGCCGGTCGGGCCAAACCCGCTCTCCTTCATGATCGCGTCGAGCGCCGTGCCGAAGAAGAAACCGAAGCCGGCGATGATCAAGAAGGCGAACAACAGCCAGGTCGTGTCGAGATGCAAAAACATGCCCACCCATGGCGCGCCGACGCGCCATGCCCCTCTTGGCACGGTTTGTTGAATTCGACTTAGCTTATGGATCAACCGTTTCGTTTTGCTTGCCGGATTGAACGGCATTAGAGCAAATGCCGTCATCAACCGTTCACCCCGGCAGCCTCCCACCCATGCAGAGCATCAAGCGGTTCATTCCCGCCTCCTTCGTCGTTTTGTGGGCGACAGGCTTCATCGGCGCGCGCTACGCCATGCCCTGGGCGGAACCCTTCACCTTCCTTGCCATCCGCTTCGTGATCGCTGCGATCCTGTTTGCCGGCCTCGCCGTGCTGCTGGGCTCGCGCAAGGCGGCGCGCGACGAGGCGTTACATGCGATGATGGCCGGCGTCCTCATGCATGGCGTCTATCTCGGCGCCGTCTTCTGGGCGATCCACCGCGGCATGCCGGCGGGGTTTTCGGCATTGATCGTCGGCCTGCAGCCGCTGATCACCGCCGTGCTCGCCGGCAGATTCCTCGGCGAGGCGATCCTGCCCCGCCATTGGGCCGGGCTCGCCGTCGGCCTAGTCGGCGTCGTCATCGTGCTGTGGCCCAAGCTCGGAGCGGTCGGTGGCGGCGTGACCGCGGCAACATTGACCGCCTCGCTCGTCTCGGTGCTCGGCATGAGCGCCGGCACCATCTGGCAGAAGCGCTACGCCTCCGGCGGCGATCTGGTGTCGGCGACGATGTGGCAATATGTCGGCGGCTCCATCGTGATGATCCTGGGCTCGCTCGCCTTCGAGACGCGCGCCATCACCGTCAATGGCGAGCTGATCTTCGCCATGGCCTGGCTGGTCCTGGTGTTGTCGGTGGGCGCCATCTTCCTGTTGATGGTGATGATCAGGGACGGCGAGATGTCGAAGGTAGCCTCGCTGTTCTACCTGGTGCCGGCCGTAACCGCGGTCATCGCCTGGATGCTTTTCGACGAGCAGCTCAACCTGCTGCAGATCGCCGGCATGGCAATCGCGACCCTTGGCGTGGGCCTGGCGACAGCGGGGCAGGCTAGGGGAAGGGGAATTGAAGAATTGAAGAATTGAAGAATTGAAGAACCGAGGAACTGAGGAACTGAGGAATCGCGGGCAACAACTGGCGCTGTGTTTTTCTTAAATTCTTCATTTCTTCAATTCCTCAGTTCCCCAGTTCCCCTTCTCCCGACGCAACTCACCCGACGCGCGCACGAGCCTCCAGGTAACGGCTGATCGCGGCGTTGAGCTCGCCGCCGAGGATGAAGATCGCCGAGATGATGTAGAGGAAAACCACCGCGATCATGATCGAGGCGAGCCCCGCATAGGTCGTCACGTAGGACGAGAAATGATCGAGATAGGTGGCGAAGATGGTCGAGCCGGCGAGCCAGGCGATCAGCGTGAAGACGATACCCGGTATGATCGAGACAAAGCGGCGCTTGCCGGCCGGCAGCCAGATATGCACCGAGAACAGCCCGATGACGATGACGGTGGAGGCGACGACGTAACGCCACAGCGTGATGGTGCCCATATAGGGCTTGATCCATTCGAGATGCGCCTCCGCCAGCCTGGCCAGCAGAGGGGCGAACACCAGAAGCACGCTGACGGCCAGAAAACAGGCCGTGGCGATCAGCACGAAAATGATGCTCTGCACCCTGCGGTGGATGATGCCCCGCGTTTCGGTGACGCGATAGGCCCGGTTGAGCGAGGTGCGCAGCGCCTCGATGCCGTTCGACGCGAAATAGGCGGCAAGCACGACGCCGTAGGTCAAAAGGTCGGTTCGCCTGACGGTGAGAACGTTCTGCACCTCGCGCGCGATCGGCTTGGCGATCTGCTCCGGCCAGGTGTCGAAGACAAGATGCACCGCCGTGTCCGAGAACGCCTGCGCGCCGAGGAAGCTCGCCAGCGTCGTGGCGAAGATCAGGAAGGGAAACAGCGCCATCAGCGAGGTGATGGCGAGATGGCTGGCCATCGCCCAGCCGTCGTCATTGTTGAAATGGCCGATCGCATCGTAGAGCACGCGCTTGACGGCGACGATATTCCTGAGCAAGGACCCGCGCTCCGCTCGATTGTGTCGACGCCGCGAATATGGGAAGTGATTGCGGCAAATGGCAACCCCAGGTCAGACAACGTCCACCGTCGCGAAAGAGTTGCGCACCGTCATCGTCACCGGGGCCTCCTCCGGCATCGGCGCCTATTGCGCGCGGGCCTTGAAGGCTGAGGGCTGGCGGGTCTTCGCCACGGCGCGCAAGCCGGACGATATCGCCTTGCTCGAGGCCGACGGCCTGGAGGCCTTTTACCTCGACTATCGTGAGCCGGAATCCATCGCCGCGCTGGTCGAGGCGGTGCTTGAACGCACCGGCGGCACGCTTGACGCGCTGTTCAACAACGGCGCCTACGCTCAGCCCGGCGCCGTCGAGGACCTGCCGGTCCCGGCGCTGCGCGAGCAGTTCGAGGCGAATTTCTTCGGCTGGCATGATCTCACCCGGCGCGTCATGCCGGTCATGCGCCGCCAGGGGCACGGCCGTCTCGTCCATTGCTCCTCGATCCTCGGACTGGCGCCTGTCCGCTTCCGCGGCGCCTATTCGGCATCCAAGCACGCCATCGAAGGCCTGATGCTGTGCATGCGCCAGGAACTCGAAGGCAGCGGCATCCACCTTTCCCTCATCGAACCGGGACCGGTGACGTCGAAGATCGCCAGCAATGGCCTCGCCTGGTTCCTGAAGAACATCGATGTCGATAATTCCGTCCACCGCGCCGACTATCAGGCGCAGCTCGCCCGGCTTCAGGCCGGCGGCAGCGTGTCGAAACTGAAGCCGGGGCCGGAGGTCGTGCACAAGGCGCTCCGTCACGCGCTTCTGTCACAGCGCCCGCGCCCGCACTATGTGGTAACGGTGCCGGCCAGGATCGGCGCGGTGCTCAAACGCATCCTGCCGGCGTCCCTGCTCTATCGCGTGCTCGCCAGGCGCGCCTGACCGAAACTGAACCGGAGCCAGCCAGATGGTCATCGTCTTGAAGCTTCTCGCCGTCATCGCGATGGCGGCCGTGCTGATCGTGCTGGTTCGCGGCCTGATCAACATGATGCGCGGCGGCTCCGGCGTCACCTCGAACAAGCTGATGCAAGCCCGTGTGATGCTGCAGGCCGTGGCGTTGGCGCTGCTGTTGCTGGTGGTCTACTTCACGCGCAAATAGGGTCTTTTGGGGACGTTATGGTCAAGCTCAACAAGATCTACACCCGCACCGGCGATGACGGCACCACCGGGCTCGGCACTGGCGAGCGGCGGCTGAAATCCGACCTGCGCGTCGATGCCTATGGCACGGTCGACGAGGCCAATGCCTGCATCGGCATGGCCCGCATCCATACCGCCGGCCAACATCCCGCGATCGACGCCATGCTGTCGCGCATCCAGAACGATCTGTTCGATCTGGGAGCCGACCTCGCCGTGCCCGACGACGGCAAGCCGCTGGAATACGAGCCGCTGCGTATCGTCGCCGCCCAGACCGGCCGCGTCGAGCAGGACATCGACCTCCTCAACAAGGACCTGCAGCCGCTGAAATCCTTCGTGCTGAACGGCGGCACGCCGGCCGCCGCCGCGCTCCATCTGGCCCGCACCGTGGCGCGCCGGGCCGAGCGCCTGATGGTGGCGCTGGCGCAGGATCCGGCCGAGCATGTCAATCGCGAGGCGCTCAAATACATCAACCGCGTCTCGGATTTCCTGTTCGTCGCCGCCCGTGCGGTCAATGACAATGGAAAGGCCGACGTGCTATGGGTTCCCGGCAAGAACCGCTGAATGAACCGCTGAATTCGGGGGCGGGAGGGTCCGATGTTCATCCCGCTTTACGACACCAACAGGCTGCGCCACATCCGCCTGCAATATGTGACGATCGGTCTGATCGTCGTGAATGCGCTGGTCTATCTGGCGACCACGCTCGGCGGTGAGAACTTCACCAATGCCGCGGTTCTCGGTCTCGGCTTCATCCCCTCGGTGGTCCACGACAAGGTCGAGCTGTCGCCCGAATTCGTCGTCATCCCCGAAAGCCTCAGCTATCTCACCTATTCGTTCCTGCATGCCGACATTTTCCACCTCGGCGGCAACATGCTGTTCCTGTGGGTGTTCGGCGACAATGTCGAGGATGCGCTCGGCCACATACGTTACCTGATCTTCTACTTGGCCTGCGCCGTCGCCGGCGCTTTCTTCCAGGGGCTGGTGGCCTGGGATTCGCAGGTGCCGCTGATCGGCGCCTCCGGCGCCATTGCCGGCGTCGTCACCGCCTATTTGATTCTCTACCCTCGCGTGAAAGTCTGGGTGCTGGCCTTTGCCCGCATCCCCTTGCGCATTCCGGCCTTCATCCCGCTCATCCTCTGGATTCTGTTCCAGATCGTGATGTTCGCCGCCGGCGGCGAGGACCAGATCTCCTGGGCCTGCCATATTGGCGGCATCATCGCCGGATTCGTGCTGGTGCTGGTGCTGCGCAGCCGCGGCGTGCCGCTGCTGGCCGGCGCCGACGGCGAGCCGGACCCGACGCCGAACATCCAGCAGCCGCCTGTGCCCGTCGAGCCCGCCGCGAGCGACGGCACCCCGGCGCAGCCGGGGTCGCAATGGGGCCGTGGAGCAGCAACGCCTCGCGACTGAACCGATTTGGGTGAGTCGTGGGATATTGACGCGCGGATTTGCCGCCACTACGGAAACGGCACCGCTGGGCGGATATTCCGCCCGTAATGTCGGCTTTCGACAACTCTGACAGGGCGTACGCTGCTATAGCGCCCCGACTATCTCAGGAGAGGTGACAGGAAAATGAAGATCCTTGTGCCCGTGAAGCGGGTTGTGGATGCCAACGTCAAGGTCCGGGTGAAAGCCGATGGACTCGGCGTCGAGCTCGCCAACGTCAAGATGGCGATGAACCCGTTCGACGAGATCGCGGTCGAGGAAGCGATCCGCATCAAGGAAGCCGGCAAGGCGGAAGAGATCATCGTCGTCTCGGTCGGCCCGCAGCAGGCGCAGGAGACGCTGCGCACCGCGCTCGCCATGGGCGCCGACCGCGCCATCCTGGTCAAGACCGACGAGCAGACCGAGCCGCTCGGCGTCGCCAAGGTGCTGAAGGGCGTCGTCGAGGCGGAGAAGCCCGGCCTCGTCATCCTCGGCAAGCAGGCGATCGACGACGATTCCAACCAGACCGGCCAGATGCTGGCCGCGCTGCTTGGCTGGTCGCAGGGCACCTTCGCCTCCAAGGTCGAGCTCGCCGGCGATCATGCCAAGGTGACGCGCGAGGTCGACGGCGGCCTGCAGACCGTCGAACTGAAGATGCCGGCGATCGTCACCGCCGACCTTCGCCTCAACCAGCCGCGCTATGCCTCGCTGCCCAACATCATGAAGGCCAAGAAGAAGCCGCTCGACGAGAAGAGCCCGGCCGACTTCGGCGCCGACGTCAAGCCGCGCCTCAAGGTGATCAAGACCGAGGAGCCCGGCGGCCGCAAGGCTGGCGTGAAGGTCAAGAGCGTGGCCGAGCTCGTTGAGAAGCTGAAGAACGAAGCCGGCGTTCTGTAAAGCGATCAGGAAAGGACAAAGAAAATGGCAATTCTCCTCATCGCCGAACACGACAACGCAAGCCTTTCCGATCAGACCGCCAAGGCGCTGTCGGCGGCGCTCCAGATCGGCGCGGATGTCGATGTGCTGGTGGCCGGCAAGGGCGCCAAGGGCGCCGCCGACGCCGCCGCCAAGCTGAAGGGCGTGCGCAAGGTGCTGCTCGCCGAGGCTGACGAGCTTTCGGAACGCCTCGCCGAGCCAACCGCAGCTCTCGTCGTCTCGCTGGCCGGCTCCTATGACGCGATCGTCGCGCCGGCGACCTCCGCCGGCAAGAACATCGCGCCGCGCGTCGCCGCCCTGCTCGACGTCGCCCAGGTGTCCGAGATCATCGAGGTGGTCTCGCCGGACATCTTCAAGCGACCGATCTATGCCGGCAACGCCATCCAGACTGTGCAGTCGACCGACGCCAAGAAAGTCATCACCGTGCGCACCGCTTCCTTCGTGGCAGCACCGGAAGGCGGTTCCGCCTCGGTCGAGACGGTCGGCGCCGCCGCGAACCCCGGCCTCTCCTCCTTCGTCGAGAACAAGCTCTCCGAAAACGATCGTCCGGAGCTGACCTCGGCCAAGATCATCATCTCCGGTGGTCGCGCGCTCGGCTCCTCGGAGAAATTCCAGGAAGTCATCCTGCCGGTCGCCGACAAGCTCGGCGCCGCGGTTGGCGCCTCGCGCGCCGCCGTCGACGCCGGCTACGCGCCGAACGACTGGCAGGTCGGCCAGACCGGCAAGGTGGTCGCGCCCGACCTCTACATCGCCGTCGGCATCTCCGGCGCCATCCAGCATCTGGCCGGCATGAAGGACTCCAAGGTCATCGTCGCCATCAACAAGGACGAGGAAGCGCCGATCTTCCAGGTTGCCGACTATGGCCTGATCGGCGATCTCTTCGTCATTTTGCCGGAGCTGCAAAAGGCGCTTTGACGCCGTCCGTTCTGGCATATTAAAATCCAAAGGGTGGGGTAGACGAAGTCGCCCCGCCCTTTTAGTTTGCACTGCACAAAAAGCGGGCCATCAAGGCCCGGAGCCAATCCGGCGGTTTCGCATCCGGATTGCGGGAAACAAACAAGCAGGAACGTCTTTGTACTTCCAGGAAGTGCGGGCGTTCCGGACGGGATCGGGGTCATGAGCAAGATCGAGACGATCGGCATTGTCGGCGCGGGTCAGATGGGCGGCGGTATTGCCCATGTCTCGGCGCTGGGTGGCTACAAGGTCCTCATCCACGATATATCTGCCGACCGGATCGAGAAGGGCATCGCCACCATCAGCGGCAACATGGCCCGCCAGGTCGGTTCCGGCAAGCTCGAGGAAAAGGCGCGCAACGACGCGATGGCGCGCATCTCCGCCGCCCCGGCCATGGCCGACCTCGCCGCCGCCGATCTGGTGATCGAAGCGGCGACCGAGGACGAGACGGTCAAGCGCAAGATCTACGCGCAGCTCTGCCCGCAGCTCAATCCGGAAGCGATCCTGGCGACCAACACCTCGTCCATCTCGATCACCCGGCTTGCCGCCCAGACCGATCGTCCCGAGCGCTTCATCGGCATACATTTCATGAACCCGGTGCCGGTGATGAAGCTGGTCGAGCTCGTGCGCGGCATCGCCACCGAGGACCAGACCTTCGAGGCGGCCAAGACCTATGTGAAGCACCTCGACAAGACGATCACCGTCTCGGAGGATTTCCCGGCCTTCATCGTCAACCGCATCCTTTTGCCGATGATCAACGAGGCGATCTACACGCTCTATGAGGGCGTGGGCACGGTCGACGCCATCGACACCGCCATGCGGCTCGGTGCCAACCATCCGATGGGACCGCTGCAGCTCGCCGACTTCATCGGCCTCGATACCTGTCTTTCGATCATGCAGGTGCTGCATGAGGGCCTGTCGGACTCGAAATACCGCCCCTGCCCGCTGCTGGTGAAATATGTCGAGGCGGGCTGGCTCGGCCGCAAGACCGGCCGCGGCTTCTACGACTATCGCGGCGACCATCCGGTGCCGACGCGCTGATCTTCCGCGGCTGAACCCTTCCGGCGCGACTCAGGACGCCGCGGCGAGCGGCATAGGCGGCACATCTCTCGAAGCTTCGTCCGGTGCTGCGGAAACGCAGCCGCGGCCGGCCGCCTTGGCATCGTAGCAGGCGGCGTCGGCGCGGGCGATGATCTCATCCACCTCGCCGCAACCGGCGCGGATCGGCGCGAGCCCGATGCTGGCGCCGATCGAATGCGGGCGGCCGTCCCAGCTGAAATTGAGGTTGCGGATTGCATCGATGATCGAGCGCGCCGCGATCTGCCCGCGCGCCGCGTCGCCCGATTTGAGGATGACGGCGAACTCGTCGCCGCCGAGCCGCGCGACGATCTCTTCCGGGCCAAGCACATTGCGCAAGGTGTCGGCCACGCGCCTGAGCAGCGCGTCGCCCGCGGCATGGCCGCCGGTGTCATTGACGGCCTTGAAGTGGTCGAGGTCGACGAACATGAACTGGTGCTCGCCGCCATTGAGGCGGCACTGGTCGACCAGTTCCTCCATGGTGCGCATGAAGCTCGAACGGTTGGCGAGCCCGGTCAGCGCGTCATGGGCGGCGGCATAGGCCAGTTGGCGCTGCAGGGCGCGCGCGTCGGTGAAGTCCTGGAAGACGATGACCAGGCCGCAGAACTGCTCGCGGTCGTTCATGATCGGCGACACCACCTGGCGGATGCTGCAGCGCGTATCGTCGCGCCGCACGAGAACCGCGCGCGTGTTCTGGTCGCAACGAGGCCGTTCGCTCGCCAAAGGGCGCGTCAGCGCGATTCTCTGCCCGCTTTCCTCATCGACCGCCCAATAGACATGGCCGAGCACCTTTCCAAGGGCTTCGCTGACTTCAACGCCGGTGAGCTTTTCCGCGACCGGGTTCATGAAGGTGACGCGGTTGGCGGCATCGGTGCAGATCACCGCGTCGCCGATCGACTGCAGCGTGACCCTCAGACGCTCCTTCTCATCGGCCAGCATCGCCGCCGAAACCATCAGCCGCGTCTCGGCCTCCTTGCGCTGCGTGATATCGGTCAGGCTGCCGATGGCGCGGATCACCCGGCCATCCGCGTCGCGCTCGATCGTCTTGCCACGGTCGAGGATCCAGACCCAGTGGCCGTCCTTGTGCCGCATCCGGAACTCGGCTTCGAAAAAGGGCGTCTCGCCGGCAAGGTGCGCGCGATCCGCCTCGGCGACGCCTGCCTGATCGTCGGGATGGATCATGGTCAGCCAACGGTCCGGGTCGCCGTCGAGCTCGCCAGCGGCATAGCCCAGCATCTTCGCCCAGGTTTCGGAATAGGTTGTGCCGCCCTTGCGCATATCGAGGCTCCAGACGCCCTGTCCGGTGCTGGTGAGCGCGAAATTCCAACGGGTCTCGGCCTCGGCGATGCGCGCCTCCGCCTGCTTGCGGGCGTCGATGTCCTCGATCTGCGACACCAGATAAAGCGGCTTGCCGGTGTCCTCGTCGAGGATGACCGACCCGGCGAGTTGCGCCCAGACTGGAGTCCCGTCCTTCCTGAGGTAGCGTTTTTCGAAATGGTAGGAGCTGATCCTGCCTTCCTTCACGTTCAGCATCGTCTCGCGGCCGATCGGCAGGTCGTCCGGATGCGTGATCTGCGGGAAGGTCAGTGCCTCGATCTCGGCGCGGCTATAGCCCAGCATGTCGGCGAAAGCGGGGTTGGCCCGCTGGATGCGCCCGTCGAGGCCGACAATGGCGACGCCGATCGCCGAATCCTCCATGGCGCGGCGGAAGCGCTGCTCGCTCTCGGCGATCTGCCGGCGGTCGTCGACGATGCGGTGAATGAACATGGCCGACAGAAACAGCGTCGCGGCCGTGATGGCGACGGAAATCTGCAGGCTGAGCCTCAGCGCGTCGGCGCCAAATTCGAGGCGCGGCAGCAAGATCGACACAGCAGTGGCAGCCAGGCCGACTGCCAGCAAACCCTGCGCGGCGTGCCTGTCGGCACGAAGCCCTTTCCAGTTCAACCACGCCACGATGCGATCCACCCCACCACGCAACTGCACGTTGCCACAACCCTGGCGGATCGATTTTAAGGAATGGTTGCGTGGAAGGGTGAGATCTGTCCGCTAACCGGCAAACAATTGCCGGCATGATTAAGGGACGGTTTCGAAACAGCCCCGGCGGGCTACCAGCGCACGAAAAGCCGCCCGCCGATGGCCCCGAGCAGCGTCAGGAAGGCGATGGCGATCGTGTACCAGGTGGCGACGAAGAGCGGCGAATCGTCGAAACAATGCGCGGCGTAGAAGGTTGCCGCGAGCCCGCCTGCGAGCAGCCCGGCCACCGCGCCCGCAAGCACCGGCCGCGTCGGCGCGCCGTAGCGCAGCATCCCGAGGAAGACCGCCAGCGGGCCGATGCCGATCAGCGGGATGAAAGTCATGCAGATCATCATGTTCGAGCCGACGAGCCGCTTGCTCCAATCGGCCTGGGGCACGACGAAAAGCTCGAGGACCACCGCCAGCACGACCAGAAGCGGCGCCGCGAGCATCCAGGCCATCCTCCGCCTGGTCGAAGCGCCCGGCACCGACAGCGCGCGGATCAGCGCAAAGGCGCTGGCCGCAAGCACCAGCGTGAACACGAATTTCGACATGAAGCGCATCGTGTGCATGGCCGGCATGATGTCGGGACGCGGCCCGATGGTCGTAAAGAACACGGCTGCCGCGATCGCCACGGCAACGCAGACCGCCAGCCACCACGCCTTGCCCATCGGCATGGCCTCCTTGCCGGCATCCGCGTCGAGCGCTTTGATCAGATCCTCTGTCCTCATGTCACTGTCGTCCGAATCGTTTGGCGATCGCGGCGAGGCCGCGATGCAGCGACACGCGCACAGCCGTTTCGCTGACGCCGAGCTTGGCGGCGGTCTCGCCGATCGAATGACCGTCGACCGAGATTGACGAGACGACCGAGCGTTGCGTCGGCGGCAGTCCCTCGAGCGCCCGGTTTATGTCGCGCTCGCTGACCGTCTCCGTCTCCGGCTCGGCGAAGGTCTCGGCGATCTCGTCGATCTCGACCTCGATGCGGCGCCCTCGCCGGCGAAACGCGTCGATAAGCTTGAAGCGGGCGATCGCGTAGACCCAGGGCAGCACCGGCGCATCCGGCCGCCAGGTGTGGCGTTTCACATGAATGGCAAGCAAGGTTTCCTGCACGACATCCTCGGGGTCGACTCCGCCCTGAACGATCTTGCGCCGGACAAAACCGCGAACGAGGGCGGCGATGCGATGCAGAAAGTTGGCATAAGCCCTTTCGTCTCCCGCAATCGCGGCCCTGAGCAGCCCGGAGAGCTCTGCCTCGTCCTTGCCGGTCACAAGAGTTTACCCCCGAAGTTCGCATCTCGGCCTGGGTTTGTTACGTGGCCGGCGAAATAATGTCCAAGCCAAACTGCCGCAGAATCACGAAAGTTTGCGGCATGGCGACGGATTGAAGCAGGGTCACAATCTTGACTACAATGATCAGGTATTTATAGGTGAGCCAAGCCTGAACCCCTGTCTCCAAATTCGAGGACGATGCCCCATGAAAATTGCCCTTTCCACGCTCGCCGGCGCTGCGATGGCGCTCGGCCTGATCGCCGGCCCGGCCATGGCGGAGGATCAAGGCATCGTCGTCTACAATGCCCAGCATGAGAGCCTCGCCAAGGAATGGGCTGCCGGCTTCACCAAGGAAACCGGCATCAAGGTCACGCTGCGCAATGGCGGCGACAGCGATTTCTCCAACCAGATCGTCGCCGAGGGCGCGGCCTCTCCGGCCGATGTGTTCCTGACCGAGAATTCGCCGGCCATGGCGCTGGTCGAGGCGGCCGGCCTGTTCGCACCGGTCGATGCCGGCACCCTCGCCCAGGTTCCCCAGCAATACCAGCCGTCGAGCGGCAAATGGGTCGGCGTCGCCGCCCGCAGCACCGTCTTTGCCTACAACAAGGACAAGCTGAAGGAAGACCAGCTCCCCAAGTCGCTGCTGGACCTCGCCGATCCGAGCTGGAAAGGCCGCTGGGCCGCCTCGCCGTCGGGCGCCGACTTCCAAGCCATCGTCAGCGCCCTGCTCCAGTTGAAGGGCGAGGCCGCGACCGCCGACTGGCTGAAGGCGATGAAGGAGAATTTCACCGCCTACAAGGGCAACAGCACTGTCATGAAGGCGGTCAATGCCGGCGAGATCGATGGCGGCGTGATCTACCATTATTACTGGTTCGGCGATCAGGCCAAGACCGGCGAGAACAGCAAGAATGTCGGCCTGCATTATTTCAAGAACCAGGACCCGGGCGCCTTCGTTTCGGTTTCGGGCGGCGGCGTGCTGGCCTCCAGCAAGCATCAGAGGGAAGCCCAGGCGTTCCTGAAATGGGTGACCGGCAAGGGCGGCCAGGACGTGCTGAAAACGGGCACGTCGTATGAATATGCGGTCGGCAAGGATGCCCAGTCCAACCCGAAGCTGGTGCCGCTGGCCGACCTGCAGGCGCCGAAAATCGATCCGGCGACGCTGAATTCCAAGAAGGTCATCGACCTGATGACGCAAGCCGGCTTGCTTTAGTTCGCGTTCGTCCTAAAAGGGCAAACGACCGTGCTCCCGCGGGAACTCGCTTCCGTGGGAGCGCTTTTGTTTTGGAGATGGCCTCGTCGATGACGATCATCTGCGTTTGCGGCCACGGCCGCGGTTCATCACGTCGCTTCCGGGCGGCCTATTCCGACTGATGGCGTCCGCGATCCACCTCACGCCTTCCGCGCTGCCGGCGGCCGGAATGAAGAAGCGCCGGGCCATGTCGTGGATCACGCTCGCCGCGGCTTTGATCTCGCTCATCGCGCTGCTGCCTCTCGCCTTCATCGTCTGGATCGCGATCCAGACCGGCTGGGATACGGTGGTTGCGCTGATCTTCCGCCCGCGCGTCGGCGAGTTGCTGATCAACACCGTGCTCCTCGTCATCGTCACCGTGCCGATCGCCATCACGCTGTCGGTGGCGCTGGCTTGGCTGACCGAACGCAGCGACCTGCCGGGCAATCGGCTGTGGTCGTGGCTGTCGGTGGCGCCGCTCGCCATCCCTGCTTTCGTGCACTCCTATGCCTGGATCAGCTTTGTCCCTGGCCTGCACGGGCTCTGGGCCGGGGTGCTGGTCTCCGTCATCGCCTATTTCCCTTTCCTCTATCTGCCGATCTCCGCCGCGTTGCGCCGTCTCGACCCGGCGCTGGAGGATGCGGCGGCGGCGCTTGGCCTTGGCCCGTGGCGGGTTTTCGCGCGCGTCGTGCTGCCGCAGTTGAGGCTTGCCATCTGCGGCGGCTCGCTGCTGGTCGGCCTGCATCTTCTGGCCGAATACGGCCTCTATGTCTTCATCCGCTTCGACACCTTCACCACCGCGATCGTCGACCAGTTCCAGTCGACCTTCAACGGCCCGGCCGCCAACATGCTGGCCGCCGTGCTTGTGGCTTGCTGCCTTTTCCTGCTCGCCCTCGAGGTGATGATACGCGGCGAGGAGCGCTATGCGCGTGTCGGTTCCGGCGCCGCGCGCAAGCAGCAGCGTGCCCGCCTCGGCCGCGCCGCCCTGCCCTGCCTGCTTTTGCCGGCCGGTGTCGCACTGCTGTCGCTCGGCGTGCCCTTCGTCACTGTCGGCCGCTGGCTGCTCGCCGGGGGCGCGGATGTCTGGCGCTGGGACGAGATTGGGCTGGCGCTCGGCCAGACGCTGTTTCTTGCCATCGTCGGCGCGGTGCTTGCGACGGTTGCCGCCATGCCGATGGCCTGGATCTCGATCCGCGCGCCGGGCCGGCTGCAGCGCCTGCTCGAGGGCTGCAACTACATCGTCGGCGCCTTGCCGGGCGTGGTCATTGCGCTGGCGCTGGTGACGATCACCGTGCGCGTCGCGCTGCCGCTCTACCAGACGCTGTTCACCATCCTGTTCGGCTATGCGCTGATGTTCCTGCCGCGCGCGCTGATAAGCCTGCGCGCTTCGATCGCGCAGGCTCCGGTGGAGCTGGAGCGCGCCGCCTCCAGCCTCGGCCGGCCGCCGGTCAAGGCGCTGTGGGCGACAACCATCCGTCTGTCGGCGCCGGGTGCGGCGGCCGGCATGGCGATGGTGGCGCTCGGCATCACCAACGAGCTCACCGCCACCCAGATGCTCGCGCCCAACGGCACCCGCACCCTGGCGATGGCCTTCTGGTCCTACAGCGGCGAGATCGACTACGCCTCCGCCGCTCCTTACGCGCTGATCATGGTGGCGATGTCGCTGCCGATGACCTGGTGGCTCTATGTCCAGTCAAAGCGGATGGCCGGACGATGAGCTTTCTCGAACTCAGCGATGTCGCCAAGAACTATGGTCCGGTGACGGCGCTGGCCGGCGTCGACCTTCAGGTCGAAAGCGGCAGCCGCACCGCGATCGTCGGGCCGTCCGGCTGCGGCAAGACCACATTGCTCAGGCTGATCGCCGGCTTCGAGGCGCCGGACCGCGGCCGCATCGCGCTTGACGGCAAGGTGCTCGCCAATGGCGACGCGGCCGTGCCGGCGCATCGCCGCGGCATCGGCGTGGTGGCCCAGGATGGCGCCCTGTTCCCGCATCTCAGCATCGCCGACAATATCGGTTTCGGCATCGCGCGAAATGCCGACAAACGGGCCGAGCATATCGTCGAGCTCGCCTATATCGTCGGACTGGACAAGGCTGTCCTGAAACGCCGGCCGCATGAGCTGTCCGGCGGCCAGCAGCAGCGCGTCGCGCTTGCCCGCGCCATGGCGATGAAGCCGCGGCTGATGCTGCTCGACGAACCTTTCTCGGCGCTCGACACCGGGCTTCGTGCTTCGATGCGCAAGGCGGTGGCAGAGCTTCTGGAAGAGGCGGGCATCACCACCATCCTGGTCACGCACGACCAGGCCGAAGCGCTGTCCTTCGCCAGCCAGGTGGCGGTGATGCGCGACGGTCTGTTCTCGCAGGTCGGGACGCCGCGCGAGCTCTATTTCCAGCCCAAGGACAGGATGGTCGCCGAATTCCTTGGCGACGCCATCATCGTGCCCGCCAGGATCGCGGATGGCTTCGCCGTGTCGCGGCTCGGCCGCATCGCCGTCGACACGAAGGAACGGCGCGATGTCGCGCGCATCATGCTGCGGCCCGAGCAGATCCTGCTCAAGCTCACCTCCCGCGAAGGCATGTCGGGCACGCCGGACATGCTGTTCGGCGAGGTGACGGACTGCGAATTCGCGGGCGCCGTCTGCACCGTGGCGGTACGGCTGCTCAACAGCCCGGATCCGCCGGACGCCGCCGCCATCGGCAACACGCCGCTCATCTTGCGCAGGACAGGCATGGACGCGCCGTCCGTCGGCGAGATCGTGCGGCTGACCGTCACCGGCAAGGCACACGTATTCGCTTAATCTTCGCCTTGAAATAATGCAATTCTGCATTATCTTCAGCGGTCGGAGGCCACACCATGACGACATTGACGGTTACAGCGCGGGGGCAGGTCACGTTCCGGAAGGATGTGCTCAAGCACCTCGGCATCCAGCCCGGCGACAAGATCAGGCTTGATCTTCTACCTGGTGGCCGGGCTGAGCTGAAAGCCGACCAGGGCAAGGGCTCCTGGCAAGAGCTGAGCGGGATGCTCAAGGGCAAAACCAACGGCGCACGGCTTTCGATCGAGGAGATCAACGATGCGATCGCCGACGCCGGGGCTTCGAGAGGGATGCGCGGAATCGAGCGCAAGTGAAGGTCAGCCTAGACACCAACGTGCTGTTGCGGCTCATTGTCGGGGATGACGAAGCGCAGCAGCAGACCGCAGCCGAGACCCTGGAAGGGGCCGAACTGGTCGCGATCAGCGTTCAAGCGCTCTGCGAGTTTGTTTGGGTGCTGGACAGAAGCTACCGGGTCGCGCGGCCCGACATATCAGCCTCGATCCGTCGCATCCTTGATATGCGCAACGTCGTAGCCAACCGACCAACGATCGAGGCGGGCCTGGCCGTGCTCGACGCCGGCGGAGATTTCGCCGACGGCGTGATAGCGTTCGACGGTCAGTGGCTCGGCGGCGAAACCTTCGTGTCCTTCGATAGGAAAGCGGTAAAGCTGGTCGAAGGACAGGGAACGCCCACACTGCTGCTCGAGTGATCTACCGCACGCGCTGTCCCGTTGCCGGCGACCAGAGCGGCCATTGCTCGAGAAAGTCGTGGCTGTGGATGACGACGCGCTGCCCGTCGATCAGGATGATCGAATAGGCGGGCGGCGCCTGCTCGACCATCTCGTCGCCGACCACGTCGAGCATGAAGCGGGCATGCAGGCCGCGTTGCACCGAGAACGGAATGCCGGCGACGGTGCCGGCTATGTCGCGGTGGACATGGCCGAAGAAGATGTAGCGGACATTGCCGTGGCGCGTCAGCACGTCGATGAGCCGCTGCGGCTGCTCGAGCCCGAGCGGGTCGAGCAGCGTGAGCCCAAGCTCGACCGGCGGATGGTGCAGGAAGATATAGGCGGCCTTGCCCGTCGCCTCGGCGAGCCGCGCATCGAGCCAGCCAAGCCGGTCGTCGCACAACTCGCCGGTGACGCGGCCTTCGGCCAGGCTGTCGAGGAAAATGAGCTGCCCCTCCGGCGTGTCGAAAACCGACTGCACGAAACCGTTGCCGTCGGTCCCGTTTTCCGGGAAGGCGGCGATGAGGTTGGCGCGCCGGTCGTGGTTTCCAGGCAGCAGCCGGTAAGGCACGGCAAGCCGGCTCAGCGCCGCCTTCAGGTCGGCATAGCTGTCGGCCTCGCCGTCGTCGGTCAGGTCGCCGGTGAAGATGCAGAGCGCCGCATCGCTGTGGCGCTGATTGATATGGTCGATGCAATGATCGAGCCGCTCATTCAGGTTCGCGCCATATCGCATCTCGCGCAGACGGCCGAGATGGACGTCGGTAACCTGGATGATCTTCATGCCCTGAACCCTCAATCAAAATGTCCGCAAAAGCCGACGGAAAGGGATCACCCTTGTAGCGCCGGCTCCGGCACAGAAGCCTTGAACACCTCCAGCCTACCGCCTGTCTCCGAAGAGAAGAAGTGCAGGTCCGCTTCCGCGAATTGCAGACCGATCGTGCTGCCCGGTTCGGGGTGGACGGTCTCAGACGTCACGACAGAGAACGGCGCGCCGTCGAGATCGACATAGATGACACGGCCGGCGCCCAATTCCTCGATGAGGTCGACCGTCGCCGCGAGCGCTCCGGGCGTCCCCGGCGCCACCATGCGCACCGCTTCCGGCCGGACGCCGACCGCGACCTTCGAGCCCACGGCAAGACCCGTGCGCGACACGCTGAGCTTGCGGCTGCCGCCAAGCAGCGAAATGCCGTCGAGCGTCACCGTGCCTTCGAGCATGTTCATCGCCGGCGCGCCGACGAAGGTGGCGACGAAGCGGCTTGCCGGCCGGCCATAAACTTCCGCCGGCGTGCCGACCTGCTCGACGCGGCCGCCATTCATTACCACCAGCCGGTCGGCCAGCGTCATCGCCTCGACCTGGTCATGCGTGACGAAGACGGAGGTGGCATTGAGCCGCCGGTGCAGCTTGCGGATTTCCGAACGCATCTGCACGCGAAGCTTGGCGTCGAGGTTGGAAAGCGGCTCGTCGAAGAGGAACACCTTCGGCTCTCGGATTATGGCGCGGCCCATGGCGACGCGCTGGCGCTGGCCGCCGGACAGCGCCATCGGCTTGCGGTCGAGCAGGTGCTCCAGTTCCAGGACGCGCGCCACCGCCTGGATGCGCTGGGTCCGTTCGGCCGACGGAACGCCGGCCACCTTCAGCGAATAGCCGATGTTCTGCGCCACGCTCATATGCGGGTAGAGCGCGTAGTTCTGGAACACCATGGCGCAGCCGCGTTCGCGCGGCTCGAGCTTGTTGACGACCGTGCCGTCGATGGCGATCGTGCCGTCGGAAATCTCTTCCAGCCCCGCGATCATCCTGAGCAGCGTGGACTTGCCGCAGCCGGAGGGTCCCAGGATGACGACGAATTCGCCCGAGGCGAAGTCGAGGTCGACGCCGTGCACGACCTGCGTCTTGGCATAGTTCTTCTTGACGCCGCGAATGGTGATGGAGGCCATCTTATCGTCTCCTTATTTTTCGGTGGCGATCAGGCCGCGCACGAACCATCGCTGCATCAGCACCACGACGATCAGCGGCGGCAGCATGACGATCAGCGTGCCGGCCATGGCGATATGCCATTCGGGCGCGCCGCCGACATTGGGGATGAGTTGCTTAAGCTCGGTCACCGCCATCGCGTGCGACTGGTCGGTGGTGATGAGCAGCGGCCACAGATACTGGTTCCAGGCCCACAGGAACATGATGGTGCCGAGCGCCGCCATGTTGTTGCGCGACAGCGGCAAAAGGATATCGACGAAGAAGCGCAGCGCGCCGGCGCCGTCCATGCGCGCCGCCTCGGTCAATTCGTCCGGCACGGTCAGGAAGAACTGGCGGTAAAGGAACGTGCCGGTCGCGGTCGCGACCAGCGGCAGGATCAGGCCGCTATAGGAATTGAGCAGCCCCAGGCTGAGCTGGACCTGAACGCCCGATATCTTCTCGATCAGCCAGGACAGCCCTGTCAGGTCCATGATCGTCTGATACGGCTCGAGCACGTTGGCGACCACCGCATAGGTCGGCACGATGCGCACTTCGAGCGGCAGCATCAGCGTGATGAAGATCAGCCAGAAGATCAGCATGCGGCCAGGATAGCGGAAATAGACGATCGAGAAGGCGGTGAGCGCCGAGACGATCACTTTGCCGGCGGCAACGCCAAACGCCATGATGAAGGAATTGAGCAGCTTCGGGCCGAGATCGGCCGTCGTCCATGCCGTCTTGATGTTGACCCAGAAGTCGCTGCCCGGCAGCAGCGACATCGGCACGTCGTTGACGTCCTTCAGATTGTGCGAGGCGGCGATCGCCACGATGACGAACGGCGCCACGCAGAAGACGAAGCCGGCGAACAGGATCAGATGCGTGAAGAAATTGAGGATCGGAGTGCGCTCGACCATGGCCGCCTCAACGATAATGCACGCGCCGCTCGATGAAGCGGAACTGGACGATGGTGAGCGCGATGATCAAGAGCATCAGGATGATGCTCTGCGCGGCCGCGCCGGAGTAATCCAGGCCTTTGAAGCCGTCGGAATAGATCTTGTAGACCATCAGATTGGTGGCGTTGGCCGGCCCGCCGGCGGTCATGATGTCGACGATGCCGAAGGAATCCTGGAAACTCTCGGTGATGTTGATGACCAGCAGGAAGAAGATCGTCGGCGTGATCAGCGGGAACTGGATGTCCCAGAACCGCCGGATGACGCCGGAGCCGTCCATCGCCGCCGCCTCGATCAGCGAACGCGGGATCGCCTGCAAGGCAGCGAGGAAGAAGATGAAGTTGTAGCCGACATATTTCCAAGAGAAGGCGATGATGACGGATGCCATCGCGTCGGCGCCATCGAGGCCGGGGTCCCAGAAGCCGGGCCAAACCTTGTTGACGACGGCCATGAAGCCGGCCTCCGGCGCCAGGATGAAACGAAATGCCAGAGCCAGCGCCGGCGCAGCGATGCCGTAGGGCCAGATCAGCACCACGCGATAGAGCCATGAGCCGGCAAGCTGCCGGTCGGTCAGGGCGGCGAGCACCAGCGCGATGACCATCGCCAGGCCCGTGCTGATCCCGGCGAAGATCATGCTGGCGGTGATGGAATTCCAGTAGTCGGCGTTGGCGAGGATCGAGCGGAAATTGTCGAGCCCGACCCAGATGTTGCCGCCGCCCCAGGGCTGCTGCAGCGTCAGCGACCAGTAGACCGCCTGGCCAGCCGGCCAGTAGAAGAAGGTGAAGATCAGGATGAGCTGCGGCACCGCGAACAGGATGCCGATCGTCCATCTGCCGAAAGTGACGCGTTTTTCCATCGATCCGCCGATGCAGTGGAACCCATCAGCCCGCCTTCGCGGGACAAACTAGATATGAAATGGCCGCCCGTCGAATCTCGACGGGCGGCCGTTGCGCTATCCGGGGTCAGGGCAGGGTCTTACCCGGATAGGTCTGCTGGAAGCGCTCGAGGATGGCGTCGCCATTCTTGACCAGCGTGTCGAGGCCTTCCTGGACGCTGACCTTGTTGGCGAAGATCGCCTGCATCTGCGTGCCGAATTCGGCGCGGATCTGGGTGAAGTTGCCGAGGCGGATGCCGCGGGTGATCTCGGTCGGCTCCGACGCGGTCAGGCTGGCGATGGCCACCTCGCGGCCCTTATAGGGCGCCTTGTCGTAGAAGCCGTTGGATTTCATGAAATTGAAGCCCGACTTCGTCACCGGGATATAGCCGGTGTTGGTCGACCAGAACAAAGCGGTCTTGGGGTCGTGGATGAAGTTGAGGAAGGCGGCCGCGCCCTTGTATTCGGCGTCCGACTTGCCGGACAGCACCCACAGCGAGGCGCCGCCGACCAAAGAGTTCTTGCGCTCGGTGCCGGCATAGACCGGCAGCTCGGCGACATCCCAGCTCATGCCTTCCTTCTGGGTGCGGCCGACCGTGCCGTGGTCGCCGACCGAGGTCAGGATGAGCTGGCAGGTGCCGGTGGCGAAGGCCTGCACCATATCCTGGCCGAGATCCTTGGATTTGATCTTGATGAGACCGGCGTCATACCACTTCTTGAGGTCGGTGACGTACTGGACGAACTTGGTCTTGTTGACTTCCAGACGCGCGTCGAGGCCGTCATAGCCGTTGTTCTTGGTGGCGATCGGCTGGTTGTGCAGCGCCGAGAACTGCTCCATCAGCTGCCAGCTTTCATTGGCCGAAATGTTGATCGCCATCGGGCAATCATAGCCGGCGTCCTTCAGCGCCTTGAGATCGGCGCCGACATCTTCCCAGGTCTTCGGCGCCTCGGTCTTGCCGATCTTGGCGAAGGCGTCCTTGTTCCAGTACATCAGCGCCGTCGAGGAGTTGAACGGGAAGGACAGCATCTCGCCCTTCGACGTCGCGTAATAGCGGGCGATGCCGGGGAAATAGTCGCTGTAGTCGATCTTGTAGCCGTTCTCTTCCATCAGCTTGTCGGCGGGCTTATAGGCGCCCGACAGCATCATGGTGGCGGTGCCGACGTCATAGACCTGGACGACGGTGGGC
The DNA here is from genome assembly GCF_004963255.1 of Mesorhizobium sp. Classification (GTDB taxonomy): domain Bacteria; phylum Pseudomonadota; class Alphaproteobacteria; order Rhizobiales; family Rhizobiaceae; genus Mesorhizobium. The sequence goes on along the minus strand of NZ_SUGA01000010.1, from coordinate 113,502 downwards.
TGCTTGCCGGCGCGGAAGGCGGCGATCGTGTTCTGCAGCGTGGCGTCGTAATTGCCCTGGCTGGTGCAAACGACCTCGTAGTCCTTCTGCGAAGCGTTGAAGTTCTTGCACAGCGTGTCGACGACGCGGGCGAGATCGCCCGACAGACCGAACCAGAAGTCGAATTTGACCGGCTCGGCAATAGCAGGAACCGCAAGCGCGGTGCTCAGCGCGCCGGCGGCAAGGGCAGCGAAGCCCCGCTTGATGATCGTCATGATTTTCCCTCTTGAGTGGCAGTGTGACAAGGGTTTTGCGCAAGTCCTTGCCCGCTCTCATAGAGAAGGTATGTGACAGTTCTGTTGTGGGCCCGAAGCCCCTGTGGACAGCCAGTCTCTCCTCCCCTGGCAGCGGCAGCGCCGGCATGAAAACGTCACATCGGCGCTCTAGGAAGCTAGGGCGCCTAGAAGCGTCGAAAAGATCTAGACGTGATTAACCGGCTAACTGATTGAGAAGACACATGCTGGTCCCGCAACTCACACACGTGCCTGTCAGCGAGCGTAACGCGATGCGCGACGGGCCGCGCGACAGCGCCACCCATCTGCGCCACGCCGCCGCCATTCCCGCTCTCGGCGAGATCGAGATCGGCGGCAAGGCTTCGCGTGAAAGCGCCGGCGAGAGCCTTACCGTCATGGCCTGGAACGTCGAGCGGCTGCGCCACGTCGATGCCATCGCAGCAACGATCGCCGGCCAGGCGCCACACGTCGTGCTGCTGTCCGAGGTCGACAAGGGCATGGCGCGCTCCGGCAACGGCCATCTTTTGAGCCGGCTTGCCGATCGCCTGGACCATTCCTACGCCTATGGCGTCGAGTTCCTCGAACTCGGCACCGGTAATGAGACGGAACAGGCGGCAAATGGCGGCGCCGAGAATGCGGAGGGCTTCCACGGCAACGCCATAACCAGCGCCGTTCCGCTGCTGCGGCCTTTTCTCGTTCGCTTCGACGCCGCTGGCGCCTGGTTCCTGCCGGAGCACGGTCAGCCGCGCATCGGCGGCCGCATGGCTCTCGGAGGCCAGGTGATGCTCGGCGACCGCCGTGTGACCGTCGTTTCCGTGCATCTCGAGAACCGCACCACGCCTGGCGGCCGGGCCGACCAGACGCGCCACCTGCTCGACGCCGTCGACAGATATGACGCGGAAGCGCCGGTTCTCATCGGCGGCGACTTCAACACGCTCACCGCCACCTATCCCGAGCGCAATGACGAACCGGTCGGGTGGCGAAAGCGCATCGCCGCCGAACCGGACCGGCTGATGTGCCCGGACCGCCACGAGCCCCTCTTCGCGATCATGGCCGAACGCGGCTACGATTGGCGCGACGCCAACGCGTTCGACAAGCCGACGCAGCGGCGCGCGGCCGGCGACCTGACGCCCGCCGGCCATATCGACTGGTTCTTCATCCGCGGCCTTTCCGCAAGCGCGGCGGCGACGCTGCCGGCGGTCTTGCCGGACGGCAGCCCGAGCGCCGACCACGAGGCGCTGGTGGTCACGGTGCGGGTGAAGTGACGGCGGCGCTCACGGCGCGAGCGCCGCTTCCACAAGCCGCTTGGCGTCGGGGCTCGACCATTCGGCCGGGCCGTTCATATGCGCGATCAGGCAGCCTTCGCCGTCGATCAGCATGGTCACGGGAAGTCCGAGCGCCAGGCCGCGCGTCTTCGCCTCGTTGAACAGCGCGATCGTCGGATCCCGGTAGAAGCCGAGCGTCTCGACGCCGATCTCCTTGAGGAACTTCTTCGGCTTCGCGTCGTCGCCCGTATCGACATTGACCGCGACGACCTCGAAGTCCTTGCTGCCCTTGTCCTTCTGCAGCGCATCGAGCGCCGGCATCTCGGCCCGGCACGGCGCGCACCATGTCGCCCACAGATTGAGCAGCACCGTCTTGCCGGCATGGTCGGCGATCGTCATCGGCTTGCCATCGGGACCGTTGAAGGCGAGGCTTTTCAGCGATTGCGGCGGATCGGCCGGCTGCAGCGCCGCGACCTGGCCAACGGCTTTCGCGCCGATTGTCTTGGCGCGGCCAGCCTTGGCCGCACAGGCGTCGTCCTTGCCGGTGGCCGCGGCGACCTTCTCCGGAGTGTTGTTGCCAGAACCGCTCTCGCTGACATATACCGCGACCGCGCCGGCCAGCACGCCCGCCAGCAAAGCGGCAAGGATGAGGCGCGTAGCCGGAAAAAAGAATCTCTTGCCGTCTGCCATTTTCAAAACTGCTCCGGAGCACGGGTTATAGCGATGAGCGATAAGAAGGCCAGCAACCAGATGTGGGGCGGACGTTTTGCCTCGGGTCCGGCCGCGATCATGGAAGCGATCAACGCGTCGATCGGCTTCGACCGCAAGCTCTATGCGCAGGACATAAGCGGATCGATCGCCCATAGCGAAATGCTGGCTGAAACAGGCATTATTTCGGCGGCCGATCAAGAAAAAATCGCTCACGGGCTGAACACGATCCTGAAAGAGATCGAGGCCGGCACCTTCGAATTCTCGACCAGGCTGGAAGACATCCACATGAATGTCGAGGCCCGCCTTGCCGACCTGATCGGCCCTGCGGCCGGACGTCTGCACACCGCCCGCTCGCGCAACGACCAGGTGGCGGTCGATCTGAGGCTCTGGGTCAAGCAGGAATGCCAGCGCGTCGCCGGGGCATTGAAAGACTTGATCGCCGCGTTCCTCGAACGCGCCGAGGAACATGCGGCGACCGTCATGCCCGGTTTCACCCATATGCAGGCCGCGCAGCCGGTGACCTTCGGACACCATTGCATGGCCTATGTCGAGATGTTCGGCCGCGACCTCTCGCGCGTCCGCGACGCCATCGAGCGCATGGACGAAAGCCCGCTTGGCGCGGCGGCCCTTGCCGGCACCAGCTTTTCCATCGACCGCCACATGACGGCCAAGGCGCTCGGTTTCCGCGAGCCGACGCGCAATTCGCTGGACAGTGTTTCGGACCGCGACTTCGCGCTCGAATTCCTCAGCCTCGCCGCGATCTGCGCGACGCACCTCTCCCGGCTCGCCGAGGAGATCATCATCTGGTCGACCCCGCAATTCGGCTTCATCCGTCTGTCGGATTCCTTCTCCACCGGCTCCTCGATCATGCCGCAGAAGAAGAACCCGGACGCCGCCGAGCTGGTGCGCGGCAAGACCGGTCGCGTCAGCGGCCATCTCGTCGGCCTGCTGACCGTGATGAAGGGCATGCCGCTGACCTATGGCAAGGACATGCAGGAGGACAAGGAAGCGGTCTTCGACGCCGCCGAGACGCTCGACCTGATGCTGGCGGCGACCGCCGGCATGGTGCGCGACATGACCGTCAACGCCGCCGCCATGAAGAAGGCCGCCGGCGCCGGTCACGCCACCGCGACCGACCTCGCCGACTGGCTGGTGCGCAATCTGGGCCTGCCCTTTCGCGAGGCGCATCATGTCACCGGCCGCGCCGTGGCGCTCGCCGAGGAGAAGAAGGTCGCCCTGGAGAAGCTCTCGCTGGAGGACCTGCGCTCCATCCATCCTGGCATTACCGACGACATCTTCTCGGTGCTTGCCGTGCAGAATTCGGTGAAGAGCCGGGTGAGCTTCGGCGGCACCGCGCCGTCGGAAGTGCGAAAGCAGATCCGCTACTGGAAAAAGCGGCTCGCCAAGGCTTAATGCCTGTCGCCCAGAAGTGCATAGACAACGACATGCATCAAAACAATTGCCCGGATGCAAAGTGCCGAAAACTCGGCTAAAAGCGGCGGCACAGGAAACAGTTTTCAAACGGATGGATCGATGACCCGTAGCAGGATTTTGGTGACGCTGGCGCTGCTGGCGGCGGTTGTCACCGTCACGGCCTGCGGCAGGAAGACCGGGCTCGACACGCCTTACGAGGCAGCCGAGCAGGCGCGCAAGGATGCGGAAAAAGCCAAGCAGCCGGTGCCGCCCGAGCCGGAGAAACCGGTCAAGGACAGGAAGTTCATCCTCGATCCACTGCTCTAGAGCCGACGGGATCGCTCGATCTCACCACGCTCCAACTTTCCGGGACCAACCCTCGTGAACCATTTCGACTACCGCGACGGCGTGCTCCATGCCGAGGAAGTCGCCATCCCCGATATAGCAGCCGAGGTCGGCACGCCTTTCTACTGCTATTCGACGGCGACGCTGACCCGGCATTTCCGCGTGTTCAAAGAGGCCTTCGCCGGCCTCGACGCACTGGTCTGCTACGCGATGAAGGCGAACTCCAACCAGGCCGTGTTGAGGACGCTGGCCAGGCAGGGCGCGGGCGCCGACGTCGTCTCGGAAGGCGAACTGCGCCGCGCCCTGGCCGCCGGCATCCCGGCCAGCAAGATCCTGTTTTCCGGCGTCGGCAAGACCGCGCGCGAGATGGATTTCGCGCTCTCCGCCGGCATTCTGTGCTTCAATGTCGAATCCGAGCCTGAACTCGAACTTCTGTCGGCGCGCGCCGTGGCGCTCGGCAAGGTGGCGCCCATCTCGCTGCGCATCAATCCGGATGTCGATGCCAGGACACACAAGAAGATCTCGACCGGCAAGGCCGAGAACAAGTTCGGCATCCCGTGGCAGCGCGCGCGGCAGGTCTACGCTCGCGCGGCCGAATTGCCCGGCATCAAGGTGACCGGCATCGACACGCATATCGGCAGCCAGATCACCGAATTGCAGCCTTTCGACGATGCCTTCGCGCTGCTGGTCGAGCTGGTCGGCGCGCTGCGCGCCGACGGACATGCGATCGAGCATGTCGATCTCGGCGGCGGCCTCGGCATTCCTTACCGCGTCGACAACAGCCCGCCGCCTTTGCCCGACGCCTATGCCGAGATCGTCAGGAAGCACGTCACCCGGCTCGGCCTCAAGGTGATGTTCGAGCCAGGCCGGCTGATCGTCGGCAATGCCGGCATCCTGGTGTCGGAAGTCATCTATGTGAAGGAAGGCGACGCCAGGAATTTCCTTATTGTCGACGCCGCGATGAACGACCTGATCCGGCCGACGCTCTACGACGCCTTCCACGACATCCGGCCGGTGGTGCAGCCGCCCGCCTCGACGCCGCGCATGAAGGTCGACGTCGTCGGCCCGGTCTGCGAGACCGGCGACTTCCTCGGCCATGACCGCGACCTGCCCAGGCTGAAGGCCGGCGACCTGATCGCCGTCTCAACCGCCGGCGCCTATGGCGCGGTGCAGGCCGGCACCTACAACACCAGGCTGCTGGTGCCGGAGGTGCTGGTCGACGGCGACCGCTTCCATGTCGTGCGGCCGCGCCAGACCTATGAGGACCTGATCGGGCTCGATTCGGTTCCCGACTGGCTGAAGTAGCCGAGCGGCGACGCCTTAAGGAGCAAGCCATGCTGGAGAAAAAGACGATCACGCGCGAGCGCATCGCCGCCGTGGAGCCGCGCATCCGCCCCTATATCCGCCATACGCCGGTCATGCGCGTCGACATGGCGGATTTCGGCCGTCCCGCCTTTCCGGTCGACCTGAAACTTGAATCCCTGCAGCATTCCGGTTCCTTCAAGGCGCGCGGCGCCTTCACCAACCTGCTTACGCGGCCGGTGCCGGAAGCTGGCGTGGTCGCTGCGTCGGGCGCAATCACGGTGCGGCCGTCGCTTACGCCGCCATGAAGCTCGGCCACAAGGCCACGATCTTCGTGCCCGAGGTCAGCCCGCCGGCCAAGCTCGCGCGCATCCGTGGCTATGGCGCTGATCTGGTCGTCGGCGGCGCGCGCTATGCCGAGGCCCTGGCCGCCAGCGAGGATTTTGCCAAAAAGACCGGCGCGCTGCAGATCCACGCCTTCAACCAGGAGGAAACGCTGCTCGGCCAGGGCACGCTCGGCCTGGAGATCGAGGCCGATCTGCCCGAGATCGACACGCTGCTGGTCGCCGTTGGCGGTGGCGGCCTGATCGGCGGCATAGCCGCCTGGTTCGCGGGTCGCATCCGCATCGTCGCCATCGAGCCCGAGGGCGCGCCGACGCTTTATCGCGCGCTGGAGGCCGGAGAGCCGGTCGATGCGCCGGCCGAAGGCATTGCCGCCGATTCGCTGGCGCCGAAGCGCGTCGGCGAAATGATGTTTCCGATCGCCGAAGCCTTCGTCGAGCGCTCTATCCTGGTCAGCGACGACGACATCATTACTGCGCAGAAGGCGCTGTGGGACCGCGTGCGAATCATCGCCGAGCCGGGTGGCGCCGCGGCCTTCGCCGCCATGCTTTCCGGGCGCTATGTGCCCGCGGAGGGCGAGCGCGTGGCGGTCCTGGTCTGCGGTTCCAACACGAATCCCGCCAATTTCTGATCATAACCCGGCAAAACCGCTTCACGTTTTTGGAACCCGCCTCGCCTTTGCCGTGTTTGTTGGTATCCTTCTGGTGATGACGTCCGGGCTGTTGTGCCCGGGCAGGAAGGGCCGATGACGGAACGACCTATTTCCAGCGGCGAACGCGGCTTGGCCTTGCGCCTGGCGCTCAGCCGGTTGGCGACGCGGGCCTCGATGGTCTTCGAGCGCGGCTGGCCGCTCGTGCTGCCGCTGTTGATCGTCATTAGCCTGTTTCTCAGCTTTTCCTGGTTCGGCCTGTTCCCGCGTCTGCCCGACGCAGCGCGCATCGGCCTCCTGGTGCTGTTCTCCCTGTCCGGGGTCGCGGCGCTCTATCCGCTGCGTTTCTTCCGCATGCCCTCTGCCGACGAGATCGACAGGCGCATCGAGGCGGCGAACCAATTGCTGCACAGCCCGGTGCAGGTGCAGACCGATCGTCCCAGCGGCGCCGAGAGCATCTTCTCGCAGGCTTTGTGGCGCGAGCACCAGAAGCGGATGGCCGAGCGGCTGTCGAGCCTCGGCGCCGACCGGCCGCGCAGCCGCGTGCCGGACTACGATCGCTGGGGCCTGCGCGCCGTGGCGGGGCTGCTGTTCGTCATCGCTTTGGCCTTCTCCTTCGGACCCTTCGGCGGCAGGGTCAGCGACGGCTTCGTTGTCCGCGCCGCGCGCGATACCGTGCCGCCGCGCATCGACGCCTGGGTGACGCCGCCCGCCTATACCGGCAAGGCGCCGCTGTTCCTGACCGCCGACGCCAACCAGGCGGTCCAGACCTTCTCCGTGCCGCAAGGCAGCGACGTTTCGTTGCGCGTCACCGGCGGTTCCGGCGAGGAAACATTGAGCTACGCCGATCAAGACGGCAATGCGCGCGCCATCGAGCCCGCGGCGCCCAAAGGCCCCGCGCCTGCCAGCCAGGCCGTGCCCAAAGTGCGCCAGTTCTCCGGCAAGCTGGATACCAACGGCACGCTGACGCTGAAATCCGCCGAAAGCGATCTCGGCCACTGGGCCTTCGCCATCATTCCCGACAAGCCGCCGGCGATCCGCTTCGTCGGCGAGCCGAAGCGCGCCGTCAACGGCTCCATGGAGCTGAACTACCAGATCGATGACGATTACGGCGCCGCCTCGGCCAAGGCCGTTTTCGAGCTGTCGGATCCGCCGGCCGTCAATGCGCATCCGCTCTACGGCCCGCCGGACCTGCCGCTGACCCTGCCGCGCCGCGGCGGCAAGACGAACGCGGCCAAGACGACCAAGGACCTGACCGAGCATGTCTGGGCCGGCAGCGGCATCAAGCTGAAGCTGAGCGTCACCGACGATGCCGGCCACACCGCGACCAGCGAAACCAAGACGCTCGTGATGCCTGAGCGGCCCTTCGCCAACCCGCTGGCCCGCGCGGTGATCGAGCAGCGCCGGCTGCTGGCGCTGGATACCAACGCCAAGCCGCGCGTTCTCGACCTGATGGATGCGATCACGCTGCGGCCCGAGGATACGTTCGACAACATGTCGAACTATCTCGCCATCATGAGCGCCAGAAGCCGGCTGAAGCTTTCCGAGAACGACGACCAGCTGCGCAACGTCGTCTCCTATCTCTGGGAGATCGCGCTCGGCATCGAGGAAGGCAATCTCTCGGCCGCCGAGCGGCGGCTGCGCCAGGCGCAGCAGGCCTTGCAGGACGCCATCAAGAATGGCGCCAGCGATCAGGAGATCGAGAAGGCGATGAAGGAACTGCGCGAGGCGATGAACCAGTTCCTGCAGGAATTCGCCCAGCGCGCGCAGCAGAACCCGAACGCGCCGCAGATGCAGCAGAACGGCCGCGAGCTGCGCCAGAGCGACATCGACCGCATGATGGATCAGATCGAGAACCTGGCCAAATCCGGCGATCGCGACAAGGCCCAGCAGCTTCTCTCCGAGCTGCAGGACATGATGAACAACCTGCAGGCCGGCCGCCAGCAGCAGGGCGGCGAGCAGGACAGCGAGCTGCGTCAGCAGATGGACAAGCTCGGCGACATCATGCGTCGCCAGCAGGAGATGATGAACGACACCTTCCGCCTGGACCAGATGCAGCGCGGTCAGCGTGGCGAAGGCGGCGAGCAGCAGCAGCTTGGCGAGGATGGCGAACAGGGCCAGCCCAATGACCAGCAGCGGCCGGGTCCCGGCCAAGACCGCGATCCGCTGGCACGACCGAAAATGTCGCCGAAGGACCTCGCCGATGCGCTGAAGCAGTTGCAGGAAGGCCAGGGCCAGTTGCAGAGCGAGCTCGACCAGTTGAAGAAGGGCCTCGAAGGCATGGGCATGGAGCCCAATGAGGGGTTTGGCGAAGCTGGAAAGTCGATGGGCAATGCCGAGCAATCGCTCGGCCAGGGCGATGGCGACCAGGCCGTCGGCCACCAGGGCCGTGCGTTGGAAGCGCTGCGCCGCGGCGCCAAGGACATGATGAAGCAGATGCAGGCCATGCAGGGGGACCAGGGGGGCAGCGAGCAGGGCGGTCGCGAGCAGAATGCCGACCGTGACCCGCTGGGACGGCCGCGCGCCACCAATGGCCCCGATGACGGCACCTCGGTCAAGGTTCCCGACGAGATCGACGTCCAGCGCGCACGCCAGATCCTCGACGCGATCCGCAAGCGGCTCGGTAATGCGCTAAGCCCCGACATCGAGCGCAGCTATCTCGAACGGCTGCTGGAGCTGAAATAAGCTCGCCTACACCATCCCGGATTGCCGCCGCCATGCCCAAGCTTGGAACCGTGACCCCGATCCTGCGCATGTTCGACATCGCCAAGGCGCGCGAATTCTATCTCGACTTCCTCGGTTTCGAGGTGCGGTTCGAACATCGCTTCGACGACAACGCGCCGCTCTACATGGGCATCGCCCGCGACGGCTGCGAACTGCATCTGAGCGAGCATCACGGCGACGGCTCGCCGGGTACCCATATTCGCGTCGAGTCCGCCGATATCGCGGCGCTTCATCGCGAACTGACGGCGAAGAAATACCGCTATGCCGGGCCGGGATTGGAAGAGACACCATGGCGGACATGGGAAGTCACAGTCGGCGACCCGTTCGGCAATCGGCTCACTTTCTATGAGAACATGCCGGAGCGATAAGCCGGACCGAGGCGAAGCGGCTCTGAGTTACCGCGAAACGGCAAACCGCTCCAAAACAAACGCAGTTCCAGAATTCAAAGGCCGGCCGTAACCGATGCCTGCCTTGTCAGCATGAAGGCGTCACGAATGGCGCTTTCCATGCCGTCGATCGCCTCGCCGGTCGCCAGCGGATTGCGATGCAAGACGACATTGGAGGAATCGATGTCGCCGAAGCCGTCGGCGGCCGTCAGTTCGCGGCAATCGGGCGGGATGTTGCTGCGCGAGATGGGCGCGATCGCCAGACCGGATGTCACCGCGAGCGTCAGGCCGCCATTGGTGTCGCTGGTGTAAGCGACGCGGTAGTCGAGGCCGCGCTGCTGCAGCGACTTGATGGCGAAGTCGCGGCACCAGCCGTTGCGGCTGTAAAGCGCGATCGGCACCGGCCGTTCCTCATGCATGCGGTGCAGCGTCGACGTCACCCAGACCGTCGGGTCGTGCATCAGCACCTCGCCGCCGGAAGAGCCCTCCCATTCGAACACCACGGCGAGATCGAGCTCGCCGGCCGCGAGCGCCCTCACCTGCGAATCCGAATGGGCGTAGCGCACCGTGACCTCGACGCGCGGATGGCGCTTGGCGAATTCGCCCAGCGCCCGCGACAGGATCGAGCGGCCATATTCTGCCGGGATGCCTATGCGCACCAGCCCGCCAAGCGGCGGCGCCACCAGCGAGGCAGCCGTCTCGTCGAGCAGCGAGACGATCCGGCGCGCATTGGCGATCAACTCGCCGCCACGGCGCGTCAGCGCCACGCCGCGCGAGCCGCGCTCGAACAGATTGTCGCCGACCATGTCCTCCAGCTTCTTCATCTGCATGGACACGGCCGATTGCGTGCGCCCGGCTTTCTCCGCCGCGCGCGTGAAATTGCCGGTTTCGGCCACCGCCACGAAGGTGCGCAGGAGGTCGCTGTCGAGGACTGGTCTCATCGAATTCGCCATAAGAAAATCTGATTGCTGGCATCATTCCAATTCGTTTGCAACATGTCAAACGCCGCAGGATAGTTGCCACACCCATTGGATATGCGACCGCGAAATCGGCCGCGGACCGATTGAAGAGTCCTCACTCGTGCCCGCTGCCTGAAAACGGTAGCGGGTTCTTTTTGCTGATACATTACGGCTCGCGGGGGGCCGAGACTGATGCAGAACCGGATGGTGCTTGGCATTCTGAGCCTTTGCCTCGGCGTGCTGGTCTTTTCGCTGCAGGATCCGCTGGTGAAGGCGGTGTCGGGCGGTTATCCGGTGACCGAGGTGATGGCGATCCGCGCCATTGTCGCGCTGCCGATCCTGATCGTCATCGTCCAGGCCGACGTCGGCCTGAAGGCGGTGCTGTCGAAGCGCTTCGGCCTGCTGACGCTGCGCGCCTTCATCCAGTTCTCGTCCTATACGGTCTATTATCTCGCGATCGCGGCCTTGCCCCTGGCCGACGCGGTGGCGCTCTATTTCATGGCGCCGCTGTTCATCATGGCGATGGCCGGACCTTATCTCGGCGAGCGTGTCTCCTGGAAGACGCTGGCGACGGTGCTGATCGGCCTTGTCGGCGTGCTGGTGATGGTGCGCCCGGGCGCTGGCGTGTTCGACTGGGCGGCGCTGCTGTCGCTGGGCTCGGCCTTTCTCTACGGCTTTTCGCAGTTGATGGCGCGCCGCATCGGCGACACCGAATCGTCGACCGTGATGGCCTTCTACCAGAACGGCGCCTATCTCAGCGGCGCAGTCGCGGTCGCGACCGTCTTCCATCTCGCCGGCATCACCCACGCGGCGCATCCGAGCGTTGAATTCCTGGTGCGGCCATGGGTGTGGCCGACGATGCCGGATTTCCTGAAGATGGCCGCCTGCGGCTTCGTCGCTTCCGCCGGCATGATCCTGCTGTCGCAGGCCTACCGCATGGCGCCGGCCAACCGCGTCGCCACCTTCGAATACACCGGCATCCTGTGGTCGCCGCTGTGGGGTTTCCTGTTCTTCGCCGAAGTGCCGCGCGAAACGACTGTGCTCGGCGCGGCGCTGATCATCGGCGCCGGCCTGCTTGCGCTCACCGGCGAGCGCCGGCGAAGCTCAGCACCCGCGGCAGGTGCGGTCTCAAGCGAAGCAGCTTAACGCCTTGCCGACGCGAGCGCGGATCTCGGCAAGCGTGAACGGCTTCTGCACGACATCGAGGATGATGCCGTTGAGCTCCTCGGCGCGCTCGCGCTGGTCGGCATAGCCGGTCATCAGCATGATCCGCAGCGTCGGGAACTCTCTTGCGGCGGCAGTCGCCATCTCGATGCCGTCCATCTCCGGCATGCGGATGTCGGACACCACCAGATCGTAGCCGCCGCGGGCCTGCCGGATCGCGTCCAGCCCTTGCGACCCATCGGTGGCGACGGTGACATCATGGCCGTCGCGCTCCAGAGCGCGGGCGGCGAGGGTGCGGACGGACTCATCGTCCTCGACGATCAGAAGCTTTGCCATGCCGAGATAGATGCCGCCGAAACGTTGACGTTTTCTGAAAATTCTAACGATCGGCGGCTTTTCGGATTGACCCACCCGCCTCTTCAGGCGTCGCCCTTCACCACCCCGACAAACGGCAGCTCGCGAAACGCGTGTGCGACATCCATGCCATAGCCGACAACGAAATAGTCCGGGCAGTCGAAACCGACATAGTCGGCATTGAGCGCGGTCTGGCGGCGCATACGCTTGTCGAGCAACACCGCGATGGCGCAGCTCTTGGCGCCGCGCGACAGCATCAGGTCGCGGGTGTAGGAAAGCGTCTTGCCGGATTCCAGTATGTCGTCGATCAACAGCACGTCGCGGCCGGCGACCTCGTTATCGATGTCGCGCAGCACCCTGACCTCGCCGCTCGTCGTGCCTGCGCCATAGCTCGAGATGAAGATGAACTCGACTTCCGGCGACAGCCCGACATCATGCATGGCGCGGATGAGATCGGCGGCGAAAACGAACGAGCCCTTGAGGATCGATATCACCAAGAGGTCGTGATAGTCGCGCCCGGCGATTTCCTTGGCGAGCTCGAGATTCCGGCGCGCGATCGCCGACGCCGAAAACAGGACCTCGATGTCCTTGCCGCGTACAACTGGCATTCTTTCGTCCTTCAGAATCACCTGGGATGCCAGGCGCTAGGTGTGTCGAGATTCAGGTCAGGCCGAGTCGAGAACGATGGCTTCCGAGAACCGGAGCGGAGCGTACTTGAAGTACGTGAGCACCGGAAGCGCAGGAAACCGTCGTTCGCAGGCCGGCCTCACCTGAATATCGGTATACCTAGCCGGCGAAGATTACTGAGACTGTCCTGACGCCGTTTCTAGGCACATCGAGGCGGCTGGAAAAGCCGAATCTTTCGCCGGGCGCCAGCGAGCGGTTGGATGTCCCCAGCCTGTAGCGGATGATGTTGGCGTTATTGTCGGTGACGCGGATTTCGAGCGGCGGCAATGCTTGCGATGTCACACCGTCATTGGCTGCCTCTCCATCGACGAACAACACCGGTTTCAGGCCCGACGCATCGATGCGCGACGTCACGCCGGAAATGGTGAGCGCGCTCGCCGGCCCGGCGGTCACCCAGAACGGACTGTGCCGGACCAGCGCATGACCGCCCGACACCCAGAAAGAGGCGAGTGCTATGCCGACGCCTGCGATCCAGAACATCGGTCCGCCACGTGAGGGCCGCGACGGCGCGGGTTCCGGCCTGCGCAGCATGCCCATGCCTTCGATCGACGGGGTCGGCGGGATCTGCGGCTGGGGCGGCGACCGCTCCGGATGCGCGCCAAAACGCGGCAGCACCACATAGTCGGCATCGACGATGTCGGCCGCATTGGACATGGCGCGCTCCGGCGCGGCATTTGTTGCCGGGCCGGTCATGATTTCGCCGGAAACGGGGCGCGCGGTTCTGTTCTCAGCCATTACGGCACCAGTGCAGTCTTCGTTTCTTTTGCGTAAACGGAATTGGTTAACGCTTCCCCACCGGAATGGCCTTCACGAGTACCGATCGTTGAAAAATTAACCGGCGGTTAACCATGCCGGCCGATGGTCTGTTAATGTAGATTGTGGCGCGTCGCCGCCGAAAGTTTCAGGTCGCCGAACGTGATCCGCTTCGAAAATGTCGGCCTCCGCTATGGCATGGGTCCGGAAATCCTCCGCGACATCTCCCTGCACATTCCGGAGCGCTCCTTTCAGTTCCTGAGCGGCCCCTCGGGCGCCGGCAAGACGACGTTGCTGCGCCTTTTGTTCATGTCGCTGAAGCCGACGCGCGGCCTGATCACCATCTTCGGCAAGGACCGGTCGCGCATCTCGCGCAGCGAATTGCCGCTGCTGCGCCGCCGCATCGGCGTGGTGTTCCAGGATTTCCGGCTGCTCGACCACATGACGACCTACGAGAATGTCGCGCTGCCCCTGCGCGTGCGCGGGCGCGAGGAGGCGAGCTACCGCACCGACGTCACCGAGCTGCTGAAATGGGTCGGCCTCGGCGACCGCATGCATGTGCTGCCGCCGGTGCTGTCGGGCGGCGAGAAGCAGCGCGCCGCGATCGCGCGAGCCTTGATCGAACAGCCGGAGATCCTTTTGGCCGACGAGCCCACAGGCAATGTCGATCCGCCGCTGGCGCGCCGGCTGCTGAGACTCTTCATCGAGCTCAACCGGCTGGGCACCGCGGTGGTCATCGCCACCCACGACCTCGGCCTGATGGAGCAGGTCGATGCGCGCCGCATGATTCTGGCCGGCGGAAGGTTGGACGTCTATGACTGACTTTCCGGCCGATCACCTCCAGGATGAAGCCGAGGCGCCGGTGACGGTCCGGCGCGTCCAGCGCAAGACGGCGCCGATCGTGCCGGCGCAGAACATCGCCGGGCGGGCGCTGGTGCTGGTCATCGCCATCATGACCTTCCTGTCCTGCCTCACTTTCGGCGCGGTGACGCTGGTGCGCGACACCGCCTCGGTCTGGGAGAACCAGATCTCGCGCGAGGCGACGATCCAGATCAAGCCGGCCGACGGCCTCGACATGGAGGCGGCGCTCGCGCAGGCCTCGCAGATCGCCAGCGAATTCCCCGGCGTAAAGGGCACCAAGATCATCGACCGCGACGCCACCGCGCGTCTTCTGGAGCCATGGCTGGGCAGCGGCCTCAACATCGACGAATTGCCGGTGCCGCGCCTCATCATCGTCACCATCGACGAGGCCAGCCCGCCGGACTTTGCCGCCATGCGCGCGGCCATCACGCCCAAGATCCCGAGCGCCGCGCTCGACGATCACCGCACCTGGGTCGACCGCCTCGTCGCCATGGCGCACACGACGGTGACGATCGGCATCGCCGTTCTGGCGCTGATGCTCTCGGCGACGGTGCTGACAGTGGTGTTCGCCACGCGCGGCGCCATGGCCGGCAATGGCCACATCATCGAGGTGCTGCATTTCGTCGGCGCCGAGGCGCGCTTCATCGCACGCGAATTCCGCTGGCATTTCCTGGTCACCGGCATGAAGGGAGCGGCCGCCGGCGGTGCGCTCGCGATCGTCGTCTTCATCGTCTTTTCCTGGTGGTCGTCGCGCAACATGGCGACGCCCGAGGCCGACCAGGCGACCGCCTTATTCGGCAATTTCGCCATTGGCTCCGCCGGCTATTTCGGCGTCGGCCTGATGGTGCTTGTGATCGGCGCGCTGACCGCCGCCACCTCGCACGCGACCGTCGTCGCCTATCTCAGCGACATCGACGTTCGCCAGCCGGATGCGGGCTGATCGATGAGCTCCAGCCGAAAGCCAGCGCAAGGCGTTGCATACAAACAAGGCAACGATCACGGGTTGGGCAGATGCCGTAACGCAAAGTGCGCCGCCTCACCTATCAAAGGCCGCATTTCGGAGTTAACCATTAGAAGCTTTCAGGATTAACCTGGGGATGATGGAAGCGCGGGAGCAGATCGAGACGGCTGGACGGATGCCGGCAGTGCGTGCGCGCGCCGCCGCCCCCGCCAGGTTTGGTCGTCTGCGGCTCGCCCTGCGCGTCTGCGGTTTAGTCGCTCTCGCCGCGCTGGTGCTTTTTGCCGGCGGCTTCGGCTGGTTCGCCGACAAGGTCAGCCACATGACGACCCCGCTCGATCCGGCGAGGGCCGATGCCATCATCGTGCTCACCGGCGGGCAGTCGCGGCTCGACGCCGCCATGGACCTGCTGGCGTCCGGCAAGGGCGAACGGCTGCTGATCAGCGGCGTCCATCCGTCGGCCACCAAACGTCAGCTGCAGGCGGCGATGAGAGGGGATAAGCGGCTCTTCTCCTGCTGTGTCGATATCGACCGTGCTGCGCTCGACACCATCGGCAATGCCGAGGAAAGCGCCAAATGGGTGGAAAACCACGCCTATGGCAGCATCATCATCGTCACCAACAATTACCACATGCCGCGCAGCCTGCTCGAGATGGGCCGGCTGCTGCATGGCGCGCGCCTCGAACCGTACCCGGTGGTCAACACCAATCTCGGCAATGGCGGTTGGCTGACCAAGCCGGAAGCGCTGCGCGTGCTGCTGACCGAATACAGCAAATATGTGCTGTCGCTGGCGCGCGGCCTCCTGCCGCTTCGCACGACGCCCGAGGGTATGACGCTTGCCGAAGCATCGACTGCGGTGAAGAACTAGACCTTAGCCGCCGCATTTCCGCGCAAGCGGGCAATCTCCTGCTCAAGGCCGGCGATACGCCGATCGCGCTCGGCGAGCGCCGCCGCAACATCCGCCGCCTCGAAACGCTGGGGTATGTGCTGCGGACAATTGGCATCGCAGGCCGTGAGCGTGAACAGGATCGCCTGCTCCGGCTTTGCCTTGTAGTCCGCAGGCATCAGCTTCGCCGTCAGCTCCGGGTCATTTTCAACGACCCGTGCCCTGCCCCAGATCTTGATGCGCTGCCTGAGCATATAGTCGATCAGGAACAGGAAGGCCTGGTCGTTGTCCTGCAGATTGCCCTGGGTGATGAACTGCCGGTTTCCGGAAAAATCGACAAGACCGATCGTGTGCTCGTCCAGCACCTTGAGGAAGCCGGCCGGCCCGCCGCGATGCTGGACATAGGGCTGCCCATTGGCATTTGCCGTCGCCAGGAACACGCTGGTCTGCGCTTCGACGAAGGCGGCAAGGTCCGGCGTGATCGTGGCCCGCCAGCCGCCGCGCTGCTCGACGCGCGCATAGGAATCGCGCGATCCCTTGCGCGACTGGATGGCCTTGACGGTCGGTGTGAAGGCGACGTCGCTGGTGAATTCATTCATGCTGGCGTTCCTCGGACAGGATCGCACGTTAAATAGTCTCTTCCGAAAATCGGATGTAGATGGCATATCTGCAACCTATCCTTCCATATTCAGGAAGAATGATGGACCGCCTCGACGCCATGTCCCTGTTCGTCGCCACTGCGGAGGCCGGCAGCCTTTCCGCCGCCGCCAGGCGCGCCGGCGTGCCGCTGGCAACCGTCAGCAGAAAGCTCTCCGAGCTGGAGAAGCACTTGGGGACGCGCCTGCTCAACCGCTCGACGCGGCGCCTGGCGCTGACTGATGCCGGCCAGTCCTATGTCATCGCCTGCCGCCGCATTCTCGACGAGGTGAACGAGGCCGAGCGCACCGCTGGCGGCGAATATTCGAGCCCGACAGGCGAGCTGGTCATCACGGCGCCGGTCGTCTTCGGCCGCCTGCATGTGCTGCCGGTGATCACCGACTTTCTCGCCTTGTACCCGCAGGTGGACGTCCGCCTGACCTTGTCGGACCGGATCACTCAATTGGTCGAGGAGCATATCGATCTGGCCCTGCGCATCGGCGAGCTGCCGGATTCGGCCATGGTTGCGATCCGCGTCGGCTCGATCCGCCGCATCGTCTGCGCAAGCCCCGCTTATCTCGCCATGCATGGCACGCCGGAGAAACCGCCGGAGCTTGCCGGCCACAGCTGCATCACCTTCGAAGGTCTCGCTGCGCCTGCGACATGGAGTTTCGGAGCGGGCAAGGCGGAAACCACGGTCCCGGTCCGCTCACGCCTGCAGATCAACACCGCCGAGGCGGCGATCGATGCGGCGATTGCCGGGCTCGGCCTGACGAAGGTGCTCTCCTACCAAGCGGATGTTGCGGTACGCGCGGGCGCGCTGCGGGTCGTGTTGGAGCCGTTCGAGCCCCCGCCCTGGCCGGTGAGCCTGGTTCATGCCGGCCAGGGCCGGCTGCCGGTGAAACTGCGCGCCTTCCTCGATTTCGCCGCGCCGCGCCTGAAGGAGCGGCTGACAAGGTCTTTGTAGGGCCGGCATTCGACCACCGTGCCGTTTCCTTTTTGCCGCCGCTTGGTGTAACCAACGCACACTTCCTCACGGGCCCCTTGCATGCTCATCATCCGCTCGCTGGCGTTCAACTTCGTCTTCTATCTCAGCCTGATCGTCCAGATGATCTTCTGGACGCCTTTCTATTTCCTGGCGCCGCGCCACCGTGCCTGGTTCGTGCCGAAATTCTGGTCGCGCACCTCGATGTGGCTCTATGACAAGATCGCCGCGACGAAGAGCGAGATCACAGGCGTCGAGAACCTGCCGGAAGGGTCCTTCATCCTGGCGCCGAAGCACCAGTCCTTCTGGGACGCGATCGCCTTCTTCCCCTATCTCGACGACGCGCTCTACATCCTGAAGCGCGAGCTGACCTGGATCCCCTTCTTCGGCTGGTACATCATGAAGATGCGCATGATCCCGGTCGACCGCGGCAGCCGTTCGAAAGCGCTGAAGGCCGTCGTCGTCGCGACCAGGCAGGAGATGGACCGCAATCCGCGCCAGCTCATCATCTACCCCGAAGGCACGCGCCGCCCGCCGGGCGCCGAGCCGTCCTACAAATACGGCATCGTCGAGATCTACACGCAGCTGGGCGTGCCCGTGGTGCCGGTCGCCCATGTCGCCGGCCTCTATTGGCCGCGCCGCAAGTTCCTGCGCTATCCGGGCACCATCAAGGCCCGCTTCCTGCCGCCGATCCCGCCAGGGCTCGGCAAGGAGGAATTCATGCGGCGGCTGATCGGCGAGACCGAAGCCGCCTGCGACCAGATGCTCGTTGAGGCCGCTCAGGCGCCGAACCCGCCGCCCATGCCGCCGACGGCGGTCAAGCGGCTGGCGGAGCTCGGCGTAACCCCCAAGAGCTGATCGGCTACCGCAGGGCCGCCAGCAGAGTCGTCAGCACCAGCGTCCCGGCAAACACCAGATTGATGATCCGCGACGCCAGCGGATGGCGCAGCAAGCGCGCGAAAGCCGTTCCTGCGAGCAGCCAGACCACATGGATGGCGACGATCATCGCGGCAAGCACCAGCAGCCTGGTGGAAACGCCCAGCCTATCGGCCTGCGATGCGGCGCCGGCGAACACGGCGCCGATCGCCACATAAGCCTTCGGGTTGGCGACCGCGAGCGTGAAGCCGCCGAGAAAATCGGGCTTCGTCGTCGTGCTCCCGCGCTCGGCCAGTGGCGGCGCGGTCGCTATTTTGAAGGCGAGATAAAGGATGTAGGCCGCCGAAAGGATCGCCAGCACCGACGCCACTCCCGGCACTGAGGCCAGTAGGCCGAAAATTCCGGCCGCCACCGCCAGAAGCACGGCGATCGTGCCGAGCACCACGCCAGACGTATAACCCAGCGAGGGGCGCAGGCCAAAAGCCGCGCCGACGGCGGTCACGCTGATCGTCGCCGGTCCGGGGCTGCCCATCACGACCGTCGCTGCCAAGACAAGCGCTAGCACTTGTTGCCAAGGCTGTGCATCGCCCAGAACACCACCAGCCATACCGATCCTCCTCCTGCCGCGATGCGACGGGATTTAGGAAGGATCGTCATGGCCGTCTTGGACGATCGTGCGAGGCGTCGACTGCGCTAAGGCGAATTGAGTTTCGGATCAGGCCAGCCTCACCCGAAGATCAACACGCCTTACGAGCTGGCCCGGTCCAGCGCCGCGATATCGTCCGCCGAAAGCGTGAGCGATGCGGCGCGGATCAGGCTGTCCATCTGGGCCGGCGTGGTGGCGCTGGCGATCGGCGCGGTAATGCCCGGCCGCGCGATGATCCAGGCCAGCGCCACTTCCGCCTGCTTGGCCGAATGGCGCTCGGCCACGGCATCGAGCGCGGAAAGGATGCGCATGCCGCGCTCATTGAGGTAGCCGGCCACACCCTCGCCGCGTGCGCTTTGCCCGAGATCGGCCTTGCTGCGGTATTTGCCGCTCAAGAATCCCTTGGCCAGGCTGAAATAGGTGATGACGCCGATATCCTCGGCCTTGCAGAGATCGAGCAGCGGTCCGTCAAGCGACGAGCGATCGTACAAATTGTATTCAGGCTGCAGCACCTCGTAACGCGGGAGGCTGCGCAGGCTGGCCACGTCGAGCGCCGCGCGCAGCTGGCCGGCATCGAGATTGGAGCAGCCGGGATAGCGGATCTTGCCTTTTTCCAGCAGGCGCTGATAGGCGCCGAGCGTTTCCTCGTAAGGCGTGGCCGGGTCCGGCCAGTGCGACAGATAGAGGTCGATGACATCGACCTGCAGCCGTTTGAGCGATGCCTCGACCGCCTTTTCGATATAAGCGGCGGAGAGGTCGCGCTTACCCTGGCCCATATCCGAGCCGACCTTGGTGATGATGACCACCTTGTCGCGGTTGCCGCGGCTCTTCATCCAATTGCCGATGATGGTTTCCGACTCGCCGCCCTTGTTGCCGGGAACCCAGCGCGAATAGGCATCGGCCGTATCGATGGCGTTCAGGCCAGCCCCGACGAACCGGTCGAGCAGATCGAAGGAGGTCTTCTCGTCGGCAGTCCAGCCGAAGACGTTGCCGCCCAGGACCAGCGGCGCGATGGAAAGGTCGGTGCGACCGAGACGACGTTTCTGCAAGGCTGATCTCCGTGATGATGGAAGGGCTTGATACCCAGGGACGGGGTTGCCGGTAAGCTAGGTCGTGGCCGGCCGAGGTCAAAGGCATGGTTTTGCTTTTTGATCGGACCAGCACTCACGAAGGCGCGACCTTGCGGCCCACCTCCTCCAGCCAGTGATCGCGGATGCCGAGCGCCTCGAGGTGCTCGAGCGTGCTCAAGACATAGTCCTCATTCCGGCCCGACTGGCCGACGGCGCCGCGAACGATTTTTGCTGCGTGACCGGCATCGAGCGCGCCGGCATATTGCTCATGCCGCCGGTCGACGATGTAGGCGACCGCCTCGACCGAACCGCCGCCATTCAGCCGGACATCCAGCACGCGTTCGAGATAGACGCTGGTCACCAGCTCGCGCTCACGCAGGTAGGAGAGCACCTCGTCGCGCAGATTGCCGGGAACTCGGTAGGCGAGGCCGATGCAGGAGCCGCCTCGGTCGAGGCCGAGCACAAGGCCGGGCCGGCCGCGCGTGCCGCGATGCACGAAGGAATAGACGCAAAGCGAGCGGCGATAGCCGTAAAGCCGGGCGCGGCGCGTCTCGACATGGGCGAATCCGGGCCGCCAGATCAGCGACCCATAGCCAAAAACCCAAAAATCGCCCATATCGCCAAGCCTGATCGCATTCGAGTGAACGACACCGCACCGGAGAGTACTTCTTCTGTCCCCGCTTGTTTGCATGAAGCAAACGCCTCCACGCTGGGGTTAACGAGAGCCGCAGCATGACGTCAAGTGACGAGCGATCGCCCAAACCCCGCCGCCGGCTGTTCTGGCTTGCGGCGTTCATCGTCGTGCTGTTCACCATCTACAGCGGCGGCTGGTTCTATCTCGCCGAAAGGCTCAAGACCGAGGCCGACCAGGCGGTGGCGCAGCTGGGCAGCAAGGGCATCGCCGCCGGCTGCGCCAATCTTACCGTCAGCGGTTATCCGATGAGCTTCACGGTCTCCTGCGACAACATCGCTTATGAGGACGACGCCCGGAAGGTTGCCGCCTCAACCGGGAGCTTCAACGCCGTCGCTGGCATCACTGGCCTCTTGTCGCCGGTCGCCGACCTGCGCGGGCCGCTGCGGACGATGGCGCCCGGCATGCCGCCGCTCTGGATCGACTGGGATCAGTTGCAGGCCAATGTCAAAGTGTGGTGGCCGCTGCCGCGCAGTGTCTCGCTGCAGGCCGAAGGCCTGAACGGTCAGACCGACCCGCAGGACGACACGGATCCGATGCAGCTGTTCAGCGCCGGCAAGGCGGCCGGGCAATTGCAGCCAGCCGGCCAGGACATCAACTATGTCGGCAGCTTCGGCGATCTGGAGATTAATGCGGATGCCATCGAGGGACGCGTGCTGCCGGCGCTGGACGGCAGCGGCGACGTGACGCTGAAGAACGGCGTGGCGTTGATCGAGGCCCCCCCGAAAAGCCTGCGCGGCCAGTCGATCGAGATCGCCAGACTCGACCTGTCGTCGGGAACCGCGCGCATCACCGTATCAGGACCGGTCTCCGTCGATGCGGAAGGGCTGGTCGACGGGGACCTGATGATCAAGCTCAAGGACCCGAAAGCGGTGGCGGCCATCCTCGCCGGGGCGGTTCCCGAGCATAAAAGCGAAATCGAGCAGGGTTTTGCTGCCCTGGCGATGCTGGGGAAGGAACCGTCGATGCCGCTGAAGATCGTCAAGGGCAAGGCTTCGCTCGGCTTCATTCCGCTCGGCAAGATCAAGCCGCTCGAGTAACACGACGATGGCGAAGCCGGTCAGACTGCTCAGCGTCGGCGCCTTCACCCTCGACACCATTCTCCGAGTCGAGACGCTGCCCGCCGATCAGGGCAAGTTCATCGCCAGCGACGGCCTCCAGATCGCTTCCGGCATGGCGACGAGCGCCGCCTGCGCCGCGCATCGCCTCGGCGCCGAGGTCTCGCTATGGGCAAGCGCGGGCGACGATCCGGTCGGCGACCAGCTGATCGCCGACATCAAGGCCGAAGGCATCGACTGCAGTCTTATCCGCCGTGTTGCCGGCGCGCGTTCGGCGCTGGCCGCGATCGTGGTGGATGCGCATGGCGAGCGCATCATCGTCCCCTTCTACGACAAGAAGGCGCAGGCCGATCCTGAAACGCTGCCGCTCGCCGACCTCTCCGGCTTCGATACCGTGCTGGTGGACGTTCGTTGGCCGAGCGCGGCGGCGCTCGCTCTGAGCGCGGCCCGATCGATCGGCCGTCCGGCGATCCTGGATGCCGATACAGCACCCGTCGAGGTGCTGGAGCGGCTTCTGCCGTTGGCCTCGCATATCGTCGCGTCCGAGCCTGCGGCGCGCATCGTCTGCGGCCATGCGCTCGACCCGGAAAGCGCCTGCGCCGACCTTGCCTCGCGCACCGATGCCTTCGTCGCGGTGACCGGCGGCGCGGCCGGCACCTGGTGGCACGACCGGGCGACCGGACGCGTGCGCCATGTCGAGGCACCGAAGGTCAAGGCGGTGGATACGCTCGCCGCCGGCGACGTTTTCCACGGCGCCTTTGCCGTCGGCCTCGCCGAAGCCATGCCGATGGCAGAGGCCCTCCGCTTCGCCAGCGCCGCAGCCGCGCTCAAATGCCTGCGCTTCGGCGGCAGGTTGGGCGCGCCGGACAGAGCCGAGACGCTCGCCATGATGGCAACGCACTGGCCGCCAGCCAGAGAAGGCAAAGGGAGCTGAGATTCAGGTCAGGCCGATTCGAGAATGGTGGCTTCCGAGAACCGGAGCGGAGCGTACTTAAGTACGTGAGCACCGGAAGCGCAGGAAGCCGGCATTCGCAGGCCGGCCTCACCTGAATATCAGTTCCCTTTGGGATGCTCGACCGCCTGCCGGCCAAAATCCGGTACGTCGATATCCTGGCCGGCCTCGATGATCGAGCGGCGGATGGCACGGGTGCGGGTGAAGAGGTCGAAGAGCTTTTCGCCATCGCCCCAGCGGATCGCCCGCTGCAGCGAGGCCAGATCCTCCGAGAAACGCGCCAGCATCTCCAGGATCGCGTCCTTGTTGTGCAGGCACACGTCCCGCCACATCGTCGGATCGGAGGCGGCAAGGCGGGTGAAATCGCGGAAACCGGAGGCGGAATATTTGATGACCTCGCTCTTGGTCACCGCTTCCAGATCGTCCGCCGTGCCGACGATGTTGTAGGCGATGATGTGCGGCAGGTGCGACACGATCGCCAAGGTCATGTCGTGATGCTGCGGGTCCATCGTATCGATGTTGGAGCCGCAGCGGCGCCAGAATTCCGAAAGCGTCTCGAGCGCGGCGGGATCGGTGCCCGGCAGCGGCGTGAAGATGCACCAGCGGTTCTCGAAGAGATCGGCAAAGCCCGCATCGGGTCCGGACTTTTCCGTGCCGGCCAGCGGATGTCCGGGAATGAAGTGCACGCCTTCCGGCACGTGCGGCTCGATCTGCGCGATGACGGAAGCCTTGGTCGAGCCGACATCGGTGAGGATGGCGCCCTTCTTCAGCGCCGGCGCGATCTCGGCCGCGACCTCGCCCGACGAGCCGACCGGGACCGAGACGATGATGAGATCGGCATCGCGCACCGCGTCTTTTGCCTCCGTCGTGTAGGAATGGCCAAGGCCCAACTCCTCGGCCCGCTTCAGCGTCGATGCGCTGCGCGTCGCAATGGCGATATGACGCGCCAGGCCTTCACGGCGGATGACGCGGGCGAGCGACGAGCCGATCAGGCCGATGCCGACCAGCGCTATTTTCTCGAACATCGGTGATGCCATGGTGTCTAGCTTTTCAGGAAGGTCTTCAGCGCATCGATGACGCCGCGGTTGGCTTCCTCTGTGCCGACGCTCATGCGCAGCGCGTTGGGAAAACCGTAGCCGGTGACGCGGCGCAGGATATAGCCGCGGGCGCTCAGGTAATCGTCCGCAGCCGCAGCCGAATGCTTCCTGTCGTCGGGAAAATGGATCAGCACGAAATTGCCGACGCTGGGCGTGACGCGCAGGCCGAGCCCGATGAGCTCCGCGCTGAGCCAGCCCAGCCATTTCTCGTTATGCGTCACGCTGCGCTCGATATGGGCGCGGTCGCGAATCGAGGCGATGCCGGCCTCGATCGCGGTAGCGTTGACGTTGAAGGGGCCGCGAATGCGGTTGATGGCATTGACGATATGCGCCGGCCCATACATCCAGCCCACGCGCGCGCCGCCAAGGCCGAGCTTGGAGAAGGTGCGCGTCATCACCACGTTCTCGGCGCTGCCGGCAAGCTCGATGCCGGCTTCATAGTCGTTGCGCCGCACATATTCGGCGTAAGCCGCATCAAGCACCAGAAGGACGTTCTTCGGCAGGCCGGCATGCAGCCGCCGCACCTCGCTGAATGGCAGGTAGGTGCCGGTCGGATTGTTCGGATTGGCAAGGAACACGATACGCGTCTTGGGCGTGACCGCGGCGAGGATCGCGTCGACATCGGCGCGCTCGTCGGTTTCCTTCACCGCCACCGGCTTGGCGCCCGCCGCTTGGATGTAGATCTTGTAGACCATGAAAGCGTGTTCGGTGAACACGGCCTCGTCGCCAGGTGCCAGATAGGTCTGCGCCAGAAGCCCCAGGATTTCGTCCGAGCCGTTGGAGCAGATGATGTTCGCCGGGTTCAGCCCATGCACCTCGGCGATCGCCTCGCGCAGCCGCCGGGCGGTCCCGTCGGGATAGACGTCGAGCTTCGCCGCCACCTCGCGCGCGGCCTCGATCGCCTTCGGCGAGGGGCCGAGCGGGTTTTCGTTCGACGACAGCTTGTAGACTTTCGTCACGCCGGCCGGCGCGGTGCTTTTTCCCGGCACATAGGCCTCGATGTCCATGATGCCCGCGCGGGGCGTCGGACGGGGCTGATCCTGCTTCATGTCACAAATCCGTCGAGAGGGCCTTTGAAGGCCGCAGCGGAAATACAAGCCGTGATCGGCAATGTCGAGAGGCCTACTGCATATCGCCGCGAAGTGTGCCGCGGTTTCCGGGACAACGACACGCATTAAAACAAGGGCTTGAAGCGCGTGGCCCGGACGCGTTTCGACACCGCGCTCCAGCCGGGCACGGCGTTAATCGTCGCGGCTGACAACCCGGGTCTTGCGCGTCTGCTGAAGCTGCAAAATCCCTCGGCGCAGTTGCTCGAACAAAGCCGGCGGCAGCATTCCATAGGCGTAACTGCCGTCGGAACGCGGTCGAACATCGTAGCCGGGCCAAAGGAACCGGTTCAATTCATCAAGGCGCAGCCAATGCCGGCCGCCGTCGAGGTCAAGGGCCCGGCACACTGTCGGCGGAATCTCGATCGACGCGGAATTGTCCGGTGGCGGGCTATGGGTAATCGGTGCGACTATGGTGTGGATGTGACCGTCCGCATCGCGTGGCGTAGCGACAACGATCGCGCAGGGGCGATCCTTCGCGCCTTCGATACCGCCCCGGTCATGTTCGGTACTCCAAAGAAAACTATAGCGAATGACAAGACCTGGCCTTGGAACCGGCAGCGTCACTTCGGTTCCACGCCATATTCGGCAGATTCGATGGAGGCGATCGTGTCCTCATCGAGATCGCCCACGGTCAGGATTTCGCGCTCCCGGCGCTTCAGCAATTCGTAGTGCGCGAACTCGGCGGCAGAGAGATACGCTCCGACAATCCGGCCATGACTGGTCACGTTGATGACTTTCTTGGCGATGGCTTCGTCCTGATATTTCGCAAAATTTCGGGCGAAGTCACTTGCCGGAACCGCGGTGTTGCGTGGCATATCTGCCTCCATCCGATAAAAAAGAGCCGGTGAAGTGAGTGAAACAGATCGAACCGTTATCTGTCACGCAATATGTGTAATCTACATAAATTACGCAAGATGGGTTCACCGGAACACCGCCGTTGACGTTCGCATAACGCAGACGTAGAAGAGCTATGAACTTCCGTGGTGATTTGGCCGGTCGGCTTGCAGCCACGTTAAACAACTCGCTAAAGGGCCGTTTGCAACCTGTAACCGGCTTTGCGACGGCAAGCCGGTTTTTTGTTGTCCGCCGCCGGCCGGACACCGCATCGTGTCGGACAGATGCGGGACAGGATGAGGACGGACATGGCCGCTCAGCGCGCTGCAAGAACCAACGACGAGGCCGACCATCCGTCGAGCCCGGTGCTGCAGTTCGGCCCCGACAAGCCGTTGAAGCTCGACGCCGGCACGCTGCTCTCGCCTTTCCAGATCGCCTATCAGACCTACGGCAGCTTGAACGACGCGCGCTCCAACGCCATCCTCGTCTGCCATGCGCTGACTGGCGACCAGCACGTCGCCAACACCAATCCGGTGACCGGCAAGCCGGGCTGGTGGGAAGTGCTGATCGGTCCCAGCAGGATCATCGACACCAACCGCTTCTTCGTCATCTGCGCAAACGTCATCGGCGGCTGCCTCGGCTCGACCGGCCCGGCCTCGACCAACCCAGCGACCGGCAAGCCTTACGGCCTCGACCTGCCGATCATCACCATACGCGACATGGTGCGCGCGCAGGCGATGCTGGTCGATCATTTCGGCATCGAAAAGCTGTTTTGCGTTCTCGGCGGCTCGATGGGCGGCATGCAGGTGCTGGAATGGGCGGCGAGCTATCCGGAGCGGGTCTTCTCGGCACTGCCGATCGCCACCGGCGCTCGCCATTCCTCGCAGAACATCGCCTTCCACGAGGTCGGCCGGCAGGCGGTCATGGCCGATCCGGACTGGCATGGCGGCAAATATCTCGAGTTCGGCAAGCGGCCGGAAAAGGGGCTCGCAGTCGCGCGCATGGCCGCCCATATCACCTATCTTTCGGAAGCCGCGCTCCACCGCAAGTTCGGCCGCAACCTGCAGGACCGCGAGGCGCTCACCTTCGGCTTCGACGCCGATTTCCAGATCGAAAGCTATCTGCGCCACCAGGGCATGACCTTCGTCGACCGCTTCGACGCCAATTCCTATCTCTATCTGACCCGCGCGATGGACTATTTCGACCTTGCCGCCGATCACGGCGGGCGCCTCGCCGATGCCTTCGCCGGCACCAGGACGCGCTTCTGCCTGGTTTCCTTCACCAGCGACTGGCTGTTCCCGACCGAAGAGAGCCGCTCGATCGTGCATGCCTTGAACGCGGCGGGCGCTTCCGTCTCCTTCGTCGAGATCGAGACGGATCGCGGCCACGACGCTTTCCTGCTCGACGAGCCGGAGCTGTTCGCGGCCATCAACGGCTTCATCGGTTCGGCAGCACGCGCAAGGGGGCTCAGCCTATGAGCGTCAACCGCGCCCAGCGTGTCGACCTCGAAGTCGTCACCGATCTCATTCCGGCCAAGTCGCGCGTCCTCGACGTCGGCTCAGGCGACGGCTTGCTTCTGGAACTGTTGCAGGAGACCAAGCAGGTCGATGGCCGCGGGCTGGAACTGTCACAGCGCGGCGTTAACGAATGCGTGGCGCGCGGGCTCTCCGTCATCCAGGGCGACGCCGACACGGATCTGAAATTCTATGCCGACAAGGGCTTCGACTTCGTCGTGCTGTCGCAGACGCTGCAGGCGACGCGCAACCCGAAGGTGGTGCTCGATGAGCTGCTTCGGATCGGCAACCGCGCCATCGTCTCCTTCCCCAATTTCGGCCATTGGCGCGTGCGCTTCTCGCTGCTGATCAAAGGCAGGATGCCGGTCACCAAGCACCTGCCCTATTCCTGGTACGACACGCCCAATATCCACTTCTGCACCATCCGCGACTTCGTCAACCTGTGCGAAGAGCTCGGCGCGACCGTCGAGAAGGCGACCGCGCTCGACGCCAACGGCCAGAAGATCGGCCTGTCGATGCCGTGGTGGTTCTGGAACTTCTTCGGCCAGCAAGCGGTGTTTCTGCTCAGACGCTGACGCCGCGCGGTCGGTTCCATGAGCGCATGATTCTCACCGCCGGCTCTTGTCGGCGGACGGCCTCCGCGGACCGGAAGCCCGATTGTGTTGCCATCAAACCGCAACGTTGCGGAAAAGCCCCCCGTTTCGCATTTCTCGGCCGGCTCGGCGTGACACAAAGGTGGCTTTTTTGTAGCGTCGACCGCAAATCACAGGTGGGACAAGAACATAGCCATCAAACCCATCCGACACGCGCCATATCCGACCGGTGGCAGCCCGATGTCGAACCAGGACGTTCCGCTGATCTCAGTGATCACGCCGACCCACAACCGGCGCAGTCAGGTCGTACGCGCGGTGAAAAGCGTTCTGGCGCAGACACTTACCCGCTTCGAGCACATCGTGGTCGACGATGGTTCGGCCGACGGGACGGCCGCCGCGCTGGCCGAGATCCGCGACCCGAGGCTGATCTATGTCGGCGCCAAATGGCGCGGCGCCAATGCCGCCCGCAACGCGGGCATCGAGCGCGCGCGGGCGCCCGTGGTGACTTTCCTCGATTCGGACGATGTCTTTCTGCCGGACCGGCTGGAGCGGACGCTGGCGCGCTTCGACCAGAGTCCCTCACTCGAAGTCCTGATCAGCTCCTTCTTGTCGCTGAAGGGCAGCCGCAGCACCAAATGCATCAACCGCGAAACCTTTCTTGATAAGAGCGCGCTGCAGCGCGCCCTTGTCTCGCAGACTATTTTCATCGCCGGCTCGGCAATCACGGCCAGGCACGAATCGCTGCTGGCGATCGGCGGCTATGACAGCGACATCACGCGCATGCAGGATCTCGACCTTCTGCTGCGCTTTGCCCACCGCGGTGGCGCCCAGCTGTCCGAAGACATCGACTGGAAGAAGTACAATTCGGAGAACTCGATCTCCCGCCGGCGCGACGGCTATGTCGCGGCCTATGCCAACCTGATCGACAAGCATCCCTATATCGCCGACCGCTATCCCGATGTCCCGCCCTTTATGATCGCTCGCCAGATCATCGCCGACACATTGAAGGGCCGGCTGCAGCAGGCCTTTTCCGGCTACCTTGCCAACCGCTCGTCAAACGCGCTCGGCTATTCGCTGCCGCAGCTGCTGCGCGGCTATGTCGTCGGCCGGCGCTGGCGCCGCGACTGTTATGATGAGTTCCGCGCCAAATACGGCGCCCGCGCGGTCTGAGGCGGACCTCTATCTTATCTGTCGAGTTCCGGGAAATAGGGATCGGAGAACCGCTGCCGCAGGCGCTCGCCCAGCAGGCAATCGACGGGCGCCGCATCCTGGACGCGAACGGATCTGGCGTCGGTGAGGCCGCTCACCTCCTGGATCAGCTTGCGGCGGATGGCGGTCGAGAAGTCGGACGCCGCATAGATCGGCAGCACGAAGGAACCGTCTCCTCCGGTCACGCAATCGGCATAGTATCGGTCGAGGCGGCTGACGCTCGGCGACGGCCTGATGAGTATGGGCAGGCCGTTGATGACGATACCCTCGGCAATGGCGGCATCGCGGATCGCGGCGACGGGCCGTCCGGTATTGTTGGGACCGTCGCCCGATATGTCGATGACGCGGCGGGGCGCCGAAAAGGCGCTTTTCTCAAGGAGCCCGGTGCCGAAGCCCAGCGCGCCCGAGATCGAGGTGCCGCGAAAGCTCCGGAACGGCCGGGCGGCGATCTTGTCGGCGAAGGCGTCGGCGCTGTCCTCGCCGTCAATGACCTGCCAGGCGATGACGCCGTCGTCGCGCACCACACCTGCCCATTCGAAATAGGCAAGCGCGATGCGCCCGTGCGTCCCCGAGCGCACCGCGTTGATGAAATCGCGATGGCGCAGCGCCTCGACATAACCGGCGCGCTGCAGCGCGAATTCCTCCTCATCCATCGACTGCGAGATGTCGACGGCAAGCACCAGCTCCACATCGACCGGCGTGCCGCCGTCAGGCACGGGCAACGAAGCCGCCTCGGCGCAGGCGAAACAGGCAAGCAGGCTGAGCATCTCGAGCATGGCTGCAGGCGTTCTGTCGACGCCGGCGATTCTTCCCGGCGATCGCGGCAAAATAAAGCTATTTCTTGCGGCGCGCCGCCTGGGGCGGCGGTTCGATCGCCCCGGCGCGCACGCGCGCAGGCTTGAGCGCCGGGCCGCAGACGTCCTTGACGATGGTGAAGGCCCGCGGGAAGAACTGGTTGTTGTGCAGGCCGCGCCCGATATTGAGGATTGCTGCATCCGGGAGCCTGGCCTGCAGCATCGCCAGCACGCGCCGCAGCGTCGCGCCGTCCAACGTATCCAGCGCCTCGTCGATGATGACCCATTTCGGCTTCCGCAGCGCCAGCCGGGCAAAAGCCAGCAGGCGCTGCTCGTCGTCCGCCAGCTCACGCTCCCAGCGCGCCGAACGATCGAGCTGGGACGACAGGCGCTCCAGCCCGACCTCGCCGAGCACGGCCTTGATCTCGGCATCGTCGATCTTGACGCCCTCGGCGTGGTTCAGCACATCGCGCAGCGAGCCGAGCGGGAAATAAGGCGTGCGCGGTACGAAGAACGGCTTCTCCCCGTCGGGCATGCCGATGCGGCCCCCTCCCCAGGGCCACAGGCCGGCAAGGGCGCGGAAGAACAGCGTCTTGCCGGCGCGCGGATCACCGGTGATCATGACATGCTCGCCCGGATGGACTTCGACGCTCGTCTCGGCAAGCCTGGTGCAGCCGTCGGGCGAGGCGACTTCGAGCTCATCGAATGTCAGCTTGCCGTCCGGATTCTCGCCGACCTCGATTCGCTTTTCCTTGTCGTGCAGGATGTCCGTTTCGCCAAGCGCGATGCGGAAGTCGGCGACGCGCATCAGCGTTGCCCGCCAGTCGGCGATGGCGCCGATATTGTTGATGAACCAGCGCAGCGAGGAATTCACCTGGTTGAAGGCGCCCACCGCCATCATCAGCCCGCCGAAGCTGATGTCGCCCGCGAAATAGACGGGCGCGGCCACGAGGATCGGGGCTACCAC
This sequence comes from Mesorhizobium sp., assembly GCF_004963255.1. Lineage (GTDB taxonomy): Bacteria > Pseudomonadota > Alphaproteobacteria > Rhizobiales > Rhizobiaceae > Mesorhizobium. Next base: position 82,440 of record NZ_SUGA01000010.1, on the reverse strand, counting down.
GGTGATCCAGCCATAGGCATCGGTGACCCAGGAAAGGTTGATCTGGGCGCTGTAGATACGCCGCATGGCGCCAAGCACGGTGCCGAGGTCGAGCTCCAGCTGGCGCCTCGCATCGGCCTCGCCATGGGCCAGGGCGATCGCATCGACATTCTCGTTGACCCGGACCATCGACGAGCGCAGCTCCGCCTCGCGGGTGTAGCGGTCGCTGTTGAAGCGTATCAGCGGCCGGCCCACCAGCCAGCTCAGCCAGGACGCGATGCCGGCATAGAGGACCGCTGCCCAGACCATGTAGCCCGGTATGGTGATCGAATGGCCGCCGATATGGAAGACGAAGCCGGAAGAGAGCTGCCAGAGCACACCGATGAAGGACGCCAGCAGGATGAAGGACTGCAATAGGCCGACGCCAAGGTCGGTCGACAGATCCGACAGATGGGCGGCATCCTGCTGCATGCGCTGATCGGGATTGACGCCGATGGCGCCGGCATGGGCGAGCCGGAAGGCCCGGGCCGGCGCCATCCATTCATCGATGAGGTCGAGCGTCAGCGCCTCGCGCAGCCTTAGCCGGATCATCTGGTTGAGCCAGGTCTGGCCGATATTGAGCACCAGCAGGCTGCCGGCGATTTCCGCAAAGATCATCAGTTGGTGCAGGAAGCCCCCGAGGTCGCGCCGCGCCAGCGCATCGTAGAAAGGCTGGTTCCATCGGTTGAGCAGAACCTGCCCGATCGAGGTCGCGATGATGACGGCGACGATGCCGACGCTGACCCAGGCAAGCGGCCGGCGCACCGGCGAGGTCTTCAGCGCCATGCGTATCGTGGCCAGCTGGTCGGAAAGGCTGCTGGTCTCGATCGAGAACGCAGCCTGCTCGGCGCCTGGCTTGTAGTCCATTTGGTCAGCCATAAAGGAAATCCCTGATTTCGGGCGCGATCAACGGAGCCGCGCCGCGAAGCTTTCCCTCAGATAGGGTGGCGATGGGGGTAAAGGACAAGGCGCGATACCGATCACGAACGCGTCACCCGTCGGGCGGCGACGTCTGCCGCCTTGCGTCCGAGCCGCGTCGCGCCCTGTGGCGAGAAGACCGGCACGAAGACGCGGCGCGAGGCGCGCTGGGCGACCGGCACGCCCTGGTAGAGCCGCTTCTGCGCCTCGACGACGATGACGCCCGAAAAGATCGGCCAGAACCGGTGGCCGGCCCGCTCCAGCACATTGTGGAACCGCATCATGAAACGCCGCGGCGACGGCGGGAAAAACAGCGCATCGCTCCACGTCGCCGGGGTGAAGTTCGCCTCGCGCAGCAACTCGGTCAGCTGGCCGCGCGAGAACGGCCGGCCGCTGCCGAAGGGCGTGTGCTCGAAGCGCGCCCAGACGCCGCGCCGGTTGGGCACGACGATGACGACTCTGCCCGCCGGCGACAGCACGCGCCAGATCTCGTTCAGCGTCTCGCGCGGGTTTTCGGCGTGTTCGAGCGAATGCACCAGGAGCACGCGATCGATGCAGGAATCGACCAGCGGCAGTTCCTCGTCGAAGACCAGCGCCGTCGCCGTCGGTCCCGACGCCGGCCATACCACAGCGCCCTGCGTTGCCGGCATGAAAGCGAAGACACGCTCGGCATCGGTGCCGAAGCGCTCCAGCCATGGCAGCGTGTAGCCGAGGCCGACCAGCCGCTCGTTGGGGACGGTTGCCCAGATGGACGACAGCGCCATGGTGATTGAGCGCTCGGCGAGACGCCCGAGCGTGGACGAGTAGAAGGAACGCAGGTCGACGATGTCCGAATGCATGCGCGGGACGGTAGCCGTGAAGCCTGCCAAGTTCAACAAAGGCGGCAAGTTCGACGAACGCGCCAAGTTCGATAAACCCGGATGACATCGGCGGCCGGCCGCCCTATGTCTGCGGCGATAGATGGAGAAAGATGCCTATGGCCGTAGAGATCGAGCAGTTCATGTGCCGCACGGACAATTTCGGCGTGCTGGTCCACGATCCCAAAAGCGGCGAGACGGCGATCATCGACGCGCCGGAAGAAGCGCCGATCCTTGCGGCGATCAAGCGCACCGGCTGGACGCCGACATTGATTCTCACCACCCACCATCATGCCGATCACGTCGAGGCCAATCTGGCGCTCAAGGAGCACTTCAAGCTGCGCATCATCGGCCCGGAAGCCGAGAAGGCAAAGATTCCCGGCATCGACGAGACGGTCGGCCAAGGCTCGGTCGTGCGCCTTGGCGAGGAACGGATCGAGGTCATCGAGACGCCCGGCCATACCGCCGGCCACGTCTCCTACCACCTGCCGGCCTCGAAAGTGGCCTTCACCGCCGACACTTTGTTCGCGCTGGGTTGCGGCCGCCTGTTCGAATGCAAGCCGCCGGTTATGTATGAATCGCTTAAGAAGCTGGCGGCGCTGCCGGCGGAAACCGCCATCTATTGCGGCCACGAATACACACTTGCCAACGCTCGCTTCGCGGTGACGGTCGACCCAGGCAACCCGTTGCTGAGACAGCGCGCGGCGAGGATCGAGGCGCTGCGCGCCGACAACAAGCCGACGCTGCCGACGACCATCGGCGAGGAACTGTCGACCAACCCGTTCCTGCGCTGGCACGATCCGGCGATCCGCAAGCATCTCGGCATGGAGAAAGCCGGCGACGCCGAGGTGTTTGCCGAGATCCGCAAGCGCAAGGATAATTTCTAACTCCACCGCATAAAGCGACATGCATCGAACCAAAGACCGCCAATGACCAGCGCCGCCGAGATCATCGCCACGCTTGGCCTCGCGCCGCACCCGGAAGGCGGCTGGTATGCCGAGACGTTTCGCGACGCCGCCGGCGGCCCGCGGGGTCATTCCACCGCGATCTACTTCCTCCTCGAGCAAGGTCAGCTTTCGGCATGGCATCGGGTGAAGGACGCCGCCGAGGTCTGGCATTTTTATGCCGGCGCGCCGCTGGCGCTGTCGATGCATGAGGAGGGCGCAGGCGTGGTCATCGAGCAGGTGCTTGGCACGGCCCTCGCCGCGGGCGAGCGGCCGCAGGTCGTCGTGCCGGCCGGCTGGTGGCAGTCGGCGCGCAGCTTAGGTGGATGGACGCTGGTCGGCTGCACCGTGGCGCCGGGCTTCGATTTCGCGGCCTTCGAGCTGGCCGAGCCGGGCTGGCAGCCGCCGACGTGATACCGAAAGACATGCCCCATTAACTGTGGTGCAACCAATGCTTGCCAGCATGTTGGATGATCCGGATAAGCACCGTTAAAAGAATTCCAGGGACGTGTCGAGATGAATGATCATCGGCTGCCCAGGCGAAACAAAGCACTCATTGCTGTCTTTGTCGCGATTGGCGTAGTAGGTCTTCTGTCGCGAGCTATTTTTCCGAAGAGCGTATTTGTCGCGCTGTTTGTAATGAGCACGTTCTTTGAAGCCTGCCTGATCTTCTGGTCTTGGAGACTTTTTCAGGAATGGAAGCAATCTCCAACGCTTCAAAGGCGCTTGTTCGCCGCGCTTTTTTTCATCGCCCTCGGTGCATCCTTATACATGACATACCTGACACTCCGTTCCATATTGCTGCGATGAGCATCAGTTTGCTGCCATCCATCGAACTCGCGACGAAGGATTAAGACGAACCCAACAAGAACCCCAGCGTGATCGCCAGCTGGGCGGCGTAATAAAGCACCCAGACCGCGTAGCGCATCCACAGGCGCTGCGGCGAGATCGCCGCGAGCAGGAAGCGCTCGGTCGCCAGCAACCCGTCCGAAGCGATGAACAGCACCGCGCCGGCGATGACCCATGCGCTGCCGCTGGTGAGCGCCGAAATGCCCATGGCGAGGATCGCCGCGACATAGACGGCGATCGGGATGCGCAGTTGCGGGCCGACGCAGCGCCAGAGCGCGGCAAGCATGACGATGCTGAATGCAGCCATGGTGAGCGCGATCGCGCCCCGCCAGGATTCGGCGCTCAACAGTCGGAGCCCGCCACCTGCCTGCGAGAACAGCGCGACATAGGCGATGTGGCCGGCGAGGAAGCTCGCCAGCCCGCCGAGGAAGGCCTTGTCGCCGTCGCGCGACAGGAAGGCGTCGCCGATGGCGCTCAAGCCCAGCGCCGCGACGAGCAGCAGCGGACCGCCCTGCATGGCGGCAAGCACGGCCAGCAAGGCGACGGCAAGCGTCTTTGCCGCCGTGCGCGTCCATTTCGGCGGCATGTCGAGCGCAAAGGCGTAGATCACGGCCGCGACGAACGAAAACAGAAGCGTCGCGTTGGCGTTGGCCTCGATGCCGCCGGGAAACGGCATCATGCGTTCACCTCTTTGACCGCCGGCTTGCGCATCAGCAGAGACTTCGCGGCCAGCGCGGCACCCCCGGTGATGAGCACGCAGGCTGCAAGGATGCGCAGCGACGGCTCGGCGACGCCGGCGGCGATCAGTACCAGCGTCGACAACAGCGGCGCGGCATAGCTCGCGGCGCCCAGCACCTGGATGTTGCCGCGCTTGACGCCGATGTCCCAGGCGTAGAAGGCCGCGCCGACCGGCATCAGGCCGAGCCCGATCACCGCCAGCCACTGTCCGGGGCCGTCGGGCAGCACGGTCTTCTCAAGCAGAAAATGGCAGACCAGCGAAAGCACCGACGTGGCCGCGCAGAACCAGGTGACGATGGAGGTCGGCACCGATGGGAAGCGCCGCGACAGAAGCGAATAGGACGACCACAAAAGCGCGCAGACGGCGGCCATCGCGTAGCCGAAGGCATAGCGCGCGTCGAAGGCCAGCCCGCCGCTCTTGGTGACGATCAGGAAGGTACCGGCAAGGCCGAGCAGCGCGCCGACGACATGGTTCCAGGCCAGCCGCTCGCCTGGCATCAGCGCGGAACCCAGCACGATCAGCAGCGGCCACAGATAGGCGATCAGGCTCGCCTCGACCGCCGGCGCGTTGCGCAGCGCCGTGAAGTAGAAGAAATGGTAGCCGAACAGGCCGGCTATGCCGATCACCCAGACCTGTGGCGGGATCTTCTCACTGCGGTCGGGCGCCGGCATCACCAGCCGGGCCGCCAGCCCGACGCAGGTGCCGATGGCGAAGGTGATGGCCGACAGCAGGAATGGCGGCACCTGCCCCGAGGCGTCGGTGAGCAGCGCCAGCAGCGCCCACATGGCGACCGCCGAAAACCCGATCAATGTTGCGCGCCCCATATCTCCCCTGCCGGCGCGCGGCGGCGCCTCGAGCAATTCCAGGAAAAGTGCCTTGCGGTTTTCCGTCCGGAATTGCGTAAAACTGAATTAATTTACCGCTTCGAACCGTCCGGCGCTGATGGTCAGCGGACCGATCTGGGTCCCAACCGTGGCGCGGATCGGCGCATATACGCCGGATTGACCGACCGGTGCAAACGTCACCAGCATGCGGCTCTTGTTCTTGAGGTAGTTTAGCGCCTTGCGTCCCTTGCGATAGCCCGCCACCGGCTCGAAGCCCATCTTGCAGGTCACCGTGTCGCCCTTGTAGCCCGGCACCGCGATCGACCCCCTGGAGGCATAGGTCAGTGTCAGGTCGGCGCGCATCTCGCCATCATAGAACTTGACCGTGCGTCCGCAGACCTTGTCCAGGCTGTCGGCATGGATGACGGTCGCGGCCATCGGATCGAGCACCGATTTCAGGTCTCCGTCGCCGATCGGCACCCAGCTCTTCGGATCGCGTTTCCCTGGAGCGGGAACGACTTGCGTGGAGGAGACCGCCCCGTTGCTGAAGCGGATGTCGACCATGGAGGACTTCTTGCCGGACGTATAGTCGGCCCTGAACGCCTGTGGCGTCATCCGCTTGTCGGAAATGATGCCTTTCGACGAAATCGTGCCTTTCGTGTCGTCGAACAGCCTGCCCAGCCCGGCGGCGGAGACGGTGCCGTTGATGGCGTAGGTATCGCCCACATAGCGGCTTGAAAAGGACGCCCTGGCAATCGAAAGGCCGAGATAGGACACCGTATATTCGCCCTTGAAGGATTGCGGGGCCGTGGCGGCGAAGCTTGTTGCCGGCACGGCAAGGGCAAGAAGGGTGGCGAATGCATGAGGTGGACGGAGCATGGCGGCTGGCGAATCCCTTGCGGTTCGGCCAGAACGCAACGGCTCCAGCCTAGCATATCCCTTCGCGAAGGGCTTATAGTATGAAATCCGGCCTTTATATGGAGCGCGCCCGACGGCAGGCGACGTGCCGGAGCTTGACGCAATGGCGAAATGCCACTATGGAACGCCAACTTTTCCAAAGGCCGCCTGACCGAGACCGCGCGCCGCCTGGCGCGGGCAGAATGGTTTGGCAGGTTTAGAAACTGAAGGTTAGACAAATGTCCCGCACCTGCGAACTCACTGCCAAGGCAGTCCAGACCGGCAACAATGTGAGCCACGCCAACAACAAGACCAAGCGTCGCTTCCTGCCGAACCTGGTCAATGTGACGCTGATTTCCGAAGCGCTGAACCAGAATGTTCGGCTGCGCATTTCGGCCAACGCGCTGCGTTCGGTCGAGCATCGCGGTGGCCTCGACGCCTTCCTGGTCAAGGCGGACGTCAAGGAATTGTCGCAGCGCGCTCGTCTGCTGAAGAAGCAGATCGCTAAGAAGCTTGCCGAGCAGTCGGCCGCTTAAAGCGTTCGGGCGCGGGACGACCGCCTCGGGCACCGGCCAGACCGGTGCTCGGATATGAGCGAGCGTCGCCTTGACGCTCGGCTGGTTCCATTACCCAGGATAAAAAAATGTATTTCCTGACGCGATACCTGCCCTTCGTGGCCGCCATGGCGCTTGTCGTCGTGGCCTCCAACATCCTCGTGCAGTTCCCGATGCAGGGTCAGATTGGCGGCCTGTCGCTCGCCGACCTGCTCACCTGGGGCGCCTTCACCTATCCCTTCTCCTTCCTGGTTACCGACCTCGCCAACCGCCGCTACGGCCCGGCCGTGGCGCGCAAGGTGGTGTTCGTCGGCTTCATGACTGCGGTGACTTGCTCGATCCTGGTCCCGCCCTTCCTGTTCCGCCATGGCCTGATCGAGTTCGAGACCGCCGCCGATCGGCTGGTGCGCATCGCGGCCGCTTCCGGCGCTGCCTTCCTCACCGCGCAATTGCTCGACGTCACCGTCTTCAACCGGCTGCGCCGGCAGAGCTGGTGGCGCGCGCCGATCGTCGGCACGCTGGTCGGCTCGGTGTTCGACACGCTCGTCTTCTTCGGCGTCGCCTTTTCCGCCGCCTTCGCCTTTGCCGGCCCCAATGACAGTTTCGCGCTGGAGACCGCGCCGCTGATGGGCGTGCTGCCGGTTGAGACGATGCGCTGGGTCTCCTGGGCGCTTGGCGACCTTTCGGTGAAGCTCATCATCGCCGTCGTGGCGCTGATCCCCTACCGGCTGCTCGCCGCGCGGTGGAGCCAGCCGGCGGTCGCCGTCGGAGCATGATCCCAAAAAGTGGGACTCGGTTTTTGGAAAAGATCATGCTCAAGTCAAAAGAGAGACCGTGATCCCCTGGGTTCAGCTTGATTCGGCCCGCACGCCCGATGGCGGCCAGGAATTGCGCCTGAAGCAGCGCGGCACTGAATTCTCGATCATGCTCGGCACCAACGAGCTGATGAACAGCCGCCTCAGCGGCTCCGAGGAGGCGCTCGCCAGGCTTTCCTGCGAGCGGATCGCCGGCCGCAAGCGGCCAAGCATCCTCATCGGCGGGCTGGGCATGGGCTTCACCTTGCGCGCCGCTCTCGCCGCGCTCGATGGCGATGCCGTCACTGTCGCCGAGCTTGTCCCCGCGGTCGTTGGCTGGGCGCGTGGGCCGATGTCGACGATCTTCGGCGGCTGCCTCGACGATCCTCGCGTCGGCATTCGCGAGGCTGATGTCGGCCAGCTGATAAGGACGCAGAAAGCCGCTTGGGACGCCATCCTGCTCGACGTCGACAACGGTCCCGAGGGCATCGTCTACAAGGGCAATGACTCTCTCTATGACGCGGCCGGGCTGGCCGCCGCTAGCGCCGCATTGAAACCAGGCGGCGTGCTGGCGGTCTGGTCGCAGGGACCGGACGGCGGCTTCACCCGGCGGCTGAAGCAGGCAGGCTTCGCGGTCGAAGAGGTCAACACGCGCGCCCACGGCAAGCGCGGCGCCCGCCACGTCATCTGGGTTGCAAGCAAGGCTCCGTGATCCGAGAGGATTGCCACGGCGGCTTTACGCTTTGTTACGGCTGATGGTGCAGGATCGCGAAAATTCTCCAAGGCTTCGCAACCACCATGACCGTGCACGCCACCGGTTGGAAAAATGATCTCCTGCTTGCGGCATGCGCTACCCTGGTGGTGCTGACGATCAACGCGGTTTCCGGCTTCCCCACCCTTGCGAATTATGGCGCCGACAATGATAGCATGCTGCGGCTGGTTGAGGTCCGCGACCTGCTCGCCGGCCAGGGCTGGTTCGATCTCCATCAATACAGGATGGGCACGGCGGGCGGCTTCGTCATGCACTGGTCCCGGCTGGTGGATGCGCCGCTCGCATTGCTTGTCATGGCCTTCGACGCGGTGGGCGCCAGCACCGCCACCGCCGAAAGGGCAGCGCAGATCATCTGGCCGACCACGCTTTACGGGCTGACCATATTCGTGCTCATGCGCGCCTCTCGGCGCTTCGCCGGCACCGACGTCGCGTTGCCGTCGCTCATCCTGTCGACGGCCGCGCTTTTCTTCCTGATGGTCTACAGCCCCGGCGTGATCGATCATCACAATGTCCAGCTGCTGCTGACGGCGGCCAGCCTTTGGCTTCTGATGGAAGCGCCCTTCTGGCGGCCTGCCGCCCTGCTGTCGGGCATTTGCGCCGGCCTGACGCTCGCTGTCGGCATGGAAACCGCTCCCTATGTGGCGACGCTCGGCATCTGCGCCGCGGTCCTGTTCATCCTCGACGATAAGGAGCGCGCCAGCGCGCGAGGCTTCGGCCTTGGATTTGCGGGTGTCGCCTTGCTGGCCTTCGTGGCGACCATCCGGCCCTCCGACTGGGGCGTTGCCCAATGCGACGCCTTCTCGTCCTTCCAGTTCGCGGTTGCGGCAGTTTCCGGCTTCGGCCTCGCGATCGCCTCGACATTGACAGTATCGACGGTCCAGGCACGGTTCGTTTCGATGCTGGCGCTGGCCGCGGTGGTCGCGGTGACTGTGAAAGCAGCCTTCCCGCAGTGCCTGGCATCGCCCTATGCGGGCATGGACGAGCGCATCCGCACCTTTTGGCTGGCCGACGTGGCCGAAGCGCAGCCCTTCTGGAGCGTCGCCATCCACCAGCCCAAGCTGATGGCGGCGCGCTATGTGACGCCCTTCATCGCGATCCTGCTGATCGGCTTTCAGCTGCGAAGCCGTCGCCTGCGCCGCGAGGAGATGCTTGCCACCATCCTGCTTGTCGTCGCCTTCGGCGTCAGCCTCTGGCAGGTGCGCGGCTCGACCTTCTCTGTCGCCTTCGCCGTGCTGCCGCTCTCGGCCTGGATCGCGCAAATCCGCCTCAGGGCCAGCGCCGCGCCCTCTTGGCGGATCTCCACCGCCATCGTCATGGCGTGGCTGGTCTCGCTCAATGCGACCTGGGCCGGGGTAGCGGTGGCGGCGCAATCCGTGGTCCAGAAGGCGCCGCAGCAGATCAATTCCGATCCCGATCATGCCGTGACCTGCGGCAAGCCGGACGACTTCCGCGATCTGGCCGCCTTGCCGGCGACGACGGTGCTTGCTTCGTCCAATCTCGGCTCGGGGATATTGATGTTCACCGGCCACCGGGCGCTGGCCGGCCCTTACCACCGCAATGTCGGCGGCAATCTCGCCATGCTCGACGCTTTCATGGGAACGCCGGAGGCAGCCCGCGCCGTCATCCAGCGCGAGCGAGTGGGATTGATCGCGATCTGCCGCGGCAACACGGAAGAGATATCGCTGGGCTTGGAAGCGCCGGATGGCCTTGCCGCGGCGTTGCTGCGGGGCGACCTGCCGGCATGGCTTGAACTGGACCAGTCGACAGCGGGCAAGCCGATCGAGATCTACAAGGTCCGTTGAATATCGGCTTGCGGCCAAATCAGCATGGTCGCCGGGTGCCTTGCAACGCCCTTGCTTTGTGCCGATGCAACATCACCTGGTGATTTGGAAACCGCAATTGAAGTCAGTCCGTGGATCATTGCAATCCAGCCTGTGCTTTGGTTAGCATTCCGCCTGGGCAGCGATATATCTATTCAAGAAATTTGGGTTCGGGTCCTTGGGATGGGGAAGGGTTATCCATGTCGGTCATAGACGGCGCGGCGGCGCCAGCATCAGCCAGACAAACGCTGCAGCATGTTGTCTCCCACATGGTGGCGGCGGTGAACCGCGCCACCTTCGTGGAAAAGCCGTTCTGGCACCTGGAAATGACCGATGTCTTCCCGGCGGACCTCTATCAGCGCATGCGCGCCGCGATGCCCGAGGCGCGCGAATATCGGGCGCTCAAGGGGCGCAACAAGGTGAATATCAAGGCCGACGGCACCGCAACACGGATCAAGATCGATCTCTATCCCGAATATATCCGCCATCTGCCAGCTGAGAAACGGGCCGTCTGGGCCCTGGTCGGCAAGGCATTGCACGCGCCGGAACTGAAGGATGCCTTCATGCGCCGCCTTGCCCCGGGCCTGGAGCGCCGGTTCGGCTCGGATTTCATGAAGGTCGGCATGTATCCGGTGCCGATGCTGACGCGCGACGTGGCGGGCTACAAGATCGGCTTCCACACCGACACGAAATGGAAGGGCATCACGGTCCAGTTCTATTTGCCGGAGGACGACTCGATCAACCATATCGGCACCCGCTTCGCCGAGCGCATGCCGGACGGGCGTTTCGAGAATTCGCACCGGATGTCGTTTTCGCCGAACACCGGCTACGCCTTTGCGGTCGGCACCGACACCTGGCACGCGGTCGACACTGTCGGACCAGAAGTCCGCACCCGCGACAGCATCCTTCACACCTATTTCGTCGACAACACAGCGACACTCAAGATCCGCAATCGGAGCAAGCGCGCCGCCAATTTCGTGATGAACGAAGTCCGCCACGTCAGCCGGTAACCTCCCGGCGCTCACCCGCCGGTCTTGCTCAGTCCTGGTGCAGGATGAATTCCAAATAGAGGCTGCGCTGCAGGATCGAATGGTTGTCGTCGGATACCAGCGACACCATCAGCGCGCCGTCCTCGCGGGTCCAGACGTCGAGCCCTTCCATATTGTCGATCTGGTAGCCCATGTCGGCTTCCATCAGCACCGGCCCGTCGGCGACCACGCCCTTCTCGACGCTCTCGCCATAGATGCGCCGCAGCCGCATCTTCACCCCGCGCGCGATGGAAAAACTCCGCTCAAGCAGCAGCAGGTCGCCGTCCGGCAGGAAGGCTCCGTCGGTGATGTCGAAATCGCCGTTGCGCTTGATGGTGAAGACGCCCTTGTGCGGACCTTCGATAATGGCGGCGTAGACATTGCCTGCCTTGTCGAGGCTCCTCTCCGAGACCACGACCAGCCCGCCCGCATGCTGGCCGTAAGGATTGGCATGGGCGACGGTCTCGAAGCCGCGGTTCTGGCGCAGCTCCTGGGCGGGAACCAGATAGTCGAGCTGCCTGATCGGCGCTTTCATATTGTCGGGGTCGATCTTGAACTGGGCGACGCGCTGGTCGCGCTCGAAGCCGACGGTGGCTGTGCCGTCCTTCACCGCGAGCCCTTCCGCGTCGACCTTCCATTTCCGGTCGATCGGCCGGCCCGAAGCATCGACCATCTTCTGCATGCGGAAATTCTTGACACCGGAGGGTCGCTTGCCGGCGTCATGATCGATCGTGCCGAAGAACCAGAAGCCGGCGTCGGCGACCCCGATGAAGTCGCTGCCCGGCTTCAAGAAACGAAGCGCCGACAGCGCGCCGAAATCGCGCGCCGGCGAGGTCATCTCCAGCCCGCCGACGAATTCGAACGGTCCGAACCGCGTCTGGTCGTGGCCGGTATGGAACTGGGTGATCGGCCGCGCCGAAATCTCGACGGTCTCGACAGGAGCTCTCTGGGCTGCAATGGCCGGCGAGGCCCAGGTCAGCACGCAGGCGAAGAGCGTCCGCCGCGCACGCCGCCCCGAAAAGATCATCCGGCGCGCCGCAGGCCGCCGCGGCGCGTGTCGCGCGCGCTTTCCTCGCCGAACAGCGAGGCGAGCTGTTCGGTCATGGCCCCGGCCAGTTCCTCGGCATCGACGATGGTGACGGCGCGGCGGTAGTAACGCGTGACGTCGTGGCCGATGCCGATAGCCAAAAGCTCGACCGGCGAGCGGGTCTCGATCAGCTCGATGACCGCCCGCAGATGCCGCTCCAGATAATTGCCCGGATTGACCGAGAGCGTGGAATCGTCGACCGGCGCGCCGTCCGAGATCATCATCAGGATCTTGCGCTGCTCGGGCCGGCCGATCAGCCGGTTATGCGCCCAAAGCAGCGCCTCGCCGTCGATGTTTTCCTTGAGCAGGCCCTCGCGCATCATCAGCCCGAGATTGCGCCGAGCGCGCCGCCATGGATGGTCGGCGGATTTGTAGATGATGTGGCGCAGGTCGTTGAGCCGGCCGGGATTCGGCGGCTTGCCGTCCTTCAGCCATTTCTCGCGCGCCTGCCCGCCCTTCCAGGCGCGGGTGGTGAAGCCGAGGATCTCCACCGAAACGCCGCAGCGCTCCAGCGTGCGCGCCAGGATGTCGGCGCAGGTCGCCGCGACCGTGATGGGCCGGCCGCGCATCGAGCCCGAATTGTCGAGCACCAGCGACACCACTGTGTCACGGAACTTGGTGTCGCGCTCCTGCTTGAAGGACAGCGGCTGCATCGGATCGATGACGACACGCACGAGGCGCGCCGGATCGAGATAGCCTTCCTCAAGATCGAAATCCCAGGAGCGGTTCTGCTGCGCCATCAGACGGCGCTGCAGCCGGTTGGCGAGCCGCCCGACGACGCCGGACAGGTTGGCGAGCTGCTTGTCAAGGAAGGCGCGCAGCCGGTCGAGCTCCTCTTCCTCGCAAAGGTCCTCGGCCCCCACCGTTTCGTCGAAGGCGGTGGTGAAGACCTTGTAGTCGATCTCTTTCGGCAAATTGAGGAACGGGTTGTCGTTGCGCTTGGCTTCGCCGGGCGTCTCGGCGTCGGAATCGTCCTCGTCGGAGAGGTCGTCCGATGTGGCGTCGGTCGCCTCCGTCTCGGCCGACTCTTCCTCGTCGGCGGAGGCTTCGGCATCTTCCGACTGCGACTGCTCGGAGCCGGAATCCTCCTCGCCGCCTTCCTCGCTCTGTTCCTCGCCCTGCTGCTCGTTCTCTTCGTTTTCCTCGGAGTCGTCGGTTTCCTGATCATCGCCGAGTTCCTCGGCCATCTCCATGGAAACCAGCATGTCGCGCACGACGCGGGCAAAGGCCTGCTGGTCCTCGAGCTTGGCCGAGAGGCCGTCGAGGTCGCCGCCCGCCTTTTCCTCGACCCAGGGGCGCCAGAGATCGACGAGCCGCTCGGCGCTCTTCGGGATCGCGCGACCGGTGAGCTTTTCGCGCACGATCAGCGCGATCGCTTCCTCGAGCGGCGCGTCGGCCTTGTCCCTGACGTCGACGAGATTCGCCTTGGTGTATTTGTCCTCGAGCATCGAGCCGATATTGTCGGCCACGCCCTGCATGGCGCGGCTGCCGATCGCCTCGACGCGCGCCTGCTCGACGGCGTCGAAGATGGACCGCGCGAGCTTGCCCTCCGGCGCCAGCTTGTTGTGGATGCGCTGATCATGGCAGGCGCGCTTCAGCGCCATGGAATCGCCGATGCCGCGGGTGATCGCGATGTCGTTGCGCGAAGCCTTCTTCGGCAGCTCGGGCAGCCGGGCGCGGTTGCCGGCCAGCGCCGGCCGGTCCTTGGCGAAGCCGACCTCGAGATCCTTGTCGCCGGCGACGGCGCGCATGCACACGGTGACGGCGCGCTTGAAGCTGTCCGCTTCAGACCCGTTCTTCGGCTTGTTGCGCGTGTTGTCGCCCGGACCCGCCATTGATCATTCCCTGCGCGTTTCATGCTGAGAGGCCGGAGGCCTTCAGCTGCGCGCCTAGCCCAGCACCACGTTGGCGGCGCTCTCCGGCAGATCCTCGCCGAAGGCGCGCTGGTAGAACTCGGCCACCACCGAACGCTCCAGCTCGTCGCATTTGTTGAGGAAGGTCAGCCGGAACGCCATGCCGACATCGCCGAAGATCTCGGCATTCTCGGCCCAGGTGATGACGGTGCGCGGGCTCATCACGGTCGACAGGTCGCCGTTGATGAAGGCCGAGCGCGTCATGTCGGCGACGCGCACCATCTTGTTGACGATGTCCCTGCCCTTGTTGTCGCGGTAGTGCTTGGCCTTGGCCAGCACGATGTTCACTTCATTGTCGTGCGGCAGGTAGTTGAGCGTGGTGACGATCGACCAGCGGTCCATCTGCGCCTGGTTGATCTGCTGCGTGCCGTGATAGAGGCCGGTGGTGTCGCCGAGACCGACCGTGTTGGCGGTGGCGAACAGCCGGAAAGCCGGATGCGGGCGGATGACACGGCTCTGGTCGAGCAGCGTGAGCCGGCCCGATGATTCCAGCACGCGCTGGATGACGAACATCACGTCCGGCCGGCCGGCGTCATACTCGTCGAAGCAGAGCGCGACATTGTGCTGATAGGCCCAAGGCAGGATGCCGTCGCGGAACTCGGTGACCTGCAGGCCTTCCTTGACGACGATGGCGTCCTTGCCGACGAGGTCGATACGGCTGACATGGCTGTCGAGGTTGACCCGCACGCAGGGCCAGTTGAGCCGCGCCGCCACCTGCTCGATATGCGTCGACTTGCCGGTGCCGTGATAGCCCGACACCATCACGCGGCGGTTGTAGGCAAAACCGGCGAGGATCGCCAATGTCGTCGCCTTGTCGAACAGATAATCCGGGTCGATGTCCGGGACATGCTCGGTCGCCGCCGAATAGGCGGGAACGACCATCTTGGAGTCGAAACCGAATTTCTCCTTCACCGACACCGTCGTGTCGGGCAGGTTGGCGATGTCGCGATCGACCTTGTTCATCTCTATCAACGTCTCCACGGGCGAAACGCCGCGTTTCGCCGGCAATCGATTTTGTCCGGGGGCGGTCTTAGAGCCTTTTCCAACCTTATGAAAGTTGGAAAAGACTTGGGACCGTAGGGCCGCTCAGCACAATCCTGCCTGCTTGAGCACGCGATAGGCCTGCAGCACATCGCGGAACCGGTCTTCCGAACCTCTGTCTCCGCCATTCGCATCCGGATGGTGGCGCTTAACCAGTTCCTTATAACGCGCCTTGATGTCCTGACCAGTCGCCTTTGTATCAAGGCCAAGCGTTTCCAGCGCCTTGGCCTCAAGCGGTTTTGCCTTGCGTTCGCGCGGCTCGCGCGCGCCTGAGCCGAACAGGTTGAACGGATCGCGCATGCGGTTGTAGTAGCCGGCGCGGCCCGAGCGCTGCTGCGCGAAATCCGGCGCCGAGCGCGTCCCGCCGCCATTGGCGCCCATGCGCCATGTCGGCCTGTGGCCGGTCAGCGCCTCTTTCTGGAAGCGTGCGATCTCGCTGTCCGACACGCCGGAGAAGTAGTTGAAGCCCTTGTTGTATTCGCGCACGTGGTCGAAGCAGAAGCGGAAATACTCGCCTTCCTTCAGGCGCCCGACCGGCGCCCGGTGCGTGCCGGCCTCGTTGCAGCCGTCCCACTGGCAGACCGGCGCGCGCGACTTCAGCTCGGCGTCCTTCTCCGGCCGGATCCGGATCTTTTCGAAATATTTGGGATACGCTTTCATCTCACCCATTTATGGGCTGTTCGCATATGCGAAACAAGAATTGACATTTCGCCGATGATCGCCCTAACCGCTGAATCGCGGCTTAAAAGCGGTCGAAATACAAGATTTTGCGGCTGTGCCGCATATGTGGTGAAGGGAAGCCCTGATGTCCATACAGGCCAAGATGGAAGACAAGCTGAAAGCCGCATTTTCGCCCGAACGGCTCGCCGTCATCAATGAAAGCCACCTTCATGCAGGCCATCACCATGTCGAGTCCGGCCATCACGCGACGTTCGACGGCACCGGCGAGACGCATTTCCGCGTCCGCATTGTCTCGCCGAGTTTTGCCGGCATGAGCCGCATCGACCGCCACCGCGCCGTCAACGAATTGCTTGCCGACGAATTGAAGGCAGGCGTGCACGCGCTGGCGATCGAACCGGCCGCACCCGGCGAGAAGACGCGCTGGTAATCAGGCCACCGTCGCCTTCAGGAAGGCCAGCACCGCCGCGGTCAAGGCGTCGCCATCTTTTCCGAAATCGCCATTGATCGACATATGCGTATAGGCGCTGCCGTCGAACAGCGTGACCTTGGTGCCGGTGGCGCGCAGGCGCTCGGCGAAAGCCTTCGACTCCTCGCCTCGCCCGGGCGCGCGCGAATAGGCGATGAAGGTCGGCGGATGTTTTTTGCCGTCGACATAGCTCGACGGCGACAGGGCCGCCCATTGTTTCGGGTCGGAGAAGACACGCGCATAGGCGCGCACCATGCCGCCATTCCTCGAAAGCGCGGCAAGATCGTAGGCCCGGGTATCGTCGAGGATCAGCGCGGCGACCCCCGGCAACCCTCCGCGCATGCCGGTCAGCGCGACCAGATGGCAGCCGGCCGAATGGCCCATGCCGACGATGCGGTCCGGATCGCCGCCATGCCGGGCGATGTTGGCGCGCACATAGGCATAGGCCTTTTCGACATCGCCGGCCTGGGTGGCGACATCGGCTTCCGGCAGCATGCGATAGTCGATCGAGACGAACACGAATCCATTGGCGAGCAGGAAGTCCGGCTTTGAGCCGACCTGGCTGCGCTTGCCGAACCGCCAGGCGCCGCCATGGACGAAGAAGACCACCGGCAGGTTCTTCGCTCCGGCCGGCGCGTAGATGTCGAGCTTGGCCGGACCGTAATCGAAGGTTTGCGGTTCCGGCTGGCTCGGACGCCCGGCGGCTGACGCCCCCGCCGGCAACAGCGCCGCCAGGGCTGCCACGATGAAGCTGCGTCGATCGATCATCGCCATCTCGGGTCAGGCTGTGTCCCGGCGGGCACGGGTGCTCGCCAAGCATCTCCTTTAAGAAGCAAAAATGACAACTTTCGGTGCGAAACCAAATCCGCTCCTTGACCGTCCGCTGGCAATCACCACGTATGTTCATAGGCGAGCATTTAAGGCCGAATCGGGGTGTCCCGAAGGCCAATGTCGGGGTGCATTGTGCGCTCTTCCTTCACATGAAGGGAACCACAATGCCTTCCGGTGGTTGATGAAGCGATGAGCCGATTGGCAGCCTATCGGCTCCGAGGCAAAGCATCATGCGCGAGAACCAATCCGACGTCTTCGATCTGTTTTCGGAGATCTATTCCAATGCGGCACAGGAAGAGATCAGCCTTCAGCAATATCTGCTGGCCTGCCGCGAGGACAAATCCATGTACGCCTCGGCGCCGGAGCGCATGGTCGAGGCGATCGGCGAGCCGAATCTGGTCGACACCAGCAAGGACGAGCGGCTCGGCCGGATTTTTTCCAACCGCACTATAAAGATCTATCCCTCCTTTTCCGACTTCTACGGAATGGAGGATACGATCGAGCGCATCGCCGGCTATTTCCGCTACGCCTCGCAAGGCCTCGAGGAGCGCAAGCAGATCCTCTATCTTCTCGGCCCGGTCGGCGGCGGCAAATCCTCGCTCGCCGAGCGGCTGAAGAAGCTGATGGAAGAGCGGCCGATCTACACGCTCAAGGTCGGCAACCAGATCAGCCCGATCTTCGAATCGCCGCTCGGCCTCTTCCATCCCGACCGGATGGGCGATCTGCTGGAGGACAAATACGGCATCGCCCGCCGCCGCCTGAACGGACTGATCTCGCCCTGGGCAGCCAAGCGCCTGGATGAGCTGAAGGGCGACATCTCGAAATTCAGCGTTGTCAAGCTGATGCCGTCGCGGCTGCGCCAGATCTCCATCGCCAAGACCGAGCCGGGCGACGAGAACAATCAGGATGTCTCGGCGCTGGTCGGCAAGGTCGACATCAGGCAGTTGGAGCATTTCAGCCAGTCCGACCCGGACGCCTATTCCTACAGCGGCGGCCTGAACCGGACCACGCAAGGCCTGCTCGAATTCGTCGAGATGTTCAAGGCGCCGATCAAGGTCCTGCATCCGCTGCTGACCGCGACCCAGGAAGGCAGCTACAACGGCACCGAGAATTTCGGCGCCTTCCCCTATCAGGGCATCGTCGTTGCCCATTCCAACGAATCGGAATGGCAGCAGTTCAAGAACAACAAGAACAATGAGGCCTTCCTCGACCGCATCCTCGTGGTCAAGGTTCCCTATTGCCTGCGCATCACCGAGGAGCGGCAGATCTACGAGAAGCTGCTGCGCGAAAGCGAACTGGCGAACAGTCCTTGCGCGCCCGAGGTGCTGGATATCCTCAGCCGCTTCACCGTCTCGACCCGCCTTGCCGAGCACGAGAACTCGCCGCTCTACACCAAGATGCGCGCCTATGACGGCGAGAACCTCAAGGAGATCGACCCGAAGGCGAAATCGGTGCAGGAATATCGCGACGCCGCCGGCGTCGACGAGGGCATGACCGGCGTCAGCACGCGTTTCGCCTTCAAGATCCTGTCGCAGACCTTCAACTACGACACCAAGGAGGTGGCCGCCGATCCCGTCCACCTGATGTACATCCTCGAAGAGGCGATCAAGCGCGAGCAATTCCCGAAGGAAACGGAGGCCGCCTATCTCGAGTTCATCAAGTCGGAACTCGCCAGCCGCTATGCCGAGTTCATCGGCCACGAGATCCAGAAAGCCTATCTGGAATCCTACAGCGAGTACGGCCAGAACCTCTTCGACCGCTACATCGCTTATGCCGATGCCTGGATAGAGGATCAGGACTACAAGGACCCCGACACCGGCCAGATCCTTAACCGCGAGGTTCTGGAGAAGGAGCTGTCGCAGGTCGAAAAGCCGGCCGGCATCGCCAACCCCAAGGACTTCCGCAACGAAGTGGTCAAATTCACCTTGCGCGCCCGGGCGCGCAACCATGGCCGCAATCCTTCCTGGACGAGCTATGAAAAGCTTCGCGAGGTTATCGAGAAGCGCATGTTCGGCCAGGTCGAGGACCTGTTGCCGGTGATCAGCTTCGGCTCCAAGCAGGACAGCGTCACGGAGAAGCGGCACAATGAATTCGTGCAGCGCATGGTGGAGCGCGGCTATACCCAGCGGCAGGTGCGCCGATTGGTCGACTGGTACATGCGCGTGAACAAGGCGGGTTGAGGAACGCCCGAACGGTGCCATGCCGATCTTCATCGACCGCCGTCTGAACCCGAAAGACAAGAGCCTTGGCAATCGCCAGCGCTTCCTCAGGCGCGCCCGCGAGGATCTCAAGCGCAGCATTCGCGACAAGGTCCGCACTGGCGGCATCGCCGATCTCGACCGCGAACACGCCGTGCCGATGCCGCGCAAGGGCACGGACGAACCGAGCTTCGGCGACGACAGGCAAAGCGGCCGGCGCCAGCATATCCTGCCCGGCAACAAGACGTTCAGCCCTGGCGATCTTATCGACAAGCCTGGCGGCGGCGGAGGCTACGGATCGGCTCCGGGGACTGCGGAATCCGAAGACGACTTCCGCTTCGTGCTGTCGCGCGAGGAGGTGCTCGACCTTTTTTTCGAGGACCTCGAACTGCCGGATCTGGTCAAGCTCAACCTCAAGCAGATACTGAGCTTCAAGCCGAGGCGGGCAGGCTTCGCCGCAAGCGGGGCGCCGACCAACATCAATGTCGGACGCACGATGCGCAACAGCCACGGCCGCCGCATCGCGCTGAGGCGTCCCAAGCAGGCGGAGGTGGACGAAATCGCCAAGCAGATCGCCGAGCTGGAAGCGAAGCAAGCAAGCGCCGCTGTGCGCGAACGCATCACGGCGCTGCGCGAAGAGCTTGAGCGGCTCGAGCGCCGGCGCAGGCGGATTGCCTATGTCGACCCGGTCGACATCCGTTTCAACCGCTTCGATCCTCAGCCCGTGCCCAATGCGAATGCGGTCATGTTCTGCCTGATGGACGTCTCAGGTTCGATGGGAGAGCGCGAGAAGGATCTGGCCAAACGCTTCTTCGTGCTGCTGCATCTCTTCCTGACGCGCCGCTACGACCGCATCGAGGTCGTCTTCATCCGCCATACCCACCAGGCCAAGGAGGTGGACGAGCAGACGTTCTTCTACCACACCGAAAGCGGCGGCACGGTCGTCTCCACCGCGCTCGAGGAAATGCACCGCATCATCGAAGAACGCTATCCGGTCGCCGAGTGGAACATCTACGCCGCCCAGGCCTCCGACGGCGACAACTTCGCCACCGACTCCGAGCGCTGCATCGAACTGCTCGACCGCAAGCTCATGCGGCTTTGCCAGTATTTCGCCTATGTGGAGATCATCGACGAGCGGGAAAGCCATATCTTCGGCTCGACCGAGAACGGCACGTCGCTCTGGCGCGCCTATAACGCCGTCGACGGCAAATGGCCGAACTTCCAGATGAGGCGCATTGCCGCGCCGGCCGATATCTATCCGGTCTTCCGCGAGCTCTTCGCCAGGCAGCCCGCCCTGCGCAAGAGCGCTTGAGGGGTTTCGGCAATGGTCAGCCAGGCGCGCAAATCCGAACTGCTGTTTTCCGGCTCGGACTGGAATTTTGCGAAGCTGTCCCGCGTCTATGACGAGATCGAGGCGCTCGGGACCGAAGAACTGGGCCTCGACATCTATCCTGTGCAGATGGAGGTCATCTCTTCCGAGCAGATGCTCGACGCCTATTCCTCGGTCGGCATGCCGCTGATGTACCGGCATTGGTCGTTCGGCAAGCGTTTCCTCTACGACGAGTTTCTCTACCGCAAGGGCGCGCGCGGCCTGGCCTATGAGTTGGTCATCAACTCCAACCCCTGCATCGTCTATCTGATGGAAGAGAACACCATGGCCCTGCAGGCCCTGGTGACCGCGCATGCCGCGCTCGGGCACAATCATTTCTTCAAGAACAATCATCTCTTCCGGCAATGGACCGATGCCGGCGGCATTTTGAGCTATCTGGATTTTGCCAAGGGCTACATCGCCCGATGCGAGGAACGGCATGGCCTGGCGGCCGTGGAAGCGATCCTGGATTCCGCGCACGCGCTGATGGAACAGGGCGTCTTCCGCTACCATCGGCCACCGAAACTGTCGTCCGAGCAGCAGCGCGAGGGGCTGCGCGAGCGTCTCGAATACGAGGAGCGCTCCTTCAACGATCTGTGGCGAACGCTGCCGCCCTCGCAGGGAAAGAGCAAGCCGGAAGCGGGGGACGAAATCCTTGCCGAACGGAAGAAATCGCTCAAGCTGCCGGAGGAGAACCTGCTCTATTTCCTCGAGAAGAACAGCCTCGTCCTTGAGCCCTGGCAGCGCGAGATCGTCAGGATCGTGCGCGTCATCGCGCAATATTTCTACCCGCAGCGGCAAACCCAGGTGATGAACGAAGGGTGCGCCACCTTCGTGCACTACACGATCATGAACACGCTGTTCGATCGCGGCCGCATCAGCGAAGGCGCCATGCTCGAGATCCTGCGCAACCACTCCAACGTGGTCTTCCAGCCGGCCTATGACGATCCGCGCTACTCCGGCATCAATCCCTATGCGCTTGGCCTCGACATGATGCAGGATATCCAGCGCATCTCGACGGCGCCCACCGCCGAGGACCGCGACTGGTTCTCGGACATTGCCGGCCGCGGCGACTGGCGCGACACCCTGCTCGACGCCTGGGCCAACCACCGCGACGAATCCTTCATCCGCCAGTATCTGAGCCCGGCGCTCATTCGCAAATGGCGGCTTTTCGCGCTGGCCGACGGCGCCGACGAGCCGCATTACGAGGTGGCCTCGATCCACAATGAGCGCGGCTATGCCAGGATACGGTCGGCGCTGGCGCAAAGCTACGATATCGGTGCCAGCCGCCCCGACATCCAGGTGGTCGACGTGGATCTGCTGGGCGATCGGCATCTGCGGCTGCAGCACAAGGTCAAGGACGGCATCATGCTCGAGGGCCAGAGCCGCGACGCAACCCTGCGCCATATCCGCAATCTCTGGGGCTACGAGGTCAGCCTGGCGGCAATCGACGCCGGGACCGGCGCGACGCTCAGCGAGCGCTGGACGAAGGAACTCTGAGCGACATGGCTTGAATCTCGGGACGCGTCAGCTTTCGCTGGCGGGCCTGATCCTCAACCTCGCAATGCGGTTCTTGTCGCGCTTCATGACGACGAAGCGCTTGCCGTGGAAGGTGAAGGCCTGCTTTTCCTCGGGGATCGACTGTGTCTCATGGATGACGAGGCCGGCGATCGTGGTGGCCTCCTCGTCGGGCAGGTCCCAGTCGAGCGCGCGGTTCAAGTCGCGGATCGGCACGGTGCCGTCGACGACGACCGAGCCGTCGGCTTCTTTCTTGACGCCCTGCATGTCGACATCGTGCTCGTCGGCGATCTCGCCGACGATCTCCTCGATGATGTCTTCCAGCGTCACCAGCCCTTCGACCTCGCCATATTCGTCGACGACGATGGCGAAATGCGTCTTGCGCCGCAGGAAGGCGTTGAGCTGTTCCTGCAAGGTGGTGGTGTCCGGCACGAACCAGGGCTTCGCCGCGATCTTCATCACGTCGATCCGCGAAAAGTCGTTGCCGACCTCGTTGAGGGCCCTCAGCAGGTCTTTCGCGTGCAGGACGCCGACGATGTTGTCGAGCGAGCCCTTCCACAGCGGCATGCGGGTGTGCGGACTCGTGAGGATCTCGCGCACCACCGCCTCCGGCGTATTGTCGGCATTGACCGAGCGCATATTGGTGCGGTGGACCATGACGTCCGACACTTCGAGCTCATCAAGCTCGAAGAGGCCCTCGAGCCGGTCGCGCTCCTCGCGGTCCGCTTCGCCGCCACGACGGGAATCGTCGCTGTCATGATCCTTGCCGTTGCGCTCGGATCGCTGCTGCGGCTCGATCGGCCGCAGCGCGTAGCCGAAAGCGGCAAGCAAGCGGGCGCGGAACAGAAGCGCCACGATCACGATGGCGGCGAGGACGGCTGCGACAATCCAGCCGGCGTCGATCATCCGGGACGGCTCCTCTTGGACCGTTCGGGATGGCTCGTCTTGAGCGCCGCGGGATGACTCATCTTGAGGAAGGAAAGCACTTCCGAGGGCGGCACGTCCTTGGCGATGAACGACTGGCCGATGCCGCGCGTCAGGATGAAGGTCAGCGCGCCGCGCGAGACCTTCTTGTCCTGCGTGATGAAGGAAAGCAGCGCCTCGGCGTCCGGCAACTCGCCGGGAATATCGGCCATGCGCCAGGGCAGGCCGACGGCGCTGAGATGCGCCTCGACGCGTTCCGCGTCGTCCGGGCTCGCCAGGTTGAGCCGCGCCGAAAAGCGATGCGCCAGCGCCATGCCGATGGCGACGCCTTCGCCATGGACGAGGCGCGCGCCGTCATAGTGCGTGGCGGCTTCCAGCGCATGACCGAATGTGTGGCCGAGATTGAGCAGCGCGCGGTCGCCGGTCTCGAACTCGTCACGGGCGACGACATCGGCCTTGGCGCGGCAGGCCTCGGCGATCGCCTCGACGCGCGCCGGGCCGCCGGCAAAGACGTCGCGCCAGTTCTGTTCCAGCCAGGCGAAGAAGGCGGGGCGATCGATCAGCCCGTATTTGGCAAGCTCGGCATAGCCGGCGCGGAACTCGCGGATGGGCAGCGTGTCGAGCACTTGGGTGTCGGCCAGCACCAGCCTGGGCTGGTGGAAGACGCCGACCAGGTTCTTGCCGCGCGGGCTGTTGATGCCGGTCTTGCCGCCGACGGAGGAATCGACCTGCGCCAAGAGCGAGGTCGGGATCTGCACGAAATTCATGCCGCGCCGCACGATGCCGGACGCAAAACCGGCGAGGTCGCCGATGACGCCGCCGCCGAGCGCGATCACCACGTCGCGGCGTTCGAGCTTGGCGGCGAGCACGCCGTCGACCACCTGCTCGAGATGGGCGAAGCTCTTGGTCTTCTCCCCGGCGGGCAATGTGATGACGGCGGACTGGATGCCGCCTTTCTCCAATCCCGCCTTCAGCGTGTCGAGATGCGCGGCGGCGACGTTCTCGTCGGTGACGATGGCCGCGCGGGTGCCGGGAAGCCGGCGCGCGATCTCCCCGCCGGCGCACGCCAGCAATCCGGAACCGATAAGGATGTCATAGGCGCGGTCGCCGAGCCCAACCTCGACCTTCACCGGTTCGGCATGGCTCACGGCTGCACCTCGTCATTTGTGGCGCCTGTAGCGCCCGTCGCGATCGCCTCGACGCCGAGATGGGCGCAGAGCGCCGCGACGACTTCGCCGGCGATGATCTCCTTGCGATCGTCGCGCGTCGGCACGGTGAGGTCGGCGGCGGCATAGACCGGATAACGCTCGCCCATCAGCTTTTCCAGCACGGCGCGCGGATCGGGGTTCTTCAACAGCGGCCGGTTCTGCTTCTTGGAGACGCGCTCCATCAAGAGGTCCAGATCGGCCTTCAGCCAGACCGATATGCCATGCGCGGAAATCGCCTCGCGCGTCTGCGCGTTCATGAAGGCGCCGCCGCCGGTCGACAGCACCTGCGGGCCGTTCTCCAGCAGGCGCAGGATCACGCGCTGCTCCAGCGCCCGGAATTCCGGCTCGCCATAGCGCTCGAACAGTTCCGGAACCGTCATGCGCGAGACGCTTTCGATCTCCTGGTCGCTATCCATGAAGGGCAGCGACAGCATCGTCGCCACCTTGCGGCCGATCGCCGTCTTGCCGGCCCCCATCAGCCCGACGAAGACGATCGAACGGCTGCCGAGCCGCTCGACCAGCGCGGCACAGCCTTCGTCCGTCGGATTTGGTGGCAGAGCGTTCATCAGGGCCTCTTTGCGCCGTATCGACATCAAAAGCCCGTTTACGTCAAGCACAGCTGGACAAAGCTCCAGAAAGCCTTTCCGGCAAAAACCTGCGGCGACCGGAATCCTTCGTCCTTGAATTGCCCGGTTTGGCGTCCCATAAGGGCACAGGGCTTTGGAAACGCAGAACAACAAGACGGGCGAAATTTGAATGCCGACTTTGTTTCGCTTCGTCGTGACGCTGGCGGTTCTTGCAGGCATTGCCTATGGCGCGATGTTCGCGCTGGCGATGTTCGTGGAGCCCAAAAAAGCGGAAATGAGCATCCGCATTCCCGCCGAGAAGCTCAACCCCAAGAAGAACTGACAAACCCGGCCCGATGAACAGCGCCGCCCGGATCGAAGCCTTCCTCGAAATGATGAGCGCCGAACGGGGGGCGGCCGAGAACACGCTTGCCTCCTACCGCCGCGACCTCGAGGACGCTTCCGAAGCGATCAAGGGCGGACTTGCGGGCGCTGGATCGGCCGACATCCGCGCCTATCTCGACGAAATTGCCGCGCGCGGCTTCGCGCCGACCTCGCAGGCGCGCAAATTGTCGGCGGTCCGCCAGTTCTTCAAATTCCTCTACGCCGAGGGACTGCGCGGTGACGACCCGACCGGCACGCTCGACAGCCCGCGCAAGGGCCGGCCGCTGCCGAAGACGATGAGCGAGGCCGAGACCGGCCGCCTGCTCGACCGGGCGGCGCAGGAAGCCGGCGAAGCTGGTCCGGATGGCGACCGGATGGCGGCGTTGCGCCTGCACGCGCTGGTCGAGGTGCTCTACGCCACGGGCCTGCGCGTGTCGGAGCTGGTCGGCCTGCCGGTGACGGTGGCGTTGCGCGACGACCGCTTCTTCATGGTGCGCGGCAAGGGCGACAAGGAACGCATGGTGCCGCTGTCGGCCAAGGCGCGCGCGGCCATGCGCGCCTGGCTTGCCGCAAGGGCCGAGCGCCCGGCCTTTGCCGAGAGCCCGTTCCTGTTTCCCGCCTCCTCCGACAGCGGCCATCTTTCCAGGCAGGTTTTCGCCCGCGATCTCAAGGGCTTGGCCGCTCGGTCGGGGATAGCTGCGGCGAAAATCTCGCCGCATGTGCTTCGCCATGCTTTTGCCAGCCATCTCCTGCAGAACGGCGCCGACCTCAGAGCCGTTCAGCAACTCCTTGGCCATGCCGACATCTCGACCACGCAGATCTACACCCATGTGCTGGAGGAGCGGCTGGTGCGGCTGGTCAACGATCATCATCCGCTTGCCGACTAGGCCTCATATCGCTATGTGAGGGCGACGTTCCACCGCCCGGAGCCGGCATTTCAGCGGTTCCGCCAGCCATTTCGCCTTCCGACGGATCGGTCCGCTCAAGCATGTACAACTACCTCGACTTCGAAAAGCCGGTGCAGGATCTGGAGCTCAAGATCCTCGAGCTGAAGAAGCTTGCCGAGAACGGCGAGGCGGTCGATGTCGCCGAAGAGATCAGCCGGCTGGAAAAGCGTTCGCGCGACGCCTTGCGCGACCTCTACAAGGCGCTCACCCCCTGGCAAAAGGTGCAGGTCGCGCGCCATCCCGACCGCCCGCATTGCGTCGACTACATCAAAGGGCTGTTCACCGATTTCACGCCCTTGGCGGGCGACCGCAATTTCGGCGACGACCAGGCGATCGTCGGCGGCTTCGCCCGTTTCCGCGGCGAGCCGGTGGCGGTGATCGGCCAGGAAAAGGGATCGGACACGGCAAGCCGCATCAAGCACAATTTCGGCTCGGTGCGACCCGAGGGCTATCGCAAGGCGGTGCGCCTCATGGAACTGGCCGACCGTTTCAAGATCCCGCTTCTGACGCTGGTCGACACCGCCGGCGCCTATCCCGGCGTCGGCGCCGAGGAGCGCGGCCAGGCCGAAGCGATCGCACGTTCGACTTCCGCCTGCCTTTCGCTGAAAGTGCCGTCGATCTCGGTGGTCATCGGCGAAGGCGGCTCCGGCGGCGCCATTGCGATCGCCACCGCCAACCGGGTCTATATGCTGGAGCACGCCATCTATTCGGTGATCTCGCCGGAGGGTGCCGCTTCGATCCTGTGGCGTGACACCACCCGCTCCAAGGACGCGGCGACCAACATGAAGATCACCGCGCAGGATCTGCTCGAGATGAAGATCATCGACGCCATCATTCCCGAGCCGATGGGCGGCGCCCAGCGCGCGCCGGAGACGGTGATTGCCTCCACCGGCGACCTCATCGCCAGGACGATGAAGGACTTTGCCGGCGCCAACACCGATTTCCGCGAGCAGCGCCGCGAGAAGTATCTGGCGATGGGCCGAAGCCTTTAATCGGGCCTCTGCTGGTAAACTGTGGCGGCAATGACCAATTTCGCCACAAAAATGCCGCCGGATTCGGCTCAATGGGATTTGCCGTGAGGGGTTTGCCCAGATTGTGACGAAGGCTTGCGGTAAGGAATTTTCAAGGTTAACGGGCTTACGGTCCACTGGTGTTCAGCCTGCGGGCCCGGCCATGTCGAGAGTCGTTGGCCCGAGAGAAGAGACGTAGCCGCACCGATGTTTGCCAAGCTTGCCCGCACCGGAGTCCTGATCGCCGCCATCGGCGTCGCCGGCTGCAATGATTCGTCGATGAAGGATTTCGCGCCGGAGGCCAACAAGCCGCTGCCGGACAAGATCCTCGCCGACATGAAGGCCAAGGGCATGGTGCGCACCTCCTCGGTGATGGCGCGCATCTTCAAGGAAGAAGGCAAACTGGAGATCTGGAAGGCCAAGACCAACGGCCGCTACGATCTCGTCGCCACCTACGACATCTGCAAATGGTCGGGAAAGCTCGGCCCCAAATACACCGAGGGCGACCGCCAGGCGCCGGAAGGCTTCTACACGGTGCGCCCGTCGCAGATGAACCCGCGCTCGAATTACCATCTGTCGTTCAACATCGGCTTCCCCAACGCCTATGACCGCGCCAATGGCCGCACCGGCCAGAACCTGATGGTGCACGGCGCCTGCTCGTCCTCCGGCTGCTATTCGATGACCGACGCGCAGATCGAGCAGATCTATGCCTTCGGCCGCGACGCCTTCCAGGGCGGCCAGACCGAGTTCCAGATCCAGGCCTTCCCCTTCCGCATGACCGCCGCCAACATGGCGCGCTACCGCAACGACCCGAACTACGAATTCTGGAAGATGCTGAAGGTCGGCTACGACAATTTCGAGATCACCAAGGTGCCGCCGAAGGTTGACGTCTGCGAGAAGCGCTACGTCTTCAACCAGGTCGCGCCGGAAGGCACGACTTTCGACCCGACCGGCCCCTGCCCCCCGACGACGCAGCCGGATTCGCTGAAGACCGCCTACACGAATTACGAGAAGAGCTATGACGCGGCCTTCAGTTCGGCCGTGAATTCCAGCAACCCGCCGCCGAAGCCGACGATTGCCGGCATCAAGGAAGCCAGCATCGTCTCGGACTGGTCGAAGCGCCGCGCCCGCGGCGAGCGCGTGCCGATTGAACCGCCGTCGTTGAACGCCGACGGCTCGGTGACGGAAACGACTCGCATGGGCCGCATCGATTCCCCGGCTGGCCGCAAGATGGCCGCGCTCGACGCGGAGAAGGAAGCCAAGCGCAAGGCCGAAGAGCAGCGCCTGGCGGCGATCGAGGCGGCCAAGGCCGCCAAGGAACAGGCCAAGGCGCAAGCGCTGGCTGAGAAGGAAGCCGCCAAGCAGGCCGCGCAGCAGCCGGTCGTCACCGCCGGCGTCGAGCCAGCGCCCGCGCAGGAAACCCAGCAGGCCGCCGACGCCGACCAGGGCACCGTGTCGAAGCTGAAGAAGAAGCTGCTCGGCATGTTCGGCGGCTGAGACCCAATGCATGTCGCCCAAAAGTGTAAGGCGATTTTGGGATAACGACATGCATGAACAAAGGGCAAAGCCGCCTGCCATCTACGATCTCAAGGGACTGAACTGTCCGTTGCCGGTGCTGAAAGCCCGCAAGCGGCTGGCCGCCATGCGGCCGGGCAGCCGGCTTTGGCTGGAAACCACCGATCCGCTCGCGGTCATCGACATCCCGGCCTTCTGCGCCGATGCCGGCCACCAATTGGTCGAAACGGCCGCGGTCACCGGCGGCCACCGCTTCCTGGTCGAACGCGGCAGCGCCGCCTGAGCCGGCGTCGTTTTTTTGCTTATAGCCCGGCTATTGCCAGCGGATTGGACTCGAGCGCGGCCCGGTCCGGCGTGTCGATCGACGGCTTGTTGGTGAAGGCCGCGAACAGCCGGTGGATATAGTCGTCCGGCATGTCCAGCGTGATCAGCACCAGCCTGGTGCCGCGCTGGCCGTCGGGCCAGGCCGGCAGCCTTGCCGGCGGATGCAGGATCTTCTGCACGCCGTGGATGACAAGCGGTCGCGAGGGATCCTCCGCGAGCTCGATGACGCCCTTCATCCGCAGCAGCTTCTCGCCATGCGTCGAGCGCAGAAGGTCGAGGAACATCTCGATCGCCGAGAACGGCACCGGGCCATCGTGGACGAGCGAATGGGTGCGCACGCGCGTATCGTGGCGATGCTCATGATGGTGGTGATCATGATCGCCGTCATGGTGATGATGGCCATGATCGTGATCATGCGCCGCCTCTTCGCCAAGCCAGCGCCGCACGTCGGCGGACTTGGTTTTAGGATCATAAAGCCCGCAATTGAACAGCGCCGCGGCGCCGGCCTCGTTGACGTCGAGCACGACGGCGCCAGGATTGACCTGCTTCAGCCTTGCCCGCAACACCTCGACCTCGGCCGCGTCGGCAAGATCGGTCTTGGTCAGCACGATGCGATCGGCCATCGCCGCCTGTTTCACCGCCTCGACATGGCCGTCGAGCGTTGCCTCGCCATTGACGGCGTCGACCAGCGTGATGACGCCGTCGAGCCGGAAGGCCTGCACCAGCGCCGGATGCGCCATGATCGACTGCAGCACCGGCGCCGGATCGGCGAGGCCCGTCGTCTCGACGACGACGCGGGCGAGTTTCGCGATGCGGCCGGTCTGCAGCCGGTCGACGAGATCGGCAAGCGTGTCGACCAGGTCGCCGCGCACCGTGCAGCAGAGGCAGCCGTCGGAAAGCTGGATGATGCCGTCGGATGCCTGCTCGACCAAAAGATGGTCGATCGCCACCTCGCCGAACTCGTTGATGATCACCGCCGTATCGGCAAGCGCTGGATCCTTGAGCAGCCGGTTGAGCAGCGTCGTCTTGCCGGCGCCGAGAAAGCCGGTGAGCACCGAAACGGGAATGGGAAAGCCGCCCTTCATGATGGCTAGTTCGCCGCCTTGGCGGGCTGGTCGCCTTGCGCCCCTGCTGCGGCGGTCGCCGCCGGTTCGGCGCCGTTCGGCGCCGGCCGGTCGGGCCGCCAGCTCGGCAGCGGCACGTCGGCATAGTTCTGATCGGTCTGGTCGACGAATGCCTTCGGCGCCGGTCCGGTTGCGCCCCCGAGGCCGACCGCGATCAGCGTCGGATGGTCGAGCTTCACCTGATAGGGCGACTTGGGCTTATCCTTGGCAGCGACCTCGGGGGCCGCCTCGGATTGCTCCTCCTTCGGCTTCTTCTTGCAGATCTCGTCATGCATGTCGTTGGGCGACAGCGTGTCGCCATAGGGCTTGAGAGCGGCCAGCGTCGTCGAACCCTCCGCCGGCGTATCGAAACCCTGGTCGAGCAGCTTTGCCGCCGCCTCGGCGCGGCTGACCGCCGATTTCTCGCCAAGCACCACGGCGACCAGCGTGCGGCCGTTGCGCGTCGCCGAGCCGATCATGTTGAAGCCGGAAGAGCAGACGAAGCCGGTCTTCATGCCGTCGGCGCCGGGATAGCGGCCGATGAGCAGATTGTAGTTCGGGAGCGCCTTCTTGCCGACGGCAAGGCCTTCGATCGAGAACCAGGGCGCATATTGCGGAAAGTCGTTGCGCAGCGCCGTGACCAGCAGGGCGAGGTCGCGCGCTGTGGTGTACTGTTCCGGCGAATAGAGCCCGTTCGGGTTGACGAAATGCGTGCCGACCATGCCGAGCCGGGCCGCCTCGGCGTTCATGCGGTCGGCGAAGGCCGCCTGCGATCCGCCGATATTCTCGCCCACGGCCATGGCGATGTCGTTGGCCGATTTGACCAGCATCATCTTCAGCGCATTGTCGAGCCGCATCACCGAGCCGGGCTTGAAGCCCATCTTGCTCGGCGGCTCGCCGGCCGAATGCTTCGTTACCTTGATCGGCGAATCGAGCGCCACCTCGCCGGCCTGGATCGCACGGAAGGCGACATAGGCCGTCATCAGCTTGCTGAGCGAGGCCGGGTACCAGCGCTTGAACGCGTCCTGATGCTCCAGGATGGAGCCGCTCTTAAGGTCGAACAGGACCACCGGATTGGCGCGCGCAACGCCGGCAAACGCCGGAAGCGCCAGCGCGCCCGCCAGCAACAGGTTGAGGAAATGCCTCTGCCGCATGATCAAATCCGAAATCGCCTCTTGCCGTAATCGCCACTGGGTCCGTAAGATTTCGTTACCCATCGCCAGCATAAATGCGGCCCGGCCCCTCGACCCGGACCCCATTGTTGCGGTGCTATTTACCCTATGTGACGCCAAAATGGCAAAGTTCAACACAATCACAATTGCTGAGCATCGGTTCTGAACCGACCGCCGCCAATCAACCAAGAGATGGACCGACCATGCCGATTCTCAACCGCGCCGCACAAATGCAGGAAGAAGTCGCCGGCTGGCGACGCCATCTCCACCAGACGCCGGAATTGAATTTCGACGTCTTCCAGACCGCCGGCTTCGTCACCGAGAAGCTGAAGGCCTTCGGCTGTGACGAAGTGGTGACGGGATTGGGCAAGACCGGCGTCGTCGGCATCATCCGCGGCCGCAAGGGCGATGGCCCGACCATCGGACTGCGCGCCGACATGGACGCGCTGCCGATCGACGAGATCACCGGCAAGCCATGGGCCTCGACCGTGCGCGGCAAGATGCATGCCTGCGGCCATGACGGCCATACCGCGATGCTCTTGGGCGCCGCCAAATATCTTGCCGAGACGCGAAATTTCGCCGGCACCGTGGCGGTGATCTTCCAGCCGGCCGAGGAAGGCGGCGGCGGCGGCAACGAGATGGTCAAGGACGGCATGATGGAACGCTTCGACATCGAGAAGGTGTTCGGCATGCACAACATGCCGGGCCTGCCGGTCGGCCAGTTCGCCATCAAGCCCGGTCCGATCATGGCCGCGACGGCCGAGTTCACCATCACCGTCAAGGGCCGCGGCGGCCATGCCGCGATGCCGCACGGCACGATCGATCCCATCGTCATCGCCAGCCAGCTGGTGGGCGCGCTGCAGACCATCGCCTCGCGCAGCACCGATCCGGTCGAGGCCGTGGTGGTTTCGGTCACGAAGTTCCACGCCGGCGACGCCTACAACGTCATCCCCGAAAGCGCCGAGATCGCCGGCACGGTCCGTACGCTGAAGAAGGAGGTGGCCAAGAAATCGGAAGAGCGCATCCGCGCGCTCTGCGCCGGGCTGGCCTCCGCCTTCGGCGCCACGATCGAGGTCGATTACGACGCCAACTACCCCGTCACCTTCAATCATGCGCAAGAGACGGTGTTCGCCAGCGATGTCGCCGCCGACGTCGCCGGCGACGCGCATGTCCATCGCGCCATACAGCCGGTGATGGGCGGCGAGGATTTCTCCTACATGCTGGAAGCCCGCCCCGGCGCCTTCATCTTCATCGGCAACGGCGACTCGGCCGGCCTGCATCACCCTGCCTATGACTTCAACGACGAGGTCATCCCGCACGGCATGAGCTACTGGGTGAAGCTGGCCGAGACGGCCTTGGCGGCCTGACGGCACTGGCTTGGCAAGAAGAGGCGGCCGCCCATCGCAGACGGCCGCCTGATCGGCTTTCAGACTCCTCTTGGCGAACCGGCCCGAAGCGTTTATGTGTCGGGCCGCGTGGTCCCGTAGCTCAGTAGGATAGAGCGGCAGATTCCTAATCTGTAGGTCACAGGTTCGATTCCTGTCGGGATCACCATGGGTCGTGTCCCACCAGATGGTGTAGCAGAGGGTTGTGGAGCCGGTCGCGAGCGCGCCGCTAGTAGCGAGTGCGGCCTGTCGGTGGTCATCGGCGCTTTCCGGCAGGGTCTGGATTATTGACGCGCGACAGGGCGGAGATCGTGTTCCACTGACGCCGACCGCCGTCTCAAGGATTGCGCCGTTTGCGGCGTTGCTCCAGCTGTGGCCTACAGACGCTATTTGGTTGAACCTGCAAGCAAGCCGGAAATGAGGTATCGATTGAGGAAGATCACCAGCAGGCAGGGCACCGCAATGGCGATAGAACCGCCGGCCATGATAAGCCCGTAATCGACGAAGTTCTTCCCTGCGAATTCCGGGATCAGAACCGTCAGCGGCTTTGTGTCCTTGGGTGAGAAGACGAGCGGCACAACATATTGCCCCCAGGCACCGAGGAAGGTGAGAATGGCGGCCGCCGTAAGTCCTGGGGCAGCGATCGGCGCGATGATGGAAAACAGGATGCGCATGTGGCTTGCCCCATCGATGCGCGCCGCCTCTTCCAGTGATCGCGGCAGCGTGTCCATGACGCCTTTCAGGAGCCAAAGGCAAAGCGGCAGGAAAGCCGAGACGTAGATGAGCGTCACGCCGAGATAGGCGTCGATCTGCCGGAGCGACACCATCAGCCGGAACAGCGGGATGAGAACCGCATATCCCGGCACCGCCATGGTCCCTACCACAGCATAGAAGAGCACCTCGCGCCCGAAAAAGTTGAGGCGCGCGAAGGCATAGGCCGCAAGCAGCGACATCAGCACGCAAAGCACGGTGGCGGCACCCGAAGTGAGTATGCTGTTGAAAAGCGCAAGCCGGAACTCGCCGGCCACGTCGACGCCGCCCATATGCCCGTCGAGCACGCCAAGAAGCCTCAGATAGTGCTCGCCGGTGGGATGTTCGGGAAAAAGATGAAGCGGCCGCGCATTGAACTCGACCGTCGGCGTCAGGCTGGAGGCGAGTGTCCAGTAGATGGGAAGAAGCGACCAGGCGAGCAGCAGCGCAATGCCGGCCCAGATTCCAAGACGGATGTGCCAAGGTTCCTTCATCAGTCGAGCCTCGTGCTGCGGTGGATGCGCAGCACATAACCAAGCGATATGGCGAGCGAAATGAAGGTGACCATCAGCGACAATGCCATGCCGTACGAGAAATTGAGTTTCTTGAAGGCCTCAAGATAGATCTGCAGCAGGATCGGCCGCGTCTCCAGACTGTTGCGGGCAAGCACGATCGCTTCGTCGAACAGGTTGAAGGCCGACACCGTGGCATTGGTCATCGCCACTGCGATCGCCCCGCGCGTCAGCGGCAAGGTAATATTGCGGAACATCACCAGGCGACTGGCGCCATCCATGCGCGCGGCCTCGTAGAGGTCGCCCGGAATACTTTGCATCGCCGCCAGCACGATAACGATGGTAAGCGGCAACATGCGCCAGATATGCACCACCGAGACTGCAAGCATGGCGCTGGTGCTGTCATTGAACCAGAGATGACCCTCATAGTCCAAACCGATCATCACCAGCAGCCCGTTGAGGAGGCCGGGGCCGGGCGAATAGATCCATTGCCAGATCACCCCGCTGACCACGCCGGGCAGCGCCCACGGCAGGACCACGGCTGCCAACACCCACTGACGCCCGCTCTTCAACTGATTGATGAGTGAAGCCGCCAGGACCCCCAGCACCGTCTCGGCGAAAACGGCGATTACGACATATTTGAAGGTGTTGAGCCAAGCCTGTCCCACCTCTACGTCGCTGAAGACGCGCGTATAATTGGAGATGCCGACGAATGGGGTCCCTGCTTGCATCGGGTTGACGCGGTGCAAACTGTCCCATGCGGTGCTCAGCAGTGGGTAGAAAACGAGCCCTCCCATGGTGAGCAGGATCGGCAGCACCATCAAAAAGGCGGTCGTGGCGTCCCCAACTTTGCGGGCGCCACGACCTTGTCGCGGGAGGACAGTTACCGCTTGCGACGTCACTGCTTCACGGCTTCAGCCGCGGCCTCGGCGATGCGCTGAACAGCCTGCTCCACACTGATCTCACCCTTTGCCGCGCTGTTGATCGAGGTGTTTACGGCCAACGAGAATTGCGGATACCAGGCTGGAGCGCCGGACGGAAACAGCGCCTCGACGGTAGGCGCCTGCTCCACAAGCGCCTCGCCGCTGACCAGCTTGCCCTGTTGCTGCAGCTCTGCGAGCGCGGACGTGCGCGTCGGCAATACCCCGTTTGCGTAGTTGTGGATCTGATAGTCCTTGGATGTCATCCATTTGATGAATTCCTTGGCCGCTTCCGGATTCTGGGCATTCCTTGGGATGCCGAGGCCCTCCAGCAACCCGAATGACCGCGTTTTGCCGCTTTCGGTGGCGATCGGAATCGCCTGAACCTGTCCGGCAACGACAGACTGTGCGGGATCATTGTAAGCGCCAAGACGGCCCGGTTCGCCGCTGATCATGATGCTGGTCAGGCCCTTGGCGAAAAGTGTCTCATTGATCTCACTGTCTTTAAGGCCGGTGGAGGCGGGATCAACCAGGCCCTCCTTCAAGAGCATCATCTCGAAGGCCATCGCTTTGTAGCCGGCCGAGTCCGGCGCCGTGAACAGAGGTTTCATATCCTTGTCGAAAAGATCTCCGCCAAACGCCTTGGTCAGAAGGTACCAGCTTGTCGATGCGCCTTCGGTCGCGGAAAGCGGCAGGCCGATCGGATACTTTACGATTCCCTTGGCCTTGACGGCCTTCGCCGCCGCCACAAGCTCGTCGAGCGTCTTTGGCATGACGGTCACGCCGGCGTCGGCGAACTGCTTCTTGTTCACCAGCATGACGCGAAAGTCATTTGTGTAGGGAATGGCCAGAACCTTGCCGTTCACGTTGAAGATCGTCGACCCCTTGATGTCATCCAGGGTCGCGGCGTCAACGGTGTCGTTGAGCGGCGTATACCAGTCTGCCGCAGCGAACTGGCCGGTCCAGGACCAGTCGAACTCGGTCACGTCAGCCGGCGCCGTGCCAGCCAGCAACGCCGTTGAAATCTTCACCGACACGTCGTCCCATGACGCCGTCTGCAGATCAAGCTTGATGCCGGTGGCTTTCTCGAAATCAGCCGCCATGTTTGCATCCTGAGGCGAGGGCAGGAGCACCGAAACTGTTTGTCCCGCAAAGGGCTTGGCATCATCGGCCAGCGCAATTCCGCTGGTAATGGCCATCAAAACGACGCTGAAGGCGAAGACCAGATCAGACTTCGGCAAATGCATGATTATCTCCCGTGACGTCGCGAGCGGGCAGCATTGTTCCCACTATGCTTCTTGGCCGCTGCCCGCACCAATAGACGGTAACGCTATCGCTGGAAATTCTGATATTCTTGCCGGTTTCGACCCAAATTTTCAGGTTTTTCAGCCCTGCGGTCTGTCGCAGCAGCAAAAAATCCGGCGCTGGTGATGAAGCGTCAACGTCCGGGTGATGTTCAGGCGCGGAAGCGGCGCCGGTAGTCCTTCGGCGTACAGCCAACCTGCCGCTGGAAGGCATCGTAAAAGCGGCTGAGAGAGCCGTGGCCACTTTCGAAAGCCACCTCGATAATTGCCATATCGCTGTCGGCCAAAAGCTTCAGTGCATGGTTGAGCCGCCGGCGGCGCAGATATTGCGCGATGGATTGTCCCAGGACCTTCTGAAAGGTCGCGGTTGCGTTCGTCGGATGGAGTCCGCCGACAAGCGCTACGTCCGCAACGTTGATCGGCCTGGCGAATTCGTTGTTGATGAAGGTCGTCATCTGCTGCACCCGCGCAACCACTCGCCGGTCGGCGACATGCATCGCCTGGCGCCGATGCTCAGCTTCGAGGGCGCCCAGGCCTATTTCGGCGATGCGCGGGTCGGCCGCCAGCCGGCGAAGGCGAAGGCGAACCTCGTCGCGTAATATGTCGGCGGCCAGTTCGCTGTTGGTGTCCCACTCTCGCGCCCAGCGCGTCACCAATAATGTGTCGGCAGCGTCGATGGACGAGCCCGTGACGACGTGACCCGCCATGAGGTCGTTCTTGAAATCACTTGAGACCGCAAGGGACAGAAGATCGGCGAATGGCACGTAGATGCAGACGAGCTCCGTTCCGTCGCCAGCAGATATCACCTGGTGAGGAACAGCGGCCCAGAAGCAGTAGATGGCACCTTCGCGCAGGCTGACCTGCTTGCCATTGATGAGATAGGTCATGCCGCCGCGCGTTATGACGTTGAGTTCCACATGGTCGTGCCAGTGGGCTTCCGGCATAGGCTCCACGATATGCGTCTCAGCCAGGAATTCGTCCGGCTTGAGAAAACGGTTGCCGGTCTGGCGCGGGTCAAGCTGACGCATTCGCTCCCTCCGTTTTTCGCGCCCCGGCTAGCGCGGTTCCACTTAAAAACCGGAAATATCAATTGCATTCAAGCAAGCATTTTCCGGTTTCTAATGGCAATAGGGAAGCTGCGTCGAAAGCGCATAGCAAGGACTGGATACCCGCAATGCCCAAGATCTGTCTCGTCGGCGCCGGAAGCACGGTGTTCGCCCGCAACATCCTCAGCGACGTGCTGAGCAATGAAGCTCTCTCGCGTTGCGAAATCGCGCTTCACGATCTCGATCCCGATCGCCTTGCCACCTCCGAGATCATGACACGCCGCATCTGCCGCGCGCTTGGGATCGAGGACGAGGTAAGGCTCGTCGCGACAGTCGATCGGGCAATCGCCCTCAAGGACGCAGACTTCGTCATCCTGATGATGCAGGTGGGCGGCTATAAGCCGGCCACTGTCACCGATTTCGAAGTCCCGAAAAGGTTCGGCCTGAGGCAGACCATTGCCGACACTCTGGGCATCGGCGGCATCTTCCGGGCTCTGCGTACAATTCCCGTCGTGTTTGCCATCGCCGACGACATGCGCAAGCATTGCCCGCAGGCGCTGATGATGAACTATGTGAACCCGATGGCCATGATCAGCTGGGCCATGGCGGAGGGCTATCCGGACATTCGTTATGTCGGCCTGTGTCACTCCGTTCAGGAAACATCGCAATTCCTGGCCCGCACTCTCAGCGAGGATATTGCCGACATCGACTATCTGTGCGCCGGCCTTAATCATGTGGCCTTTTTCCTCAAATTCGAAAAACGCCTGCCCGACGGCGGCCGTGTAGACCTTTATCCGCGGCTTCGGCAGATTGCCCGCGAGGGGACTTTTCCCGTCGATGATGCAGTTCGTTTCGCGGTCATGAAGCACTTCGGCCATTTCGTGACCGAGAGTTCCATCCACTTTTCGGAATACACGCCCTGGTTCATCAAGCGCGGGCGCGAGGACTTGCTGGAAGAATTCAGGTTGCCGCTCGACGAATACATCACCCGCTGCGAAAGACAGGTCGCGCAATGGCATGAACTGCGCCACGAACTGGAAGACGAGAGTCGGCCGATCGAAGTCTCGCGCAGCAAGGAGTATGCTGCCGCCATCATTCATGCCTGCGTGACGGGTGAGCCAAGCCTGATCTACGGCAATGTCGCCAACCGGGGCCTGATCGAAAATCTGCCATCGAACGCTGCGGTTGAAGTTCCTTGCCATGTCGATCGCAACGGCATTCAGCCTATCCGCATCGGACGCATACCGGTTCAGCTTGCCGCCATCATGCGGAGCAACATCAATGTGCAGGAGCTGGCCGTGACGGCCGCCCTCACCGGGAAGCGCGAGCACATCTACCACGCAGCCGCCATGGACCCTCACACGGCAGCGGAGCTTTCGCTTGCCGAAATCGATTCCCTGGTGGATGCGCTGATCGAAGCTCATGGCAGCTTGTTGCCCGCTTTTGCTCGGGCTGCCCAATGAGTGGCTTCGACCTGTCGGGAAAGGTTGCCATCGTCACCGGCGCACAACGCGGGATCGGACTGGGTGTTGCTACTGAACTGGCGCGCGCCGGAGCGCAAGTCGTCCTGACGGGCATAAAGGACGTCGACGGCTATCGCGCCGCCGCCAACATTTGCGCAATGGGTCTGGCAGCAACTTATCGCCGCATGGATACAAGCGACGAGTCGGAGGTCACGCACGTGATCGATGATATCTTTGCCGAGATGGGTCGACTTGATATTGCCGTTGCCAATGCTGCGATCTATCCGAACACCAATATCGCATCGATTACGCCAAACGAGTGGGACAGCGTGATGGCGGTCAACCTGCGCGGGCCTTTCCTGTTGGCAAAGGCCTGCCTGCCCTATTTTCAGCGGCAGCGCCACGGCCGGGTGGTTTTTTTGTCCTCAATAACGGGTGCGCGCGTATCTTCTCCTGGGTATTCTCACTATGCGGCCAGCAAGGCAGGAATTCTGGGCTTCATGCGCACGGCGGCCCTCGAATTTGCGCCTTGGAACGTTACGCTGAATGCCGTTGAGCCGGGCAACATCCTGACAGAGGGGGTGATGGAGCATCAGTCACAAGGCTTCGTGGATGCACAATGCGCCGCCGTGCCGCTTCGCCGTCTCGGCACACCGCAGGACGTTGCCCACGCGGTGCGTTTTCTCGCTTCCGATGAAGCGGCTTACATCACCGGCCAAAGTATCATCGTAGACGGCGGGCAGACCTTGCCCGAAA
Source organism: Mesorhizobium sp. (assembly GCF_004963255.1). Taxonomy (GTDB): domain Bacteria; phylum Pseudomonadota; class Alphaproteobacteria; order Rhizobiales; family Rhizobiaceae; genus Mesorhizobium. Next base: position 43,033 of record NZ_SUGA01000010.1, on the reverse strand, counting down.
TGTCGACCGCGATCCTGCCGGAAGCGGCGCGTTGAAGGTGATTGTCAAGCGGCTGATGAAACTTGGCCTGCCGCTCATCGCAGCATCCGACAGGACAATTCCGGCCGAGATCCAGAGCCGCGGGTGCGGCGGTCCCGCCCAACCGGCCAGATCAGCCTGAGACAATTTCGTAGTGCAGGATCTGGGCATCGCCGAGGGACGATCTGCGTCCGGGCGAGATGACGCCGGAGCCGAAGAGGAGGATATCTTCGCGGCGCACGAATACTTCTTCCTGGCCGGGTCCCATCGACACGAATGTGCCCGACGAGCTCCGCTCGACAAGCCGTGCCTTACCATTCGAAATGGTGAAGGTCGCGTGGTGCCTTGAGACCCAGGGCCGCTGGACGACGATATCGCATTCCGGAGATCGGCCGATCGTCACGAATTCATTGTTTCGGCAGGACCCCAACTGATCTCCATAGCGGATGACCAGATTGATCTGCCGCGGCGGCGCGGAGCGCCTTTCGATAATGGTACCCCGGCTGGCGACGTTCGTGCTGGGGACCCCATCGTCGCTCCGCAGCGTATAGACATCGAAGAGTTCCTGCTTGCCCTTGAACGCCATTTTGTCGAGGAGCCGCAAGGCGCTGCGGCTGCCAGCCGAAAGCGCTTCGAAGAAGCTCTGGCTGATAAGCACCTCCCCCGGATTGGCCGTAGTGGACAGCCTTGCGGTGACATTGACAACATCGCCGAATACCGCGCCGCGCGCGCGAATAACCGCCCCGAAATGCAATCCGATCCGGGCGCTCAACGGCCCTCTCGTCAGTTGGCGGTTGATTTGGCAGACGGCCCTCAGCGCCGCCTCCGAGCTCTCGAACAGACTGAGCACGTCATCGCCCTTCGAGTAAATGAAGTCACCGCCGTGCTCGGCGACGATCGCGCGTATCGCGTCGAGGCAATTCGAGACCTGCCGCAGGGCGGCATCGTCGCCGATGCGCTCATAGAGCGGCGTGCTGCCCACGACATCAGCTAGGAGGACTGCGGCTAGAAGTCTTTCCTGATCCATTGCCCCGTATCCGCCTCGAGAATGGAGCGTTTATAACATACCAAAATCGACCTTGACCTATCTACTTGCGCGCCTTGGGGCCGGCGCAACGGGGCAAGTGCTTTGGCGCGATCATCTGGGACAGGCACCTGCCTTCGCTCATCCAGCCAAACGGACTATCGGCCTCAGAAATAGCGGCGATAGAAGGTTTCGTTTCCCTACCCCGGACTGCCCGCTGCCGGATTGGCGATGATCGCCGCCCGGAAGCGGGCGACGAAATCGTCGAGCGCCGGGCGTTCGGCATCCGAGATCGCCCAGTAGGAGAAGGCGTCGTCGGTCCAGTGGACCAGGAGGAAGCCGCCGGCCGAGAGGTCGTCCGCCACCGGCACGGATTTGGCTTCGTTCTGCCGGGGTGCGGCGACCAGCGTGATCAGGTGCTCGTGATGGCGATAAACCAGCGCCGGCATCGGTCTGTCGCCGATCACCTCGACGCGGCCGCCGAGCAGCGCGTAGCCGTCCTTGGCCATGTCCGGCGCCGCCGGCGACACGCCGATGCGGCCATCGAGCCATGGCTTCACCGTATGGCGGTCGGACGAGACGATGTCGACCGGCGTCGCCGCAAGCAGGCTGCGGCGATGGCTGTTGGCGACGGCCACGGCGAAACTTTCGGCCCCGTTATCCGCCGTCGCCAGCCACTGCGTCGCGCCGCTGGCGAGGAACGCCGTCAGTACGATCGAGGCCGCCATCTGGCGCCAGTCGAAGGAGTCGAACCAGCGCGCCGCGCGCGGTCGCATCGCGACGACATTGCCTTGCTGCTGTTGCCGCGCGGACGGCTGCGCTTCCGCCTTCACGTGCTCACCCTGTGCGGCTTCTACGTCCTCGGGATCTTTTACTGCGGCAATGGCGGCGATGCGCGCCAGGAAAGCGTCGCTGACGGTCGGGCGCGGCACGCTGGCGACAGCGCCGCGCAGCGCTACCAGGCGCGCATGCTCGGCGGCCAGTTCCGGATCGGCGGCCATGCGCCGCTCGACCGCCAGTGCGGCGGCGGCATCGAGCTCGCCATCGACAAGGGCGTGGATCATCAGCTTCACATCCTGCGGGTCTTGCGGCAATCCATCCTCACGCGGGCGATTTTCATGCGGGCCATTTTCACGCGGGCTCATGATGGCGCCCTCCAAGTTCCGTCATCAACACGCCGCGAGCCCGTGCCAGCCGCGACATCACCGTGCCTTGCGGCACGCCGAGCATGGCGGCGATCTCGCGGTAGCTGAGACCGTTTATGTCGCGCAGCACCAGCGTTTCGCGGAAGGCTTGCGGCAGCCTGGCGATCGCCGCTTCCACCGCCGCCGAATTTGCCTTGGCGATCAGCGCCGCCTCCGGGCTGTCGGCATCATTGTCGGGCGGCGGCGAGACGTCGTCGAGATCGGCGAGGTCGCCGACCGCCACCACGCTGCGCGGCCGGTTCTTCGCCATCCATGTATAGGAGGCGTTGCGCACGATGGTGAGCAGCCACGCGCGGGGGTTTCCCCCAGCGAACCCGGCAATACCCGCATGCGCCTTGAGGCAGGCCTCCTGCACGACATCCTCGGCGTCGGCGGTGTTGCCGGTCAGCCAGCACGCAAGCGACAGCGCATCGCCGAGATGCGGCAGCACCACCTCGGCAAAACGCGCGGCCAGCATCTTTTCGCTCAACACCGTTCCGCCGTCGGGCGCTCCCGCCATGGGTCTGCCGCCGTCCTCAGCGGGAGGCGACGATCTGTCCCTGCTCGTGCGGGTGAAGATCGCGACCGCAGGCGATGGCGCCTGCTTCGAGGGAGGAGAAGGCATTGGTGTCACCGGAGTCAAGTGTCTCGGAAGCAAGGGGCGCCTCGCAAGGGGACGGCGCATCGCTGGCTGCAAGGGGATGCTCGTCGTCATGGCCGTGGATCTCGATGGTTGCGACCGGCACGGATTAGGGCCGGCGGCGGGGCGGTATCGCCCGGAACAGATGCGCCCAGCGCCAGCGCTCCAAGGGACGGCTGCGGTGGACGCCTTCGCCGCCTCCGGTCCCTGTGCTTTTGTCTTCATGCCGCTTCATGATGGTCTCCTGCCGTTGCGCACAAAGAGCGCATGCCTCGGAGACCGGCGGACCGGGCCGTTTATTCCCGGCAAGTCGGCTTTTTCGTTCACGCTAACGTGATCGACGGCGTGCGGGCCTTACAGCGCCTGCAAGGCAAGCCCCGCCAGCGCCGATCCGGCCAGCGTCGGCAGCATGCCGGCCTTCAACCTGAACATGGCGACCATCGCCGCAACCGACAGCAGCGCGGCGCGCCAGTCGAGCGAGGACAGGACCGGCACCTCCACGCCCCAGCCGACGCTTGCAACCTTGCCGAAGACGACGTGCAGCGCGAACCACAGCGCCAGGTTCATGATCACGCCGACCACCGCCGCGGTGATCGCGCCGAGCGCCGCCGCCAGCGCTCGGTTCTGCCTCAGCTGCTCGATGTAGGGGGCGCCCAGAAATATCCAGAAGAAGCAGGGCACGAAGGTCGCCCAGAGCGTCAGCAGCGATCCGAGCGATCCGGCGAGCAGCGGGCTGGCAAGGCCGGCATGGCGATAGGCGGCGGCGAAGCCGACGAACTGCAGCACCAGGATCAGCGGCCCGGGCGTTGTCTCGGCAAGGCCCAGCCCGTCGACCATCTCGCCGGGCGACAGCCAGCCGAAGGAGGTGACCGCGGCCTGCGCCACATAGGCCAGAACCGCATAGGCGCCGCCGAAGGTGACGACGGCCATCAGGCTGAAGAAGCCGCCGATCTGTGCCCACACGCTGCCTGGACCCGCCAGCAAGGCGATCAGCGCCACCGGTCCGAGCCAGAGCGGCAGCCAGATGGCGATGGTGCGGGCCGCGTGCCATTTGGTGGGCACCGTGTGGGCCAGTTCGCCGCGCTCGAACATCAGGTCGACCACGCCGATTCTGTCGACCGTCGCCCCTCCCTTGCCATGCGCCGAGCCGGAAAACAGGCCTGGTGCGAAGCGGTTGCCGATCCAACCGATGAGGCCAGCCGCAAGCACGATCAGCGGGAACGGCAGCTTGGCGATGTAGATCGCCAGGAAGGCCGCCACCGCGATCGCGATCATGGCGCGGTTCTTCAGCGCCCGCTTGCCGATGCGGATCACCGCCTCGACGACGACGGCCAGCACCGCCGCCTTGATCCCGAAGAACAGCGCCTCGACCACCGGCGCGTCGTTGTAGAGCATGTAGAAGCTGCTCAGGCAAAGCATCACCAGCGCGCCGGGCAGCACGAACAGGGTGCCGGCGACGAGGCCGCCGGCGGTCCGGTGCAGCAGCCAGCCAATATAGACGGCAAGCTGCTGCGCCTCGGGTCCAGGCAGGAGCATGCAATAGTTGAGCGCGTGCAGGAAACGCTCCTCGCCGATCCAGTGGCGCTCCTCGACCAGCTCTTTGTGCATCAGCGCGATCTGCCCGGCCGGCCCGCCGAAGGACAGCAGGCCGATCCTGGCCCAGAGCCGCGTCGCCTCACGGAAGCTCGGCATGGCGGGGGTATCCACTGGCGGCGCGGCGTCGTCCTTGGCGAGCGCGGTCATGGCGCCTTGCCTCCGGCCGGCCAGTTATGCGTCTCGTCCGCGGCGTCGCGGCACCAGCGGAAGAAGGCATCGTAAAGCAGCATGCCGGCTTCCAACTGCTCGAGATCGTCGCGAAACATGCGCGACAGGCCGAGCGAGGCGGCGAGGAACCCGGCCGCCTGCGGGACGAGGTCGAGGCGCGCCGTATCGGCAGCGCGCACGATCAGCGCCAGTCGGTCGAGCGCGTCGACGCGCAGGCCGAATTCCTCGATCATCGTGTCGAAGCTGCAGCGATCGCCGCGATGGCTCCAGAACACGCCTTCGATGTCGAAGGGAACCGCGCCGAAGCGATCGGCCACCAGAGGCACCTCGGCCGGATCGACGAACAGGAAAACCGCATCGGGATCGACGAAGCGGCGGATCAGCCAAGGGCAGGCGATGCGGTCGACCTTCGGCCGCGAACGCGTGACCCAGACCGTGCGCCCCTTTTCGTCGCGCGGCGGGATCGCGCCGGCGCTGACCAATGGCGCCTTGGCGGCGACCCAGGCCTCGAAGCCGCCTTCCAGCGACTCCGCCGGAATGCCTTCATGACGCAGCCATGCGGCAACGCCTTGCGAGAGTTTCTGCCCCCTCTGGCAGATGACGGCGACTTTTGCTCCGGAGAACTCGGCCGCCCAGGTCGAGACAGTCCTGAAATCGCGCCGGCATGACGCCGGCAGCAGGCGCGAGTCGGCTTCATAGTCCTCGTCGGTGCGCACATCGACCAGGCAAGGCGCGTCGGGCAGGCCGACGAGACGGGCAAGCTGCGGAACGGTGATTGCAGTTGTTGACGGCATGGCGTCCACCTCCTGAACAGAGAGAGTCTGGACGCGATCGTTGGGCTGACGCCTCACGGGGTCGTCGCGGGGAACCCCTTGCGGGAATGCTGGAACGGTCCCCCGCGATTGTCAAGAAATCAAATTGCCAGGGAGGACGCGAGCTCCGCTCCGCCCCTTCCCTGAAACAGCCTTTGCCCTCACTGCGCCGTCCAGCCGCCATCCATCGGCAGGGTCGTGCCGGTGATCTGCCTGGCCGCGTCGCTGCACAGGAAAAGCGTCAGCGCGGCAAGCTCCTCGACGGTGACGAATTCCTTGGTCGGCTGCGCTGCCAGCAGCACATCGTGCTTGACCTGCTCTTCGGTCATGCCGCGCGCCTTCATTGTGTCGGGGATCTGCTTCTCGACCAGCGGCGTCCAGACATAGCCGGGCGCGATCGCATTCACCGTGATGCCGTCCTGCGCCACTTCCAGCGCCACCGTCTTGGTCAGCCCGGCAATGCCGTGCTTGGCCGAGACATAGGCCGACTTGAACGGCGAGGCGACCAGCGCATGCGCCGAGGCGGTGTTGATGATGCGGCCCCATTTGCGGCTCTTCATGCCAGGCGCCGCCGCCTTGATGGCGTAGAAGGCGGCAAGCAGATTGATGCGGATGATGGCCTCCCACTTGTCGTCGGGAAACTCCTCGATCGGCGCGACATGCTGGATGCCGGCATTGTTGACCAGGATGTCGAGGCTGCCGAACGCCTCCTCGGCCTCATGGATCATGGCGGTGACGGCTGCGCCATCCATCATGTTGGCGTCCGAGTAACGGCACTTGACGCCGAAATCCCTTTCGATGCCGGCCCGCTCCTGCTCGATCGCCGCGGCGTCGCCCAGGCCGTTGATGGTGATGTTGGCGCCCTCGGCGGCGAAGGCGCGGGCGATTGCAAGGCCGATGCCGCTGGTCGAGCCGGTGACGAGCGCATTCTTCGAAGACAGGGAACCCATGGGAGATCTCGCGACAGGAGGGAAGGGAACTGCAAGGGCACATAGTTTGTGCGCCGCAGCATGACAATGCCATGACCATATGTCGTAGCGATTACAATGTTGTGATGCTGTCCGATGCCCGCCAAGCTGGCGCTCGATGCGGGTGACATGGCACTGTCATGGTGCCGTGCAACATATTCTGCCGCGCGTCCAGCGCGTGTCGTTCCTGAACCGATGGGTGAATAGCTTGGAAATCGACGATGTCGTGAGGCGCGCCTACGCGATGCCGCTCACCAACCCTTCCTTCCCGCCTGGCCCCTATCGTTTCTTCGACCGCGAATACGTCATCATCAACTACCGCACCACGCGCGAGGCGCTGGAGGCGGTCGTGCCCGCGCCGCTCGAGATTGACGAGCCGCTGGTCAAATACGAGTTCATCCGCATGCCGGATTCGACCGGCTTCGGCGACTACACCGAGACCGGCCAGGTCATCCCGGTGCGCTATAAGGGCCAGCATGGCGGCTATGTGCATTCCATGTATCTCGACGACGACGCGCCGATCGCCGGCGGCCGCGAGCTCTGGGGTTTCCCGAAGAAGCTCGCCAGCCCAAAGATCGTGCATGAGGGCGAGGTGGTGGTCGGCACGCTGCATTATGGCAGCGTTCTTTGCGCCACCGGCACCATGGGCTACAAGCATCGCGAAGCCGACCACGACCAGGTGCTCGCCTCGCTCGCCGCGCCCAATTTCCTGATCAAGATCATCCCGCATGTCGACGGCAGCCCGCGCATTTGCGAGCTGGTGCGTTACTACCTCACCGACATCACGCTGAAGGAAGCCTGGACGGCGCCCGCCGCGCTCGACCTGCGCCCCCATGTCATGGCCGATGTGGCCAAGCTGCCTGTGCTCGACATCGTTTCGGCCGTGCACTTCAAGGCCGACCTGACGCTCGGCCTCGGCGAAGTCGTGCATGATTATCTCACCGACCACGGCCGATCGGCTGCCGGCGCGAAGGAGCTGGAGAAAGCCGGTGCTTGAGCGTAACCGCAATAAGGCGGCCGCCGCCACCATCGCTGAAATCACCGCGCAATACGACCGCATCGCCCTGGTCTTCCAGGGCGGCGGCGCGCTCGGCGCCTATCAGGCCGGCGTGTATCAGGCGCTATCCGACGCCGGCTGCGAGCCGACCTGGCTGTCCGGCGTCTCGATCGGCGCCATCAATGCCTCGATCATCGCCGGCAACGAGCCGAGCCGACGCCTGCAGCGGCTGGAGCAGTTCTGGCAGACCGTCTCGGGCCGCAAGATCTGGGCCTATACGCCGGAAGGCGACATCTATCGCGATATCCGCAACCAGACCTCGTCATTCATGACCATGGCCATGGGCCAGCCCGGCTTCTTCAAGCCGCGCAGTCCCAATCCCTGGTTCCAACTGGCCGGGGCGGACGGCGCCACCAGCTTCTACGACACCGCCGAGCTCAAGGACACGCTGGAAAGCCTGATCGATTTCGACGTGCTGAACGATGGCAGGAAGCGGTTGAGCGTCGGTGCGGTCAATGTCCGGACCGGCAATTTCGTCTATTTCGACACCGACAAGGTGCGCATCGGGCCGGAGCACATCATGGCGAGCGGCGCGCTGCCGCCAGCTTTTCCCTCGATCCGCATCGAGGGCGAGTATTACTGGGACGGCGGCATCGTCTCCAACACGCCGCTGCAATATCTGCTCGACCAGGAGGAGGACCGCTCCTCGCTGGTGTTCCAGGTCGATCTGTTCAGCGCCCGCGGCGTGCTGCCGCGCGGCATGGCCGACGTCCTGTCGCGCCACAAGGACATCATGTATTCCAGCCGCACGCGCCAGAACACCGACAATTTCCAGCGCATCTACGCGCTCAAGATGAAGCTGCTCGACGCGCTGAAGCGCGTGCCGCCGGAACAGTTGAAGGATGGCGAGAAGGAGCTGATAGCCGACTATTCCGACGCCGGCGTGGTCAACATCGTCCACCTGATCTATCAGCACAAAGGCTATGAAGGCCACGCCAAGGACTATGAGTTCTCCGGCACCTCGATGCGCGAGCACTGGGAGATGGGCCTGGAGGACACCGAGCGCACGCTGCGCCACAAGAAATGGCTGATGCTGCCCGACAATGCCGATGGCGTCACCATCCACGACCTGCACCGCGAAGACCCGACCTGATCAGCCCTGCGCTGCGGCTTTCAGCGGCATCGTATCTGTTGGCCGCGAGAACCAGTCGTTCGATCGAGCGGATCGGCCCTACGAGATGTCGAAACCCTGCCTCGCGTCGTCATCCACGGGCGGAGCAGCCGCGAAGCGGCGTCGCGAAGACCCGAGGATCCATTCCGTGGCTTGGCGCGAAGGGTAAAGACGGCGCAGAACAAAGATCTTTCTGCACCGCCGTGACGCTCATTGGTAACGGAATGGTCTGCGCCGCGTCGCTTCGCTCCTTGCTCCGCCATGGAATGACGACATGAGGGGCGCCTCGGCTATCTCCGATGCAACCCACGTGGAGACAACAAGTGCGTCCCTCGCGACTCGTGTCCCAATCATCGGGTTTTGCCCAAAAAAAAGGGCAGCGCCGGCGACCGGCGCTGCCTTGTTTGGAACGCTTCCGCCGCTCAGAACACCTGGCGGAAGATCACGAACAGCACGAAGGCCAGCGCGATCGAGCAGGGCAGCGTCAGCACCCAGGCCAGCAGAAGGTTGCGCACGGTCGACCACTGCAGGCCTGAGCCGTTGGCTGCCATCGTGCCGGCGACGCCGGACGACAGCACGTGCGTGGTCGACACCGGCAGGCCGATACGGTCGGCCATGCCGATGGTGATCATCGCGACCAGCTCGGCGGCGGCGCCCTGGCCATAGGTCAGGTGGCTCTTGCCGATCTTCTCGCCGACAGTGACGACGATGCGCTTCCAGCCGACCATGGTGCCGAGCCCAAGCGCCAGCGCAACGGCGATCTTCACCCACAGCGGGATGAACTTCGTCGCGTTGTCGACCGCCCTGTGATAGTCGGTGACCGCCTTCAGGTCGGCGTCCTGCATCGGCAGCAGCCTCTTCTTGTCGATCAGCTTCAGCGCCTCGCCGATCAGATAGATGTCGTTGCGTGCGTTGCTGACCAGGTCGGTCGGAACGTTGTCGACGGTGGCGTAGGGCTGCAGCCCGGCGGTCGTGCTGTGGATGTAGGTCTGCAGCGCGAGCGTCGTCTGGTCGTTCCACGACTTGCTGCGCACGGCTTCCTGCACGGCGGCCTTTGCGGCATTGGCATCCGCGACGGTGACCCCCGGCTTGACGTATTTGCCCAGCGCCTGCTCGACGGCGGCGGATGCCGACTTATAGGCGTCGAGATAGTTGACGTCGGGCGTGCGGTTGAGCGCATAGGCGGTCGGCACCACGCCGATCAGGATCAGCATGATCAGCCCCATGCCCTTCTGGCCGTCATTGGAGCCATGCGCGAAGCTGACGCCGGTGCAGGTGAAGATCAGCAGCGCGCGGATCCACCATGGCGGCGGCGTTTTGCCCTTCGGCGCTTCGTAGAGGGCAGGATTGCGCACCAGGAGCTTCATCGCATAGAGCAGCACCGCGGCGGCGAAGAACCCGACGATCGGCGAGACCAGCAAGGTGGTGCCGACATTGGTCGCCTGCCCCCAATCGACGCCGCTGGTGGCGCTTCCTGCCGGAGCCATGAACTGGTTGGCGAGGCCGACGCCGATGATCGAACCGACCATGGTGTGCGAGCTCGAAGCCGGCAGGCCGAGGAACCACGTGCCCAGGTTCCACAGGATGGCGGCGACCAGCAGGGCGAACACCATGGCGAAGCCGGATGACGAGCCGACCTGCAGGATGAGCTCGACCGGCAGCAGCGACAGGATGCCGAACGCCACCGCGCCGCTCGAGGTCAAGACACCGAGGAAGTTGAAGACGCCGGACCACATGACGGCGAATTCGGCCGGCAGCGACCGCGTATAGATGACGGTGGCGACCGCGTTGGCGGTGTCGTGGAAGCCGTTGACGAATTCGAAGCCCAGCGCAATCAGAAGCGCTATGCCGAGCAGGATCCACGGCACCGTCTTGGCGATCGCCAGATCCTGGCTGAGCGCGTAGCCGACATAGATGATGCCGACGAGCACCAGCACGCCGAAAGCCGGCAGGAACCATTTGGCGCCGCCCGATTGCTCCAGGGGATGATCCGGTCTCGGGATCCCCGCCTCACTTGATACCACGTCCACCATTGTCCCACTCCATTTGCATTGCAGCAAAGAACCGGGAAGGACGCTATGTCCCTAGGATGAAGCTGGTGTGACGCCTTGGCCGGCTGGCGATCTATCCGGCTATCTTCAGGAGCGAGGCCACCAGAAGCTTATGCTCGTCTTCGGAAAGCACATCGGAATCGAAAAGGTTCATGCTGCGCAGCCCTTCGATGGCGAGAAAGCAGATCAGCAGCGAGCCGAGATCGCTGGTCTCTTCCTTCAACCGTTCCAGCAGTTGGTGCTTGAAGGCCTTTATCGGCGCCAGGAAATCGGGATCTTCGGCGATCGCCGAGAAAATCCAGGAGGCCGAGGGTTTCGGTCGCTCGCAGTCGTCGGCCGACAGCTTGATGTAGGCCGAGAGGGCGCTTTCGTGCCTGGCCTCGGCGGTGCGTGCTTCCAACGCCTTCTGGAAATCGCGGAGATAGTTTTCGACAAGCCCCTGCATCAGCTTGGCCTTGGTCGGGAAATTGTAGAGCAGGCCGCCCTTCGACACCCCGGCGCGGCTGGCGACCGCCTCGAGCGACAAGCTTCCCGGGCCTGCCTCGCGCGCCACGTCGGCGGCGGCGGCAAGTATCTTTTCGCGTGAGTTTGCCCTGGGTGCTCTCATCACGCCTCCCCTATATTAGCTTAGGCAGAATTGACAAGACCGTCCAGCCGGTACAGTAAGGCGCGCCGTTTGAAATCGGGACCTGTTGTCGATAAGTGTCCCGGCCATCGATTGTTTTGCCGGTTGCCGGCTCGAGGGGACTGTCCGTGAAGCGCTTTTTCATCATCGCCGTGTTCCTGATTCTGCTCGCTCTGGTCTGCGTCGGCATCGTTGGTTTCAACTTCATGCGCGATGCCGGCATCAAGCAGTATTTCGCCACGATGAAGCCGCCGGCTGCCACGGTCTCGACAGTGGTCGTCAAGCCTTCGGAATGGACGCCGGGCGTCGAGGCCATCGGCACCGTCAATGCCGTGCGCGGCGTCGACCTTACCGTCGAAACGAGCGGCATCGTCAAGAACATCCTCTTCCACGCCAACCAGAAGGTCGCCACCGACGCGGTGCTCCTGCAGCTGGACGACGCGGTCGAGAAGGCTGATCTGGTGGCGCAGAAGGCGCAGGCCGCCTCCGACCAGGCGGCGCTGACCCGCGCGATCGAATTGCAGCGGCGCGGCGTCGGCACGGACGCGACGCTCGACGCCGCGCGCGCAGCCGCGGATGCCTCGGCCGCGCAGGTGAACAAGCTGCAGGCCGTGCTCGACCAGAAGCAGTTGTCCGCGCCCTTCGGCGGCACGGTCGGCATCCCGAAGATCGATATCGGCCAATATCTGGCCCCCGGCAATTCGGTGGTGACGATCCAGGATCTGGACACGATGCGGGTCGACTTCACGGTTCCCGAACAGCAGCTGCCGCTGCTCAAGATCGGCCAGACCGTCAAGCTCGGCAGCAGCCTTGCGGACATGTCCTTTGCCGGCTCCATCCGCGGCATCGATCCCAAGATCGATCCGGCAAGCCGGCTGGTTTCGATCCGCGGCGAGGTCGCCAATCCGGAAGGCAAGCTGACGCCTGGCCAGTTCGTCCAGATCCGTGTCGAGCTGCCGCAGGAAAACAATGTCATCTCGGTGCCGCAAACCGCGGTGACGACGAGCCTCTACGGCGATTATGTCTTCGTGGTCGTGCCGGCAAAGCCGGCGGAGGGCGCCGCTGCCGCGCCCGCAAAGCCGGACGAGCAGAAGGCCGCCGCCGATGCCGCCAAGCCGCAGGCTGACGCGTCCAAACCCGCCGACAACGCCACGAAGCCGGCTGACGCCAAGCCGGCCGATGCCGCGCAGCAGCAGGCGTTCACCATCTCGCAGATCTTCGTGAAGCTCGGCCGCCGCAACAACGGCATGGTCGAGATCGTCGAGGGCCTCAAGGACGACGACCAGGTCGTCACCGCCGGCCAGAACCGGCTCTTCAACGGCATGTCGGTTGCCGTCGACAACACCATCGACCCCAGCAAATCGGCGAACAAAGAGGTTCAGCAATGAGCTTTTCCGACCTCTTCATTCGCCGGCCCGTCTTGTCGACGGTGCTGGCCTGCATGATCCTGCTGCTGGGCTTCCAGGGCATCTTCGGCCTGTCGATCCGCCAGTATCCCAAGGTTGACGAGACGGCGATCACGATCACCACGGCCTATCCGGGCGCCAGCGCCGACCTCATCCAGGGCTTCATCTCGGCGCCGATCGCGCGCGCCGTCGCCTCGACCGAAAACATCGACTACGTCACCTCGTCCAGCCGTCCGTCCTCGAGCACGGTCACGGTGCAGATGAAGCTCGGCTCCAATCCGGACGTCGCGCTCGCCGAGGTGCTGTCCAAGGTCCAGGGCGTGCGCGGCACCCTGCCGGACGCCTCCAAGGATCCGGTCATCGTCAAGGGCACAGGGCAGCAGTTCGCGATGATGTACATCTCGATGCAGAACCCGAACATGACGAAGGAGCAGCTCACCGAGTATATTGAGCGCGTCATTCGGCCCCGCATCTCGACCGTGGAAGGCGTCGCCGACGTCCAGATCTTCGGCGCCCAGGAATATTCCATGCGCATCTGGATCGACCCGATCCGGCTCGCCGCGCGCGGCGCCACGGCGGTTGACGTGCTGACCGCCATCAACAACTCGAATTTCCTGTCGGCGCCCGGCAACACCCAGAACGAGTATGTGGTCTCCTCGATCACCGTGCATTCGACCCTGCAGACGCCGGAGGCCTTCGCCCAGCTCCCGATCCGCTCGACGAACGGCGAGGTTGTGCGCCTGCGCGATGTCGCGCGTGTCGAGCTCGGCGCGGCCAGCACCGACACCAGGGTGAGCTTCAACGGCAAGCCGGGAACCTTCCTCGCCATCTTCCCGACGCCGGCCGCCAACCCGCTGACGACCGCGGCCGCGGTTACCAAGCTCGTGCCGGTGATTCAGGAAACGCTGCCGAAAGGCATGACGATCGAGGTCGTCTACGACGCCACCGGCCAGATCAGCGCCTCGATCGAGGAAGTGTTCAAGACCATCGGCGAGGCCGTCGCCATCGTCATCGTGGTCATCCTTCTGTTCCTCGGCTCCTTCCGCTCGGTGATGATGCCGATCGTGACCATCCCCCTGTCGCTGATCGGCGTCTGCTTCATCCTGTTTGCGGTCGGCTACTCGATCAACCTTCTGTCGCTGCTTGCCATGGTGCTGGCGATCGGCCTCGTCGTCGACGACGCCATCGTGGTGGTGGAAAACATCCACCGCCACATGGAAGAGGACCACATGTCGCCGATGCAGGCGGCCTTCAACGGCATGCGCGAGATCGCGACAGCCATCGTGGCGATGACCATCACGCTGGCCGCCGTGTTCGCCCCGCTTGCCTTCACGGGAGGCCTGACCGGCGCGCTGTTCCGCGAATTCGCGGTGACGCTGGCCGGCTCCGTGGTGCTGTCGGGCCTGATCGCCATGACGATCACGCCGATGATGTCGGCGCGTTTGCTGAAGGCTGGCCAGCACGGGCGCTTCCAGCGCATCGTCGACGGTACGTTCAGCCGCGTCGAGCGCGTCTATGAACGGGCCGTCACCGCCTCGCTCCGGAACCGGCCGGTGACGCTGATCATCGTCGTGGCGCTTGTCGCCCTCACCGGCTTCATGTTTACCAAGACGTCGACCGAACTGGCGCCGGAAGAAGACCAGGGCTTCCTGCTCTCTCTGGTGACCGCACCGCGCTATGCGACGTCGGACTATACCGAGACCTATGTCAACCAGATGCTCGGCCTGGTGAGGGACATCCCCGAGACCCGGGCGCAGTTCTCGGCCGTTGCCTTCGGCGGCGCCACCAACAGCGCCTTCGTCGGCTTCGCCTTCAAGGATTGGGCGGACCGCAAGCGCAATTCGAAGGAACTGCAGGCCGACATCACGGCACGGCTCGCCAAGGTCGCCGGCGTTCAGGCCTTCGTCTTCGCGCCGCCGACGCTGCCGGGTTCAGGCGGCGGCCTGCCGATTTCCATGGTCGTGCGCTCCACCGGCGACCCTTCGGAGGTCTTCGATCAGGCCGAGAAAATCAAGAACAAGGCGCAAGCCTCGGGCCGCTTCATCGTCGTGCAGAACTCGATGGCCTACGACGCGCCGCAGGTGACAGTCACGATCGACCGCGAACGCGCGGCGGCCTTGAACCTGCCGATCGCGGATATTGGCAATACACTGACGCTGCTGGTCGGCGGCGCCGAGGTGGCGCAGTTCGACCGCGATTCCAACAGCTACGACATCATCCCGCAGGTGCCGCAGGAATTCCGCGACAACCCCGAGAAGCTCGGCGAGTATTTCATTCGCAGCGTCGACGGCAAGATGGTGCCGCTGTCAGCGGTGGTGAAAATCTCGACCAACGCCTCGCCGGCGGCCATCGAGCAGTTCAACCAGCTGAACTCCTCGACGATCTCGGCCTTGCCTTTGCCCGGCGTGACCACCGGCGACGGCTTGAAGGTGCTGGAGGATATCGCCAGGGAGACCCTGCCCGACACCTTCTTCATCGACTATTCCGGCCAGTCGCGGCAGGAGAAGGAGCAGGGCAACACCATCCTGATCGCCTTCGCCGCGGCGGTGGTCGTGATCTATCTGGTGCTGGCGGCCCAGTTCGAGAGCTTCCGCGACCCGCTGATCATCATGATGGCCGTGCCGCTGTCGATCTTCGGCGCCATCGTGCCGCTCAACATCGGGCTCGGGACGCTCAACATCTACACCCAGGTCGGCCTGATCACGCTGATCGGCCTGATCACCAAGCACGGCATTCTGCTGGTGGAGTTCGCCAACCAGCAGCGCGAGGTGCACGGCATGCGCCGCCGCGACGCCATCATCGCTTCGGCCAAGGTGCGCCTGCGGCCGATCCTGATGACGACGGCGGCGATGGCGCTGGGCGTCGTGCCGCTGATCATCTCCAGCGGCGCCGGCGCGGCCGCCCGCTATTCGATGGGCCTGGTCATCTTCACCGGCATCCTGGTCGGCACCATGTTCACGCTCTTCGTCGTGCCGATGTTCTACACCTTCATCGCCAGCAAGGACCTGCCGCATCTCGCCGAGAAGCCCGATCCGAAGCTGATGCCGGCGCTGCCGAGCTGATCGGCACGACAGCTAAAAACAAAAGAGGCCGGGAATTCCGGCCTCTTTTTTTGGCGGCTGCCTCACGGCTTCGGCTGAGCAATTCCAGGAAAAGTGTGTAACGGTTTTCCGTCCGGAATTGCGTCTCACAAACTACGCCGAAGGCGGCAACGGCCTGCTACCCTAACCCAGCCTACTTGACGATGACGATGCTGGTGTTGGCGGGGCCGAAGGCCTCGACGAGCTGATAGAAGTCGGCTGCCGCGTCGGGATGCAGCCGCACGCAACCATGCGAAGCGGGACGGCCGAGACGGCTGATGGCGTAGGTGGCGTGGACGGCGTAGCCGCCGCTGAAGAACACCGAATGCGGCATCGGCGCGTTGTCGTATTTCTTCGAGTACCACATCTCATGCATACGCGTCGGCTTGAACGAACCGGTCGGCGTGATGTGCCCCCTCGCGCCGGTCGAGACCTTCCAGGTGTAGGTCGGGCGACCGTCGACGGTGACTTCCATGATCTGCTGCGACAGCGAGACCTTGGCGACGATCTGGTTGGCGTGAGCGGCATTGCCGGCGCCGAAGAGCAGCGCAGCACCCGTGAGCGCGGCGGCGGCGACATGGATGAGCTTGGCGGAAATGGCGGTATGCATGACGATCCCTCTGTTTTTTGCCGTTGTGTCCGGCTTCAATTTCGATGGGACCTTATCGTTCTCGTCCGTTTCCGAGATATTTCGCTTGATGCTCGTTTCTGTTTCGAATTCGTTTCTATAAGTTAACAAAGGGTCCGGCCAGACCTCTTCCGGGGCGCGGCCGGTCGGCGCTACACGATGAGCTTTAGTTCCGGAAACGAAAGCTCATTTCATTTTCTATATTAAGCACTTACGCCCGGTTCGAAACCAAACTGCAACAAAGCGCAGCCACGGCGGCATGATCTGGATACAGGCCGAAGGCAGATTTGACGCAACGGGAACAGACAACTGCAAACGAAAATGGGCAGGAAATCGAAACTCCGCTCCTGGCTTCTCAGGATCAGCGTCGCGGCAATCGCGCTCGGCGGCGCCGGCTCGGTGACCGGCAGCCCGGTGACGGCGCTGGCGGCGATGACGTCCGGCGAGGTTTCGACACTGCACACGGCTCTGTTCATCGCCACGGTCTGGATTGTTTCCAGCCTGCGCGTCCACCGGCTGAAGGCCCTCTGGCGGGTCGGCCTTCGGCTGATGAGGACGCGCGGCCCCTCCGGCTACTTGCTGCCGAGAGGACCGAAGGCCCGCGCCGCAGCGGGGGGCTCCGTCAGCGGCGCGGGCGCTTCGGGAGTTTCCTGAAGCACCACCATTTCACGATTGGGATTTAAAGAGATGAAGACGAAATTTGCTGCCTCGGTGCTTTCGGCGCTGCTCTATGCTCAGGGCTTGCTCGGCTTTGCCGCGCTGGCGACGGTGCTGCTCAAGGAGCGCGCCCACGCCGAGACAACCGCCGGCGCCGACATTTTATCCGGCCCCTCGATCATTGTGGTGCGCTGAGCGCCAGGCGCCGGACCCAAGATGACCACCGCTTTGGGGAATCCGATGCTTGATAGGCTCGTCGACCCGAATTCACTCGTTGCGCGAGGCTGGTGGATCGAAACGATAGCCGGCGCCGCGGATGGTGATGATGGTCTCGGTGTCGAGCTTACGGCGCAGCCGCACGATGCGCGAATCGATCGAGCGGTCGAAAGCGTCAGCATTCTCGGCGGGGGCCGCGGCAATGATGTCATCGCGGGTCAGCACCTTGCGCGGGCTCGCCAGGAACAGCTTCAGCAACGCCACCTGCCCCGGGGAAAGCTGATCCTCCGCACCCGAACGATGCATGACCATGGCCGATCGCAGGTCGACGGTGGCGTTCTCCAGCACGATCAGCTCCCCGGCGGCCCTGCCGCGTCTCATCAGCAGGCCGCCGATGCGCGCGGCAAGCTCGCGCACGTTGAGTGGGCTTTCGACCACATCGGCGGCGCCGAGCTCGAGCGCCAGCACCTTGTCGACGAGGTCGCGGGGCCGGCAGATCAGGATGAAATCGGGGCCGCCGTCGCCGCCCCCACCCTGGCTGCTGTAACGCTTGAGCAGTTCGCGGCTCTCGGCCTGGGTGACCTCGTCGCCAACCACCACGACATCGATGCCGCCGGCCGAAAGCAGCGTCTCAGCCTCCCAGGGCTGGCGCGCCTGGCGCACGTCGTGCCCGCGCCGCTCGAGATGGTCGGCGAGATCGCCTGCCACCACCTCGGCGACGGACACAAGCGCAATGACGGATCGTGCGGCCATTTTCTCCACCCCGCCACAGACAACTCGAGATGAGTGCTGGACATCATGTTTATACCCAATCTACTTTCCACTGAAAGCGGGAGCGAGCGCGTCGTGAAGGCACGCATCATCGTCGTCGAGGACGAACCTGATCTGAGGGAGGCCGTGGCCGAGTATCTCGGCGCCAGCGGCTATGACGTCGTGACGGCCGAGAATGCCGTGGCGGCGCGAGCGCTGTTCGAAGCCCAGCCCTTTCACCTCGCCATCCTCGACATCGCCATGCCCGGCGAGGACGGGCTGTCGCTCGGCCGCTGGCTGCGCTCGAAAACGCCGATCGGCATCATCTATGCCACCGCAGCCGGCACCGCGCTCGACCGCATCGTCGGGCTGGAGCTCGGCGCCGACGATTACATCGTCAAGCCGTACGAATTGCGCGAGGTGCTGGCGCGGGTGCGCAGCGTTTTGCGCCGCGTGCCGCAACCGGCGGAGCCGCAAGCCGCGAAGGCCGAGACCGGCAATCGGCGTTTCATGAATTTCGGCGGCTTTCAGGCCGATTTCGACGGTCGCCTGGTCACCGCCGCCAACGGCGCGGTGATCGAGATGGCCAAGAGCGAATTCGACGTGCTCGAGGTTTTCCTCACCCGCGCCAACCGCCTCCTGACGCGCGCGGCGATTTCGGAAGCCATCGGCTTCGTCGAGGACCCGGAATCCTCGCGCGCGGTCGACATCCGCATCATGCGGTTGCGCAAGAAGATCGAGGCCGACCCAGCCAATCCGAAATTCCTGCGCACGGTGCGCGGCGAAGGCTATATCTTCTCGCTGCCGAGCGGGGAGCCCAACTAGATCGGTTCCGGGAAAGTGTGAGTGGCGGCTCGGCGGTTTCGCCGTAGCCTTCCGTCCGGAATTGCGTCAAAACAAAGCGATAGAGTGGTTCGCCGTTTCCGCGGGAACGGAGGATGCTCTGAACGACCGACGTTCCGGGCTGGAATGACCATGACTGCTGATGCAGCACGCACCGATATGCATGCCTCGCGCCCGGGCGGCGCCGCGATGGCGGCCGTCCATGTCGTGCGCCGCCTGCGCGAGGCGGGCGACTGGCAGCGCGAGATGGACGGCATACTGGAGACGGTGTGCCGCAAGATGGATTGCCAGCGCGGCATTCTCTTCCGGCTGCGTGAATTGCCGGGTGAGGGTTTTGCGCAGTCCGTCGCTGCCTACTGGATCGACCCCGACTTCGGCGGCGACCTGGCCTCGCCCACCGTGATCATGCAGTCGATCATCAACTCGGATTCCTTGCTGGAGCGGCTGCAGGAAGACGAGCGCCAGGGCAAGATCTTCTCCGGCCACACGCGCAACCTGGACGGTTTCCTGCGCGCCGATTTCGAGAAGCAGAGCATCAAGTCGTTCCTGTCCGTCTCCGTCTTCGCGCATGGCCATTTCTGGGGCACGCTGGCCGTCAACGACTGCATCGCCGAGCGTGAATGGACGGATGAGGAAGAGGCGACGCTGCACATCATCGCTCTGGCCATCGGCGACGCCATCGAGCGCTCGCCATCCGAGGCGCATGCCAGCGAGGTGATCCGCCGCACCATGCTGCAGGCCTCGCTCGACGCCATCATTGTCATCGACGAGACGGGTTCGATCATCGAGTTCAATCCGGCCGCCGAGAAGATGTTCGGCTTCCAGCGCAGCGCCATCCTCGGCAAGGACCTGCTCGATACCATCGTTCCGATATATTACCGCAAGGGCTACGCCTCGGGTGCCGAATACATGGCCGGCCGCGGCGCGCCGATGGTCGGCCAGCGCCTGGAGACCGTCACCCAGAACGCCGCCGGCGAGATTTTCCCGATCGAGCTGACGGCGACGGAGATGCGCGTTGCCGACCGCCGCCTGATCTTCGGCTCGATCCGCGACCTGCGCGAAAAGCTGCAGGCCGAGGAGGAGATCAACCGCCAGCGCGAGAAGCTGCACCAGAACGAGAAGATGGCGGCGATGGGCTCGCTGCTCGCCGGGGTCTCGCACGAGCTCAACAACCCACTGGCGGTGGTGGTGGCGCAGGCGACGCTGCTGCACGAATTCGCCGGCGACCCGCAGACCAAGGTGCGCGCCGAGAAGGTGCGCGCGGCCGCCGAGCGCTGCGGCCGCATCGTCAAGAGCTTCCTGTCGATGGTGCGCCTGCACCCGACCGAGCAGGCCGAGACCGATCTCAACCAGGTGATGCGCTCGGCGCTCGAGGTCACCGCCTATGGCGCCCGCTCCAGCGGCATCATCATCGACACCGATTTCGCCACCGGGCCGCTGCTTGCCATGGCCGACGCCGACCATATCACCCAGGTGGCGGCGAACTTCCTCATCAACAGCCAGCATGCGCTGGCCGGCATCACCGGCGAGCGGATCATCAAGGTGCGGACATTCCGCAACGAGCACGGCAATCCGGGCTTCTCCGTCGAGGACAACGGCCCGGGCATTCCAGAGGCGATCCGCGCGCGCATCTTCGAATCCTATTTCACCACCAAGCCGGTCGGGGTTGGCACCGGCATCGGCCTGTCGATCTCGAAGTCGATCGTCGAGCGCCACAACGGCAGCATCTGGTTCGAGGAAGTGCAACCGACCGGCGCGCGCTTCGTCGTGCAATTGCCGGCGATTGCCGGCGGTGCCGCAAGCGCGGGTGAAGGGCCGGCGCGCTCGAGCGGGTTGCGCCATGCGTTGATCATCGACGACGAGCCCGACGTCGCGGGCTCGCTTTCGGATATATTGGAGCTGATGGGGCTCAAGTCGCGTGTGGTGGCAAGCTGGACGTCCGCCGC
This sequence comes from Mesorhizobium sp., assembly GCF_004963255.1. Lineage (GTDB taxonomy): Bacteria > Pseudomonadota > Alphaproteobacteria > Rhizobiales > Rhizobiaceae > Mesorhizobium. The sequence continues at coordinate 22,253 of NZ_SUGA01000010.1, read as the reverse complement.
CGACGTGCTCACGGGCCATATGCCGCCGGACATCGTCTTTTCCGACCTGCGCATGCCGGGCATCAGCGGCATCGCGATCTACCGCGAGCTGCTCTCGCAGCAGCCCGCTCTGGCCAAGCGCTTCGTGCTGGTGACCGGCGACCTCATCGGCGCCAAGGCGGAGATCGAAGCGCTGCCGCCGCCGCAGCGCCCGCACATTCTGGAAAAGCCGTTCTCGACGCTCGACGTCCGCGGCATCCTGTCGGCCGTAGCTGACGAAGCCGCAGCAGCAGCCGACAATGGCTCGCACATCTGAGCGGGCTAACCTGGAAAGGCGCGCGGCCGAATTCCGAGTTGGCGCCTGCACGGGTCTGTTCAGATTCAGGTCAGGCCGAGCCGAGAAGGGTGGCTTCCGAGAACCGGAGCGGAGCGTACTAAAAGTACGTGAGCACCGGAAGCGCAGGAGGCCACCCTTCGCAGGCCGGCCTCACCTGAATATGGACAGACCCCAAAAAAAGAGGCTCCCGACCGACTTAGCGGCGGGAGCCTGACTTGAGCGCAGGAGGGAGCGCTCTGGGGAGGTCTTAAAAAATGTTGGGCGTGTTGGTGACCGGCGCGGCGTTGGCGATCATGCGCACAGCGCGCTCACGGTGCTGGCCGGACTGCTCGGCGATGGCGCGCAGGCACTCGACGCTCTCGGCGCCCCAGTTCTGGCCCTTACAGGCAAAGTCGATTGCAGGTTCCGGCAGGCGGGCGGTCTTGAGCGTGGTCTGCGCGCCTTCAACGACATTGCCTGGCGGGTTGATCGACGCGAAGGCCGGACCGGAGGCGGGCGCGGCCAGCATGCCGACGAAGGCGCAGGCGCCGATCAGCATGAACATCGCCATCGGATGGTCGCTGGCGCGCTGGCGCAGCGCAAGTTTCGGCCGGCGGTCATTGCGCTCCGGGCCATGCTGGCGGCGATTCGTATCGGCGGCATGAACTTTCGCAAACATCGGCTGTTCCCTTCGTTATCTTTCTTTTTGCTGTGAAACGAACTTAGTCGCACCACGTAACAGTCGGATGATTGGCGGCGATTGCCTGTGTAACAGGATTGAAACAGACGCTGAGCGGTGCGGCCTTCGGATCCACGGCAACCATTCGACCGATTATCGAGCTGGTTGGCGCAGCTATGCGCCTGTCGCGCCTGCCCGACTGTAAACAGCCTCACACAGCAACGCTTGAATCGAGCGCGTCGCTGTCGTCTGCCGCAGCTCGGCATCGATCGAAACATGCCCTTTCCGACGCGGGCACCGGCGCTCGCAAGCGCCGTTCCGCTTCCTCGATTAAGGCCCGGATTCTACGGGATTTTTCCGGCCCGGACGAGGTCGAACTTACAGCCTTGGAATTTCCGTATTCCTACAAGCCGTTGCATTTCAATGGAAAATATGTCTATATTGAATGAGCATTCAACAAAAAGAAGAGCATTCCGATGAACCCGCACCTCCGTGACGTGGCGATCCCCAACGATTGGGACCGGCGGGGTTTGCCGGGGTGGAGCTATCACTCCAACGCCCTTCTCGAGCTCGAGAAGGAATATGTCTTTCGCAATCACTGGCAGATCGCCGGCCATGTCTCCGACGTGCCGAATGCAGGCGACTATCTGACCATGGACGTCATTGGCGAGCGCGCGCTGATCGTGCGCGGCAAGGACGGCGTCGTGCGCGCCTTCAACAATATGTGCCGCCACCGCGGCAGCCGCGTCGTCGCCGACAGCCAGGGCAGCTGCAAGAACGCGCTGGTCTGCCCGTTTCACGGCTGGGTCTACAATCTCGACGGCACGCTGCGCGGCGCTGCCCGTCCGCGCTCCTTCCCCGAGCTCGACAAGACCGAGTTCGGCCTTATGCCGCTCGATCTCGAAATCTGGATGGGGTTCATCTTCATCCGCTTCCGCAAGGGCGGCCCGCAGCCTTCGGTCGCCGAGCTGCTCAAGCCGATCGAGGCCGAGATGGCGCATTACAACGTCGCCGACATGGTGCCGTCTTGGGGCATCTGGACGCAGAAATCGCCGGTCAACTGGAAGTCGGTGCGCGACGTCGACAATGAAGGCTATCACGTCGCCATGGCGCATCCGGCGCTGCAGGACCTCTACGGCGCCACCTATTTCGACGAGCCTTTCGTCAACGGCGTGTCGCGCTCCTTCGCCACCTACAATCCGCATGCCGGCCGGCGCTGGAGCGTGCGCGAATACATCAAGCTCGCGCCCGAGGCCGCGCATCTGCCGGAGCATCTGCGCAAGGCCTGGATCTATTACGGCATCTTCCCCAACAACGCGCTGTCGATCATGCCGGAATCCGTCCAGTTCTATCAGGAGTTCCCGCTGTCGACCGGCGAGACGCTGCTGCGCGGCGCCATCTACCGTTACAAGGACGAGACCAGGGAGCAGGCGGCCGCGCGCTACCTTGCGTACCGCATCGATCGCGACACCATGAACGAGGACGTGCAGCTTTCGGTGTGGTCGAACGAATCCATGCTGTCGGAGGCTTTCGAAGGCTTTTACTTGTCGGATTTGGAGTACGGCGTGCGCACCCACCACGACCATCTGCGCAGGCAGGTCCCGGTGCTGAACCTGGAGACGGCACCCGAGGAAAAGGACATGTGGGGCCTGAACGACGCGCTGCGGTCGAGGGGGTAGCTCCTCTCCTCCTTCTCCCCGTGAAACGGGGAGAAGGAAAGAGCTAATCACCCCCGCCAGACGCCTTCCTTCCGCAAATCATCCATCGTCCGCGAAATCCCTTCGCGCAGGATCGCCACCATATCGTCGACCTGCTCTTTGGTGATGATCAGCGGCGGCGACATCACGCACATGTTGATCAGCGGCCGCACCAGAAGGCCGAGTTCGTGGCAATGCGCGTCGATGCGTTTGCCGACATCCTTGTCGAGTTGCAGCGGATCCTTGCTTTCGCGATCGGCCACGCATTCGACGCAAGCCATCAGGCCAACGCCGCGCACCTCGCCGACCAGCGGCAGCTCTTCCAACGTCTTCAACTGCGCCTGGAAGTAGGGCGCGATCTCGCGCGTGTGGGCAAGTACGCCTTCTTCCAGCAGGTCGAGATTCTTCAGCGCCACCGCGCAGCTGATCGGATGGCTGGTATAGGTCAGGCCATGACCGAACAATGCGTCGGGATGGTTGGAGCGGCGCAGCTCTTCCAGCAGCCGCTCGGAGATGATGACGCCGCCGAGCGGGAAATAGCCTGAGGTGACGCCCTTGGCGAAGGTGATCATGTCCGGATCGATGCCGAACACGTCGCCCGAAGCGAAGACGTGGCCGAGCCGTCCGAAGCCGGTGACCACCTCGTCCGAGACATAGAGGATATCGTTCTCGCGGCAGATCTCGCGGATGCGCTTCAGATACCCGTCCGGCGGCACGATGACGCCGCCCGAAGCCTGCACCGGCTCGCCGACAAAGGCACCGATGCGGTCGGCGCCGACGCGCACGATCGCGTCCCGGAACTGATCGACCAGGAAGTCGGTGAAGGCGGCAATGCTCATGCCCTTGGGCCGGCGGAACGGATCGGGCGAGGAAAGCTTGATCACCAGATCGCTTGCGCCATCCATCCAGTCGTGATCGCGCGGACGGCCGTTGAGCGAGGCCGACAGATAGGTCGAGCCGTGATAGGCGCCGCCGCGGCTGAGGATCAGCTTCTTCTCCGGTCGCCCGCGCACATTGTTGTAGAACTGCATGAAGCGCAGCGCCGTCTCCACCGCCGATGAGCCGCCGGTGGTGAAGAAGGTGTGGCTGAGGTCGCCGGGCGCCGCATCGGCGATGCGGCGCGCCAGCTCGGCCGAGGGCGCGTTCATCGTGTACCACGGCGTGTTGTAGGAGAGCGCCATCGCCTGGTCGTACATGACCTTGGCCAGTTCCTCGCGGCGATGGCCGACATTGATGCACCACATGCCGGCCGGGCCATCGATCAGCCGCTTGCCGGAGGCGTCGGTGATGTAGATGCCGTCGCCCTCGCCGATCAGCGTGCGCGCCTCGTCGCCGACCGAGCCGGCATAGGGCCAGGGCTGAACCAGATGGCGCTTGGCGAGCGCGACCGCGTCGTCATCGCCAGGGCCGATCAGTTCGCTTGCCTTGATCTTGCTTTGAGCCGCCATCTTCGCCTCACACTATCGGGTTGCAGAAACCTTGTCGCACATCAAAAAGCGCGGAAAACCAAGGAAATTCGGCTTTTCACCACTTCATTTTGAATGTTCGTTCAATCAATATCGCAGAAATAGCGCTTGATTTCAATCGGCGGATACGCTCATGATGAAAGAAAGCCGGCAAGCCAGGGAGCGATCATGCTCCAAGCATAATTCGGGAACAGGCGGCCGGCGCCACGAATGGGAAGGCCGCATGGCGGGACAGTCCGTGCCAGCTACCGAAATCACGCCCGGAGCTCTGCAATGACGGTTGCCGCGGAAGGGTCGCCCCCGTTGCGCATGGCGGGGGCCAGACGAAATCCCCTTCTGCAATCGGAAGCCGTCCAGGGCTTTGCCCTGATCAGTCCCACCTTCGTCTACGCCCTTATTCTTCTCGTCCTGCCGATCCTGGTCGTTATCGCCCATTCCTTCTGGACGCAGAACTATCTCACCATCGACCACACCTTCACCCTGGAGAACTACCGGATCGCGCTGACCGAGCCGATCTACCGCGACCTGCTCTGGCGCTCGCTCTACATCTCGCTGACGGTCAGCCTGCTGACGGTGGCGCTCGCCTACCCGATCGCCTACTTCATTTCCTTCCATGGTGGCCGCCACAAGAGCTTGTGGCTGTTCCTCATCACCATCCCGTTCTGGACCAGCTACCTGCTGCGCGTGATGTCGTGGAAGGTGATCCTCGGTTATAACGGCGTCTTGAATTCCGGTCTGATGGGCCTTGGCATCATCAGCGAGCCGTCGGACGCGCTGCTCTACAATTCCACCGCCGTTATCATCACGCTCACCCATGCCTGGGCGACCTTCGCCATCCTGCCGATCTTCGTTTCGCTGGAGAAGGTCGACCGAACCCTGGTCGAGGCGGCGACCGATCTCGGCGACGGGCCGCTGCGCTCCTTCCTGCGCGTCACCCTGCCGTTGTCGGCGCCCGGCGTCATCTCGGCGGCGCTGATCGTCATGATCCCGACCGTCGGCGACTATGTCACGCCGAAGCTGGTCGGCGGCAAGGACGGCGTCATGATCGCCAATGCCATCCAGGCGCAGTTCGGCAAGGCGTCGAACTGGCCGCTGGGCGCCGCGCTCTCGGTCACCACCATGATCATCGTCTCGCTGATGGCCGGCGCCACCGTGTTGGTCATCCGCGCCCTGCAGAGGCTGGCACGATGACGGCGATGAGACGTTTCCTGCCTGGATGGCTGTCGAGCTACGCCACGCTCTACATCCTGTTCCTTTATCTGCCGGTGATCTTCCTGCCGATCTTCTCGATCAACACGGCGGCGACACCGAAATTCCCGCTCTCCGGCATAACGCTGCACTGGTACGAGGACCTGCCGAAAACGCCGGCGCTGATCGACGCCACCTGGAACAGCCTTTTGGTCGGCATATCGGCTTCGATCCTGTCGACGGTGCTGGGCATCCTCGCCGCCCGCTCGATCACCCGCTACCGCTATCCCGGCCGCCGCACCATCAACGGGCTGATCATGGCGCCGCTCGTGCTGCCCGAGGTGATCGTCGCCATCTCCATGCTGCTGGTCATGCTGCAGTTGGGCCTCAGCCTGTCGCTGTTCACCGTTGTGCTCGGCCATGTGCTGGTCTGCATCCCCTACTCCATGACCGTCCTGACCTCCGGCTTCGAGGGTTTCGATCGCAGCCTGGAGGAGGCCTCCGCCGATCTCGGCGAGAGCGCCTTCGGCACCTTCCGGCGCGTGACGCTGCCGATGGTCGCGCCGGCGATCATCTCCAGCCTGCTGGTGTGCTTCACCATCTCGCTCGACGAATTCATCATCGCCTTCTTTCTTACCGGCACCGAGGCGACACTGCCGATCTACATCTGGGGCCAGTTGCGTTTCGCGGCCAAGCTTCCTGGCGTGCTGGCGCTCGGCACCTTGTTGCTGTTGGCGTCCTTCGTGCTGATGACAATTGCCGAAATCCTGCGCCGCCGCGCGGCGAGACGCACCCAGAACGAGGGAGGCCTCCATGCTTGAGCGGGTCCAGTCCGAGCGCATCCAGTCCGAGCGCACCATGATCGAGATCCGCGACGTCACCCGCAGCTACGGATCGTTCAAGGCGCTGGACAACGCCTCGCTGGCGATCCGCGAAGGTGAGTTCTTTTCGCTGCTCGGGCCCTCAGGCTGCGGCAAGACCACGCTGTTGCGCATGATCGCCGGATTCGACACGCCGACCAGCGGTTCCATCGCCGTGGATGGCCAGCCGATGGACGGCATCCCCGCCAACCGGCGGCCGACCAACATGGTCTTCCAGAGCTATGCGATCTTCCCGCATCTCAATGTCGAGCAGAATGTCGCGTATGGGCTGAAGCGCCTGAAGCTGCAGGGCGGCGAAGAAAAACGCCGCGTCGAGGAGGCGCTGGCCCAGGTCTCGCTCACCGGCCTCGGCAAGCGTCGCGCCACCGAGCTTTCCGGCGGCCAGCGCCAGCGCGTGGCTTTGGCCCGCGCCCTGGTCATGCGTCCCAAGGTTCTGCTCCTGGACGAGCCGCTCTCGGCGCTCGACAAGAAGTTGCGCGAGCAGATGCAGGTCGAGTTGCGCCGGCTGCAGCAGGCGGTCGGCATCACCTTCGTGCTGGTCACGCATGACCAGTACGAGGCCTTGGCGATGTCCGACCGCATCGCCGTGATGTTCGGCGGCCGCATCGCGCAGGTCGCTTCGCCGAAGGAGATCTACCAGCGCCCGGTCAACCGCCAGGTCGCCGACTTCCTCGGCGGCATGAACTTCGTCAAGGCCGAGATCGTCGAGGAGAACGGCGCTTCGCTGGTGCTCGACACGCTGGGCTTCGGCCGCGTCAGGACCGACAAGCCCAAAGCTTTCATGCGCAATGGCGGCGCGGCGACGCTCGGCATCCGGCCCGAACGCCTGCGCGTTCTGTGGGACAATGCGTCGGCGAAATTCGAGGTCGCCGGCAAGGTCGTCGAGCGGCATTATTTCGGCGAGATCACCCATCTGATCGTCGAGATACCGGGGCTCGAAAAACCGCTCTCGGTGACCGAGACCAACGATTTCGGCGCCGACGATATTCCGGTCGGCGCCCCGATCCGCCTCGCCTACGACCCCGAGGCCTTGGTGGCGATGGCCGACTGAATCTTTGCGGCAGCGATGCGCCCGGCGACGATCGCGCCCTCGACATAACCCGGGAAAGACGGCGAGACCTCAGAAGCGGCGAAATGGACCGGCGGCGCGCCGGCAAGGATCACGCGCTCGGCATCGCGCGCCGTCACGTCGGTGATGAGGTCGCTATAGGCGCCGCCGCTCCAGCGGTCATGCGTCCAGTCACGCGCGCTGAAATCGACGATGTCGGCGGCCTGCGGGCCGAGCGCCTGGACAAGCCTCGCGGTGATTTCCGCCTGCAATGCAGCCTCGCCGAGCCGATGCCAGCGCAGCGCCAGCGGCCCGCCGACAAAGACGACGAGCGCGGCGTGTTCGGCATCCCTGCTGGCGTCGCAGGCAAACAACCCCGGCTGGTCACGCCACATCACCATGCCGCACAGGCCTCGCTCGCGCCAGAACGGCTTTGCGTAGCGCACCAGGATCTTGATCACCGCGCCGCTTTCCCAGACGCCGAGCGCGCCCGCAAGCTCGGCAGGCAGGGCAGGCGCGAAGTCGAGCTTGGCGGCCGTCGCCGGCGGCAACGCGATCAGAACCTCGCGCGCTTCGATCGTGGCCGCGCCGGTGCTGATGCGAACACCTTGCGGGGCGCGCTCGACACGCGTCGCCGCCTGGTTCAGGCGCAGCCGGTCGCCAAGCTCGGCGGCCAGATCCTCGGCCAGCGATTGCATGGTGTCGCCCAGAAAATACTGCAGCTCGAACACCTCGTTGGTGATGCGGCGATCATTGTCGATCAGGTACCAGAGCGGCACCTTGTCCGCCGCCAGGCACCACAGGCCCTCTACCAGCGAGCGGAATGCGGCCTTGGCGTCTGGCTCGTCGTGCTGGCGTTCCAGCCAATCGGCGACGGTCAGTCCGGCAATCGCCGGATCGTCCGGATCGATCCGGTTCATGCGCTCGCGGATCGCCATCGAGACATGGTAGGTCCGCTGCGCCCGCGCCGCTGTCATCGACGGATGGGTGATGAATTCGCCGTCGACATAGGTCTCGACGAAGGCCTTGCCGTGGGCCTTGGCCAGCGCCATCACCTCGGGCATGTCGACGCACAGGAACTGCCCGCCGCTGTCGATCAGCTCGCCGAGCCCGTTGCGGACGGCCTCCACCCTGCCGCCGACACGATCGCGTGCTTCAAGCACTAGGAAATCGATACCGGCGCGGTTCAACTCGAGCGCGGCGGACAGGCCGGTGAAGCCGGCGCCGACGATGACGACGTCGGTTCTTTCAACGATGCTCTTCAATAGCCGGCCTTGATCTTCTCGAATTCGGCGACCATGCGCTGCTTGAGATCCGGCGCCACCGGCTGTTGGAACAGCGTCTTGTCGAGGAACCTGTCGAGATTGTCGAAGCCGCGCTCGGTGAGCAGCTTCTGGTCCATCGCCGCCATGCCGGCGCTGTTGCCGTGACCGTAGCCGAAGGTCTTCACCATATACTCAGAGACACCCGGCGCGTTGACCGCGCTCAGGAAATCATAGGCCTGGTCGAGCTTGCCCGGCGCATCCTTGAGCAGCACGTAGCCGCACACCCAGGTCGAAATGCCTTCCTTGGTGTCGCGGTTCATGGCGATCGGCATCCCCTGGCCTTTCAGCGTCACATAGGTCTCGTTCCAGCCCCACACCAAGTCGACCTCATTGCCCGTGAAGGCCTGGTTCAGGTCGGTGTCGTCGGTCCAGTAGAAGCGGACATTCTTGTGCACGTCGCGCAGGAAGGCGGATGCCTCTCCGAACTGCTCGTCCGTCATCCTGGTCCAGTCCTTCAGGCCGATGACCAGGCTCGCCAGCGCATAGGCGTCGTCGACATTGTCGCCGATGGTGACGCGGCCCTTGAACTTCGGGTCGGCGAAGATCTTCAGCGACTGCGCCTCGTCCGCCGTCACCTTGTCGGTGCGGTAGAGCAGCGAGGTGTTGCCCCAGTCGAAAGGCATGAACCAGGCCTTGCCGTCGACGGTGGTGGCCAGATCCTTCATCGCCATGATGCCGGGATTGAGATCTTTCCAGCCGGCGATTTTCGAGGTGTCGAGCGGCTGCAGCAATCCCGCCTCGCGCCACTTCACCACGCTTTGCGAGCAGGGATGCGCGATATCGGCCTTGAAGCCGGCGCGCATCTTCTCGAAAGCCTCGTCCTCGTCGCCGAAGAAGGAGAAGGTCGGCTCGGCATTGTATTTGGCGGTGTAGGCCGGGTGCAGCAGCGGATCTTCGTAGCCGGACCAGTCGAAGACGACGAGGTCGCCGCCGCCTTCAGCAAGCGCATGGGCGGTGCCCGCGCCGACGGTGACGAGGGCGGTCAAAGCAAGGCGGCGAAGCATCGATTTCATGGCGCGAGAAACTCCCCCATCGCGGACGACTGAAGGAAGTTAGGAGAATTCAGAAGCTTTGGCGAGCCCGCTCACTTTGCTCTGCTTGGCAAGTGAGCGGGTCGCCAAAATTCGCTCAATAGCCGGCTTTGATCTTCTCGAATTCGGCGATCATCTTGAGCTTGAGCTCCGAGGGCAGCGGCTGCTGGAACAGCGTCTTGTCGACCCATTTCTCCACATTGTCGTAGCCCTTTTCCTTCAGGATCGCCGGGTCGACTCCCGCCATGCCCTTGGCATTGGCCTGACCGTAGCCCCAGTCCTTGACCAGCACCTTGGCGACTTCCGGATCGTTGACGGCGTTGAGGTAGTCATAGGCCTTGTCGATATTGCCTGGCGCGTCCTTGAACAGCACGTAGCCGCACACCCAGGTCGAGATGCCCTCGTCAGTATCCTTCTTGGATTTGATCGGCACGCCCGCGGCGGCCGACTGCACGGTGGCGTCGTTCCAGGCCCAGGCGAGATCGACCTCGCCGCCCGAGAGCAGCTGCACGATGTCAGTGGTGTCGGTCCAGTAGGAGCGCACATTCTTGTGCACCTGGCGCAGGAAATCAGACGCTTGGCGGAACTGGTCGTCCGTCATCTTGGTCCAGTCCTTGAGCCCGATCGCGAGGCTGGCCAGCGCGTAGGCGTCGTCGACATTGTCGCCGATCGAGACCTTGCCCTTGTATTTCGGATCGGCGAAGGCCTTCAGCGACTGCACGTCCTTCTCGGCGATCTTGTCGGAGTTATAGGTGAGCTGGGTGTCGCCCCAGTCCCAGGGCATGAACCAGGCCCTGCCGTCGGGCGTGGTGGCGAGGTCCTTCATCGCCATGATGCCGGGATTGAGGTCCTTCCAGCCGGTGATCTTCGAGGTGTCGAGCGGCTGCAAGAGCCCGGCTTCGCGCCACTTCACCACGCTTTGCGAGCAGGGATGGCCGAGATCGGACTTAAAGCCGGAGCGGATCTTTTCGAAGGCCTCGTCCTCGTCGCCGAAGAAGGCGAAGGTCGGCGAGTCGCCGTTCTTCTCGACATATTTGCCGTGGAAGCTCGGATCCTCGTAGCCGGACCAGTCGAACACGATCAGATCCTTGTCGGCGGCGACGGCGAACGCCGCCGCCGAAGCCGTGATCGCGCTCCCAAGCGCCAGGGTCAAAGTCAGGCGTCGGCTGAGTTTCTTCATGCTGTTCCATCCTCTTTTGGTTTGCCGGTCTTGTTTGGCCGGCTGTTGCTAACCCCGGTTTTTGCTAGTCCCAGTACTCGCTAGCCATAGTGCTTCGGGAAGGCGGCGGCCAAAAACGCGTTCGCCGCCTGCAGCGCGGTCTCGCGCGTGGTGTCCTCCGTCCCCATCATCAGCCGCAGCCACAGGCCCTCGAGCATGGCGCTGAGCGCGAGCGCGATGGCCTGGGGGTCATAGCAGTATCCGCCGCTTTCCTTGAGCGTCGTGCAGAGATCGATGAAGACCTGCTGGTAATAGGCGTCGCGCGAGCTGCTCAGCGCCTGGTAAGTCGGCCGCGACTTGGCCTCGCCCCAGAAGGCCAGCCAGGCCGCGAGCTTTCGCTTGTTGCAGATCGAGCGGTCGAAATCGGCCCACACCAGCTGCTGCAATTGTCTCGCCGGATCGTCGCCCGCCTTCTGGAGGGCGGTGCGCCAATGCGCCGAATACTCGTCATACATGTGCTGCAGCGTGGCGATGAGCAGCTTTTCCTTGCTCTCGAAATGGAAGTTGACGATGCCGCGCGACAGGCCCGCGCCGTCGGCCACGTCAGCCATTGTCGTTTCGGCATAGCCGCGCTTGGCCAGTGAATCGATCGTCGCCTCGATCAGTTGCAACCGCCGGACCTCTTTCGAGGCCTTGCGGCCGCGCTTTTCGGCATCGCCTTTTTGCGACGTTTCGGAGAGAGCATCGCTCGCCTCGGTGTTCATGGGTGTGACGGTCTCCAGCATGGCCGGCTATCCAACCGGCTTCCAACCGCGCAGATGAGTGGGGCGGTGCTCGCCACTGTCAAGCACCTTCTGCATCGCCTCCCAGGTCCTGATGTTCTTGTCGACATAGGCCGCGCCGACCGCTGCCGCGGCCCGGGCGTAGAGCGGCCCCTTGAGCCGCGAAAGCTCTTCGCGCGCGACCTCGCGGTACCATGGATTGCGGTCGCGGACGGCGATGTCGGTGAAGCCGGCGCGCCGCATCGCTTCGGCATAACGCGCCGGCGAGGCCATGGCGAAGGAGAGCCCTTCGGCCGCTATATAAGCCTTCATCTGAGGCGACGGCTCGCCGTCATGCCCGATCATCCAATTCGATGCCGCAAAGACCCCGCCCGGCTTCAGCACGCGAAAAATTTCTGCGAACAGCGCGTCCTTGTCCGGCACATGCAAAAGCGCGTCCTTGGAGAAGACGATGTCGAAGGAGGCATCGGTGAAAGGCAGCGGCCCCGGCGGCGCCTGCACGAAGCTGACGCGGTCCTCGAGGCCCTGCCTTATCGCCCCTCGCCTTGCCGCCTCGATCACCGGCTTTTCGACGTCGAAGCCGGTGGCTCGAGCCGCGCCGTGCTTTGCTACCAGATGCAGCGTGATGCCGCCGGCTCCGCAGCCGATATCGAGGATCGTCTTGCCCTTGAGCGACAGGCCCTCGATGACGCGGTCGACCTCTTCCGGGCCACCCGGCGACAGGTAGCCCTCGCCCCACAACGCTTCGAGAAAGCGGATGGCGGTGTCGTCATATTCCGGCTCGGCGTCAGCCGTTTCGATCATCGGATCTTCAACCCCAAATGCCGATGCGGATCAGTCCAGAATGCTGCCAAAGCCTAGCGCATCAACAGCAAAACGCAACATCATTTGTTGAACATTCATTCAAAATGGCTGGACAAAAATCCGTGAACCGTGCCAAATTCTCGCAATCAGGGAACAAAACAGCATCGAAAAAGGGCGGCCGGATGGAGGTTCTGCGCACATGAAGGCCTGGGACGCGATCGTCATCGGCGGCGGCCACAACGGCCTGGTCAACGCCTGCTATCTGCAGCGCGCCGGGCTCGACGTTCTGGTTCTCGAGAAGAACGACTGGGTTGGCGGCGCGGCGACCAGCCGCGAGCTAACGCCGGGCTTCCTCTATTCCAACTGTTCCTATGTCTGCTCGCTGTTCCGGCCCGAGATCATGCGCGACCTGGAGCTGCCGCGCTTCGGCCTGCAGGTGATCTCTTATGAAGGCGGTGCCGTGTTCACGCGCGACGGCGACTATCTCGCCAATTACCGCGACCATGACGCGCATCGCCGCGAGTTCGCCCGTTTCTCGAAGCGCGACGCCGAGGCCTATGACCGCTATTCGCGCGACGTCACGCGGCAGTGCCGCTTCATCCAGCCGCTCTTGATGCGCACCGCCCCCGACCCGACGAGTTTCAAGCCGCGCGACCTCGGTGAGCTGCTCTATCTCGGCAAGAAATTCGTCGGCCTCTCGGCCGAGGAGATGGCGCTGACCCTGCGCTTCTGGACGATGTCGATCTCGGACTTCCTCGACGAGTATTTCGAGACCGACGTGATCAAGGCGAATTTCGCGCTGTCCGGCATTATCGGCACGGCGCTCGGGCCGATGTCGCCCGGCACGGCCTATGTGCTGCTCCACCACTATATGGGCGAGGTCGACGGCTCGGTCGGCGCCTGGGGCTATGCGCGCGGCGGCATGGGCGCCGTCACCAAGGCGCTGGCCGCCTCCTTCAAGGCTTCCGGCGGCACCATCCGCACCGGCGCCGAGGTCGACCATGTGCTGATCAAAAAAGGCAAGGCGAAGGGCGTGGTGCTCGCTGGCGGCGAGGAGATCTACGGCAAGTTGGTCGTCTCCAACGCCGACGTCAAGCGCACCTTCCTGAAGCTGGTCGAGGAGAAGGAACTGCCCGAGATCTTCCTGCGCCGTGTCAGGAACTTCAAGATTCGTGGCTCCTCAGGCAAGGTCAACATCGCGCTGGATTCACTGCCCGAGTTCCCGGCTCTGCCGAAGGACTCGCCGGTCTACCGCGCCGACATGCACTTCACCGATTCCATCGAGCGCATGGAGCGCGCCTATGACGACTGGAAGGCCGGGCGCTGGTCTGCCGATCCCTTCCTCGACATGATGATCCCGACCACGCTCGACCCCACCATGGCGCCGCCGGGCAAGCACTTCATGAGCTGCTTCGTCCAATACGCGCCGCCCAAGATAGACGGGCGCGACTGGACCGACGCCGACCGCGACGGCTTCGCCGAAAGCGTGATTTCCCAGATCGCGCAATATTCGCCCGGCTTCCGCGACCGCATCGTCCACATGGAAGTACGCACGCCGCGCGAGATCGAGGCCGAGGTAGGCCTGACCGAAGGCAACATCTTCCAGGGTGAGCTGACCTTCGACCAGTTGCTCTTCAACCGCCCGGTGCCGGGCTACGCGCAATACCGTTCGCCGATAGGCGGGCTCTATATGTGCGGCTCCTCCACCCATCCCGGCGGCGGCGTCATGGGCGCGCCCGGACGCAACGCCGCCGCCGAGATCCTGCGCGATCTCGCCAAGCCGACCCTGCATATGAGCCCGGCCCATGACGTCATCTGAACTGAATTGGGACGCCATCGTCATCGGCGGCGGCCATAACGGCCTCGTCGCTGCCGCGATGCTGGCGAAATCCGGCCGCAGGGTGCTGCTGCTCGAAGCCGGCAACGAGGTCGGCGGCGCCGCGCGCACCGAGGAATTCGCGCCGGGCTTTCGCGTCTCCGCCGTCGCGCATCTCCTCAACCGCCTACATCCCGATGTGGTGAAGACCCTGGAGCTCGAGCGCCATGGGCTGACGATTGAGCGCGGTAACTTTGTGCCATCGGTCGCGCTGTCCAAGAACGGCCCGCTTACGCTGCACGGCGCTTATGGCGAGGTGCTGACAGGTGCAAGCTCGGCGGAGCAGTCCGCCTGGAAGCAACTGCGCGCGCAGTTGCTGCGCTATGCCGGCGTGCTGAAACCTTTCTTGTCGCGCCGGGCGCCAGACCTCGGCAACATGTCGCTCGCGGAAATGACCGGGCTTGGCCAGACCGCGCTGGCGCTGAAGCGGCTCGGCAAGGAAGACATGCGCGACTTTCTGCGCGTGCTTCTGATGAACGTCTACGACCTGCTCGACGAGCAGCTTTCGGACGACCGGCTGAAGGGCCTGCTCGCCTTCGACGCGACGCTCGGCTCGCATCTGGGGCCACGCTCGCCGACCTCGCTGCTGGGCCTCTATTACAGGCTTGCCGGCGAGATCGGCGGCCTTGCGGGCGCGCAAGTCCAGCCGAAAGGCGGCATGGGCGCCGTCGTTGCCGCCATTCGCGCCGCGGCGGAGAAGGCCGGCGTCTCCATCCGTCACGCTTCGCCGGTCGCCAGGGTGATCGTCGAGAAGGGCCGCGCCGTGGGGGTCGTCACGCAGAGCGGCGAGACGCTGCGCGCAAAGACCGTCGTCTCGGCCATCAATCCCGCAACCACGATCCTCGATCTCGTCGGCCCGCGCGAGGTCGACACCGGCTTCGTGCGCAAGGTCCGGAATATCCGCATGAAGGGCGATGCGGCGAAGCTCCATCTGGCGCTCGACCGGCCGCCGCAATTCCCAGGCGTGGACGCCGCCGGCCACAAAGGCCGCCTCGTCATCGCGCCTTCGCCCGACCATGTCGAGCGCGCCTTCAACCCGTCGAAATATGGCGCGTTCTCGCCCGAGCCGGTGATGGAGATCACGCTGCCCAGCCTTGTCGATGCCTCGCTCGCACCGTGCGGCGCCTGCGTGCTCTCGGCCGTGGTGCAATACGCGCCCTATGCGTTGAAAGAAGGCTGGACTGCCGGAAAGCCGCTATTCCTGAAAGCAATCATGGCACAGCTCGAAATCTATGCCCCGGGGATCGGCGCCACGGTTCGCCATGCCGAGCTTCTGACGCCCGCCGACATCGAGGCGCGCTACCGCATGCCCGGCCACTGGCACCATGGCGAGTTGCAGGCCGATCAGATGCTGATGTCGCGGCCGGTTTCCGGCTGGTCGGGTTACGACACGCCGCTCGAAGGGCTGTTCCTTGCCGGCGCCGGCTCACATCCGGGCGGCGGCATCTCCGGCGCGCCCGGCCTCAACGCCGCGCGCCGCATCATCGCGATGAGGGCCTAGGGATGTTTTTGCAAATCGCTGAAGTCGTGCGCTACGGCGAAGGAACGCCGTCATGAACCATCATCCCACGATCAAGCCCTTGGCCGACGCCCGCACAGCAGCCCAATCCCACTTCCGCACGCTGCGGCTCGGCACGCCGTTCCAGCCCCGCATCGACGCGCTGGCACTGAAGCAGGATTGGTACAATTGGGCCGGCTACCGCGCCCCGCATTCGCTGTGGGACGAGGAGCTCGAATATTTCGCCATCCGCAGCCAGGCGGCGCTGTTCGACATCTCGCCGATGACCAAATACCGGATCGAGGGCCCGGACGCCGAGGCCTATCTCGACCGCGTCACGCTGCGCGACGTGACCAAACTGAAACCCGGCCGCGTCCATTACACCGCCTGGTGCGACGACGACGGTTTCGTGCTCGATGACGGGACGCTGTTCCGGCTCTCGCCGACACGCTTCCGCCTGTGTTCGCAAGAGCGGCACCTGCCCTGGCTGCTCGACAGCGCTTTTCGATACGATGTGACTGTCGAGGAAGAGACCGAGGCCGTCGCCGGACTGGCGCTGCAGGGCCCGACCTCCTTCGCCATCCTGCGCGACGCTGGCTTTGCCGGCGTCGAGCGGCTGAAAATCTTCGACCTTGCCGAATTCGCGCATGAGGGTGCTACCGTGACCATCTCGCGCACCGGCTTCACCGGCGATCTCGGCTACGAATTGTTCGTGCCGACCGACAAGGCGCTGAGCCTTTGGGACCGGCTGATGGCGGCGGGCGAGCTGCGCGGCATCCGCGCCATCGGCTACACCGCGCTGAACCGCGCCAGGCTGGAAGCCGGGCTGATCGTCGCCAATGCCGACTTCACAGCTGCCGAGCATGCCATCCGCGCTGACCGCCTGCGCATGCCCGACGAGATCGGCCTCGGCTTCATGATCGATCCGGACAAGGGCCACTTCAACGGCCGCCGCGCCATCCTCGAAGCGCGCTCGAAGAAGAGGCTGCGCCATGTGCTGGTTGGGCTGGAGATCGAAGGCAACATCCCGGCCGAGCATGCCATCGTCTACTATAGGAAGAGCCAGGAGGTCGGGCTGGTCAGCGCGGCGATGTGGTCGCCCATGGCCAAGCGCAACATCGCGCTTGCCTCCCTGCAGCGGCCCTATGGCGACACGATCGTCGACGATCTCTGGGTCGAGATTTACGCCATGCGCGAGCTGCAGTACCAGAAGCTGATGAAGAAGGCGAAGGTGGTGCCGCGGCCCTTCATCAAGCTCGACCGCCGCACCGCCAACCCGCCGGCGGACTTCTGACGATGGCAAGCGAAGCGGAAGACCTGGAGGCGGAAGCCGCCGAGCAGTGGCAGCTGGTCAACACGCCGCTCGGCGAGATGTGGTCCGGCCGCACCCGCTACGCGGCGGCGATGTATTTCTTCAAGCGCGGCGATATGAATGCCGAGACGCTGGAGGTCTATCGCGTCTGCGCCCGGCTCGACGCGGAAAGCCCCTTGGCGATCATCCGCGACCGCGGCGTCGACAAGGACTGGCTGAAGCGGATGGGTTACGCGCAGTAGGCAGGCTTCACCCTATTGTTCTTTCCAGCACCCTCAACCAGTTCCGGTAAGCGATCTTCTCGATCAGCGCGCGTCCGAAACCGCGCGCCGCGAGCGCATCGATGAGCTTGGGCAGGCCGGCGACATCACCGATCGGGGCCGGGATCATGGCGCCGTCGAAATCGGAGCCGAGGCCCACGCCATCCTCGCCCAGCGCCTGTAAGAGCGAATCGATGTGGCGCACCATGATGTCGATGCTGGTGTCGGCGTTCATGCGGCCATCCTCGCGCAGGAAGCCGGTGGCGAAGTTCAGGCCGACCATGCCGCCCGATTCGCGGATCGCGCCGAGCTGCCAGTCGGTCAGATTGCGCGAATGGCCGCAGATCGCATGCACGTTGGAATGAGTCGCGACCAGCGGCGCGTCGCTCAAGCCCGCCACGTCACGAAAACCCTTCTCGTTGAGGTGCGAGAGGTCGATCATGATCCTGAGCTGGTTGCACGCCTTGACCAGCGCCTTGCCGGCATCGGTGAGGCCAGGCCCGGTATCGGGCGACGATGGGAAGCGGAACGGCACGCCATTGCCGAAGGCGTTGGGGCGGCTCCAGACGATGCCCAGCGAGCGCAGGCCCGCAGCATGCAGCACGTCGAGCATGGCAAGCCCGGGATCGATCGCCTCGACGCCTTCGATGTGGAACACGGCCGCGATCGAACCCTTCGCCATCGCGGCGCGAACATCGCCGGCGCTGCGGCAGACGGTCAGCGCGCCGGCGCGCTCCAGCCTGAACAGGATCGAAGCCATCCCTATGGTTGAGGTGATCGCTTCTGCTTGCGGCAGTTCGGGCGGCAAGGGCTCGTTGTCGCTCGGCGCCGGCGGCACCGCGCTGCGCTTCGACTTTTCGACCGGCGGCGGAAAGATCGCGAACATGCCGCCGGCAAAGCCGCCCTTTCTGGCGCGCGGCAGGTCGATATGGCCGCCCGGCGTTCCCTCGATGAACAGCTTTTCGACATCGGCTTCCTTCGACTGGTAGAGTCGCAGCAGCGTGTCGTTATGTCCGTCGAAAACGGGGATCAGGTCGGTATCGGTCATCAGGGGAGCCATTCAAATCGGGGACAGGCGGGACGACAGGTTTCGTCCGAACGAACCGTCAACTTAGGCAAGATGGCCGGCCGGTGCAAATGCCAGAGCGCGTCTTTCCCTTCTCCCCTTGTGGGAGAAGGTGGCCGAGCGAAGCTCGGTCGGATGAGGGGTGCTCCAGCTTGACAAGGACGGTGATCCGTCCCCCACCCCTCAACCGTCTCGGCGCTGCGCGCCGATCCACCTTCTCCCACAAGGGGAGAAGGGAGAAGCCGCGCTACTGCTTCAACACATCCGCCCATTCCGGGTGGCGGCGGAACTGGGCGTTGGCGAAGGGGCAGAGCGGGATGATCTTCTTGCCGGCGGCACGGGCATCCTCCACGGCGCGGGTGACGAGCCGAAGCCCGGCGCCCTGGCCGCGAAAGACGTCCGGCACTTCGGTATGATCGATGATCAGCTGGTGCTCGCCGATCTTGGTGAATGTCATCTCGGCCTCGGCGCCGCCGGGGCCGCGCAGCACATAGCGCCCCTTGGAGCCGCGGTCTTCCAGTTCGATCTCGGGCAGTTGGTCAGCCATTTCACTTGCCTCCTTGGGCAGCTGGCGCCAGCGCAAAGAGCCGCCGCGCCGCTTCGATTTCATTCGGCCGAACCTCATGCCCGCCGTCGTGCCATTCCACTGTGACATCCGCGCCGTCGGCGCGCAAATAGGCCTCGAGCCGCGACGTCAGGTTAGGCGGGCAGATCGGGTCGCGCCTGCCGGCCGTGAGCAGGATATGGCGGCCGGCAAGGCTGCCCTGCACCTTCGGCTCGAACGGGATCAGCGGATGCATGAGTGCCGAGGCATCGAACAGCGTTGGCTCGGCGAACACCACCGAAGCCAGGATGTTGGCGCCGTTGGAATAGCCGAGACCGAACACCGCCGATGGTTTTGCCGTTTCGACATGCGCCTTGACGAAGCCCGCCATCTTCGATGTCGCGCGCGCCAGGTCGTTCATGTCATAGACGCCCTCGCCAGTGCGGCGGAAGAAACGGGCAGCGCCATGCTCCGACACGTCGCCGCGCGGCGAAACGATCGTCGCCGAAGGCACCAGATCGCGTCCGAAGCCAAGAAGCTGGTTCTCGTCCGCGCCGGTGCCGTGGAAGACAAAGAGCAGCGGGCTGCCCGGCGAACCGGGCAGCGTTTTGTGGATGTAAGCGTCCTTGCTCATGGCTTCAGCCTTCCAGCTTCTGCAGGTGCTCTTCGAGATAAGGCCTAAGATGCTGATGCTGCGTCGGCAGCTTCAGCGCCTCGCCAAGATGGGCAGTGTCTTCGTCGCGGTCGAAGCCCGGTTCGTTGGTTGCCACCTCGAACAGCACGCCGCCCGGCGTGCGGAAATAGATCGCCCAGAAATAGTCGCGATCGATGACCGGCGTCACGCCATAGCCCGTGTCGATCAGCGCCTTGCGCACCTCGAGCTGCTTGGCGCGATCCTCGACCGCGAAGGCGACATGGTGCACCGAGCCGGCGCCGAGATTGGCGAAGCCGGCGCCGGGCAGCGATTCGATGTCGACGACATCGGCGCCATTGCCGTTCTTGATCGCCAGCCGGCGGATATTGCCGGACTTGTCGACCTCCTCATAGCCCATGAACTTCAAGAGCTCCTCCGTGGCGCCGCCGTCCTTCAGCCGGAGCGAGACCGAGTGAAAGCCGCGGATCGCCTCGTCGCCGGGAACGCCGCCCTTGACCCAGGGCGCTCTGCTGTCGGCCTTGTCCTCGACAAGCGCGAAGCTGTCACCGTCCGGGCCGGTGAAGGTAAGCCGCTTTTCGCCAAAGGTTTGGGTGCGGGCAACATTGCCCACGCCCTCGTCGGCGAAGCGCTTTTCCCAATAGGCGAGCGTGCCTTCCGGCACCGAGAACACCGTCGTGCCGACTTCGCCGACGCCGTGCCGGCCCTTGCCGATATCGGGGAACGGAAAATACGTCATCACCGAACCCGGCGTGCCGACCTCGTCGGCATAGTAGAGGTGATAGACGTCCGGCGCGTCGAAATTGACGGTTTTCTTCACCCGGCGCAGGCCAAGCTTTTTCGTGAAGAACTCATTGTTGCGGCGTGCGTCGCTCGCCATCGAGGTGACGTGATGCAGGCCCTGGATCTGATTGAGCATGATCGTGCTCCTTCCCTTGTTCTTGCGCGGCCCTCGCCGCTGTCCACGCCAATATGAGGAGGGGCGGCTCTGCGGCAAAGCGGGCAAACACAGGATGGACTGTATCATAAACGTGAACGACTGTTCAAAATATGTTCACCAATCCATCACCAGCATCGGCTTGCAACCCAGGTGATTTCCGTTCCATCTGAGCGCTTCCACAAGGAGATGATCTTGGACAATCCGACGAGCCGCCCGAATGTTCTCCTCATCACTTGCGACCAATGGCGTGGCGATTGCCTTTCGGCCGCCGGCCATCCGGTGGTGAAGACGCCAAATGCGGATGCGCTCGCCGCTGAGGGCGTGCTCTTCCGCCGCCACTATGGCGGGGCAGCGCCTTGTTCTCCAGCCCGCGCCTGTCTCTATACAGGCCTCTACCAGATGAACAATCGCGTCTGCCGCAACGGCACGCCGCTCGACGCGCGCCATGGCAACATCGCGCTTTCGGCGCGCGCGGCGGGCTACGATCCAACCCTGTTCGGATACACCGATGTCTCGCTCGACCCGCGCCAGCTTGCGGTGGGGGATCCGCGCCTGCGCAGTTATGAAGGCGTGCTGCCCGGCTTCACCGTCCGACAGGCTTTGCCCGAGCATCAGAAGCAGTGGCTGTCATGGCTGCGCGCGCAAGGCGTAGACACCGGCTCCGGCAGCCCTGGCATCCACCGTCTGGCCGAAGGGCAGGCGGAATGCGACGTCACCAACGCGCCGCCGGTCTATTCGAAGGACCAGACGCCGAGCGCTTTCCTGGCCGGCGAATTCATCCGCTGGCTTGGCGAGCAGGACAAGGGCGCGCCATGGTTCGCGCACATCTCCTTCATCAGCCCGCACCCGCCCTTCATCGTGCCGGAGCCTTACAATACGATGTACGATCCGGCTGAAGGCCCCGCTTTCAAGCGCGCGGCAAATTGGCAGGCCGAGGCCGCAAGCCACCCTTATCTCGCCTATGATCTCGCCCTCCAGAAAAGAACGAAATTCGTTCCGGGCATGGAGGGCGGCGTGCCGGACTGGAGTGAGGAGAATTTCCGCCGCATCCGCGCGATCTATTACGGCATGATTTCGGAGGTCGATGCGCAGCTCGGCCGCATCTGGCGGGCGATCAAATCGGCAGGCGCCTGGAACGACACCATCGTCGTGCTCACATCCGACCACGCCGAGATGATGGGCGACCATTTCATGCTGGGCAAAGGCGGCTTCTTCGATGCCAGCTACCACATTCCGCTGATCGTCCGCGACCCGCGCCGGAGAGCCGCGGCCGGTTCATCCGTGGAGCACTTCACCGAAGCCGTCGATGTCTTTCCGACCTTGCTCGACCTGATCGGCGCCGCGCCGCAGCACCATCTCGACGGCTGCTCGCTCGCGCCGTGGCTTGACGGCGACCGGCCCGGAAACTGGCGCGACGCCGCGCATTGGGAGTTCGACTTCCGCACGATCGCGGCAGGCGAAGCCGAACGCCATTTCGGCATGGAGTCGCGCGACTGCAACCTCGCCGTCATCCGCTCGGCCGGCTTCAAATATGTCCATTTCGGTGGTGGCCTGCCAGCGCTTCTGTTCGACCTGCAGAAAGACCCCGGGGAACTGAACAATGTGGCGAACGACCCGGCCTATCTGCCGGTACGGCTGGAGTTCGCGGAGAAGATGCTTGCCTGGCGCGCCGCTCACCTCGACCAGTCGCTGGCATTGGCGGAACTGACGGAGGGTGGCGTGGCTGGGTACGTGGGGAGTAGGGGAGTAG
>NZ_SUGA01000109.1 GCF_004963255.1 Mesorhizobium sp. | reverse complement strand
CTTCATAGCTGCTGCGCCAGCTGCCGTTAAGGACTTTCGGCAAAACGTCATCGAGAGGTGCCGGGTGGCCGATATAAGCGATGTGGCCGTCGCGGTCGACCACGAACGAGGTGGGAATCCCGAACGAAGAGCTGGGTTCCAGCCAGAGCTTTTTCATTTCGCCAGTGCAATCGAACGCTGTCCGATAATTCAGATTCGGGAACTTCTCGGTCAGCCAGGCATCCACGTTGGTCCGCGCTTCGTCCGCGGTTGCAGCCTTTTCGCAAGCTGCGACTCCGATAATCTCAAATCCGCTGTCTTTATATTTCTCCTGCAGTTCGATCAAATGGGGCATGGCGTGGACACATGGTCGGCACCAAGTCGCCCAAAATTCAACGAGGTAGACCTTGCCGGGCCGAAGGCTCGTGAGGGGCTCGCCACGCAGCCAGTTCTCCACTTTCAGCGCAGGAGCCGGGGACCCCATACGCAGTTCCATCTTGGTGTCCAAAGTCATTCCA
>NZ_SUGA01000108.1 GCF_004963255.1 Mesorhizobium sp. | reverse complement strand
TCAATGGTGTCCAGCGGGAGTTCTACGACTATGTCGGCCGCGGCGTTCCCTATGGGCCGGATGACGGCACGCTCGCTCCATGGGCGGTCGCGGCTTCATTGCCGTTCGCTCCGGAGATCGTCCTGGAGGCGCTCGACTTCTGCATCCATCAGGCGAAGCTGAAAGAGTTCAGCAGATACGGCTTCAAGGCGGCCTTCAATCCCACCCACCCGGGCGAGCCTGGCAATCCGTACGGGTGGTGGGTATCGCCCTGGCACTTCGGCATCAACCAGGGCCCCATCGTGCTGATGATCGAGAACTACCTGAGCGACATGGTTTGGCGCTTGATGCGCGGTTGCCCGTACATCGTCACCGGATTGCGACGCGCCGGGTTCAACGGCGCCTGGCTGAACGATGCGGATCCTGGCTGAAGGGATTGCTCGAACCCCACGGGCGGACCGATCGAATTGACGCACATCAAAGCGCATCTGAATCGAAGGGGCGATCATGCACATGGTGAATAGCTCGGAAGCCTTGCCGTGCTTGGACAATCTT
>NZ_SUGA01000107.1 GCF_004963255.1 Mesorhizobium sp. | reverse complement strand
TGACCTGATGTTCGGTCGGCAAATGCGGCAGCACCAGCTCGCCGAAGCGATAGGCCTCTTCAAGATGCGGGTAACCCGAGAGGATGAAGGTATCGATGCCGAGCCGCCTGTATTCGTCGATGCGCTCGGCGATCGTGGCGGGATCGCCGACCAGCGCCGTGCCAGCGCCGCCGCGCACCAAACCAACGCCGGCCCACAGGTTCGGCGCGATCTCGAGCTTGGACCGGTCGCCGCCATGCAGCGCGCTCATCCGCGCCTGGCCGACCGAGTCCATGCGCGCGAACACCTTCTGCGCCGAGGCGATGGTCGCGTCGTCGAGCCGGCTGATCAGCCTGTCGGCCGCCGCCCAGGCTTCCTCGGTGGTTTCGCGGGCGATGACATGCAGGCGGATGCCGAAGGAGAGCTTGCGGCCGGCCTTTTCGGCGAGATCTCGCACGCCATCGAGCTTGCGCGCGACATCGGCGGGCGGCTCGCC
The DNA here is from genome assembly GCF_004963255.1 of Mesorhizobium sp. GTDB lineage: Bacteria > Pseudomonadota > Alphaproteobacteria > Rhizobiales > Rhizobiaceae > Mesorhizobium. Next base: position 80 of record NZ_SUGA01000107.1, on the reverse strand, counting down.
CCAGGTCAGATATTTGTCGATCTCTTGCGCCGCCACGGTCGATCCCGCATCGGAAGACCCGCCGAAATAGAGTGGTGGAT
>NZ_SUGA01000106.1 GCF_004963255.1 Mesorhizobium sp. | reverse complement strand
TGACCTGATGTTCGGTCGGCAAATGCGGCAGCACCAGCTCGCCGAAGCGATAGGCTTCTTCAAGATGCGGGTAACCCGAGAGGATGAAGGTATCGATGCCGAGCCGCCTATATTCGTCGATGCGCTCGGCGATCGTCGCGGGATCGCCGACCAGCGCCGTGCCAGCGCCGCCGCGCACCAGGCCAACGCCCGCCCACAGGTTCGGGGCGATCTCCAACTTGGCCCGGTCGCCGCCATGCAAAGCGCTCATCCGCGCCTGGCCGACCGAGTCCATGCGCGCGAAAACCTTCTGCGCCGAGGCGATGGTCGCGTCATCGAGCCGGCTGATCAGCCGGTCGGCGGCGGCCCACGCCTCCTCTGTGGTCTCCCGGGCAATGACATGCAGGCGGATGCCGAAGGAGAGCTTGCGGCCGGCCTTTTCGGCGAGCTCTCGCACGCCGTCGAGCTTGCGCCCGACATCGGCCGGCGGTTCGCCCCAGGTCAGATATTTGTCGATCTCCTGCGCCGCCACGGTCGATCCCGCATCGGAAGACCCGCCGAAATAGAGTGGTGGAT
>NZ_SUGA01000105.1 GCF_004963255.1 Mesorhizobium sp. | reverse complement strand
GGCAGCGACGCACCCTTCGCATGGGGCGTGCTGAAAGCATGGGAAGCAATGCGCGTGCTTTCACCCGATACCTGCCGGCCCTTCTCCGCCGATAGGAAGGGCCTGGTGCTGGGCGAGGGTGCGGGCATGGCCGTGCTGGAAAGCTACGAGCATGCCACGAGGCGTGGTGCCACAATTCTTGCCGAGATCGCCGGCGTCGGCCTTTCCGCCGATGCCTTCCACATTGCCGCGCCATCTGTCGAGGGGCCAGCGTCGGCGATGCGCGCCTGCCTTGCCGATGCCGGGCTGAATGCCGAGGACGTCGACTACCTCAACGCGCACGGCACCGGTACCAAGAGCAATGATCAGACTGAAACGGCGGCGATCAAGCGTGTGTTTGGAAACCACGCTTATTCGATGTCCATCTCTTCCACCAAGTCCACGCACGCGCATTGCCTCGGCGCAGCGAGCGCGCTTGAAATGATCGCCTGCGTGATGGCAATCCAAGAGGACGTCGTGCCGCCGACCGCCAACTATCGCGAGCCAGATCCCGCTTGCGACCTCGACATCACACCCAATGTGCCGCG
>NZ_SUGA01000104.1 GCF_004963255.1 Mesorhizobium sp. | reverse complement strand
GTCGACGACGTGCCGACGGCGCATGCCGACACCAATAGCGTCTCGGAAGGCTCGCAGACGACGGGCAACGTGCTGACCGACGGAACGGCGGACGTGCTTGGCGCCGACGGCGCAGCACCCGGCGGCGCGGTGACCGGCGTGGCCACCGGCTCGAACGTCTCCAACCCGGTGAGCGGCAATCTCGGCGGCGCCGGCATCGCAGGCCAGTACGGCACGCTGGTGCTCAACGCCAACGGCTCCTACACCTACACCGCCAACCCCAACGCGGTCACCGCCAACGCGGTCGACCACTTCGTCTACACCATCACCGACGGCGACGGCGACACCTCGACCGTGACGCTCGACATCACCGTCAACAACGTCACTGTCACCGCCTCCGACACCGACGCGCTGGTCTATGAGAAGGGCCTGCCGGCGGGCAGCGACGCGGCCGGCAACAGCGAGATATTCAACGGCGCCATCACGCCGGCCGGCGGCACGGGACCCTATACCTACACGCTCAACTCATCGGCCACCGGCCAGTACGGCAACCTGGTGCTCAATGCCGACGGCACCTACACATACACGCTGACCAAGACCTATGACGG
>NZ_SUGA01000103.1 GCF_004963255.1 Mesorhizobium sp. | reverse complement strand
TTTTGTCGGCTCGTGGGGCTGGTCCTGTGCAGCAATGCGTCGATGGTTTACTTCGCTTCGCATTGGACCCATGTGGCAGTCGTCACGACGCTGGCCTGTTCGCTGCTGCTTCAGGCCGGCTATCTCGACACCGTGCTCTTTCTGATCTGGCGGTCTAGCCGCGCTCGTGGAACTCGCCACATGGGCCAGCATGTCAATGGTTCCAGGGAAGCTCGGTATCAGTCGCCTGACTCTGATCAGCTGCGGAATGAAATTTTCAGCTGTGTCCCGGCTTATGGTCGAATGCCCAGCATGTGCTGCTGCTTTGATGCGCGGATGACAGGATCAGTGCTCAGACCCACACCAATTTTGGTCACCCTCTGATGACTGAGTTGATCGTATAGGGAATCTGTGTTCGGCTAACACGCGACCATACCCCTGGGCTGACCGGTGCGTAGCAGGTTCAGGTACTTTTTTGCTGGAGATAGCATGCTGGAAAAATTCGAACGTTATCCGCTCACCTTTGGACCCACGCCGATCGAGAGGCTCGACCGCCTCGGCAAGCATCTGGGCGACAAGGTGGAAATCTACGTCAAACGCGAGGACTGCAACTCCGGTCTCGCGTTCGGCGGAAACAAGCTGCGCAAGCTCGAATACATTG
>NZ_SUGA01000102.1 GCF_004963255.1 Mesorhizobium sp. | reverse complement strand
GTTTTGGCGAGGACTTCAGCTTGCCAAGCAGCCGCTCATGCACCGGACGCAGGTGTCAGGCGGCGCGGCCGACCCAATCGGCGAGCGTGGAGCGATCGAGATTGATTCCTTGCCGGGCGTAGATCTGCGCCTGACGATAGAGCGGAAGGTGATCGGCATATTTGGACACCAGCACCTGGGCAACCGTCGCCTCGGTCGGAAGACCACCCTCGATCAGTCGGGCCGGCGCCGGAGCCTGAACCACAACATCCTCGCAGGCGCGGCAGGCATATTTGGGCCGACGCACGACGATCACACGCAGCTGCGCCGGCACGATGTCGAGCCGCTCGCTCACGTCCTCGCCGATCCGATGTAACCCATTGCGGCAGCACGGGCAGTACGGTCCTCGATGTCGACAACCATCTCCACGCGCGGCAGATGGGGCGGCAGCGCGCCCCGGTTCGCTCGGCGCTTCGTGGCCTTTGCTTGGCGCTCTGCGGGAGCAGATTGCTCCGTCTCTTCCTCACCGGCCGCCTCGATCTGCTCGGCCTCTTCGAGTCCCAGCAGCAATTGATCCTCGGGGAGCATCTCAGCACGCCGGCCGAAGCGGTGGCGCTGCAATTCCTTGATGATCTGGATCAGCCGGGCGTTCTCGACGTCGCGCGCCAGGACCATCGCCTTCAGCGCGTCCGGATCGTCGGGAA
>NZ_SUGA01000101.1 GCF_004963255.1 Mesorhizobium sp. | reverse complement strand
TTGGCAGCCCCGCGCTCCAACACTGCAAGCATTCAGAGAATGAACCGGGCAAAAGGCCCATACTGGAGAACCTCGAACCATGACCTTCCTCAGCACAGTCAAGGCGATTGCCATCTCGGCGGCGCTGGCGGTGTCGGTGGCCTTGCCGGCCGCCCACGCCGACGAGCAATATTTCCCGCTGCAGAGCTATCGCGTCGGGCCCTATGCGGCTGGCGGCACCGGCTTCTTCGGCGGCTTCATCGACTATCTCAACCTGATCAACATCCGCGACGGCGGCGTCAACGGCGTCAAGCTGACCTGGGACGAGTGCGAGACCCAGTACGAGGTCGAGCGCGGCGTCGAATGCTACGAGCGTCAGAAGAGCCACGCGGGCGCGGCCGCCTGGAATCCGCTGTCGGTAGGCATCGCCTACGCCATGATCGACCGCATCACCGCCGACAAGGTGCCGCTGATCACGGTCAATCACGGCCGCACCGACTCCACCGACGGGCGGGTCTTCCCTTATGTCTTCCCACTGCTGCTCAATCCCTACAGCGAGACATCCGGCATCGTGAACTACATCGCCGCCAAGGAAGGCGGCATCGACAAGCTGAAGGGCAAGAAGATCGTCGTGCTCTATCACGGCTCGCCCTATGGCAAGGAGACGATCCCGATCTACGAGCTCCTGGCGCAGAAATACGGCTTCACCGTGCAGCAGATCGAGGT
>NZ_SUGA01000100.1 GCF_004963255.1 Mesorhizobium sp. | reverse complement strand
CCGCATGACCAGCAATATGGCCGCCCCCTTTTTGCAGAACTTGACGCACACAACCCGCCAGGCCCTATCGTCCATACAAAAAGGGCGGCATCGCTGCCGCCCTTCCGTATGCATTAGCCAGGTAGGCTGGATTAGAAGTCCATGCCGCCACTCAAGCCCGCTAGCGGGCTTGAGCAATGTTAGTTGATGGGCGTGCTTTATGGACTTCTTAGAAGTCCATGCCGCCCATGCCACCCATGCCGCCGCCAGGCATGCCGCCCGGCATACCGCCGGCAGCTTCCTTCTTCGGAGCTTCGGCGATCATGGCTTCGGTGGTGACCAGCAGACCGGCGACCGAGGCCGCGTCCTGGAGAGCGGTGCGCACGACCTTGACCGGGTCGACGATGCCCATGGCGATCATGTCGCCATAGTCGCCGGTCTGGGCGTTGAAGCCGAAGGTCGCGCCCTTGTTCTCGAGGATCTTGCCAGCAACGATCGAAGCTTCCGCACCGGCGTTCGACGCGATCTGGCGGGCCGGAGCCTGCAGCGCGCGGCGCACGATGTTGATGCCGGCAGCCTGATCGGAGTTGACGCCGGTGGCCTTGACGTTGGCCGAGGCGCGCAGGAGCGCCACGCCGCCGCCGGCGACGATGCCTTCTTCCACGGCCGCGCGGGTCGCGTTCAGCGCGTCGTCAACGCGGTCCTTCTTTTCCTTCACTTCCACTTCGGTCGCACCGCCGACGCGGATCACGGCAACGCCGCCGGCGAGCTTCGCCAGACGTTCCTGCAGCTTCTCCTTGTCGTAGT